>JBGUEO010000014.1:0-103825 GCA_041821315.1 Velocimicrobium sp. | reverse complement strand
AAAACAGTTCAATTACGTACAGCTCTGACAGAAAAAAAGGAAGTCGGGAACAGTCGTTAGAGTTTCTGCGTAGTGTTCATGCGCTTGATTGTTCCCGGCTTCCTATTTTTCTGTCAGAGAGTAACAATACCCACCCCTGTTTTTGCGTGGATATCTCAAAATTTCCCGCGTCCGTTGACCAGCTAAACCAGAATCTAAATCTTTACTTTGCAGGAAATATTTCGTATAATAAATGCAGAGTTTACCAAGCCTAAAGAATAGGGAGGATGAAAAATGGACAAGTTATTTAGTGATGATGATTTGGCTGATTTGTTAGCGGAGTTAGATAAGGAAACGAACAAGATTCCAGTGGATAGTGATCCAGAAATGGAAGCTGCGCAAAGAAGATATACAGAAATTATAAAAAAGCATAAGGATGACAAATAAGAAAAGTGTTAAAACATCTTGACAAATGGGTAATCTACGAATAAACTAGTGCGTATACATTCCATATAAAGAATGATGTAGTACGTTAAATATAAAAAAATGCGTTGAAAAGAAGAGTAGCCTGTTAGGACACAATACAGAGAAACCCGGTAGCTGAGAAGGGATATGGAGAATGCAGAGGAAGATGGTCTTGGAGCAGAGTAGCTGAGGCAATAGATAAATGTTTAGGCTGCGACGGAAAGCACCCGTTATCATGCAGACTGTGTATGCAGTTATGGAGGTCTGTACTGTAAAGTGCAGGCAAATTAAAGTGGTAACACGAGATATCAGCTCGTCTTTAAGTAATTAGAGACGAGCTTTTTTTTATTATATAGAAAAATTCTTCAACGAACACTATATAATAAAAGATGCAGTCTTTGTTTGATCGGAAAGAATTTTTAACATAGTATGTGAAAAATGAAAGGAGATTATTATGGAAAAGAAGCCATATTATTTAACAACAGCAATCGCCTACACGTCAGGTAAACCGCATATAGGAAATACGTATGAGGCGGTTCTTGCAGATAGTATTGCGAGATTTAAACGGTATCAAGGATACGACGTCCGTTTTCAGACAGGAACGGATGAACATGGACAGAAAATTGAATTAAAGGCAGCGGAAGCAGGAATTACACCAAAAGAATTTGTTGATAATGTAGCAGGAGAAATTAAAAGAATTTGGGATTTAATGAATACATCGTATGATCGATTTATACGTACGACGGATCAAGATCATGAAAAACAGATTCAGAAAATTTTTCGAACATTATATGAAAAAGGTGATATTTACAAAGGTCATTATGAAGGAATGTATTGCACGCCGTGCGAATCCTTTTTTACAGCGTCACAGCTTGAAGATGGAAAATGTCCGGATTGTGGAAGGGAGTGTCAGCCAGCAAAGGAAGAGGCTTATTTTTTAAAACTTAGTAAATATGCAGACCGTTTAATTGAGCATATTAATACCCATCCTGAATTTATTCAACCGGAATCAAGGAAGAATGAAATGATGAATAACTTTTTACTACCGGGTCTTCAGGATTTATGCGTATCCAGAACATCTTTTAAATGGGGAATTCCAGTTGATTTTGATGAGAAACACGTTGTATATGTATGGCTTGATGCATTAAGTAATTATATTACAGGGCTTGGATTTGATGCAGATGGTAATAATGATGCACTTTATGAGAAATACTGGCCTGCTGATTTACACTTAATTGGTAAAGATATTCTTCGTTTTCATACCATCTACTGGCCAATTATGTTAATGGGATTAGAAATTCCGCTTCCAAAGCAGGTATTTGGTCATCCATGGCTGCTTCAAGGAGATGGAAAAATGAGTAAATCCAAAGGAAATGTGCTCTATGCCGATGATCTTGTAAGTATTTTTGGTGTGGATGCGGTTCGTTATTTTGTACTTCATGAAATGCCCTTTGAAAATGATGGTGTGATTACCTGGGAACTTATGGTGGAACGCATGAATTCTGATCTTGCAAATACCCTAGGAAATCTAGTAAATCGTACAATCTCGATGTCTAATAAATATTTTGGCGGGATTGTAACTAATGGTAATGTAGTAGAAGATGTCGATACTGAATTAATTAAATTAACCTTGGAAACGTCGAAGAAAGTTGAAGAAAAGATGGAGAAGCTTCGTATTGCAGATGCAATATCTGAGATTTTCACTTTATTTAAACGATGTAATAAATATATTGACGAAACGATGCCATGGGCACTTGCAAAAGATGAGGCGAAAAAAGATCGTTTGGAAACAGTGCTTTATAATTTAGTTGAAAGTATTAGTATTGGAGCGAGTCTTTTGGAATCGTTTATGCCAGAAACATCTGCTCGGATTTTGGCACAGATCAACGACAACAAGAGGGAACTAGGCGATCTGAATACCTATGGAAAGTATATATCAGGGACTAAAGTTATTGAAACACCTGAAATATTATTTGCAAGACTTGATCGGGAAGAAGTTCTAAAACAGGTTGAAAAAATAGAGGGAAAACAGCATAAAGAGGAGGAAACGGCAGAGCCTAGGAGTGAAGAAGCAGTAATGGACATGGAAGCAAAGCCAGAAATTGAATATGATGATTTTATGAAAATGCAGTTTCAGGTAGGTGAAATTCTAGAATGTGAAGAAGTTCCTAAGTCAAAGAAACTGTTATGTTCCAAAGTGCGTGTTGGAAGTGAAATAAAGCAAATTGTTTCTGGTATCAAACAGTATTATAGTAGAGAAGAGATGGTAGGTAAAAAAGTTATGGTATTATCGAACCTAAAGCCTGCAAAATTAGCTGGTGTAATATCAGAAGGTATGCTTTTGTGTGCAGAAGATGCGGATGGTAACTTGGCACTTGTAGTACCAGAAAAATCAATGCCTGCAGGAGCAGAAATTTGTTAATTTAAGATAGGACTTTCTTTTACTTCTCCTTTGTGTATATTTTGCAAAAGATAGTAGAGGAAAGTTTTTTCTTTCAAAATAAGAAAGGAGTGGAATCATGATTTTTGAAAGTCATGCACATTATGAAGATGAGAAATTCGATGAAGATCGGGAGTGCTTGCTAAAAAGCTTGGAAGAGAATGGAATTGGAACCGTAATAAATGTAAGCTCTAGCCTTGAGACGATAGAAAAGACGCTCCAATTAATAAAAGAATATCCCTATATGTATGGGGCAGTAGGGGTGCATCCAGAAGAATGCAAATTGTTAGATGAAGAAAAGCTTGTGTATATTCGTAACAGCGCAAAGGAAGATAAGATAGTTGCAATTGGAGAAATCGGACTTGATTATTATTGGGATGAACCAGCAAGGGAGATTCAAAAAAAATGGTTTGAAGCACAGATTGAGTTGGCGAGAGAGACAAAATTGCCTATGATTATTCATAGCCGTGATGCTGCGTTGGATACGTTAGAAATTATGAAAAAGAATAAATGTGAAGAAATTGGTGGTGTCATTCATTGTTTTTCATACGGAATGGAGATGGCAAGGCAATACCTTGACATGGGGTTTTATCTTGGGATTGGTGGCGTTGTTACCTTTAACAATGCAAAGAAAATGAAAGAAGTTGTAGAATATACGCCAATTGAGCGTATTTTAATTGAAACGGATGCTCCTTATTTATCGCCTGTACCAAATCGTGGAAAGCGCAATTCTTCTCTTAACTTAGTCTATGTTGTAGGTGAGATTGCAAAAATTAAAGGTTTGGATTATGATGAGGTAGTAGAAATAACAGAAAAAAATGCAAATGCGATGTATCGAATAAATATTTAGAAAATAAGAGGTGGCAGATGGCAAACTTAGGAATACCACAGAATACGATTGAAATATTACAAAAGTACAATTTCAATTTCCAAAAGAAGTTTGGTCAGAATTTTTTGATTGATACACATGTGTTGGAAAAGATAGTTTTGGCGGCAGAGATTGGAAGTGATGATTTTGTTTTGGAAATTGGACCAGGAATCGGTACAATGACACAGTACTTATGTGAAAAAGCAAGAGAAGTGGTTGCGGTTGAAATTGATAAAAAACTAATTCCTGTTCTTGAGGATACCTTATCGGAGTACAATAATGTTACGGTACTAAATAATGATATTTTAAAAATTGATTTGAATCAACTAGCAGAAGAAAAAAATAATGGGAAGCCAATTAAAGTGGTTGCAAATCTGCCGTATTATATTACAACACCGATTATTATGGGTTTGCTTGAAAGTCATGTTCCAGTTGATAGTATTACCGTTATGGTTCAAAAAGAAGTGGCGGATCGTATGCAGGTAGGACCAGGCACAAAAGATTATGGTGCTCTTTCTCTTGCGGTACAATATTATGCAAAACCAGAAATTGCAGCAACTGTGCCGCCAACCTGTTTTATGCCAAGACCAAATGTAGGATCTGCGGTCATTACATTAAAGTGTTACGATAAACCACCAGTTGAAGTGCAAGACGAAAAACTACTATTTCGTCTGATTCGTGCTTCGTTTAATCAAAGACGAAAGACTTTAGTAAATGGGCTAAATAACTCACCTGAAATTTCATGTTCAAAAGAAATTATTGTACAAGCAATTGAAGAGTTAGGAGTATCTCCAATGATTCGCGGAGAAGCATTGACATTGGAACAATTTGCTAAACTTAGCAATTTGATACAAAAGAGGCAGTGAACATATGGCAAAGAAAAAAAAGAAAAAATTGTCGCCAGCAAGAAAGAGGCTTCGATTTGTTTTTAAATTAGTAATTTTTTTATTGTTACTCAGTGTATTGATTTTAAGCGTTCTTCTCTATATGAAGTTTGGCAAAACAGTAATTGAGTTGCATGATGAAGCAAAAACATTGGTATTACAATCAACAACGGAAACATTTCGTCAGTCAGAGACAAGTGAAGTGTATGACACAAAGGGTAAGCTTATTACAACGTTGAAGGGAACAAAGGATACCTATTATTTAGAATATGAACAAATTCCAGATATGGCAAAGCAAGCGATGATTTCTATTGAGGATAAAAATTTTTTAAAGCATAACGGAATCGATATCAAGGGAATTATTCGGGCAGCAAAAGCTTACATTGATAATCATGGAGAAATTACGCAGGGAGCGAGCACAATTACTCAGCAGTTAAGTCGTAATATTTTTTTGACACAAGAGGTGAGCTGGAAGCGAAAGGTAAAGGAAATTTTCATTGCACTGGATATGGAAAAAAAGTATAGCAAAGATCAGATTATGGAATTTTATTTAAATAATATTTATTTTGGAAATGGATACTATGGAATAGAAGCAGCGAGTAAAGGATATTTTAGTACAGATGTGAATGATCTTTCCTTAGCTCAGATTGCTTATCTGTGTGCCGTACCAAATAATCCAACAGTTTACAATCCATTAGAAAACAGTGATAATACGGTAAAGCGAAAAAATAGGATTTTAAAACAAATGTTAGAAGATGGTGTAATTGGTGATGCGGTTTATCAAGAAGCGAAGCAAGAAGAAATCACATTAAGGGTAACAAAAAATAAAAAGAAAAATTACATCGAAACTTATGTGTATAATTGTGCAATTCGTGCACTTATGAAAAACCAGGGATTTAATTTTCGTTATACGTTTTCGACAGAAGAAGAGAAGGATCGATATCAGGAGCGATATGATGATGTCTATGCCATGTGCCAACAATCTTTGTATAGTGCAGGATATCGAATTTATACTTCTATCGATATAAAAAAACAAAAACTTTTACAAAAATCTGTGGATACCGTTTTGGAACAGTTTACAAGTAAAAATGAGGAAGGGATTTATGCGTTACAAGCAGCAGCCACTTGTATCGATAATAAAAATGGAAGAGTAGTTGCGATTGTTGGAGGACGCAAGCAAGAAACGCTTGGGTATACCTTGAATCGAGCGTATCAAAGTTATCGTCAGCCAGGCAGTTCTATAAAACCTTTGATTGTATATACACCCGCATTGGAGCGAGGTTATACACCGGATAGTATTGTTGTGGATAAGAGAATAAAAGATGGGCCAAAGAATTCAAATGGTGCTTATGCAGGAAAAATTGCTCTTCGTACTGCCGTAGAGCAATCAAAGAATGTTGTTGCATGGAATTTATTTACAGAATTAACGCCAGAAATAGGGTTACAATATTTATTAAACATGGATTTTGGAAAAATCTCAAAGAATGATTATTACCCTGCTGCAGCACTTGGAGGATTTACCAATGGTGTTAGTAGTGTGGAAATGGCATCTGGTTTTGCAACACTCGAAAATGAAGGTGTATTTCGAGAACCAACATGTATTGTCTCCATTCTTGATTCGAGAGGAAATGAAGTGGTGAGTAATATTCAAGATACTAAGGTTATATATGATGCAAATGCAGCTCGTATGATGACCGATATTTTAAAAGGAGTGTTTACCAGAGGTACCGGTAGAGGACTAGGTCTTGCTAATATGTCTTGTGCGGGAAAAACTGGAACAACAGATGACAAGAAGGATGGTTGGTTTGTAGGCTATACTCCATATTACACAACAAGTGTGTGGGTGGGTTATGATATTCCTCAAAAATTAGATTCTCTTGCAGGAGCCACCTATCCGGGAAGTATTTGGAAAGCGTATATGCAAGAAATTCATGAAGGACGTGAAGATATAGGATTTACTTCATATACAAAAAAAGAGGCGACTACGGTAAAGGAGGATGTAAATGAGGCAGACAAGAAAAACGTGGCGGAAGAAATTCCTACCAAAGACACCGAAGAAGAAAATATATTCGATTTGGATGCACCACTTGAAGGAGAGGAAGACACGACACAAAATCAGGATGCTGATTCGCAAGATACACAAGAGGACGATGGCGATGAGCAAACTACGCAAGATGAAGACCCGGTACAAGATGAGGAAGATGAAATAGAACCTTCTACATCACCAAGTCCATCGGATATACCTGACACGTCGGAGGAAGATAGTGAGGAGTTGCCTCCAACGGAATAGAGAAAAAAGAGCCGGTTCAAACTGATGTTTGAGTCGACTCTTTTCTTGTCTCAAAAAATAAAGTAGTTGTTGTATTTTATTACATGTTACCAAGTACTTGAATTGCTTTATCCGCTATAATAGGTTCAAAATGTTCTTCAAAGTAAGAATAACTGGCATACGTAGTTCGTTCTGCCTTGCCGTATTCCGATATAATATTGCAGATTTTATTAAATTCTTCTGGTGTATGTTGTGATTTTCGAATCACTAAATAATACGTTCCAGTTGCATTGTCTTTATAAATACTGTTTTGTCCGTAATACGACTTTACAATATGTTCTGAAAGACGGTTGATTTCACCCAATGATGGAAAGGAAAAAAATTTAGTCAGGTTAGTTTGAGTCATAACATATTTTGGCTTGATTTCATTTAATGTGCTTTCTTGGACAATATCAGAATCTAATATGTTTTTATCTTCATCCATGTCATCCCTATCACCAAGTATCTCATCTATTTGTTTAAATGAATGTAGAATCTCATCTGCATATGCTATATCATCTTCCTCAGCAGGAAATTCATCCATTTCTTGCTCTGGTGAAAATTTAGAAAACCGAGTATCTAGTTCATCCGGATCTTCCATCTTTGTAATCACGAGGACTAAACATTCGGCCGAAACGGGAATTGCTTCAATCATCAAAGGGATATCATCTGCTTCAAAACCAAATTGATAAGAGGCTTGCTGCATCATATCGCGAAAGAGTTCTTTTGCTTTTTCCGTGCCATAGGCAAGTTCACTGATTCGAAGTTCTCGATCGAGCAAATCTTTTTTGCTTAAGGTACATCGAATCTGATTATCACTGATTTTTTCGATTTTCATAGAATCACATCCTTTTCTTTATATATCGAATTTTCGATATGCAATATTAACCTTAGTGTATGTGTGATTTAAAAAAAGTATAAGTGAAAAGATGGGCAAAGTCAACTAAAATACAGTTGACAAAATCTGTAAAAGAGGTATAATACTAGTGTGAGGTGTAAAAACAAAATAAGGAAAGGAGCGTTTGTATATACTATTATATGGTTTAATAAATATTGTGTTATTCAAAAGCTAGGACAAGGTAGCAGTGGAACTGTTTTTTTAGCACTGCATGAGAAGCTTCAGGTATATCGTGCAATTAAGCAAATACCAAAAGAGGAGTCACATACCCAGTGGATAAATGAAACAAACATTTTAAAAATTCTTAGGCATCCCAATATTCCTATTATATATGATATCGAAGAAGATGAAAAAAATATCTATATTATTGAAGAATACATTGAGGGGCAATCTTTAAGAGCATATAAGCTCAGTCAAATAAACATCAGTGAGAGTAAATTACTCGATTTTTTAATCCAATTAAGCGAAGTTCTTGATTTTTTACATTCCTTTGAGCATCCCATTTTATATCTTGATTTAAAGCCTGATAATATAATAATTACCCAAGAAAATCAACTAAAGTTGGTAGATTTTGGTACGGCAAAAGTGGCTCAAAATAGATCAAAGGGAATGAATTCTTATGGAACCCCGGGATATGCGGCTCCTGAACAGTATGGGATGTGTGCCGTAGATAAGCGCTCCGATGTATATGGACTCGGTAGCATATTGTTTTTCCTAGCTATGGGAGTTTCTTATAAAGGAAGGCAGAAAGAATTAAAAAAACTGGAGTATGCATCCGAGTATTCAAGAGCACTCATACAAATTTTATCCAAGTGTTTAAAATACGATCCAGCGGATCGCTATTCGTCGGTAGATGTTGTCAAGAAGGAAGCAATGCTATTAAAACAAGCAGAAGAAGAGGTTCACAATAGAGAGCAAACACCTCATATTATTAAAATTGCAGGTGTTATTCCACGAATTGGAACAACACATATCAGTTTGATGATAACAACCTATTTAAATCAAATAGGAATACCAGCTCTTTATGTGGAGCAAAATGATGCACACGTCGTAGAGAAAATAAAAAGCTGCATTAATCAAGTGTATTTAAAGAAAACACCTATGGTTAGAGGTGATGAAACAATTTTAATGCAGAGGTATAAAGAAATTAAAGTTTTTATATGTGATTGTGGTATATGGAAAAGCGAAAATGATGTGTTTTTATCAGGAAATCAACATTTTTTGGTTTTTGGAAGCAAACCATGGGAGTGGGTAGCACCACAAGAAACGTTTAAGGGAATGTGTCTAATTAATTTTATAAAATCAGAAGATTTTCTATATTTGACAAGCCACTTAAATAAAATGAAAGCAGTAAGAGTGCCATTTGTCCCAGACTACCTTTTGCCCGGGAACAATCGGTATACCAAAGAATTCTTGCAGGAGATACTACATGATGTTTTGGAAAAAAAGAAACAAAAATTCTTTTTATAAAGATGTGGATAATGATAGTTGTAAGATAATAGGAATCGTTGGTGCTAACCGAGGAGTGGGGGTTACACATGTTTGTATTTTGCTGGCAGAGTATCTGGCAATCGATAGGGGCGCTATGGTAGCAATCCTGGAATGTAACAATCATGGTGATTTTAATCGGATGGAAACTGCATTTTTTGATAAAGAAGAAACTCCTTTTATGCTCCAGCAAATTGCTTACTATAAAGAAGTAAGGATGGATAGCATGGACAAGATAGTAAATAAAAAATATTCGTATCTTATTCTAGACTTTGGAGATCGGTTGGTGGGCAAACGTTTATTGCTTGCGTTGTGTCAGAAAAAAATTTTGTTAGGAGTGGAGTCAGCATGGAAAAAAGATTCCATGGAAGAAAAAATGGCATATTTTACATCGGAAGGGTTTCAAGCTTATTATAATTTAAGCAATCAGGGAATACCATTTTCGCCACTTAATCTTAGACCGGCAAAAATGGTACAGAAACTATTTGAAGATATTTTAAATTCGTAGATTCTATCATAATAGAAAATGGGACGTCTCACAAACTGGCAAGACCTTCTTATCCAACGGTAACAAGTAAACAATGCACGGACTTGCACCTAATTCTTTCTATTATGAAGATCATAATACATAAAAGGGGGGATGATAGACGATAAAATAACAATTTTTTTAAAGCAGGATAAAGAAAAATAAATTAGCCCTCTATACAAAAAAAGAAACCGATCCAGTAAAATTGTTTGGCGGTTTCTTTTTTTATGAGCGACTTGTTTCAGACACAAAGAGGTGTTATACTATAGTATATGTTTTTGTACACAGGAGGAAATTTACGAATGGATGAAACAAAAAATAAAATAAAAGCGGCATTTTTTCTTATTATTCCTGTCATTTTCATCATTATTATTGCTGTGATAGCAAAGAAATTCATGCCAAGTAAAGAACGGATTGAGCTTACAGACTATTATCCAGTCAAAGGTGATGAGCTACTACTTGTATTACAAGATCAGCTCTCAGAGTCGAAAGGCTTGTATTTGGATGGGATTGCATATGTAGATATCGATACAGTAGCAACTTCTTTTAATAAAAGATTTTATTGGGATGCCAATGAAAATATTGTTATATATACGACTGCTTCGGAAGTGATAAAAGCTGAGGTAGGGAATAAGGATTACTATGTTAATAAGAGTAAAACGGAAGTTGATTATCCGATTGTAAAAGTAGTGGATAATGTACCATATATTGCAGTTGACTATATGGAGTTATTTTCTAATGTAACATCTACCATTTATAAAGATCCCAACCGAATTGTATTTACCTACAAATGGGGAAATGGTGAGAGTGCCGCAAAAGTAAAAAAGACTACGGTACTTCGTGAAACGGCAGATATAAAAAGCCCAATTGTATATGATGTGAAAAAGGGTGAACAGGTAATATATATTAAGGAAAGTGAGAAGGAAACTTCTAATAGATTTCAAAAAGTTATTACAAAGGATGGTGTGATTGGATATATTCAAAATAAACGCTTAAAGGAATCATATCCATTAGAATTAAAGTCAGATTTCCAAGAAGAAACGTATCCTTCTATATCAAAAGATTATAAAATAAATATGGTTTGGCATCAAGTAACCAACCAAGATGCAAACAATGCGCTATTAAATCTTTTGGATGCTACCAAGGGAGTAAATACGATTGCACCAACGTGGTTTTCACTTGCCAACAATAAAGGAGAAATTGTATCACTTGCAAGTGATACGTATGTCAACCGGGCACATAGTGCGGGAGTTGAAGTTTGGGCATTATGTGATGATTTTGATAAAAAAAATGTGGATACGTATAAATTGTTATCCTATACATCAAGAAGAGAAAAGCTTGAAAATGAATTAATTGCATCAGCGATTAAACATAATTTAGATGGTTTAAATATCGATTTTGAAAATATTGCATCAAAGACTGCCCCTCATTTTATCCAGTTTATTCGCGAATTATCAGTAAAGTGTAGAAGTAATGGGATTGTATTGTCAATTGATAATTATGCACCTGGATATACAGGATATTATGATCGCGAAGAGCAAGGAATAGTAGCGGATTATGTTATTACAATGGCTTATGATGAACATAATGGAAGCTCAGAAGAAAGTGGTTCGGTATCTTCTATCGGATATTTCACAGATGCAATTACGAATACATTAAAAGAAGTACCTCCAGAAAAAACGATTATTGGAATTCCTTTTTATACAAGACTGTGGAAGGAAGTTGTTGATGGAGAAGCGGTTAAGATAACAAGCGAAGCATATGGAATGACAAACGGAGCAAATGTGTTAACGGATAATGGAGTTACTCCATATTGGGATGACACAACGGGTCAAAACTATGGAGAATTTGAAGCAAATGGCGCAACTTATCGTATGTGGTTAGAAGATCCGGCATCCATCGAGTTGAAAATGAAAGCAGTGGATGAAGCGAAAGCAGGGGGAATTGCTTGTTGGAAATTGGGACTGGAATCAGCCAGTACTTGGGACGTTATTATAAAATATGTAAATTAAAGAAGTGAAAGATGGACACAAAAACAGATGCTAGAAAATCAAGCGCATGAACATTTCGTAAAGCCTCAAACATATCTGGAATTGACTCTTAGGGGAGCCAATTTCAGACTGAGTCTTTATTACATATGCTCAAATAATTTTCTAGCATCCGTTCCCATTTTGATTCAACCGTAAGTTATTGTGCATCTTTTTTGTTGATGTTTAAACATTACTATGAAGTCCTCTGCTTTGACACTGCCCCGCTATTTCATTTGATCATAATTGTAAATTTTATCGAGTGAATTGGTCACTTCTTTCAAGGACAAAGCAAGCAGCACATTCTGTGGTTAGTCTTTAAAACAGACAGTGCAAAATTTTCAAACGTCAGCAAAAACAGCTCGGTATTTTTCTATTCGAGAATATTAATAACTACCTCTGTTTTTGTGTTCGTCCTTCAAATCCATTCGCGTCCATTAACCGGTTAAATCAGAATTTAGTACAGGAGAATCGGCGCTTCCTTTGTCTCTACTACTTGTCCGATAATGCGAGTCCACGGTGTATATTGTTCCATTCGTTTTAAGAACTCCTTTGCATCTTTTTCTGGAAGTGATACTAAAAGGCCACCAGATGTTTGTGGATCTAAAAGTAAATCCTTCATGTTTTGTGGCACTTCTTTTTTACAAATAAATTTGTTCTGTAAATAGTCTAAGTTATTATACATTCCTTCAGGAATAATGCCCATAGAAGCAAATTCTAAAGCTGCTTCTATTTTTGGAACTTCACTGGTGTAGAGTTCAATGGAAGTTTTACTGCCATCTGCCATTTCAAAACTATGACCGATTAGACTAAAACCAGTAACATCCGTACAAGAATGTATGGTAAGACCTTCGAATGCTTCTTTTGCATATTTATTAAGTGTTGCCATAATACTAGTAATTTGTTTAATCTGTGTAGCACTAATCATTTGTGCCTTTGCAGCGGTATTCATAATGCCCATTCCAATTGGTTTTGTAAGAACAAGGACATCTCCTACTTTTGCATTACTATTGGTTAGAATATCATTTGGATGTGCAAATCCAGTAACACATAAACCATACTTAGGTGTTGGATCCGCAATGGTATGTCCGCCGGCAATTACAGCACCAGCTTCCTTTACTTTAGAATATCCGCCTTCTAAGATATATTGCATAATTTCAATATCAAGACAAGAAGGAAAACACATAAGGTTCATTGCAGTTGCAGGAGATCCACCCATGGCATAAATATCACTTAAAGCATTTGCAGCAGCAATTTGTCCAAAGATAAAGGGGTCATCCACCATTGGTGGAAAGAAATCAACCGTTTGAATTGCTACCGTTGAATCATTAATTTTATAAACACAAGCATCATCACTTGTATCAAATCCAACTAATAAATTTGGATTTTCAAATTTTGGAAGTTTGTCCAATACACTGTGTAAGAGACCTGGTCCCAGTTTTGCGGCGCACCCAGAGGTTTTAACAAGACTAGTTAATGCGACATTGCTTTTTTCCATATATATTACATCCTTTCGTTTCATATAAAACATCATAACACAAAAACAAAAAGAGGGAAATATTGAATACAAGGTAGAGAGGGAATATTTATAGAAAATTTTTATAAGTTGTGATATAATCGAGGTAATGAAAAATCAAAAGGAAGTGATATGAATGGAATTAAAACAGCTCGAAGGATTTGTTAAAGTGGTTGAATTAGAAAGTTTTTCAAAAGCGGCACATGCACTTTATTTAACACAACCTACGATTAGTGTACATATTGTTACGCTAGAAAAAGAACTAAATACGAAATTGTTAGAGCGGACAACAAAAACGGTTAAAACCACAAAAGCTGGAGAGCGACTCTATGAATATGCAAAGAATATGCTTGAAATTAAAGAAGATATTTTGCAGGAGTTTTATCAAGAGAGACCGGTTGGGGAGCGTATACTTCTTGCGGGGTCGACCATTCCTTCTCAGCATATTTTACCAGAGGTAATACCTGAATTTCAAAGGACATATAGTAATACGATGTTTTCTATTAACCAGGGTGATAGTGGATATGTGATTGAGGAGATTTTAAAACATAAAATTGACATTGGATTTGTTGGAATGAAAAAAGAAGATGCAAGACTTTATTATATACCGTTTTATCAAGACAGTTTGGTTGTCATTACGCCAAACACAGAAAAATATCAGAAAATGAAAGCACAAAATTGTTCATTCGAAGAACTTATGAAGGAACCAATTATTTTGAGAGAAAATGGTTCTGGAACAAAAAAGGGTTCCGATAAGTTTTTGGAAACTAGGAACATTGATATAAGAAAGCTTAATGTGGTAGGACATATGAATGATCAAGAGATTATTAAGCGTTCGGTGAGTAACGGAATGGGAATTTCTATTATTTCCAAAAAGTCTGCGTTGGATTATGAAAGAGAGGGAAAAGTAATTATATATGAGCCTGAAGATATGATTGCTAGAAACCTTTATATCGTATTTGACAAGCGCAAAAAGTTAAGCCGAGTGGAACGAGGATTTGTTGAATTTTGTACAAACTTTTATCAAGAGAAAAAGTAGAGGTATGAGTAGAGTCATGAAAGTTATTAAGCCGTTTGAATATGCGTTTGTAACAGAGCGACCATTAGATGCCCTTGATTTGGCAAGTAAAGAAGTGCCACGGATATCTATTGTTGGAGCTGGAGGAAAGACAACAACATTAGAAGCGCTTGCAGATGATTATCGGGAAAGGAAAAGACTTGCTATTGTTACAACTACAACACATATGTTTTATCCCGAAGACCGATGGTTTTTTACAACGAGTGAAGATGTATCCTATATTCAATATAAATTAAAAGAGCATGGAATTGTATGGGTTGGTGCGCCTTGTGATCATGGGAAAATAACAAGTGTGAGTGAGGAGTTTAAGCAAGAATTGCTTAAATGTAAGATTCCTATTTTAGTAGAAGCAGATGGTTCGAAGCGACTTCCATTTAAAATACCAAATGATAGGGAACCGGTCTTGTTTCCAGGGACAACCTGTGTTCTTGCGCTTCTTGGCATGGATGCACTTCATAAACAAATAGGAGAGGTTTGTTTTCGTGGAGAAATGGTTGCAAGATTTCTTTCAAAAACAGGAGATGATATTTTGGAAGAGGATGATTTTGTAAAAATAATAATGAGTAGTCAAGGCTCAAGAAAACAAGTAAATTCGAGTATGCAGTTTAAAGTTATTTTGAATAAGGTAGATACAGAGGAAACTATGAAATATGCCTTAAATATACGAAATAAATTGATGGAACAAAGAAATGAGGATGTATATATTACTTCGTACCAATAAGGAGGATACCATGAAAATACTAATAAAAGGAGCTGGAGATCTAGCAACAGGAATTGGAATACGACTGGTTCGGGCAGGATATGACGTCCTAATGACAGAAACAAGTGTTCCGACTACTGTTCGAAGATATGTAGCTTTTTCCAGGGCGGTTTATGAAAAAGAAGCACTGGTGGAAGATCGAAGAGCGGTTTTGATTGAAGATGAAATGCAGATTGAAGCACTGCAAAAAAGAGGAATTGTTCCTGTTGTTGTGGATGAAACAGCAGGAATTTCTGAAGTATATCATCCAGAGGTTATAGTAGATGCAATTATTGCAAAAGTTAATATAGGGACAAAAATTACAGAAGCACCATTTGTCATAGGCGTGGGACCTGGATTTGAAGCAAAAAAAGATTGTCATGCTGTGATTGAGACAAAGCGAGGACATTATTTAGGAACGGTTCTTTGGGAAGGATCTGCAATTCCCAATACGGGTGTGCCAGGAAACATTGGTGGGTATACGACAGAACGAATTATTCGGGCAACAGCAGAGGGGAATTTTGAGCCAATTGCAAAGATTGGTGAACTTGTAAAAAAAGATCAGGTTGTTGCATTTTCTGGATCAGAACCCGTCTATGCACAAATGGAAGGAATTGTTCGAGGGATGCTGCAACCAGGGGTTCATGTAGTAAAGGGGATGAAGACTGGCGATATTGATGCAAGGTGTGAACGTGAACATTGTTACACCGTATCCGATAAGGCAAGAGCAATTGGCGGCGCAGTATTAGAGGCTGTTTGTTGTTACGAACATAAATCAAAAATGTGAATGCCCAAAGGGCGGAAAGGAAAAAAATGAGTAAAATAATTGATGCTGTAGGTAAGGCTTGTCCTATGCCAGTTGTTATGACAAAAAAAGAAATGGATAAGGGGGAAGAGTCTATTATTACTACCGTTGATAATAAAATAGCGGTTGAAAATTTAAAAAAATTAGCACAAAGCCTCGGATTTATGGTTGATGTAAAAGAAGAAGGAGATCTGTTTCAGGTGGCATTTTCAAAATCATGTGAAGAATGTAATGTTATCTTAGAGCAGATTCAGGTAGAAAATAAAAAAAACGCTTCGGATTATGTTGTGTTTTTGGGAAAGAATTTCATTGGTGAGGGAAGTGAAGAATTGGGGCAAAACTTAATGAGAATGTTCTTATATACATTAACGGAATCAAGTGAATTGCCGACACATATATTAATGATGAATGGTGGAGTAAAACTAGCAGTCGAAGACCCACAAGCGGTTGAGCATTTGAATGCATTAAAGGAAAAAGGAATTGAAATTATGGTTTGCGGTACTTGCCTTAACTATTTTGGAATCGCCGATGAACTTAAAATAGGAACCGTTAGCAATATGTTTGATATTGCTAGCAAAATGCAGGAAGCGGGCAAAGTCATTTCTTTTTAATAAAAAGAAATTTATAATAGGAAAAGCGAATGGAAAAGAAAATAGGGTTAATTTTGCTGGCTGCGGGGAATAGTATCCGATATGAGGGAATCAAATTGCTTGATACGATTGAAGGAAAGCAGATGTATCTTCATATTTTAGATGCGGTCAGGACGCTTTCAATCGAACCTAAGATTATGGTGACACAGTATGATGAAATAGCAAAAAAAGCAAAAAAAGATGGATTTAGGGTGATAATAAATGTACATCCGGAGATGGGAATATCAAGATCCATCCAATTAGGTTTAAAGGAGGCTCTAATGTTAGAGCCTTCTTTAGACGCAGTTATGTTTAGCGTCTGTGACCAACCCCATATAAAGACGCAGACTATGGAAGCGGTGATAGAGGCATGGAAAACAGAAGAAAAATCGATTGTATGTGTGACCGATGGGAATCAATTGGGAAATCCGTGTGTGTTTGCAAAAAAATATTTTGAAAAGCTGAATGAGCTTGTGGGAGATATTGGTGGAAAAAGTATAGTAAAAAAGAATATGGAAGACGTGTTTCTTTTGCAGGTTTATAATCCAGAAGAATTGATTGACATAGATACTAGAAAAAATAACAAAAATATTTTTTATACATAAAAAATTTTGGCAATTCTTGTTGAAGTTTTTTGTTTTCTATGGTAATCTATTTTTATAAGAGTCGATTATACCGCGTTATTAAGTGGATGATGCAAAAAGGAGATGTTACTATGTTTACACTTAAAGTAAATGGTGCTTTATTTGAAGTGCAACAAGACAAAAAATTAATGCGCTTGTTAAGAGATGACCTAAAACTGAAATCGGTCAAGGACGGGTGTAGTGAAGGTGCTTGTGGCACTTGTACTGTTTTAGTGGATGGAAAGCCTACCAAAGCTTGTGTTCAAATGGCATCCAAATTTGAAGGAAAAGAAATACTCACGGTAGAAGGATTGTCGGAACGTGAAAAAGAAGTATTTGTATATGCATTTGCTGAAGTAGGGGCGGTTCAATGTGGTTTTTGCATTCCGGGTATGGTAATATGCGGAAAAAGCTTAATTGATACAAATAAAAATCCATCTAGACCAGAAGTAGCATTTGCGATTCGTAATAATATTTGTAGATGTACTGGATATAAAAAAATTATAGATGGTATTTTATTAGCGGCAAAAATGATTCGTGAAAACATTGTAGTGGAAAAAGAAAGTAACAATGTAAAAGTTGGGTCGCATATGCATCGTATTGATGTTAGTGGGAAGGTACTTGGCACGGGCGAATATGTGGATGACATTGAAATGGAAGGTATGATTTATGCAAGCAGTGTCCGCTCAAAGTATCCAAGAGCCATTGTAAGGGCAATTCATATCCACAAAGCAAAGGAATTAGACGGTGTTATTGGCGTATTTACTGCCGATGATATTCCAGGAAAAAATAAAGTAGGACATTTAAAACAAGATTGGGATACGATGATTGCAGTTGGAGGGACGACACATTTTCTTGGTGATAATATTTGTATTATTGCGGCAGAGACACCAGAAATTCTAGAGAAGGCCAAACAACTAGTTGAGGTAGAATACGAAGAACTCGAACCGGTAACGGATCCGTTTGAAGCATTAAAAGAGGGAGCACCTTTGGTTCATAAAGAAGGAAATCTCCTGGCACATGAGCGACTGGTAAAAGGAAATGCGGAGGAAGTAATTGCAAATTCAAAATATAAGGTAACACAAACCTATCAAACACCTTGGACAGAACATGCATTTTTAGAGCCAGAATGTTCCGTTGCTATGCCGTTTGATGAGGGCGTTTATGTATATTCGTCCGATCAGGGGACCTATGATACTCGCCACGAGACGGCTATCCTACTTGGATTACCGGTTGAAAAGGTGATTGTAGAAAATAAATTAGTTGGTGGTGGGTTTGGTGGAAAAGAAGATGTTACAGTGCAGCATTTAGCAGCATTGGTTGCATATTTAACCAAGCGAATTGTAAAAGTAAAATTAACAAGAGCAGAAAGCTTGCTTGTTCACCCCAAAAGGCATCCTATGGTGATGACATTTACAACGGCTTGTGATGAGAACGGATATCTAACCGCAATGAAAGCGGTCGTTGTTTCGGATACAGGTGCATATGCATCGCTTGGTGGCCCAGTGTTGCAGAGAGCGTGTACACATGCAGCCGGTCCATATAATTATCAAAATATTGACATTGATGGGAAAGCAGTTTACACCAATAATCCACCTGCCGGAGCCTTCCGAGGGTTTGGTGTGACGCAGACTTGTTTTGCAACAGAATCAAATATTAACTTGTTAGCAGAAATGGTTGGCATTTCCGCATGGGAAATTCGCTATCGAAATGCGATTCGCCCAGGACAGGTGTTACCAAATGCGCAGATTGCAGATGCATCTACAGGATTGGTTGAAACCTTAGAGGCAGTGAAAGAGGTATATGAACAAAATAAGTATGTTGGAATTGCGTGTGCAATGAAAAATGCAGGAGTAGGCGTTGGTATTCCAGACACCGGACGCGTACGTTTAATTATAAGAGATGGAAAGGTGCATATTCATTCCGGTGCTTCTTGTATTGGACAGGGAGTAGGAACTGTATTGGTACAAATTATCTGTGAAATAGCTGGTATTACAGCAGATCGAATAGTCTACCATGCATCAGATACAAAGATTGCACCAGACTCAGGGACAACATCTGGATCCAGACAGACCTTAGTGACTGGTGAAGCAGGAAGAAGAGCTGCGCTGGAACTTAGAAAAGCCTTAGAGGAAAAGAGTCTTGACGAGTTAGACGATGAGACAGAGTTTTATGGTGAATATTTAGCGAAAACGGATAAAATGGGTGCAGATTTGGAAAATCCAGTATCGCATGTAGCATATGGCTATGCAACGCAGGTATGTGTGTTAAATGAAGATGGTACGGTTCAAAAAATTGTAGCCGCACATGATGTAGGAAAAGCAGTTAACCCTATCAGTGTGGAAGGGCAGATTGAAGGAGGCGTCGTTATGTCTCTTGGATATGCACTTACAGAAAAGTATCCATTGCAAAAAGGCGTTCCAACAGCTAAATATGGAACATTGGGTCTGTTTCGCTCTAATAAAGTACCAGATGTAGAAAGCATTGTTATTGAAAAACCTGGAATTGAAGTAGCATGTGGGGCAATTGGTATTGGAGAGATTACATCAATTCCTACTGCACCAGCGGTTCAGGGAGCTTATTATAAGTATGATGGAGAATTAAGAAGAAGTCTTCCATTGGCCAATACGCCATACGCTAAATAAATTTTTTTTGTAATGTTAGAATATACCAATAAGAAAGAGGATGGCCAAAACGATTGGTCGTCCTCTTTCTTATTGACAATAATCAACAAATATTTACACTAGATGGATCATTTGAAACGCAATTAAACTTGCGTTTCGTGATTTGTCGCATGATAGTAAGACAATGTAATGGGGGATTGTCTTACTATTATATAAAATACTTCCCTCAAAGATTTTATAAAGCGTTTTTTTGAAGATTTTCAATTTTAGTTCTTAAATCTTCTGGTAATTCTACTTCGTGCATCATAACGGGAAAACTTTTACCAACCGTTTCTACGGCAGCATATGTAGCTAATTTTTCAACCCCTTTAGCTAATCTTGATTTGATTATATTCGCTTCCATCCTCAACCCTCCTCTCGTGTAGTTTTATTATTAACGATAGGCAATATCGTTACTACCTCACATATGAATGGTACAAAAGCCCATAATTTCATGTTATCTGGTAGATACCAAATAACAAAAGCAAGTAAAATGGATAAAACAACGGAACCTAATCTTTTTCTTCGAAGAATACGCTTGTCGGTAATTGGGTTATTTTGTGTTGCAGATGGAGCGTATAAAAAAACCAAACCAATTAACACAAGAAGCACCAAAGCTAAGACATTTTTTGGAATCAAAATATTGTAGAAAAAGGCAAGCTTATCTACCAAGAACGATAATCCAAATATAAATGCCATAGACAGAAAGCAACCCAGCCCGGTATGCATGTGAAAACCGCCTGCAAAAAATCTTAAAGAAGAAAAGACGATAAGAACAATAAGCATTTCTTGCAAACATCCTATGAAAATAGCGATAATAATAAGTGCCAGTAGCTTGGTTAAGGTATCTAGGAGAAGTTCTATGCCATAGGCAGTAATTTCAACATCACCACGGCGTGTTCCAGCATAACACCAACCAGCTATTTTTTTTGAAATTCTATTCAACATTCCTTTACACCTCTATTGCTTCGTGTTACCATAATAGTATCACATTTTCTTGCATCGTGAACGTTTTTGTCATGAACGTTGAAAATTTAGTCATGAACGTAATAATTATGGGGAGGATACGATGTATTTTTTTCTATATCAGCTAATTTTTGTGCTAATCAGTGTGGCAACACCATTTTTTGCCTGTACTAATGTTTTGTTACATCCGCTTAAAAAAAGAGAAAAAGTGATTCTCTTTTCGTATTTGTTTATCCTTATTTATTTTTTTGTAGGAGCATTAGGACAAATGATAACGCCATTAGGAATGGGGGGCGTCATATTATTTGTTTTATGTGTTACTAAGCAAAATAAAATGGCGAATGCAGGGATTGCATTATTTGGTTACCTATGCTCGGTTGTTTTAAATTATATATTTACAATAGCACTTTCCTTTTTTGGAATTACCATGCAAATGATCGAAACTAGATTTCCAATGCGATTTTCCATTGTGTTTTTTATTACGCTCTATCTGCTCACCTATTTTATAGGTAGGGAAGTAAAAAAAAGAGGTTTTTTATACGAAATGCAAATACCAAATTTTGTTACAATTTCTCTTTTTTTAGATTTGTTAATTTGTGTGTTTATTTTTATATTTAATATTATAGTAGGTGAAGAAATGGGTTATACTTCTGAGGTTATACGGTTAAATGGCATTTTATTTTTCCTTTTCTTTGCTGTTACGTTTGTAATAACGATTGTTATTATTTCGAATTATGAAAAAGAGAAGAAGGTTACGCAGAAACTAAAGGAATACGAAAATCTGCAAGATTATACGGAGAAAATTGAAGATTTATATATGGAACTTAGGACATTCAAGCATGATTATTTTAACATCATTGCAAGTCTTAGTTCTTATATTGAGTCTCAGAATTTGGAGGGATTAAGGAATTATTTTGAAAATTCCATTTTGCCAGCGGGGGAAAAATTAGATCATAAGGATACAGTATTAGGGGCGCTATCTTATATGAAAGTAGAAGAAATTAAGGGACTTGTTTATACAAAATTATTTCACGCAGTGCAAAGAGGGGTACAAATTGAACTTGATATTATGGAGTCAATTGAACGGATGGACATGGACATTTTGGATTTAACAAGAGTTATTGGGATCTTTTTGGATAATGCAATGGAAGCTGCAGAAAAGTCGGAGTGCAAACATCTGTATCTTGGATTTGCAAAGCGAGAAGATAGTGTATTGATTGTGATTGAAAATTCTTGTCCAAATGATATAATTGATTTAAGCAAAATATATCAACTTGGAGTTTCTACAAAAGGAAAAAATCGGGGGGTTGGACTTTATCAGGTACAAAAAATCATGGGAAAGTATAAAAATGTAATTCATACAACGGGATATCGAGAGGGGATATTTACGCAAAGGGTTGAAATTATGCAACCAAAAAAAAGTACATAGGAGTAATACTGTTATGCTGTCAATTTACTTATGTGATGACCAGAAAGAACAATTGCAAAGACTAAGTAAAGTTATTCAGAATATAATTACGTTTGAAGGGCTCGATATGGAGCTCGCTTTTGCATCTGAAAACCCTAGTGAACTACTTCGCAAAATAGAACATGCTTCAAAGCCATCACTCTATTTTCTGGATATTGATTTAAAGACAAATATGAATGGATTTGATTTAGCAGTCGAGATTCGAAAAGTAGATCCAAGAGGATTTATTGTATTTATTACGACACATGATGAGATGGCACCGCTTAGTTTTCGCTATAAAGTAGAGGCAATGGACTATATCGTTAAGGAAAAAGTAGAAGAAATACCAGAACGGTTAAAAGAATGTATGCTTTATGCATTAAAGCAATATACCTTGCCATCAAATTCTGTACATAAAGCCATCGCAATGCAGGTGGAAGATCGAATTGTAATGTTAACGCAAAGCGATATTATTTTGATTGAACCCTCGCTACAAGCTCATAAAGTAACCATTTATACGATGAATAGTGCGATTGACATTACATCTACAATCAAAGCGATTAAGGCGCAACTAGATGACCGCTTTTTTCAGTGTAGTAAATCATGTGTGATTAATAGAAATCGTATTGCACAAATTGAAAAGAAAAAACGGATTTTACATATGGAAAATGGGAAAGAATGTACCATATCGGTTCGGCAGATGAAAGAATTAGAAAAACAACTTATGGAATCTGATATAAAAAAATAGAAATTAGCATAGAAGAATAATAACAAGCGTATGGGGGGAGAAGTATGCTTATCATGTTAGTCATGTATTATGTGATTGCATTTATTTTCTTAATGTTAACCTGTTATCGGGAAAATTTAAAACGGTATCATGTAGTAAGTAAATGTCTATGTAGTTTAGGCTTTCTTCTTGTTGCTGTTTTAGGAAAGATAAAGTCGCCAGACAGTCTGCTGTTTTGGCGGCTATTTTTAGCTTTATTTCTTTGCTTTTTAGGAGATTATTTTTTAGCAAAACAAGAAAAAGTAGAGAGTGAGAGGCTATTTTTACTGGGTCTTTTTTCCTTTTTATTGGGGCATTGTACGTTTTTATTTGCCTTTTGCTATGTGAGGCCATGGAATGGCTATACTCTGATTGTTCCATTTCTAGGTGTTTTACTTGCAATAGGCTTATTACGGCTTAAATATATGAGAGTCGGAACGTTAAAACTACCTGTTTTAATCTATGCATACTTTGTTACGGCATTGTTTGTGGAATGTACGCAGGTCGCAGTTCATGGAAATGGATCGGTATTTTATGTAATTGTGTTTTTGGGAGGATTGTTGTTTTTAATTTCAGATGAAATTATCCTGTTTTTATACTTTTATAAGGTAAAATATGGTATAATGAAGTTCTTAAATTTATTCACATATTATAGTGCAACTTTTTTACTAGGACTATCAATTTTCTATTCATAGGAGATGTTAAAATGGAAGAACTTGTTCGTAAACAAAGAGAGTTTTATAATTCAAACCAGACAAAAAGTGTAGAGTTTCGTAAAGCGGCGTTAAAAAGGTTAAGCGAATCGATTGAACGCAATGAAGCTTTTATCTACAACGCATTGAAACAAGATTTAAATAAGTCGGAAACAGAAAGTTATCTTGCGGAAATACAGATTGTGAAAACAGAAATAAAAACGGCACTTCGTCATTTGAATTCCTGGCAAAGGAAAAAACGTGTGAAAACACCGATTACACATTTTCCAGCAGCAAGCTATATTTATCATGACCCATATGGGGTTGTTTTGATTCTCTCCCCATGGAATTATCCATTTCAGCTGGCACTTGCACCATTAGTGGGTGCTGTGGCAGCGGGTAATTGTGTTGTTTTAAAAGTTTCAAAAAGCAGTGAACATGTATCACAAATTATTCGAAAGATTGTAGATGAGGCTTTTGAAATGAATCATGTTTGTTGTGTTGATTATCAGGTAGATTATGAAGAAATACTCAATCAAATATATGATTTTATATTTTTTACCGGAAGTGAAGCCATTGGAAAAAAGGTAATGGCAGCAGCAAGTAAAAATGTTACCCCGCTGGTTCTTGAACTGGGTGGTAAAAGTCCTTGTATTATTGAAAAAACCGCAGATATTCCTTTAGCAGCAAAACGCCTTGCGTGGGGAAAGTATTTAAATGCAGGTCAGACATGTGTTGCACCAGATTATGTACTAATTGATAAAAGCAGAAAAAATGAATTTGTAAAAGAGTTGCAGGTACAAATTAAGAATATGTATGGAGAGGCGCTTCAAAATGAAGCATATCCTAAGATAATTAATCAACATCATTATGAACGACTAATGGCACTGATTCAAGCAGAACCAGCTAAAATTGGTGGTCGAGGAAGAGAAGAGACCGGACAAATTGAACCAACAATTTTTACGGATGCAAGCTTCGAAGATGAGATCATGAGAGAAGAGATCTTTGGACCGATATTACCAGTGATATCGTATTCAAGTCTAAAGGAAGTTCTTACTTTATTAAAAGCAAAACCGAGACCACTTGCTTTTTATTTATTTAGCAATAATCAAAGACGAATTGAAGCGGTACTTCGATATTCGGAGTTTGGTGGGGGCTGTGTGAACGATGTAATTATGCATCTTGCAAACCATAATCTTCCTTTCGGTGGATTAGGAAGCAGTGGAATGGGGAACTATCATGGCGTATATAGCTTTGATACATTTACGCATCAAAAAGCAGTATTAAAGAGTAAGGTGTTTTTGGATGTGCCTCTTCGCTATCCACCATATACAGAAAAAAAATTAGAGTTGGTACGAAAAATCACACATTGATGTAAAAAAGAGAGGTATGAATGAAAAAAAATGTAAAATGGGGAAGCATATTTTTTTTATTGGCTGTCTGTTTCATGTTGCCTTTATTGGTGCAAGCGAAGGAAGTCGATGAAGTAGAGGTTGTGTTTACACATGATTTACATTCACATTTAGAAGAGTTTACCACAGAGTATCAGGGTGAAATGGTAAAAATGGGTGGATTTGCAAGAATAAAAACCATTTTGGATGAAAAGCGTGCGAATAATCCGGATTTGTTAGTAGTAGATGGTGGCGATTTTTCTATGGGGACACTGTATCAAACGCTTTTTAAAGAACAAGCAAGCGAGTTGCGTATGTTAGGATATTTGGGTTTTGATGCGACAACGCTTGGTAATCATGAGTTTGATTATCGGAGCAAAGGGCTTGTAAGTATGTTAACAACGGCGGAAAATAGTGGAGATGCCCTCCCAGATATTTTGCTATGTAATGCGAATCTTGAAGGAACAGAGTTTCAAGATCTTAATATTAAACCATATATTGTTCTAACAAAGGGAAAAACCAAAATTGCGATAATTGGAGTATTTGGAGAGGATGCATTAAAATGTGCACCGACATGTACCTTGACCTTTCAAATGCCAGTTGAAGCTGTTAAGAAGACGGTTGCACTGATACAAAAGAGCGAAGATGTTGATATGATTGTATGTCTATCTCATGGAGGAACGAATTTAGATTCCAAAAAGTCAGAGGATGAAATCTTAGCAAAAGAAGTGCCAGAACTTGATTTAATTGTTAGTGGGCATACGCATACAACGTTAGAAAAACCATGCCTAATTGGAAATACATGGATTGTATCTTGTGGAGAATATGGAAGTAAACTTGGAACGATTAAATTGCGAAAAAGTGAGGATGGTAGATGGGATGCAGAGGGGTATGCGTTGATTCCACTGACTACTAAGGTTGCACAAGAACAGGAGACGCAAGATAAAATTTTACAATTTCGAGCGGATATTGATTCAGAGTATCTTAGTAAATTTGGATATACAATGGATCAAGTTCTTACCTATAATTCATGGAAGTTTACACCTGAAAATGAAATTGGACTGGTGTTAAGAGAAGAGACATTAGGGAACATTTTATCGGATTCATATCGTTATTCGGTTGCGTTAGCAGAGGGATTAAATTATAAACCAGTGGATGTAGCAATTATACCAAGTGGTATTATTCGAGATCGTTTTCCAATTGGTGAAGTTACGGTAGCGAATGTGTTTAATATTAGTTCACTCGGGGTAGGGGCAGATGGTGTACCAGGATATCCCTTGATTTCAATTTATTTGACTGGAAAAGAGCTAAAAACAGTAGCGGAGATTGATGCTTCGATTGCTCCCATTATGCCAACCGCACAACTATATTGTAGTGGGCTTAATTACTCCTTAAACTCAAATCGTATGATATTAAATAAAACGACGAGTGTTTTTCTTACGGATGAAGAAGGGAATGCAAAAGAAATAAAAAATGACACACTTTATCGTGTAATAACGGATTTGTATTCGGGGCAGATGCTTAGTTCCGTTACCGATATGTCCTACAAAATATTGTCAATTTTGCCAAAAAATGCGGATGGAACAGTGATTGATAATTTTGAAAACTGTATTGTTTATGATGGCAATCAAGAATTAAAGGCTTGGGCGGCGGTTGCGCATTATGTGGATACATTCGACCAAATTCCGGAGTATTATAACAAGACGCAAGGAAGAAAAATAGTAAGCCACAGCAAAAATATAGTGGAATTAGTAAAAAACCCCAACAGAACGACCCTTATCATGTATCTTGTTGTTATTGTAGTTTTCGCATTGTTGGTAATTGTTATATCGTTTGTGATAGGGCGGTTTATCAGGCGGAAAAAGAAAAGAGAGTCCTTATAAGAGTTTCTTTTCAATTACTCCATTGGACTGGATAAAGTAAATGGCATACATAGAAGGACTTGTATCAAAGAGCTGCATTTGCTGTTTGATTTCTTCTAGGGAAGCATTGACTATCTTAAGGGAGATTCCACAGCTGTTGGAAATCTCCCTTAATGTCGGCATAACACAAAATTGTAATTTCCCATTTAAAAATTTTTGTGCTGCAATAGCAGAATGTGTATTTGAAAAAGTAATTAAATAATAATCCATAAAAAAGACCTCCTATTGGGATACATCATTATACCATTTTTGTGCTATTTTTTAAATGACTTTTCAGACTGCATGTGTTTTTTTAAAAAGATAAATAAGTGGAATGAGTTTGTAACAAAAAAATATGCTATACTTTGATTAACAAGTGAAGGAGGATATCGGATGAATCGAATTTATTTTGATCACGCAGCCACTTCTTTCCCTAAAGGAGATGGAGTAGTGGAAGCAATGCAAACCTATATGACGAGTGTAGGTGTAAATATAAATCGTGGAAGTTATGGTGATGCCTATGAAACGGCAGGTGTTGTCTATGAAACACGAGAAAAACTATGCCGTTTTTTTCACTTTGGTCCAATACCAGAAATGGTGAAAAACGTTATTTTTACAAACAACGTTACCTATGCAATTAATTTTATTATCAAGGGATTTTTAAAAGACGGAGATCACGTTTTAGTTAGTGCAATGGAGCATAATGCAGTTATGCGTCCACTGGTACAGCTTAGAGCAAGTAGAGGAATTACGTTTGATCGAATTCCTTGTAGTAAAAAGGGAGAACTTAATGTAGAAGTCATTGAATCCATGATAAAGGAGAATACAAAAGCGATTATTATGACGCATGCGTCAAATGTATGTGGTACGTTGCTTCCAATTGCAACAGTCGGAGAGATTGCCCATAAAAATGGAATTAAATTTATCGTAGATACCGCTCAGACCGCAGGAATATTTCCAATTTCTATGAAAGACATGAAGATTGATGCACTTGCATTTACTGGGCATAAAGGATTATTAGGGCCGCAGGGAATTGGTGGATTCATTTTGACAAATGAAATGGCAGATGAAATGGAATCCCTTATTACTGGAGGAACTGGGAGTATTTCAGATACAGAGGAGACACCAGATTTTTTGCCTGATAAATTTGAGGCAGGAACGCTCAATTTGCCAGGTATCATTGGGTTATCTGCGGGAATTGATGCAGTAGAGAAAATTGGAATGGAACAAATAAGAAAACGAGAGCAGGAGCTTACGGAGTATTTTCTTCGTGAAGTTGAAAAAATACAAGGAATTCAAGTAGTCGGCAAAACTAGCAGTCATGATCGAAGTGCAGTGGTAAGCCTGCAAACAACAAAAGTGGATGAAGCAACGCTTGCTTTTCGATTAGATAGTGAGTTTCATGTGCAGACAAGGGTTGGAATGCATTGTGCACCAAATGCACATAAGACGCTTGGAACTTTCCCGGAAGGAACCATCCGTTTTTCATTTGGTTACCTGAATTCATTGGAAGAGATTAATAAGACGGTTTGTGCGATACGGACAATTATTGAGTAAAAAAGATGGAAGGATAACGATGGAGTTTAAAATTTTGATTATAGTAATCGTAGTATGCTTGGTTGTTCTCATACTAGGAAGTATTTATTTTTTCTGGTTTTCTTTTATCCGCCAGAAACCAAAGTATCAGGGCGATTATGAGACAGAGTGTAGGGGGATATATCAGCCATTTAAAGAAGAAATGCTTAAGGGAAAAGAGTGGATTCATAATCATCGAGATGATCGAATTACGATAACGTCGAGAGATGGACTAAAACTGGTTGGGTTTTATATACCGGCGCCAAACGTCTCAAATAATACAATCTTAATGATGCATGGATATCGCTCGGATAGTTATGGCGATTTTTGTTACCTTGCACAGTTTTTTCATGAGAATGGATATAATTTATTGATTCCACATCAACGTTGCCATGGAGAAAGCGAGGGAAAATATATTGGGTTTGGTGTATTAGAGCGACATGACTGCAAGCAGTGGATTATGTATTTAAACGACCGTTTTGGAGTAAATCAAAACTTATATCTTGCTGGGGTTTCGATGGGGTGCTCCACTGTACTTATGACGCTTGGACTTGACTTGCCAAATAATATTAAAGCTGTTATTGCAGACTGTGGCTTTACTTCACCGTTTGATATTTTTCGACATGTGTTAAAACGGAATTTTCGTCTTCCGGTATTTCCGGTTGTCTATATTGAAAACTTTTTATGTAAACATATCGTGGGATATGAATTTAAAGAGTGTTCTACAATAGAAATTCTAAAAGAAAATGAGATTCCTGTTTTGTTTATTCATGGAGAAGAGGATGATTTTGTTCCAACCTTTATGGGACGGGAAAATTATGAAGCCTGCAAGAGTAAAAAAGAACTCCTAATTGTTGAAGGAGCAGGGCATGCAAC
This sequence comes from Velocimicrobium sp., assembly GCA_041821315.1. Taxonomy (GTDB): domain Bacteria; phylum Bacillota; class Clostridia; order Lachnospirales; family Lachnospiraceae; genus DIGJ01. The sequence goes on along the minus strand of JBGUEO010000014.1, from coordinate 74,275 downwards.
TGCAAGTATGCAAGAACCTCAAAAATATCGTGATACGGCACTTCGATTTTTAAAAGAAGCAGAACTGCTTTCTTTTGAAAGATAGAAACATAATGTATGCTCTTTAAGAATATAAATTAAAGATAAGATTATAAGGATGCGTTATGATGGTGCAGTTAAAAAACAAAAAAAATAAAATTTTGATTATAAGTTGCATTTGCTTAATTGTTTGCGTGATGGGAACGACAAAATGGATCAAAGCAACAAAAGATGTTAGTCATGAGGAACAAAAAATAATCGTTGCAATTGATGCAGGGCATGGGGGGTTTGATCCAGGAAAAGTAGGAGTGAATCAGGCGATTGAAAAAGATATTAATTTAAGCATAGCACAAAAGCTAAAAGAAATTTTAAAAGCAGATGGATTTGAAATTGTTATGACGAGAGAATCGGATGAGGCTGTACATAGTGAAGGTGAAAGCACGACAACAAAGCGGTCGGATATGCGGAGTCGAGTCGCACGAATCAATGAAAGTGGTGCGAAAGCAGCAATCAGTATTCATCAAAATAGTTTTACAGATGGATCTTCGCATGGAGCGCAGGTGTTTTATCATCCGCAATCAGAAGAAGGAAAAAATATGGCGCTTGTTCTGCAGGCAAAAATAAAAGAGATCATTGCGGATGATAATCACCGAGAAGCAAAAGCAAACGAAAGTTATTATATGCTAAAAAAAACAGAATGCCCGTTGGTTATTGTGGAATGTGGTTTTTTATCAAATGAACAGGAAGCAAACCTTTTAATGACAGAAGAATACCAAAAAAAAATGGCAGAGGCAATTTCACAAGGACTGAAAAAATATCTTGATACTCTAACATAAAGCTTATTTGACCGTTGACTTATCGAAATATCCTATGGTATACTAGTCGCTTGTTTCCATTGGAAATGAAAGAATAGAATCATAGGAATGGGAGAGAATCAATGAAAAAATATTTCGGTGATTATTTAGGATGTCTAGGAATTGCAATGGCTATTTATGCAGGAATTTGGATGATTGCTTGTGACAAATTGGGTCTTATTAGTTTTGCTGGGTTTGCTGGTTGTACGACTTATTTTGCGAGTGGAAAAAAGAATATGGCAGGAATCAAAACGGCAGCTTTTACAAATGTTAGCGGTGTCTTTTGGGGAATGGCAGCAATTCTTGCGGGTACTTATTTTGCATTTCCCTATTCAGGAGCCGTTTATTGTGCAATTATATCGTATTTTATTATTAAGCAAGCAGAGATTGCGTGGTTTCAATTTATTCCAGATGCATATGTGGGGTGCTTTATTACGTTTGCATGTAATGGTGCTTGGATAACGGTCATAATTTCATTACTTCTTGGTATCGTAATTGGTTATATTACAGAAATTACAGGTACTTGGATTTATAATAAATTTGGTAATTCTTCAATCACAACATCCTAATATTGTACTTATCAACACGATTATGCTATAATGCAAAGAAGTAGTGTAGTAGCGTAATCGTGTCCATGTACAAGAGGGGATAATACATATGTATGAAAAGATATTTGGGATTACATACCAGCTAGAAAACAATAAAATTCTTTGTGCAATAAAAGATAGTTTTCTGTCTATGATTCCTATTGTATTAATAGGAGCAGTAGCTATGGTTATAAAAAGCTTTCCAATTCCAGTAGTTCAAAGCTATTTAAGTACTGTTTTAGATGGCTTCATTGTTCGCTTACTGGATGGAATCTATAATGCAACCTATGGATTGCTATCTATTTTTTTAACAATTGCGATTAGTTATAATTATTCGAGTTATTTCTATAATAAAAACCAGTATTTGCGAATTTCGGTAATTGCAGTATCGATTGGTTGTCTTGCTGCATCGCTTGGAATTGGACAAGAAGGATTCCAGATACAAGATTTTTCAACAACGGGTTTATTTACTGCAATTGTTATTCCAATCTTATCCATTCGCATTTTCTTTTTCCTATATCAAAAAATCTATCAAATAAAATTTCGGCGAAAACCAAGAAAAGATGAAGTGGAATACCGACATATTTCTACATTGGTTATTCCTTTTATGATTACCATGCTCGTATTCTTTTTTGTTAATCATCTTTTATATAAGCTGCTTGGTGTGATAAGCCTAAATGATTTGTTTGCTATTATGTTTGAACACTTATTTGCAAAGCTAGGGAATCATCTGGGTGCAGGTTTTTTACTTATATTTATGGAGCATATTCTTTGGTTTTTTGGTATTCATGGTGGCAATGCCCTAGAGAAAGTAGTGCAAACGAGCTTTCCCCCTATTTATATGGATAGCACACATATTTTATCCAAAACATTTTTTGACACCTTTGTGCTTATGGGAGGTTGTGGTACTACGATTTGTCTTCTTATTGCAATTCTTTTGGTATCGAAAAACAAAAAAAATCGTAATATTGCTCGGATATCAATGTGTATTGTGCCGTTCAATATAAATGAGATTTTGATATTTGGTATTCCAATCGTATTTAATCCGGTGATGTTTATTCCTTTTTTATTGACCCCTTTTTTGTCATTTGTCCTTGCGTATGCAGCTACAGCTTTGGGATTCTTGCCAGTGATTCATACTACTATTCCATGGACAACCCCTATTTTATTAAGTGGATATCTAGCAACAGGGAGTATAAGAGGTTCCCTCCTTCAACTTGTTTCAGTTTTAATAGGAATTGTGATATATGCACCATTTGTAAAATTGATGGAACGGTTGAATAAAGAGCGAGAGTCTATATATATTGAACAAATGGAAAATCAAATAAAACAGGTAGAAAATAAGAGGGAAGATCTTTGTTTTGTTTCACAGCAAAATATATCGGGAATGGTTGCATCAAAACTAATTGAAAAACTGCGTGATGCGATAGCCTCGCATACGATTGACATGTATTATCAACCACAGATAACAAGGGATGACGAAGTGTTTGGAGCGGAAGCCTTGCTGCGGTTCGAATACAATGGAAAGAAAATATTCCCTCCGCTTATCATAGAGCTTGCGAAAGAGGACGACCAATTAAAGGCACTGTCTTTGGTAATATTAGAAACGGTATGTAAAGATACAAAGGAAATGCAAGAACGAATTGGTGGTGGCGTTCTAATATCGGTTAATATTACGGCAGAACAGTTAGGAGATATTGATTTTGTTAATCAGGTGATTGCATTTGTGAATGAATATGATGTCTATGAGAGGATTTGTCTGGAAGTAACAGAGGAAAAGTCGATGGATACCTATATGCATAGCAAGGAAAATATTGAAAAATTATATAAGAATCATATTGGTGTTGCAATGGATGACTTTAGTATGGGATATACGTCTTTGAAATATCTGCAAGATAGCCACTTCTCTCATGTAAAATTAGACGGAAGTCTTGTAAATCAAATGCTTAACAATGAGCGAAGCAAAGAAATTATCAGTTCAATTATTGTACTTGGCAATACGCTTGGATTTCAAGTGGTTGCAGAATATGTAGACAGTGAAGAAAAAAGAGATGAATTAGTTTCGCTTGGATGTAGTTGTTTACAGGGGTATTTATATAGTAAGGCAGTCCCAAAAGAAAAGTTTGTGGAATTTTATAAGAATAAGTGATATAATAGCTCCCATGAATACAAAAATAATAAAAATAGATGAATATGATTTCTCACAAAATGAATTATGTCTTGCAGCAGAAATCTTACAAAAAGGCGGTTTGGTTGCATTTCCGACAGAAACAGTATATGGTCTTGGTGGAGACGGCATGAAAGAGGATGCTGCAAAAAAAATATATGAAGCGAAGGGAAGACCTTCGGATAATCCACTCATTATTCATATTTCTGATTTAGAAATGTTAGATAAACTGGCAAAAACAATTCCAGAAACAGGGAAAAAGCTGGCAGAAAAATTTTGGCCAGGACCACTTACCATGATTTTTAATAAAAAAGAAGCAGTTCCGTATGGGACAACAGGAGGACTTGATACCGTTGCAGTTCGAATGCCTTCTCATCCAATTGCTCGAGCTCTCATTCGCATATCTGGTGTATGTATTGCTGCCCCAAGTGCAAATACTTCTGGTAGACCAAGTCCAACAAAAGCGTCTCATGTTCGGGATGATTTAGATGGTAAAATTGACATGATTATTGATGGTGGAACGGTTGGAATAGGAATTGAATCTACTATTGTTGACTTAACAAGTGACATTCCTACAATTTTGCGACCGGGATTTATTACAAAGAAAATGTTAGAAGATGTTGTGGGAGAGGTAGAAGTTGATAAAGCAATCTTAACAATGACAGCAGACCCCAATTTAATTCCGAAAGCACCCGGTATGAAATATAAACATTATGCACCAAAAGGAGCGTTAATTATTCTTGAGGGTAATACAAACGCAGTGATAAAGGAAATCAACAAACGGGTGAAGTGTAAATTGCTAGAAGGAAAAAAGGTTGGGGTGATTACCTCTAGTGAGACACAGGATGCATACGATGCGGGAGTTATAAAAGTAATTGGTGCAAGAGGGAATGAGATTACCATTGCACAAAGTCTTTATAGTATTTTACGTGATTTTGATGATTTAGGAGTGGATTTTATCTATTCTGAAAGTTTCTTTTCGGATGATTTAGGGCAGGCAATTATGAATCGACTACTAAAAGCAGCGGGGTACCAAGTGGTTACTTGTGTATAAGATGGGGGGAATATCGTGAGTGGTAAAAAAAAATACCATAGAGTATTGTTTGTGTGTACTGGAAATACCTGTAGAAGCCCTATGGCAGCAACGATATTTGAAAGTTTGCAGTTTGAGGATGGAATCGAGACGAGCTCGAGAGGTTTAGTGGTTCTTTTCCCAGAGCCACCCAATCCACGGGCAGTAACGGTTATTGCAAGCCATGGATTGAAATTAGAAAATCATCGTGCAAGACCATTAAAGAAGAAAGATATTACGGAAGATACGCTTGTATTAACGATGACATTCAGTCAAAAAATTAAAATAATAGAAGCTTATGGAATCAATGAGAGTATCTATACGATTAAAGAGTTTGCTGATGAAGAAGGTGATGTGCAAGATCCATATGGTGGAGATCTGGTTGATTATGAAAAATGTTATGGTGAGCTATATCGCTTAGTAAAAAAAACAAATGTGAAATTAAATGAGGAGCTGGAATGATTTATTCCAACTCCTCTATTATATTTTGCAACGCTTCGAATTTATTTTCGTAGATTTGTCTTAATAATATATCTGCAATTTTAAGTGCTTTAGAACACAGAAGAGGTGTTATTTTTCCTGTGCTTAATAAATCACCTAGTTCATCCAAATCAAGTACTTGAAGGCTTTTATCTGGTTTAATGATGATATCAATTAGTAAATCATGGAAAATATAGGAATTTTGCGCCTCGTTATATTCTGTTTTTATGATATCACAGTACCAGTATACTAAATTATTTTGATGATCATAGATTTTACTGATTTTGTAACCATCGTTTATAAAGTATGCGGAAATTCCTCTGCTGATATCTGCACGTGGCTTTAATGCATTCCACTTTGTGACAATGAGTCCATCTACTTGCTTGATTATGCGATCATCCTTTAAATGAATCAATTCGTTAGGAACATATCTTTTGCGATATAGTTCTGGTGATGTCTTCATATTTGTCTCCTCTAACCTATTGGTTAATGTGTTTTTATAAATTATAACATGAGTTAAAAAAAATGGAAAGAAAGATATTACAATATTATGTATAGATCGTAGAAAGTGTCCAAAAATAAAAATATCCTGGTTTGTGAAAAAATATTTAGGTAAGCTGAAAAATATTAAAAAACTATTAAATTCTGCCAATTTGTGTATTAAATTGTAGACATAAAGGTAAAGAGTGTATATAATATAAATATTAGTATCAGAATAATTGGTATTTTAGAGGTGGACAGATTGAAAAATAACCGTGGCATTTGGAAAAGCTTAATAATGATAACACAGATTGGACTCTCCATGATAACTCCTATTTTTTTATGTGTATTTATTGGGGTAAAAATGGATCAGTGGCTGTCTACATCGTTTTGGTTTTTCATTTGGCTTTTTTTTGGTCTCTTATCAGCTTTTCGAAGCGTTTATATGCTTACGAAGAAATTTTACTCAAAAGACTTGAAAGAAGAAATCGAGGAGCAAAAGTATTTTGAGAATCTTAAAAAAGATAGGAACAAGAAAGGGAAATAATAATGAAAGAAGCAAGGGAAACCTTTTATGATCTGTTGCTAGGAATTGCGCTTTGTTCACTGATTGTATGTATAGCAGGAGCAATCTTTGTGGATAATAAACTAACGTTTATCGCAGGTGTTATCTATGGGGCAATCATTGCAGGCGGACTGGCTTATCATATGTTTCACTTTTTAGAGAAGACACTCGATTTTGATCCTGTCGGGGCTGAAAAGTACGCTAGAAAAATGGCTATAATACGCATGGGAATTATGGTAATAGCAGCAGTTGCTGCAATATATCTGTCTTTTATCTTTAACATCATTGGCGTTTTGCTTGGAATGATGGCACTGAAGTTTGCTGGGTATTTGCAACCTATTATTCGCCGCTATATTACAATTAAACTATATAACAAAGGAAGGTGAAAACGTGAACGAAGGAATCGCTTTTATTGCGGGAAGCATGTCTCGCGGAACGAATCTTATCCGTGCTGAGAGTGATGTTAGTCTTGGGGCAAAAGCCTATGCAGAATATAAACTCTTTGGACAGACGTTTTACATTACGACAACCCATATTTCGCTTTTGATTTTGCTGCTGATTATATTCATCTTTTGCATCATAGTAAATCGAGCCATTAAATCGGCAGACCCCAATAAAGTGCCGGGACCTTTTCTGAATGCAGTTGAAACAGTGGTTGAAACGATTGACAAATTGGTCGTGACCAACATGGGAGAAAAGTATGGACCTAGGTTTGCTAATTATATTGGCACCTTGATGGTTTTCTTATTGTTATCCAACATTTCGGGTTTGTTTGGCTTACGACCGCCAACGGCTGACTTTGGTGTAACATTTCCACTGGCTCTCATTACATGGGTAATGATTCAGTACAACGGATTTAAGTATCAGAAAATGGGCAAGATTAAAGGGCTATTTGAACCGTTCTTCTTGTTTTTCCCAATCAATTTAATTAGTGAGTTTTCAACACCAGTGTCTATGTCATTGCGTTTATTTGGTAATATCCTATCAGGAACCGTAATGTTAACCTTGGTGTATAATTTGCTTCCAAAAGTTGCAACTCTTATATGGCCGGCAGCATTGCATGCATATCTGGATTTATTTGCTGGAGCAATTCAGACATTTGTTTTTGCTATGTTAACCATGGTATTTGTAGCAAATGCCATTGGAGACGAAGCTTCTGTATAATGGTATTGTAGTGATTCAAAATAATTTTATTATTGATTTTTAAGGAGGAAGATATTATGAGTAATATCACAAACGAAGGTTTAATTTTAGCTTGTTCAGCAATTGGCGCAGGAGTAGCAATGATCGCAGGAGTAGGTCCTGGTATTGGACAAGGAATTGCAGCAGGACAAGGTGCTGCAGCAGTAGGACGTAATCCAGGGGCAAGGGGAACTATTATGTCAACCATGCTCTTAGGACAGGCGGTAGCCGAAACAACCGGTCTTTATGGACTCGTTATTGCCTTGATTTTATTATATGCAAACCCACTTCTTGGTAAACTTTAATAAGAATTGGCGTGTGAAATCTACCAATAGATTTTGCAAATATTTTTATTACCTTTACGGAAGGAGGGCAAAACGTGATTGGATTTTTATCGACAATTGAAGAAGTTGACAGACTGTTCGGATTAGATGCGCAATTACTTGCGGATACGGTAATTGAATTGCTTGCAATCTTTGTGCTTTTCGTGGGTATGTCATATCTGTTGTTTAATCCGGCTCGTACATTCTTGAAAAAAAGACAGGATAAGATTCATGAAGAAATGGAAACTGCTGCAAAAAACAATGCGAATGCGGATGCATTAAAACTGAAATATATAAATAAACTTGATGGTATTGAAAAAGAGGCAGAACAGATTCTGAGTGATTCTCGTAAGACGGCTTTGAAGAAAGAAAACGATATTGTGGAAGAAGCAAAACAAGAGGCTTCTCGCATTATTGATAGAGCAAACAAAGAGGTTGAACTTGAAAAGAATAAAGTGAAAGATGAAGTAAAGCAAGAGATTATCTCGATGGCTTGTTTAATGGCAGGTAAAGTTGCAAATGCTTCAATGGATGAAAAACAGCAAGCTGAGTTAATCGAAACCACATTAAAAGAGATGGGTGATAAAACATGGCAAAATTAATATCAAAAACCTATGGAGAGGCCTTGTTTAAGATTTCCATTGAAGAAAATCAGCTTGATTCTCTTGCAGCAGAAGCAAAGAATTTGTTGGATGTATTTCGCTCAAATGAAGAACTTAGTAAAGTGTTAAATCATCCAAATATTTCAAGCGATGAAAAAGTTCAACTGATTGAACGTATATTCAAAGGGAATGTATCGGATAACATGGTTGGATTCCTTGTTATTATTATAGAAAAAGGACGCTATGATGAACTACAAGCGATTTTTAAATATTTCCTCTCAGAAGTAATGGAATACAAAAACATTGGTGTTGCTTATGTCACATCTGCTACTGTTTTGTTGAATGAGCAGAAAAAACAGATTGAGAACAGGCTTTTGGATATAACAAAATATGTTCAGTTTATTATGAATTATGATGTAGATGAATCCCTCATTGGGGGAATGGTCATTCGAATTGGAGATCGAGTTGTAGATAGTAGCATTCGTACCAAGTTAAACACAATGGCTGGTGAATTGAAAAAGATACAACTTACTTAGAACGAAAAAATGCAGAAAGAAGGTGTGCGAATATCATGAATTTGAGGCCAGAAGAAATCAGTTCTATAATCAAAGAGCAGATTAAAAACTATAGTACGAAGCTCGAAGTCTCTAATGTTGGTACGGTAATTCAGGTTGCCGATGGTATCGCCCGTATCCATGGTTTGGAAAGTGCGATGTCTGGTGAACTATTAGAATTCCCGAATGAAATATTCGGCATGGTAATGAACCTGGAAGAAGATAACGTTGGAGCTGTATTACTTGGTGATACTAGTAATATAAATGAAGGCGATACCGTGAAGACCACAGGAAGAGTGGTTGAAGTTCCAGTTGGAGATGCAATGTTGGGACGAGTTGTTAATGCATTAGGACAGCCAATTGATGGAAAAGGTCCGATTGATACAACAAAGTATCGAAAGGTAGAAAGAGTAGCATCTGGTGTTATTTCTAGAAAATCCGTAGATACTCCATTGCAAACGGGTATCAAAGCAATTGATTCAATGATACCGATTGGCAGAGGACAACGTGAGCTTATTATAGGAGATAGACAGACCGGAAAGACTGCGATTGCAGTTGACACGATTATTAATCAAAAGGGTCAGGGCGTGAATTGTATTTATGTGGCAATTGGGCAAAAGTCGTCTACAGTTGCTACTATAGTAACAACATTAGAAGAATATGGTGCAATGGATTATACGACGATAGTTGCATCTACAGCTAGTGAATTAGCACCATTACAGTATATAGCACCATATGCAGGATGTGCAATTGGTGAAGAATGGATGGAAGAGGGAAAAGATGTATTGGTTATTTATGATGACCTAAGCAAGCATGCAGTTGCATATCGTACCCTTTCCTTACTACTTCGTAGACCACCAGGTCGTGAAGCTTACCCTGGCGATGTATTCTATTTGCATTCCAGATTATTGGAGCGTGCAGCAAGGCTTTCAGATGCACTAGGAGGCGGTTCACTTACCGCAATTCCAATTATTGAAACACAGGCAGGGGATGTTTCGGCATATATTCCGACAAATGTAATTTCAATTACAGATGGACAAATTTATCTGGAAACAGAGATGTTTAATGCTGGTTTTCGACCAGCCGTAAATGCTGGACTTTCGGTATCTCGTGTAGGAGGTGCTGCTCAAATTAAGGCAATGAAGAAAATTGCAGGACCAATTCGTACCGAGTTAGCACAATACCGAGAATTGGCAGCGTTCTCTCAGTTTGGTTCGGATCTTGATAATGATACGAAAGAGAAACTGGCACAAGGAGAGCGTATCAAGGAAGTTCTAAAGCAGCCCCAGTATAAGCCAATGGCAATACAATATCAGGTAATTATGATTTATGCGGCTACTAAAAAACATCTTTTGAGTGTAGAAGTATCAAGAATTCAAGAGTTTGAAAAGGCATTATTTGAATTTTTGGATACAAAATATCCAGATATACCAAATGATATTGCGACAAAAAAAGTAATCAGTGAGGAAACAGAAGCTGCTTTAGTAAAAGCCCTTGAAGAATTTAAAAAATCGTTTAAATAAGTAGCTTGAGTAAAAAAGCACAGGAGGTGTGATGAGATGGCCTCAATGAGGGACATTAAAAGGCGTAAAAGCAGTATTCAAAGCACTGGGCAGATTACAAAAGCGATGAAATTAGTTTCGACCGTAAAATTACAGAAAGCAAAGGGACGCGCAGAAGAGTCAAAACCATACTTTCAGTATCTATACGAAGTAATTAATTCTATTTTAAAAAAGTCCGGGAATATACCGCATCCATTACTGATGGCTGGAGAATCCAAAAAAAAGGCGGTTATTGTAATTACTTCCAATCGAGGATTAGCAGGCGGATACAATGCGAATATTGTAAAGCTTCTTACAAAGGGATCGATTCCTAAGGAGGAAGTAGTTGTATACGCAATTGGAACGAAAGGGCGAGATGCTCTTTCTAGAGCAGGTTATGAAGTCCGCAGTGATTATTCGGAAGTAATGAATGAGCCTTTATATAGTGATGCAATAAACATAGGGCGTGATGTAATTAATGCATTTACGAATGGTGAAGTGGGTGAAATTTATCTTGCATATACCATTTTTAAGAATACAGTAACGCATATACCAACTTTAATCAAACTGCTTCCATTTAGTGCAAAAAATGAAGAAACGGATGAAAAAGTGGAAGATAGCTTACTTCTTATGAATTATGAACCAGAACCAGAAGAAGTATTGGATAAAATTATTCCGAAATACATTAATGGGATTGTTTATGGAGCTCTAATTGAAGCTTTGGCAGCGGAAAACGGAGCTAGAATGCAGGCTATGGACAATGCGACCAGTAATGCTGAGGATATGATTGCAGATTTGTCATTAAAATATAATCGAGCAAGACAAAGCTCAATTACGCAGGAACTTACCGAGATTGTAGCGGGAGCTTCTGCTATTGGCTAGCGGCGGAGTGAAATGTTGCCGAAAAATAAAAACTTAGAAGGAGTGAGTGAGACAATATGGCAGAAACAAATGTTGGAAAGATCACTCAGATCATCGGGGCAGTGCTTGACATTAAGTTTGCGGAAGGTAAGCTTCCAGAAATTTATAATGCCATTCATATTGATACAAAAGACGGTAAAATTTTAGTTGTTGAGGTAGCTCAACATTTAGGAGATGATACGGTTCGGTGTATCGCAATGGGACCAACCGATGGACTGGTGCGTGGTATGACGGCCAAGGCAACTGGTGCACCAATTTCTGTTCCAGTTGGGGAAAATACATTAGGACGTATGTTCAATGTACTTGGACAACCAATTGATAACAAACCAGCGCCGGAAGGCGTAAAATATAAGCCAATTCATCGAAAAGCACCTGCTTTCGAAGACCAGGCAACGACTACTGAAGTATTAGAAACTGGTATTAAGGTTGTAGATCTTCTTTGCCCATATCAAAGGGGGGGTAAAATTGGATTATTTGGAGGTGCTGGGGTAGGAAAAACCGTATTAATCCAGGAGCTTATTACCAATATTGCAACCGAGCATGGCGGATATTCTGTATTTGCCGGAGTAGGTGAACGTACCCGTGAAGGAAATGATCTTTACTATGAAATGATTGAATCAGGTGTTATTAATAAGACAACCATGGTGTTTGGTCAGATGAATGAGCCACCAGGAGCAAGAATGCGTGTTGGTCTTACTGGTCTTACAATGGCAGAAAATTTCCGTGATGAAGGTGGAAAGGATGTATTGTTATTTATTGACAATATTTTTCGCTTTACGCAGGCGGGGTCAGAAGTGTCGGCATTACTAGGACGTATACCAAGTGCGGTGGGGTATCAACCAACGCTTCAGACGGAAATGGGTGCACTTCAAGAGCGTATTACATCAACAAAGAATGGTTCTATTACATCGGTTCAAGCTGTATATGTACCAGCGGATGACTTAACAGATCCAGCACCGGCAACTACATTTGCTCATTTGGATGCAACGACAGTACTTTCTCGTTCAATTGTTGAACTTGGTATTTATCCAGCAGTGGATCCACTTGAGTCAACATCCCGTATTCTCGATCCACGTGTTGTTGGGGAAGAACATTATAAAGTTGCCCGTGGTGTGCAAGAAATTTTACAAAAATATAAAGAATTACAAGATATTATTGCAATTCTTGGTATGGATGAGCTTTCCGAAGAGGACAAGGTGTTAGTAGCCAGAGCAAGAAAGGTACAGCGCTTTTTGTCACAACCATTTAATGTAGCAGAGCAGTTTACTGGGTTGCCTGGAAAGTATGTTCCGCTGGCTGAGACAGTTCTAGGATTCAAAGAGATTTTAGAAGGTAAGCATGATGATATACCAGAAAGCTATTTCTTAAATGCAGGTAACATTGAGGATGTACTTGTTAAGGTAAGTAGCAAATAAGGAGGGTTTTCATGGCTGATAAATTATTTAAAGTCCAGGTTATCTGTCCAGATAGAATCTTTTATGATGGAGAATGTGATATGTTAGAACTCCGAACCACAGAAGGTGATATTGGAATTTTGGCAGGACATATTCCACTTACAGCAGTCATTGCACCAGGAGCACTGCGGATTATGAAAGATGGCGAAACAAAGGAAGCTGCACTTCATGATGGATTCATAGAAATTCTTCAAGATAGAGTAGTGATTCTTGCAGAGACTTGTGAGTGGCCAGATGAAATTGATTTGAATCGAGCAAAAGAGGCACAGATTCGTGCGGAACGAAGAATTAAAGGTGCAGATGAGATCGATCTTGATCGAGCAGAAGTCGCATTGCGGAAAGCCTTGCTCCGTATTACTATGGCAGGGAAATCTTGATAATAATGCTTCCGCAAGGTGTTTAAAGGAAGACTAACAAAGCAGGGAATGTGACAAAGGGCGAAGATTCTATCTCGTTTTGTCACATTCCCTACTTTTATAAATGCACGGTAAGAATGCTAGAAAGAAACGAATTTATAAAATAGGGGGAATCCATATGTATGAAAAAATAGTGCAATATGTAAGAGATAAACCAGAGATATATACGCAATATATTGAACCGTTTTGGGATGATGAACACATATCAAAATCGATTCTTGCAGCACACCTAAATCCGAACCAAGAGGGTGGATCTAGAGAACGTGCGTTTATTATTAAATCCGCAAAATGGATTTCTAGTCTTAGCAAGACGGTTACCAATAAAGCATTATTAGATTTAGGATGTGGAGCTGGGATTTATGCAGAAGAATTTGCCAAAGCGGGTTTTTGTGTAACAGGGATTGATCTTTCAAAACGATCAATTGACTATGCAAAACAAAGTGCAAGGAAACAAGAATTGGATATTTGTTATTATAATAATAATTACATGGATGTAGAATTCGATAAAAAATTTGATGTTGTAACATTGATTTATTGTGATTTTGGCGCATTATCAAAAAGGGAGAGACATCGTCTACTAGGAAAGATAAAGGATGCATTAAAACCGAATGGAATACTAATTATCGATGGATTTACGGAGAGCCAGCTTGAAAAATTACCCAAGTTAAAGATAGTAAATTATGCAGATAGTGGGATATGGAGTGAGGTACCACATGTTTTAATTGAACAATATACAATCTATTCGGAAACAAAAAACTACCTCGGTCAGTATATTATCATAGAGGAAAATAACTGTAAATGTTATAATGTATGGAATCAAATTTTTGATAGAGAGTCGTTCGAGGAAGAATTAAAAAAAGCAGGTTTTTGTAATAATCACTATTTCGATAATGTTTGTGGAAAAGCATATTCAAATGATTCAGATACGATTTGTGTTGTTGCACAGCAATAAAAGTATTTACAAAGGAAGGAGAGTATGGTATTCTCTATGTAACCGGTTACACACGAAAGGAGAACAGTATGAGTATAGCAAAAAAAATTGATCACACGATTTTAAAAGCAGATGCAACATGTGATGCAGTAAAAGAATATTGTAAGGAGGCAAAAGAGTACGGCTTTGCTTCGGTATGCGTAAACACTTGCCATGTAGAATTGGTAGCACGAGAGCTAGCAGGTAGTGGAGTAAAAACTTGCTGCGTTGTTGGGTTTCCACTTGGTGCAATGCTAGCTACTGCAAAAGCATTTGAAGCAAAAGAAGCAGTCAAACTAGGAGCAAACGAAGTAGATACCGTTATTAACATAGGTGCACTGAAAGATAAGAATTATGAGTTGGTTTATGAAGATATCAAATTGGTTGTAGATGCAGCGAAACCAGCTATTGTAAAAGTTATTATTGAAACATGCTTGCTTACGGATGACGAAAAGATAAAAGCATGCGAGCTCTCAGTAAAAGCTGGAGCTGATTTTGTAAAAACTTCGACTGGATTTAGTACCGGAGGAGCTACAGTACCGGATGTTGCCTTAATGAAAAAGACGGTGGTAGATAAAGCGTTTGTAAAGGCGAGTGGAGGCGTTCGTACAGCGGAAGAAGCAAACGCTTTGATCGAGGCTGGAGCCGATCGTATTGGTGCAGGAAATGGAGTCGTATTGGTTTAATTAAAACAATTTTGGTAAAACTGTACAAAATATATAAAAAAAAGTTGTGTAAAGCTTATAAAATGTAAAAAAAGCATAATTAGTGATTTACAAATCCTAAGGATAGTGCTAATATAATATATGTAATCGGTTACACACCGAATAGAGAAAGAACAGACAGTATAATTGTGTTCACAGGTGAGAGAATGAATATTAAAGAATTGGCAAAAATCATAGGAGTTTCTTCTGCGACGGTATCTAGAGTTATTAACAATTCAGGTTATGTAAGCGAAGAGACAAGAAAAAAAGTGCTTTTGGCAATTGAAGAACATCAATTTGTACCAAGCGCAGTTGCAAGGAGTCTCAGCATTAGTGATACACTGTGCATAGGCGTTATAATACCAGATATCGAAAATGATTATTTTTCAAGTATTATTAGTGGAATTAGCGAGGTTGCAGAGCAGAGTGGTTATAATATACATTTTATGGGTACGAACGAAAATCAACGTCTTGAGCAGGAGTTTTTAAATACAGTTGAGAGCCAACGTTTAAATGGAATTATTATTACTCCTGTTTCAGAAATGGATGAGAAAACGAACGAAAAACTGCTGCGTATTCAGGCAAATGGAATTCCTGTTGTTTTGGTCGATCGGGATATTAAGGGAAAGGCCTTTGATGGCGTATTTGTAGACAATTTATCAGGGGCATATGAAGGAGTAATGGCTTTGATTCAAGCGGGTCATAATAAAATAGCAATTATAACAGGACCAGAGACTTCAAGACCTGGAAGAGATCGATTCAAAGGATACAAACGGGCACTTTTGGATGCAGGAATTTCGTTAGAAGAAAATTATATGCTTTCTGGAGATTTTAAAATAGCAAAAGCCTATCAATGTACCAAGCAGCTATTAGAGTTAGAAGATCCACCAACTGCTATTTTTTCTTCCAATAACTTAACAACGCTTGGATGTTTGAAATATTTTACAGAGCAAAAACTTAAAATAGGAAAAAACATTTCAGTGATTGGATTTGACGATATTGAGACACTTAAAATGATTGATTATAAATTATCTGTAATTGCCAGGGATGCAAAACAGCAAGGAAGAGTAGCAATGAATTTACTCTTAGAACGACTGAGAAGTAAGACGATACCAGTAGAACCAATTCGTCAGAATGTTCCATATCAAGTGATTCTGCGAGGATCTGAACATTTGAAATAATTAGAGACAAGAATGCCTCTAATTATTTTTAAAAACATTGTAACCGGTTTCATATTTTTTTAACATTAAGTGTAACCGGTTACATAAAAAAGAGAAAGGATGTTGTTCGTATGAAAAACAAAGTAATGGTATTTGGCAGTTTTGTTGTAGATTTAATGGGAAGAACGCCACATCTTCCAGTTCCAGGCGAAACCGTAAAGGGGAGTATGTTTAAAATGGGACCGGGGGGAAAAGGATTTAATCAAGGGGTTGCAGCGCATAAAGCGGGAGCTGATGTTACGATGGTCACAAAGCTTGGAAGAGATGCATTTGCAGAAGTTGCATTGCAGGCAATGCAGGAACTTTCGATGAATAGCGAACGAGTATTTTATACAAAGGATACGGAGACAGGGGCTGCATTGATTTTGGTGGATGAAACTACCAGTCAAAATGAAATTGTGGTAGTGCTTGGAGCTTGTAATACGATTACAGACGAAGAGGTTGAATCACTTACGGATCTTATTGAATCGTCGAAATATCTGTTAACACAGCTAGAAACGAATGTTTCTAGTGTAGAGAAAATTATTGATATTGCATTTCAAAAAGGCGTGAAAGTGATTTTAAATACAGCACCGGTTCAACCAATTAGTGATGGTATGTTATCAAAAATAGACCTAATTACTCCAAATGAAGTGGAGGCAGAAATACTTACCGGTATTTGTATTGATTCAGAAGAAAATGCGAGCAAAGCAGCTGATTGGTTTTTTGAAAGAGGAGTTAAGAATGTAGTAATTACATTAGGTGGGCGAGGGGTTTATATTGCGACAAGTAAAAAGCGAGGAATACTACCAGCATATCAGGTAAAAGCAATTGATACAACAGGTGCTGGTGATGCTTTTAACGGAGGACTTACTGCGGCATTGTCCGAGGGAAAAGATTTGTGGGAGGCAGCTAAATATGCAAATGCGCTTGCGGCTATTTCCGTACAAAAGATTGGGACGACACCTGCAATGCCTGATAGAATAGAAATTGAAGAGTTTTTAAAAAAACACGAGTGAAAAAGAAGGGAGAAAAAGATATGTTAAAAACAGGTATTTTGCATCCACAACTTGCACGTGTACTTGCAGAAATTCGTCATATGGATATGTTAATCATTGCAGATGCGGGGTTACCAATTCCCAAAGGTGTTGAACGTATTGATTTGGGCTGGCGGGAAGGAAGTCCTGGTTATTTAGAGGTGCTAGAAGAGATTACGAAATATTTAGTGATTGAGGGAGCAATTTTTGCAGAGGAAGCATTAACGGTTAGTCCGGAGCTTCATAAAAAGGCGCTTAAGCTACTGCCCAAGGGAATTTTAGTAAACTACATTCCGCATAAGGAACTAAAAGAACAGAGTAAAAATGTTAAGGCAATCATTTTGACGGGTGAGTTTACCGGATATACGAACGTTATTTTATCCGCCGGATGTGCCTATTAGATAATACGCGTTTAGTGTTACGCAGAAAGGAGCGAATATGCAAAAAAATTTAGTGTTAAAGCTAGATTCCATTGTGAAGACGTTTCCTGGAGTAAAGGCATTGGATGGGGTTCATCTTGATGTATATCCAGGTGAAGTACATGCGTTATGTGGGGAAAATGGAGCAGGAAAATCCACGCTTATGAAAATTATTGCAGGAGCGCAGCCCTATACTTCGGGAAAGATGTATGTGGATGGAACTAAAGTGATATTTCGTTCGACGAAAGAAGCAGAACGTATGGGCATTGCAATGATTTATCAGGAATTTAATATGGTGCCTGATTTATCGGTTGCAGAAAATATGTACTTAGGTCGACTTCCCAAAAAGGCATATGGTGGGATTGATTGGAAACGGTTATATGCAGATGCACAAAGTGTACTTGATAGACTTCATTTAAAGATTGAAGTAGGAAGTAAAGTAGGTCATCTTTCGGTAGCAGAATCTCAAATGATAGAAATTGCTAAGTGTCTGACAATCGGTGCAAAGATTATTATTATGGATGAACCAACCGCTGCATTGACCGATGAAGAGATTGCATTGCTATTTCAAATAATAGAAGATTTAAAAAAGCAAAATATTGCAGTTCTCTACATTTCGCATAGAATGGATGAGATATTTAGAATATCAGATCGTCTCACGGTATTTCGTGATGGAAGATTTATTGCTACAAAAGAAATCGGTGATACGAATTATGATGAAGTAGTGTCTATGATGGTTGGGCGTAGCGTGGAAAATTTATATCCAACGAGAAACTATGTGGAAAAAGAAGTGGTATTGCAAGTAAAAGATATGAATGGTAAGGGTGTCCGTCAAGTGAATCTTTCTCTTCATAAGGGAGAAATCCTTGGAATTTCAGGACTCCTTGGATCTGGAACGATTGAGCTGTCAAAATTGATGTATGGAGCAATCCCAAAGCAGAGCGGAAGTATCATTGTGAATGGACAAGAAAAAGAGTGTTCGACACCAAAGAAAGCACTGGAAGCAGGCATTGGATTTGTATCGGATGATAGAAAACAAGAAGGCTTAGTTTTAATTCGTAGTATCCGGGAAAATATTGCAATGTCTTCTCTAAAGAAATATGCAAAAGGATTTTGGCTCGATAAAAAATTGGAAACCAAGAGAGTGAACGAGCAAGTAAACCGGCTTAATATTAAAATTAGTAGTTCGCTGCAATTAGCAGGAAAACTAAGTGGAGGTAATCAGCAAAAAGTGGTTTTTGCAAAGATGCTAGAAGCAAACCCAGATATACTCATCCTGGATGAGCCAACGCGAGGGGTTGATGTTGGAGCAAAAGCAGAAATCTATTCCATTATGGATGAGCTTACGAAGGAGGGGAAGAGCATTATTTTAATTTCAACGGATCTGTCGGAGATTATTGGAATGAGTGACCGAATTGTTATTATGAGAGAGGGCTATGTTGTATTTGAAGTTTCAAAAGAAGAGATGAGTCAGGAGACGATTCTAGCATATGCATCTGGAGGTGTTAGTCAAAATGAATAAGAATAAAGTAATTAATCAGATTAATATATATCGTTCCGTTATGATATTGTTAGTAATTTGTATTTTTGCATCGATATTATCACCAAGCTTTTTAAGTGTAAACAACTTGTTTAATGTCTTTAAGCAAATTACAGTTGCGGGTATTGTGGGATGTGGAATGACATTTGTTATATTGACCGGAGGAATTGATTTATCAGTTGGTTCCATTATGGGTTTGGCTGGTGTTATGGCGTCAGGTGTATTATCAGCGACTGGAAATGTGTTTTATGCGATCGTAACTGCGATCGTTATCGGAATTGTATGTGGAACAGTAAATGGGTTTTGGGTGGCACAATGTGGAATCCCTCCATTTATTTCAACGCTTGGGATGATGACATTACTTAGAGGCTGCGTTTTGGTATATACGAAAGGATCTCCAATTCCTGTTAAGATAGATGCGTATAAGTATATTGGGAAAGGAACAATTTTAGGTATTCCAGTTCCTGTAATCTTATTACTCCTGATTTTTCTTATTGCACATTATGTATTATCACAAACGGTATTTGGAAGATGCGTATATGCATTTGGAGGCAACAAAGAGGCAACAAGACTCTCTGGTATTTCAACGAAAAAAACAGAGTGGATGGTTTATATTATCAATGGTCTAATGTGTGGGATCGCAGCAATTATTTTGACTGCTCGCTTGGGATCAGCACAGTCAACAACTGGAGAAGGCATCGAAATGGATGCAATTGCAGCGGTTATTTTAGGTGGAACCAGTCTTAGTGGTGGAACTGGATTTGTATTACCAACCGTTGTGGGTGCTATGATTATGGGAATAATTGATAACATACTAACACTTATGAATGTAAATCCGCATGCAACCAATATTGTGAAAGGCGCCGTTATTTTGATTGCAGTTTTAGTGGATAAAAAAGTTAAGGATTTATCTGCGAAAGCAGAGTAAATAGATCAACAATGTAGTGATATTGGGATAGCAAAAGAAAGGGAAGGTAGAATTTATGAAAAAGAGAATGTTAGCAGTAATGATGGCGGTAACGCTAATGGGAACAACTTTATTAGCTGGATGTGCTGCAAAAGCACCAGAAAAGGAAGCGGCAGTAACAGAAGAAAACAGCGAAAGTACTGACGTGGGAAGCACACAGGAAGATAAAAAGTATGTGATTGGCTTAGCCATGAACACACAGACAAATCCGTTTTTTGTCGATGTAAAAGATGGTGTACAAAAAGCAGCGGATGAGAATGGAATTGAGCTATATATTACGGACGCACAGGATGACCCTACGATACAAATGAAAGATATTGAAAATTTAATTACAAAAAATCCGGATGCCATTATTATTGATACTTGTGATTCAGATGCGATTGTAGCTTCTGTAGAAGCTTGTAACGATGCGGGAATTCCTGTATTTACAATGGATCGTGAGTCAAACGGCGGAGACGTAATTGCCCATATTGGCTATGATGCAATTAAGTCTGGGAAAATTGCTGGACAGTATTTGGTAGATACATTAGGTGGAAAAGGAAATATTGTTGAACTACAAGGTATTATGGGAACAAATGTGGCACAAAATCGTTCGAAGGGATTTAACGAAATAATTGCAGAAAATCCAGATATGAAAATTGTTGCATGCCAAGTAGCAGATTTTGATCGTGCAACGGCGATGACGGTCATGGAAAATATTTTACAAGCAAATGCTCACATAGATGGTTTGTATGCCGCAAATGATGAGATGCTGTTAGGAGCATTAGAGGCAATAGAGGCAGCTGGAAGATTAGAGGAAATTACAATGATTGGTTGTGATGCTATTGATGATACACTGGATGCAATCAAGAGCGGGAAAGTAGAAGCAACCATTGCAGAACCTCCATTTTTCTTAGGAAAAGCTATTTTAAATACAGCATTTGATTATTTGCAAGGTAAAGACGTAGAAGCAAATGTAATTCTTGATAATAGCTTAGTTACAGCGGATAATGTAAATACCTTGGTCACAAAAGAATAATCAGGGAAAGTTCTCCGCAGATCCTTACCTATACACACAGAAGGTGAAGGCGTATTTGATTAAGGGAGCCAGACAATTGCCGGGGTATGATGAGTGGCCGAACCCACAGTTGGGGTGGGGGGCGCTGTGTTTGGAGGATAGTTTGCCGTTATAAATTTATTTGTAAAAATGCATTGTCTCTTTGATTGGCTTATATCATGGGGATAATGTATTTTTTATGAAGTTTTCAATGTACGATGTAAGAATAATTACCCTTCTACTTATAAGCCGAAAAAACATAGGGGGTGCGCCAAATAAAATAACTATTTTTCCTGTTTGTGAAATATGCACAAAGAGCAAAGTGTACCCACAAATGCTGTTTTTACAAATTTAAAAGGGTTTAAAGTTGATTTTTACTTTGTTTTTATACCTAAAATATATGATAAAACCGTTCAGTGTACTCACAAATAGGTGTTCATTTTCCTGTTGTTTCGATATAATATTTGAAAAAAGTAAAGGAGCAGCTATGAAGACCATAAATACCGTAATTGCAAATATTGAAAGACTAAGAAAGTATTCCAAACAGAAAGAAGATAATATTATCTACGAATATTGGAAAATTGGAAAAGAATTAAGTGGAGTGACTTTAAATATATTTGGCTCTGACTTTATTAATAAGATAGTTGTTGGCTTAAAGGAAAAGGGCATCAAAGATAAGGCCTATAATCGACGTGGGTTATATAGGATGATACAATTCTATGAGGCATATCCAGAGTTTAGTATATATGGCGAGTATCTAAAAGAGATTAATTGGTCATGCCACATTCTAATATTAGATAATTTCAAAGGGGAAGACAGAGATTTTTGGATTGAATTATGTGCTTTAAAAAAATATAGTGTAAGAAAGTTAAGAAAATTAATAAATCAATATAAAGAACGAGTAAATCGAATATCAGTGAACATATATCTCATATATTTGAAGAAGCAGAGTTGGATAGGGAAGCAGTTGTTCGGAAATTCGAACAACTGCTTCGGATGGGTTCTTGCCATAAATAAAACCTCCAAACTAAGTAAGTTCTTCTTACAACAGTTTAGAGGTTTTAATAAAACATTGTATCAACAAAAAGCTATTCGCAAGGTATTAGATAGTTTTTCGTACCATTATCGTTACCATCTAGTAGTCTATCAACTGTTATACTTATTTCGATTTTACAGAAATTAGATGATGTATCCTGACCAATACAAAAAATTGAATATGTTCCGGCATCTAATTTTATTGTAATGGATGAGGATTTTTCCTTAAATAAAAAAAATTGGTATGGTGATTGATTAAAATTATCAGATCTATTTAATGGATGTATGTCATTATTGTCTTCGCTTATTTTTTCTGTTATTAAATATATTACATAGCTTTGATATTCATCCTTTTGTTTTAATGAAATATTTATCTCATCATCTTTTTTTACATCAATTGTATGCTCTTCAGATTTGTACTGTGAGAGTACATTATTTGTAATAGCTTCATTACTTAGTCCAAGAGTTACTGATGTGTTATTATCTTTTTTTTTGTCGAAAATATTTAATATAATGGCAAGAAATAGCAAAAATAGTAATAGTAAACAAATAATTATGACATATTTTTTACATAATCGTTCCATTTCCATTTGTTCCTTCCGCCGTAAAATTCACCTTAACTTTGCTAATTGATACAGCTGGTAATACAACAACACCACTTTTTGTTGTTAAATTTCCATAATAAGTAATAGTACACGTTTTTTTGTTAGAACTTAAGCTTTCATCATGCGAAGTAGGTAAAAAATAGGCTTTCGTAGGACTATCAGTATATCCTACTCCAAGTATGCTAGAATAAACATAGTTACCTGAGTTTCCTGTTCCACTAAGTATTTCAGCATTCATAAAAACATTGATTATATATAAATCTTTTTCTATTTTGCATCGTTGGGTAACTTGTTCTCTTATTGAGTTTGTGGATATAGGAGTTTTATTTACTGAAAAAGTTTGGTTTTTACCTACTTCAAAAGTTCCATTTTTCATATCTATTGTAATTTTTCCATCTTCATCCATAAAATCCTGTTTTATTTCCAAAGCAGCTTGACACATTTTCGTCATTTCAATACGAAATTCATCTAAAGTTTTACTTTTCAAACTTTCATAAACAATGTCTTCATTTTCAATAGGAATTTTAAGTTCAGTTCCAAACTGAACATTTAATTCCGTCAAGATTATTTTATATTCAGCCAAACTTGGGTAAGATTCTTGAGCATATGCATGAATTACATTGCCTTCAAAAGAAATTAACATTGCCAATACTAAAAATAAACCTAATACTTTTTTCATCATATATCCTCCATAGGTTTAATAGGTTTATTAGGGCCATTAAGTAATTATTCCTTAAATATAGCCAACCCTCCTTCAAGTGAATTAAATAACTACTAAATATATTTTAACATAAATAGTTAAAAAAATTCATTTTTGTCATGAACGTTGAATATTTGGTTCTAAACGTTAAGTTATTGGAAAAATTTAGTATTTCGAACATTAAAAGATTATTTAGCAATCTATTTCATTCAATAAAATGCTTAATTTACGACGATGAAGCTAATTTAGAGTGTAAAACGTAAACGTCAAACTTGCAAGTAAAGGGATTCCCATTGAGCAAATAGCAAAGATGACGCATCATACATATAAAACAATACAAAACAAAACTATTTAAATCCCAGTTATGCTGTTGTCAACGGATATTATAATGTAAGAATTCCCAATAAGCTAAGTCCGTATGAGTCTAATATTATTGAATTAAGAAAGCAAGGCGTGACATACCAAAAAATACATGAACTTATATCGGCAGATGGATACGATGGAATAGTAGCATCTTTACGTATGTTTATGCAAAAGGAACGAATTCGGCATGCTGAATTGGAACAAGATGGAAGATCAAAAGAAAATCCAAAGGAGTATATTCAACGAAAATCACTTTCCCAGTTATTATACAAGAAATTGAATGATGTCTATACAATTACTAAGGAGCAGTATGATCAGGTTTTGAAGAGCTATCTGCTACTAGCTGAATTGTATTCAGTGATTAAAGAGCTTTATGAAATAATATATTCAAAGCATTCTGAAAGACTTGACTTATGGCTGCAAAAGTTAGAAGCCTTAAACATTCTAGAGTTGCAGACATATGTGAACGGAATTAGGAAAGATGTTGAAGCTGTAAAAAATGCAATTGAAAATGAATATAACAATGGACTAGCTGAAGGCAGTGTAAACAAAATAAAAGTTATCAAAAGAATAATGTACGGAAGAAATAGTTTTGAACTATTAAAGGCAAAGATACTGTTTCACGAGCAATTTTACTGCGAATTCAACTAAGGATGGAAAGAACCTATGAGGTGTTTACATTTTAATAACTTAAGCGTTTGATAATTTATTTTGTGCAACTTTCACAAAAATAAAAAACTTTGGTCAAAGAGTGACGCACCCCCTATGTTTTTTCGGCTTATAAGTAGGAGGATTAATTTCCTCATGCTAAAAGCCAAAGTATTCAGAATCGAGGTTCTGGTGAAAAGGAATTTGGCACCGAACCTTGAAAATTACATATCGAGTGTAAGGAACAAAAATCAAACACACTTAGTTGAAACCAGAATAGAGTTATTAATTCTGCTAGTAAACGTGATCTGTTCATGAGTTTGCGATGATAGACCTGTTGGGGAACTAATTCAAGCGAAGAATTGTAATAGAAGAATCTAAGGTCGGAGCAAGCCAGACAGATGTAATGCTATTGATATGCATTGCAAAGCTTTGATGGATAATGAAACAACTGTATAAGAAGCAGCCGGGTGGCACCGGAGCATGGCATACATGGAACCGAAAGTGGTTCTTTTAAAAGGGTGGTATGTGGTGCTGTGAGGAGATATCAATCCTACCTTACATGTTTCCCGGTCTATGGCGTAGCATTAGTCATAGATGATGCACGGGGTAGAGTAAATGAAAAAGGTGTATCTTGTCTGGTAGCATACTGGACAATCACACTTGCATATAAATAAACTACAGAAACAAAAAAGTTTCAACTCACCAGAGGGTACAGAAATACTGTACTTTTTGGTGAGTTGAAAATCGTTAAGGAAAAAATATAAAGAATTTTTTTAGTCCTATCTTGACACAAGCACAGAAGGTGAAAGCGTATTTAATTAAAGGGGCTAGACAACTTCCGGGCTATGATATGTGGCCGAACCCACAACTTGGGTGGGGGGCGCTTTGTTTGGAGGATAGTTTGCCGTTATAAGGTTTTTTTAAAAAAGCATTGTCTTTTTGATTGGCGTATATCATGGAGATAATGCTTTTTTAATGAAGTTTACAAAGTGCGCTGTAAGAATAATTACCCTTCTACTTATAAGCCGAAAAAAAGGGGTGGGTGTGCCAAATAAAACCATTATTTTTTCATATTTGTGAAATGTGCACAAAGAGAAAAGTGTACCCACAAAAGGTGTTTTCACAAATTTAAAATGGCTTAAATTTGATTTTTAAGTTTTTTTATACATGAAATAAGTGATAAAAACGTTTAGTGTACTCACAAATTACAGCATTAATGTACTCACAAACAGGTGTTCTTTTTGCAGTTGTTTCGATATAAAATTTGCAAAAAGTAAAAGAGTAGCCATGAAGATCTGTATTGCTATTGTGCTTACAAATTGATATAATATAGGTGTAAAACAATTATTATGATTTTGGAAGGAGCGATGTTTTATGGCAACAAAATCAGCTAATTTATATGCACGAATAGAGCCAGAAGTAAAAGAACAGGCAGAAAATATTCTTTCTACGCTTGGAATTCCAACCTCCAGTGCTATTAATATGTTCTATAAACAGATTATTTTACAGGGAGGACTTCCGTTTGAGGTGAAGATTCCGTCTGCAAAGCCTGTCAATATGAGTATGCTATCTGAAGAACGTATGAATGAAGAACTAGAGAAAGGTTATTCGGATGTAAAAGCAGGTCGTACAAAAAAGGCAACTAAGGCATTTGCGGATATCCGAAAGGATTACAATTTATGATTTTTGAGATTGAAGTTTCCGAACAGGTGGATGAAGATCTTAGGGGAATATATGAATATATTGCCTTTGAGTTGCAATCGCCTGATAATGCAATCGGACAGTTAGCCCGATTAGAGGAAAGTATAATCAGTCTTGAACAGATGCCAGAACGCTTTCATAGATATGAAAAAGAACCATGGAAAAGTCGGGGACTTAGAATGATGCCAGTTGATAATTATTGTGTACTGTATATTTCCGATATGAAACAGGAAAAAGTATCAATTGTACGAGTTATGTATGGTGGAAGAGATATCGATTCACAGCTTAGAAAATAAAAAAGCATAAAAATATTATGTAGTATAGGATAAGCATTTCAGTCACAAGCGTTGAAATGCTTGTTTTTATTGTCTGGAAGTCTTTTAATATTCAAGATTTTTATCATATTTACGTTTATGACGCTATTTTTAACGTTCATGACAGAAATGGTTATAAACAGATATTTTATGCTATCATAGTTTCTTCCAAAATATACCTTTTTCAATGTAACAAACCCAAAAAAAGTGGAACGGTATAAACGTAGCAGAGGCTTTCATAGATAATTTATGGTTCCGCTCACTCCATATGGGTGAGTGGAACTGTTGTCATACCAATAAAAAAGAAAGGATAGAGGAGATGCAATTAAAAATAAAGAAGATAACAATAATTATCATTGCTATTTTGGTTACTACATTTTTGATAACGATGCTTATCCCAATAAAATTCTATATTTCGATTTTTTCATAGAACAGTGATGAGGAGTTTTATATTGTTAGATATTCCCGTGATGAAAATGTTTGGTAATTGGTTGGCGATAAAAACGGATTATTTGATGAGAATCTGTCACAGGAGCGTCTAGCTCAACCAGAAGGGAATGAATTTAAATTCGAAATGGCAGTATCAACAGAGTTATATATGCAAGGTAATGCCACCAATTTTATCGTTTATGGAACTGAAACAAAGAATGGCGAAGGAGATGAAACGTATTATGCATATACAAAAGAATTTACTTGTTTTACCATAAAGGACACAGGATGGGATGTTTTGGGGGAAATTCATACAAAGAATTCACTTAGAGGTATTTTCCCTAAGAAATATCTGAATATCTATGATTACAAATGGTTTGATAAGCTTCGTGACCAGATGTATGGATTCCTTGATGGAGAAACTAATTTCTAACTCAATTATACTAAAAAACAAAAATGATTTATAAATAATCAAAATTTTATAGGTATAAATAAGGGAGGTAATGAAGATAAAAAAATCAACATTTATTATTTTGACAATTATCTTTTGTATGTCATTTGTCGCTTGTGAAAGAAAAAATATAACCGAAGCACCTACAGCTATAATATCGCCGACAACAGGAGAAACAAAAAAATCATCAGTTCCGATAGAAGATTTTTATAATATAATTAGAAATGAAGATGGAACCTACACGGTTAAGCTATTTGATGAGAATAAAAAGGTTATAGATGAAACTACTGTACCTAAAGAGCCTCATGTAAATAAACTGGAGAATGATATAATTCAGATTACAATTTACTATGGTAGTCCTTTCTACACATCTTACTTTTATGATACAAAAGATAATTTGATTTCACAAGCATATGATACACCCGTACTTATTGATAAAGGTAAAATTGTATTGGTGCAAAACAAAAAGCTAATTGTTTCTGATATCTTTGATAAAGCTTTATATTTTAAGGAGATTGAAGGAGGAAGGGATAATGAAGAATAAGGGGTTTTGTAAAACAAGTGCTTTTCTTTTGAATAAGGTTGCAGTAGCTTTTTCATCTGCACCTTGTAATGGTCATTTGCATGAGCCGAAAGTACCGAAAGAATTAAGTAAAAAGAAGTGAAGTAATTAAATTATCAATATCAAAAACAAGTAGCAAAGTTAAATGGGATTGTTAGATTAATAATATGAGGAGGTTGTAAAATTGTAAAATGATTAATTTACAAAAGAAAGATTTAAAAAAGATAGCTGTAATTACAATAATGGGTTCTATTATTTTTTCTGGACTAAACTGTTCCTATGCGTCTGCTAAAAATGAAGAGGCTAAAGTTTTATCATTAGCTGAAGATAGTGTGTTTTCCACAGAAACCAATAATGAAGTTGAAGACATTATTAGTAATGTTCCAGATGAACTTATTGATAGTGTCAATGATACTTCAAGTAATATCTTACTATATGATAAATGTGGTAAAATTATCAATGAAATTCATTCAGATGGAGAAATAGTAAAGTACGAGTATTCTGAAAATTTAGTTGAAGCAACAGATACAACTGGATTTAAAACTATTTATACATATAATGGAGAGAATTGTATTTCTTCTGAAGAATATTATAATAATCAATTAATTGAAAATAATATTTATGAGGGAGATATTTCATCTCAAAAAATTTCATCAACGTCTGATATAAGCGCATTAGATGCTAGCAGTACAAGTCCAACAAAAACTAATTATATTGTAGATGGTATTAAAATGAACCAAATTATTGCAGATTCGGAATTTGTTTATAATGCTAATACCTCTTGGAATCAAAACAATATACAGAGTTTTCTTAATCAAAAGAATTCAATATTAAAAGATGATATTAAGGTTTATGCACAAAAAAGTGATGGAACGGTGTATAATACAGGAAGAGTCATTACACCTGCTAAAATTATTTATATTAATGCTCGAGATTATGGTGTAAATCCTAAAGTTATTCTTGCTACCATCCAAAAGGAAAGTTCGTTGATCACAAGTAGTGATGTTTCATTAAGCAGCAGAAGATTGTATTATGCAATGGGTTGTGGAGCAACAGATGGAGGTGATTTAACTTCATACACAGGCTTTGATAGACAGGTCATGAATGGAGCCGATTTATTATTTAAAAATTATCAAAATGCTCCATCGAATAAATCCAAGAGTATACATGATGGAAAAACTATAACTATTAATGGAGTTACTTATCCATCAACTATTGTTTTAAACAATTCAGCTACATGGTCTTTATTTGTCTATACACCACATGTATTTGATCCAAATAATACGACTTCTATTTCTGGTGGAAATTATTTATTTTATAAAATTTATAAAGGATGGGGATGGTAAAAATGAGGATAAAATTGTTAGGAATATTGGCTGTTTTTTGTTGCATCACAGTGACCCTATTTGGATGTAGAACTGAAAATAATCAAAAAATTATTCCTGACAGCACAAGTAATAATGATGAATCAGTTATAGATAAAAACGTTAAGAATAAAGAAGAAGATACAGAAATAAATAAAGATATTATAATAACTGAAACATCAGTTGGAAACTTTACAGTAAAAATTAATTTAAAAGAGGGAATTTATGTTGCGGATGAATTGTCTCCATATTTAGATACATACCAGGGTGATTTTGAATTTGTTGTAATAAATGATAGAGAGACCGTATTTAAGGAAAAGATAGCTATCGGAAATGCAAATGAGATACTGGCATTCAAAAAAGATATAATATTACAAACAGCAGATTATAATGGTGATGGAAATCTTGATTTTGCTCTTGGACAATATGCAAGCAGTAACTCCTTTATTTATCAATTTTATACCATAAACAATAAAGGAAAAATAAGTTTACTATCACTAGACAGTTCCGATGGAAAAACAATTGAAGCAAAGAATGAAGGGTATTCACCTATATTTGAGTCAGAAGATTCTAGCGTTTCTTATGAAGTTTATAATCAAGAGGCAGGAGAATATAGAACAAAACTAGTTAAGGTTAAATAAATGAGTATTTTTTATAAAAAAATTGATTAGAAGAGGTATTTAAGTAATAAGGGGGCCGTCGTAAAATTTCTTGCATGCGACTGCCCCGTTGTTCTTTATGAAGTAAGTTGCATACGGGAATGTTTCCAAAAGGGTAATTAAAATTATTACAATATTTGATATTCTTATTTGTGCAACTTTCACAAAAATGAAAAACTTTGCTCAAAAAGTGACGCACCCCCTATGTTTTTTCGGCTTATAAGTAGAGGGATAAATTTTCCCAATGCTAAAAGCTGAAGTATTCAGAATCAAGGTTCTGGTGAAAAGGAATTTGGCGCCGGACCTTGGAAATTGAATATCGAGTGTAAGGAACAAAAGTCAAAGCCACGATAGTGGATTTTACACACATTAGTTGAAAATCTTATACGGAAAAAATATAAAGATTTTTTTTAGTCCTATCTTGACACAAGCGCAGAAAGTGAAGGCATATTTGATCAAGGGAGCAAGGCAGTTGCCGGGGTATAATGTGTGGCCGAACCCACAGCTTGGGTGGGGGGGGCGCTTTGTTTGGAGGATAGGTTGCCATTATAATTTTTTTAAAAAAGCATTGTCTTTTTGATTGGCGTATATCATGGAGATAATGCTTTTTTCATTAGTTGTCAAAGTGCGATGTAAGAATAATTACCCTTCTACTTATAAGCCGAAAAAAAAGGAGCAGCTATAAAGACCATAAATACTGTAATTGCAAATATTGCAAGAATTAGAAAGTATTCAAAACGGAGAGAAGATAATATTATCAATGAATATTGGAAAATTGGAAAAGAATTAAGTGGTGTGACTTTAAATATATTTGGCTCTGACTTTATTAATAAGATAGTTGTTGGCTTAAAGGAAAAGGGCATCAAAGATAAGGCCTATAATCGACGTGGGTTATATAGGATGATACAATTCTATGAGGCATATCCAGAGTTTAGTATATATGGCGAGTATCTAAAAGAGATTAATTGGTCATGCCACATTCTAATATTAGATAATTTCAAAGGGGAAGACAGAGATTTTTGGATTGAATTATGTGCCTTAAAAAAATATAGTGTGAGAACGTTAAGAAAATTAATAAATCAATATAGGGAAGGAATCGTATCCAGGGCAGGTAAAGAGTTAGAATTAGTACAACGGGAAACATCTGAAAATGATGATGCACATATACAAATAATTGTAAATGGAAAAATATATATCGTGCCATCCATGAAGGAACTGCTTCGGATGAAGAATATGGACATTCGAGAAGTGGATAAAGAGGAATTGGTAGATATACGGGATGTGAATGTTGATGGAGTTGAAACTGTTTTTGAATACTATTGTTCGTATCTCCATCAGATTAAAAATCCGTATTTAATTAAAGTTGGAGATGCGGTTATAAAACAGGAATTTTCAGAGGATGGATCGATGTTGGAAGAATTAATTGTCAAGAAAGTTTATAAAAGTGAAGGAACAAGTGGAAATATAATTTCTGGTACTAAGAAAAATTGGTAGTGAAAATCCAGAGGAAGTTTTGGATAAAATTATTCGTACAGGATTTAATTAGATTCATAAGAGTGCTTGATATTGATTGTCTTTGAGGTTAAACTATAAGTAGTGATTGGACATGTTACAGTTGAATATTTATTGGAGGTGTTTTAATGAATCAAACAATGATGGAAGAATTAGTGAACGGGTTAATTGAACTATATGAAAATAGGCTTGTTAGCATTATCCTTTATGGATCTGTTGCTCGAGGTACAAATACCGAAGATTCTGATATTGATATTGCTGTAATTCTAAAGGGATATAATGATTCTTACACAAAAGATAAACTAATAGACATGGTTGTTGATATGGATTTAAAGTATGATAAGGTATTTTCTATCATTGATATTGATTATAATAAATTTGTAAAATGGGAGAATACATTGCCTTTCTATCGTAATGTGAAAGAGGAAGGGGTTGTTTTATGGAAGGTAGCATAAAAGAACTTTCTGTATATCGTTTTGAAAAGGCAAAAGAAGATTTACTTACATCAAAAATATTGTTGGATCAGCAGATGTTTAAGGCATCCATAAACCGTGCGTATTATGCAATGTTTCATGCAATGCGAGCTGTGACAGTATTACATGGATTTGATTCTTCGAAGCATTCTGGCATTATAGCAAACTTTAACCAAAAGTATGTAAAAGAAGGAATATTTAATAAAGAAGCATCCAAAATAATTAAAGGAGCTTATATGCTTCGCGAAAAATCAGATTATGAAGATTTTTATATTGCATCAAGGAAAGAGACCGAAGAACAACTAAGCAACAACTAAAAAATGCAGAAAAGTTTATACAGATTATTGAACAATATTTAAGGAAAGAAGACGTTATATAAAGTTTAATCAAAGGAGACTTAATTTAGTCTCCTTTGATTATTTAGTAAAAGATAAAACCATTGGTGGTATCAGATAAAACAATTCTCACATATTTGAGGAAAGTAAATTGGATATGGTTTTAGTTGTTCACAAATTCCGAACAACTGCTTTAAATGGATAAAAACTGGAGGAGGAATAGACAGAATGGGAAGATATGAATATATAAGTCAACATATTAGAGTTTATCAACATGAATACAAAATGATTTGTGCAGGGAAGATGTCAGTGGATAAACTTCCGAAGGACTGTATCCAAGGGATGCTTTATCATTTCCTGTTACAGTTCATTGATTATGGGTCACTTCAAGCACAAATAGATGAGCAAATTGAATCAGTGGATGAGATGGTAGAATTATATCATTTTGAATCATATCTAGGAATAATGTCTTCTGCTGATAAAGAAATGTATGGAGAAGAAAATCTTAAGATGAGGATTTAGCAAAAGGATTCTATGGTGGAGAAGATGACCTTATGCATGCGGTGGCTCTCTGGAATTCTCATGAGTTCATGGAAGACTTATTTGAGATAGCGATTGATTGTTGTAAAGAATATCAAAAAGACCATGTGGAATTATTGATTGATGAGTTACTTGATTTTGAAATTCCGAAAGTGAGAAAACCTGATTCTTGGAATGAGGATGATATATTACCTTTTAATTAAGGCGAAAGGTTATGATTAAAGAAATATTATAGAAGAAGAGCAAGTCTAGCAACTCTAATGTGAAAAGAAAGTAATTGTTCTTTTTTTATGCAATACTAAAATAAAGTGGAAGAGTTTGATAAAAAACAAAATCAGAAGAGTGGTAGGAAAAATCAATGAGTAACAATAAGACATTAGAATATTATAACAGCCATGCACATGTTCAAATGGAAGGTGAAAGAAAGCTTTATCAAAAAATCACAGATATATATGCTTCACGTAGTGCTGATTATGAGATTGATAGTGAGTTGACAAAAGAATTTTTTGCTACCGCACAAAACAAATTGCATTATGCAATTACAGGCGAAACAACAGCTGAAATAGTAAAACACAGAGCAAATACAGCTGATGTTAATATGGGATTACAGATATGGAAAAGAGCTCCAGAAGGAAGGATTCGTAAACAGAATGTAAGTGTAGCTAAAAATTATCTCTATAAAGATGAATTAGAACTATTAAACCGAATTGTAACAATGTACTTGGATTATGCAGAATTGCAGTCTATAGAACATAGAGTCATGTATATGTCCGATTGGATAGAACGATTGAATGAATTTCTGAAATTTAACAGAAAAGATATTTTGGAAAACAAAGGAATGGTTACGGCAGAAGTTGCTAAAATATTTGCAGAGTGTGAATATGAAAAATATAGTAAAATTGCAGATAAGAGTGCAGTTTCGGATTTTGACAAGTTTTTAGAACAAGAACATGAGACAACTACTGAATGGAAATAGAAGGGGAATGATTTTCAGGAGGAGGGCACCTTGCAATGAGCCTTGGAGTATTTTTTGATAAAAAATTTCTTCTGGAGAAGTTGAATGTAACGGAAGAAGAAAAAGATTATCTGAATCTTCTTAACCATGTAACTCCTAAAACACCACAGGTATTCGTATGGGGAAGCAACCAGGATCCGATTATTCACCCATCAGACATATGGGGCTTAGCCTCCAATCTTCGTGAAAATAATGTCCTATATGAGCTTCATATATTCGGACCTGGATCATACGGGCAGGGAATCAGCGATGCGGTTGTCCTTGAGATTCTTCTTGAAAAAACAGATAAGAAATACACGGACGAGGAGAAGGCAGAGCTGGCAGAGAGAAAGAATACCATGCTGATTCTTAAAAGACTTGGTCTTGGTAGATTTTTTGATGCCATATCGGATGGTAATACTATTAAAAAAAGCAGACCGGACCCGGAGGTATTTCAAAAAGCAGCTCGGAGTCTTGATCTTTCACCATCGGTATGTCTTGTGGTTGAGGATGCCAAAGCTGGTATACAGGCTGGTGTAGCAGGTGGATTTGATACAGCCGAAATAGGCGAGGCTATGTATTATGAAAAAACAATGTATCCGCTAACTGATTTTTCGCAGATTTTGAATGTGGTAATAAATGACTGATTATGAAGGCTTTGCATATTTGCAAAGTAAATGCAAATAAAACATGCTATTAAAAAATACACAAGATTATACATTACTACAATCTGATGAACTTATCTGTGTTTCTGTGTGAAAAAAGTTTAGATTAAGTTTAGATAACTATGGTAAAATAAATTGTATAGTATGAGTGCAAATTTAGCATAGCTAAATTCCCCTAGTGAGCAAAAGCTACTAGAAAAAATGATATGGGAGATGTTATTGATTCGTTAAACGATAGAACATATCAAAGTATGGGAGAATGTTATGCAGTCAGACATGATGGGACAATAGAACCATTTAAACAGGGTGAAAGTACCGAGACTATAGTTGAGGGCGGTGCATCTATTGTAACGAATTTTACACTAAACGATCCGATTTATAAGAATACATTGCATAGTGATAATATTATTGTATTATATAACCGTGAACCTTTTGATAATGAAAAGAATACCTGGGATTATAAATATTCAGATAACAAAAAGGGGATGATGGTAAAATAAAAACAACATTGGAGGTTAGTGGAGAGTTTACGGTAAAGGACAATTATCAGATAATTGGATATGCTTATCTTGGTTACAATATGAAACTGATTTATACAGGAGCAGGAGAACCTGTAGTACGGTATGAGCATAGTCAAGATGAAGTTGGACAAAAGTTTATCGCATCTGAAGATAAAAAACATGCACGTTTACGCTTGAAAAAGATTGGAATAGCCCGTTAGACGGTAATGCGTATGAGAATAATCGTGTCATATTAGCATTAAATGCGTATTATTACATAGCGGTGCATAGTACGGTAACGGACAAAGATTCAGCCATTACACTAGTAATTAATAGTACCTCCAATAAAGATAACGTTAACTTTTCGGTGCAAGGAACAACGCTTTATATTCCGCAGATTTCAATACGTTGGGGATGCTTTAGTAAGAATACAGAACTTTTATTGGCAGATGGAACGAAGAAAGTGATTTGTGAGATAAAAACAGGTGATCAATTGGCTAGTAATGACGGAAAACTTCATGAAGTAGTAAATATCTATACGGGATATGAAAAAGAGATTATTCGAATTACAGATGTATTAGAAAATCATCTTTACCTTACAGGAACACATCCAATTAATTGAATTCCCGAATCGCACAAGCGTCAAAGGCTATATAATGGATTTTACAAAACAAAGGCAGACTATTTGGATAGACTATCTTAGAGGAATATAGTAAACTAAAAACAGGTTCTAAAGGCTGCAAAAAAGGAGAAGTGTGAATATGAAATCTAAAGTGGAGATAAGCAGGGAGCTTTATCAGTTACCGCTAAGAGGATGATTGGATACTTATCACATTATCAGCACCCGCCCCTTGAAGAAATCGCCGATGAAATGCTTGCAATCCTATGTTCAGCCGCGTTCTAATGTGTGGAGGTATTGCGTGGATAACAGAGCGCATTCGCTTATTGGGTATAATCTGTTCCTGAAGGGGTGCGCTGAGGACGGGGAAAAAGAATTTGCTGTTGCGATATAGGAGAAGCAACAACAGAAGTTCCTTTTTCATATTGGAGAAGTAATTCGTTCTGTGAAAGAACCATGGCTTTCTTTGGTTTCGGATCTGGCAACCTATGATTGGCGAGGCGCCAGAATACTTGATAATAAATGCTGGAAAAATAAATGTTTCCAGTGCAAATGGGCAGCAATGGCAAATGTTGCAATTGAATATGATTTTGGAGTTCGACAGAAGCATCGATTCGAAAGCTTTTGCTACGGATCTAAGAACTGTAAGAACTACAAAATGGGAAGGGCAAGAGGGGATCCATATAAAGGGATGGGGAGCGTCTACGATGAGGGGTGGTTTGACGCAAGAAGTAGCAATCATTATGGGAAAAACATTTTGAGCTAAAGTGATAGGAACTGTGAATATTTTGTGTGATATGCGTGATTTGGTTCAATATACTCAAGAAAGAGGAAGAATTCATAGAAACAGAATTCTTCCTCTTTTTTAAATGAATGGTAAACTCTGAATTGTAAATGATAAAACTCTCTTGGGATACGGCATAATTATCCAAGAAGACTTGGAATAAATAAACAAATTTGAGGTATATATGCAACGCATAATATTAAAGTAATAAACATTAAGATAAATGGCCACATTTCCTTTAAAAGATTTGAAAACTTGACCTTTCCAACAGCTGTCGCGATATATAATGTTACACCAACCGGGGGTGTAATTCCACCAAGAATAAAAGTTAATACCATAACCATACCAAAATGAATTCCGTTAATACCATATGCCTCTGCGATTGGGTAAAAGATTGGAACCATAATTATTGCGGCTGAGGTTGTATCCATAAACATACCAATTATACACATTGCAATAATCATTAATAGCATTAATACATTTGGGTTAGTAGAAATACTTGTAATAAGAGTTGATACCTGCTGTGGAAATTTTTCAATTGCCAGGCAGTAGCTGAATCCTGTTGCACTGGCAACAATAAGCATTGTCATGCCCGATGTTTTAGCGGCGCTCAGAATGGTTTTAATGGCGCTTTTAAAAGTAAACTCATGGTAAACAAAAATGCCAATAAGTAGTCCATAAAGACCGGCGATAGCGCCTGCTTCTGTCGCAGTAAAGACTCCACTTAATATACCGCCAATAATGATTAGTGGCATAATTAAAGCAGGTACAGCAATAAGAAAAGATTTTCCTAAACGCTTTAAATTAAACTGTGGAGTAATATCACCATCGTATTTTACAGGATTTTTTTTCGCACGAATATAAGCATAAACCATTTGGGAAACTGCAACCAAGATTCCTGGAATAACGCCTGCCATAAAAAGTTTTCCTACAGAAATACCTGTAATGGAAGAATATAGAACCATTAGAATAGATGGTGGAATAATAGATCCAATTGTTGCAGATGCTGCAGTAACGGCAGTTGAGTATTCGCGATTAAAACCTGCTTCCGTCATTGAACCGATCATCATACCGCCAATTGAGGCAACATCCGCAGAAGTAGAGCCAGAAACACCAGCAAATAACATGGAGGCCATAATATTAACATGAGCAAGACCACCATGAATAAAACCAACTAATTCATTTGCAAAAAGAACAATTCTTTTTGTAACACCACAGGCATTCATGATTTCACCTGCGAATATAAAAAGAGGAATTGCCATCAGTGTAAAAGAGTCACTACCTGCGAATATACGTTGAGTAACAATAATTAGGTCATTTCCATTTAAAAAGAGATAAATAGTAGCGGCAATTCCGACATCAAATGCAACTGGAACACCGATTATAAGTAAAATAAAAAATATTAGTAAAATGATCCACATATTACATGCCACCTCCTGCAGTATCTGGTAATTCTTCTTTTTTATTAATTCCTAATAGAAAAAGTAATTCTTCAATAAATATACCAGCGCTACCAAATACCATTACTAAATATACAACAGACATTGGGATGCGCATCGTACTGGAACGGTTTGCCCAATTTCCAAGAACCATACGAAACGACTCATAACAAAAGATACACATGTAACAAAGAACTAAAATACGAGTAAATTTTTTGATAATTTTCCCTGCTTTTTGCGGCATTGCATCAACAATAATATCAAGTCCAATATGTCCATCTTCTTTCATAACAAAGATTGATCCAAGATAGATAATTCCTGCAAAGGTATAACGGCCAAGTTCAACTGCGAAACTTAGCGGTGAGTTAAAGAAATATCGTAAGATTACATTTAATGTTATAACCCCGAACATTGTAAGGAAAAGAATAATAATGGCAGCATATAAAATGTTGTCAATAATTTTGCGGATTTTTTGTAGCATCATCGATTAAGCCTCCTATAATAACTTTCTAGCAGATATTGATATCTGCTAGAAAGTTGTAGCTCATGAAAATTCCAATTTATTTCCCTAAAAGAGACAGGATTTCTTTACCTGCATCTGTCTTAGCGCAATCATAATCATCATAGTTGATAGAATTTTTCATACTTTCTGTATCAGTTTCTACAACAGTAAGACCCGCACCTTTTAATGCTTCAAAGTTTGCATCGCTATTATCGGCAGTGAGGTTTTTGCCATACTCACAAGCTTCAGCTGCAGCTTCTGAAATAATTTGTTGCTGTTCTTGTGTTAATTTGCTGTATACAGAATCAGAAATAGAAATTGTTGTAGGAGCAATTAAATGATTTGTAACATTAACATACTTACAAACTTCCTGCATAGATGCAGACATAATAGATTCAGGAGTGTTCTCTACAGCAGATACAACACCGGTATCAAGAGCGGTATATGTTTCGCCCCAAGCGACTGCGGTAGGAGAAGCACCTAATTGGCTGAACGTTGTTTTGTATGTGGTAGAGTCAGGAATACGAATGATTAATCCAGACATATCATTAACCGAGTTGATTTCTTTATCTGCTGTGAAAATCTGGCGAAAAGCAAGAACATAGTAATCAAGAATACGTACGTTCGTTTGATCAAGAACTAATTTTGCGACCTTATCTCCTGCTTCACCTTCTAATTTGTCATAGCAGTCATCATAACTATCATACATATAAGGAAGGCAGAAGATGCCAGCTTCGTTAACATAGTTTGCATAGAATTCACATGCAATGATTGCCATATCAAGTGTTCCATTTGTTAATGCTTGAAGATTTTCTGTTTCTGTTCCTAAGGTAGCAGATGGATAAACGTCAACTGCAATTTTTCCTTTTGACTTTTCTTTTACCAAATTTGCAAAATACTCAGCGGTTGTATTAATAGAATGATTTTCTGCCATCTGATGGCTTAAAGTTAGCGTGATTTCAGGTTCTACATCATCATAATTAGTAGAAGTAGCATCTGTTGTTTCTGGAGCGGTATTAGAAGCGGTATCTGTTGAACTTTCCGTTTTGGTTGCAGTAGGAGTTCCTGAAGCTGCTCCACATGCAGTTAACATTGATGCAGTTAATACAAGTGCTAATGCTTTACAAAAATTTTTTTTCATAAATAAATTCCTCCATACATTATATTTGTTAAAAGTTACCAAAACAGAAAAGAATATGAATGAAAATAAAACAGTTCTGTGCAACAATATTAGGTTCAACTTATTCTGCTTTGTATAAATTAATTATAATTGTAAAACAAGAAAAGTCAATTAGAAACATAACAAGTAATACAAGATTGTGAAAAGTTAACTTATCATGGTGTGTGAATATGTGAAATATGTTACAAAAAACATATAAAAACAGTTGTAAATATACATAATGTTATTTTTTTGAGAAAAACACTTGATTTTATATAATACATGTGTATACTAAACTTATTACTTGTAATACAAGGTAATTAGTTCTGTGCAAAGTAAAAGAATTTGTTTATAGATGGAGGAATTCAAATGAAATCGTGTGAAATTGTAAATCCACTTCATTATGAAGTAAAAGATATTCCGATACCAGAACCAATGGATAATGAAGTTCAGATTAAAATGATGGCAGCTGGAGTATGTGGAAGTGACATGCATATTTTTAAAGGAGAAAATCCTTGCTCAAGTTATCCGCTTGTTCCTGGACATGAAAATGTTGGAATTATTACAAAGGTTGGTAAAGGCTGCAACACAATTAAAGTGGGAGACCATGTAGTAGTAGATTTAATCATTACCTGTGACGAATGCTATCAATGCAAGCACGAACGGGGAAATGTGTGTGAACATGTATTGGTTCGAGGAAGTGGAACTGATGGTGGATGGCGAGAATATTTCACAGCAATAGAAAGTGATGTATATAAGATTGATGATAAAAT
Organism: Velocimicrobium sp.; assembly: GCA_041821315.1. GTDB lineage: Bacteria > Bacillota > Clostridia > Lachnospirales > Lachnospiraceae > DIGJ01. The sequence goes on along the minus strand of JBGUEO010000014.1, from coordinate 34,058 downwards.
TCCTTGGAAGGATGCAGCATTGATAGAACCGCTGGCAATTGGAGAGCATTGTACCAATCGAGCAAGGATTGCATCTGATGACGTGGTGTTTATCCTGGGAACTGGAACGATTGGAACAATTGTTGCTCAAGCGTGCAAGGTCAGGGGGGCAAAAACGGTAATTTGCTGCGATATCAATGATGAAAGTCTTGAAAGAAGTAAGTTGTTTGGAGCCGACTATACAATAAATAGTAAAACGGAGAATGTGTCAGAAAAAGTGGCCGAAATTACAGGAGGACATGGTTGTACCGTTGCTTTTGACAGTGCGTGTTTTCCAGGAAGTCTTACGTACTTATTAAAAGAAGAAATTGTATGTAATGCGGGAAGGGTTGTTCCGATGGGATTTAGTGACAAACCTGAGTCATTTAGCCAAGCTGATATAAATAAGAGAGAACTTGATATCATTGGTACAAGAATGAGTCTGCATCAGTTTGAACCGACTGCAAAGAAAATGGCGGAAGGTAAATATAAATTAGAAGGGCTCGCAACCACCTTTGTTAAGTTTGGTGAGATTGATAAAGTATTTAATAACATATTAAATCCAGATCCATCAATTAAAAAAACTGTTATTCTATTTGAAGGAGCAGAAGATTAATAATTAAGCACGAAGATAAAAAAGAGAATTAAAGGAGAATGATACTATGGATATGACAAAAGTTTTTGATATTAAAGGAAAACATGCAATAGTAACAGGTGGAGCACAGGGGCTTTCTCGTGGGATGGCTGAAGGACTTTTGGAAGCCGGCTGTAAGGTGGTATTAATGGATGTGCAGAAAGAGAAGCTTGAAAAGGTTTGTGAGGACTATAGAAAAAATGGATATGAAGCGTATGCAGTATCAGGTAATCTTGCAGATAGAGACGATTTAAATAATATGTTTGACAGTGCTTTAGAGTTATTGGATGGAAAATTGGATGTGATTGTTCCTGCAGCTGGGATACAAAGACGTCATCTTCCAGAGGAGTTTCCGGTAAATGAATGGGATTTAGTAAGGCAAGTTAATTTGGATCATGTTTGGTTTTTAATTCAACGTTCTTTGCAGGTGATGTTAAAACAGAAGAGTGGTGGAAAAATTATTACAATCGGTTCAATGGTGTCATGGTTTGGTGGTACAACAGTTCCTGCTTATACTGCTGCCAAAGGTGCTGTAACCCAGCTTACAAAATCACTTGCCGTTGACTGCGCAGGACGTAATATTAATATTAACTGTCTATGCCCTGGGTATATGGATACAGAGATGAATTCGGGTCTTACTCCAGAAAGAAAAGCAGAGATTACACCACGTATTCCAGCTGGTCGTTGGGGAACAGCTGATGACATGAAAGGACCAGTTGTATTTCTTGCTTCCGCAGCATCTGATTATTTAAATGGTGCAGTTATTCCAGTGGATGGAGCTTATCTTGTAAAATAATAAAAAAACAGACGGAGGTTTTGTTATGACCCCTAAAATTAGAGACTTAAAAGTGATTTGTACTGCTCCAGAGGGAATTAATCTGGTTGTAGTAAAACTAGAAACAACCGAACCTGGATTGTATGGCCTTGGATGCGCAACGTTTGCTTATCGCCACCTAACGGTTCAGCATCTTATTGAGACATATCTTCGCCCACTTTTAGTTGGACAGGAAGTAAGTAATATTAGCGAACTATGGCAGCTGATGCATCAAAATGCCTATTGGAGATATGGGCCAATTGTAAACAATGCTATTTCTGGGGTAGATATGGCACTTTGGGATATTAAAGGAAAGATGGCTAATATGCCAGTTTACGATCTTTTTGGTGGGAAAATGCGCGCAGGTGTTCCAGTATACAGACATGTTGATGGGGCTGATTTAAGTGAAATATGTGATAATATTGATAAATATCGTTCTATTGGTGTAAAACATATACGCTGTCAAAATGGAGGATATGGAGGCGGAGGTTTTGGAGCGGCACCTACATGGGCAGCTCTAGGTGCAAAAGATGGTATTTATCTTGATAGTAAAAAATATATGAGAGACACTTTGAAATTGTTTGAAGGAATTCGTCTTAAAGCAGGATATGACATTGATCTTGTTCATGATGTTCATGAACGGATACACCCAACGGAAGCGGTTACTTTTGTAAAAGAAATGGAACCTTATAAGTTGTTTTTCATGGAAGATGTAGTTCCATTAGAGCAGGTTGAATGGCTTGATAAAATTAAACAGACAAGTGTAACACCGTTAAGTCAGGGTGAACTTTTCAATAACCCAGCAGAGTATAAGAAATTAATAGAAAACAGAAGCATTGATTATATTCGGGTTCATTTGAGCCAAATCGGGGGAATTACACCAGCTCGCAAATTGCAGATGTTTTGCGAACAGTATGGTGTCAGAATTTGTTGGCATGGACCAGGTGATATGAGTCCATTAGCGCATGCGGCTAATATACATATTGATTTGGCAGCTCAAAATCTTGGCTTACAGGAATGGAGTGGTATTGAACCTCCCAATTTTGTTATTCAGAAGTTGAATAATACGCAAGGTGTATTATTAGAGGTATTCCCGGGACTTCCAGAGTATGGTAATGATGGATTTGTTTATGCAAATAACAAGCCAGGGCTCGGCGTTGAGTTAGATGAAAAAGAAGCAAAAAAATATCCATGTAAAAATACGGTGACAACATGGACACAGACTAGAAATCGTGATGGCGCATTACAGACACCATAGATGGAAGGCAATATAGTATGAATTATGTAATTACTATAGGTGAAACAATGACGGCATTTCTTCCAGATTCCAATAATCCGCTGCGTTATGTATCTAAATATCATATGAAAGTGGCAGGTGCAAAGAGTAACACTGCAATTGGTTTGGCTAAACGTGGACACAATGTGTCTTGGTTTAGCCGTTTGGAAAAGATGCGAGTGTTTTTTATTAGCCCCTTCTGTTCATGAAACTATTCCCAGCAGTTTGTATCCAAAGGAATTAGTTAAAGAATGTGACTGGCAAGGCTGTTCAGAACAAATAAAATCAATTTTATTAAAAATTGAACAGGCTAAAGGAGCTTATGGATGAAGATAAGACAGATTAAGACTTGGATTGTAAGACCACGGTGGGCATTTGTAAAAATTATAACAGATAATGGATATGAAGGCTGGGGAGAACCTGTTTTGGAAGGACGGGTGGAAACGGTCTGTGCCTGTATTAAAGAAATGGAAGAATATCTGATTGGTAAAGATCCTATGCAGATTGAAGATATATGGACTGTGCTATATCGTGGTGGATTTTACCGTGGTGGTGGCATTATGATGAGTGCCATCTCGGGGATTGATCAAGCACTTTGGGATATTAAAGGGAAATATTTTAATACACCTGTATGGCAACTGATGGGTGGATCTTGCAGAAATAAAATGAAGGTATATAGTTGGATTGGCGGTGACAGACCTTCTGATGTTGGACGCTTAGCTCTTGAAAAAAAGCAGAAGGGGTTTCAGGCAATTAAGATGAATGGTACGGATGAATTGCAGTTCTTAGATAGTTATGATAAAATTAGTATGCTTTTAGATCGTGTGGCATCAGTACGTGAGATGTGCGGAAAAGATTTTGGAATTGCAATTGATTTTCATGGACGGGTACATAAACCAATGGCAAAAATAGTGGCAAAAAAGCTGGAAGAATTTGATCCAATGTTTTTGGAGGAACCTGTATTATGTGATAATATGGAGTATTTTCCAGAAATTGCGGCAGCATGTAATATCCCGATTGCAACTGGTGAGCGAGTTTACACTAAATTTGAATACAAAAGATTATTTCAAATGGGAGGCGTAGATATTATTCAGCCAGATTTGTCTCACGCGGGGGGACTGACAGAGTGTAAGAAGATTGCATCAATGGCTGAAGCACATGATATAGCGTTAGCTCCGCATTGCCCACTGGGGCCAATTGCTCTTGCAGCATGTTTGAATTTAGATGCAACTTGTTATAATGCTATTATTCAGGAACAAAGTATGGGAATTCATTATAATCAAGAGAAGGGTGTATTGGATTATGTGCTAAATCCGGAGGATTTTAGTTTTCAGGATGGATATATTAATTTGCCAGTAAGGCCAGGGCTTGGAGTTGAAGTGAATGAGAGGTTAGTTGAGGAAGAAGGAATTTTACCTCATAGGTGGAAAAACCCCATTTGGAGACATACCGATGGCTCTTTTGCAGAGTGGTAAAAAATTGGTTGATTTCATTTGGAGGGGTGCTATGAAGGCACAAATATTGATATGACATTGTTTATAAACAATAAAGTACCTTTGAAAGATGGTGCAAAGGCATTTGAACGGCTTCGAACAAAAGAGGATGGTATGCTAAAGATTATTTTAGAACCGTCTGATTTAGAATAAATTACTAGTTTCATACTTAGGAAAAAGAAAACCATAGATAGAAAGATAGTTGTAAAGTAAAATGGGGGGACATGATGGATACAAAAGGCAAGGTAACAAGTAAAGTGGTTTATTATATTAAAAAAAATATACAACAGGGGAACTGGAAACTGGGAGAAAAAATTCCTAGTGAGAATGAACTTTGCAGAGAATTAAACGTAAGCAGGGTATCGGTTCGTAGTGCTATTCAGCAATTTGTCGCACTAGATATTTTGGAAAGTGTACATGGAAAAGGGAGCTTTGTTAAAAACTGTGATCTTAATGCGTTTGGGGCAGGAAGTGACAGGTATAGTACATCAGATTGCCTTGATGATATTAAGGCAATGCTTGAATTTAGATGTATGATAGAACCTGCGATTTGTGCAAAGGTTGTACCAGATGCATCACAGGAATTAATTGATAAATTAACAGAATATTTGCAAGAGATGCAGGATTGCAAAGATGATAGTGAAAGATTTGTAGAAATGGATATAAAGTTTCATATGGCTCTTAGTCTTGAAACGCATAATCCGGTATTAATAAACGTTATGTCTGATCTATTAGATAAAAAGAAAGAGACATATAAAATTATGAATCTTACTTTGGGGTATTACAGTGGTATTTATTATCATACATTATTGTTAGACGTAATAAAAAAACATAATGGAAAGGTAGCCAAGGAACTAATGCTGGAACATTTGGAACGAGGGATTATTGATATTTCTTTTGATAACGAAGAAAAAATAGTTTCTTTAAATAAATTGGAGTAGCTGTTCGGCCGTCTTTTTAATTAAATTTTAATTTAACCAAAGGTAGTGTGAAAAAATTTTTGTCAGTTGTATAATCGTAATATGTATGGTTTTGCAACTTGCGAATTCAAGAATAGAAAGTGCTCGGAAAAATATCATTATCAATACACCATTGTTTATCAGACAGTCCGCTTTTTCGACACTGAATGACAAAATCATGGATTTTATCATAATCCAAACTTTTATTAGTCATTTACAATATAGGAACTTAAATATAAAAATAAGCTTATTCAATTATCTCATTATGATGATATTGAATAAGCTTATTTTTGCTTATAGTGGAATTTGTTCGTAAGCTATTTAAATTATTTGTCTAGGTAACCCAGAATGAAAAATTAAAAATGCGCTTCTTCTTTTTCGGTACATTGTTTTGCATCAAAATAGAAGTTATTATACAAAGATTGAATGGAATTTTGGGGCTTCGAATTACATTCAGAAAATAAAAAAAGTTCTAATTCTGTATAATGATTTAAAAAAGCAGAATAGTCGTTATCTTGTAAATAGACTTTTAAAAGTAATTCATGTATAGATTCATCATAATTATCAATTTTTAAAATGCTTAATAAAACTCTTTTTGTTGAACTATAGTCATGTTTAAAAAAATAAAATCTTGATAATGCCAAAGCAGCAGATTTGAATTGTTTACTTAATTTTGTGCTAGTAGCCAAAGACCATAAATAGCCATTTACATGGAGGTAATCACCAGTATATAGTTTTAATATTTGCTCGAAATAATCGACTGAGTGTTCATCTACACTATCAAATGGTAACACTGTGTTTTCAATAATTTTGGAAAAATGCTGGATGTCAGAATAGTATTCTGGAAATTCAAAAAAATAATGATTGTTCTTGAATCTTGTTTGGAAATCAATCCCAATACTTTTTAAATCTTTTTTCATGGAGCATAAAGTATTATGTAGATAGGTAATTGCTTTTTCAGCATCTATATCTGGCCATAAATTATCTAATATTAAATCTTTGCTTATTGATGAGCTATCTTGAGAAAGAAAGAAAACAAATAATTCTTCATTTTTAAATGTATGCCAGTGTAAAGGTTCTGATTGATTAACACCGAATACTAGAAACTTATCAAAAAAGTAAATACGGACATTTAACAATTCATTTTGAAGGAGAGGTTTTCGATTTTCTAGTAATTCTGTTTTCTCACGTAATTTTTCTAGTAATTCATTTTCGTATTGTATTCGTATTGTGATATCTCTAGAAATTCCAAAGACATCAATACTGTTAGTAGTTTCACTATAAATCAGTCTGGTAGAAATCTCAATGATCTTTGTAGAACCATCCTTACAGTATTGTTCATATTCACTTATATCAGAAACAATTTCTTCGCTACGGTCTCCAGATATAAAGCGAGGATATCTTTTTAGTCCAGAGTTTTTGATTTTTTGTAATGATTCAGGAGTTAAAGAATCTTCAAGAGATTCGTTCATTGCCTCTTCTACTGTAAATCCACGAAGATTAAAGACAGATGGACTGATATATTTAAAACATTTATCGGTTAAAGAGTATACCCAGGCACATTCAACTGCATTATCTAAAAAAATTGATTTATAGTAATCAAGACTACTTTTTTGACTTTCGTTTTTATTCATTTATAACTTACCTCATCCATATTAACACATACTTTCTTGCATAGAATATCATCAAAAAATTAATTTGTAAACATTATAATGGAGGAATTCTTAATGTTTGTCAAATGTGATACAAAGAATATAGAAGAATAGCAGGTTTTAGAAAAATTTTAGAACTATAGTATATAATAAATCATAGTATTCTCTATTGAAAATAAGAAAGAAAAAGGAATCAGAGTATTAATTTTGGTAATAGTACTTAGTTTAATTTTAAGTAAATTTTTGATAGGTGCAATATTAACAGAGTATATGGGAAAGAAAGATTTTGTGATGGATTGATTGCATTATCCAGAAGGAGAGAAGGATGGCTTATATTGGTAATATAATTAAAGAATATCGCAATAAAATGGGGATAAGTCGTAAAGAGTTATCAGAAAATATTTGTTCAGAAAAATATGTTTACTTGATTGAAAAGGGGACGAGAACACCTTCTGTTGAAGTATCCAGAGCATTTGGAGATAGAATGGGAGTTGATTTATTTAAATATTATGAGTATCTTGACTGTATCAATCCAATTGAGGTCGAGGAAATTATAGGCCGATTTAATAAATATAGAATTGAAAATGATATGGATGCATTGCAAGAGGCAACAGATAAAGCGTTTCTATTGCCAGATTTTCATAGAAAGCCATGGGTTTATGAAATAGACCACAATAGAATTGCATATATGACATTAAAAGAGGGAAGATGTTGCGAGGCAATAAAGGAGATAAAGAATAAAATACAAAATGTTGAATCCAAATACTCGAAGAGTATTTGTTTTGCAAGATTTTATATTCTATTATCGACGTGTTATCAAATGATAATGGATTTAGATAATGCCCAATATGCGGTTTTAGCAGCGAGTGAAATAATCGCTAATAAACAGAATGTTGAAAAGAATGCCCAAGTTGTAATTGCAGTCAAAATTAGTGAAATCACGTTGCATTATCTCTTAGGTGAATTAGATAAGGTAATTGAGGAAGGATGTAAGCTTAATCAATATCAAATTGAGATGAGTTCTTATGAGCTCGGGCATCATGGACTTTTTTATTTAGCTTATGCACATTATCAAAAAGGGTTGAAGGATGAGGGTGTATCGTGGTTTTTAAAAGCACTTTATGCATCGCTTATCCGATACAAACCTCGAGATATTTATTATTTATCAAAATATGAAATGTTTCAGGTGTTGAGTAGTGATTATAGAGTACCAAGTAATCTGGTAAATGAATTTAAAAGAAAATATAATATAGATTAGTAGTAGAACATACCAAAAATGAAAGGCATCATTTATCTAGTGAGAGGGGGACTTTCTTAATGCCTATTTTATTGGAACTTAATCCTAAACAGTAACAATTGTTCCATTGTACTTATAAATTTATCTGTTATCATAAAATCTATATGCATAAAATAGAGAGATGCATGAACTTAGCATTATGAATCGTGAAGATTACCATTAATAATTTGGTGAAAATATAGATGTTATAGGCTATATTATTTGAGTAACATGCCAAATGATAGCATAACAGGAGCGGTTCTGTTTTGATATAGTAAAAAGATAAAAGAAGTATATTATAGGAGGTCTGTATGAAAGCAAATGAAAAAGAAACAGTTATAGCAGATTCAAAACTAAGAGATCAAATACTGAATCAAATCCCAAACCCAGTTATGGCTGTTAATAAGGATTTGGAGATTATGTACATCAACGAAGCAGGAACAAAGCTTTGGAACAAAGAGTTGGATGATATTGTTGGTAAGAAATGTTTTGAGGTGTTTAACTTTCTTCATTGTGGTTCTGATAACTGTTATGTAAAAAAAGCCCTTGAGAATAAAAAATCCTTTTCTGCGCGTAATGAAATCACAATTGGGAATAACAAAATACCAATTGAATATCATGCAGTACCATTAAAAGATGATAACGATGAGATTATTGGTGGGTTAGAATATATTTTAGACATTACCGAACAGGTACGTTATGAGGAAAGACTGCGTGAACAGAGCAATACGATACGACAGATGTCCACTCCAACGATTAAACTTTGGGAAGGGGTTTTGGTACAACCAGTGGTTGGCGTAGTTGATTCAATGAGAGCACAGCATATGATGGAAAGCATGCTAAATAAAATTGAGGAAACATATTCTAAAGTCATTATATTGGATATTCATGGAGTTGCAGCGGTTGATACAGCAGTTGCCAATCATTTGATTAAAATAACAAAGGCAACGAAATTAATGGGGTGCGAATGTATCATCTCAGGAATATCACCGGCTGTGGCACAGACGATATTACAACTTGGAATTAATATGGAAACAATTCGGACAAGATCAACACTGAGCGATGCATTATCTGAAGCTTTTGCAATATTAAATATCGAAGTGAATAAACTAAATAAGTAAGGATGTTATATTTATGAAAGAGACTGAAATTGAATTCAGTACGTCGATTACAGAAATTAATCATTGCTTGATAGCTACGATTCCAGGTGAAATGTCAGATGATGAGGTTAGAACACTTATTAATAGAATTATGGATAAAGTCGATGCTCTGGATTTGTCTGGAGCAGTGTTGGATTTTTCAGTAATAGGTGTGTTGGATACATATGCATTTACTGCATTTAAGAATGTTTCTAGAGCTTTGAACTTAATGGGAATTAAAGTTATATGGGCAGGACTTAAGCCAGGGGTGATCTGTGCGTTAATTGATTTAAATATTGCCATTGATGATAGTCAAATACAGGCAGCTCTAAACCTTGAACATGCACTTGCAATATTAAAAGAAGGATATAAACATGAGTGTTAAAAATGCTGATTTTACGATTGTGTCAGGTAACATAGGACATGTGATTGATAAAAAAGTTATTGAGCTATATCAGGCAAATGATAATGAACTAGTTATCTATTCTGTGCGTAGTATGGCTACAAATGCCAAGTTTCGAAATAATGATGAATTCATGGTAGCTGTAGCTGCTTCAGAACTAGCAACCAATATTTTACGCTATGCGGGCAAAGGCAAAATGGAGATTAATATTATACAAAAAACGGATAGTAATGTAGTGGGAATTGAGTTGCTTGCATGTGATTTTGGACCGGGGATAGCAGATATTGATTTAGCTATGAAGGAGCAATATAGTACTACGCCTAATAGCTTAGGTCAAGGTCTGCCTACTGTGAAACGAATTATGGATGAGTTTTTTATTGAATCAATTTATGGAAGAGGAACTCGTATTTTAGCTAGGAAATGGAGAATTAATGAATAAAGCAGATTACGCATTGCTAATATATCCAATGTTGCGTGTAATGTCTGAGTGTGGTGATTGCGGGAAAATCTTTGATGATGGGGATAAGTGTTTTCTTGCCATGATTGATGTTCTAGGTCATGGATCAGAAGCGAGGCAGGTAGGTATAATAGCTGAAGAATATCTGGAGAAGAATCATCATAATGATCTATTTACCATTATGAATGGTCTTCATACACAACTGATGGGAACTAGAGGCGCAGTAGCCGCTTTGTGTATAATTGACAATAATTCAGGACGAATTCAGTACACAGCGGTAGGAAATATTACAGTTCGAATATTTGGACATAGAAATATTAGGCTGGTTTCACGTGATGGAATTGTAGGATATGGGAATATTAGGCCGGTGGTTCAGGAGGCAGAGTTAGTACCTGGAGATACAATACTATTACATACGGATGGTATTCGCGAACACTTTGATGAGTTAGAATGTGCGGGACTTTTTAAGGAGTGTGCAGAAGTAATCACCAAAGAAATTATGAGTAGGTTTGCACGAGGTAATGATGACGCCGCATGTATTGCATATAAGTATTTAAAATAGCTGTATAAGTGAGGTTATATAGATGACAGATCTAGGATGCTTAATAATAACAGATAGTAATTCCATCGTTAAAGTAAGAAAGAAAATTCGTTTAGCTCTGATTAAACTGGGGTTTTCTGTAATTACTTCCACAAGAATTGAGGCACTTCTTTCTGATCTATTAAGAAGGGTGACCAAAGAGAAAGAAAATGCTACAGTTGGATTACAAATATGCGAAGACAGTATAGGAAAAAGTATCATCATAAGCATTGGATGTAAAGAGGAAACGTTGAATTGCGAGTTAACAGAAGGTTTTTTTGATGAAGTTAAGATAGACAAAAAGCAGGATAGCAGGTATTACATAAGTCTGAAAAAGTATTTTGAGCAGATACCGGATCAATACAGTAAAGGATTGATAGAAGAAGTTAGTCAAGACTTGTTGCAAAAGTCAAGAGAAGAATTGATGGAAGAAATTGCAGAAAAGAATAAAGAGCTTTTAATAGCAAAAAATATTGCGGAAGAAGCTGCAAAAGTTAAATCTGATTTTCTTGCAAATATGAGTCATGAAATTAGAACACCGATGAATGCAATTATGGGGATGACATATCTTATCCAGAAAACTAATCTTACAAACAAACAGAAAGATTACATTGATAAGATACACAGATCAAGTCAACACTTACTTGGAGTTATCAATGATATTCTGGATTTTTCTAAAATTGAGGCAGGAAAGCTTGATATTGAGTACACTGAGTTTAATCTTAGGAGAGTTCTTGAAAATTTATCGGATCTTATTGGTGATAAATGTCGAGAAAAAGGGTTGGAGTTAGTATTTGATGTGGATTCTGAGATATCGTATTGCTTATATGGGGATCAACTCAGACTGTCTCAAATATTAATTAATTATGCGAATAATGCAGTTAAGTTTACAGAAAAAGGTGAAATCATTGTACGAATCAAAATGATAAGTCGCGAAGAGGAAAACTATTTCATTCGGTTTGAAGTAAAAGATACTGGGATCGGTCTTACCGACGAGCAGAAGGATAGACTATTCCAATCATTTCAGCAGGCTGATACATCTACGACAAGAAAATACGGAGGAACAGGGCTTGGACTTGCCATATCAAAACGATTGGCTAATCTTATGGGTGGTGAAGTAGGAGTAGATTCCGAATATGGTAAAGGTAGTACGTTTTGGTTTACAGTTATGTTAAAGGCTGGAAGTAAGATAGAGGATGTAGTGGCAAGCGATATCAATATTGTAGGTCGAAGGGTACTTGTTGTTGATGATAATGAGCAAGCAAGAAATATTCTTGCGGATATGCTGACTGCAATGTCTTTGCGTGTTGATAAAGCGGAGAGTGGGCAGAAAGCGGTAGAGATGACTATAGATGCTGGACATAGAAATGATTTTTATGAAATTATATTCATGGACATGCAGATGCCAGAAATGAATGGTATTGAAGCTTATACGAAGATTATATCACTGGATATACATGATAGACCACGTTGCATTATGGTTACAGGCTATGGACGAGAAGAAATTTTTCATGAAGCAGATAAGGCAGGTATTGATTTGGTTTTGGTAAAACCAGTTAATCCTATGGTATTATATGAGTCTGTCATTAGAGTATGTGGAGGAGAAATAAGCAGGGATAAAAATTCTAACATGATTACAGACACAATGAAAATCACTTCAATAATTGCTGGCATTAGGGGCGCAAACATCCTTTTGGTTGAAGATAATGATTTGAATCAGCAGGTGGCAATGGAATTACTTGAAGAAGGTGAATTTCAAACGGATATAGCTGATAATGGAGCAATTGCTTTGGAAAAAGTAAGTGAGAAAAAATATGATATTATATTGATGGATATGCAGATGCCAGTAATGGATGGTCTTGAGGCTACAAGAAGAATCAGAAGTAGTCAGGAGTATGCAAAACTTCCGATTATTGCTATGACAGCCAATGCAATGGAGAAGGATAGACAGTTATGTCTAGAGTCAGGTATGAACGATCATATTGCTAAGCCTATCGATCCTGAACAATTATTTTTGATATTGTCTAAATGGATACCTCAAAGACATAAGGTGGATGCCGAAGCTGGTTATGGTAAACGGACAAAAGAAGTGAAATTGGAAAAAAAGTTGGATATTGACATAGACGGACTTGATGTGGAGTCAGGAATGAGAAGGGTGCTTGGAAAACAAAATTCATATATTAAATTATTAAGAAAATACGTAGAGCAGCAGAAGAATTTTACAGATGAGATTAATCACGCATTTGATGCCTGTGATTATGATACAGCGCAGCGTTTGGCACATACGCTTAAAGGAGTCTCTGGAAATATCGGAGCAGTGGAGATACTGAGAAAAGCTGCTGTTCTCGAAGAGGCAATAAAAGAGAAGCAAGCAGAAGATATTATTAAAGAATATACGATTGATGTGGGTAAAACATTGAATATTATGCGCAATAAAATAGAAAAGATTTTGCCTGCTGATGAGGTAATAACTGTAAAATCAGGGGAGGAATCTTCTACAGATGCATTAATATCACAACTCAAGATTATTAGACCATTTGTCAAAACCAGAAAGCCGAAGAAATGTACAGAAATGTTAAGTAGTTATCGAGAGCTAATTTGGCCACTAAACTTACACAAGGATGCTGAGGATTTGGATAAATTGATAACAAAGTATAAATTTAAAGAAGCACTTGAGCTATTGGATGAATTACTAAAGAAACTAGGGGGGGAATGCGACTCATGAAAAGTCTTGCAGAATCTACGGTCCTAATTGTGGATGATACGGAAGCCAATGTGGATATTCTAGTTGATGCACTTGGAGATGATTATGAATTATCGGTAGCTATGGATGGGGAATCAGCCTTAGAGGCTATAGATATTGAAAAGCCTGACATTATTTTATTGGATATTATGATGCCGGGAATGAGTGGTTATGAGGTATGTGAAAAATTAAAATCAAATGAAAACACGGAAGATATACCTGTGATTTTTTTAACTGCAATGACTGATATTGAGAGTAAAACGAAAGGGTTTGAAGTGGGGGCAGTAGATTACATAACTAAGCCATTTGAAATCCTTGAGGTGAAAGCAAGAGTACAGACACACCTATCCCTTCAACTTGCTCAAAATGAGTTAGCAATGCAAAATGAAACGCTTGAAGAAAAGGTAAGCGAACGAACAAAAGAACTCACTCTAACGCAGGAAACAACGATAGAAGCAATGGCTTGCTTGGCAGAATATAGGGATCCTGAAACAGGAGGTCATATTAAGCGGACGAAGAATTATGTAAAAATTTTAGCCGAAAAACTTAGAGATAATCCCAAGTATACAAATGAACTCAATGATGAGGTAATTAGTTTTCTTTATAAATCAGCACCATTACATGATATTGGAAAAATAGGAATAAGGGATGACATTCTATTAAAACATGGTAAGTTGACAGAGGAAGAATTTGAAGAGATGAAAATGCATGCAATAATTGGATATTCGGCACTTAGTACAGCATCCAAGAAATTGGGAAGGAATTCATTTTTGAAATATGCCATGGAATTATCAAGATATCATCAGGAAAAATGGGATGGCACAGGATATCCAGAGGGGATATCGGGAGAGAATATTCCATTGTCTGGAAGAATTATGGCTATAGCAGATGTATATGATGCCCTTATAAGTAAACGTGTTTATAAGCCACCATTTAGTCATAAAAAGGCCGTCCAAATTATTTTGGAAGAGCGAGGAGCACATTTTGATCCTGAGATAGTAGATGCATTTTTAGAAATAAATGAGGATTTTCGTAAAATCGCTTTAAAATATGCGGATTATACGGAAGAAAAACTGCAATTATCAAAAGAAGCTTTCTAGTAGGTAGCTCAAACATGTTTGAACATTGAAAAAATTAACAATATTTTATATAGGATTAAAAGTACTATTTGGATGCAGTAAATATAAAAAACAGAAAAAGAGGAATTAGAATTGAAGTTTAGAGGAAAAATATTATCAATGGTATTAGGACCTGCAATTGTAATAGGAGTAACCGCAATTATAATTACTGGAATTGAAGTGAAACAAAGTGTTCAAGATCAAATTAAGAATCAGTTAAAAGTTGCTGCTTATGCAGGAGAAGAAGCATATGAACAAGAAGAAGTTGTGAATGCTGGAAGTACAAATAATGATGAGATTAACCATGTTATTGATACAATATATGACAATGGTGGAGTTCATATATCAATTTTTGAAGGAGATGAAAGAATTGCTTCAACAATCAAAGATGAGAAAGGTACTCGTGTTGTAGGAACAAAAGCACCAGAAGAAGTCGCTAATACAGTCTTAAATCAAGGTAAAGAATATTTTGATGAAGTTGTTGTTGAGGGAGAAGACTATTATGCTTATTATATTCCAATAAAAGGGAATGGCTCTGAGAACGTTACAGGTATTTTTGTTGCGGCAAATCCACAAAAAGTAGTGCAGGATACATATATTAGTATTGTATTTAAAATTGCTATTGGTATAATTGTAATTGTTTTGATAACGATTATATTTGAAAGTATGATTATACAAAGTATTACAAAGACAATGTCAAGAAATGTAGAAGTCTTAAAAAGGATATCGGAAGGTGAATTAAGTATTGAACAAGATAAAAAAGATATCTTAAGAAAAGATGAAATTGGTGATATAGCAAATGCAACGTTGCATCTAAAGGATTCTCTTAAAAATATTATTTCAGGGGTAAATCAAACGGCATCCTCTTTGTTAGGGGCATCAGAAGAACTTGAACAGGTTTCGGAGGAAACAGCGACAACAACAGATGGCATCGAAAAGGCAGTGGAAGAGGTGGCACTTGGAGCTACATCACAGGCGCAGTCAACAGAGGAAGCTTCGAGAGAGACCATTATTATGGGTGAAAATATTGAAAATACTTCGAATGCAATACAGCAGCTCCATATAAATTCAGATAAAATGATTGAATCAGGTACGGTTGCCATGAATACATTAGATGAGTTAAACGTTATTAATGAAAAGACAAAGTTAGAAATTGATACAATCTATCAACAGACAAATGAAACGAATGATTTTGCACTAAAGATCCAGGAAGCTGCAAATATCATAACTTCAATCGCTAATGAGACGAATTTATTATCATTGAATGCTTCGATTGAAGCAGCGAGAGCAGGAGAATCTGGGAAAGGATTTGCAGTTGTTGCTGACCAAATTAAAAAATTGGCAGAGCAATCTGGAAAGTCAGCAAAAGAAATCGGTAATGTAATACATACCTTGATTGATAATTCCAATAAGGCAGTAGAGACGATGCATGCTGTTAAAGAAACGATTGAGGTACAGAATTCACATTTAAATAGGACAAAGGACAGTTTCAAGGAAGTATATTATGGAATTAATCATTCTACTGACCAAATAAAAGAAATAGCGGATATCACAAAGAGCTTAAATGAGTCTAGAATAACAGTTGTGGATATTATCACTAATTTAAGTGCAATTTCAGAAGAGAATGCGGCAAGTACAGAAGAGACATCTGCATCAACCGCACAGTTGACCGCAGCAGTGAATGATATTAGATCAGAAATTACGGTATTGAGAACTTTATCAGATGAATTAGTGGAGGCCATTAGCATTTTTAAATTGTAAGAAACATAGGATACGAATGAGACTAATTAAATGTATTTCCAAGGATAAACCATATTACCTGTAGTTTTAGAAACTAGAAATTTTTATTTAAAATTGCAAAAAGGAGTATCACTGCAATCCAAAAAAAGAGTATCAGTCTTGCAGATAAGCGGTTTGAAGGAGTGCTGGAGCTTTGTGAATCGTATGGCTCTTCCTCCAGTGTGATATCATCTTCGTTAGTCTCTAAAATGGCAAGAACCTCTGTTGCATGAGCAAAATCTGATTTGTCCACATAGATTTCTTTTCCAAAAATTGAATATCCCATATAAATATTCATATAGCCACCGATTCCATTATCTTTGGCATAGCAAGGGATGTCATTATTTCGAAGTAAATTTAATACAAGTTCCGCGTTAATTGTGTTGTCAACGGAGATTAATTTGACGGCATCCATAGCGGTTACTTCTTCATAAGCTACTTCTTTGTCTGGGATCTCAATCAATGGTTCACCGCAATCGGTGCAAGTGGTAATTCCATCCACATATGTTTGCTTACAGTTTGGACAATACATCTAAAAGCCTCCTTCTATACTCTGATTGTATTGCAAATCATGTGTAAAAGCAATAAGCGAATAGTTTGAATATAGGATGAAGTATGAAACCTCTCATTCTGGAAATACTTTAGAAAAGTATATTCTGGAATGGGAGGTTTCTATGCGTCAATATATTATGCAACACAAGAAAATCAAATATTACTTGATGGTTTTACTTGTTTTATGGAGCGGAACAGTTGTAAACAATGTAGGGCAGTTGTTCTTATTGGAGGAAACTTCAACAAGGACATGCGTTCCAGAAGAAACAACGATTTTACTTACTCAAACATTTGAGGGAAAACTTACTGTCAAGCAAAAAGATAAGATTGCATATAAATGCTTAAATAACTATGATGCAACTATTGTAGAGGAAATTAAAACACCCGAATTGTATACGATCTATGCCTATAGTAAGAAGTATGACACCTATATTAAGGTGGATTTAGAGCCGATTAATCTCAATCTTGTCTATTATTATAATGAAATTACAAATGAAACAGTTTTAATTTTAGCGACTCCAATTTACAATAAGGATTACTAAATCCACTGTTTTCTGCTGCGATATCGTCTTCTGCGGTGAATCATCTCATTATATAAAAGAACGGAAATGAGGTTTCTCATCCAATCCGGGCTTCCATTGTTATCATAATCCGGTCTAGGTGGTCTAGGAACCGGAGGACAAGGGCGGTTTGGACCACAAGGATGAGGAGGGTAAGGGTAAGGAGGATAAGGAGGAGGTGAACAATTTCTTCCGGAGCAAGGATGGTAAGGAGGACGAATACACTCTGTTTTAAGCGGAGCAAATGTCTGGTCTGCGACACGAACATAGATGGTATCAACTAGTTTACCGAGCGAAACGGTATCTGGTATTTGATCAAACATAACGCTTCCATCATACTCTAATTTGTCACATTCAACTTCAATTTCTTTTAATAACTTGCGAACCGTTTGGGGATAGATTCCTTTTATATAGTCTACGTCCCGGTCTAGTTCTTCTGCATTATCATATCCATAGAACGGATAGTTTGGTATGTCATCATTTCTCATAAAAACTCCCATAATGATTCATTTATAATTAATATATGAAAGAAAAACATAAATGACACTTTATTTCTATGGATTGCCTATGTTACAATACTAAAATAGGAAGAGATTACGGTGGATAAAGAATCTTCAAAATTTATAACAGCCTTCTTTTCATTGGAATGTATATGTTGAAAAAAGATAGGAGCATATGTGAGGGAATGCAAAAACATATTTATAAAACAGTTATATTATTTACAATTTTTATTTTAGCTTTGTTTTTTATGAGTAAAAATATAAAAGAAGAACAGATTACATTAGAAAAAACGGTTGAAATGGAGGATGCAACCTTTCCGTTGATGTATGTAGTGGTGGATGGCTATACCTTAAACCGCTTGCATGGATACAGTAGTAATATAGATGCAAATGTAATTCGTGAGGCGATTACACCAATCAATCAAGAAAAAGAGATGACGGTTGAATTTGCAGAGAATGAAACGGTTATTAAAAAGATAAAATATGAAATTCGTACATTGAAGAACAATGAGCTTTTAGATTCTGGTACAATTAGTGCATTGGATGTTACGGATAATGGAAAATCAACGCGGATAAAACTAGAAGCCACACTCGAGACAAGTACCGAGTATGCAATGAAAATCACAGTTATTACAGATGAAAGCCGAAAGATAAATTATTACACAAGAATTAAATATTATGAGACGGACGATTATTTGCAAAAAAAGATGGATTTTGTTGAGGAATTTCATGAAAAGAGTTTAGACAAAGAAAAGGCGAAAGATCTTACTATGTATTTGGAGAGTGATGGTTCCGAAGCGGATAATGATTTTGCTAAAGTAACCATTCATTCGAGTTTTGATATGTTCTCTTGGGGAGAGCTTCAACCAAAAGTGTTAACAGAAATAGTGCCAACAATCAAAGAATTTAACGTTGAGATTGCTTCCATTCAGCTAGAATATTTTGTGCAGCTGAAAAATGATTCTGGAACGGAAGTTTATGATGTAAAAGAATTTTATCGCATTCGTTATACGGCGAACCGAATTTATTTGTTAAATTATGAAAGAACAATGGAATCGTTATTTGACATTGATCTAACAAGTCTTGCAAAGAGTGAATTTAAAATTGGTGTTACAAATGAAAAGAATATGCAGATTATAACAAGTGCAGAAAATGGTAAAGTCTCATTTGTTCATGGTGGAGAATTATGGTATTACAATTTGCCGGAAAATAGGGCAATTCGAGTATTTTCATTTCGTAATCAAGGGGAGGACTATCTTCGAGATGATTACGACCAGCATGATATTCAAATACTTAGTATGGATGATGGCGGGAATATGGATTTTATAGTATATGGATATATGAATCGAGGAGACTATGAAGGAAAGGTCGCACTTGTTTTGTATCATTACAGTGCGGATACCAATCGTATTAAAGAGTTGGTATATATTCCACTAGAAACAACATATCAGATGTTAAAAGAAGATATGAGCGATTTTAGCTATGTCAGTCAAAAAGGAGTATTTTACTTCACAATACAGGATTGTGTATATTCCTATAATATTTCATCTAAAAAGTTAAAAACCATAGTTAATTCTGCCAATAAGAATAGCTTTACCGTTATGAAAGAAAGTCATGGGATTGCGTGGATTGATAAAGATGATGCAAAGACGCTTCACATTATGGATTTAGAAACGGAAAAACAGAAAAAAATTTCGGCAAAAGAAGGAGAAATTGTTCGTATTTTTGGCAGCATTGCATCTAACGTTATTTTTGGTTATGTAAAAGAAGATGATATAAAAGAGACAACAGAAGGAAAAGTATATACACCTGCATATAACATTGAGATAACTGACATGAAAGGCAATATAGTAAAGACCTATCAGCAAAAAAATGCATATATCGTCGACTCTGAAATGAGCGGAAACATTATTAAGCTATACCGGGTAAAAAAAGTGGATGGTACCTATGCAAATATTTCCGATGATAGTATTTTGACACAAGGAGAGCTACAAACACCAATTATTAGTGTGAAAACAAGAGCACCAAAACTTATGCTTACGGAAGCGTATCTTTCACTGCCAGATGGATTTGTAATGGAAAAAAAGCCAAAAGTGAAGACAACACTAAATGCAATTTTGTCAGAAGATACAACACTGCATCTACCGCAAGAAAAAATAATCAATGAAAAATACTATGTATATGCATTTGGAGGAATTGAAGGTGCTTTTTCTGAGGCTTCGGATGCTATTATACTTGCTGATGAACAGATGGGAATCGTGGTAAATTGGGAGAATCGTTTGGTATTTGAACGAAGTGGAAAATTCAATCGTAAAACAATCGGGCAGATAAAAGAAACGATGACGGGAGACGGAGTGGATAGCGTGGGAGCCTGTCTTTACATGGTCTTACAACATAATCAAATATCAGCCAAGGCAAACGAACTTTCAAGAGGAAAAACATCGATTTATGATACGTTGGAAAAATCATTGGAGGATCCGATTAATTTAACGGGATGTACCTTAGATGAGGTTTTGTATATGGTAAGTAATGGAAGTCTTGTTATTGCTATGAAAAACGATAACAATGCCATTGTAATTACAGGTTATGATGAATCAAGTGTTAGTTACTTTGATCCAATGGCAGGAAGTACAACAATTGGACTTTCAAAAGCAAAAACAATGTTTGAAAATGCGGGAAATATCTATATAAGTTACATGAATTGAGTAAGCATTTCGTTTTTATATCGTGTGGTTAAAAAAGTTTCAAAATCATGTAAAATGCACTAAAAACAGGACACGAGGTATTGTTTTTTTCAACAGTTTGTGCTATTATCATAACTACTTCCTATTCAGAGAATAGGGCAAAGCAAATAAAAGGAGGAAATTAATTATGAAAAAAAGAGTTTTAGCACTCACCATGGCAGCCGTATTGGCAATGTCATCATTAGTAGCATGTGGATCTAAAGATACAACAGAAGAATCCAATGGGGCAGCTACTACTGAAGAAACAGCAGCACCTGCTGAAGAAACGGAAGCACCTGCTGAGGATGCAAATGCAGTAAATCCAGCTGATATTAAAATTGGTATGGTTACTGACGTTGGTGGTGTAAACGATGGTTCTTTTAACCAGTCATCATGGGAAGGACTTCAAAAAGCACAGGTTGAACTTGGAATCGAAGCAAAATATTTGGAATCAAAAACAGATGCAGATTATACTCCAAACATCGAAACACTTGTTGATGATGATTGTGATTTGATTATCTGTGTTGGATATATGTTAGCAGATGCCACAAAAGCAGCAGCTGAATCTTATACAGATCAGAAGTTTGCTATTATCGATGATGCTTCTATCGATTTACCAAATGTAACATGCTTAATGTTTGCTCAAGAACAAGCTTCTTATTTAGTAGGACTTGTTGCTGGATTGACAACAGAAAGCAATACAGTAGGTTTTGTACTTGGTATGGCAAGTGAAACAATGAACAAATTTGGTTATGGCTATCTTGCAGGGGTTCTTGATGCAAATCCAAAAGCTAAAATTCTTCAATACAATGCAAATAGCTTTGGTGATACAGCTGGTGGTAAATCTGCTGCTACATCGATGATTACAAATGGTGCAGATGTTATCTTCCATGCTGCTGGCGGTACAGGTATTGGTGTAATTGAAGGATGTAAAGAAAACGGAGTTAAAGCAATTGGTGTTGATAGTGATCAGAGCGTATTAGCTCCTGAAACAGTTATTACTTCAGCAATGAAGAGAGTTGATAATGCTTGTTATGATATGGCTCAGGAAATGATTGATGGAACGGTTACAGCTGGTGTTAAGACTTATGATTTAACAATCGGTGGTGTAGATATCGCTCCTACAACAGATCTTTTATCTCCAGAAGTACTTACCGCAGTTAATGAAGCAAAAGATAAGGTTATTGCTGGTGAAATCGTAGTTCCTGCAACAAAAGATGAGTTTGAAGCTAAATATGGCGATGCATACGAATTAGACTAATTGTTAGGAAGAACGTAATGTAATAAAAGTAGGTGAGGATGTTTCGAAAACATGGATATATAACGGATTCGAGACGTCCTCCCATTTTTGAGTGGTTTTTCTTATGTTGGAGCTTCCAACATGAGAAAAATTACTTAATCAAATAAAAGAAGGTATTCGTAATATTACGATGGGATGAGTGAATAACACGAGAAAATAGCTGCAATGTCGTAAAAAGCAGATTCACTGCTCGAAGGTTTAGATCTTCTAGAAGGCTTGTCGAAAGTATTTGACAGTAACAGAATCTATGAGTTTGAAAAAAACGATTACAAATGATAGAGGGAGTCTTTAAAGGAGTATCTAGAATCCTATGGATTTGCAGATATAATAATTATATAATAACAAAAGGAGGAGAACCTTTGGAAAAGCAGAGAAATGTTGACATGGATACAGTTGTGATCCAAATGAAAGACATTGTAAAGAAATTTGGTACTTTTGTTGCTAACGACGGCGTTAACTTAACCGTACATAAAGGGGAAGTACATGCTATTTTAGGTGAAAATGGTGCTGGAAAAAGTACATTAATGAATGTATTGTATGGTTTATATCGTCCAACTTCAGGGGATATTTTGGTAGGGGGAAAAAAAGTAGAAATTGATTCGCCTAAATTGGCAATTGAGCTAGGGATTGGTATGGTACATCAACATTTTATGTTAGTACAACCATTTTCAGTAACTGAAAATATTATCCTTGGTATGGAACCCAAAAAAGGCCTTACTGTAGATTTGAAAAAAGCGCGGGAAGAGGTAAAGGCAATCTCCGAGCGTTACAATTTGCAAGTTGACGTAGATGCAAAAGTAGAAGATATTTCGGTAGGTATGCAACAGAGAGTAGAAATTCTTAAGGTACTTTATCGTGGTGCGGATATTCTTATTCTAGACGAGCCGACAGCTTCTTTAACGCCACAAGAGATTGAAGAGCTAATTGAAATTATTGGAAACTTAACAAGAGATGGTAAGACTGTAATACTAATTACTCATAAGCTAAAAGAGATCAAAGCCTCAGCGGATTTTTGTACAATCATTCGCAGGGGGAAATATATAGATACGGTTGATGTAGATGATGTAAATGAAAATGAATTAGCTTCTATGATGGTTGGACGTAATGTGGAATTTGTTGTTGATAAGAAAGAGTTGAAGCCAGGAGAAAATGTTCTTGTGGTGAATGATCTCCATGGAAAAGATTATCGTGGCATTGAAATTTTAAAGGGCTTCAATATCCATGTTCGAAAAGGAGAAATTGTTGGAATTGCTGGAATCGATGGAAATGGGCAATCTGAACTTGTTGAAATGCTGACTGGTCTAAAAAAGGCAGATTCAGGTCAAGTTATGATCAACGGCGAAGATATTTTTAATGCATCTCCTCGCACAGTGTTTAAAAAAGGGGTATCGAGTATTCCAGAAGACAGGCAAAAACATGGTCTTATATTAGATTTTACAGTTGCAGAAAATATGATTCTCCAAAATTTTGGAGAACCAGAATTTTCAAAAAATGGAGTTTTAAAAAAGGGTGCTATTTCTGAATTTACAAATAAGTTAATTGAGAAATTTGATGTTCGCCCCAATGATTGTGAAAATAAATTTGCAGGGCAGCTCTCTGGTGGTAACCAGCAAAAGGTTATTATTGCCCGTGAGGTAACAAATGATAAAGATTTGTTAATTGCAGTAAACCCTACGCGTGGTTTAGATGTTGGTGCAATTGAGTTCGTACACAAGTATATTGTAGATCAAAGAAATAAGAACAAAGCAGTGCTTTTAGTATCGTTTGAATTGGATGAAATTATGAGCTTATCAGATCGTATCAATGTAATCTATGATGGAAAAATCGTTGGAGAAGTAAACGGTAAAGAAGCAGATGAAAATACATTAGGACTATTGATGGCAGGCGGAGGTGTAAAAAATGAATAAGAAGAAATCGTTGCGTGACAGTACTATATTTTTTACACTTCTCGCGATTGTCATTGGCTTCGCTGTTGGAGCAATTATGTTAATGATTGCCAAAATTAGCCCGATCCAAGCGTATAAGAGTTTGTTTTCTGGAGTATTTAGCAGACCTAAATTCATGATTTGGTCTGTCGTATATGCAACACCGCTAATATTTACTGGATTATCGGTTGCATTTTCATTCCGTACGGGCGTATTTAATATTGGTGCAGAAGGACAGTTTGTTGTCGGAAGTATAGCCGCTTGTATAGTAGGTATTTTGGTGGATATTCCAAAACCACTTCATATCCTTTTGTGTTTTCTTGTTGCAATGGCAGCAGGAGCAATTTGGGGAATTATTGTTGCTTATTTAAAAGTAAAATGGGGAATTAATGAAGTTTTATCTATGATTATGTTTAACTGGATAGCATTTTATTTATCCAATTATATGATGAACTTTGCGATTATTCACAAAGAAGGTGGCGGAGAAGCAACAAAAGATGTTCTTGATTCTGCAAAAATCACACTTCCTTTTTTGGATTCCAAAGTATTTGGTCCAAATGTTAACTGGGGAATATTTATTGCAATTCTTGCAGCAGCGCTTATTTATTTTATTATAAACAAAACAACGCTTGGATATCAATTGCGGGCAGTTGGATTTAATAAAAATGCAGCAGAGTATGGTGGAATTAGTGCAAATCGTGCGGTGATGATGGCTATGGCTATTTCAGGTGCACTGGCAGGACTTGGTGGTGCTATGCAGCTTATGGGAATGTCGATGAGAATCAGCCAATTTTCTGCGCAAGAAGGATATGGATTCCAGGGAATTACAGTGGCATTGATTGGAGGATCGAATCCAATCGGCTGTATCTTTGCAGGTTTATTCTATGGAGCTATGAAATATGGTGGGTCGAAATTAAATCTTATTGGCGCACCATCGGAAATTGTAGAAATTATCATGGGTTGTATTGTATTCTTTATTGCAATTTCTCATGTATTCAAAGGATTGTTTGCTAAAAAAAGCTTAAAAAAGGAGGTTAAATAATCATGGATGCTATAATCAGTAACTTAGGATTAATTATTAATGCAACTTTAATTGCAACACCTCCGCTTTTATTTGCAGCATTGGGGTCATGTTTTTCGGAGCGAAGTGGTGTAATTAACATTGGTATTGAAGGTATGATGACAATTGGTGCTTTTACTGGGGCAGTCGTTGCATATTATTCACACAATGGATGGTTTGCTTTTCTATGTGGAGGCTTAGCTGGGGCTTTATTTGGATTGCTTCATGCAATAGCATGTGTATCATTGGGAGCCGATCAAACAATTTCTGGTACTGCAATTAACTTCTTAGCACCAGGTATTGCTGTTTTCTTAGCAAAGATGTTATTTAATTCATCGGACACACCGGCAATTGATAGTACTTGGAAATTACCAAAGCTATTTGATGGTGTCTTCAAAGCGGGTACATTTTGGAAGAACGTATTAAATGTATATTCGGTTGCCTATTTAGTTTTTGCACTTGTATTTGTAGTGTGGTTTGTTTTCTATAAAACAAGATTTGGTATGAGACTCCGCGCAGTTGGAGAGCATCCAACCGCATGTGATACGTTAGGGATTAATGTATTCCGTGTTCGTTATATCAGTGTTGTTTTATCTGGATTTTTAGCTGGACTTGGTGGTGCATATGTTACGTTAGCAACGGTAAATCAGTTTAAGCCAATTGTTATTGTAGGTCAAGGGTTTATTGCAATTGCCGCCGTAATCTTTGGAAAATTCAGACCACAAGGAGCGATGTATGCTTGTCTACTATTTGGATTTTGTAGTGGATTAAAAGTACTTTTGGGTTCGGGAAATGTGATATCTCCTAACTTAATCTCTATGATTCCTTATGTTGTTACAATTATTGCATTGATTCTCTTTGTTGGGAAAGCAAGAGTTCCTGCTGCAAATGGTAAACCTTATGTAAAATCAAAATAAGTAGACATTAGAATGAATAACAAAAATCGAGTGATTTGTCACTCGATTTTTGTTATTTGCGGCTTCAAAAAATAAGTTGAAACAGTTAGCGAAACTTAAAATTGGTACACCTTAGATTATAACTTTCGACTCTTTTTATGCTGACTCATTTCGCGATCTTCTAAAAGTGTTTGTACAATTGTAATACACTTGTCGCGGTCTAATTCATTTAAGTTTTCAAAGTAACGCATTAAACGTGCCTGTGAATTATCTTCATCTGCCCCTTTAACAACATGTTCAACTAATGAGTCAATTGACACATTAAAATAATCTGCAATTTTAATCAGTACATCAACATTTGGAGAGGACAAGTCTTTCTCATAACTACTAACCATTTGTTGTGTTAACCCTAACATTTCACCAAGCTTTGCCTGACTTATTTTTTTACCTTTTCGGATACGTTCTAGATTCTTACCAAATGACATCTTAGCCCTCCTAACGACATAATATACAAATTTTATTAGTGAAGTAATTATAGCATATAATAGTTAAATGAACAATAAAAAAATACGAAAGAATATCCGCTAGGCATTGTAAAACATAAGTTTTTTGTGTAAAATGGAAATTAATGATAAAGTAGCAGTATGATAGGAGAAGTTTATGTTTGATCGTATTATAATAGGTTGTGGATTTGCAGGTGCAGTTCTAGGTAGAGAACTGGCGGAAAAAGGAAATAAAGTATTGATTGTAGAGCAACGAAATCATATCGGGGGGAATGCATATGATATGTTAGATGAACATGGAATATTGATTCATAAATATGGTCCTCATATTTTTCACACAAATATAAAAAAAGTGTATGAATATCTGTCACAGTTTACGCAGTGGTATGAGTATTTTCATGAAGTAGTGGGAAACATATATGGTGAACTATTGCCGATACCGTTTAACTTAAATACCCTTAATTGTGTTTATAAAGAAGAAAAAGCGGCTCGTTTGAAGGATAAATTGCTTGCTGTATATGGAGAAAATGAAAAAGTTCCCATTCTTGAATTGCGTGATAATGAAGATCCTGAAATTCGAGAGATTGCAGAGTATATATATGAAAATATATTTCTCAAGTATACGATGAAGCAATGGGGGCAAACACCAGAAGAAATTGATCCAACGGTTTCTGGAAGAGTTCCAATTGTATTATCCTATGATAATCGATACTTTCAAGATACGTATCAGGGGTTGCCAAAGGAAGGGTATACGAAGCTGTTTGAAGCTATGTTAGATCATGAAAACATAGAGGTTCGATTAAATACAACAGCGGATAAGGAAATTCAAATACGAGATCAGCAGTTATATTTTGAGGGTCATCTTTTTGAGGGAGAACTTATATTTACTGGAGCATTGGATGAATTTTTTCAGTGCAGATTCGGACAACTTCCCTACCGTTCTTTGATCTTTCAGACCGAATATTATGAAACGAAACCATATCAGTCACATGGAGTGGTTAACTATACGGTGACAGAAGATTTTACACGTATTACGGAGTATCCATATCTTACAGGACAAAATACACAGGGAACTACAATTATGAAGGAATATCCAATTCCATATACAGGAACAAATGGAGAAATTCCTTATTATGCAATCATTAACCCAGATAATTTGGCGTTATATCAAAAATATGTGTCACTGGTAAAAGAAATTCCAAATTTTCATTTACTAGGGAGATTAGCAGAGTATAAATATTACAATATAGATGCCATAGTAAAAAGAGCATTGGATCTGGCAAAAGAGATGTAGAAACTTAAGTTACTAGGAGGAAACAAGATGAAATTATTGAGTATAGCAATTCCTTGCTATAATTCCCAAGAGTATATGCGCCACGCAATTGAAACTGTTTTAGTCGGAGGAGATGATGTTGAGATATTGATTATTGATGACGGATCTAAGGATGATACTGCAAAAATAGCAAATGAATATGCTGCAAAATATCCAACTATAGTGCGTTCCATTCATCAAGAGAATGGAGGGCATGGAGAAGCTGTTAATACAGGTCTTAAAAATGCCACTGGTCTATATTACAAAGTGGTTGATAGTGATGACTGGGTAGAAGAAGATGCACTTAAAAAAGTTCTTGGATTATTAAAAAAAATGGTTGAAGATGCTACTAATCTAGATATGCTAATTTGTAACTATGTATATGAAAAAGTTTCGGCAAATAAGCAAAAGGTAATCGACTATCGTACCGCATTACCAAAAGAAAAGATTTTTAGTTGGTCTGAGATTATGCATTTTAAAACAAGTCAAAATATTTTGATGCACTCTGTGATTTATCGAACAAACTTATTGCGGGAGTGTGGATTGGAGTTGCCAAAACACACATTTTATGTGGATAATATTTTTGTGTACCAACCGCTTCCAATGGTAATGACAATGTATTACTTAGATGTTGATTTATACCGCTATTATATAGGAAGGGAAGACCAGTCAGTCAATGAATCCGTCATGATTGGGCGTGTGGATCAACAAATAAAGATTACAAAATTCATGATTGAATCACATGATTTATCGAAGATTAAAAATCGGAAATTAAGAAATTATATGGCAAAATATCTTGCAATGATGATGGCTGTTTGTACCGTCTTACTTTTAAAGGAGGGTTCAGATGAGAGTTTTGAAAAAAAAGTGGAGTTGTGGGATTTTTTAGAAAAACAAAATAAGCGGTTGT
The DNA here is from genome assembly GCA_041821315.1 of Velocimicrobium sp. GTDB lineage: Bacteria > Bacillota > Clostridia > Lachnospirales > Lachnospiraceae > DIGJ01. The sequence continues at coordinate 5,476 of JBGUEO010000014.1, read as the reverse complement.
ATCATGCCGTGAAAAACAAGACGTTAGGTCGTTCGATGCAATTAAAGGGAAGAACTGGAAGAAAAATTATTATTTTAGGCTATCAGCTTTCTCAAAAAATTTATGGATTTAATTAAGTAAAACTAGAATCTAATTTTAAGATCAAACAGCCTCAAAGAAAGTGAATCTTTTCACTCTTCTTTGGGGCTGTTTTGTTACAGCAGTACAAGCGTTATCCTATTTTACAAGGGTTACAGGTATATAGATTTGAAATGCACGGTATGTTACACAGCAACACCACTCTGTTTCTTCCTCAAATTCCGGCAGAATTGGCAATACAGTTACTCAGAATTGATTTAATATCCTTCTTGAAATGGGTCATATTCTGTGGCATCGTTTATTACAAATTTAACACTATCATATTTAAACATAGTACCATCAAAATCAGTAATAAGAACATAATTTTTATCTGTGCCCTTTGGTTTAATTAAGTCTGAACCATATATAATATCAGCGACCAACTTTTTATCTTTAAAAAACAAAGCATAATAAGTTGTATAACATTTCTTTTTGCCATTATTCGTGATTTTAACTTCTATACCTTTTTTTGCTTTATTGTAACTACCTGCTTTAAGTGCCAGTTTGGTTGTATCAAAACCATAAGGTTCAGCTTTTATAGCCTTAACACTAACCTTGTATTTGCTATAAGATATCTCCGTATAATCCTCTGACAAAGGAGGATATATATACTGTACATAATTACCATTACCATAGATAGCAGAAACTTGCTCGGTTGTTTTTGCAACCTCTTTGCCTGCCTCATCATAGAATTTTACAGTTGTTTCTACTCCCACCACCTTTTTTGTGTTGTTTTTTAAAAGAATAATTAAATTGTTATGGTATGTCGTTTTATAAGCCTTGTAGGTAATCGTCTTTGTCGCTGCTTGAGTACTTACCGGTGTCATACCAAGTAAGATACACAATGCCATCAATACTACCATAACTCTCTTAATTACATTTCTCATTTTTCTTACCTCTCCTTCAATAATTTTTGGTGTTTCAAAGAAATAGCATCTACTGTGTATAGAAATATAGCCTTTTACAATTGCTAGTAAGTATGCCATTCTTTAGTACACTTTGATTGTATCAAAGATACTGTAGAAAAAATGTTGTTTACATGAAACGACCTTTTTCCTACATGAAATGATTATCAAACTTCTTGCAATTACGATTACAATTTCTTAGAGTCTTGTCGTATTATTACATAAACTGCTGGCTTGCGGCACACACAAAAGATACGCCCTGTGGGAGCAGGGTGTATCTCTATGCTGGGAACAATATATACTGCGGAATGCAGGTAAATGGTTCGAATTTTTGCCCGAGCTGTGGTATGAAAATAAAGGATGCTGATGAGCAGCATTCACAAGCTGTACCGTCAAAACCTGTTCAAGCAAGTACATACTATCCTTCACAGAGTAACAATCAAGTATTCTTATCTAATCTGTTTGTGGAGAAAGATGAAAAGCATATTAGCACATTCGGAAACGAACAATATATTCAATTCTTGAATAAGGGTAAAGCCAAAAAAGCTTTCGTTATTCTAAGTGACAAGCGTCTGTACATCAGAGGTAAACGATATGAGAGATGTTCGGACGATTGGAATGGGTCGAGTTGGTAGGGTTACCTCGTTTCTTTATCTGTATTTACCTTTGCCACATTAGGATTGTCTGCTGTAGCTATGTTGTTATGGATGTCTTATGTATCGAGTATAAAGTCTTGTATATCCTTGCTTTGTAATGGCACGTGGATTAGATTTCCGCTTGACAAATATGTAGGACGTGAGGGTTATGCTCTGATGCGTCATATTATAATGATTTCATTTCTGCTAAGGGTGGACAATTGATTGTAACTAGCAATAAAATCAAACCGAAGGAACGCACCACCAAAAAGATAGTAAATTTGAACGAAATCACAGATATGGTAGTCTTGCGGCGTCGACTTAAAGTAACTTGCAATGACACTTGGTTTACTTTTCCGATAAAGACCCGGCAAGAAGGAGCTGACAATATCAATCACTAACAAATATACCTAAACACTTTGGAGGAAGTGGAGAAGATAGCTTTGGTTGGTGTCTATGTGATGCTCCGTTGTTACTTTATGCTTTGCTTAAAGCAGGTATTGACTATGAAAATCATATTAAGCAAGGTGTAGAGTACCTTTTACGTTTCTACAAAACTCAGGGTTTTCCTTGTGTGGTTTCTCAAGAACACGGGAAATTTAGAGGACCAGGGCGAAAAGATGATTGTTGTCCATATGCCACATTAATAATGTTAAAGCTACTTTCAAATATTCCAGAATATCAGAAAAGCGAAATTAGCAAAGAAATGGAAATGATATTGTTTTCGTTATGGGAAAACAGCTTAGAAAAGCACCCATACATGTTTTATATGGGCACAGATTTTAGAAAACTGAAAGCACCTGCTATGTGGTTTGATATAGTAAGCGTTGCAGATGTGTTAAGTCGTTTTGATTTCGTTAAATCAGACAGCCGATTCTTGGAGATGATTGCACTTATAAAGGATAAACAGAACGAAAAAGGGCTATTCACACCTGAGACGGTATATCAGAAATGTAAAAATTGGGATTTTAACAAAAGAAGCAGCCATCTTCATATTTAACATATCTGTGTAATCAGATATTTATACGAGCGGGCTTATGAAAATATTATACAGAAAACATATTCCAATTTAGTAACGTAAATTTACTAAAGGCACGGAAATTCCCATGCCTTTAGTTTGTATAAATACTCTGTTTTTGCATACTCCAAAATTCAAAAGTTAATTTGCCTATAATTTGATGTCCGCTACCACTACTTATATGGTTTTTTTATATTTGGCGCTGTTAGACAAATGTATTGATATCGAGCAAGTAAGCAATGTATAATTCCAGAGTACGAAACTGCGGTTGCCAATAACTATGGGGATTGTATTTTTTGTATCTATTTTTATTGTGGATAACTAACAAAGAATGCTACATTATAGTTAAGAAAAATTATTGAATAGTAACAATAAAATCATTTATATAAGGTCAAAAAATAAAACCTACTGTGTAGATTATTTATTAAAAATATGTAATTTTAGATACCAAGGTCAGTATCAAGGTTAGGTTGCGGTTCAAAATTGCAGCCCCTTGCAGAATTCCGTTGCATTCTTGCTTAGGAAAACTATAATATATAATAAGAGATGGAACAAGTTAATCCTGAGGATTGAGAACCACTGCGCTAGCAGTTTAGTACTCGTTTACAAATGCGGTGCTAAGAAATAAACAAATTTTGTACTTTGATAACTGAATATTACGGTAAAAATTATATAATTTATTTTTTATAGAAATCCTTTTTCTTGACAAGTAAATTACCATAATGTACTATGTTAAAATGTATTAAATTTCAATGAATTGTTAAGGGAGGAGATTAGTAAAATGAAGAACACAATTGCAATAGTCGGAGAATATCGCGAGGGTTATCAGACTCATGAAAAATTGAATGATTCTCTTGAGCATGTGAAAGAAAAGTTTGGATACGATTTTGATTATGAATGGATTAATACATTAACGGTTGCGCAACATAAAGATGAAGTGCTAAAAAAATATAGCGGCATATGGAGTGCACCTGGTAGTCCATTTTTAAGTCTTGAAGGATCATTGTATGCAATCACATTTGCTCGTATTAATAATATCCCCCACTTAGGGACATGTGGAGGCTTTCAACATACGATTATTGAATTTGCTAGGAATGTACTCGGTGTTAAAGAAGCACAACATGAAGAATATGATGCAAACGCATCTTCTCTCTTTATTAGTAAACTTACTTGCTCATTAGCAGGTAAAAAAATGAAAATATTCTTGCAAGAAAATTCAAAAGCCTTTTCATGTTATAATCAAAAGGAGATTTCGGAGAATTATTATTGTAATTTTGGTATTAACCCTCAATTTAGTAATGAACTTAATCATCCAAGTTTACTAATTTCTGGCGTAGACCAAGATGATGATATCCGAATAATCGAAATTCCAGAATGTAAATTCTTTGTTGCTACTCTTTTTGTACCGCAAACAAATTCAACGATTGAAGTACCACACCCTTTAGTTCATGAATTTTTAAAGGCTTGTCTTTTTTGATAGCATAACGGTTACTTTATATTCTTTCACGATGGCGAATGAAAGGAGGAATATTGTTCCCTCCTTTCGTTTGTCATTATACCAATAAATTTATCTAATACAACTTTATATTTCAAAATTCCGAGGCCGTGCGTCCCATATTTCGTACCTCATAACTTCGTCTGTCTCTATCTTCGTGGCTTACAACAAGCTTAGATTTTAGTTCTGCACCAAATACGAAATGCACCCCGTGGGAATTGGAGTGAATCTCAATGCTGGAAACAATATATAAAGGAAAAGTGCATAAAATGAGGGGTTATATGCACTTATAAGTTAAAATAAAGGATACAAACTCGTGGGAAGTTTCCCTTGAGGCACTTTTTATTACCTCGTTTTTAGATAGTTTCCCACGGATTTTCCCACGAAACTACTAAATACCATTAAAAACAGCAACCTCTGCGGTATATACCTTCGTTTCTCAATCCGTGTACTGTGTACATAAAAACGAGATATAACAAAACCTATGAAACCCTTTGTTTATGCGGGGTTTCATAGGTTCTGTGAGCCACGAGAGTATATGTGGTCGACTTATTTAAAATATCTGTTGTAAAGACCTTCAAATGCTTTGCCGTGTCTGGCTTCATCCTTTGCCATTTCATGTACAGTATCATGAATCGCATCTAAATTAGCAGCTTTTGCACGTTTTGCAAGATCAAATTTACCAGCAGTTGCTCCGTTTTCGGCATCAATTCTAAGTTCTAAGTTTTTCTTTGTGCTATCAGTTAAAACTTCACCTAATAATTCGGCAAATTTTGATGCATGTTCTGCTTCTTCAAAAGCAGCTTTTTCCCAATATAGACCAATCTCTGGATAACCTTCTCTATGTGCAACTCTCGACATAGCAAGATACATACCAACTTCAGAACATTCTCCATTAAAGTTTGCTCTTAAATCTTCAAGAATATCTTCACTAACACCTTGTGCTACACCAACGACATGTTCACAAGCCCATTCTCTTGTTCCTGTTTGTTCTTTGAATTTAGAAGCTGGAGCCTTACATTGTGGACATTCGTCTGGTGCAGAATCTCCCTCGTGAACATAACCACATACGCTACAAATAAATTTTTTCATAATAATATCTCCTTTTCATATAAAATATATAGTAATAATACGGTTTCTATTTATACATGTAATGATAATCCAAACGATAACAGTAATCATTACTGATATAAGTATCATACCGTCTGTTCTCTTTTTTGTCAACCCTTTTTCCAAAATTATTATTCTTCTTCTGCTCCATTTTTGATAATGTCCTTATATACCACATGTGATTATGTCCTAATCT
>JBGUEO010000013.1:0-109368 GCA_041821315.1 Velocimicrobium sp. | reverse complement strand
ATCAAGCTAATCATATCTTGTTTGTACTTACACCATCGCTTTATCCCTCATAACCAAAGCTTGCTTTTATTACAATTTGTCCTTTTATTCAGTATATGAAATAATAGTTGACTATTTAACAAAATCCATAAATCGCTGTAAGGGATGAGACCTTGCCTTGAAAGTGCTCTATGGATTTTTATTTGCTAAAAACCGGGTTAGATGAGGAATTTTGCAAAGTAACTTTTGATGTATATATAGACACCGTAGTAGCCATGAAAACTCCTTCTAAGGTGCTGATTTTTTTAGGGCTACTGTTAAGAAATCAATATAAACCCAAATTTCTTCTGGAAGTAATTGATCGTACCGCTTAACCAAGCCTACTTGAATTTCATTATGCCCTTCCAGCAGGATAGAGATTATATTTGGGTTCATATAGTTTTCCACAATGCAGCCAGTTCCCAGATTATAGCCATCTGTATTCGACAGGAGATTATTCATGGTACCACGATCCTTCAGGTAGACCAACTTGGTGATAGAGTTTACATTGGTGAATTCTTCCGCAAAATAAAGTGGTATATCGTCTTGCTGGTACGTCAGATAAGGATAATCTCTCAGTTGTTCTAAGGTGATAGACTTGAGATGTGCCAGAGGATGCTCTTTTCTAAGAAAGACATATTGTTTCATCAAAAGTAGGGGAGTGAAAACCAATGATTTTGAGATAAAATAACGCTCAAAAAATTCCTTATTTAAATTGGAGATGGATAAAATTCCAAGTATACTTCTGCTTGCATATACATCATCAATCACATCGGTTGTCTTTCCTTCCCGTATCGTCAGTTCATATTTTCGTTCAGTTAAATAATCCATTAACTTTGCCACCGCCTCTATGGCAAAGCCATAATGTTGAGACGAAATGGAAAGTTTTGTTAAATCGGTAGTCTTTTGCTTGTTAAAATGATAGATGACAGACTCTGCTTGTTCAATCAGTATATTAGCATAGAATAGCAATTCTGAGCCTTCTTTTGTGAAGCGAACGCCTTTATTTGTTCTATCTAGAATGGTAATCTCTAAATCATCTTCCAAATCTTTGATTGCTTTGCTGATACTGGGCTGCGTCACATAAAGTGCGGAAGCAGCCTTGCTAATAGAATTATGTTTGGAAATCTCTACGATATATCGGCACTGCTGAAGCGTCATGTTTTCACCTTCCTACTTGGTTTCTATTAGAACTTGATATAACCTAATTCTATGGCAAATGATTAAAAGTGTCAATTATGCTTTTACGAAAATGGGTGATATAATATGATTAGTATACTGGATATCAGTAAAAGTTGAAAGCAAGCTATTTTGTGTAACAACGGCTATCGATAGATAAAAGTAATATCTACTTATTTCGAAAAGCTGCTATCCAGAATTATAAGTAAGAAAAGAGAGGAAAGTAATATGAAAACGAAAATAATTAAGCTTGTATCAGAAGCAGATGCCGCAGAGATTCTGGAAATATATGAGATCTATGTTAAGGAAACAGCTATCACTTTTGAATATGAAACTCCGTCCTTAGATGAATTTAGAAATCGTATTAAGAAAATATCAGCGGACTATCCTTATATCGTTTGCTTGTCAAATGAAAAAATTGTCGGATATGCATATGCACATAGACAAATGGAACGAGCAGCATACCAGTGGAATGCAGAATTGTCGGTTTATATTGATAAAACCTGTTTGCGTTGCGGAGTGGGCAAAGCGCTTTACAGTGCCTTAATCGAGATATTGCAGATGCAAAATGTACGTAATGTATATGGGGGTATTACATCCCCTAACGAGAACAGTGAAAAATTGCATGAATACTTCGGATTTAAAAGATTAGGAATATACCATAGCACAGGATACAAATGCAGTGCATGGCATGATGTTGCCTGGTTTGAAAAGACCGTTGGAGATTACGATCTTGAACCCAAGCCATTTGTGTCAATTCAAGAGATTGACAAGAACGCGATCATGGAAATATTGAACAATCATAGCAATATGATTAAATCAGTATGAATGATTTAGAGAAGAAATCGTATATGGATTTACTTATAAAATGCATTGTAGCTGTTAGTATTATAATTGTCGTTCATTTTGTATCAAAAACGAAAAATTATTATATTACCGGATTGGTACTAAGTTTTCCTGGTTTAAGCATACTTGCTTATTATTTTATGTATACAGAACAAGGAGTTTCAAAAGTTCGAGTAACAACATATTTCGCTATGTTTTCGGCTATCCCCTTTGTAATTTTCCTTTTAGTATTAAATTTTACCTTAAAAAAATATCACATATTTCACTCGATTTTAATATCAAGTGCAGTTTGGATCATTTTATCATCGGTATTGATTATTATCTGGAAATATAAAGAAACCATTTTTAAAGCTAACTTGTAAGTATATTATTGGATAAAAAATATTGTTAAAGGCATCTTTATTAATAGATAAGAGCGCAAAATCATTGCCTAAAGTGCGAAGGTACTTGTGACAACATGGTTGCTACAATGACTTTGTAAATCTACCTGCCTTTTTACGATTACAATAGCGAGCCTTGATTTATTAGAAAATTTGTTTCATAATCTGTGAAATTCCCTCTTCAATATATTCCTCCTCCACATTTAAATATTAAGTTTTAATATAGAGTCTCTTACGAGGAAGGAACGTAAATAATTATTAGTTGCTCCATCAACAATAATTGATTTATTTTTTAGCCGATGAATAACCTTTTCACATGATATCTGTTCATCCATTTCAATATAAGTATGAAAAGCAATATTTTTAATAGGAGCATGCGAAAAGTTAGTCTGATTACACTCTTTTTGTTTATTTTCCAATGCCGATATTAAACAGTTTGATCTTGAACGATAAGTTGCGTTCATTTTTCCTTATGTCTTTCAAACATGCCGTTTTTAATATAGATTTCTAATGCTGCCTGAGAAAGCATAGAGCTGTCTATATCAAGAATTCGTTTGTATTGACTGAATGTTTCAATCAATTTATCTGGGATTACGGCAATACCGATTCTTAATCCGGGGAAGATAACTTTTGAATAACTCTTTAAATAGATGACATGTGTAAAATCATCATAGGAATAAATTGGATCAGCTTTTGAATTCTGTTCAAAATCAGCTAAATAATCATCTTCTACAATAAATACATTATATTTTTGTGCCAGTTCTAAAATTTCTTTTTTCTCTTTTTGAGAATAGGACGTTCCTAGAGGGTTATGATAACCGGGTTGTTCTATTAATATCGTTCTTATAGATGTCAATCGCTTGATTTGTACAGTGCTGAAAATCCAAATATGGAAATACCGCAGGGTCAGGAGAAGAAGAGGAAAAGTCCAATACAAGGTTCTCACCTTGGTTTGATTCGGCTTTTGATGTTACAACATAATATCCGCTTTTTGGAAGTGAATAAATTATGTGTTTTCGTTCCAATTCAGACAACGCACGAAGAACAGTGCTTTTATTACAATGATAAGATACAGATAAGCTGCGGATAGAAGGAATTCTCTCGCCTTGCCTATAGTTACCACTTTTTATCATGTTTTCAATTTCATTTAATAAGGATAAATATTTATACATAACACACACCTCTATTTCTGTACCGGTACACATTGACTTTGTTTACATTGTAACATAGCGCTATATAAATTAAAATAGAGAGAGGAAAACTATAGATATAAAAACAATTGAAGAATAGTTAAGGGAGGCATATGGATATGAAAATGCTCTATGAAAAACCGAAAGCAGAAGATTATATTAGCTTGAGACTTCGTTCGGGAATGGGAAATAAGGATTTGGAAAGAAGCAGAAAAGCAATAACAAATTCTTTGTTTACAGTATCTCTTTATGACAAAGAAAAACTAATAGGATTTGGAAGAATTGTAGGTGATGGAGGAATCACTTATGTGGTAAGTGATATTATGGTGGATGAAAATTATCGAAGAAAAGGTTTTGCAGATCAAATAATGAAGGAAATCAATAACTACTTTAAAGAAAATACTTTTGAAGATAGTTATATCTGTTTGATAGCGAACAGTCCTGCTGATTTATTATATCATAAGTATCAATTTGAGTATTTGTCACCAAACAGGTGTGGCATGTTACGGGAACAAAACACGTTGAGAGTGTCGTAATTTGTACAATAAAAAAAGCTGGAGGATATATTGATGAGCAATAGAATTAGTATGATTTATACACTTGTACCACAAAAACCAGAGGAAGTTTATGCCTTCGATCGGATAAGCACTGATGATATAGATGCGCTAGCAGTTTCAATGTTCGAAGCATTTCAGGATACCGTGGATTATGAAGGGGAAAGTTTGGAAGATTTAAAGAAAGAGCTTTGCAGCGTTATTGAAGGTACCTATGGAGCATTTCTGCCTGAGGCTTCCTTTCAAATTAAACAAAATGGGGAAATTGCAGCCGTTATTCTTATTGGCTTATATAAAGATAAACCATTGGTTTCAGAATTATTTACAACAAAAAAATATTTACATTTGGGAATGGCAAGTAGCCTGTTGAAAAAAAGTATCAGAGTATTGGTAAGTTTGGGATATGAAAGTCTAGTTCTGAATGTACATCCCAGAAATGTCGGAGCTGTTAATCTTTATAGAAAAATCGGATTTACAGAATTATAATATATAGCTTTTCTATATGCTTTATAGCGAACAGTCTTGCTGGTTTATTATATCGTAAGCATCAATTTGAGTATTTACCACCAAACAGGTATGGCATGTTACGTGAACAAAACAGAAGAAGGTGAACTGAAGAATTTTTAATGATATAAATAAAATTGAATGTATAATAAGTTTTTGGTAAGAATGGAGGAGAAAAATATGGAGATCAAGATAAGACAAGTTACAATGCACGAACTGAACAGTGTTGCAAATATAGAGGAAATCTGCTTTTCCAAGGCGGAAGCCGCTACTCGCGCTTCCTTAGAAGATAGAATTAAGGTCTTTCCTGAAAATTTCCTTGTAGCTGAACTAGACGGCAAAATAGTGGGGTTCATAAACGGAAGCGTAATTAATGAAAAAGTCATCCGAGACAAATTCTACAGTAATACATCATTCCATGATTCCATGGGTGACTACCAAAGCATTTTTGGACTTGATGTACTACCTGAATACAGAGCTAGAGGTATCGCTGCAGAATTGATTAAGAAGCTGATTGAAGTGGCTAGAAAAGCAGAGCGAAAAGGTATGACTTTATGCTGCAAAGATGAAAAAATCCATTATTATGAGAAATTCGGTTTTGTTAATATTGGAAAGTCTGAGTCTGAGCATGGCCATGCTGTTTGGAATGACATGGTTCTTTTATTTAACAATTAATGCCAACATCTTTATTCAAGGTAGGTACATTCAAAAAGGTTGCTTTTTACACATCTTTTTGAGCAGATTTATTCAGCGTAGCCGTCAAAAAATCAATATAAATTAAAATAGAGATACACAATTTAAAGTCAAGACTAGAGGTGAATATTAGAATGAAAAATAGCAATAAAACAAATGCATATTTTGCGGCAGTACTGTATGCCTTTATAATAGGTCTATCTTTTTTGTTTACAAAGATGGCCTTAACTGTGGACGATCCGCTGAATATTCTGGTGCATAGGTTTACAATTTCTTTTTTTACATTACAGATGCGTTGCAGGGGTATGTGGATGCGATGAATGTGTTTAATTAGTTATTGAAAGAGTCAGTTGATATCAGCTGGCTCTTTTTGAAAAATGTGGATGAAATATACTGGATTCTTATGTATAATTAATAAAAGTAGTTTATTAAAATAGAACATTAAAACAGATAATAGAATGTGAGGGAAGTATATGCTAAAAGTATTTTTTGTCCGCCACGCCCAACCGGAACATGATTGGGAAGATGATAGAACAAGACCATTAACTGCGGAAGGGAAAATAGATTCTCAGTCTGTAAAGAGTTTCTTGAAGGATAAAAAGATCGACTGTTTTTATAGTAGTCCATATAAACGAAGTATTGATACAATTGCAGCTAGTGCAGCATATTTTGATAAAGAAATACATACCGACGAACGTTTTAGGGAAAGAGAAAAGGGAGCAGATGGAAATAATCATGGAATGCTTCAGAAACGTTGGGAAAATCACGGGTTTCGTGAAGAGGAGGGGTGAATCCCTTGCAATGGTTAGGGAAAGAAATATTGCTGCTTTGACAGATATACTCATAGAAAATCAAAATAAGAGTGAGGAGACATCCATTGTAATAGGAACTCATGGAACAGCATTAAGTACAATCTTAAATTACTATGACAGAGAATATAACTGTGATTCGTTTTTAAGAATTATAGACTGGATGCCTTACATAATTCAGCTTGATTTTGATGGGGAAAACCTTGTGAGAAAACAGGAGCATTTTCACATAAAAAAAGAATTCAAAGGAAAAGCGCGGGCGGATAAACCGAAGGAGGAATCCATGATAGGTAAAGTGGTTACGGTTACCGTAGACAGACCACTTGGCTCTTATCATCCGAAGCATAAGGATATGTATTATCCCATCAATTATGGCTACGTTGAAGGTATTATGGTTCCAGATGGCGAGGAACAAGATGCATATATTTTAGGAATCGATGTTCCAGTAGATGCATTTAGGGGAAAAATTATTGCCGTAGTACATAGAAATGATGATGTTGAAGAAAAATGGGTGGTTTGTCCAGATAATATGACATATTCTGAGGAAGAGATGCGGAAACAAATTGATTTTCAGGAGCAGTATTTTGATTCATACATCAGAATGGAGTGACAGCTATGATATTTGGAATGCCAACATTAATAGAATTAAATGGGTTAGAAGAAACCATGGAGTTATGCCTTGAATTAGGGTTGGACTTTGTGGAACTAAATATGAATCTGCCTCTGTATCAGTTAAATCAACTGGAAAATATAGAGGTACTGAAGATGTTAAAAAATAAATATCAGCTATTTTATACAATACATTTGGATGAAAATCTGAATGTGAGTGATTTTAATCCACTTGTGGCAAAGGCATATATGGAAACAGTTGAACGATCGATTCAGGTGGCAAAGAAACTGGATATACCAATTCTTAATATGCATATGAATCACGGAGTTCATTTTACATTGCCAGATAGAAAAGTAAAATTATTTGATCAATATAAAGAGACATATTTGCAAAGTATTATTGGATTCCGTGATATGTGTGAACAGACAATTGGTCATGATGATATCTATATTTGTATTGAGAACACGGATGGATTTACGGATTATGAAAAAGAGGCAATCGAACTGCTATTACAAAGTAATGTATTTGCATTAACATGGGATATAGGTCATTCAAATTCCTGTGATAACAAGGATGAAGCTTTTATTATAAAACACGAGAGACAGCTACAACATTTTCATATTCATGATGGTAGTAATAAGTCAGATCATATGACACTTGGAACAGGTGAAATTGACCTGATTAAAAGATTAGATATCGCTAAACAGAAAAATTGCAGGTGTGTGGTGGAGACAAAAACAGTTGATGCCTTGAAAAAATCAGTGAAATGGTTGGAAAAGAATAAATATTTGAATTGATAAGATGAATTGTGAGGTGAAGAAAAAATGTCCAGTTTGATAATAATCAGGGGGAATTCAGGCAGTGGCAAAATAACAATTGCAAATGAATTGCAACAGAAATTTGGTCATACTACAATGTTGTTTTACAGGATGTAGTGCGCAGAGACATTTTAGAGGTAAAAGACGGTTGTGATACAAAAGCACTTGATGCTTTATGTTAACGTGATTGAAAAAAGGAGAGTGTTTTGCATAAAATTACATAAAATATACAACCCAATAACAGCGACTCCTTTTACGTGTAGTAATAATTATATGGAATTTGTTCCATGTGATGCTTTAAAGCCATATATTCGATGTTTTTGGGGAACGAAAAAGCCTGTTAATCAAGAAAAAACATATATTAAGACAAATGGAATTGTTACACCTGACACTTGTATGGATATTATGTTTCATGTTGATTTTACAAATAACAGAATACATAATAGCTTTTGTGGAATTAATGACCGTACATTTTCTACAACAAATTATAATGACACAGAACAAACAATCTTTTCATTTGCAATTAGATTTTATGCATGGAGTGTTCCTATGTTTTCAGAGGAAAAAATTTGTGATACCCGAAATGCTCATTTTGATGTTGGTTACCATTTTTCAAAAATAAAGAAGGAAATCGAAACATTATTATTTGATGTTTCAGATGTATACGAATTGATTCCAAAAGTGGAAAAAATATTGATTAGAAATTATAATATTAAGCATGAGAATACTTTGGTTTTACAAGCGGTAGAAAAAATAATGAGGAGTAGAGGCACTCTGCTCGTCGGTGAATTGAAAAATAATCTGCACATTAGTGACAGACAATTAGAAAGACTTTTTCGAGAATATGTTGGTGTTACACCTAAAAGTTTGGCCGCTATGGTGCGTTATCAATACTTGTGGAACGATATTATTTTTTGTAAGCAATTTGATATTCAGGATGCAGTTTATAAATATGGATATTCGGACCAGGCGCATTTGTATCATGATTTCAAAAAATATCATTCTATGAATATTGCTGATGCCAAAAGATATGCGTTGCAAAATGTCGAAAAAATACAAGAGAGTTATAGTGATTTGTGATAATATATCAAAAGAAAGGTGGTGCCAATATGTCAGATATAAGTTGTTGTGGAACAGAATGTAGTACATGTTACTGTTATGGGAATATGTGTAATGGATGCAATGAATGTGAGGGTAAAGTATTTCATGCTCCAAAGGGTGAAGCTTGTGCAATTTATGAGTGCGCTATAAATCAGAAACATTTAAAGAATTGTGGCGAATGTGAAGAAGTTCCATGTAGTATTTGGATGAAGACGCGAGATCCTAAATTCTCAGATGAAGAGTTTGAAAAAAATACAGCAATGCGAATACAGACATTAAAGAAAAAATCGTGAGGTGTTTCTGTGTTAGATAATAAAGAACTTAAAGATTATATAATGGAACAGTTGTTTGATTTAAAAGATGTCCGGAATATCCCTATGATGGGAGGATACATATTTTATTATAAAGAGAAAATAATTGGTGGAATTTACGGCAAGGGTTTTATGGTGAAAATCACAGATGCTAGCAGAAAGTATATACCGGATTGTGAGGCTGAACTACCATATGAAGGAGCGAAGCCGATGTTTCTAGTCACAATATTGGAAGACAGAGAGTTGTTACAGAAAATGGTGCAGGAAATGTATGATGAATTACCCGAACGGGCACCTAAAAAGAAAAGAAGGTAATCATAATGGAAAAAACAGAAAATGAAATTCAAAAGGAAAGAATAAAAGATATAGAAGACAAGGCAAATGCATTGATTAGGCAGTGTAATGTTGCAACATTAACTTCTGTAAATGAAAAAGGATACCCTCGAACATGTATCCTTTCTATTGCAAAATCAGATGGTTTTTCGGATATTTATTTTGTGACGTCAAAAAGATCTAAAATTAATGGTAAAGCCACGCATTTTGAAGCAAATTCTAAGGCAAGCGTATGCTATTTCAAGGACGGAGATAGTGTAACACTAATTGGAAATGTTGAATTTGTAGTAGATAAGGACTTACAAAGTAAAATATGGAATGAAACTGATAGAAAGTTCTTTAAGGATGGAATAGATGACCCTAAATTTAGATTAATAAAGTTCCATGCGATTGAAGCAACTTTTTGGATTGAAGGAAAGTTTAGAACATGTAAATACAAATAGGATAAAAATATTTCTCAAAAATCACTTAATTCGCAGTCAATGTGGATTGGGTGATTTTTTTGTATTCTTTTACATGTAAAACAAATCGCCTAGAGGCAGAAAGGAAAACAGCCTTTATTATGATGGCAACTATTTTATTCTTACACTGGCAGCAATTGCAAACGAACTGTAAATACGAGGGATTGAGAAATTTGCAAAAGTTGTGTTGGGAGTCAGAGTTCCATTTATACGATTTGGAGAGGAGCAGGCACATCTGGCTGATTAGCTGACAAGATTAGAACTCATTGTATTCGAATTTGAGGGGCAGGAATTTACGATTGTTATTCAAAAGGTCATCTGCTATCCACAGTGTTTTGCAGCAATAGCAGACCGCATATCAAATATGAAAGGGAGAAAGATCCTGATTTCATGACAGATAAAGAGAAATTACGAATCTATGTTGATGCGGCTCTTCCTTATGCTACTTCAATAGAGCATTTGGCAAAGGTACTTTATGAGAAATATGAAGTTACGATACGAATTACCAATAAGGGCATTTCATTTAAGCTGGCTAGTGCGAAACAGGCAATCCGTGGGAAGTGTCTTGGTGATGATTACTATAATGGATTGTGGGATAAATATAATGAACAACATGTGAATCTCGAGATTCAGACAAGGGGACGTTAGAAAATTCTGATATAACACAAAAAAAGAAGCCCGACGCATCGAGCTCCTTTCGGGTGTTGTCCGAAGACGACCACCGCTATTCTTAAATGTGATATACCACAACCATTCAATTTATTCAACTAATTTTTATGATTCAGATATGTAGGTATCTGTTTTTTGTAAATAATAAAGTTACTTTTAGATGAAAATATCAAATTATAGTATAAATGGATTACTGCTACAAGTGATTGGAAACCTTCTCTTGATGGGTCAATTTTATAATTAGTGCGCAACCGCACTGTTTCAACATTTATTAACCCAGAACAGTGTTCTTTTATGAAATCACTCTATTGCAGTAATTGTTCAATACCTTTAGATCGTTTGCTTTTGTTGTCTCTACGAGACGATATATGATTTTTTGCAAAAAGCAGTGGATGAATAATACGTTACTGCGGAATATTTCTATGCAGGATTATCCCCATCAAGTAATCTTTTCACACGTTGACCAGCAGGAATCTTGATCTCAGGGTGTGTTAATATGAAGAAATTATTTTCTTCAACGCTTGTAAAGACTGTCATGCCTACGGAATCAATATCAATCCCAGTATGAACAGAATGGGCACTTCTGATTAATCCAGAATGATAAGTTTGACTTTGATAATAGCAATCTGACATATCTGCATAGCGATCTGGACGGTGCTTGTCACTTTCATGAATGTGTGTTTTAACAAAGGCTGGACATAACACGTGCATTTGAACATGATTGTGACCACTCGCTTTCAGGCCAAGGTATGTGCTTTCAGAAAGGGCAACATCAGCAAATTTGGTTGTGTGGTACATTGGCGCGGATGGTGAGGTCATAAGACCTGCTCCAGATGCAACATTTACAACAGCACAGGGTTCGCCCTGTGCGATCATAGTAGGTAAGAAGACACGGAGGCCATAAGCGTGGCTTCTTAAGTTCACATCAGTAATCCAGTCAATATCCTGAAGAGGGAGTTCCCAGATTGGACCAGAAACGGCAACGCCTGCGTTGTTTACAAGCATGTGAACCTTTCCAAAGGATTCCATAGTGAGTTTATATAGGGATTGGACAACATCAAGAAGTGAAATGTCGCCTGCAAGGCTTGCACATTCTGCTCCGAATGCTTTCACTTGAGATTCCGTTTCTTTCAGGCCTTTCGCATCAATATCATTGATGACTACTTTCATACCTTTTTGTGCGCCTTCAAGGGCAAGTGCTCTACCGATACCGTTTGCAGCACCAGTAACAACTAATACTTTATCTTTAAAATCTTTCATTATTACGCCTCCTGATTGGTTTTAAAATACAAATGCTTTATCGTTTGCTTCTTTCATTGCATCGCCAATAAGACCTGGTTTATGAGCATCACCCACGGATGTGATTTTATCAAATACCGCTTCAAAAGCTTCGATAAGCTCTACCTGAGGTTTGACACCAATGGCGATTACAACCGTGTCAACTGCAAGAGTTGTTGTGATAGCAGCTGGCATAACTGTCATTGAAATTTGGTCTTCGCTGATAGCAGCAAGAGCGTGGTTGGTCAAATAGTGTGTGTCAAGAGCTTCCAGTCTTTTAAGAAGTGTTCCTCTTACACTTGGGTAAAGTGCAGTTCCTACTGAATCAGCCATTTCTACGACGGTTACATCATTATCAGAACCTAAGACCTCTGCTGTTTCAAGGCCTGTTACTCCACCACCGATAACGGCGACTTTTTGACCGGAAAGTTTCACCGTACCCACGAGAACATCTTCTGCACGAACCACATTGGCACCGTTAATACCCGGTACATTAGGGCGAATTGGCGTACCACCACAAGCCATGATAACACCATATGGATTAAGGGCTTTTACTTCCTCTGGAGTAGGTGCATGTCCGAGTCTTACTTCAATACCAAGAGCATCGATTTCTGCTTTTTGCGTTTCAACGAGTTCAGTAATCATGTGTTTGTGAGGTGGTTTGTCACCTACATTTAAAGTACCACCTAGCGCATCATTCTTTTCAAATAATACGACTTTATATTCACGCTCCGCTAAGACTTTAGCGGCCTGCATACCACCAGGACCACCACCGATAACAGCAACTGTTTTTCCAGCACCATTCTTTTTTAAGGTGTCTTCGTTATAGATTGTTTCTCGGCCAAGAACAGGGTTAGCGGTGCAAGCAAGTGCACGACCTGTGTTGGCTATTTTGAAGCAGTAGAGACAGCCGATACATTTTCTTAGTTGCTTTTCATCTGTGTATTTTGCTTTATTACCCCATTCAGGATCTACGAGATGACCTCTGGCGATACCGATGAAGTCACAAACACCTTCTTCCAGTAATGATTCTGCAACACTTGGATGTTTGATATTGTTAACAGCAATAACAGGAATTTTAACGTTTTCACGGATTGCTTTTGCTAAGTGCTTTTTCCAGCCTTCTTCAAATTGGTAAGGCTCAATGATACTGTAGCCTGATTCGTAAGTTCCACAGCTGACATTAATAGCATGAACACCAATTGATTCAAGATGGCGTGCAATTTTAACCGAATCTTCTAATTTTAGACCGCCTTCAACAAATTCATCTGCACTGATTCGAACTGAAATAGGAAAATCAGCACCACAAGCATAACGAATACCAAGGATGATATCATCTAAAAAGCGAAGACGTTTCACAAAATTGCCGCCATATTTATCCGTTCTTTTGTTTGTTGTAGGACTTAGGAATTGGTTGATAAGATAACCATGTGCTGCATGAATTTCAACACCATCAATACCAGCTGCTTTTGCAATGTAAGCCCCTTTCACAAATTTTTTAACCATCTCATCACATTCTTCCGTAGTGAGTTCACGTGGCATCTCACCGATTGTTGAACAGATAATAGGACTTGGAGCAACGATTTGTTTACCATGGAGCAGACGGCTTGGTGTTTGACGACCGGGATGTTGAAGTTGTACAAATACTTTGCTGTCATGACGATGGATCGCATCCGCAAGTCGTGTGAGTCTGGGAATGAATTTAGCGTCAGTGGCACTTAATTGGTTCGAAGTACCAATACCTGTTTCATCATCAATTCTTGTGATTTCCGTGATAATAAGGCCACATCCACCCCTCGCTCTTTCTTCATAGTAGCGAATAATTTCATCAGAAGCTTCGCCAGTTGATGCTGCAAAAGCAGTCCCCATTGCGGGCATTACAATTCTGTTTTTTAGTGTTAAATTACCGATTTTACCTTTTGAAAATAGATTTTCATAGTTTCCGTTAGTCATCTTATTCATCCTTTCTCATGCCGAATAACGAATTGACTCAGGTTATTCGTCTTATATGATCGTGTTATTATGTTTAAATTTTAACATCTGCTTTGTTAAAAAATATACAGGATGACTGCACGAAAAAGGTTGACGTATTTGTGCATTACGCACTATTATGAAAGAGAGGTGAAAAAATGAATATTGAAACACTCATAGAATCTAAAAGTGATACTAATAAGTATATAAATGTTGAAATATCAACAGATATTCAAATATCAGCGTGCAGCCTCATTAGTGAGGGACGGACTGACTATGAACAAGATGTATTATACTTTGGTGCAATTTCACAAATACTAAATCAAGAGAAACAACCACAAAATATCGTCTGGTGGCAGGAGCAGGACACGGTGAGTGACCCCGCGGACAAAAGCTTGTATGACAGAATTTTATCAACGAATTGGATTCAAATTGCTAAAAGTGATTGGCTGGATATCTATAATCAATTAAATGATAGGTGCATGAGGCGACTTAAAAATGAAAATGATTATGCGCAAATGATACAAATGACGTTGCAGGGGAATCCGCTATCCGCAATATTGGACTTTGCGTTTGCAAAATTAAAAAATGAAATTGTAGTCATTGATGTCAGTGGAAAGTTACTGGGACATACGAGTACATTTGAAATTCCAGATGTATTATGGATGACCAGTATTCAGAAAGGATATTGTTCTTATGAATTTATGGAACATATCAAATCAGAGCGGTTTAAAAAACAAAGACCCGTGACGGATGTGGCTTTTCTTTCGGAATGCTATCAAGATCATCTCATTTATCTATCAAGTAAGATTATTTTAGATGGACAATTAGTGGGATATGTCTTTATGATTCAAAACAGAGAACCTTTTAACCAAAATTGTTTCGAAATGTTACCCTATGTCAGTCGATCCGCGGGATACCACATAAAGTATAGATATGGCGGAAAAGCAGAACCTTTTCATATTTACGACAGCGTTTTAACAGATGTACTTGCAGGTATGTCCCCACGACATATCGCTGCCCGAATTCAAATTGGAGAAATTAAATTTCCGGATAGAATGTGTGTGATTGTTATCAAACCGGCTTATTATAGGTCTGAGAGGGAAATCAAAAAGGATTTGACCCACCAACTTATCACTCTTTTTAAATCAGTGCCGTATGTTTATTATGAAGGAAGTCTTGTTTTTATCGTGCCCGTAGATGGCACTTTGAAGCTGCCAAATAAAAGCAGACAGGCATTGGTGCAACTAGCCCAAAGGGAACACCTAAAGATTGGAAAAAGCAACGGTTTTACAGAAGTGCTCCATCTGAAACAGTATTATGAAGAAGCTTGTGAAGCCTTAAAAGTGGCGAAAGAATTCAATTTCAATGCTGATTTCATTGACTTTCAATCGGTTGTTTTTTATAGCTTGCTCAACGAGTTGCCAGCAGAAACCAATCTTATGAAATACGTTCATCCTGCACTAAGATTGCTGAAGCAATATGACGATGCCAACGGTGCGCACTTATATGAAACCCTTAAGGTTTATGCCAAAACAGGGTTTAACCAGAAGGAAACTGCGGAGCAGATGTTTTTACACCGCAATACACTCAACTATCGCATGAAGCGGATTGATGAAATTGCAGGACTGGACTTAAAAAATCCTGAGATCTTATTTCACCTGATGCTGGCTTATCTAATTGATGACTACTTGAATAGCAAATCGAATCCTTAAAATAATCTTCAATATTTTAAATAAAACAGGGGAGTTCTAAGTCAGAGGCTTAAACAAGGAGACCGAAAAGAATTGAGAGGTGAAAGAAGTTGTTCAGCAATATAACCTCTTTGCGGGAGAAAGAGGCGGATTTATTCACGTAACCGACGAAAAGGCAAGGTCAAAACAAACGTATTCTATAAAGGCAAAGACCACGAAGCTTATCTTTCGCATGTCAAAGTATAGATTACTGCATCTAGAGAAGACATTTACCTGGTACTTGTTTATGGCATCACAGAACATCCGATGATGCTAGCCACTAATAAAGAAATCAAATCAAAGGAAGATGTGATGTTTCAATCATAAAATCAGAAGATCCAATAAAGGAAAAAGTTTTTTCCTGCTATTACCGACTGGCGAAAGGTATCTCTCGGGGTTTATTAAGGTGCTACTACTCCAGTCACTATCACTTTGAATAATTCAAAAAATCGATAGATTGGTACTTTGGAAGGATATATTCATTTTTTAATAACATTTTGCGAAAACTCAAAATTTTTTGGAATTGTAGTAAACTTATTATGCTGGCAAACAATGATATGCATATTAATTTAAGAATTGGAGGGAATCAAATGAGTGATAAAAATGAAAAAGTGGAATTATGGGACATATATACAAAAGAACGAATAAAGACTGGAAAATTACATAAAAGAGGTGAAAAACTGTCTGATGAGGAATATCATCTGGTGGTACATGTGTGTATCTTTAATAACAAAAATCAGTTATTAATTCAACAGCGTCAGCCATTTGAAAGCGGGTGGCCAAATATGTGGGATTGTACATAGATTTACCAATAATGTTTGTATTTTTATCTAAAATCTCACTTGGAGCATAGATAACTCTTTCGCCAATATTAAAGATGGTTTTCGTTCCACCATAGGCTATCCTTCCTTCACCACATTTGCATATCCCGTTATAATTAGTCCTATGCCACCTGCTACTAAATCCCCATAGATTTTATACAGTTTATCCGTAATATGCGAATCTGCTGTTGTCATGTTCTCCCATGTTGAACTTCTTACAAAGCGTTTTTTGACAGTGATCTTTTCTAATTTAGTTTCTTTAAATAAATTTGTCATCTATTACTTCGTTCGTTTTCTTATAAATCAAGATTTAGTATGGTTCTACCTATTAGTTTCCCTTCAAGAATGCTTTGAATTTTTGTATCCAAATCCATTAGGGATACTTCTTGAACATTTAAAGCTAAATTATCAGGTTTCCAATCATTTGAAAGTAAATTCCATAGCTTTATTCTTAACTCCATATGACATTGAACTGAATCTACCCCAAGAATAGAGATACCTCTAAGTATAAATGGATATACCGTTGTTGAAAGCTCAGAAGAAGCAACATTTCCGCAGGAGGTTACACTTCCTCCATATTTAGTTGATTTAAGTGCTGTTGATAGGATATTACCACCAACTGTATCTATTACTCCAGCCCATCTTCCTTTTAAAAGAGACTTTCCAGACCTATCATCTAGTTCTTCCCTCAGAATGATATCTTTAGCTCCCATTTCTAACAGCATGCGTTTTGCCTCAGCTTTGCCAGTAGAAGCAATAACACTGTAACCAAGCTTATTTAAAATGCTTACTGCAATACTTCCTACTCCACCAGTTGCACCAGTTACTAATATATCTCCATCAGATGGAGTAATACCGGATGCTATTAGTTTATATACAGACAAAGCAGCTGTAAAACCAGCTGTGCCATATATCATACTTTCATTTAATGAAAGACTCTCTGGTAATTTAACTACCCAGTCAGCGGGAACACTGATATATTGTCCGTATCCTCCTGGTGTGTTCATTCCTAAGTCGTAACCGGTAACTAGTACAAAATCTCCAATTTTAAAATTATCATTGATACTACGAACCACAATTCCAGCAGCGTCTATTCCTGGTGTATGAGGATAGTTTCGTGTTACCCCTTTATTACCCGTTGCTGAAAGTGCATCTTTATAATTTAAAGATGAATATTTTACATTAATTAATATGTCCCCTTCAGGAAGACTGGAAATCTCCTTATCTACAATTTCTCTTGAATAAGTGTTGTTTTCATGTTCATGTACAACCATGGCTTTATATTTTTTAGATGTTATCAATTTAACTTCTCCTCTCTAAAATAATTGTTTTGTGCCAAACTAATTGTATATTAAAAATAGTTTTGCGTCAAACTATTGTTAATATACATTCACTTATACTTTTTAATAAGATTATAATTTATATAGAAAATTGAAATATATACATAAGTCTAAAGTTGAGGTTTTAATAGGAATGATAAATATATCGTATTTTTTATAAGCAGAACTAAAAAGAAAATGATAAGCTTTATTGAGAAGAAATTGTTAGAAAATGGTTTGGATGGATTAATTCCTTCACATGGGAATATTCTCACCGCTCTATATGAAAATAGTGGAAAGTTAACAATGAAGAGAATTGCTGAAATAACCGGAAAAGATAAAAGAAAAGTATAAAGCTATTTCTAATAATGTTAATTTACCAGATGAAAAAACGATGAATTGGTGAATGCATTTATGAATGCAATACCATCATCATTAAAATCGAAACTTAAAGCAGTATAACCTCTAAACTTTGACAACCGAATAATTGCCAGGTATTGAATTTTCAAGGTACATAGCTAAAATCTAGGTGCGAAGTTTGAGTAATAGTCTTTTTAATGCACAGTCGGTTTGAGAAAAAGTCAACCCTGACAAAGAAATGAGCGTAATAAATAAGCATGCATATGGCAGAAAACAAGAAATATACAGTCGTTGTTAAAAGAAGCCATGTGGAAGTCAGGGAGGCTGTCAACTGTGCATATCATAAAGCTCGTGAAGCGGAGCGCTATCAATATAAATTTATACATCATAGAAAAAAATTAGAGCAGCGGGTCAAATAATAGCAGGCTGATTGGGAATGTGTAGGGACTTTTATGAATTATGGCAGCAGGTGCATAATTAAGGGTAAAGAGAAAAATCACAATCATTTTTTGATTAGATGTTTAAAAACAGAGGTTACATGTCGATATAAATAGTAAGATAGAATAAAAACATGTACAAATAATAATCAATCCTTTGTTTTTGAGAACGTAGAGCTGTCCAATTATAATAATGGACATCCACATTTGCATGATATTAAAACAAACAGGAAATTACCGTGTTTCCAAACAATTCCCCGGTTATAGAAAAATATATGCATATCGGAACGGCTGATATATTGTTTTGTGATAATGAGATTTTGCATTTATACTTGGATTCATTGCATATTCCGCACAAGTACAACATATTCGAGGGTGCGGGACATGAACTGGATCAAATTCTATAAATGGAAAGATTAAGAGCGGGTTTGTCCAAACAGTAAAAGAGAAGATCTTAGCGGTATGGAGATATGCCACTTTGGTTGGTGAAATCGAATCTGTCGAGGATCAAGTACCGAAAGAAAAGCTGTGGTCAGAATCTGACCGACGGTTCTTTCGTAAGGGCAGCTTTTATCTAGAAAACGAGAAGTAGAAAATGAAAGTTAACGCGGGGAGTTTGTGATTGTCCCTAAAGGAACGAAAAGCAATATATTAATGGATACCTTGTCACGAAAGGAAATAATATGGCATACTTAACAAAAAACATGCAAAGCGAATCCACACTCGCAAAGCTGACCCACCATGCATTCCCAGATAGAAAGCTTGAAAATATTCATGAGCTGACAGAAGGATATTTTAATATAGCTTACAAGGTTTCTTTTGAAGATGGAACAAAAAGCATTCTGAAGATAGCACCTGACCCTAAAGTAACGGTTATGACCTATGAACAAAATAAATGGTAAAAGCCTATCCTCTCAAAAGCCGTTGTTGACTTCCGAGCAAGTAAGCAATATTCATTTTCTGGTAGGTTCACTGAATAAAGAGATTAACAAGATAACAAACGGCAACTTTGGTTATCCCGGTCAAAAGGTCCTTCAAGGTAAAAACTGGTTTGATGTTTTTACTAAAATGATAAGAGTTGCCATACTGGATGCCGGGAAAGAAAACATTGACCTTACTATATCATCGAGTGATCTATTCGAATTACTGGAACAAGATAAAGGAATATTTCAGAGCATTGTAACGCCCCATTTGGTTCACTGAGACATATGGGACGGCAATATCTTTGTTGAGGACGGAAATATTACGGGTATAATTGATTGGGAGCGTTGCCTGTGGGGCGATCCGTTTATGGAAGTAGGCTTTCGATCCTATGCCCAATCGGCTGATTTTTTGAGTGGGTACGGAATTGAAAAATTTACGGAAGAAGAAAAAAGAAGAATTCTTTGGTACGATCTCTATTTGCTCATGATTGTTGCACAGGAACCGGTTTATCGAGGGTACGAGACGGCAGATTCCTATCACTGGGCAACGGCATTATTACGTGAAAAATATACAGAGCTGCAAGAATAATCTCAGTACGAAAATCGAGTGATTTGGCACTCGGTTTTTGTTGTTTATAGCGGAGAATCTTTTCTTGCTCACTCAAAAATGCCTTGATAGGTGAGGTGGGTTGTAATAATATGTAGTTAATAATGTTTTATTTTTTGGAAATTGATAAATAGAGAGGAAAGGGATATTATATGAAAATTAATGTAAAAAAAACCATTATCATGATGCTGATTTTAATTTTAGCGATGCCGACAACAGTCAATGCCAAGACAAATGCATATGCGGGGATATCGAGTGATCAAGCAAAGGAAATTAAGGAAGCGATTTTGGCAAAAGTGATTCCTGCAAATCTTACGAACAGCTATCAAAGTACAGTAACGGAAAAAGATGCCTGCAAGATGATTTTGAGTGCGATTGAAAAGTATTCAAATAAGAAAAATAGCAAATGGAACAAGAGAGTAGCAAATGCTAAGAACACTGTTATAACCAGACAACGACTTGCGGAACTAGTATATCTTGGAGCAAATTCCATGGGCATGGATTTTGACAGGTTGATAAAAGAAGGAAAATACACTGCCTATTATCGTGTGGATAAGCTGAATAAAAAGTTTGTTACCTCATGGTTTAAGAATAGTGACAATGTAACATCTAGGAGAAAAGGGCTAGATTTGAGTTATTGGAATTTTTCTGAAACGCTAAAGGAAGAGTTTATTGATTTTACAAATACAACGTCAGAAGCCATCGAATTTGTAACCATGTTTGGTGACGGGAAAAGTACCTATAAGCTAATGAATCTGACATCGGAATATCATTTCCGACCACAGGCAAAAGCGACCTATGCGGAAGCTGTACTGGCAGTTTATCGTTTATACAATGGAATGGAGACAGAAAGAAAACCGCAATATATAGCTCTAAATAAAGTAGGAGAAAATACCATAGACAAATCGTTATTGAAAAGGGAAAGCTCTCTTCCTGAGGTATCGAATCAGAAGCTTCCAGCATGGAATGGGGTGACGACAGCCAATAAAGGAGCGGCATCAAGGGGGGCACTTTTTAATAATCTGGATCGTAATTTTCATGAGGCAGAAATTAAATTCTTATCGAATAATGGATTTAATATGGTCAGAGTACAGTTTAGCTTTAGTACCTTAAATGCTCCTGATTTCCCGAAAGGAAAAGTGAATGAAAGGCAATTAGAAGAACTTGACCGTTTAATTGAATGGGGGATACAGTACAACGTACATATAGATTTGTGCATGGAGGGACAACCAGAAATGGCAAACCAATGGCCAAATGAGATCCAGACTGGGAATCTCTTCAAGAATAAGACGAAACAGAAGAACGTTTTAGACTACTGGAAGATGTTATCAAAACGCTATGCGGATATCCCTAATAAATATCTAAGCTTTAATCTGATGAATGAACCGGAGGCAGAAAGTGATGAAGCCTATACCAAAGTATTTACACCAATTGTGAATGCTATTTGGGAGGAATGTAAAGATCGAGTTGTGATTGCCGATGTAGATTCCAATACGATGACAGGAGAGGGGCTTGCGAAACTTGGAGTTGCACTTTCCTACCACTTTTATGAGCCAAATAGCATTTGCTATTATGGTTTGGATTTCTTCGAGGAGAATTTTCCGCAGATAAAGAAGGCTCCTTCCTGGCCACTTCTATATCTTCCAGGTACATTAACGGGAGAGAAAAGAAGTAGACTGGTAATTGACGGAGATTTTTCAGAAGGAACGGTAAGTATCTATGTACGCGATGTATACGCTCTTGAGAAAAATGTTCTCACCATACTGGCGGATGGGGTTGTTGTTTTTGAAAAGGAATTAAAAAGTAACAAGGAACCGAACTACGATATGGTATCTATACAAAAGGAATATACGGCTAAAATTCCAGAGGGAACAAAAAAGATAGAATTTGTGGTAAATGGTAATGAGGGGACGATTCGCTATACGTCGATTGGGATTACGCAAAAGGGGAAAAAATATAGTATATATCCACATGATTTATATGATGAAGACTATGATGCTGTGATGCCAACTCTTAAATATAGCAAAGGTACGTTTGCCGTTAATGAAAAGGAGCTAGTAGTGGACTTTGACTATTACTACAACAAAAGTATACTACCTACAAAGGAATTGGCGGAAGATAATAACGTTGGATTTATGATTGGTGAATTTGCACCATTTGGACCTATCCTGCCAAAGAAAACCCTGCTTCCTTATCTTAGCATGATGTTAAAAGGATTTAAGGAAAAGGGAATTGGTTGGAGCAATGGAGGGTGCAATGGAGAAGGATATCTTATCAATTACTATGATTACAAAGGGGAATATAAGGTGAATAAAGTGAAGGGAACCAACTTTTATTGTAATCAAGATGTACTGAATACCTACAAGAAATATCTGAGTGAATGAACCACGCAATAATATACAAAATATAACATGCTTGGCAATACAAAAGTGAAAGTCGAACCCCCTATAATTAGAATGAATCAGAATGATTTCTTTAAATTTTAGGAGGTAGAAAATGAATTACGGACATTTTGATAATGAAAAACGGGAATATGTCATTGACCGGGTGGATCTTCCCACGTCTTGGACGAATTATCTTGGAGTAAATAATTTGTGCGCCGTTGTAAATCACACAGCAGGCGGCTATATGTTTTATAAGACACCCGAATATCAACGGGTTACAAGGTTTCGTGCCAATGCCTTACCTATGGATCGACCGGGACATTATGTATATGTAAGAGATATGGAGGATGGAGACTATTGGAGTGTATCCTGGCAGCCAGTAGGGAAGTCCTTGCAGGAAGCAAAGTATACTTGTAGACACGGAATGAGCTACAGTACGTATGAATGTGAATATAAGGGAATTGAAGCAAAGCAAACGCTTGTTATACCAATTGACGATGCGGTAGAACTATGGGATGTAACGGTTAAGAATACAACGAATAAGGTAAGAAAATTACAAATTTTTTCGTATCTTGAATTTTCATTCCATCACATTTTAATGGATAATCAGAATTTCCAGATGAGCCTTTATGCGGCTGGATCTTCTTACGAAGGCGGTATTATTGAGCATGATTTGTATTATGAAGAGTTTGGATATCAATATTTTACGGGTAACTTTGAACCAGATGGCTTTGATTGTCTGCGTGACACTTTTATTGGGCGATATCACACTGAGGATAATCCGATTGCGGTCATGGAAGGCGCGTGTTTTGCTTCCCATGAACTTGGAAATAATCACTGTGGCAGCTTGCAAAAAGATATTTCTTTGAATCCAGGCGAGAGCATACGTCTTATCTTTATGTTAGGAGAAGGTGATCGGAAAACTGGATGTAATATGAGAAAAAAATATTCGGATTACGTAAAAGTGGATGAAGTTTATGCTAAATTAAGAAACTTTTGGGCAAATAAGTTTTCAAAATTACAGATTGAAACCCCAAGTATAGCCATGAATACAATGATTAATACCTGGAATTTATATCAGGCAGAAATCAATGTCATGTTTTCAAGGTTTGCTTCTTTTATTGAAGTCGGTGGGCGCACAGGGCTTGGATATCGAGATACGGCACAAGATGCAATGACGATTCCGCATTCCAACCCACAAAAATGCAAGCAAAGAATTGTGGAGCTTTTGCGAGGACTGACTACAAAAGGCTACGGACTGCATTTGTTTCAGCCAGAATGGTTTGAACCTGATAATAAGCAAAAACCATTTCACTCTCCAACTGTGGTTCCGATGTTTCAAGCAAAAAATATGGTACACGGAATAGAGGATGCCTGTTCGGATGATGCACTATGGCTGATTCCTGCAATTGTGGAGTACATAAAAGAAACGGGAGAAGAAGTGTTTGTCAATGAAATGATTACCTATGCTGACGGAGGAGTGGGAACGGTTTATGAACATATGATGCGTATTCTTGATTTCTCAAAAGAGCAGGTTGGAGCACATGGAGTTTGCAAAGGGCTGCGTGCTGATTGGAATGATTGCCTTAATTTAGGTGGAGGAGAGAGTGCGATGGTATCCTTCCTGCATTACTGGGCAATTCGAAATTTTATTGAATTAGCGCTTCATCTAAATCGAACGGAAGAAGTTCAAAAATATAATCAGATGTTGGTGGACATTCATAAGGTTTGTGAGAAAGAATTATGGGATAGTAATTGGTTTATTCGGGGAATTACAAAAAGTGGTAGAAAAATCGGTACCTCACAAGATACCGAGGGTAAAGTACATTTAGAATCAAATGCATGGGCTGTTTTATCTGGTGTTGCCAGCAAAGAAAAAGGGGTAATGGCAATGGATAGCGTCGAAAAGTATCTTTATACGCCTTATGGAATTATGCTAAATGCACCCTCTTATACCAAAACAGATGATGAAATTGGATTTGTTACGAGAGTCTATCCAGGGATAAAGGAAAATGGCTCTGTCTTTTCGCATTCAAACCCATGGGCATGGGCAGCGGAATGCGTGATAGGGAGAGGCGATAAGGCGATGAAATATTATGATGCATTATGTCCATTTTATCAAAATGATAAAATAGAAGTTAGAGAAGCCGAGCCATATTCTTATTGTCAATTTATTATAGGAAAAGATCATAGCGGTTTTGGAAGAGCCAGACATCCTTTTATGACAGGAAGCGGAGGATGGGCTTATTTTTCGGCAACCCGCTATATGTTAGGTATTTGGCCGCAATTTGAAGAGCTTTGCATCAATCCATGTATTCCGTCAGAATGGAACGCATTTCGTGTTACCAGAGAATGGAGAGGTGCAACTTATGAAATCGAAGTTGAGAATCCGGAAGGTGTCATGAAGGGCGTGAAAGAAATATACCTGGATGGAGAACGAGTAAAACGAATAACAGTCCAAAAAGATAAATCCACACATTGTGTTCGTGTGGTAATGGGAGGTGCAAAATGATTCAATTTGGAACAGGTGGATGGAGAGCTGTAATCGGGGATGAGTTTACAAAAGAAAATATACAGATTCTTGCACAGGCGATGGCAGAAAAGATGCTGAATGAGGGTGTTGCGGATAAGGGAATTGTGATGGGATATGATCGGAGATTTCTATCCAAAGAGGCGATGCGATGGGCAGCAGAAGTTTTTGCAGCAGCCAAGATAAAATCGTATTTAATCAATAAATCCTCGCCGACACCACTCATCATGTTCTATGTTTTAAAACATGAATTTTCGTATGGGATGATGGTCACGGCAAGTCATAATCCAGCTATTTATAATGGAATTAAAATATTTACGAGCGGCGGTCGCGATGCGGATGAAATTCAAACAAAGGATATTGAGGATTATATAAAAGAAGTACCTTCAAATCAGGTAAAATCAGTCGAGTATGAGATTGGATTGGAAGAGGGGTATATTGAAGAAATTTATCCGCTGAATGAATATCTCGATAATATCATTGCCTCGGTTGATATGGAAGCTATAAAAGCTGCAGGACTGAAAGTTGTATTAGATCCAATGTATGGTGTTAGCGAGACATCGTTAAAAACGATTTTATTAACGGCACGTTGTGAGGTGAGTACCATTCACGAGCGTCATGATACGCTTTTTGGAGGTAAATTACCGGCTCCCTCTGCGATTACACTGCAATCTCTTACACATTCTGTGATGGATAAAAAGTGTGACATTGGAGTTGCAACCGATGGAGATGCAGACCGAATTGGTGTGATAGATGATCAGGGGAATTTTCTGCACCCCAATGATATTTTGGTGCTATTATATTACTATTTGGTTAAGTATAAAGGATGGCACGGTTCGGTCGTTCGAAATATTGCAACGACCCATATGTTAGATAAGGTTGCGAAACAGTTTGGAGAAACCTGTTATGAAGTACCAGTGGGATTTAAATATATTTCCTCTAAAATGCAAAAAACGGGTGCTATTATTGGGGGCGAATCTTCTGGAGGACTCACGGTCCGTGGACATATCAATGGAAAAGATGGGATATACGCAGCGGTGCTTTTGATTGAAATGATTGCAGTAACGGGGAAAAAACTTTCTTCGATTATGGAGGACATACATAAGGAATGTGGATACATCTATATGGAAGAGCGGGATTATAAGTTTTCACAGGAAAAAAAGGCAGAAATATTTCAAACGTTAATGATTGATAAAAAAATACCGGAACTTCCAGAGGAGATGGAAAAGGTTTCTTATCTGGATGGATGTAAGGTGTATTTTAAAAATGGTGGCTGGATTATAGCAAGGTTTTCTGGAACGGAACCGCTGATCCGGATTTTTTGTGAGATGCCAGATCTTTTGAGAGCAAAAAAAATTTGTGATATATATGAAGGATTTCTTTGCTTGTAATAAAAGATAGGAAACCGTGGAAGAATTACATGGGGGATCGATATGAAAAAACGAAGAGAAAATACAGTTGCTCCAAAGTCATTAAATAAACGGCTATTGCTTTTTATGATTCTTTGCTGGGTTGTTCCAATTGCAGTTTTTTTTACCTTTACGACATTTTCGTATCGGGAGGGAATTATTGATAAGGCAGAAGGACTTATGTCGGATCAGCTTTCCAATATAGCATCGTTTGCATCCATACGTATTGATGATGCAGTCAGCCTGTGTCAGCGACCATCTTATGAGAAGACATGGGAGAACGCATGGAAAAACCATAAAGAAGGAATTACACCGTTAACCAATTATTTACAGGAAATCAATAGCAGCTTAAAGGGTAAATTTTATCTGGATGAGAGGTTTAACTTATATGCATTTTATCTTCGAAATGAGCAAAATCCAAGCTGCTATGCTTCCAGGAGTGGGGCTTTGTATAATACATATGTAGAAAATATACAGCCTTATGTCGAGAAAATCAAAGAGATGGATTCTTCCTATACCTATGTAAAAGTAATCGAAGGACGTATTTTTATTATCAGAAACCTTTACACGACAAACGATTATAAAAAGTTTGGAACACTTGTGGTAGAGCTCAATAAAAGAAAAGTATTTCAGGATCTTTCCGAAGAACTTTTTGATCACATGATGGTATGCATTGATGAGAAAGGGAGTAAGCTTACCTTTGTAAATGAAGATATAAAACCAGATAAGACAAGAGAAGAATTAGTAGATCAGTTGTTAGATGATTATGATGGTGTAAGCCGCCAGAAGCTTACAAAAAAGCATCAAGGAAGATACAATGGCTATTTGTTTCAAAAAAAATATGATACGTATCATATTGGAGTAATCCTTTGGGTAAAAAAGACAGAAGTATATTCAAGTTTATATGACTTATATATCATTGTGGGATTGATGCTGGCCTTGTTTATTCCGCTTATTACATATGGAGTATTTTTCCTAAAGATAGAGATACAGGTACCGATTAAAAGACTCATTAAGGCTTCTAAACAAATGGAAGATGGAAAAATCGGTATTGAAGTAGAAGGCGAGACCATGCCAAATGCAGAGTTTACTTATCTGATGGAGAGTTTTAATAGTATGTCTTCGCAGGTTAAGTATTTATTTGATTATGTATATGATGAAAAACTGGCAAGAAAAGATGCTCAAATACAAGCACTCCAGGCACAGATCAATCCGCATTTTTTAAATAATACCCTTGAGATGATGAACTGGCAAGCCAGGATGTCTGGGGATGTTGTGATTTCAAAGATGATTGAAGCACTTGGTACGGTACTGGATTATCGAATGAACCGAGCGCAAGTGAACGAAATCCGTTTAGCAGAGGAGTTACAGTGTACGGATGCATATTTTTATATAATGTCGATGCGTTTTGGTCAACGACTCCAAATTGAAAAAGAGGTTGATGAGAATTTATTGGATATCTTTGTACCACCTCTGATTTTACAACCAATTGTAGAAAATGCCATAGTTCATGGTATAGAGACGATAAAGAATGGAACGATACTAGTTCGGGTTTATCATGAGGATGAAAAAGTCTATTTGCAGGTCCAAAACAGTGGTAAAAAAATGAAAGAAGAAGAGATGCGCCGTATTCAACTATTATTAAAAGATAAGGATGCACAGATTCCAAAGCATCAAGGAGAGCATACTTCGATTGGAATTCGAAATGTAAACTTACGAATCAAACTGGTATATGGAACAGAGTATGGATTGAATATTGATCAAAAGGAAGATGGAATTACGATTTCTACGATTACCATTCCTTTCAAAGAGCGTGAGGCAAAACTTTCCATGGAGGAACGAAGTATAGTAGAAGATGAATTGAAAAAGATTCAAAAAAGAAATAAATAGCAAGATTATACAAATAATGTCAAGTGGGTCTAATGTTTTTTGGAGGATTTGTACTTATAATATGAGTATAGTAATAATTTCAATCGTTACTATAATCATATGAAGGAGGATATGTATAATGAAAAAGAAAATTTTGTCATTACTGCTTGTAGGAGCGATGACAACCACATTGCTTGCAGGATGTGGCTCATCCAAAACAAATGAGGCAGCAAACACAGGGGAGAACACGGAAACAGAAACAACACAAGCAACACAAGCAACGCAGGTGGATAATACGGAAGAAAAAAATCCGGTCACAATTAAGACCGTATCCATGTTTGGTGGAACAGACCCAAATGCAGAGGTATATGAAGCAATCAACGAAGAATTTAGGAATCAATACGATTACATAACAATTGAAGATAATTCGCAATCTTCGGACGAAGACTGGAAAGCATCCGTTGCGGCAGATTTTGCGGTAGGAAATGAACCAGATGTTTTTCAATTCTTTACGGATGCAACGGCAAACACCATTTTAGCAACTGATAAATTCGTGACATTAGATGAGATTCGTGCGGAATATCCAGAATATGCACAGGATACATTGGATTCTGCATTGGATGCAGTAACGAATCCAGATGGAGTAAGAAGAGCCGTACCAACCACAGGATATTGGGAAGGCTTATACTGTAATAAAGATTTATTTGATCAATATGGTGTAGCATTACCAACTGATTGGGATTCTTTGGTAACAGCTATTAATACGTTCAAAGAAAATGGGATTATCCCAATCGCTTGTTCCTTAAATAATGTGCCACACTACTGGGTGGAATATTTAATGTTATATGCCTCCGGTGAAGACGTGTATGCATCAACACCTGAAACAGCACCAGAAGAATGGGTAAACGGCTTGGAATCATTTAAAACATTGCGAGATATGGGAGCATTTCCGGAGGATACGGATACAGTGGATGACGCTTATACGGGACAACTTTTCAAAGATAAGAAAGCGGCAATGCAGTTGGATGGTTCCTGGTTTGCAGGAGGAATTACAGATACTGAAAATACAGTTGTCATTGCATTCCCAGGAATAGAAGGGCAAAAGGCGCAAAAAGGTGCAATGGTAGGCGGTATTTCCAGTGGTTTCTATATTACAAAGAAAGCGTGGGAAGATCCAAATAAGAGAGACGCAGCGGTTAAGTTTGTGGAAGCACAAACGAATCAAAGTGCAGTGCAAAGATACTGGGAAGCAGGTGGTGCAATCTCGAAGGCTTCGGTTCAGGTAGATGCAATCGATGGTATGACAGACTTAGCGATGTCCGCACTAGAGTATACCAATGCGGCAACTAGTATTAATGCACCGACGGATTCAAGACTGGGACAGGAACCCTATGCGGTGATTACTTCTAACATTGTAAAAATATCGATTGGTGCTGCTTCTGCTGAAGATGTTCTAAATGAAGCACTTAGTCTGTATACACAAAGAATCGAATAAGTTTTTTTAGCAGAGGGGGTAATGGCCTTCATTCTCCCTCTGTTTTTTATTGCGAATGAAAGGAAGATGAGTAATGTTATATAAGAAAAAATGGCCATTGCTTTTATTTATCGTACCAGGATTAGTATTTATGTGTATCTTTCTTTACATACCATTTGTAGAAAATATAAAAAACAGCTTTTTTGATATGACAGCAATCATTCAGATGCCTGGGACAAAGTGGAAATTTATAGGAATTCAAAATTATGAGAAATTGATAACAGACGGGGATGTTAGAACAGCATTGGCCAATACATTAAAAATGATGGTATTGACGGTTGTTTTTGAGATAGGGATTGCTTTTGTCTTGGCCGTAATGGTGTCTCAAATTAAAAAACTACAGCAGGTATTTCGTACCGTGTATTTTTTCCCAGTCGTAATCTCTGCTACTGCAATTGGATTGTTGTTTAAATTATTTTATAACTATAATGGCGGTATGCTAAATCAAATACTAGAGCATTTCGGAAAACAGCCAGTTAATTGGCTAAGCCCAGAGCTTGCATTTATTATGGTCTGTATCCCTACCTTGTGGAGTTATATTGGATTTTATTTTGTTATCCTATTAACAGGACTAAGTGATATATCGGATGATATCTATGAAGCAGCTTCGATTGATGGATGCAGCCGCTTAAGACAAGTATACTACATTACATTACCGATGATGAAACCAGTATTCCTAACTTCAGTGACATTAGCATTAACCGGAGCTTTAAAAGTGTATGACCTTCCATGGGTGATGGTTCCAAATGGTGCACCACAGGGAATCACACACTTTTTAGGTACCTATATGTATCAGGTGACATTTGGGCTAAGTAACTTTGATTATGGTTCTACGTTAGCAATCGTTATTGTTGTTCTTGGTATTTTAGTATCTCGTGTGTTGGGGTTCTTTACGACGGAAAAGGAAGAAGTGAGGTAGAAATATGGAGACAAAGAAAAAAAAGAAAATAAAAGTAAGTATTGTGATAATTTATATTGTATTAAGTCTTTGGGCGGTTACTACCATTTTTCCATTTGCTTGGGTGATACTAAATTCATTTAAGCCTTCTAATGAGGTATTGACTTCTTCTTTTTCCCTTCCCAAGTTATTTACTTTTGGAAACTATGAAAATGTATTTGGCAGACTGAATGTACTAAATGCATACAAAAATAGTTTAATTATTTCTTGTAGTGTAACAATTGGAGTAATGGTGTTATCGGCACTAATGTCCTTTGGACTTACCAGGTATCAATTTAAAGGGAAAAAGGCAATTCATAGTCTCATTATTGCAAGTCTTATGTTTCCAGTTTTTTCTACGATTATTCCAGTCTTTCGCATGATTATATCATGGGGAATTCTGAATAAAAATATTGCGGTAATTCTTCCGCAAATAGCCGGTAATCTAAGCTTTGCTACCGTCGTTATGATCGGATTTATGCAAAGCGTACCAATTGAAATGGAAGAGGCTGCCTATATGGAGGGTGCAACTGTCTTTCAAGTGTTTCGAAGGATTGTGGTTCCGCTATGTAAGCCCTCTTTATCTACCGTAGGTATCTTTAGTTTTCTTTGGTCCTATAACGACTTGTTTGTGCAAAATATTATGATACGAGATAATACTAAGTTTCCTGTATCTACCTTATTACAGCAGATTAGTTCATTATATGGTACAGATTTTGGACTTATGGCTGCTTCGGTAACTATTATAATTATACCCATTGTCATAGTTTATATCTGTCTTCAAAAGAATATAATGAAGGGATTGACAGCAGGTGCAGTAAAAGGGTAAACTAAGCAAACGTTATTTATGTGTAAGTGGGGGGTTTTTATGTACAAAGTGATATTAGTGGATGATGAACCAATTATTGTAGAGGGGTTAGCAAGAAGTGTGTCATGGGAGCAATGGAATTGTGAAGTGGTTGCTACTGCGCATGATGGTTTGGAAGGAAAGGCAATGATTGAGAAACATAATCCCCATATTGTTTTTATGGATATTTGTATGCCAGAGATGGATGGATTACAAATGATTGCGGCAATTAAATCCCAATACCCTGATATGGAGGTAAGTATACTGACAGGGTATCGTGATTTTGAATATGCACAGCAGGCGATTCGCCTGGGGGTAGCTCGTTTCCTATTAAAACCTTCTAATATGGATGAAATAAAAGAAGCAATTGATACAATGTGTAATAATTTAAAAAAGAAAAACATTGAATCAAATCAGATCTCAAAGGAAGCGCAAACACACGAGAAAACTTCTGGAAGCTTTATTGTAAAAAATGCGCTTACATATATACAAGAAAATTATCAACAGAAATTAACGTTAAGTGAAGTTGCAGAGAAAACTTACGTCAGTCAATGGCATTTAAGCAAGCTTTTAAATGGTCATACCGGGCAAAGTTTTTCAGAGATTTTAAATCATACTCGAATTGAAGAAGCAAAGAAACTTCTAGAAAATCCGGCGTTGCGTATTGGAGACATTTCGGAACACGTCGGATTTCTAGATTTAGCACATTTTTCTCGTGTATTTAAAAAGCAAGAGGGCATCTCAGCCAATGAATATAGAAACAAAATAGTAGCGTGCCATTAATTAAAAAGAAGATACGACTTCTTCATGCAAAATAACCTGTTCTAAGCATAGCGTCTGTTTATTTAGTAAAAAACAACAATTTTTTCTACTGTTTATTTGTATTACCTATGTTAATCTAAATGAAAAGAAAAGGAAGGGAGAATGAAATGAGAATAGTAGTAGTTGACATTGGAGGTACTGCAATTAAGTCAGGAGTATTTGATAAAGGTAAAGTTAGACAAATCAAAGAGGAAAAGACAGAGGCAAAACGGGGAGCAAAGGCGGTTTTTGAAACAGTTGAAGCGATGATA
This sequence comes from Velocimicrobium sp., assembly GCA_041821315.1. GTDB lineage: Bacteria > Bacillota > Clostridia > Lachnospirales > Lachnospiraceae > DIGJ01. The sequence continues at coordinate 76,860 of JBGUEO010000013.1, read as the reverse complement.
GAAAGCTATCAAAGTGTGGATGCCATCGGAATTTGCACAACAGGACAAATCGATGTGGAAAAGGGGAGAGTCTGCTTTGCGGGACCTAATATTCCAGATTATCAGGGGTTTGAGATAAAAAAGACTTTAGTAGAGCGTTTTCATGTTCCAGTAGCAGTCGAAAATGATGTCAATGCAGCGGCATTAGGTGAAGCGTATTTTGGAGCGGGAGTAGTTGTAAATGATTTTCTTTGTCTTACATATGGTACAGGAATTGGGGGAGCAATCATTCAAAATAAACAGCTTTATCGAGGAAAAAATTTTGCAGCTGGAGAATTTGGGGGATTAATAATTCATCCAGAGAATAGAAATCAAAACAATGACGACATATTTAGTGGATGTTATGAACGGTATGCCTCGGTCACTGCATTAGTTCATGCTGCCAGGAAAGTGGATGCCTCCATTCAAAATGGGCGAGATGTGTGGGAAAAGAGAAATAGCTTGTTTGTGAAGGAAGTATTAGCTGACTGGATACAAGAAATATCCATCGGTCTTGTTTCTCTGATTCATATCTTTGATCCAGAGTTGGTTTTACTTGGCGGCGGAATGATGGAACAATCTGAACTCATACTCAGGATAGAAGAAAAAATAAAAGAAATGATAATGGATCGTTATAAAGGGGTACAGATTACTTCGGCGCAATTAGGAAATCTAGCAGGATTGTATGGAATGGTTCGTATCCTTCAATAGATTTGTTTGAAAGTATCATTTTTGCGTTGAATATTACATGGAATCATACATTTTGCACAAGCACCGACCGAAGCCAGTGTGGATAACAGCACGGAAGAAACAGCGGAAGCACCAACGGAAACAAATAACGAAGAAAAAGTAATTTTTGAACAATATAATCTAGAAATACCGACTACTTACGATGAATTGTCAAATCGAAGAAAGAAAAAGGGGATAAAGACAGCTTTGATGGAAGGACATATTCCCTTATTTCATAAAAAATTATCAGAACTAAATATGTCGTTATTACTTACTGCAAGCATTATGGACGATATGATTAGACATAATATTGAAGAAGAGCATAAAAAAACCGTTTTATAAAATGTAAAAAACATCTGACATTTATCGGCACGGGAAGTATACTTAAAATGTAAAAAACATTTGACATATAGGAGGGAGTTTTATGAAAAAGATGGATGAGATGGAGTTAAATATAAACCTTAAAGGAATCAAATGGAGTTGGTTTTTTTTAGTTGTATCACTTTTTATATGGGGAATTTATGAATATGTGAAAACACAAGCGACATCACTCCCCCTAATTCTATTCACATTGCAGTTCCTAGTGTATTTTTTTGTCACGGATATTGCTAAATGGAAAATGGGAGATGAAAGCGGAAAGAAGTCTATGGGGTGGTATTTTGGAGGAACTTTACTTTTCATTATTATCTTTGGTATTATACTGTGTCTTGTAATCGGTAGGTAATAATGAAAAATCGAATAAAAGTATTGCGCAAAGCGAAGAACTATAGGCAAGAAGATCTTGCTAAGGAGTTAAGTGTGACACGGCAGACAATTAATGCTATTGAAAATGATAAGTATGATCCGACATTATCACTAGCTTTTAAGTTGGCATGGTTGCTTGGAACAACCGTTGATGAGTTATTTAATCCGGAGATAGATAAATAGAAACCGAAAATAATAAATATTAGGTGGCTAAAGAAAAAAGTCATTTAGTAAGAAATCCGCTGAACTTTAATGAACAAATATAGCTAAAGCGAAGGCATAGAATGTACATTTCAAAGATTTAATGAAAAGTAAAGTTTCAAGGTCGCAGTTATACTATGATGATTAGTCATACAACAATTGTTTACACACGTTATACCCTTTAGAATGGTTACACAGAGAAGAAAAAGATCAAAAGACATCAATATCTCTTTGTGAAACTGACTTGCTACGGCATACATTGTATGCCGTATTTTTTTCTCCTTTACCAAGCAATAATGTAGTGAATAGAATTAGTGTTGATAGTAACGGTTTGATGGCAATATAAATTCGTCACAATACTTTTCTATAATTTCTGGGAGTACATTTAAAAAAGCGTTTAAACATTTGTGAAAAATTACTGGAACTGTTAAAGCCACATTGAATAGAGATTTCTGAAATGCTGCTGTTAGGAGACTGCAAAAGCATAGCTGCGCCCTGGGTTATCCGATATTTTAGTAAGTACTGCATAGGAGAAATTTGTATTCCTCTTTGAAAACAACGTAGACATTCACGTTCACTTATATCTGCCGATTTTGCAATTTGTGCCAATGTTAAATCCTCGCTATATTGTTCATGCATAAAATCTATCATCTTACGAATACGAATACTATCCTGATTTTGTTCGGCAAACCCTTTTTCTATTTCACTTTTATATTGTTGATACATTGTGAGACATAGATGGGATAAATGTTCTCTGAGTGTAAATTCATATCCTGATGATTCAAGGGAAATTGCTTCAAATGCATGATTGAAATCAGTTATTATTTGTGTTTCCCAATTATAATCAAGAGATATGTGACAGCTGTCAAGAGCCACACAATTGATAAGTGGAAATATATATTTCTGAGCAAATATAGAATTATCTTGGCCAGTGATAAGTGTAGAGTGAAAAACCAAAGAATGAATTTCGCAATGCAATTTTGCTACTGCAAAATGCAATATATTTGAATTGATAAAAATAGCTTCCCCTTGTTGTAAATAAAATGTCTTTCCAGGTACTTTCACGTTCAGTTGACCTGACACCAAATATATAATCTCTATTTCTTCATGCCAATGCCATGGGATAATATCGTCAGAACTATCTGGATATTGTGAACAATATCCAGCGCATGGAAAAGCCACTGTACCATGTGGCTGAAGTTCAAGTCCGTTTTTGTTAAGATTTAGTCCGCATTTTTGAAGTACCATAGTTACACTTTCTCCTCTCTTGTCGATATTCTTATATTATACGTCCATAATTGAATTGTATCAAGATTATTAAGACGATATTATTACATTAAGAATATAAAGACAGGAGAAAAAAATGGTTCAATTATTACTTGTAATTATCTATATTACTTTTATTAGTCTGGGATTGCCGGATTCTCTTTTAGGTGCTGCATGGCCCAGTATGTATTCAGGACTTAAAGTACCAATATCATATGCTGGAATCATATCTATGATTATTGCTGGGGGGACCATCATTTCCAGTATATTAAGTGATAGATTCGTTCGGAAAATTGGTACAGGCTGGATAACCACTATTAGCATGATTATGACAGCAACGGCATTATTTGGATTTTCTATTTCTCATTCGTTCGTATTGCTATGTTTGTGGTCTATTCCCTATGGGCTAGGGGCAGGTTCGGTGGATGCTGTGTTAAATAACTTTGTTGCATTGCACTATAAAGCTAAGCATATGAACTGGCTCCATTGCTTTTGGGGAATAGGAGCTACGTTTGGTCCCTACATTATGGGTGTAAGTTTAACAGGAAATCTAGGCTGGCATTATGGTTATCGTATCATTGCTATAATTCAGATTGCGTTAACTGGGATTCTTCTTTTTTCTCTGCCAATATGGAAAAAGAATATTGCGCATATAGAAGATAAAAACAATGTAGCATCGCCTTTAAAATATAAACAGCTTATCCGACTCCCTGGTGCCAAGCAAACGTTAATTGCTTTCTTTTGTTATTGTTCTTTAGAACAGGTGACAGGGTTGTGGGGAAGCAGTTATATGGTTTTGAAAAAGGGTTTTGCTCCTGAGGCTGCCGCTTCACTCATATCTTTGTTTTATTTAGGTATTACAGTAGGACGTTTTTTTAGCGGACTACTTACCTTAAAAATAAACACAAAAAATATGGTAAGAATAGGACAGGGACTCGCAGCAATTGGTGTAGTATTCATATTTGTTTCTATAACACGTATAGGCATTGTTGCCGGACTTATCTTTATTGGCCTTGGTTGTGCACCAATCTATCCTAGCTTGTTGCATCAGACGCCCGAACGTTTTGGCAAAAATGCTTCTCAATCAATGATGGGTTTACAGATGGCGTGTGCCTATATTGGCAGTACATTCTCCCCACCTTTACTTGGGGTATTAAATGAAACAATCGGTATTAGTAGTTATCCATTTTTTCAGATACTGTTTACTGGAGTAATGTTTTTATTGGTTGAAAATGCTAACCGCAAAGTTTATTTGGATAGGAGGGCAGTAAATGAATAATTCGATTGATTTACATATGCATAGTAGGTATAGTGATGACGGTGAATTCACACCAACAGAGTTGGTAGAAAAATGTATTGCAAGTGGTATTTCGACTATGTCAATTACCGATCATAATACTGTTCGAGCAAATGAAGAAGCACAAAAAGAAGCAAAAAAAAGGGGACTTTGTTATATCTCGGGCATAGAAATTGATTGCGTGTTTCAAAACACAAATTTTCATGTGCTTGGCTATGGGATTGACTATAAAAGTAGTGATTTTGCTGAAATAGAAAAAAACATTGATGATCAGAGCTTTGATGCTTCTTTAAAAATGCTTGCGGAAGCTCAAGAATTAGGGTTTCATATAACTGAAAATGATATGTGTGAAGTATCAAAGAATAATTTCTGGAAGGGTAGATGGACAGGCGAAATGTTTGCAGAAGTATTATTGAATAATCCAGAACACAACAATCATCCATTACTAAATCCGTATCGTTTTGGGGGAGCAAAAAGTAATAATCCCTATGTTAATTTTTATTGGGACTATTATTCTCAGGGGAAGCCTTGCTATGTTAAAATGGAATACCCTCGTTTAGAAGATGTTATAAATATTATTCATCAAAACGGTGGAAAAGCGGTTTTGGCACATCCAAAGTTAAATCTGAAAAATCATTTCGATCAATTACACTCCCTTATAAGTGCAGGGATAGATGGAATAGAAGCTTTTAGCAGCTATCATACACCATCACAATCATTTCATTTTTTTAGAGAGGCTCAAGAGACGAAAGTATTTGTTACTTGTGGGAGTGATTTTCATGGAAAAACAAAACCGGCTATTTCGCTAGGTCAACATGGGGGCATTATAATGGAGAATGAGTTATTGAGTTGTTTGAAAAAGCATTTAGATTTCGATAAATAAGTGATTTTAATGATAAAATCAGATTGAAAAGAATGCACTTGCATCTCTAACAAAATTTTTGGGAATGGGTCCTAAATTTCCAAATGAAGAGGATGGAGCGTATAAGAAGGCAATAAGTATCCTTTATGCTATCGCATATACAATTAAAATGAGTTATAAGGGAAAACTTAAGATTGATGGGTTTTTTGAATATGTTGTACCACCATTGGAAGGATTTTGGTGGCAGGAAGGTATAGAAGGAGTTAATTACAGTAACAAAGAAACATTTAACTGGATTTCAGTAATTCGTCTTCCTGATTTTGTATCAAAAGAGGATTTTTATTGGGCGAGAGAACAAGCTTCAAGAAAAAAGAAAATGGATTGTTCTTTGGCAGAATATTTTGCGGTTAAGGAGGGGGTATGTGTACAAATTATGCATATAGGATCTTTTGATGATGAGCCAGCGACAGTTGCTGTCATGGATGAATATTTAGAGCAACATGGATATGAAAATGATATTTCTGAAACAAGATTACATCATGAACTTTATTTATCAGATGCACGCAAAGTCGAACCTGCAAAGTGCAAAACAGTTATACGCCATCCTATAAAGAAGAATTAATATGTCATATTTTATATAGAATTTAATAATAACAGAGCATTCAAGCAGAGTAGTATCATGAAGCTTTGCTGAATATAGACTATATCATGAAGCTTTGCTGAATATAGACTATTGACAAATCTAATTTTGCTATTATAATATTATATATATCGGTTAGATATATATAATATTGATATAAGGAGGACATATGTTAGAATACATTATCTTAGGTTTTCTGATGAAGGAAGAAATGAGCGGGTATGATTTAAAACAGTGGATGGTAAATTGCACATCCTACTTCTTTGATGCTAGCTTCGGAAGCATTTATCCTGCGTTAAAAAGGTTAGAAGAAAAAGGCTACATCAGTTGTCATGAAGTTGTTGAGAGTAGTAAATTTAAAAAATTATACTCCATTACTGATACGGGTAAGTCATATTTTTTATGCTGGCTTGAAAAACCGATTGTTTTTTCTAAAACGAAACAGGAGCATTTGGTTTATTTCTACTTCTATGAATATTTACCCAAAGAAAAAGCAATTTTAAATTTAAAAATTTTTATAGCTGAGGTGGAATCATGTTTTAATCAGTTAAATAAAGAAAAATTGGATGTTGAAAAAGCATATGATGTGAGTCAGTTCAACTTTCTGTATTCTACAATGGTTTATGGTGTTCATTATTATCAATTTATAATTAACTGGTGCAATGACTTATTAAAACAAATCGAAGGAGAAAAAACATGAAAATAGCAACTGTTATGGGAAGTCCCAAAAGACATGGAAAGACCGCTACCGCACTTGAATTTTTGGAGAAAAAACTGCTGTCTCAAGGGCATGAAATTGATCGAATTAATGTCACTGATTATAACATAAATGGCTGTCTAGGATGTTACGCCTGTATGCAAAACAAAGAGGTACTTGGCTGCATACAAAAAGACGATGCTAAACAGGTACTTATGCGTATTATTTCAGCAGATACTGTGGTCTATGCTTCCCCACTATATAGCTTTGACCTTACTGCACAGTTGAAACCTCTTGTTGATCGCTCGTTCTGTCTGTCCAATACATCACTATTAGATGAAAAACGTACAGCACTACTAATTACCTGTGCAGGTCAGGAAGAGGGGAATGCAGATTTGGTACAAGAATTTTTCCGCAGAAGTTTTGACGGAGAGAATAAAGGTATGTTCCATACGAAACTTGTTGGTGAATTCATTATTCCATTTAGTGATGCATCAGATTTTAATGATAGAGCCAGTAAAATAGTAGATGATTTAGCAACAGCCATTCTAAATGACCTATAAACAATAAATAAGATCTATTTACAATTAGGGGCACATTTCCTATATAAAAAAGTAACGGGAATGTATTTTTTTTAGCCGACAGTATCGAAACGATATATAACTATTAGATGTATATAGAAAGAAGAGTGAATTTAAGTTATGAAAGATAATGTAATAAATAAGAATATGAAAAGCAAGATTATATCAAAGCGTATTATGCAGCTGATTTTTGGACTGATAAGTATATTAGCCCTATATACAGCTTATCTAGGGATTGCTTATGGTGCAGTTAACTGGTACTATGGATTTCCAGCTGGGCAGGAATATTCAGAAGGTCTTCTTATGTTGGACAGCAATGTACGATTTTACAGTGGTCTATGGTTAGGAATTGGAATAGTCATGTTGTGGATGATTCCACGAATCGATCGCGAAAAAACAACACTTCGGGTTATAGCTCTATTATTTTTCCTTGGAGGAGCGGGACGTTTTATTTCCATACTTACGTGTGGCTTGCCGTCCAATAGCTATTTGGTTTTTGTGCTCTTGGAATTGGGATTTCCGCTTCTCACCTTATGGCAAAAGCGTATCGTGGAATAATGTATTTAAATTATATGGAGCGAAAATAATTATGGAAGAAAATAAATTATTAAGAAATGAAATCTATCCAGCGAAGAGAGAGCCTGTCTCCCAGTTTTAAATAGGGAAACAGGCTCTCTCTTTTATAAGTCGGGCTCGTTTCTCAGTTTCAATGTTCCTGTTCCGGGGAAAGGGCACAAGACTTTGCTACAGCCAATTCCTTATGCAGATTCATAGCCATAAAAACAGTAATAACGGCAGAGATAACATCAGAAATTGGTTGTGCATAAAGAATGCCATTTATACCCCAAATCATCGGGAGAATTAGAATGATGGGTATTAAGCAAATTCCCTGTCTGCAAGCACCAAGGATAAAACCTTCTTTCGCTTTTCCAAGCACAAGGAAAAGCGAAGAATATTCTGACTAGTATTTTTCTGGATTTTAATGCTGTAATAGTAAATTTGACCAGCCTCACACCGGAAAATCGAAAATTGTGTTTAATAAATATTGAGGATAATGTGAAAGTTCTAAAGATGTATTTAGAAGAAAACATCAGTATGAAAGAAAATATCCCAGAGATTCCCGAAACAGGAATGGCTGTCTTACAACAACAGTATATATTGGTTCAAGCAATCGAAACATGGATTGCATCACTGAAAGAAGGTTTTTAAACTTTTATAGAAGGGCAATCCCTTTGACGGTACACTCTTTCTCTACTGGAAAAGGAGATGAGTGAGACAAAAGAAAAATGTCAAAGGAATCAAAAAATCTGCCAATTAAGTATTGAGAACACCAGACTTCGAGACTTCTGGTATAGTACAACGGCTTGCATCAAAACAACATGGTCTTTTATCCCCTTTTTGTAATTTGCTGCATGCGACATCGATTCTTTTTTGACGAGTCGTGGGTTTCTTGGTTGATCGTATCCAGCGAATCCATTCCCAGCGTGCTTTTGTGGTTAGGGCATTCCACTGAAAGGTACTTCCTGTTTTAATGATCGAGCCCCAAATATCATTTGGAATTTCAGGTTCCATCCATTCATCAATTGGTTCTATATCTAAAGACACGGTCTGGCCAACTAGCAAGTCTGCTTCTTTGATTAGAAAATCCGTTACTTCAAACCAATGACTTCCTTTCCCATCTGGTTCCACGGGTGCTTTAAAAGAAATATTATTTATAGTTCCTTTTATCATGACCATTCCACGAGAAGGCAATTTTTCACTTGAATCTAATGGAATTTTTATAATATTTGTCGATTCAACTTTAGATAATGTTGTTTTAAAAAGGATACTCATAGGTTAAACTCCTTCAAATTCAATAAAATGCTGGAAGACAATTTTTCGTAGACCATTATATAATTATGCATACTATATAATAAATTTTATCATAGCAAACAGATTAAGTATATAAAAACATTGAGTTTATCACGATTCCGGTTAGGCTATGGTAGCTCGGTCTGGCAAATCTTTCATTAACTGTAAGTTTTATAAATCACTATTATTTTGTATAATAAAAACAGATTCAAGCTTAAGTAAATGTATGAAGGAGAGTTATTATGAATTCGCACGTTCATAGGGTTTGAAGAGAGAAGCTAAAGGATGAAAGAGAGGAACGATTAAATGATTCAGAAAATATTAGAAGTACAATCTTTACTAAAGTACTATGGAAAACAAAATAACGTGACGAAAGCACTTAACGGACTAAGTTTTCAGGTCGTTGATGGAGAATATATTGGTATTATGGGAAGCAGTGGATCAGGCAAAACAACGCTTTTGAATTGTATTGCCACAACAATCCGTCCAACAGAAGGTAAGATTCTTCTGAAGGGAAAAAATATTTGTGATTTTAAAGGAAAGAAACTGGCAGATTATAGAGGTAGCCATATAGGCTATTTATTTCAAAATTTTGAATTGCTTGATAACCTGACAGGTAGAGAAAACATTATGCTTCCTATGGCAATCCATAATGTTATCAATCAGGAGAAAAATAATCGAATTGCTGAACTTGCCCAATATTTAGAGATTGAAGATGTTTTGTCAAAATTTCCGCCGGAGATGTCTGGTGGACAAAAACAACGTGTGGCAGCTGCACGGGCTTTGATTCTTAATCCAGAAATTGTACTTGCGGATGAGCCGACAGGAGCTTTGGATTCTAAAAATGCAAAATCTTTGATGGATAAGCTTTCAGGTCTGAATCAAGAAAAGAAGGCAACGATTCTGATGGTGACTCATGATCCTAATGCAGCAAGCTATTGCTCAAGGATTCTTTTCATTCAGGATGGAATGATTTTTCATGAGTTAAGGAGAAAATTACCAGAGGAATCTCAGCATGTTTTTTATGAACGAATTATTGCAGTGATGACACAATTGGCAGGGGGAAGTGCAAATGTTCTTTGAGTTGATTCGAAAAAATAGTAAAAAAAACAGGAAAGAGAATGGGCTTTTCTTCGTGTCTCTTATTGTATCAATTGTGGCATTTTACATTATTTTATCTCTGAAAAATCAAGATGTAATAATATTTCTGCAAAAAATGGAAAGCGATGCGGTGAATAAGTTGTTTACATTAATACCAGTATTATATGCCGTTTCTCTATTTATCTTATTTTTTTTGGTATACTTTGCTGGAAAATACCAGCTGGATCGAAGAAGTCATGAGTTTGGCATGTATCTGATGATGGGTATGCGGCGTACAAGATTGTTTTGCCTGTTATTGGCAGAAGAAGTATGGAGTAGCATTTTATCCCTTACAGTTGGAATTCCGATAGCTATTTTTTTGTCAGAAATGATTAGTCTGATTACTGCTAGATTGGTTGGACTTGATATTATTGGACATCATACTACATTCTCAGCTCAGGCAGTACTGTGGACGTTTATAGGCTATTTTACCATCCGATTAGTGACATTGGTAATCTTAAGCGGAACCTTTGTAAAAAAAGAAATTGGACAGATGCTGTCAGAAAACCAAGATAAAATACAGAAGCTTCCAAATCGGGGGTATGCTATAATTCAGTTGATACTTGGTATTGTATTCACCACGATAGCTTATGGAATGGCTATCGTGGGGATGGCATGGAGTTCCATAAGCCAGATGGGTATCACGGTTATTTTGGGAATATGTGGTACTTTTCTTTTGTTTCATGGGATTGGCATATCGTTTGAGATACTGCTAAACAAAAAGGAAAATAAAAAGGGATTGGGAATCTTTACGTTTCGTCAGTTACAGGAAACCGTATTTTCAAAGTCAAATTCCCTTGCAGTTTCCTCTTTATTACTTTTGATGGCACTTTGCTGCTTCGGATATGGTGTTTCGGTTGGTTTCGGATCCAATGCGAGGGAGAAGCGTGTTATGGACTATACATTCCAAGGGGAAGAACAACAGATCAAGATGGAACTTAATAAGACACAAGCAGCACAATATTTAGAAGAACTATTCGAGGTCAAAACAGGGCAAATCTTTGTAGAAAAAGGCGATAAACACAACTTTTCCGCCAAGTCATTGATAGAAGCTGTGGAAAGTCAGAAAAATTCAAATGACAAGGATATTCTACTGAATAATTTGATGTATTTTACGTATCCGTATCTGATTTCACAGACAGGATACAACCATATTTTGGGGCTTGTCGGAAAGGATACTCTTCAGTTGAAAGGTCATCAGGTGGCTCTTTATAATGACCCTGATTTTTCTTATGGTAAGACGGATGAGATGATACAAAATGTATTACAAGGTAATCTCTATATAGAAATTGATGATGAAAAGTATCAGCTTACTAAAACGTTCTGTCAGGATAATATAGTGACAGACAGGTCTATCACTATCAGTTATGGATTGGTTGTTCCAGATGATGTCTTTAATCGTCTTACAAAGGGACAGTACACCTCCTACTGGAATGCAAGATTGAAGAAAGATATTGTGGAAAAGAATGGGTTGATGCAGTCGATTACACAAGTCAATACATTACTTGAACAGACGCAACTGGAATATGAAAGCTATCTGCAAAATATGGGGAGAAATCTATTCTATATGGTAGCGGCTAGTTATATCACTATTTATCTTGCTATCATTTTCCTAATTATTGCTAATACAGTTATCGGGGTTCAATTTTTGATTCAGCAGCAAAAAACTGGAAAACGCTATCGGACGTTGATTCGTCTAGGCTGTCATTATACGCATTTGTGCCAATCAGCAAGGGAACAGATCAAGTGGTATTTTGGCCTTCCTGTGGCGGTTGCAGCAATAGGGAGTCTGTTTGGTGTGAAATCATTGTTTTCTGGTATTGTTCCGTTGGAAAGGCAAGGAGAAGTTTCTACATTATTTATAATTGCAGTGCCTATGCTTGCTGTTCTTTGTATGGTAGAATTAATCTATATATTTACTGTTATGAAGTTAAGTGACAGACATTTACAAGAACTGATGGATGGTAGACGAGAGGATAACTAGAACACAAAGGGATAAAAGGAAAATACGTTTGGAAGGAGGAAGTATTCTGAAAAAAATAGTGATTGTGGAGGATGATATATTAGTGCGGGAAGAACTGGTATCCATTTTTATGAGAGAAAAGTACGATATTTGCTGCATTACCTGTTTCCTTCATACCTCAGAAGATATTCTTAAAGAATCTCCTGATCTTGTGTTGTTGGATTTAAACCTACCGGGCGCAACTGGCTTTGAACTATGTAAAACCGTTAGACAGAAAAGTTGTGTTCCGCTATTGGTACTGACAAGTCGTGATCAATTAAGAGATGAGCTGCATGCGCTGAGATTAGGGGCAGACGAATATCTGACAAAACCCTGCCATAAAGACAGATTATTAGCAAGAGTTTCCAATTTGCTACGCAGATATGAAGACAGAAGCCACTTTATTGAGATACAGGGAGTTAGACTGGATTGGAAAACGCATACGATGTATGTGGGCGACCAGTCCATCGTGTTACCTGAAAATCAGGGAAAAATAATGGAACTTCTTTTATTGCATCCAGATGAAATTGTTACAAAAGAAATGTTTTTTCAGAAACTATGGGGAACTACAAAATATGTCGATGAAAATGCACTTCAGGTTAATATGACAAGGTTAAAGAAGACGATTAGCACTCTCCCTATGAATCAGAGAATTGTAACAATAAGAGGGGAGGGATACCGTCTGTTGTTAAGTGAGGAAATGAAACATGATTAAAAAACTATTAAATGCCTTTTTGGAATATAAAATATGGTTTATCATACTGGCAGTTTTAAATGTTTTGTTTGGTGTTTTTTTGTGGTTGATGGATGTAGAACGTTTTACTGGAATTTTTGGAGCTTTTATACTTGGTTCTCTTGGTTTATATTGTGTTTCCGCTTTTTTTGTATATAAAATAGAAAGCAAGAAAGTAAACGCAATTATGGATTTATTGGAGAATCCAGATTTAGATCAGGAAGAAATAACGGTAAGTTTCGTTACTGGAAGAGAAAAAGACGAGATTCGTGTCATTGGCAGAAAATTACGTGAAAAGGATCAGAAAATCAGGAATCAAAATTTGAATATTCTAGAATATGAAGAATATATAGAAACCTGGGCACATGAAATAAAGACACCTTTGGCTCTAATGACCTTTGTTCTTGATAACCGAAAAGAAGAAATTTCACCAACCGTTTATCATAGACTGGAATATGCAAGAACCCAGATGCAAGAAGACATCGAGAGAATGCTATATTATGCAAGACTAAAATCGGCACATACGGATTATTTATTTGAGAAAATGTCACTTCGTGAGTGTTGTCATGATGTGTTGGATGAGTATGGAGTTTTGTTACAGGAACGAAAAATTAATATAATGGACGAGGTAGAGAACCTGCAGATTATATCGGATAAAAAGGGATTAAATTTTCTAATAAGCCAGATTATAAGCAATTCCATAAAATATATGAAATCAGAAAAAAGTGAGCCTTTTGTGTATTTGTTTACAGATGTTGAGAAAAAAAGTGGGGATGTAATACTTGGAATAAGAGATAATGGGATAGGTGTTAAGTCTTATGATATACCTTTTTTATTTGATAAAGGATTTACAGGAGACACAGGAGACCAGAGAAAGAAATCCACTGGAATGGGACTTTATTTAGCAAACCAGATAGCAGATAATTTAAAAATCAGAATAGAAGTTTCAGAAGAATATAAAGATGGTTTTGAAATACTGTTTAGGTTTCCTAGCTCCTACGAAAATACCACGAAGTGGTAATAAGGTTATGAGCAAGTAGCAAAGCGGATTGCGAATATCCGCTTTGACTAGATACAAATTAAAAATAACACTTGATTTTATGAAAGGCAGCTCTGACGGCTGCCTTTTTGCTATACAGAATGAAATGTCTCAAAAGTGTGAAAATTGATCTTGAAATTGAGACAATTGAGAGACATTTGCCCTGTATGATGAAAGCATAAAAAAAACTGAAAACAGGAGGCTTTACTATGAGTATATTGAAAACAAACGAACTTAAAAATTATTACGGCATCGAACCAAACCTTGTTAAGGCGCTTGATGGTGTCGGTCTGAATGTGGAGCAGGGAGAATTGGTGGCGTTTGTCGCCGTTCGGATAATCAATAAAGGTAGTGTGGTACAACAGTTAAGAAACGCAGAATAATCTTAATATTATACAACTACTTCTTAAGATATTATAAAGAGATTGTCTGAAAGAAATGGGGGACTGTGATAAAATAATAGTATATATGTTTAACTAGAATAACAAATCAATGGGAAAGAGGTCGAAATAATGAAAAATGGACAGAATTTAGTTTTGGGCAAAATTACTAGAATAAGAATATTAGTATGTGTGTTTATAGTAATTACAGCTTCTTTAGCAACACCAGCATCCAGTAGTGTCAAGGCAGCAAATAAGGAGTGTATGGTTCGTACTTTAGCATTAGAAACATTCACAGAAAAAGCGAGTAATCAATCGGTCAAAGGAGCAGATAGTAAAAAAGCGTTAGTTAAAAAGGTATTGAAAAAAGTATCACTTACAACAGTAGATGCAGATGCTAAGGGTAACGTTAAGCTAAAATGGAGAAAGGTGAGTTCAGCGACTGGATACATGATATATTGTGCACAAGAAGGGAAAAAATACAAAAAAATAGCTACAGTAAAGAAGAATAGTACAACGAAGTATACAGCCTCTGATTTAGAGGCTGGCAAAAGCTACAAATTTCGTATGCGAGCATACAAAAAAGTAAATAAAGTTTATTATTATGGAACGTATTCTTTAGAAAAATCAGTAAAAATAGAAAAAAACAAAGAAGATACAATAGTAACAGGAAAACGGAAAGCGAAGATAGAAGCGACTGGTGAGAATAGTATAAAAATAACCTTAACAGATCCTTATTTAAAAAATAGCTATGATATGAACCTACCAAATATAAATGTCAATTATGCGCGATGTTTTTGGAGAGTAGAGTTTAAATTAAAGGGGTCAGACATGCAATTTATGGTTATGTCTAGTATTTATAAAGATAAGGAAAATGAAACAGAGAAAGGTCCATCAGATGCAATTACAGGTTTTTATTATTGGTCTGATCCAGCACCCGAAGAAATATGCCCAGCTTCACTTACGATTGATGGGAACGATTTGATATGGGAAGTTACAATACCTTCCAGATTTTTTGAAGGGTATGGAAAAATTACGGATTTGAGTAAGGCTAAAAATATTGAAGGATTTTTCTACGACTATTCAGAAGAAGATAAACTAAGAAATAGGTAGTGATGAAATTTTAAAAAAAGCAAATATCTTTGAAAAAAAAGTTCCATTTATGAAACGTATAAACCGAGAAAGGAATTGATACCAAGATGAAAAATAATAAACATAAATTTAAGATATGGAAAGGGATAGCCCTAGTTATACTAATTGTATTGGGAGCTCCAATGGGAGCAAAGGCGGAAACAGATACAATGGTAACAAGTGATGGATTTTCCTATATCGAGGAATGGGATGGCAGTAACACCTATTGTATTACCGGTTATCAAGGAGAAGGTGGTGAGATAACAATTCCAGGGAAGATTAAGGGGAAAAAAGTATCAAATATTTCTAGTCATGTATTTGAAGCAAATGAAACCCTTACAAAAGTAACCATAGGGGAAGGAATCGAAAAGCTTGGGAATGAAGTATTTGGGAACTGCTTAAATCTAACGCAAATCGGTATTCCGGCTTCTATGAAGAGTACCTCAAATGCTTTTGTATCCTGCGAAAATCTAGTAAAATTTACAGTAGCAAAAAAGAATAAAATATATAAGGCGAAGGATGGGGTACTAATTTCAAAATACGGAGATACTGTAATCCTAGAAGCCTATCCGGGAGGGCGGAAAGGTACTTATACCATACCAAAGGAAGTAACAGATATTGGAGAACAGGCTTTTTTTGGAGCAGTTAACCTTACACAAGTAACCATTCCGGGAACCTGTAAGTCAATTTCTCCAAATGCCTTTGATAGTTGTACGAAGCTAAATACTGTTAAGATAAAAAAGGGAGGTATTACTTATTTAGGATATAAGGTATTTGCACATTGTACTTCACTTAAAAAAGTAAGCATTTCTTCTGATGTATATGCAATAAAAGAAGGTACATTCATGGGGTGCACCAAGTTATCTACGGTAAACATAGATAAAAAGAACAAGTATATGGCGGTATCCAAAGGTGTTATCTATAGTAAATATAAAAATAATAAAACGATATTTCAATTATTACCAAGTGTTAAACGAGAGAATGGTGTATTTACTGTTCCAAACGATGTTTGTGTTGTAGCAGGTGGTGCATTTGGTGAGATTGAAGGACTAACAATGATTGATTTTTCTAAGTCAAAAGTCAAAGAGTTTGAACCTTATCAATGGAAAGGACTGAAAGAGGGCACATTAATTATAAAAAAAGGATCAAAACTGGCAAAATCCATTCAAAATGCGGATAGCGTGTCGGAAGATCAAGCTCATTTTTACGTCAAGTATGTGAAATAAGATGTAGAGCGCGACTATTGATAGATCGTAATTATTTCATGGTCGTCATTTTTACGTCGAAGCCAATTAAATAATTCTAACAAAAAAACGGATAAATACCGTTTTTTTGTTAGAATTAAAAAAATATGTTTTCAAGCAGTTATTGTGCTATACCATAAATAAGACTTATTCTTGCATTTCTAATACTTGGATGAGATACAGCTCATCAATACCTTTCTAAACATCTTTTATGAGGAAATTTACTTCTTGATGAATATCCATATATATGTCATAGTCGTCGCTTAATAAATAATAGACTATTTTAAAGTTTAGACTGTATGCTGCATACGCAACAAAATGTGCTCGAGAAAAAGTAGTATCTTCTACCTGTTCGATGATATCTTTGAGTAGTTGAGGCATTTTCTTTCGTTTATTATAGGTGGTGTTATAGTTAATTTGTTTCTGTTCTTATCGCCTCAATGATAGGAGTAATTGCCAAGCGATCAGTAAAGTCTACTTTTTGTCCGTAGGTTTCAATCATCGCTTTATCATCGCTACGCAGTTCGCTTTCTTGCTTTTTTCGTATCATTTTCATCATCATATCTATCATGGTACGATGCATGAAATTCATTTGGTCATAGTCCATGCCTCCCCGTAAGTGATAGATCTTAATTTTTCCCTGCATTTCAGGTGTAAGGACGCGGTTGAGCGCATTGCGAATCGTGTTAATATTTTGCGAATCGGTCACATCAGCAGCACCCACGGTAAAAAGAAAAAGCTTCTTGTTGCAGATACTTCTAAAATTTTTCGTAATCAAAGAAATGCCATTAACACCTCCTGCATACAGTCCACCACCATAAATAATCGCATCATATCCTTGTAATGTAGCAGGTTTCGTTTGTTCGGCTTTCAGTAGGTCAGCCCCCAGTTCTTCTGAAATCCACTGAGCGTATTTTTTTGTAAAGCCATATTTGGATTTATATATTACTGCTATTTTTGCCATTGTTATGTTCCATCCTTTCTATGTTTTCAAACAGGGATTCAAAAGTTTGTCGACTGTTTTCGAGCAGCGTGGTATTAATATTATAAAAGAGTTGCTGCAAAAAAGCATTGCCCTTGGTTTCAAATTGCGTGAAAAAGCGGTAAGTTTGAGAAGTCAATACCACCGACAGATTCCGTTTGTCTTGTTGATTGACAGTGAGCTCCACATATCCTTTGGTTGATAGAACCTTCAACATTTTGCGCACATTTTGTCGGGTACTGCCAATATATGTAGCCACTTCAGTGACCGAGGGTTGCTCTTTGCCAAGATTGTGAATCATTATTAGTAAAAACCATTGTTTTACGGTAATTTCTTGCAAATAGCGATCTCCCAGTGTTTGTAGCTTATTTGATAGCAAAAATATGCTGCCAAACAAATATGGGTTTGTTTCAATGTCCATAGTTCATTTACCTCCATTCAAAAGCGCAACCTATTGCTTATTATATGCAATAGGTTGCGCTTTGTCAATTCTTAAAGTATAGAAAGAATGCGATATTGACAAATACAAATGATTATGATAAAACTAATACATTGAAATACAAGGAGAGTAAGAATGAGTGTTTATATGACTGATCAACCAAAAAGGAAACTTAACTCTGTACAAATCGAACCGATGAAGCATTGTACAGAGTATGACAAATATTATGGGATGTAACCTTACCACGAAGTGGTAATACGGTTATGAACAAGTAGTAAAGTGGATTGCGAATATCCGCTTTGACTTCATCGGAAAATGCAGTAATAAACATAGGCTAGCTGTAGTAGGTGGCATTTATTTTATTACTCATTTTCCTGTGGTATTTTTCATAAAGGCTATGGACAATGTTTTGTCTATAGCCTTTTGCTATTTAAAATTATTCGGTTTTGTAGCATAGCAGAAGGCAGATGCATGAATTGCATCTTTGCTTTCTGCTATTTTTATTTATGTTACGTATTTGCAAGAAGATGTAAAAGAAAGGATTATTATAATTATGAGTTTATTAGAAATTATGGATTTATCACATTCATTTGGAGAGGGACAGCTTTTTAAGGATGCGGAGCTATCTCTTAACAAAGGTGAACATATTGGAATTGTAGGTCAAAATGGAGCAGGGAAAAGCACGCTTATAAAAATTTGCACAGAGCAAATTATTCCAGATGCTGGACGTGTGGTGTGGCAACCTAAAGTTGACATAGGTTATCTGGATCAGTATGCCCAGATAGACATGGGTATGACGATGAAAACTTTTTTGAAATCGGCATTTCTTAACTTGTACGCCATTGAGAAAAAAATGAATGAGCTTTATAATCAAGGTACAAGCGAAGATATGAGTAATTTGTATCAGGCTGCACAATATCAGGAGCAGCTGGAACTTTATGACTTTTATTTGATTGACACACATATTGAACAGGTTGCTTCAGGCTTAGGCTTGATCTCGATTGGTTTAGAGTGTCCGATTGAACAAATGAGTGGTGGACAGAGGGCAAAGGTAATCTTGGCAAAGTTGTTGTTAGAAAAACCTGACATTTTGTTACTTGACGAGCCAACTAATTTTCTGGATAAGGAACATGTAACATGGCTTGCAGACTACCTTGTGAGTCTTGAAAATGCATTTATGGTAATCTCTCATGACTATGAGTTTCTGGAAAAAATTTCAACGCGTATCTGTGATTTAGATAACGGAAAGATTGTAAAATACTTTGGTAGTTACTCGGAATTTCTGAAAAAGAAAACGCTTTTGCATGCGGACTATATACGGCAGTATTCTTCACAGCAAAAAGAAATTAAAAAGACAGAGGAATTTATCCGAAAAAATATTGCAGGAAGAAAAAGTAAGATGGCAAGAGGCAGACAAAAGCAACTCGACCGATTGGATAAAATGGAAACACTCGAACAAAAAGAGATTCAGTCCGTTTTTAATTTTGCCAAGTTGCCGATAACTACAACGGAGTATTTGACGGTGAGGCATCTGTCGGTAGGGTATGATTACCCGATTTTGTCAGAGCTTAATTTTTCCATAAAAGGCGGACAAAAGGTTGTTGTCACAGGGTTTAACGGAGTTGGTAAATCCACGTTGCTTAAAACATTAGTAGAACAAATTCCAGCTTTGCAGGGAGATTGCGCATTTTCACAACAGGTTATGCTTGGATATTTTGAACAGGATCTGGTATGGGAGGATGAAACGCGAACACCGATTCAAATTGTCTCCGACGCCTTTCCATCACTCGTGGTAAAGGAGGTTCGCCAGCACCTTTCCCGTTGCGGTATATTAAGCAAGCATGCAATGCAAGAGATTGGGACGTTAAGTGGCGGTGAACAGACGAAGGTTAAAATGTGTCTACTTACCATCAAACCTTGCAATTTTTTGGTTATGGATGAACCAACGAACCATCTGGATAAACAGGCAAAAGAGTCGTTGCAAATGGCTCTGTCACAGTTTCCAGGCACGGTGCTTTTGGTTTCCCATGAAGAAGCTTTTTATAAGGGCTGGGCACAGCGAATTATTGATATTGAAAAAACAATGAAAATAAAATAATTGAGAGTATGATAGGAAGGGGAGATAGTATGTTGATTGAAAAATTGCAAAGAGGCATTGATTTTACCAACCATGAGAAATTACTTGCAGAATATATTTTAAAACATCCAGATACGTTTCAACAAATGAATTGTGAGGAATTAGGAAAAGCTACCTTTACAAGCAAATCTACAGTTGTAAGGCTATGTAAGAAACTTAGTGTCACAGGGTATCAGGAGTTAAAAAAGATACTATTTTTTGAATGGAAAGAAAATGAAACAGTAAAAACATGCAAACATGCAATGATGATAAATGAATCTAGTACATGTAGAGACATTATTGATAAATTACCTGAAATTTATAAAGAGTTAATGGAAGAAGTTAATCTATATAATAGCTCTAATTTATTTACACGTATTTTAAATCGAATGTCTAAGATGAACCAAATTGATTTTTATGGAACCGGATTTGGTTATACATTATTAGAAGGAGTTTCACAAAAACTCAATACATTAGGAATAGAGGGTAAAGCTTATAATACATTGAATGAGCGTTATTTGGTTGCCAATTGCAAGAAAATAAAAATTTTGGCATTTGTGATGACATTTTCAGGAAACAATCCGTTAGCAATACATGAAGCAGAAGTATTAAAACGCCTGGGAGTTTATGTAGTAGGTATTGTGGGTCCATTGGCCGATGAAATTTTAAAAAACTGTGATGAAGTTATACGTTTACCACTAAAAGCGATGCAAAGTGGGATGGATGGAATTTTAATCAATCAATGTATTAGTTATATCATGGATATTTTTGTTGCGGGAATGTTAGTAAATGATTATGAACAAATAATGTCACAAGAGCACATTATTAATTTTGATTATGATAAAGAGGTTTCATTTGATACAAAAGTGTCAAAAATGAGTAATATATTAAAAAAATAATGAACCATTATTACAATCAACAAAAAGTATATTGTGATAGAAAAATTAAGGTGTTATATTCCAATTGAAGCAGATAATCAAAAGGAGGTAACACCTTGAAGAATAACAGAACGATATTTAGTCCTGTGGATGGTGAAATTATTCCCAAAAATCAGGTAAAAGACG
This sequence comes from Velocimicrobium sp., assembly GCA_041821315.1. Classification (GTDB taxonomy): domain Bacteria; phylum Bacillota; class Clostridia; order Lachnospirales; family Lachnospiraceae; genus DIGJ01. The sequence goes on along the minus strand of JBGUEO010000013.1, from coordinate 55,704 downwards.
AAGTATTTCGAAAAGAGTTTTTTGGTAAAGGTATTTCAATCTATCCGAGTAGTAATAAAATTGTATCGCCGGTATCAGGGATAATAGAATCGATTGCAAAAGACGGTCATTCAGTTATAATAAAGGCGGATTGTGGTGTTAGGATTTGGATCTATATTGGAGCTGATATTGTTGAGCTAAATGGAATATACATAGAAAAATTTGTAGAGGATAAAAAAAAAGTAAAGGTAGGAACACTTTTGTTAGATTGTGATTTTTATGAAATGGAAAAACTCCGGTATGATATTGAAATAACAATTACAGTCCTGCAACAGGAAAATATATTTGAGGTGATTCAATTAAAAGAGGGAAGAATCAAAAGGAAAAAACGGGTAGCGGGAATCCTTTTTCATCATATCGATAGTATCGGAGGACAATGTGGAGCTGGAACTGTTACTGCGGCTCTATGACTCTTTATAAATCTCGCGTGTAAATTCTATATTTTGATTTACAACTTACTTAGAAGTTTATGTAGAATTATTTGAAAAAAATGATATAATTACTTGTGTGTATTTGGTTGATGTCACCAAACAGGATTAAAACACATGTAAAAAATGGAATACTGTTTGAATGGAGGAATAAAAAATGTCAATGAAAGATATGGAAAGTATGAAAAAGCTTATAGAAGAGAGAAAATCTAAAGATGGTTTCTTACAAGTTGAAAAAAAGGTTGGTTCTGGTAAAGTTGAAAAAATGAATAAGAATAAAGGAACATCAAGAACTAAAAAAATATCACAGTAAATGTAAGTATAGTGTATGTAGAAATATTTTATACAGGCAAGTGAAATGTTGGGGGTATTTATATGAGAAAAAGAGCACGAAATATTATTTTATTAGGCCTGCTCTTTGGGGGATTTTTATTACTGTTAAGGTTTGTTTTTAAACTGTCAGAGGGGGAAGTTTGGAGTTATTATATTATTGGCAGTATTATTATCCTAGTAGGAGCAATGGGAATTAATATAGCATGGCAGAAGAATTTAATGAAAAAAGTTAAATGTTTAGAGAAGATTTTAAAAGATGAACAGAATCCGGATAAATTTATTGAAGAAAATGAGAAATTGTTACAAACATTGAAATCTAGTTACAATCGGGCAATGATAAAGATTAACCTTAGTGTTGGATATTGTGAAAAAGGGGAGTATGAGACGGCAAAAGACATCCTCTTGTCGATACCGAGTAAATCTTTAAAAGGTATTCATGGAGTTATTTATTTTGTAAATCTAGCCTATGTTTATTTCCGAATAGAAGAAAATCAAAAAGCCCTCAATATATTAGAATTACACAATAAGGATTTTTTATGCTTTAAAACGAATTCTTCTTTAGGAGGGTCAATTGCTATTTTAAGAATATTTCAGTATATAGTAACAAATCAGCCATTAGAGGCTCAAAACCTACTTACTGTGGAAAAGGAAAAATGGGCAGACCATCATTTCTTGGAGGATTGGGAGTTCTTACAGATTAAAATAAATGAATTGCAGGAGATGAATTTGGACTATCATTAAAAAAAATTGTTTGCGGAGCTTTGAAATTTTTAGATTTCTTGGCTCTTTTTTATGTTTTGCTTGACAGAGGGTAATATTTTTTATAAAATATGGATGAACAAATATTCATTCATAAAGGGAGACATTATGCCGAAATCAGCAGAACGTTGTGAAGAAATCAAAATTGAAATGCGTGACAAAATCTTACAAAAGTCCATACTTTATTTCGCAAAAAATGGATTTTCGGGAACAAAGATTAGTGACTTGTCCAAATATATTGGAATTGGGCAAGGAACTATTTATATCTATTTCGAATCTAAGGACAAGCTGTTCCAAGAAATTCATAGGATGATTAATCGAGAAAAGGATATTAGGCAGATAAAGCTTCTTGCGAATCTTCCGATACCTGCCAAACATAAAATACATAAGTTGACGAAAGAAGTCTTACAACAGTTAGAAGAAGATGATCTCTTTGCCGGAATGATTGCGCTAAATACACAGATGCTATTCGAGCAAGATGAAAATAATTCTGCATCTGGAACAACATATCAGTCGGAACTTTATAATTCTATGACTAAGATAATAGAACAAGGACAAAAAGAGGGCAGTGTTGTCAGCGGAAATCCGTTGAAGCTAGTAGATTACTATTGGGGTGTTGTTTATCTTTATGCTCTAAAGAAGTTATTTACCACTAAGTTTGAACAAATTAATTCAAAAGATTTGGAGAGAACCGTATTAAAATAAAAAGGGCAGGAGAGATTGTATGGATAAGAGAATTGCAATTATAACAGGAGCTAGTGGTGGGATAGGAAAAGAATTTACAAAGCGAATGCTACAAGAAGAAGTAGATGAAATATGGGCAATCGCTAGAAACCAAGAGAAGCTTATCGCATTAAAGAGGGAATTTGGAGATAAAATAATTATTGTCCCTAAGGACTTATCGAAATCAACAGAGCTACTTTCTATAGGAGAACTGCTAAAAAATCAGAAACCAGTCATAGCATATTTAATTAATAATGCGGGTCTTGCAAAGATGGGGTCTTATCAGGATTTTACCGTTGAAGAAATAATGGATACCATGCATGTCAATTGTACTGCACTTGCCGTTTTATGTACATTATGTATTCCCTATATGATAAAGGGAAGTAGAATTTTGAATGTTTCGTCTGCCTCCTCCTTTCAGCCGTTACCGTATCTTAATTTATATGCAGCGACGAAAGCGTTTGAACGAACATATTCTAGAGCATTAAACATGGAATTGAGAGGAACTGGTATCACATCGACTGCTGTTTGTCCAAGTTGGGTTGATACAGATTTATTGATGAAAGAATTTAATGGAAAGAGGATTAAATTTCCGGGTATTGTAACAGTGGACAGGGTTGCTATAAAAGCATTGAGAGATAGCAAGCGAGGAAAAGATATGTCTGTTTGTACCGTATATGTGAAATATCTACATATTTTGGCAAAACTATTTCCTCAAAAAATGGTTATGAATACATGGACTCACAAAATTAAAAAATATATCTAGCATGGGTGGGGAGAATGAAGAATTACATATATTCTGAACGGGCAGATTTATTTGAACCCAATATCTATATTCAATTTTTAGTGCAAATTATGGGGAATCCAGCAACGGATGCCCTGGTATCAGCCGTAAAAACTGCATTTGATGCAAATGAAGCTACTATGTCAAAAATTGTACAGGATAAAAACGGTGACATATTTTATGAACAGATGGCAAAAAGCGGCTGCAAGATAAGCATTTGTAAGGACGATTGGAAGAATATTATCAGACAAAATGAAAAGGAAACCTTTGCGATTGATCAAGGTGAATTAATGCGAGTATTTGTAATTGTTGCAGATAGCGATATTTTTTTATTTATTATGGCACATCATTTAGTTGGTGATGGTAAGGCGATTACTTATTTTATTGAGGATGTAATGACAGCCCTTTCTGGTGAACCTTTGGGGTACAAGCCAATACGGTTAATTTCAAATAACTCGATGTCTAAAAAATCGGAAGTACCCTTCCTTTTAAAACGATACGCAACTATTTTGAATATAAAATGGAAACATAGCGGTCATACCTTTTATTGGGATGATTATTATAATATCCATAGGGTCTATTGGAAAAAGCATAGTTCGGAAATCGTATTTGAGTATTTTTCACCGGAGGAGATTAATAGGATTCATGCGCATACAAAGGAAATAGGGGTCACTGTTAACAGCTATATTGCAACGGCATTTTTGGAAGCAAATAGAGATAATATTACCATTGGAATAGCCGTAGATGTTAGGATAGATAAGAATAAATCAATATCGAATCAAGCAACTGGTATAAGTGTGGATTATTCATTTTCTGATAAAATAACGTTTGATGAAAATGCGCAGAGTGTTCATAAAAAGGTAGAAAATAAACTGAAAAAACCAGCTATGAAGTATTTTATTCTTCGATTTATACCATTGTTTACGCCAAGTTTAATTGATTCTGTTTTGTTATATACCTATGGCCTTTACCAGAATAAAACAACAAAGAAACTAGCAAGGCTCATGGGATATACTGGAGGAAAAACGAGAGAACTTGGGATAACAAATTTAACGAAACTTGATATCCCTAATACATATGGAAGGTACAGCTTGAAAAATGCCTTGTTTATTCCACCGGTCGTGTCTTATGCAAAGAATATCATAGGTATTTCGACTATGGAAGATGGAATGACGGTCTCTTATCATTTTATGAAAAATCAGGACGAAGAGAAACAATTGAAGTTTTTTAAACGCGCCGTTAAAACTTTAAAATCGATCAACGATTCAAAAATATAGTGGTTCCAAAGGGAGTATCAAAATAGGCGTAGCCACATTTAGTTTTGTCGTGCACTCATTGTATCTATAATAGACATATCGCGAATTCGTTTTACTGGGCCGCGTACAGCGAGGATGACTGAAATAATTACAATCGCAATGATAATACCAAGCTCAGTATATGGAATATTCCATTGTTCTCCCCAATGGAATGTTATCATTTTTTCATAAAGAAGTTTGTTGAGAACTAATCCCACAACACACCCACAAACACCACCAAAAGCGGCATAAGTCGAAGCTTCGGCAATAATCATTTTAACAAGTTGTCGATTGCTTAGCCCTATGGCTCGAAAGGAGCCGTACTGCGTTGTGCGTGCAGAAACACTCATTGCAATGCTGTTTACGATATTGAATATTGTAATCAAAGCGATTAAGGTCATAAATCCATAGATAAATAAGCCAAAGGAGTAATAAGAGCCTAGTACACTGCGATTGTTTAAGCGTCTGTCTGAAAAAGTAAACGGCGTATCAACTAATTTATGAATGTTTTCAACGTCAGATTCGGTAGCATGTTTCGTTAATTGCATGTCAATAATTGTATAATCAGTTTGACCGGTTAGCTGCGAAAATGTATTCTCGGAACAGATAATCGTTCCAACATCAGGAGCATTGTTAAAGGGACTAGAAGATAGGGAACCGACAATTTTTAGATTCGTAGAACGATCACCAAAGTGCAACGTTATAGTATCGCCAAGTTGTGTGGTGTTTTGCTGTTCAAAAATAAACAGTCCTGTATTGTCCTTTTGCTCAACAGTATCTATAGAACCTTCCAATAAATATTTTTTTGCCCATTGAAATTGGATTTTTTCATAAGAAATCAGGTCAACTATTTTTTCTTCACCATTTACTGTGACAGGTATGTTATAAGCAAACATTCGGCCATATGTTCGTTTTACTGTCGGATTTTTCTGTAGTTTTTCTAATAGGGTACCGCTGATTGAATAGGTGTTATCAGGACTTACAATAGATAAATCCGGTGTCCACGGCTTCAAAGGTGTAAGTACATGGTTCATTAAGTCAATCATGACCGAAAATGAAAGAAAAAGAATGATGCTAAGGGAAAAAGAACCGACCATTAAAATAAAATTCTTTTTACTTGATTTTGCATGATGAATACCAAGTGCGATATCTACTTTGAAAAACGCAGTATTGGCGGCTTTGCGCACAGGGCGTATATCATTTGCGTTACCTGATACCGCTGCTAACGGCGAAACCCTTGAAGCTCTTTTTGCTGGGGAACGTGCGGCAAGAAGCACCGTTAAAATTCCTATGAAAACACCAACTAAGACACTGGGAATACTAACCCCAAAGGTAGGCATGGCTTTAAAGTAGGCAGGGCTAAGATAGCGTAATACTGCACATAACACCCAAACGATAATAATTCCAGTCACTACACCAAAAGGAATCGCAATTCGACACCAGCCAAGTGCTTCCTTTTGAACCAATTTCATTACCTGCTTTGGCGTTGCACCAATGCAGCGCATCATGCCAAAAAACTCGGTACGTTGCACGATATTGCTGTTCAAGCTGCTTGCAATCATCATAACGCCAGCCAATAAAACCAGTAAAAACAGGACAAAGGCTGAACCATATATCTGCAGCATAAAGGAATTTCCGCTTTCTCCAAGTAATCCCAGAAGTTTTGTATTTTCAGAAATTTGTTTTTTCGAGAGACCAAGTTGAGATTGAATGTCGTCTAATGTTTTTTGTATATTGCAGTGAGTGGAAAACTGTACATAATATGTGCTGTTATAGTCAGAAGGTTCACCGTTTGAAACGTGGGGATATATGGAACGGAATTCATTGGTTGTAAGAAAAATTGCATAGGAATCATCCTGCATTGTTTTAGAAACATTTTTCAGAAAACCAGAAACAGTAAATTGAAGGACTGTTCCATCTGGCGTATTTATCGAAATCGGATCTCCAAGTTGTAATAAAAGAGTCTTCCTCGTATTTTCAGTTATGAGTACCTCGTTGTTTCCTTTAGGAAATGCGCCGTCCACAATCTGATCGGTTTGCATTTCGGACAGAAAGCTTTTGTCGCTTCCGCAAATAATGAGGTTCTTGCCTGATAACGTATATCCAAGGTCTCCGCTGAAATTAAGGACACCATACCAAGAAGATGCGATTATCTCGGGGCGTACGGCAATCAAATTCGCTTCTTCCTCACTTATGTCTCGGAATGTAGCATGCCAATTTCCCTCTTCCATACGTGCCTGCATAATCTGGCTGCGTATAAACATATCGGCCATGCCAAAAATAGCAGTAACCAAAAATACGGCTAAAACAATGCAGAATATAGACATTCGGTTTTGCCTTTTATGAACTTTGGCTGAAATAGGGACAAGATCAAGATAACTTTTCATTCTCTTTCCCTCCTAAATCGGTAAGCTTACCATCTGTTACACGCAGCACTCGATCTACCGAAGTGGTCAGATTGCTGTTGTGAGTAATCATTAAAATGGTCTGTTGATAATGGCGGGAAGCCTTAATCAGTAGATCTATAACATCCTGACTGTTTTTACTGTCAAGGTTTCCAGTCGGTTCATCAGCTAAAATCAATTTAGGTTTTGTAATGAGTGCACGACCGATAGCGGCACGCTGTTGTTGTCCACCGGATAATTGGCTCGGCAAGTGGTGACGCCGTTCACTAAGCCCTAAGACTTCTAAAATCTCATCAACTGCGGCTGCCTCTGGTTTACGGTAATCTAGAAGAATAGGGAACATAATATTTTGTTCGACAGTCAGTTCAGCAACCAACTGGAACGATTGAAACACAAAACCTATGTTGCGCCGTCTGAATATGGTACGTTCTTCCTCTTTCATAGAAAATAAATTTTTACCATCCATATAGATTTTTCCAGACGTGGGAGTATCCAGTGCACCGATGCAATTGAGTAACGTACTTTTTCCAGAACCAGATTCACCAACTACTGCTGTAAATTCGCCTTGTTCCAATGTAAATGAAACATCCTTTAGTGCATTAACCTGATTTTCATCTTTACCATAAGTTTTATATACATGCTGTACGTTTAGGATTTCCATAATTTACGTACCTCCTTTTTTGAACATAATAACAGGTACACCTTACAATCGGGTGAATTGCAGCTTACAATTTCGTAAGGAAGGAAAGAGTAAAAATAGTTCCCTTATACAAAGTGCTTTGAACGGAGATAAATCCGCCTTGTTCCTCAACAATGGATTTTGCCAAAGAGAGACCAAGCCCCACGCCTTGTGTGTCCATGGATTTTTTACTGCGATAGAACCGTTTGAAAATATGATGTAGATCTTCTAAGGCGATTCCCATTCCATTATCGGATATAAAAATACGAATCAGTGTAGGAGTATGTTCCCATGAGATATGGATTTTTCCGCCTGAATTGGTATGATCCAAAGCATTTTTTATAATATTTCCAATCGCTTCACTTGTCCAGTGTTTATCACAGACAATAGTATCTTTTAGTGAACGGTCGATTAGAATTTCTTTTTCCTCACGCGCTGCCCGTGCTGTTAATTCACGGATAGAGAGTGAAATTAATTCGGATACATGGCAGCAGTTTTGTTCAAAAACAATACTACCAGCATCCAAACGAGTAATTTTTAACATAGACTGAATGAGTTGTTCCATACGGTTTAGTGCCAATCCAGTCCTTGCGGAATATTCTTTCACCGTATCAGCATTATTTGGTTCATCGGAAATAATTTCATAATACATGATAAGGGCGGCAAGCGGCGTTTTTAGCTGGTGGGAAATATCTGAAATCGTATTTTTCAAAAACACTTTTGTTTTCTGTTCGGTCTCATTTTTGGATTGTAGTAATGTGGCAAGCTGATCGATGGAAGCGAAGAGGCGATAGATGCTTCCTTCCTTCATTTGCGGCATATGACAGGAATAATCGCCCTCTACAAAACGGGTAATTACTTGCTCTGCCTGATGATAAAGCTCCTCCCTTTTCCGAAAGAAAATATAAGTTCCACCGAAAAGTAATGAGAATAGAGCTACTCCTATTAGTAGCATAGAATACCCTGTTATCTGCTGAAACTCTGAAATGAAAGGAAGAAATCTGACTGCCGTATGTTCTGTAATACCAATGTTACCCAGTAAATCAATTCCCTCTTTGCTTGTTGCTGTATGCGTAATGGCTTTGGCAATCACATCTTTAGAAACACCTTGCTCTAAAAGGGAGGTTGCAACAGCCCTGTCATGCGATATAAATAAATGTTGTACAGCTTTTGTGTGCACTGTATTCAGTCCTATGCCAGTAAGAAAAAGCAGGAAGGAAAAAGAAAGAAGGACGATACAAAAATGTCTTATTTGTTTATCACGGCAGATATTCATAGGGACACACTCCACTGATAACCAAATCCCCGAATAGTTATCAAACGTTCTGGGTGTGATGGGTCGACTTCAACTTTTTCACGGAGTCGTCGCACATAAACGGAAAGCGTATTGTCATCTACAAAGTCACCAGTGTTGTCCCATAGCTCATTTAAAATGCTATCTCTTGTTACCACCCGATTAGCGTTTTGTACCAATAGGCAGAGTAGGCGATATTCGGCACTTGTTAAATCCAATGGCTTCCCGTGTAGCAACACACGGTTTCCGAGAAGGTCAATCGAAGTATCACCGCACTTGATAACTGTGTTATTATTTTGATTGGATAGGTCAGCTCGGCGTAGCAAAGCATGAATGCGGGAACACAGTTCACCTAGTTTAAATGGTTTTGTAACATAATCGTCACCGCCGCTGTCTAATCCTCTAATCACGTTGACTTCTTCATCCGAAGCTGTCAAAAAAATGATTGGTATTTGGTTTCCATATTTTCTTACTTTTTCGCAAACTTCAAATCCAGTTCCGTCGGGCAATGTAACATCAAGAATCAATAAGTTATAGTTTTCAATGTCAGGAATGCAGTCGATAGCCTCTCTTACAGTACGGACAAGTTCAACATCAAATCCATTACGCTTCAACGCGTATTTCAATCCATCTACTAAACTAATATCATCTTCTAAAAGTAAAATTTTGTTTTTCATCGTGCATTCTCCTTATTTTTTATGTGTCACAATCTGCTGTATGGATATATAATCAGGCATTTCTAGTCTTCAATGGTTGTATATCTACCGTTTTAGTGTATACGCCGCAACGTATAAAATCAAGAGAATGAAGCAATATGGAATTTGTCATTCTACGCAAAAATAAGTACAATTCAAGCATAGAACGTTTTTTTTGAAAAAAAAATACTATAATTACGGGTGATATATATTTGTAAATTTTTTATGAAACGGATAGGGAGGATATTTATTTTGAAAAAATTAGTATTATTTATGGTTGTGGCGGTTTTACTATTTACGCTTGTTGCATGTGGACAATCGCCGGTAAAAGACGATGATCTAGCAGTTAATACAGAAGGTAACGTAGAAAATAGTGAAGAAGAAACAGAAGAACAGATGAGAATTGATGAAAACAATGCAGTAATACAACCAAAATTAGATGCGTTAGAGGCAACAATAGTTGAAATTGAAACCGTGGTGGCTGATAATAATTTGGACCAAAAGTACCAATCCGTCATTGATCAGTTAAGAGAAGAACTTGATGAAGTAACAAAAAACCATCAAGCGATTATTGACATGGGTGGATACTTAGAAGGTACCTCAGATTTTGAAGCAGCAGTAGATAAGGAGATTGAAAACAATAAAGAAATATTAGTGTTAATAGTAGATGAAATAGCATTAAGCGTGAAAGAAAATAAATTCGTTGATCGATTCAACGAACTCGTTGATCTCACAAATGAAGTGACTGCTAAAGCGCAGGAGAATGGTTGGAACGAAAATGAAGCGTTACTTTCGGATCTTAGTGTAGTTTATGGCTTTTTAGATGAAGTAGGAGCAAAGCTTGCTAGTTCAGATATAATTGAAGATACCTACAAGAATGAGAAGCTAGAGAAAATGGATGAACTATTTCCTTTGCTACAAAATCAGTTAGAAACGGTATCAACACCTTTCACAGAATAGGAAATGAATCGTTTTGTACGGCGTTTTGTAGCTGAGATGGGTTGGGATTAAAATATAATCGAAAAATAAAAAATTAAAGCTTTAGTTTAAATAATTATTGACAAAGTTTAAAAATAGTTTTAGTATACTTACTAGTAATACAAAATGAATTCAGCTAAATTTTGCATGAATTTTGAAGTCAATTGTATTACATGGAGGGAAAGAAATGAATACAAATATAAAATTATTACAAAAAAAACTAAAAGTGGATACGATTATTTTATGGATTATTTGTATACTTTTTGCCATGGCTATTATTAGTAATATGGGAAAAATTATTGAGTATTCTAAAATGACAAAATCATCATTTGAAGTAAAGATAGCACCTACCGATACGGTTAATAACACAAATAATTACTACTTGTATATTGAGGGGGAACAATACTATCCTGTTAATTACAATAATTATTGCAGATTAGATAATACAGGTAATACGAATGTATTGGCTAATATTATTATGGATAATGTGAATGGAATCGTTAGAAATGTTTTAATGGAGATTATTTTTATACTTTTATATTTTATGCTTTCACAAGTCAAAAATGGATTAACGCCTTTCTCGAGGAAGTGTGTATCTATTTTGAGAGGAGTTGCAATCTTTAGTTTTCTGTTAGCAGTTGTTCCCAAAATTGTTGATATAGTTGGTTCTATGATTATATTTCAGTATATTACAATTGATTTTTCTTCTTTGAATTTTTATATTCTTTCTATAAGCGTTATATTTGGTATCCTATCAGAAATTTTTAAGTTTGGGTGTGAACTTCAAGAAGATTTGGATCAGATTGCATAAATGGAAGAATCGATGAATCTTTACAGGAAAGAATGGAGATTGTGTATATGGCTATAGTAATACGATTGGATAGGGTTATGGCAGATAGAAAAATGTCTTTAAATGAATTAGCGAAAAGAGTAGAAATGACAAATGTAAATCTTTCAAATTTGAAAACAGGTAAAATGAAAGGGATACGATTTGATACAATGAATGCTATCTGTAAAGCACTTCATTGTCAACCAGGAGAATTATTTGAATATATAGAAGAATGAACGGATGTCAGATAAGGATGCAAAGGAAGTCAGGGGCTGGGGCAGCGAGTATATTGAATATCTAAAAAATAAGGAATGATAGGAGTGATTGCTATGCAAATGGATGGGAGCAGAAAGCTTTATTCTATAAAAGAAGTATATAGTATTACATGGAAGGCCTTACGGACAATACCTGCGTTCAGACATGCAAAAAAGAACGGAGAAATAGACCAGAAGTTTAGTGAAAGAGTCATGCTTGCAGTGACTGAAGTAAATGGTTGTGCGATATGCTCCTATGCTCATACGAAGATGGCGTTGGAAGCTGGCTTGAGCAATGCTGAAATCCAGAACATGTTAGATGGCATAAGCAACGATATTCCGGCTGAAGAACTTCAGGCAATTATGTTTGCGCAGCATTATGCCGATTCAAGGGGAATCCCCTCAAAGAAGTCATGGGAGCGCATGATAGAAACCTATGGGTTATCTAAGGCAAAGGGTATTCTGGGGGCAATCCGCATGATAATGTTGGGCAACGTTTATGGAATTCCCTGGGGTTCTTTTTTTAGTCGAATGAAAGGAAAACCGGATAAAAGGAGCAATTTGATGTATGAGTTAGCTTTAATGATTGCCAGTGTTTTAATTTTGCCACTTGCTTTTGTACATGTGTTGATATTGAATCTTTTCAGAGTACCAATCATTCGATTTTAATTTTTAAACATGGGCGTTAGGGTTATTTTTTAGGGATTGACAAAGACATAAAATCGTACTACTATACTGTATAGTTGCTAAACAAAATAAGAAGGAGGAAATAGCGTGGAAGACTATAGCAGACTATCCGTGTTAATGGAACGAATCATCCATAAATATAACCAAGTAGAACAGAAAAAAAGATTGTATGGATCTAATATAACCCTATCGAGATCAGAAATTCATACAATTGCTGCAGTAGGAGAACATCCAGAAATGAATGTGACAACCTTGGCTAATATGCAGGGGATAACCAAAGGTGCAGCTTCTCAGATGATATATAAATTGGTTGATAAAGGGTTTGTTCAAAAAAGTGTGTCTCCAACTTCCGATACGCAAGTGTGCTTAACATTAACGGAGCAGGGGAGAGTGGCTTATGGCAGTCATAAAGAATATCATGAAACGACAAATGAGCAATTTTTTGCCTTGTTACGTGAGATTCCAGAGGATGTTTCAAAACAGATGGAATATTTATTAGAAGAGTTTGATAAATCATTGGACGAAAAATTAAAGTAAATTGGCTGTGGAGACAGCCGATTTTTTAACACTTAAAGTATAGCAACTATAATATATTGTAGGTATATAGTAAAGAAACAATACAAAAAGATAGCATAGATGCTCTTTGGAGGCATAATGGAGGAAAAATGAAACGTAATAGTGAACGATTGTATTTATTAAGTAATGAAAAGGTATCAAAAGCGCTGTTGAAACTTGGAGTTCCAACTATGATTGGAATGATGACATCCGCTTTATATAATTTAGTAGATGCATATTTTGTTGGACAATTGGGAACGTCACAAATAGGAGCAGTATCCGTTGTATTTCCAATTGGAGTCATTTTATTAGGGGTAGGGTTGCTGTTTGGTTCTGGGGCATCCTCATATTTAGCAAGATTATTAGGGAATAAACAATTTAAGGAAGCAGATGAGTGCGCTTCTACGGCAGTGGGAGCAAGTATGGTGACAGCGATACTTATTATTTTGGCAATGCTTCAATTTTTGAATCCATTTTTGAAAGTGCTTGGTGCAACTGACTCAATTATGCCTTATGCAAAGGAATATGCCGTTTGGTTTTTGATTGGTTTGATTTTTAATGTGTTTAATATTACAGTCAATAATATTATTACTGCAGAAGGAGCAACATCATATAGTATGATAGCAATGCTCACTGGCGGCGTGGTAAATGTAATACTAGACCCAATTTTTATTTTTAAATTGGATCTGGGGGTGAAAGGTGCTGCATTCGCAACACTATTGTCAAGATTTATTGTATTTTGTATTTATATGTACTATATATTACGTGGAAGAAGTAACTTTCATTTTTCAATTAAAAATTTTAGATTGCAAAGAAAAGTATTTGCTGAAATATTTAAGATTGGTATTCCTATGTTAGTCTATCAGTTGTTATGCAGCCTGGCACTGAGTCTTACCAATAGTCAAGCGGCCAAATATGGTGATGAAGCAGTAGCGGCGATTGGTGTGGTCAATCGAATTTTATCGCTAGGAGCAATGATGATTATGGGCTTTTTAAAAGGATATCAGCCATTTGTAGGCTACAATTATGCAGCAGGGAATCAAGCGAGAGTGAAGGAGGCTACAAAAACAGCATTGCTATGGACAACTATATTTTGTATAAGTGTTGCTGTATTATTCATTGGACTAAAGCGGCCGTTGATACAGGCTTTTATCAGAACTGATAGTAATGTATTACGAATCGGGCAAAAAACACTCGTTATGAACTTACTTACCTTTATTGGAATGGGATATCAGATGGTATATAGCACGATGTTTATGGGCTTAGGAAAGGCAAAAGAAGGTGGTATGATAAGTATAGGAAGGCAAGGAATGTTTTTTATACCAATTCTTTTGATTGCAGCAAAGATATCTGGATTAAACGGTATTATTGCAGCACAACCGTTGGCAGATATTTGTTCTATGATTTTAGTGTTTTATTTAGTACATAGAAAGGCTAGTGGAAAATTGTTGCAAGTTGATCGATAGAATTTGACCAAGGCATCTTCTTCGAATACAATTAAGAAGAAAGAATCATAGAATGAAAAGGAGAAAAATTCATGACGCATAAATTTGATGTTAATAAAAAAAAGAAACTTGACAATGAAAAGAGGCGGGAAATGCTTCCAGTCGATACCGTATTGCGAGAAATTGGATTGAAAGAAGGCGATCGTTTTGCAGATATTGGATGTGGAATCGGATATTTTTCACTTCCTGCTGCAACGATTGTAGGTGCAAATGGGGTGGTATATGCTCTTGATATTGAAGAAGAGATGTTGTTAGAGGTTCACAAAAAAATGAACGAGAATTTGCTAGATAATATTAGGACGTTTAAAACAGAGGAATATGAGTTTAAATTAGAAGATCAATCGGCTACCTTTGCGTTCCTTTGTACGGTTTTACATGAAATAGAAGATCATCAACGATTTTTGAACGAAACCAGGCGACTCCTTTCGAAGACAGGGAGAATTGCTGTTGTTGAGTGGATAAAGAGTGAAAGTGACTATGGACCGCCAATAAATCATAGAATTGATAGTAGTGACTTAAAAAAAGAACTTAAAACTGCTGGGTTTCACGACATTCATATGACACAGTTAAATTCATATTTTTACATTGTGATGGCTACAAAAGATGCGGTAGAAGTTTATTAATCAAAAATTTAAGATAGACTTGAAATCATACAGTAATAATGCTAGAATAAAACAAGAATTATTACTGATTTACTTCTAATATTCAACTATTTTACATGAAAATTTATTGTATTTCTATATTTTTGTTGATATGATATAAATAAAGTCGTAATTTGAAAGTAAAAAAAGCAATCGTTTAAACGGAATGTAAGTATAGAATGAAAGGAAGTATTACATATGAAAGGAACCGTAGTTTCATCCTGGGTCGAGTCGTGCAAAGGACTGTTCGGAAAGAAAGTAGTGGAAGAAAAACTAAAAGCATATAATTTCCCAATTGATTATATCTTTTCCCCACTCGAAGATATTGAAGATCGAGTAGCAATTGGTTTAGTTGATGATATTGGGAAAGCAGCTGGAAAAACTCATGGAGAAATATGGAAGATCATGGGAGAAGAAAACATAAAGACATTTAGCAAAAACTATCCAGGATTTTTTCGCCATGACTCTGCTTATCAATTTTTGAAATCAATGAATGATGTGCATGTTATTGTAATGAAGCGTTTCAAAGGAGCAGTGCCTCCAATACTGGATATGAAACCAATTTCTTCCTATGAAGCCTTATTTATTTATCGATCCAAGAGAGGAATGGGAGATTATTTATCAGGATTAATAACAGGAGTTGCTACCTATTTTAAAGAGACTATTCAAGTAGAAGTGTTGAATCAAACAAAAGAAGAAATAACTTTAAAATTAAAATTTGAAAAAGAAATTCAATATACTAAGAAATATCGGATTAATCAGCTTCTTTCCTTTGGATTTATTCGAAATTCATCAGTAAAAGCGGCTGTATTAAATACAATTGTAATGGCAATTGCTTCTTTTATAATAGTTTCCAATCCGATCGATACTCTTGTTCTAAGTGGCATAACATTCTTGAGTTCCATTTGCTCTTCCATTTTGCTACAGCGACCAAAGAAAATGGTCTATGATGAGCTTAAAAAAATAGGAAATCGCGAATTTGTTGAAGCATCGCATATACATTCAAAGGATGAATATGAACTTATCATGAAGGGAATCAATGATATCAAAAAAAATATCCAAAAGGATTTTATTGGTTTCCATGCCATTGTGGATGAGATGTATACCTTTAATCATTCGGTATCTTCGATAGCGGGAACGATGCAAACGGCTTCCAATGATATTACAGGAGTACTGGATGAAGTAGCACTTGCTGCGACGAAACAAGCAGAGGATACGGAAAATGCAGTTATTGTTTTAAATGATAGCATTAACAATGTAACAAGAATATCAGGAGAGAGTCAGGAAAATAAAGATCGTATTGAAGATGCAGTTGGCAGCATTGAAGACAGTTTCCACAATGTGAAAAATACAGCAACGCAAATAAGTGATGTTCTTTATAAATTTAGCGGAATTAAAAATAGTAGTGGTGAATTAAGAAAAAATGTAGATAATATAACACAAATTGTATCCATTGTTTCTGGTATAGCAAAGCAAATAAATCTGTTGGCATTGAATGCATCAATTGAAGCGGCTAGAGCGGGCGATGCAGGAAAAGGCTTTGCGGTTGTTGCAGAGGAAGTGCGTAAACTTTCAGGAGAAACCAATCAAGCAGTGGAACAAATTAATGGAAGCCTTACTAGCTTTTTAACAAGTGTAGGTGAGGTTGTAGAAGGAATTGATGTACAATATAATATATTAGAAAAAGAAAGTGGAAGTTTAGCCGGTGCTGTGGAGACTTCTAGTGAATCCAATGATAACTTGAAAGATGTATCTACGGTTATGATAAAGACTTCACAGGATTTAGAAAAGGAGGCAGACAATATTTCTTCGTTATTTGATAATATAGAAAATTTAGCTGCCATTGCGGAAGAAAATTCGGCATCAACGGAGGAAGCAAGTGCAAATGTTGCTGTTTATGTGGATCAAATTAGCGAGTTAACCACGCAAATAACAATTTTTGACTCCATGATTAAAAATTTCCAAGAAGACTTAAACAAGTATCATGTATAGTATATGCAATATATCAGAGTAATTAATATAGAACTGGAATGTTCTTTTCCGGTTCTATATTTTTATGGTATAGGTATGATTAAAAAAAGCAAAGGAGAGTAAGGATGGATCAGAATGTAATATATAGCGCGGATTATTTTATTAAAGAGTTAAATATGATACCTCATCAAGAGGGAGGATTTTATAAGGAAAGTTTTTTATCAAGTGAATCACTTGAATTAGAGTCGAAACTGCTGTGGACAAGTATCTATTTTTTATTGCGAGATGGAGAAGTATCAAATTTTCATCGATTGAAATCGGATGAAATGTGGTATTATCATGCGGGTTCTTCTCTTACGATTTATATGATTAATCTGGATGGAGAGCTGATAACACAAGAACTTGGGCTTGATACTAATCGGGGTGAAAAACCACAAGTTCTAGTTCCGAAGGGATATATATTTGGGTCTGCAATGAATCATGAGGGCTATGCTTTGGTTGGTTGCATGGTATCACCAGGATTTGATTTTAAAGAGTTCGAACTGTTCAAACGCAATGTTTTGCTGGAATTATATCCACAGTATGAAACTATAATTCATAGATTAACAAAAGAAGATATAGGAGTAAGCATGTAATGAATTTTTATTTTGCACCGATGGAGGGGCTGACGAATTATATTTATCGAAATGCCCATCATGCTTATTTTGGAGGTGTTGATAAGTATTTTTCTCCTTTTATTTCAACAACTCAAAAAGGAAGTTTGCGAACACGTGAGCGAAACGATATTTTACCAGAAAATAATCAGGGGATTGTATTGGTTCCACAATTGCTTAGTAATAATGCATTGGATTTTATAGAAACATCAAAAGAAATTAAGCAATTGGGGTATCAGACGATTAATTTAAATTTAGGATGTCCTTCACAAACAGTCGTTTCAAAAAACAAAGGATCCGGGTTCCTTTTAAAGACGGAGGAGTTGCATAAATTTTTGGAGGAAATATATTCGGCTTCGGTAACAAAAATTTCGGTAAAAACAAGAATTGGGAAAAATAATCCAGATGAGTTTTATAACTTACTGGAAATTTTTAATGAATTTCCATTGGAAGAACTTATTATTCATCCTCGGACACAGCAAGATTTTTATAAAAATCAACCGAATTTAGGGATTTTTCGAGATGCCTTACGGTTAAGTAAAAATCCGGTTTGTTACAATGGTGATATTTTTACGGTTGATGAATATATGAATTTTATAGATAAGTTTGATCAGGTGGAAACACTCATGATTGGAAGAGGACTCTTAACCAATCCAGGATTGGTTCATTTGATTACAGCGAAACAGATGATTGATAAGCATGTGCTTTTGGAATTTCATAATAGAATTTATGAAGCACATAAGGAAAACTTATTTGGTAATCGAAATGTCTTGTTTAAGATGAAAGAACTATGGTTTTATATGATTCAACTATTTTCTAATAACGAGGTATACTGGAAGAAAATTAGAAAAGTAGAGCGGGTCGCTGATTATGAGAAAATAGTTAAGCGAATATTTGACGAGCAGGAAATTTTGATTTGAAAATGGATTTATAGAAAAATACAAAATGAAGTTCTTATTATGGAATTGTTAGAATAAAGTTATTGAAAATATAACAAAATTAGTATGATATTACATACTAAAATGTATAATAATTCATTGAAGTATGAAAAAACAGGGAGGGCTATAGGAAACATTTATAGTATTCTGTATGTTTAAGGGCTTGGATGGTTGATTGCAAATGGGATAGATGGTATACTAAATGAGATTAAATGCACAGTTGGAGGAATATGAATGGGTAAGTCCAAGGTTTATAATATACTATCAGGAATGAATAAGATTAAATGGAGTATAACGGTTAAGGGAGTTTTGTCAGGGTTAATTGCAGGAGTATTAGCGGTTCTATATCGATTAGGAATTGAATATGGAACGGAAGCAGCGATTAAGATATATGCCTATTTAAAGGTGAACCCTGCAATGATTATTTTATGGTTGATAGCAGTTATATTTGCTGGATTATTTATTTCCTGGCTTGTAAAACTTGAGCCAATGGCAACAGGGAGTGGAATACCACAAGTAGAGGGTATTGTTTTGTACGGGATGAAAATGAAATGGTATATGATTCTTTTCGTTCGTTTTGTTGGCGGTATTCTTTCATCGTTTGCAGGTGTTTCGCTTGGAAGGGAAGGCCCTTCAATTCAAATAGGAGCTTGTGGATATCAGGCAATATCGAAAAAAATAAGTAAAAATAAATTAGAAGAAAATTATCTTATTACAGGGGGAGCTGCAGCGGGTTTGTCTGCTGCATTTAGTGCACCACTATCTGGAATGGTCTTTGCATTGGAAGAAGTACATAGAAGTTTTTCCCCTCTGATTCTCATAGCCGCGACAACTGCTTCGTTGACAGCCGATGTGGTGTCAAAATACTTTTTCGGACTTACCCCAGTACTAAGTTTTATTAAAATTCCGCAACTTCCAGTAAAATTCTACTTATTCTTAGTTCCGTTAGGTATTTTATCTGGATTAGTTGGATCTCTCATTAATAAAGCATTGCTTGCATCTCAATCTTTATATGAGAAAATACCTGCTAAAATGCGTCTTATAGCTGCATTTATAATAGCACTTCCTTGTGGTCTTTTTCTTCCACAAGTCTTAGGGGGTGGACAGAATTTAATTCAGGCTGCGGAGGAAGCTCAAAGTGGTATTATTATGTTATTTATTTTTTTAGTGGTTAAATTTATCTTTACATGTACAAGTTTCGGTAGTGGACTTCCAGGAGGAATTTTTTTGCCGATTCTTTCGGTAGGTGCATTAACAGGAAGTGTTTTGGGTTTGTTTGTCGTACAATTTGGTTTTCCAGTCGAATATATTCCTGTTTTTTGCGTTTGTACAATGGCGGGAGCGTTGTCGTCATCGGTAAAAGCACCGGTTACAAGTATCTTATTAACAGCAGAAATGACAGGATCGCTGGTACATTTGCTCCCTGTAGCCGTATGTTCTTTTACTGCACTACTTATATCAGATGTACTGCGCGTGACACCAATCTATGAAGCTTTGTTAGAGCGTATGACGGAGGAAGACAAGGATACAATAAAAGTGAATAAGCCAGGAGCCTTGTTGGAAATTCCAGTCGAACTAGGAAGTGAAGTGTCCGGTAAAATGGTAAGTGAAATAACTTGGCCAGAGGGAGCTTTGGTTGTAGGAATTCATCGCGGAGATAAAGAGATTGTACCAAATGGCGATACAATAATTTCACCAGGAGATTATTTGGTGCTGCTATCTTCTGAGTGTGAATATAAAGATATGAGCATTATGGCAAGAGCATTATGTCATTTAAATTAAGTGGTTGTCTATAGCAAATTAATAATGAAAATGATTTTTAATTGTAGCTTGCAGTGTTAGCGATTGGGCTATGATGAAATATTTTTATCAATATTTTTACCTCCTTATCATAAGATATAAAGATAGACTACTATCTTATGGTGAGGGGGTTTATTTATTAAAAAAATTTATGATGAAAAATACTATGATTTAATTATTAATAAAGAACTAGGTTATATATATGGGAGTGAAGATAGTATTACTCCTATGAATCAGAGAGATTCCATAATACATGTTCCAATAGAAAAGGTGGATCCATGTGATCTTGGAACGTATCCTTATCATATTTTTTCGTCAATTTTTACCCTAGATTCGGTAATTGAGCTTGAAGAATCAGGAGTAAGCAGCGTGCAGCGAAACCCGAATTTAGCTCTTTTTGGGAGTGGTGTTATTGTCGGTATTATCGATACAGGAATTGATTATCAACATAAGGCGTTTTTAAATCACGATGGTACTTCCCGTATACTGTCAATATGGGATCAAACCTTGCAAGATGGAATACCGCCGGAAGGATATACCTATGGTGCAGAATATAATAAAGCACAAATTAATGTTGCGTTAAAAACGAATGATCCACTTGCGATCGTTCCCTCTGTGGATGAAAATGGACATGGAACAGCACTTGCCAGTATTGCGGCTGGATCGGAAGATTTAAAAAATTTATTTTCAGGTATTGTACCATCTTCGGAGTTAGTTATTGTTAAATTAAAGCAGGCAAAACAAAATATCCGTGATCTTTTTTTTGTACCAGATGAAGCAATTTGCTATCAGGAAAGTGATTTGATATTAGCGATTAGCTATTTTCATAAAATGGTAAATACAATGAAACGTCCAATCGCTCTATGCATTGGACTTGGAACAAGTCAAGGTGGGCACGATGGGAGCGGAGGTACCAGTTCTTATTTATCTTGGATTTCACATACACCAAAATTGGGAATAGGAATTGCTGCGGGAAATGAGGGAAATAAACAAAGGCACTATTTTGGAACGGTATCTGCTGATTTGTATTTGGATGAATTTGAATTAAAAGTGAGTAGCAAAGATAAGAAATTTGCCTTTCAAATCTGGGCCTATGTACCGTCCCGCCTCTCAATAGAGATTATTACTCCAACAGGAGAGTCAACCCGCGAAATAGATGCGAGCCTTGACGAATGTCGTAGATTTTCCTTTGTTCGAGAATCCTCAGTGGTTTGGGTAAATAATATGATTATAGAAGAGGAAACGGGAGACCAGATGATACTAATACGTATGGAAAATCCGAGCGAGGGTATCTGGCGTTTTCGAGTAGTAAATATGGAACAGATGGTTTCTTCGTTTCATGCATGGCTCCCAGCGGGAGATTTAATTTCAACCGATACCTTTTTTTTACAATCAAGTCCGGATACTACGCTAACTTCGCCAGGAACTGCGGTTGATCCCCTGACAATAACCGCATATAACCAGATGAGTGATAGTATTCTTTTAGAATCGGGAAGAGGTTACACAAGAAGTAATACGATAAAACCAGATATTGCAGCACCCGGATACAAACTTACCTGTGCAGCATTAAATGGGGAATACGGCGTTGCAACTGGAACTGGAGCAGCTTGTGCTTATGCGACTGGAATTATCGCAATGATTCTTGAATGGGCGGTAATACGAGGTAATTATACAAATATTACAGGAATGAATATTAGTAAACTTTTATTAAGAGGCGCAACGCGAGAAGAGGGAATGGTTTACCCTAACAAAATTTGGGGATATGGCAAGATTGATATTGCTGGATTATTTGAAAAACTAAGTATTTAATCGTTAGGAGGTTTTTTTATACATAAAATTGTTAATGAAAATTACTATGACTTAATTGCTAATAAAGCAATTGCTGATATGTATGAGAATAACGATAATGTGACCCAAATAAATTTAAAAGATATTCTAATCAATGTTCCTGCTGATGAGCCAGATGTCTGTGATCTTGGAATTTACCCGTATCATATGTTTCCATCTGTATTTTGTCTTACATCCGATCTTGATTTTGAAAAAACGGGAGTTACGAAAGTACAGAAAAATCCTAATCTGGCACTGTTTGGTGAAGGCGTTTTGGTTGGTGTTATTGATACCGGAATTGATTATCAGCATAAGGCATTTTTGTATCAGGATGGCACTTCGCGCATTTTATCAATATGGGATCAAACCATACAAGATGGAATACCACCAGACGGCATTCCTTATGGAACAGAATACAAGCAAGAACAGATTAATCTTGCATTAAAAAGTGACAATCCGCTTACCATCGTTCCCTCTGTAGATGATAATGGACATGGAACAGCGATTGCTAGTATTATTTGCGGTTCACAAGATTTAGAAAATTCATTTACAGGTATTGTGCCTTACTCTGATTTACTTGTTGTTAAACTAAAACAGGCAAAGAAGGTTTTGCGAAATATTCATTTTATACCAGAAGGACCGGTTTGTTATCAAGAAAGCGATGTGATATTTGCAGCGCGGTATTTGTTTGAAACGGCCAAAAGATTGCGTCGCCCACTTGCTTTATGTATTGCGCTTGGAACCAGTCAAAGTGGGCATGATGGACTGGGATCTACGAGTATGTATTTAACATATATTAATGAAATATCACAAATGAGTGTTACAATTTGTGCAGGAAATGAGGGCAATGCACAACGACATTATTTTGGAACGCTAGATGCAGTAACATATACAAAGGAGTTTGAATTAAAGGTGAGTAGCAAGGATAAAAAATTTTCATTTGAAATTTGGCCGTATGCTCCAAGTCGTTTTTCTATAGAAATTATTACTCCGACAGGTGAATCAACACGGCAAGTTTTTCCACGATTAAATGCATGCAGGAAGTTTACCTATATCTATGAGGCTTCTGTGATTTGGGTGAATAATATTATTTCGGAAGAAGAAACAGGAGATCAGCTGATACTGGTTCGTCTTGAAAATCCACAAGAAGGGATATGGCGATTACGGGTTCGAAACATTGAGAATGCGGTCGCTTCGTTTCATGCATGGCTTCCAGCAGGCGATTTTATTTCGAACGAAACTATATTTTTACAGTCGAACCCAGACACAACGGTACTTTCACCAGGGAATGCTGCGAAACTTTTGACAGTAACTGCATATAATCAACTAAATAATGGGATTTTAATCGAATCGGGAAGAGGCTATACTAGAACTACTACGGCTATAAAACCTGATATTGCAGCACCAGGATATAATCTTATTTGTGCAGCAATCAATGGTGGATATGGGACTTTAACTGGAACTGGAGCAGCTAGTGCGTATGCAACGGGTATTGTCGCAATGATTCTTGAATGGGCAGTGATACGAGGTAATTATAAAACCATCACAGGATCGGACATTAAAAATCTTTTAATACGAGCTACCGATCGAGAGGAAGAAATTCTGTATCCGAACAATATTTGGGGATATGGCAGAATTAATATTGATGGTGTCTTTCGATTGTTATCATAAAATAATGGCATAAGGAGGGATTTCTATTCATAATATTATTGATGAAAATTATATTGATTTAATTATTGATAAAGATTTAGGATATTTATATGATAATCCAGATCAGGTTGTATCATTAAATACGAGACATTCACTTGCATTTGTGTCAAGTGAAAAAGCGACTCCTTGTGAGATTGGAGTTTATCCATATCATGTTTTTCCATCAATACTTACGTTGGCATCCAATATTGATTTAGAAAAAACTGGAGTAAGTAAGGTACAAAAAAATCCAAATCTTGCATTTTTTGGGCGTGATGTATTGCTTGGATTTGTTGATACCGGGATTGATTATAGGCACAAGGCATTTCAATATAATGATGGGAGTTCTCGTATTGTATCGATTTGGGATCAAACGATACAAAATGGGATATCCTCCGAGAAATTTCCTTATGGTACGGAATACACGAGAGAACAAATCAATCAGGCATTAAAGAGCGATGATCCGCTTGCACGTGTTCCAACGAACGATGAAAATGGACATGGAACCGCAGTTGCAAGTATTGCAGCGGGTTCAGAAGATTTGGAACATTCTTTTCGTGGAGTTGTCCCAGAAGCAGAATTGATTGTTGTTAAGTTAAAACAGGCAAAACAGAATCTTCGTGAGATAGCATTTGTGCCAGAAGATGCCATTTGTTATCAAGAAAGTGATTTGATCTTTGGAATTGAATACATACTTAGCGTGGCACAAATGTTGAAACGTCCAGTTGCAATCTGTATTGCACTGGGAACAAGTCAGGGAGGGCATGATGGACGTGGAGCGACGAGCTCATATTTATCGTTTCTCTCTCAGCGTCCCAAAACTGGTATTACGATTGCAGTAGGAAATGAAGGGAATGCTCAAAGACATTATTATGGAAGGATTGATGCAGGAACCAATACCAGTGACTTTGAAATGATAGTAAATAGTAAGGACAAGAAATTTGCTCTTGAGATTTGGGCATATGCTCCAAGTCGACTTACGCTAGATATTATAACTCCAACTGGAGAATCGACGCGTGAAATTTTTGCACAATTTAATGCGTGTCGCAAATTTTCGTTTATTTATCAATCATCCGTGGTGTTTGTAAATAACTTTATTATCGAAGAAGAAACAGGGGATCAGATGATATTAGTAAGGTTTGAAAATCCCTTAGAGGGTATTTGGCATTTTCGAGTTCGAAATGTTGAAAACATGGTATCTTCGTTTCATGCGTGGCTTCCTGCAGATAATTTAATTTCGAATGAAACGTTTTTCTTAAAATCAAATCCAGACACGACGTTAACTTCACCAGGCACTGCAGTTAATCCAATGACTGTAACGGCATACAATCAGCTAGATGATAGTATCCTTATAAAATCAGGGAGAGGATATACAAGGAGCAATACAATTAAACCAGATTTTGCAGCGCCTGGGTTTCGTCTTACCTGTGCAACAATCAATGGAGGATATGGGGAAGTAACTGGAAGTGGCTCAGCAGCGGCTTATGCGGCAGGTATAGTTGCCATGCTTTTAGAGTGGGGAGTGGTGCGAGGTAATTATCCTGCAATTACTGGAATGGACATTAGCAGACTGTTAATTCGAGGTGCAGATCGAGAAGAGGGTATGATGTATCCCAATACTATTTGGGGATATGGAAAAATCAATATTGATGGAGTATTTATGAAACTACGGATATAATTTGTAAGGGGGGTTTTGTATTCAAAAAGTAATTGATGAAAATTATTATGATTTAATTGTTGATAATACCATCGCGTATTTATATGGAAGTGGAGATAATTTACTTCCGATGAATGATAAAAATTCGTTAATACATGTTCCAGTTGATAATGCGAATGCTTGTGATCTAGGAGCATATCCATATTATATTTTCCCATCGGTTTGTTGTTTGACTTCTGCAGTTGATTTAGAAAAAACTGGAATAACGAAAGTGCAAAAAAATCCAAATTTAGCGTTATATGGACGTGGTGTATTGATTGGAATTATGGATACGGGAATTGATTATCAGCACAAAGCTTTTTTAAACAAGGATGGTACATCTCGTATTCTATCCATCTGGGATCAAACGATACAAGAAGGAGTCCCACCAGAAGGATTTACATTTGGAAGTGAATATAATAAAGAGAAAATTAATTTAGCTTTGAAAAATGATAATCCACTTGCGATTGTTCCATCAATCGATGAAAATGGACATGGGACAGCAATTGCAAGTATTATTGCAGGATCAGAGGATTTAGAGAATTCCTTTACCGGAATTGTACCATTTGCTCAGTTTATTATTGTTAAATTAAAACAGGCAAAACAAATACTGCGTGATATTCATTTTATACCGGATGGTCCAGTTTGCTATCAAGAAAGTGATTTGATTTTTGCAACACGATATCTTATAAATATGGCACGAAATTTGCGTAGACCACTTGCCTATTGTCTTGCACTTGGAACGAGCCAAAGTGGGCATGATGGAATCGGAGCTACTAGTAGTTATTTAGCTTATACGATGCAAATACCACAAATATGTGTTTCCCTTTCGGCAGGAAATGAAGGAAATAAACAGAGACATTTTTTTGGAACGGTAAATGCAACAACCTATCAAAAGGAGTTTGAATTAAAGGTAAGTGCGAAGGATAAAAAATTTGCTATGGAAATTTGGCCGGATGCGCCAAGTCGACTTAGCATTGAAATTATCACTCCAAGCGGAGAATCCACACAGGAAGTGTTTCCTAAATTAAGTGTTTGCCGTATGTTTAAGTTTATATATGTACCAACTGTTGTTTGGGTAAACAATATTGTTTCAGAACAAGAAACGGGTGATCAACTAATTTTACTGCGATTTGAAAATCCATTGGAAGGAATTTGGAAACTACGTGTGCACAATATTGAAAATGGCGTATCTTCGTTTCATGCATGGCTTCCGGCGGGAGATTTTATTTCGGACGAAACCTTTTTTTTACAGTCAAACCCAGATACAACGGTACTATCACCAGGAAACGCAATCAACCCATTGACAATAACTGCGTATAATCAAGTGGATAATAGTATTATGTTGCAATCAGGAAGAGGATACACGAGGACAACGAGTGCGATAAAACCTGATATAGCGGCACCGGGATATGAAATAACGTGTGCGGTAGTAAATGGAGGTTACGGCTCACTTTCCGAAACAGGAGCGGCAACTGCATATGGAACCGGTATTGTTGCCATGCTTCTTGAATGGGCAGTGATACGAGGAAATTATACGACTATTTCAGGCACGGATATAAGCAATCTACTAAAACGAGGAGCAGATCGAGAAGAGGAAATCATTTATCCAAACAATATTTGGGGATATGGGAAGATTAACATAGATGGTGTATTTAGACAATTATTTTTAAAATAAAGAGAGGAAGGAGAATTTCATATTCAAAAAATAATAGATGAAAATTATTTTGATTTAATTATTGAAAATTCGGTAGCATATTTGTATGATACTGGGGATAACCTAACACCGATTAACGAAAAATATTCAATTATGTTTATTCCAAGTGGAGCAACGGATATTTGTACATTGGGAAAGTATCCTTACCGATTTTTTCCCTCTATTTTTACCTTGACATCTACTGTGGATCTTGAAAAATCAGGAATCGGTAAAGTGCAAAGGAATCCAAGTTTAGCGCTTTTTGGAAGAGGTATTTTGGTCGGAATTATTGATACAGGGATTGATTATCAACACAAAGCATTTTTGTATAGTGATAATACTTCCAGAATTATTTCTATATGGGATCAAACCATCCAGGATGGCGTCGTGCCACAGGGCTTTAGCTATGGGACAGAATACACCAGAGAACAAATTAATATTGCTCTAAAAAGTAATAGTCCGCTATTAATTGTTCCATCAATGGATGAAAATGGACATGGAACTGCTATTGCAAGTATCGCAGCAGGGTCACAAGATTTGGAAAATTCCTTCTCGGGTGTTGTACCCGAAGCCGAATTGGTTGTTGTTAAATTGAAAGAAGCTAAGAACAGAACACGTCGTATGTTTTTAATACCAGAAGATGCAATCTGTTATCAAGAGACAGATATAATGTTAGGAATTCGTTATTTACAAAATGTAGCACTTAAGTTAAGAAGACCGCTTATTTTATGCATTGCATTTGGAACAAGTCAAGGTGGCCATGACTCCCTTGGAGCTACGAGTAGTTATTTAGGAAATATCAATCAACGGGCGCAAACTAGTGTTTCAATTGCAGCAGGAAATGAAGGAAATGCTCAAAGACATTTTTTTGGAGTAGTAAATGAGAGCACATTTACGAGTGATTTTGAATTAAAAGTAAGTAAGAAAGATCGCGCTTTTTCATTTGAAATTTGGTGTGATTCTCTAAGTCGTGTATCCATTGAAATTACATCTCCGACAGGTGAAACGATACCAGAGGAGTTTCCACGATTTAACATATGCCGTAAATTTACTTTTATTTATGAATCGTCTGTGGTGTGGATTAATAACAATGCACTAGAAGAACAGACAGGAGATCAGATGTTACTGATACGTATGGAAAATCCATTGGAAGGCATCTGGCGTTTTCGTCTTCATAACATAGAAAATGAGGTTTCTTCGTATCATGCATGGCTTCCTTCTGGAGATTTGATATCAGGGGATACGTTTTTTTTACAGTCAAATCCAGATACGACCATTACATCACCGGGAAATTCCCTTAATCCTATGACAATAACGGCATATGACCAAATTAATGATAGTATCTTGTTAGAATCAGGGCGAGGATATACAAGGAGTAATGATATAAAACCGGACTTAGCGGCTCCTGGGGTTAATTTAACCTGTGCGACGATAAATGGAAGGTATGGTGCACTGACTGGAACGGGGGCGGCAACGGCATATTCATGTGGAATTTCTGCTATGGTCTTAGAGTGGGCAGTGGTAAGAGGAAATTATTCATATATTACAGGGATGGATATTAAGCGTCTTTTGACACGGGGTGCAGTACGAGAGGAGGGAACCGTGTATCCCAATAATGTTTGGGGTTATGGTAAGATAAATATTGAGGGTTTATTTCAAAAACTCCGCTTATAAAGATATAGTGCAAGAGGCGGGAAAAATTTCTGGAATGTAAAATGGTGCGGATGTAAAAAGAAATCATAATAGATTCTTCTACATCCGCACCACTTTACTATACTAGAATCTAACACCAAATGTCTGTAATGTGCTTATGATTCGTAAAAAAACTTAGTGCTTTGTCATTGTAGCTTTCATAACTAATATCGCTTTCGGCGACCGGTGCATCCTTGCACTCTTCTTTTTGATACAATAATGTGGTAAAAATAGTTTCAAAGTCCGATGGGTTACAATTACGTTTGTTGCCAGCAGTATAAGAATTACATGCTGTGATTTTTTCTACTTTTTCGATTTTATAACCACCTATTGTTTTTGCGACAATCATCCTCCTTGATTATGACACAGTTCAATGGTTTACATATAAGATATCGTCATGAATGAAAGAATATATTATACAAGATAAGTTTTTTGTGCTACAATTTATAAAAGTAGTACTTAATGATAGGAAAATACATGCTGTATATTATGTATCTTTTCAAATAGAAAGATGGAGCGAATAATGAAACAAGTGATGAAAAAAGAAGGTAAGAAGAAGTCAAAGGATGGCTTTATTAGAAATATAAAAACGCAAGATACAAGAGAAGAGAAGAAAGAAAATAGTACTAAAAAAGGGCATGTATTTTCTGGTAAACCTAGTGTGAAAACAAGTGATAATAGCTGTAAGGTAGCAAAAAAATGTGGTGGTTGCCAATTGCAGGGAATGCCCTATGACAAGCAATTAGAGAAAAAGCAAAAGAAAGTAAACGATCTTTTAAAAGAGTATGGAACGGTAAAGCCGATTATCGGGATGAAAGATCCGTATCATTATCGAAATAAGGTTCATGCGGTATTTACCCGTCTGAGAAATGGAACGATTATATCGGGTGTTTATCAGGAAGGTACTCACATGGTAGTGCCAATTGATGTTTGTCAAATTGAAAATAAAAAGGCAGATGCTATTATTTGTGACATTCGTGGTTTATTGAAATCATTTAAAATAAAGACGTACGATGAGGATACAGGATATGGATTACTTCGTCATGTGCTAGTTCGAACGGGATATGTGAGCGGGGAAATTATGGTAGTATTAGTACTCGGTTCACCTATTTTGCCATCAAAAAATAACTTTGTGAAAGCACTTCGAAAACTTCATCCAGAAATTACAACGGTTATTGTTAACGTAAACAATAGAAAAACAAGTATGGTTTTAGGAGACAAATCGACTACTATTTATGGAAAAGGCTATATTGAAGATACGTTATGCAATCTTGTATTTCGTATTTCGCCCAAATCATTCTACCAAATAAATCCTGTTCAGACTGAAGTTTTATATCGTAGGGCAATTGCCATGGCAGGACTTTCAGGTAAGGAACGTGTAATTGATGCCTATTGTGGAATCGGAACAATTGGCTTGATTGCAAGTGCAAAAGCAAAAGAAGTGATTGGAGTAGAGCTTAATAAAGATGCAGTAAAGGATGCTATCATTAATGCAAAGCGAAATACAATTACTAATGTTACATTCTATCAAGAAGATGCGGGCAACTTTATGATGCAAATGACATCGCAAGGAGAACATGCGGATGTTGTTTTTATGGATCCCCCAAGAGCTGGAAGTGATGAAAAATTTTTAAATTCACTTACGAAGCTTTCACCAAAGAAAATAGTCTATATTTCCTGCAATCCAGAAACGCAGGCACGGGATTTGGAATATTTAACCAAGAGTGGCTATGCGGTGAAAGAGATACAACCAGTGGACATGTTTCCGATGACGAGCCATACAGAATGCGTTTGCTTATTGGAGAAAGACCAATAGCCACAGAAGAAGTAAACTGTAATTAAAAATAAGTTAAGTAAACATCAATCTGGAAAACCATAAAGCAACGGTTTTCCAGATTGATGTTTACTATTTATATTAGCAATTAACAACAATAAGCTAATTTAATGTTTAATCGAGATTCTTATTAACGGTAGAGATAAAGCGTATTTTTTCTGTATGTAGCCCGGAGTGCGATTGAGCCGACATTAACCATCTCCATATCTTCTTTTGTAAACAGTGACATAATTCCCTCGGGGAATATGGCGGCTATCAACCCGAAAACAACACAAAATATGGTTGACCAGAGAATAGAAGTCTTAATTGCCTGTTGAGAACTGGTCAATCCTTGTCTTATGAAATAATGATGTTGAAGGCGCATTAGGTCATTGGCTATCGTTTCTTTGCCAAAGGCTTGCATTCTTAATAGTTATGTCATCATAAGCTTTATAGAAGTATTCACAGGTATTAGTATTAATAAATGTTGTATATTTTGTATAATCAAAGGTGTTTCGATTAGTCATGACAGCTCCTTTTGGTATAGAGACGCTTTCCATGATATGAAAACATGCTGTAATTGCTTCGCGGCTATCCTTTGGTTTTGGCAAATGTGTTTTTAAATAAGCGGTTCGTACAAATCGCTCAGGAGAGGTAAAGCCACCTGGCAGGGACGACGTTCCTGCGGCCTGCCCATAAGGATTTAACTGAATATTATCCCAAAAGACTTCTTCAGTTTGTGTTGGAGAAGTTTCTGTATAGTTTCTCAAATTTATCATATGCCAATTAAAATCAGGGCTATTTGACATAACGCCAATGGGATTATTTATTAATTTCAACCCCTTGTCAGTCGGTTCAATTACTACACATGCGCCGCTTCTGTCGGTGGCAATCCAGTGTAATGGTGCTATTGTGTTAGTAACAGGATCTGGAATACCTACTATGGTAATATCTTTTAATAGAGCAGCTAGCTCTTTTACAGAAGTACATCGGCCCAGAATATAGTGGAGAAAATCAATGGATGCAATCTGTTCGGTGTCATCATGCGTTGTAATACTGTACTGGGCATAGCCGGCAAAATATAAGGCTGCTGCCGCAAAGCCTTTCTCATTGACACCATCATAAAAACCCAAAATTCCATCAAGCTCCTGACCAAGTCCGATAAATCGGTAGGAATCTGTGATTAGATTATTATTTAAGTTATTATGCCATACGTATGAACTGGGGACGATATAAAACTTTGGTATAATATCATGTGAAAAGTCCATGGTACGCCCAAAGAACACCTCGTTGGATTGTGACTGTAATGTTATTGCTGTACACATATATAAATATCCTCCAAAAAGTTATTTGTATAACATATTAAAACAAACATGGATATATGTATCTATGCCGTTTCTGGTATCTTAAGCGAATGAGCATAGAATAAACCCGAGTGAGCATAATATGCAACGCCAATTATAATATGGAAGAATTGGCACGTTATGTTGAAGAATATGAAACGGTAATATTTATTCTGCCTTTATACATCCACGCTATGCCGGAAATTATGATGGAGTTTATTCAGCATCTAAAACCATCATCGGTTAATGGTAAATCATTGGGTTTTATTATACAAGCAGGATTTAACTTTAAAAAAGAATAATGCTTATAATAAAAGGCTAGATAGACCATTTTTATATTAATAAATTTGTAAAGCTATTCTTCCTCCAAGGAACCACCAACTTCCTACGACATCATTATCACCGCCACAAGGCACGTTGAAACTGTGATTTTGATGATACGTTGTGGCGAAAAATGGGGAAAAATCAGACCGGAAATATCATCTGTTTGGAGCCTGAAAATTAGCAAAAATATAGATGACATAATGATTTTAAGCAAAATACCATAAAATTAAGAGGCGAAGTGTAGACCGATAAATGGCGTATGAACTTAGCCTTTTTTTACTATACTTATGGAAAATTTTTGATAAAACGCGTATAATAAAAGAAAATCAAGTTAGGAGAGTGAATAATGAACTCTGAAATTGTAATGTACCAGATCGAAGATGGTTTGACTAAATTAGAAACTACATTTGATAATGATACAGTTTGGCTCTCCATCGATTAAATGGCAGAATTGTTTCAACGTGATAAATCCACTATTTCTCGTCATATAAAAACTATATTTAATGATGGTGAGCTGACGAGAAAAGCAGTGTCTTAAAAGAATATATGAAAAAAGGCTTTGCTATGAATGACGATTTATTGAAAAATAATGGTGGCGGAGTATTTTTTGATGAATTGTTAGAACGTATACGAGATATACGTTCTTCTGAAAAGGTGTTCTGGAGAAAAGTACTTGATATCTATGCAACAAGTATTGCCTATGATCCCAGAACTAAATCATCAATGATGTTTTTAAAAACAGTGCAAAATAAAATGCACTGGGCAGCACATGGACAAACAGCAGCAGAAAAAATATATTATTCAGCAGATGCCGAAAAGCCACATATGGGTATGCTGAGTTTTAAAGGAGAAAATCCAAATCAATCAGACGCTCTGGTAGCAAAGAATTATTGTAACAAAGAAAAACTATCTGCATTAAACAGTGTTGTTTCAGCATATTCCATTCTCGGAAATAAACCAAATTTAGTCAGAGAAAATCTTCTAATATTATCCATAGCAACTGTTTTACGACATTTCAAGCATTTACAGAAACTACAGTTGCTCCAGCTTCATCTTAGATCATTTTGTTGAATTATGATATAAATTGAAATGTTATATATAAAAGTTAGAAAGTGCAAACGCCTATTATTTATAAAACACTAAGGAGAACAGAAATGCATAAGAAAAAAAAATTAATAATAATTTTAGGTTCAGTATTCGCTTTAATTTTGCTCGTTGTAGGTACTTCTATGAAAAATCTTAGACAAAAAAACGAACTGATAATAAACTTGACAACAGAACAAAAGATTGCGGATTTTGAGTATTTGTGTGATGTTTTAGATAAAAGTTATCCATTTTGGGGTGAGGTAGTTGTATCTGGTATCAACAAAGAAGCAGTTTATGCAGAATACCGTGAAAATATTGAAAAAAGCAGGACGGATATTGTATTTTTTAAGGAAATCGGATATTTCCTTAAAGAATTTGGTGGCTTTGGACATTTATCAGTACTGGATGGATATATGTACCGTTTGTATACGAATACTCTGACTGCCGGTGACGGTCTGCTTAGCGAACATGAATTACAAAAGATACAGCCCCTCATTAAAACGTTGACGAATCCAATTAGTCAAAATACCTACAGTCTATTAGATCAAAGCCATACAGGATTTCGTAGCACAGTAGGGCTAAAAGATGTCTATAAAAACAGAGAGATGGAGGAGACTCCTAAAGTGAGCGAAGCAAAGATTGATTCAAAGATTCTTGATGATGGGATGACCGCATATCTTAAATTGCCTAGTTTTAAATTGACGGATTATATGTCAGATAAGGCTGTGCTTGAACGTTTCTTTAATGAGATAAAAGAGTTGCCCAACCTTATTATTGACATCCGTGGCAACAGCGGTGGAAGCGATTTATATTGGAAGCAACTGCTTGTATCACCTAATGTTAAAGAGACTATCCAGTCAGAACGATATTTCTTTTTTAATATGAATCAGATTACGCGAGAATGTGTGAATGCTAATTTTTTAACAGATGAGATAATCGATGCTTCAGGTTTTAAAGGTATTGGCGTCTTATCCTCGTATTCTGGAAAGTTATCAAATTGCATTATAGAAAGGACAGAATTTAAGCCTTCAACACAACCGTATATGGGAAAGATTTTTGTGCTGGTAGATGAAAAGGTATACTCAGCTTCTGAAAACTTCGTTATGTTCTGCAAAAACAGTGGATTTGCTACGTTGGTAGGTACTAATACCAACGGCGATGGCGGAGTAGCCGATCCTTTACTGGTAGACTTGCCTAACAGTGGATTGCTTGTCAGATTTAGCATGTTCTACGGTCTGAATGCTGATGGAACTGGTAATGAAGCTACAGGCACTACTCCAGATATACTTCTTGACAGTGGTGAGGATGCACTGGAAAAATGTATTTCTTTACTTAAATGAAATTATTAGCATAATACAAAGTAATATAGATGAAACTATGGTTTGGGGGCAGGCATTACTTAAATCATATGAGCTTAAAAACAATATTGATATATTTCCTAGAATAGTAATTGATAATAATATTATATGTGAATTGCAGAAGGATGAAGAACTAGAAGGATATGTAAGCAAAGATTTTGATAACATGTATTTCCTAAACTATTTATACATACAGCATTTCGGAGGAAGATTTCTTGAAAATGGATTTGAACTAATGCTTGATGAACTTAATGGTAAATATTCTGCTTGAGTGTATCAGAAACTTTGCTGGCACATGAATTACGTAAATAAAGAATTAGATAAAAAAACGAACGTGGAGAAAGTAATTATAGATTGTCTATTTAATAAGTCTACCATCGGGCAAAACAACCATGAGGTTATGTTCTTCGTTACTGAAAAACATAGCCTCTTTTTTTGTTGTGTGATTTGCATAAAAAGAGATTTCAAAGTATCTGTAAAAGCGGTCTGTTTCCGAAGCTAGATGAAAGCTACGGATATGCAGATGCGTTTGTCTGGAGTAAGACAAAAAGTTGTGTAGATAGCCAACTTATTCATTTTGAAGCTATCCGCATTCATGGTGTGGATTTAGATGGGTATGTCATCTTTCATATGGAAAAGGAACTTTATTCTGGGAAAGAACATATTACAGTTTCTGAACTCAGTGATCCAGAGCTGCTACACCAAAAATGTAACAGCTCAATTTTGTGTTCGGCAGCAGTGGGGTTTGCCTTGGTGCATGTCTCTCGACATCTTATCAATACTGTCATTCCTATCGGTTCTGGATTTTACAAATAGTGGTACTGCTTCTTTTTTACTGCAAATAGCGTAAGGGTAATTACCAGCGTCATAAGCTCTGCCACCACAACAGCAAGCCAGATGCCATCTATGCCCCAGAGCACTGGCAGCCATAAAATCATTATTACTTGGAACACTAGTGAACGCAAAAAAGAAATGAACGCAGATACCAATCCATTGTTCAGAGCGGTAAAGAATGCAGATGCGAATATATTCACACCACTAAAGAGGAACGAAAGCGAAAACAGCCTCAATGCGTGGCAAGTTATTGCTAGTAGTTCCGCGTCATATCCGACAAATATCTTTGCCAGAGGCATCGCTAGAATTTCTGCAATCAACGTCATAATGGAAGCACAGCTGCCAATGATGACAAGGCTCTTTTTGAAAAGGCTTTTAAGTTCGCTGTCATTAGCAGAGCCATAATGATAGCTGATAATCGGTGCGCTACCAATAGCATACCCCATAAATACGCCTGAAAAGATAAAGGATACATACATGATAATGCCGTAAGCCGATACGCCATTTACCCCGGAAAGCTTCATCAACTGGAAATTGTAGAGCATATTCACCAGAGAAAGCGACAGGTTTGTCATCATCTCTGAGGAACCGTTTGTACAGCTTTGAAGCAGTGCTTTTCCGTTCCAAACAGGTCTGGTAAGCCTGAGCAGACTGTCATTTTTTCTTAAAAAGTAAACGAAGGGAATGATACCGCCTACAACCTGACTTAGCCCTGTTGCGGAGGCAGCTCCTGCTACACCCCAGCGAAAAACAAAAATAAATAGAAAATCAAGAACTATGTTCGTGAGTCCGGAAGCAATGGAAATTGTCAGCCCCATATTCGGCTTTTCAGCAACGACAAAAAATGTCTGAAAAGTGGTTTGCAGCATAAAAGCAGTTAATGTAAGCAGCAAAAATGTTCCGTATGAAAGGCAATCACCTAGCAGTTCTGGTGTGGCTCCAAGCAGGATGGCGATTGGTTTAAGAAATACAATGCCGAGTATGGTGAATATAACGCCAAACACAATCAACACATAAATCAGCATCGAAAAAATCTGATTTGCTTTTTTCGTGTCCCCTTCGCCGAGAGTTTTGGCAACTAGTGCACTGCCGCCGGTGCCGAACATAAATCCCACTGTGCCAAAAATCATCACGAACGGCAAAATCAAGTTAACAGCAGCAAAGGCATTGCTTCCCACAAGATTTGAAATAAACAAACCGTCTATGACGCCGTAAATCGAGGTGACGATCATCATGGCCATGGAAGGCAAGGTAAACCGCAGCAATTTGCGGTAGGTAAAGTGGTTAGATAACTGAATGTTCATTGTAAAGCCTCCCCAAACCAGCAGTCTGCATTCCATTTAGAGTCGGCAAGTAACTGCCGATAATGCGCACGACCCGCATCAATCTGACGGATTTTCTTTTCCATTGCCTTCTCGGACAGCCGCTTGCCCAATTCTCTACCGCCACTTCCGAACTCTCGTCTGATAGTAATAATGCGATTCATTTTATTTTCCTCCTGTGTTTGGACGCAAAAAAGAGCGCCCGAAATTCATTCCGAGCGCACTCGACATCTTTCAATCGATCTTGTAATTGCGATTACAGATCCTCCGATGACATTTTCGATTCCGTTATTTGTTTCATCTCTTGTTTTAAACACTCCAAATGCCGTTGTGACAGTGATACCAGGAGCATACGATCATCCTCAGACAAACCACAGAGTGCTTGCTTTTCCGCTTCCACTATACGCCCTACAGTTTTATGAACCAGCGCTTTTCCGGTAGGTGTGAGAATAATCTGTTTTGTTTTGCGGTTTTGAACAGAGGACTCCATTTGAATGTATCCACCCGTTTTCAAACCTTTCAGCGCTGAGTGTAGCGTCTGTTTGCTAATAGACCAAGTGCTGCAAATCTCTGCCTGAGTGTAGGGAACGGTCGCTTCATGCAGAGAGTACAGCAGCCATAAAGCACTATCCGACAAGCCAAAATGCGTCGCGAGCTCGTGATAGATATCTTCATTTTCTTTATAGATTTGGTTTAGCTGAATCAGCTGTTCCTCTATTGTGTTCGACATTACCACACCTCCATAAAACAAATAGTCCGAAATCATACCTAAAAAGCATAGTATGATTTCGGACAAATGTCAAGATGTTCTGTGTACTTTTTTACTATTTACCTTGCATTTGGATTTAGCCTGCAAAATTTGAGCAGTGAAAGGAAGCTTGTATTATGAAAATTAAAATACGTTCGCCGTCCTTATGCAAATATTGACTGGAAGGTTCTGAGAATGTAATTCTCAGGCTATATTCGTGAACAACTTGAAAAAGTAGATTTTGCTAATTTAGCAGAAAGAAGGTTGAAGAAAAATGTTTATATGGGAGCAGAACTGTTCGAGATGACATGGGTGGTAGCTGGTAACAGGTATCACTAAGCGTTGACAGTTAGGCAGTAGGGTCAAATGATATTGAGCTCAGAAATTCCCAAATAATCGGAAGGCTGATGAATATATAGCTGTTGTAGATGTGAATCAATACCGTTCAGACATGGACTGCTTTATCCCACTGCGGATGCTGGAAAAAAGAAGAAAATTTGTACATCAGAAATAGACATAGTGGCTACTATGCTTTAAAATGAAGATGTCATAAAAACTTATTATGCAGTGAGTTTACTATTTTGAAGTCAACACGATATCGGTTAACTGTAATAACAGAAGTTGAGATGGTACTTTTGTGGAAGGTGTAACAGATAAATTTACACCAAACCATTATGAATTAATGAGGTTTAGATTAAATGAAAATACAAAAAATAAGTGTCTTAGTAGTTATTTTTATAAGTATATGCATATCAATGTACCTTGTGTATGATATGTTTATCGAGAAAGACTCTCAAGGAGAAAATGGCATATTGGAAATTCAGAGTATTGAAAAACAAGATGTCATTAATGTGGATGGGGAGTTCTTAGTTGTAGATGGTATTTTAACGCCAGAACAAATGCTTGAATATGTAAATGAATCGCATGCACTGGAAACAAAAGTAAAACGGTTGACATATAACGAAATACGCCAATATAATTTCCCACAGGAATCTATAACGACCTATATGAAAATTTACGGAGATTTTTCAAAAATTAACGGTCTTATCGTTGAAGAAATTTATAGTGCTGCAAATGTCTTTGTTAATGGGACGTTAGTGGCTTCGCTTGGAAATGTTTCTGAGGATGGCCATAATATTTTGATGAAGAAAGAAAGTAGACTTATTCAATTAAAAGAAGCAGAAGCATACGAAATTGTCATGCAAATAAGTAATCCGGAACATATAGGCGGTCAATTGAAAAAACATTTATTTATAGGTGATTATGACGCCTTATTTAGACTTTGGAATATTCGATTATTACTAAAAAGTATTCATTGTGTTTTTTATTGTACCATGGGACTTGTACTTTTTGGATTATTTATTCGTAATCGAAGGCATTTGTTTTTATTAACACTTGCGATGGCTGGAATACTCAATGGTTATATCATTTTAGCGTATTTTGAACCATTTTTTATTTTTACACCTCAAGGAAGTTGGTATATAATCAACTCTTATTTACAGACTTTTCCGACGTTAATCACTCAATATTTAAGTGCTCTATCGATTATATTATTCATTAAGAAAGGGAAAGTATTTCGATGTCGTAAAACGTTTGTACCGATTACTTTTTGTATTCTTATGATAGGAATTATCTATGTTGCTTTGGCACAACAGCTGGCAGATAATTTGTATATAGCACTTTTATTTACCGTTATGATTTTTATGTTCTATGCATTAATTCTGTTAGGAAAGATATTTTTATCAGGGCAGAGAAGGGGCGTGTACTTGTATATCGCATTCTTAATATATATTTTATCGTATGGACTACTGATCAATATTTCATTATCTAACCACAGCTTTCATCTATTGTCCCAGTATCAGATTTTGTTGATGACCGGCCAATTTGCTTTTTATTTGATGATGTCATATTTTAGTATTACAGATTTTTCAAGACGATTTTATTTAACAGAGATCAATGAAAATTACCTTGAAGAAGTGGTTCAAGAGAAGACGAAGCAGCTGGTAGACACCTTGAGATCACTCGAGAAAGAAGATGCATCAAGACGTCAATTATTATCCGATATCTCCCATGATTTACGATCACCGATCACTGTTGTAAAAGGTTATTTAGAGCTCATTAATACCGGAAAAATTGAGAAAGAACGACAAGAACATTATATGGAGATTGCCTTTAAGAAGGTTGATTATATGGGTGATTTAGTGGAAAATTTGCTTTACTTATCAAGGGTAGATCAGGGTAAATCAAGGGCAAAGGATATGGAAGAGTTAGATTTGATTATTAGTGAAGTGGTCGATACTTATCGGTATCATTCCCATAAAATTCAATGTTCACTTTCAGAAGATATGCAATTTGAATGTGATTACGGACAAATGAAACGACTTTTTGTTAACATCATTGACAATGCCATAGACTATAGTCCTGAAGGTTCAACGGTTTATATCCGTGGAAAGATAGATCATAGTATGTATCGGATAGAAATACAGGATGAAGGGATTGGTATTGAAGACAAAAACATTGAGCAGATTTTTAATCGCTTTGTACGTGCTGATTCATCACGAAATAATGATTCAAAGCACTTTGGTTTGGGGCTAGCAATTGTAAAATCGATAGTCACAAGTCATGGTGGAACCATTCAATGTGAAAGTGTGTTAGGTGAGGGCACAATCTTTACAATTCAATTTCCCATGAAAAGAGGTGGATTATGAAAATAGTTATTGTAGATGATGATAAGGATATTTGTGAAATCCTTCAAATTGCTCTACAGGATGAAGGATATCAGGTAGTAGCCTTTAGCAGTAGCGAAGAAGCAAAAGCGTATTTGTATCAAAGTGAGTATGATATGGTAATTCTTGATATTATGATGCCAAAGTTAACAGGATATGAAGTATGCGAACATATTCGTAAAGTAAATGATGTGCCAATCCTATTTGTCACATGTTTAGATGATGATGAAAGCCTGACGAAGGCACTGGAATTAGGTGGAGATGACTATATTCGAAAACCCTTTCGTATTACGGAAGTGATAGCCCGAGTAGGCGCTCACTTGCGTAGATATAAAATTAATTCAGAAAAACAAAGTGAT
Source organism: Velocimicrobium sp. (assembly GCA_041821315.1). Lineage (GTDB taxonomy): Bacteria > Bacillota > Clostridia > Lachnospirales > Lachnospiraceae > DIGJ01. The sequence goes on along the minus strand of JBGUEO010000013.1, from coordinate 14,946 downwards.
TCGATTCTGTGCGAACTAGGTCCGTATGTCTACAATGCCAAGGATAGGATTGTAGAAGAGCAAAATGGTCATGACAAAGAGAACACAATCATACGGCTATCACCGTTAGAAAATGATATTTTATGCTATTTTGCAGATCATCCAAATGAAATATTGACCTATAAAATGTTATACGAAGCCATATGGAAGGAAGAATACCTGAATGATAAAGGGACAATCATGGTTCGAGTGAGCAGTATAAGAAGAAAACTGCCAAAACTAGATATTGAATCTGTTCGAGGGCAGGGGTATCGTATGATCCTTCGTTAGTCCTTTATTGCAAACACCTAAATTAAAAACATACGATAGATAGAAAGCGTTGTATCTGAGATTATAACAGAGACAACGCTTAATTTGCGCGTAAGCAAAGCACATTCTTTGTTGTTGGTTTTCTCTAACAATTTGGTAAGAAAAGTGATTCGTGGGATATGCCATGTTATTATTAAAAAAATACATTATTTTGTAAAATTATATCAAACGTATAAATGCAATAAGAGGAGGAATTCACATGAAATATACAAGAGGAATAGGTAAAAGATACATGGCAGTACTGGTGGTGTTGGCTATGATAGTGGGTGTATTCCCCACGGTTGTTAACGGAGCTTCCCTTTACGTATTTGATTCAAGTACGGGAACAATTACAGATTATAATAGTTCAGGTGGTGAAGTTGTAATCCCGGCTGAGATTGGTGGCGTAGCTGTAGAACATATTGATGATTCTGCATTTTATAATAAACAATTGACATCAGTAACGATTCCAAATAGTGTGACAAGTATAGGTGATTTTTCATTTTATAATAATCAATTGACATCAGTAACGATTCCAAATAGTGTGACAAGCATAGGTAATTCTACATTTAGGAGTAATCAATTGACATCAGTAACGATTCCAAATAGTGTGACAAGCATAGGTAATTCTACATTTTTGAGTAATCAATTGATATCAGTAACGATACCAAATAGTGTAACAAATATAGGTGATTATGCATTTAATAATAATCAATTGACATCAGTAATGATACCAAATAGTGTAACAAGTATAGGTGATTGTGCATTTTATAATAATCAATTGACATCAGTAACGATTCCAAATAATGTGACAAGCATAGGTAATTCTACATTTAGGAGTAATCAATTGACATCAGTAACGATACCAAATAGTGTAACAAATATAGGTGATTCTGCATTTTATGGTAATCAATTGACATCAGTAACGATTCCAAATAGTGTAACAAATATAGGTGATTCTGCATTTTATGGTAATGAATTGACATCAGTAACAATACCAAATAGTGTGACAAGCATAGGTAATTCTACATTTAGGAGTAATCAATTGACAAGAATTACAATGGAAGGTTCAGACACCCTTTTAGCTAAGAAGATTTTAAGTGTGTATAATTACTTCAAAACTGCTTATACTACTGGTGGTGAGGGAACATACATAGGCACCCAAACAGGAATATGGGAAAAAGAACTTAGTGATTCAGAAAAGTTAGCAGCAGCAAAAACGGCAATGGAAGTTGCCATGAACAATTTCGCAGTAGGCAACGCAACAACAGACAGCGATATTCTGACTGTAGCACAGGAAGCAACTCTTCACGGAGTAACGGTAGACTGGGATAGTGCAAACGGCTTTCGTAAGACCAATGCCACAAGCGTTGAAGTAGGTTCCATCACAGGTACATTGAACCTGACATTAGGTGATACAAGTGACGTTATTGCAGTGAATAAGACGATTGCGAAACTGCTCACGCTTGATCCAATCGATGATATTACTATGAGTAGCTTGGAGGGGAGTTTATCTAGCGTAACGGTTCGAGATGAAAACGGCGAGAGCGTTACGGGTAAAACCGTGCAATATACTTGTGAAACGTTAAGTGGGTATGGAGCCAGAATAAGCAGTTCTGACCGTTATATTTCGTTAGGCGAAGATACACCGAATGGAACTTATACAGTAATGGTATCTTTATCTGATGGTTCTGCTGAACCGATAACATTTGACATAGAACTAAATATCAGCGAAACGGCATCCCCCGAATCCCCCACATCCACCGCATGTATTGTATTATCTCCTCAATATGCAGAATTGGTGAAAGATGGAACTGAAGATGTTTTTGTCGTGAATCTCCCTGTAACTGCCGTTTATGACAATGAAGGTAATATAATAGATGATGCTGATTGTGAACTTGTAGCAGGCGATTTTGAAACTTTGTGGACTTATATTATAAGAGAAGATAAAGATGTAGAAACGAGATTTCAGTTAAGTAAAGAGATACCGTTAGGTACTTATCGTTTAACATATGGCTATGAAAGTGAAGAAAGTGAAGAAAGTCTGGAATTAACCAGTGATTTTAAAATAATTGTGCGCAATCCAGAAATTATTTATACAGCAGGTGTTGGAGGCAGCATTACGGGAGAGGCTTCACAAACTGTTGCACCAGGTACAAGCGGAACTGCGGTAACAGCAGTACCAGATTCTGGATACGTCTTTTCCCAGTGGAGCGATGGTGTTACAACAGCTTCAAGAACGGAAGAAAATGTAACAGGCGATATTAATGTTACGGCAGAGTTCACACAAGCTGATGATAATAATCCAGATAAAGTCGCAATACCTACTGCAAGTCCCAGTGGAGGTGATTTCACAGTTTCCCAAAATGTAACCCTTACATGTACCACAGTAGGGGCAAGTATTTACTATACATTGGATGGAAGCGAACCAACAAGTAGCAGTAATCGTTACACGGAATTAATTGTTATAAGTGAAACTACAACATTAAAAGCAATCGCATGTTTAACAGGTTCAACAACAAGTGATACCTTTACTACAACTTATACGAAACATACGGTTTCAGATATTTCAGCGCCTACATTGACGGCCGGAACAGTAAGTCGTACGTCTGATACTACAGGTACAGTGAAATTTATCTCCTCGGAACCTGGCGAATATTACTATGTCATCGTAGATGACGGAGGGGCAGAGCCGGCGATTGTGACCAGTGTAAGCGGATCAGCCATTGCAGCCGGTGAGATAACGATCACAAATCCTACTGGTTTGACCGCTGGAGCAAAAGATATTTATATTAAGGTGAAGGATAGTGAAGGAAATGTTAGTGATGCTTTAGAAATCGACATAGCGGCCTATGTTGCGCCAGTTTTCTACGTACCGACTAGTCCAGCAAATACGGGAACAACAGATAGTTCGAAGGACGGAAAAAAGCAACAGATTCGTCAGACTACAGTAAATGGAGTGAATGGCACCAATTCCGAAACAGTGGGAACGGTTGACATTATTCGTGAAGTTACAGATAATAAGAAAATAGATGAGGTCATATTAGAACAGAAGAGAACGGAAGAAATCATTGAAAAGCTTATTGCACAGAATAAGGACGAGGTTCAAATTGTTATGGATGATCTGGTGGCGGATGCAGCAGATGAAGCTTCTGTTATAATTAAAAATGAAGCAATGAAAAAAATTTCTGATAGCAAGATAGCGCTTGAGATAAAGACGGAAGAAGTAAGTATTCATGTTCCCAAAGAAACGTTACAAACTATTTCAAATCGTGAGGAGGATTTATACTTTAGAGTGGTGCCAATCAAAGAAGAGCAAGAGCAAGAAGATGTCATTTGGGATACAATGACTGCCAAGCTTGTACAGGAAGCGGCTGGAAACAGCGAGGTCCAAACGATTGGAACACCAATGACCATTGAAACAAATTATAAGAATTTAGAAACCAAGATAACCTTCTCCCTAAAAAACATTGCCATTCCAACCGATGATGTATTACGAGAGAAATTCTTAAAGAGCCTTGCTGTTTATATTAATCATAGTGATGGAGAAAAGGAATTATCCTATGGTACAATCACATATGACGCAGAGCGAAATCCAATTGGATTGGAAATAGAAATCAGTAAGTTTAGTACGTTTACTATGGTAAATATCGGCAATACCGCATCTACCAGTGAATCTTATAATGAAGCACCGAAGGTATCCTCTTTATTGGTGAAAGGAAATATGACTGTTGGAAGTACGCTAACAGCAACCTACACCTATAAGGATGTGGAAAATAACAAAGAGGGTAAATCCATATACCAGTGGTATCGTTGTGATGATGCAAAGGGAAAAAATAAACAAGCGATAAAAGGAGCGAATAAGCGGACTTACACATTAAGCAACGAAGATATTGGAAAGTACATAACAGTTGCAGTAAGACCCGTTGCAGTAAAAGGTAGTAAAAAGGGAAGTAAGGTTCTATATACAACGAAAACAGTAGTAAAAGTAGTTGTGGAGCAGTACAATTGCCACATGAAGTTAGGCGTCATTGGAAGTAAAACCTATGCAGTAAAAGTTGCAAGGATTATCGAGAAAAATTATGACAGCGCGAATGTAGTTGTAAAAAAGGAAGGTAAGTATTATAGAGTATATGCAGATTTTGTTAATAAAACGGCTGCCCGAAAAAATTGTAATGATTTAATCGATAAGAAGTATATAAGGGATTATTATTTGTTCAGTGAGTAGGAAATAGAATTCAACAAACTAGAGCTAGTGTTAGATCTACAATAATACAAGCCTTGAAGTCATAAATTATGTTCATTTATTCAAAAATCACTCAATCTACAGTCAATGTAGCATTGAGTGATTTTTTGTACTTTGAACCTGTAAAAACTAATACAGTACCAACGGTTATTGGAGGACACAATGCAAAAGAATATCTATTTAAAAACGCTAAAATTATTTGGGAATAAAGGAGTTCGATTTACAACAGAAGAACTTGCAAGGGAGCTTGGTACAAGCAAGCGAACGATCTATACCTATTTCGCGACAAAAGATGAAATAATTGAAAAAACAATTGACTTTGTTTTTGAAGAAATGTATGTTTCTGATACGATCATTTTGGAGAAGAAAAAACTGCCCATTCAAAAAAGGCTGGAGCTCTATTTTCAAAATACTCCGGATGCATACAGTCTTTCCTCGATTGTTCAGCATATGGATGATTTGCAGCGTTATTACCCGGTACTATGGGAAAAGCTTAATCAGTATTTGAATGATGCATGGAATCCTTTGATTGAGGTGATTGAAGATGGAATTCGGACAGGTGAATTGGAAGAAACGGATACCACAGTATTAAAGATTATGCTGATACAAACGCAGAAAAAATTGTTGGACTATGAATTTCTTGCAACAAATCAGGTGAGTTTTGACCACGCTGTAAAAGCTATGGGGAAAATTATTCTGACAGGATTAATGAAGAGATAAAATACGATTAGATATTGTATTCTAGGAGGGTATCATGAATTGGAAAGAAAATTTTTTATCAGCAACCATATATTCCATAAAATTTAAATTAATTGCTGCAGTAGTCGTAGTACAGCTATTTAGTTCCTATATTGGGCAATTGGTCAATCTTGGAATTAGTAAAGGAAGAGATAGTCTTGAAAAAATAGGATTTGGAACTTCATTTTTTGATGGAACCGTTGGTGTAGTAATTACTACGATGATCAGCTTAGTAATATCCGTTTTCATCATTGTCTTTATTTACGATCGTCTAGTTTTAAAAAGATTAAAAAAAGTCTCGGAATTTACAAAGAAAATGGGAAATGGAGATTTTTCTACAGAACTTTATATAAAGGGAAACGATGAAATCAGCCATCTTGGAAATAGTCTGAATAGAGCTTCTACAGAAATTCATCTTTTGGTAGCGGATATTAAAGAAATATCAGAAGAAATAAGGCAATCGAGTGATGAACTTCTCAGAGCAACACAAAACTCACATTTAAGCATTGATGCCATTAACGAGACATCCGTGACATTGGATAGCAGTGCATCAGAATTAATGCATACAACGAGTGATGCAGAACATTCAATCAGTGAAATCATGCAAACGACAGAGCAGTTGATGAAAAAAGTGGAGAATGGTTTTTTATCTTCTAAGGAGATGGAAGAACGAGCAACACAGATGAAATTAAAAGTAATGCAATCGTTGGAAAGTGCAAATGAGACCTACAATGAAAAACAGGATAGAATTTTAAACGCAATTGAAGCAGGGAAAGGGTTTTGCAGTCGTAGCAGAAGAAGTAAAAAAGTTAGCAGAACAATCTTCAGAAACAATTACAAAAGTAGAAAAGTTGGTTAGTCAGGTCAGAGAAGTCTTTGATAACCTGGCAGTCAGTTCGCAGGATGTATTGGCATACATTGATGAAAATGTAAGAGAAGACTATGAATTGCTCATTCAGACAGGAGAAAGATATCAAAAAGATGCAAAATTAATCAGCGGAATTTCCGAAGAAGTAACATTGGCAACCAAGCAAATGAACCATTCGCTAGAAAAAATTGAAAAAGTGGTAAGTTATGTGGTATGTATATCAGAAAAAAACTCAGATTCTACGAGTGAAATCAATGGAAATTTGTCAGAAATTAATATCATTATGGACGGAACCTATGAAACAGCACAGCAGCAAATGGATATTGTAAAAAAGCTTGAGAATTCGGTAGAAAAATTTATTTTGTAAATAAACTTGAAAAAAATATGAAAAATTAAAAAAATATAAGAAAAGGGACAGAAATAATATGAAAGATATTCTGATCACAAAAGCTATTCCAGACCATGCAATAGGTGGAGAACTAAATGGTATGGCACTTGACTACATGGCTTATCCATTGGTAGGGACGACTAATCGTAAAGTAATTGAACATACATTTATGCAGTTATGGAAAAAGAAAGAAAATAGATTTAGCCATCAATATTCTTATGTGGCACAACTGAACCAAAAGCCGGTAGGTATGATTACCTGCTATCCAGTTCCCGTTTTAGACCGTCTTGCATTGCCAACATTTCGTCAGTTGATTTTTCTTCGTGGATGGGAGCTAATTAGACATTCAATTATGAATTTTCAGGATTTGTGGTCACTAGCCAATTTAAAAGAAGGAAGAAAGGATGAGTACCATATTGGAGCACTGGCGACATTACCAGAGAGTAGAGGATATGGAGTGGGATCACATCTAATTCAGTTTGCTGAAAATATAGCAAAAGAGCAATCTTTTCAAAAATGTTCGCTCACAGTTAAAACGGAAAATGTAAGGGCTCTTAAATTATATGAAAAAATGGGATATCATGTAGTAAATGGGATAGAGAGACCTCCGTATTCCCTCTATCGTATGAGTAAAATACTTACTGATAAGGAGTAAGAAGAAAACGTGTGCTTTGGAAGTGCAAAAGAGAAGGAGAACGGGTCATGATAGAGAAGATTTACTTGAGAATGGGACGAGTTGGTATTACGAATATTGTTTCTGGTTTCATTATGATTATAGCTGGGGTATGTTGTGTAATAGGAGGGAATTTCCTTTTGTCAGGGAAAAACAAACTTATTTTTTAGCGCTGTTACAGTTGTGGCAAATAATGACAGGTTAGAAAATAGAAAGGTGGAGAAATTGGATGGAGCTAAAAAAGAGAAAAAAACACATACCTTACATTTGCAGTTATAAGAAGTAGCCTAATTGATAATCAATAAATATGAAGATTTAAGAATGAGTATAAAAGAAGTATTTGATTCCGGAAATAATGATATGAAAAATAGTTTTTAACTTTATAATAGAATTTACTGTTAACATTTATTGGCGACAAATTTTATCTAACAAAGGACTTGAACACAGGCAAGTATGGGAGTACTGTAGCCTATAATTTCAATGCAAGTAATATTATAAAATGAAAGAAGATGAAAATAACTGAACTATTCAGATAATTAAGCTATATACATGTTTGGATTAAATTATCAAAAATTTAAAAGATTAAATGGTAAGTTTTGTAGAAATATACGTTTCTACAAGGGGTTGCCAGCTTCAAGCGACATCATTATCACCGCCACAAGGCATGTTGAAGCTGTGATAATGATGACACGTTGTGGTCAAAACGATAAATAGAACACTGAAACCACAATATGTTGCGATTTTGATACAAAAAATGGGCAAAACAACCATGAGGTTATGTTCTTCGTTACTGAAAAACATAGCCTCATTTTTTTGTTGTGTGATTTGCTTCATTTTTTAACATTGTCCGTATGTAAATGCATGAACAGAGTAGGTATATTTGCGTCTATGAAATTAATAGGGTGTCATTCATTTGCTTTTAATAAAATAAGCAAAAAAATAAATAGTAAGGTACTTGACAAAATAGTAAGGTACTTGTATTATATAGTAAGGTGCTTGACTATATTGTTAGAGTCACTATAAATCAATGGAGGTAAATCAAATGAGTGAACAAGTTAAAAATTTATTGGAACAATTTATACGCTTTAGTGGATTGCTTCACCGCTATCAAATGAATCAGTATATAAACTGCCGACCATTCGGAAATCCGTACAGGGGACAAGGACGGGTATTGTCAATCTTAAAAATAAAGTCGGAGATTAGTCAAAAAGAACTACTTTATCTTCTGGATATAAGTAAACAAGCGTTGGGCGAATTGCTCAATAAGCTGGAGCGTAGCGGCTATATCACGCGTACTATATCGAAAGAAGATCGCAGAGCCGTGAATGTCAAGTTAACTCCAGAGGGCATGGCAGTGGCAGGTAATATTGATACCGAACAGTTGGATACAGATAATTTGTTTGCTTGTCTTAATGATGAAGAACAAGAAAAATTCAGTGACTATCTGGAACGTTTAGCTGCAGAGCTTGAAAAAAAGTTTGATGATAGCGAGATGTATCATAGCTCCTTTGGTGGTCATAGAGGAGGCCGTCATGGCTCTAGAATGGGAACTGATGAATATGGAAACGATCCCCATCAAGTATTTGGGCATGGCAGTCATCATGATATAGACCGTCATAACGAATATCATCATGGCAGACGACCAAATAACGGCTCGCATTATGATGATAAAGAATAGGGGGGCTTCAAATTGTCCAAAAACAATACTACATCTTTGCGTCAAAAAGAAGGTTGCCGAATCGCCGTAATCGGTTTGCTCGTAAACTTCATTCTCTCTGCAGGTAAATTTATGGTAGGAGTCTCTAGCAATAGTATTGCCATATTAGCCGATAGCCTCAATAATTTAATGGATTGCACATCCTCGTTGATCATATTCATTGGTTTTCGTTTTGCTACCAGAGGAAAAGATAAAAAACACCCTTACGGGCATGGCCGAATGGAATATATAAGTGGCTTCGTTGTTTCCATGTTGATTGTCATAACAGCGATTTCCTTTGGGAAAGCAGCACTTGAACGCATTATCCATCCACAGGAAGTTAATTTTTCTCTTGTGTTACTATTTATACCAATTTCTGCAATCATAGTAAAACTAGTATTAGCTTATTATATTCGATATAAAAATAAACTGATTCAATCGGCGACACTAAGTGCCGCATCCAAAGATAGCTTTGCCGATGCTCTGATAACTTCTATGACGTTACTATCTTTGATCGACTTGCCATTTACTGATTTTCCTTTGGATGGGTTAGTAGGTCTTATTATTGCGGGATTTGTCCTATGGACGGGAATTACATCTTTTATTGAAAATATGAGCCTGCTGCTTGGAAAAGGTATGGACGCGGATTTATTAAAAGAAGTTAAAAAAACCATACTTACACATGATGTTTTCTCTGGCATACAAACCTTGGAGATACACGACTATGGACCAGAATCACGAATAGCCATGATTCAGGTTTCACTGAATCAAAGGTTTCATTTCGAGCAGGTACAAGACATACAAAAAGAGGTGCGTGTTGAACTTAAAGAAAAATTTGACCTCGATGCTACCTTGTATTGGACAGATCATCAGGGAAAAGATGAACATATAACGGGAAAATTGGAACAAATATAAGCGTCATAATAGAAACATGATACGATTTAATTATATTCAAATAAAATGGTAACGATAGGAGAAATACGATGTGGTTTTGGCTTTCACTTGTTGCAATATTGTTTTGGAGTGGCTCTGACCTTTTTTCAAAAATAGGTTCAAAGCCAAATGATAAATACAGCCATTGGAAAATGGTTATCGCGGTTGGTACGGTTATGGGTATTCACGCTATTATTGAACTTTCCCGTGGAGCTGAGTTTAGACTTTCAGATATTTTTACCTATTTACCAGTATCTTTTTTATATATTTTTGCAATGATACTAGGTTATGTCGGTCTGCGTTATGTAGTGCTTTCCGTTTCTACGCCGATTTGTAATTCATCAGGTGCAGTTGCCGCTTTTCTATGCTTTCTCATTCTAAAAGAGGCAATGAGCGGGTTACAGTTTGTTGCGGTAGCATTGGTATGTATTGGTATTTTTTTGCTTTCTGTTTTTGAAAAGAAACAGGATGATGCAGAACGCATGCAAGCGGGTATAGTCCCAGACAGAAAATATACGCACAGCTTTATTGCTATTTTCTTTCCGATTTTTTATTGTATCATTGATGGACTGGGTACATTTGCAGATGCTTTGATTCTTGACAGATATATCAAAGAAGAATCTGCCAATATCGCATATGAATTCACATTTTTAATCATGGCGGTTTTTGCTTTTGTGTATGTAGTTTTTGTTAAAAAGCAAAAAATTAAACTTTCTGCAGAAAAGCCAAAGCTGCTTGCAGGTGTATTTGAAACTGCAGGACAATTTGCATATATCTATGCATTGGGTCATAATGCTATTGTAGCGGCTCCATTGATTTCATCTTACTGCATTTTTTCACTTGTATGGGCAAGAATTATTTTGAAGGAAAAGCTCTCATGGAAGCAGTATCTTGTCATTGCCATTGCTGCAATTGGTATCATAATACTTGGCATGGAAGGATAATATGCAGATACGTGGTTTGAAAAAAGCGGTCTTGTCAATGCGGCAGCAGAAATATCAGGACAGACTGGAGTTTGCTTTCCGCTTATAAAAACAACACAATCTTTGATATTCCACAGGGAATCTATTCATGGGGTGCACCATGCTCAGATGCTCCCCTTACACCCGGCATGGGTGTGATGACCTCGGTATTTTCTGTTCAGTACAATTATACAGCTGTCTGTGTAATGATATGTAAAAAATCCTGCTTATTGATGATGAGCCAGGGCTTTTGAAATTGTTGAAAATAACGCTTCAAAAAGAGTGTTACAGTAATATTACTTGTGCGGAAACGGCTACGGAGGCTCTTGCCTTAATTAAGGAGAACAAATATGACCTTATCGTTTTAGACGTTATGCTTCCGGATTTGATTTGTGTTTTGAAATAAGAAAATTTGCTTATATCCCGATTATCTTTTTAACTGCCTGTGACAGCGACTATAATAAACTTTATCTTAAATCTTTCCGAAGCCATGCTGACTGTAGATGGTGTGTTAGTGGAATATGCCTTTCCTGTTTTGGGACTTGATAACAGTGGCGAGGATTTAGTCTCATTCTTTATTGTTTTTTCTTTCCTTTATCAGCGGGGGGATGTTTTTAGGACTCTATTTTGTTAATCCTATGTTGTTTATGACTTAACCGAAGCAGATAAAAGGCTATATACGAAAAAAGGAAAACTAAAAAAGAGATATTTTCTTTATCGGGAAGTTTAATATTAAACGATGATAATTATGATTAAAAAACAATTTATTCGAACGATCTTAGCTGTTCCACGACTGATTTCTTATTTAGCTGTCGGGTCATGATGGACGAAATAGCCGCACACAATGATAACATAAAGCCCAGCAGGAGCAAAAAGTCCAGTGCAAAGAGGAGGAGATTAAACCCTGCAAACATAGAAGATGATGCCACTGTCGCGGTAAGATAACTTCCCGCTGTTAACATAATCCCTGCCGATATAAGGCAAAGCTTCAAACTATTTCTGAAAAGGAACCTCCAAAGCTGCCTTTTAGTCATTCCTACAGCCTGAAAAATGAGTATCGTTTTTTTCTGCGCAAGCGTATCAGTAATTAGGGTATTCACCATATTGGATATGCCAATGATACCTAACACCAACGCCAAAAAAAATCCTAAAATTGTAATCGCTGCTTTTCGATGCATATAATTGTCCCTGTCTTCATATCGGGAATTAATACGCAGTTGTATATTATGCTCTTTCTTTATTAAGTCTGTGATATCCGCTATCTGTTGTTTGTTAAAGCTGTTTTTTGAAATAATCTGTATGCTTGATATACGTTCGCCATAATTGGGATATATGGATTGAAAAAGTGTGTCCGGCATTACAATGTTGCAGTAGCGGATGTTGCCCGTCCCATAGTTATCCATTCTTCTTACAACCGCCATCACCGTTAACTGCTTTGTTTGATATGTCCCGTTTACATCATCGTAAAAAGATAAATCTAAGACATCGCCTGCGTGAATCTTCTCGTTTTGGTCGATCTGCTGTTCAGTTACATTTAAATAATCAACATCCTGATATAAAATGTAGCTGCCCGACTTGAATTTTTCTGTATCTAGCTGCCCCTCTTGAATTTTCATATAGGCGGCTTCCTGTTCCAGCCTTCGGGCAGGCAATCCACAGATTTCTAGCTTTATGTTTCCGTTTGGTAAGAACTGAACAAAGTTACGGCTTCCTTGCACTTGGGCGATTGTCTCGATTTCCTTTTTTAGTTTTCCCTCAAGCTTAACCTCTGCTAAAAAACTCTCATACATTTTTCGAGAAACAGTTTCTATCAAATCAGGCATGGTTTTTGCTCGATATATTACATCAACGCTTTCTACGAAAGGCAGCTTTTCTATAGCGGAAGGCAATTCCTTTGAAATGGGCTTATAAGGTTCATTTAGCTCCCAGAAGCTGGCAATATGAACAATTCGAGCCTCATCTTGATTATGCCGGTCGACCATCTTTTCAACCTGATATCCGAAAACCGCATTACAAACAGTCAAAAAAATAATTCCACTCAACGCAAATGAAATAACGGTAAATATTTTATTTTTATGGCGGGGGATAAAACGGGCTGCTTCAATGGGTGAATAGGAGGCTGCTTTCCGAAGTGTTCTGGAACAGCTGATCCATACCGTAAGCCATGAAAACAAGACTGTAAAACACAGTATCATCCACAAATTTGGTGCCTTGTAGTAAAGATAGTAATCTGTCATTCGGATGACTTTTGGGGCCAATAGCAGTCCTACGCCATATCCGGCAAGAAGTCCCAAAGAAATACCTACACATGCTAAACAGCGTATTTGCTTCATGTACATGGAGCGGAGCTGTTTCTTCGATGTACCAATGGTTTTCATCATTCCAAACCATCGGATATCCGATGCCAAGGAGATAGAAAAAACATTATAGATTAGGAAATATCCGCTCATCATGATCAGCATCACAAAGAAAAACAAAGGTAGCGCAATCACAAACGAATAAGCGAATTCTGTATAATGTCTCGTTTGAACAGAATCTGCATTGACTACTTCACTCAAATCAGATAATTTATTCAACACATCGCTTTTTAGCAAAAAAGGATTCAGATTATTGAGCTTAACATAAATCAGATTCTGATTTTTAGAAAGTTGTGGATTATAGGCATCAATGAAGCCTTGAACTGTATAAATTTCTTCATAGACACTGCTTATATTTGCCAATGGATTTTTGTAGATTCCACAGATTTCCATAAAAATTTCGGTTTCAAGCTCTTTTCCATCCTGCAATACAACTACTTGCAAGGGAATCTCTGCACCTAACTCTTGCAATCCCATCTTTTGTGCAAGCGTGTCCGAAATCAGAATCTGTGTATTTTCTTTTGGAAAGTCGCCTTTTGCCAAGGTAATATAGTTATGGGTATAGAAACTCTCATTTGGTGCAAGCAGCTCTGTTTGAACACCGGCAAACACATCATTGTGCAAGGATGTTGTGCTGCATTTTCTTACAAAGTCTGCCCATTCGACTTGTTCCTGCAGCACAGCCTTTTCGTAGGCAGCTTTGCTGCCAGTCAGTGCTCCGTCTGCTGCCGGTCCCGGTGCTGCTTCGGAGGTTTCATACATAGTTGTTAAAAAACTGAATCCGGCCGTTAAGATAAACGAAATCAGAACCGTTGTTAAGAAGATTGCGGTGACCATAATCAGGCTGCGATTGCGGTTGGCTTTCATATTTTTTATAGCAAGTTTCTTTACGATTTTTTTGTTATTATTTTCAAACATTGTTGCCCCCTTACGCTACAATTTGTCCATCTTCAATCCGCACGATACGGTCAGCAAGCTGGGCGATCTCATTGTTATGGGTAATCATGACGATAGTCTGGTGGAATTGCTGACTTGTCATTTTCAGAAGTCCCAGCACTTCCTGACTGGTCTTGCTGTCCAGATTCCCGGTCGGTTCATCTGCAAGTATAATGGCGGGTTTGGCTGCTAATGCTCTTGCAATTGCCACACGCTGCTGCTGACCGCCTGAGAGGTTGTTCGGCAGATTGTTCAGTTTTTCTGTTAGCCCCAGCATCTTCACAATTTTGTCAATGAAGGTTTTGTCCGGCTTCTCGCCATCAAGTTCAATGGGCAGGACTATATTGTCGTAAACATTCAGAATCGGTACAAGGTTGTAGTTCTGAAAGATGAAACCGATATTTCTGCGCCGGAAAATGGTCAATTGATTATCGTTCATTTTGGACAGTTCTTTTCCACCCACTTCCACACTACCGGAGGTGGGGGTGTCCAGTCCACCGAGCATATGCAGCAGAGTGGATTTGCCGCTGCCGGAGGTACCAACAATGGCTACAAATTCTCCCGGCTCCACGTTCAAGGCAACACCATCCAGAGCTTTCACAAGATTTGCACCGGTTCCATATTGCTTATTTAATTCGTTTGTCTTTAATATGCTCATGGTAAATCCTCCTGTTTTCACTTTATCTTCTTTATTGTACAAAAAAAATGTCACCAAAAAGTCTCAATCACAAAATCAATTGTCACAATTTTGAGACATTTCATTCTGCATAGTGTAATACTACAAATTATTAATACTCCTAGCATCCTATTTATATCAGATTA
>JBGUEO010000012.1:0-110013 GCA_041821315.1 Velocimicrobium sp. | reverse complement strand
TAATCTGATATAAATAGGATGCTAGGAGTATTAATAATTTGTAGTATTACACTATTATGAATTTACTGTGCGCAGGTGGAATCATGAAGGGTGCTCTGCTTATATTAACAACAACCTCTGTTCTTTCTGACAGCAGTGAAACCTATCTCATACTAAATGCAATATCAGACAGCACTTTCTACTTTCTTCCCGTGTTGTTGGCAATTACTTCAGCAAAAACATTCCACGCCAATCCGTTTTACAGTACAATAATTGCCCTGATTCTGTTGTATCCATCATTAACAAAAGCCTTTGAAACCGGCATAACTCTTCATTTTTTCAATCTTCCGATTAAAGCTGTAACATACCACTCTGGCATCATTCCAATTATTATGGCGACTGCTCTTTTGTCTGTTACTGAGCGTTTTCTTGAATGGATACTCCCAGAACTGGTCAAAGGTTTTCTCACCCCGCTCCTTTGTTTAAGCATTGTCAGTCTGATTACTCTTTTTGTTTTCGGGCCAATTGGTGCCATAATCGGAGATGCTCTTGCTACTGGTTATGCTTCTCTCTATTCTTTTTCCTCTGCAATTGCCGGCATGTTGCTTGGTGCACTGATTCAGCCGATGGTAATCTTCGGCTTTCAGTGGGGATTGATTCTTGTAGCAATCAACAACATTGGGGTTACGGGTCATGACAGTATCCTTCCGCTCATGGCGCCTGCTGTTTTTGCTCAGGCAGGCGCAGCCCTTGCTGTTATGATAAAAGCCAAAGATGTCTCATTTCGAGCATTATGCGCCCCTGCAATTCTATCATCACTGTTTGGAATAACAGAACCTGTATTATTTAATATTAACCTTCCCAGAAAGAAGCCTTTCCTTTTTGGATGCATAGGCGGTGCAGTTGGTGGATTGCTGGCTGGACTTTCCAAAATCGAAACTCCCGCTTTTGTTTTTCCAGGTCTTATAACATTACCTGTTTATTATGGCGATCACTTTATACTTTATCTGACCGGATGCCTTTCAGGGTTTATGATTGGATTTTTCCTTACAATTCTGATGGTTTCTGATACTTCTTTTGACGATACCTGTACCTTATCAAAAGGAGGTCTTAGCTGATGTCAATTCCAATAGAAAACAACTGTGCCAGCCGCACTATGATTTCAAATATGATACGTCTTGCTCAGGACACCAAATATGATACCTATCGAAAATTATATCTCAATTACGCACTGCAACTGATTGAATTCACAACAAAGGAGAAGCTTATGCAATATACACATATCGTATTTGATATAGACGGAACACTGATAGATACTGAAAATGCGGTTTTGAAGACCTGGCAGTACACCCTTGAAACATATGACCTTGCGTATTCTCTTGAGTATCTGCAGATTGTGCTTGGAATTCCAACTCATGATGCCCTTGAACTGCTCGATGCAGATGTTGATGAAGATTTTGAAAATAAATGGATTCAGAATTACAGCAGATTTTCAGATCAGGCCATATTTTTCCCCGGTGTGGAAGACATGCTGCTGTTTATGAAAAAAAGTGGATTTCATCTAGGCGTTGTCACTTCCAGAAAAAAAACGGAATACGAAAGATATTTCCACAAATTCAACCTTAGACAGCTATTTGATCTGATTATCTGTGCTGACAATACACTACAGCACAAACCAAATCCTGAGCCACTTCTTTATTATGCAGAAAAGTCCTGTGCATCTCCCGATTCCTGTATCTATATTGGCGATATGCCCACCGATATTGCATGTGCAAATGCGGCAGGTTTTGCTTCAGGACTTGTGACCTGGAATCATTCTTCTGTTTTAAATCCTGATGCAGATTTTATTTTTTCATCGCCTGAGGAGCTTCTGAAACTATACATTATATAGGCATCCACAGCAAATATAAATATGACCGCTTTTACCGTGTTTGCTAAAACAGTGGTGCGAGAAAAAAGAATCCCTTTTGAAATTGGGATATCTAATCATGATACATTGGTCGCAATGAAAGAAACTGATGAGCTTCTTTCGGATCCTTCAAAAGCTAAAGGTTACACGGATGTACACCAAATGTTTCAGGAGATATTAGATGAAGAGTAAGTATACCGTGATACCTACAAACAAATTTAAGAAAGACCTAAAAGCTTCAATATTAGCTGATAGAATTAAATACTTTCAAACATAGTTAAGAGCAGGGGAATCCCCTGCTCCATTTTCATTCTTTATTTACCTGCGAATAGTAACGGTGACTTATTCAACATAGGTCAGTAGTAACTCATCCATATAATCATCAATTGCCTTTACATCTGATCTGTCTTTTATTTTCTGTAAGAATCCTTTCATATCAGAATCTAGAATGTAATCATCCAACTGTGTTGTCATATCATATGACTTATCCGCTGAAGTTGGAAGGTTAAAATCTTGGTAAGGTATTTCTTTCGTAGTCATTGTAATATTAACTAATGATTTTGCACCTTGCAGTACATCACATATGAAATCCTGTTTACTTGAATCTCCGTTACAATTTATTTTAATGTTTATTCCATCAAAAAGTTCACTTGTAATGTTAATTTCACCATTTATAAAACCTTTGTTATCATTTAGCTCATATTTTACATCCTTAAAATCAATATTGATAACATCTGGAGTTTTTTGGGATGAATTAGGAATATATACTTTAACATTACCAATTGCGCCACGTAATTTAGCAGCAAAACTTCCTTTAGCCCGAATAACATTTTCTTTGTCACCAGCCCAAGCATCAATTTCCATAGAAGTTCCTTTTTTTACTGTTTTATAACCAAATTTAAAATATTCTTTGCCATCTTTAATGACAATGCTGCGTCCTACAATTTTGTCTTTCTTATCAACCCAGATGGACATTGTGAAAACATTAGAACCATTTGATTCCTTTAATGCTTTTAAATCCTTTGCAATATCTTTCATTGATTCTTTAATTGCCTTGTCATATTGAGTTTTTGTACAAAGACCTGAGTCAACGAAGATATCCCTTAAGCCTGTATCTGACTTTGCTGTTTTAAATATATCGTCAGCAATATTAAGGGCCGTTCTTTCATCAATTTGTACTGTCAATTTTGTGTATTCGTCACTTAACTGGTCAACAGAAAGAGTTTCATTTTCTTTCATGGTTACATCGGTTATTTTATCAATCGCTAATGCAGAATATCTTTTCAGTGTTATATTAAGTGTATCTGCTGTGATTGGATCATTAAAATAGTTTACCATTTGTTCCTGAAGCTTAGCAGAAGTTACATCACTACTATATAAGTCTTTCATCGAACATTTAAGGAAAGAGCTACTCAAATCAGGAATTAAGAAATAATATAAACCATTTAAGTCTGCATAGGTTTCTAAAGAAGTAATTTGCTTGTCATTGGTATAGAAATTCATGGTGGACTTTGTTTTGGTTCCCTTTACCATGCTTATAATAGAAGCTTTTACGCTTTTTAAATCTTCCGCTCCTATCTCTTCTGCTATACTAGGATCTAGCGTTGCCTTAAGTGTAACTTCAGCACCTGCTTCCTGTTTTAAAGATTCCTGATAGGTTTTAATGTAGGACGAATAGCCTTCTGTTATGGAATCAATCTGCTTATTAATATTTGCATTTTCTACTTTTTGATAATACTGAAGTGGACTTAAAGCTGCTTTTGCTACTTTGTCTGCACCTACAGGTGAAAAGACTGTAAAGAGCATTGCGATTAAGGCAATCCAGGCAGTTAATTTTTTGCATTTCTTTTGGATTTTTGTTTGTTTCACTTTCATATCCCCCTTAATTAAACATACTAGTATTAATATAGCAAAAAATAATATATACGTCAATTTTTTCCATTACTACGCCATAGTAAGGAATACATTATATTTTTATTGACTCCTACGTTGCGTAATAGTTTAGACTATAGATAACAATACAAAGGAGGAAAAAAATGGGAATGTTATAATGTACCAATCAAAGCAAAAACAACCGGTGGATATGATGTGGTTATGGCAAGTGAGATGCTGGGAATTCTACCGCCAAGATTAATGGATAATTCATGGAAAGATGCTGTTGAGTGTTTAAGAGATGTGAAATTATGGGATACCTATAATGGTGCAGTTGTTTCCGGATAGGTAGGCAATGCATTGTGTTACTTAGACTTCTGGTGGTACTTCAACACCCGTATCTCTAAAGAGTTGTTCCAGCTGGTCAACACGGTCTTGAAGATGCTGAATTTCAATCCAGTTGCCATGACATAGTTCATCGCTTCCTCCAATTCAAAACAAGTAGCTTCATAGTCTTCATATTTTATGCAGCGGTGATCTTTGCTAAATGCACAGTAATCAGTCATGAATTCCACCTTCTTTCTGATGGGATTTATTAAGACCATGACGTTCACGCATGGATGAGTTTGGTCTAATACGATCAATGATTGCCGCAGCAACTGTAGCATCTGCATCCGTTCCGATTCTGGATATCCAACCATCTGGTGATAGAACATATGAAAATGGAAGTTGGATCAGGATAGAAATCAAGAATTGAATTATTATGATAACATAATGAATATGATTGGTTTAAATTATAAAGAAACAGATATTGAACGTATCAGCCTATCAGAAGAAAATTCTTTTAAAATCTATACGATTACAATTTCGGAGAAAAATTTGTCAAGTGGAATAAAAAAGCTTAACTATACTTATTGGTTACATAAAGATAATAGTTTGTCACGAATACTCATTAATCAAGAGGGAATTATGTCACAATGGGGGAACTCAGATGTTATTAAAACAGTTTATGATATCAGTTTTAAATAATATATGAACCGTGATCTTAAATAAAATTAAATATCTGATCGTAAATCCGAACCAAATCCTGCTCATTTAGTCCAATCGGATTATTGTTCAGTTTCTGAACATTCACCGATTTTACAAGCATGTCGCGATCCTTTCGCGACGCGGATTTTGGTGCCTGCAATCCTAACTCCTCCATAAGCTGCTCTAGTTTATCCAATGCTTCCTCGACCGTAGCATACCCTAGTCCATGTGCTATTTCTTGGAATGTTCTCTTAACATACGCACTTCCCCTTGGATCATTACAGATATCCATATGCTGTAACATATCACACCAAATCTTTGTTAAACAAAGCATCGCTGCATGACCATGTGCGATACCATAGTATGTTGTAATCTTATAACACATTGCATGCGCTGCCGTTGTTTGTGTAAGGTTGATTGCCTGACCTGCAAGATTTGCGGCTTCTAGCATTTGAAGATTGCCTTCCCCTTCATTTTCCAGATATGCATCCTTGTACTGCATGATTTTAAGCATGGCTGCTTTTGCATAGTGCTTACTCTCTTCTTGTGATTTCACAGACCAATACGACTCGATTGCATGACAAAGTGCATCCATCATCGTAGCCTTGCGTTGATAATTTGGTAAGGTTTCCAACACTTCTGGGAGCAATAATACATAATCTGGTAAGGAGCTTTCCTCATTGATGGATTGTTTCTCTCCATTTACATAGATAATAGAAAATTTTGTGGACTCACTTCCTGTCCCTGCGGTCGTAGGAATCGCCAAAAGCTTTGTTGCATTCGGTATGATTTTCTGCCCGATGTAATCCTTCGATTCATCCATTGTATGAAACAGCTTAATACACTTTGCAACATCTAGTGCACTGCCTCCTCCCACTGCAATGATAAAATCACAGGCATGTTCCTGAAATACCTTAACGCCTGCAACGGTAGATTCATAGCGTGGATTTGGTTCAAAATTCATAAATCGAGTAATTGTAACATCCAAAATGGCAGGCAGTTCATCAAACAACTGATTGAGTTTTAACTGTTCCATGGAATGCCCGCATACCAACAATATATTTTTTGCATGATTTTGTTTTAAGATTGCTATTATTTCATTTTTATAATCACTTTGACTCACAAACTGCTGTATCATTCTACCAGTTCCTTCCATCTCTTTTCTTTATTCTAGCATAAATAATGGCGATTAAGAATACCCCAAATAACACTCCAACACTATCAAGTGCGACATCTTTTATTTGACCACTTCGTCCAGATACAAAGAGCTGGTGAAACTCATCCGTACCCGCATAGATCATCCCTATCGTAAATGGTAAGACTTTCCTCCTACCATCCAGGGCAATGAATAGAAGAATACCTAGAATCATGTACTCGATAAAATGTGCCGTTTTTCGAACAATATAATTTATGGATAGTACAGCCTGCTCTTGCTCAACTGAGGGCATAGACGTAAAGTCTGGATATACAACTGTGCATACGATTCTTCCAACCGTATAGGACTGTTCGTTTGAATCCGTTGCCGGTTTGGAGGAAAACAGGAAGATTGTGATCATCCACGTTATGACTAGTAGGTATTTTATAATTGACCTTTTTGACATTATCGATTCTCCTAAAGTTCATGCTTATGCTTATCATCTACACTAATTTCTTCACCAAGCTGAACCTCTAATACTTGTAATAACGTTTCTGCTTTTAATTGATAATTTGTAAATTCTATTCGTTCAATATAATCTCTGTATCTGAACTCATATCATTACTAAATTCATCAAAATTCACATGTTGTAATATCATTCTCTTTTAATTTGCAAATGTTACGATTGCCCTATTGCTTCAACAATTTATGTAAAGTCAATTTCAGCTCTGCTTCATTTATTTCTGAATCCGTGAAACTGCTTCTTAATACAAGCTGACCACCCAAAACACCTAGTCAGCCATGAAAAATTCTTACATCAATGTAACTTATACCATTTTTAAAACGCTAATCCGTCTATCATGTAAATGACCTATAAAAAATGGGGCAACAAATAAAGCCTAATGGCTTTATCCCCTTTGCATCAAGTTGTAAATATGCTCTTATTTCCAAAATCTGCAAAAAATGAATAGATTTCGGCAAAAGCAAAGCACCAGATATTGCTGCGACCGAGTCTAATTATCAACTGTCTTGCGTGCTGTGTTACTTGACTTGCCATCATAACATCATAATCAAGTTACTAATCACCGTACGCAGTCTTCGGCGTTTCACCGACCGCTTCTGACGGGTGGAGCAACGACCAATTTAAGACAGAATTGACGGTATGTCGAACGTCTTGTCCGAAACCAGAGCCTGACGCCTTCTTTTGCATACGAAAGTATGCAAAAGATGCCTTTTGCCAGACGGTAATAGCAAAAAAAGACTTTTTCTTTTATAGGATTTGCTGATTTTATAATTGAAACCTTAAGTGCATTTGTCTCAGATTCCATTGAAATCATAGCTAGGAATGCCATGCATAAGGTGATGTAAAAGTTGAGTGCATTGATTGCACGAAGCTTCCGCACATGGAAATTTTCAAAATGAAACTTCTGTTTTTTACAACGGAAATATTCCTCGATTTTCCATCGAGAAAAATAGATGTGAGCTATTTTTATTACATCTTCTTTCGATTTGATTTCTTTATTTGTAGCAAGCATTATTGGATATTTGGTAATCCCATAAATAAGTACCATGTAGATATCTTTTTTGGAGGCAATGATCTTAACTTTAACATGTGACAGATAATCTTCGTGATTTTTTCCCCTATAGAATACGCTTGCTTTGACCTTGCCTTTTCGGCGGTTACGAAGTTCTGTAGCCATTGTCCATTTATTATGATAAAGAAGTTTTCGATTGAATTTAAGACGGATGACATAGTCCTGTCCTAGTTCATCCAGTTTCAGAAACATCTTGTTATCATCATAGCCACGATCCATGGCAAAGGTTGCCTTTTTGAAGAGAGCGACACTCTGTTCCATAGCAATGAACGTATTGGTATTAGCGGATTTATAATTTTTTTCAGAGGAGGAATGAATTCTGGAAAAGATACTGACCGGATGATTACTGGAGGTAAGTACACAGGCCTCTGTAAGATGATAGCCTTTATTGTAAACATTAATTTAGTATTTTATTAATAATTTGAATCAAAGTTTCACCATTCATATTTTGATTATACGACCCCGATCCAATAAATGCCGTCTTACAACCTGCATTGATACCTGCTTTCAAATCATTCTCACTGTCACCAATCATCCATGACTTTTCCAAATCTATATTAAAGTCTTCAGCTGCTTTGAGCAACATACCCGGCTTCGGCTTCCTGCAGTCACAGTCAAGTTTCAGTTCGGAAATCTCTCCCACATAGCCTTTATGCGGATGGTGCGGACAGATATAAACACCATCTAGATAAGCACCTTCGTATCCTAATAGAGTTTCCATCTTATTATGAATTTCTTCAATACCCTCCCAAGAGACTTCACCTCTTGCTATCACAGGCTGATTTGTTACTACAATGCAAAGATAACTAGAGGCATTGATACTCTTAATAGCTTCTATAACTCCAGGAAGAAGCTCAAACTCATCGATATTTTTCAAGAATCCTACATACTTATTAATTGTACCATCACGATCCAAGAAAATAGCTTTCTGCTTATTTACCAGATTCTTAGCTTGAACACGACCCGCAATGAAATCTTTTGTAACAAAATGAAATCTCTCGGGAGTCCCCATATCCTTTACATACTCCGGACTATCATAGCTGAACATTTTTCCAGTACCAGCAAGTGGTTTTAGAAGCTGGCGATCCAGATCAACCTTGTAAATGTTTCCCGTTTCGGGATTTATCGTTCCAACTTTATTTGGATCGATATTTGCATCATCTAATACCTTTGGACTAATAACGTGTAAACCTGCATTTACACGATTGCGGTAATAGACTGGACGTTCATCTTCCTTAGCGAGCCATTTTTCGACTGCTCCCTTACTATCAGCAATAATCACACCACTATCATAGGGATGTGAATTTGGATGTATGAACAACGTAACAAGTGCATTTTTAGCATGATGATTTGCCACCATACGTTTGAAGTCCACATCAAAGATAGCATCTGCGTTAAGAAGTAAAAAATCATCTGTAAGCTTTTCCTTTAGTTTAAATAAAGCACCTGCATTTCCCAAAGGCTTCTCTTCATTATAATATTCGATATTCACACCAAACGGTTTTCTTGTAACAGGAGAAACTTTTCCACCATCTCCGAAATAATCCATAATAATGGAACCAAGGTATGATACTGTTATAATTAAATCCGTAAATCCTTGGGAACGGAGACATTCTATCTCATGTTCTAAAACAGGCATTCCATTAATCTGTATCATAGGCTTCGGTATATCAGAAGCAATTGAAGAAATTCTGGTTCCTTTGCCTCCGGCCATTATTACTACTTTCATTCTCATTTCCTTACCTCCCAAAATTTCATGGTAATGTCAAATTTACTACCTCTTTTTTTATATAAAACCTTGTAGTTACAAGGATTACAAAACTTTTTTAAATAAAAAAGCAATGACCTCCCTTTTTGGTGTATAATGTCAATCGCCAAACCAACAAAAACACAAAGGAGTCATTGCTCATGGACATTATACTTTATCTCATTCAACTTATTCAATACCAACATAAACAAATCTGCTGGTTATTACATTTTATTTGTAGATACATTCCTCTCAAACAGTGGGCATTCGATGATTCCCACTCGCCTAAATATCAAAAATTTAAGATTGATGAACTCCCTATCATTCTCCATTACAATCATGACTGGACCTATAAGGATTTAATCCCTTACTATGAAAAACGTTATGGAAAGAAAATCAAACCTGTGAATCGTCGCTCTGAATGTGATATTTCTGAGGACTGTTCCTGCCCACGTTGTGGTGCACCTCACATATTCCTTTATAAGAACAATGGTTCCAAAGGTCAGTTGATGTGCAAAGTCTGTGATGCCAAATTTGCTCCTGAAGAAAATCGGTTTTCCAAGACCTCTTCTTTGCGCTGCCCTCATTGCAGTCATTCTCTTGTTGCAAAAAAAACAGAAAGCACTTCATCGTCCATAAATGCGTGAATCCTAAATGCTCCTATTACCTTCATACTCTCAAGAAAGTCGATAAAGAACATCTACAAAAGGACTATGGTAAAAACGAATACAAACTTCATTACATTTACCGTGAGTTCACGCTAGATTTCTTTCGTATGGATTTAAACAGTCTTCCGAAAAATGCTTCCTCCTTGAAATTCAATAAACATAATGCCCATATCATGTCCCTTTGTCTTACCATGCATGTCAATCTCGGTTTATCACTGCGTAAGACTGCTCAGGCTCTTAAGGATCTGTACAACATCCAGATTTCCCATCAGCAGGTGGCTAACTACGCCAGAACCGCAGCAATCGTCATTAAGCCTTTCGTTGATACCTACGATTACAATACCGGGAACACCTTTACTGCCGATGAGACCTATATCAAAGTACGTGGAATCAAAGGCTATATCTGGTTCATCATGGATGTGGTTTCCCGTTCCATTATTGGTTATCAGGTATCGGATAATCGTGGTGTCGGTCCCTGTATCCTTGCTATGCGTATGGCCTTCCGACATTTAAAAGAATTACCAGAAAAATTTAAGTTCATTGCCGATGATTACAGTGCCTATCCACTGGCTGCCCAACAATTCCTTCATGAATTTGGAAATGCATTCAAATTTGATATTACTCAGGTAATCGGCCTCACTAATGACGATGAAGTATCCAAAGAGTTTCGTCCTTACAAGCAGATGATTGAACGTTTAAATCGTACATTCAAAGTTTCTTACCGGGTCAGCTGCGGCTATGACAACTATGAAGGTGCAAACTACAACGTGGCACTCTGGGTTGCCTACTACAACTTTCTACGCCCTCACAAGCACAATCGTTATCAGGTACTCAACAAAGTTGAAATGTTGGAAGGTGCTAACAACATGCCTGGTAAATGGCAATTGCTCATCTTCCTAGGTCAGCAAACAATTCTTCAAATGCAGAAATTACAAGCCGAAGGCTCTATCTGTTCTTAGATTCCAAGCCAGAGGTTACAACCCAGCCATCCCGAAGGGATTTACCCTTGATGGCACGCAAAAGCAATGCTATAATGCTGTGAATCAGACGGAGAAACCTATCTGTTCTTGAGTTCTTCGCCGTCGGTAAGACGTTCAGAGCATTACTTTTGCGTGCGGTCAAGGGTGGCGTGAGCTGTCAAAATTTATCATATCTACAATTTTCAAGGTTCATCTAAGCCTATTTTTTAGACTTAGTTTTTTCATACATCATTTGACACTATCCTCTTTTCTTGCATTATTTAATATGTGATAGCAATACCGTTATACTGCTCTTGCTTGTTCAGTTACAGCAATTTTTTCAAACTAAGGAGAAAACGTTTTTTTATGATTATAGTGACTAAAGTGAACAAAACAACATAGAGAAAAAAGCCAATAATATTTTTATTAATCGCTGATATTACATAGAAGCCTAATGTCATTATTACCATATAAATAAGGTTTTCTCTTCTTTTCACATTAAAAAGTTTGACTAAATATTGTTCAACATACAAATACCAAATAATCATTGTTAATATGGACGCAGCTGAAATAGAAATTGTTGTTTTAAAGATTGCATAAGCAATTGCATTTGTCACTGTAGAAATAATCAAAACAACAATACTCTTTTTAAAATACAAAAAATTTACCCCCAATACTTTATAATAATTATGAATTATAACTGTAATCAAAGAACTAATGGATAATCCAGGAAAAACAACTCTAAATATTATTAACGACCCAGTATAATTTGGTAAATACCAATTAATAAACATTTCCAGTGGAAAATATACCGCCATTGCCGCAAAAACAAAAATAAGTATTACGCTAGAAAAAAGTGGATAATTATCTTTAAGGGTTTCATTTTTTGTTCGTTTTAATTTTGGATACAAAACCGTGCCTATTGCAGATGTTGCTACAGTCACCAACGATAACATACTATACGCAAATGCATACACTGCATATGTTAAATTGTCAAATAAAATATTGACAAATAACCTGTCTAAGGAAAAAATCAAGGTTGAACATAGGTTTGCCCAAAGTAATGGAAAACCATTTTTAATAAGAGATAAAATTTCACTCTTAGTTTCGCCCAAGCTTTTTGATTCTCCGAAAACTATATCCTTATAAGTTAATAAATACCATAGTGTTAACATTGTATTAACAATCAGCAAAAATGTAATATATATTTGATAATGAACTTCTCCCCTAAAATGATACAACAGAAACAATATACCAACTACTACTATGTTACATACAGATTGTAATATTTTTCGCATTGAAAATTCTTTAAAGCGTTGCGTAATCTGTGAAATCTGTTGAAAATATCCGACTCCGTTTGCTCCAATTATTTCAACACCTAAAGCTATTAACAAAAACTGAGCATCATTATGAAGCAGCACTCCTCCTATAATAAACATAACAATAACAAATAATGCAATTACTAATAAATACCATTTAAAATAGCTTCTAAATGTTTTTTTGTCTAACTCTTCATAATCTTTTCCGCCGTATTTCAACACAATTCCGTCGGCAATTCCAAGGCTGAAAAGACCAATGTATGTGGTATATAAAGTAAATGTCTTATAATAACCATAGTCTTCTAAGCTTAATATTTTAGGAATAATAAATCCTACCACTATACCTGCAATAATAGTTGTTATGTTACTAGCTGTAACTTCAAAAATACTTCTCAAAGTTTTATTTTTAATCATCTGTATATCTCCTTTTAACCAGACTGTCGTAAATCTTAACCTTTTATCTAATTACGTTATTATTCATATTCTGTGTAATATACATTTAATTATTATTGTCTTTTAGCGGACATACCTCAATACATTGTTGACACATTATACATCTTGTTTCGTCTATACTAGGATAGGCAAATCCCTCTTCATCTAGTTTCATTGAAATGGCATTCTTATGACAAGTTGCATAACAAGCTGCGCAACCACAGCACTCCTCTTTTTCTTTAAACAAGATCGGAATTGAATAACCCTTCACAATATATCCTCGCTCTATATTTTTCTATCACTATTTTGTAACACCTGAATTTTATCTAAAAACAGTAAATCCTTGCTGTTCATATTCTACTAATGATTTTCTAATTCGAAGAAATTTAACCGGATTTCCAGCATATATTCCTTTTTCTTCATAAACTCCTTTTCTAACCAATGATCTAGCAGAAAATACACAACCCTTTTCAATAACACTCCCACCTAAAACCAGTGAATCAGAAAAAATTGCCACATTATCACCAATTACAATTGGGCTTTCTATATAAGAAAAGTTCTCGTCATCAATGTTATGAGAACCAGTAATTAATTTTGTATATGTTGCAATAGTTACACTTGAACCTATATCTATTCCTCCTCGACCATCAAGATAGCAGCATTCATTTACAAAAGTATTCTTGCCTATCTTTATCTTTTCTGGTGCATATACCCTTGTATGCATCAGTATTCTTGATTTCCTACCTATTTTCATACCAAAAGCACTGTATAAAATATATCTAAAGGGCCAAAAAGGTATATTACATACGATACAATTAAGCAGTACATATTTAACTTCCACACACATTTTTTTAATATATACGAATATTTTCTTTAAAAATTTCATTTAGTACCCTCCTCGTTGACACATTATCAAAATCAATGTTAATAATCTACAAAAAAGTATTAAATATAATATGATTAGAGAGACAAAAGGGTATTTATATTTTTCCTTTATCTATATTGAACCTTGAAAATTTAACACATTTATTATTTTTTTGGCATTTCAGAGCTTTTATACCTTATTCTGGCACGGCTATCCGCTATCTTTTTACGCAATTTCCGTTTTTTGGGTATAGTAACCCGTGTCATGCAAAACTTGCATAACTTGGTAAAGTTTAATGCTGCAGCTTTACATCCAAAGAAGAACTTACATCGAAGTTTTCCTCTTACAGACATATGATCTATATCATATTTTCTTGTAAAATGGAAGGTATCATCTCCACACCATTTCGGAATGCAGAGAATTTCTTGAATTCATCCGTACTTCGATAGCGTTGTTGCTGTACTCGGTTCTTGCCATTGAGTGAAATTGTTTTTCTTGCAGTTCGTTTGTTTAGTTTTGTATTACATTGTTTTTTGAAAGGACAACTATCACACTGGCTTCTTTCAAAAGAGTCTACACACTGACCATTTTTTGCATTATAACAACAGCTTTTTGGTGAAAATCCACCTGCACATTGGATTACGTTGGTTCCATTTTCATTAAATTTAAAATCTGCATAGATGTCTGGTGATGCCTTACCTGTCAGATTGGTATAAACTAATTCAATGTTATTAGTAGCGTCTAGTTCCTTATTATTGCTACCAGAGAAAGCACCATCCGCTACAATTGTGACTTTTTCTGTTTGTTGGCCAAGCTGCTCTATGGTTTCTTTTGTAAATGGACTGTCACTGTGGATATTTTGTTCATACTGGTAATCCATTACAAGACTTCCATTTTCACAAGTATCTTCGATTACATTTGCAATATAACCACGGTATTGTTTTCCTGCTTTCTCACGATAGGTTGCATCGGGATTGGATGGGTTTTGCAAAATACTTCCGTTTAGTCCTTCAGCACCAACTTCTTTTAGATGATAGTTTCCTTCCTCATCTTTAACAGTCTGTTCTTTTAACACACGAACTAGAAGCATATATTCACTGGATTCATCAAACTGACAATGGCACAGCTTCATTAGGAGAGAGGCATCCTTCAGAACTGTATCTATCCTTGTTTGGGTTTCGTCACTGCGATTATGATAGAACACAATATTCCTATCCTCTGTCTGCCTGTAATGTTGTAGGTTTTCGGGAATCTCCATTTTTATAGTAACTATCCGTTTTACAAGATTGGAAACACAGGTATACAGCAGTTCCAAACGGCTCATTTTCTTAATATTGGAAGCAACCATAAGAATGTCCATTCGCTTTAACTGACGGTCGATTTTCATCAATTTAGACATTTCGTCTGTTAGAGATACAACTGTTTCATGAATTAAATCAATTCCTGTTTCTTCTTCATAGATGCGGCAACGTTCATGGAATCTTCCCAATGTTCTATCACTAAGTGGTTGTTCCTCAAAATGTGTGGTATGAAGGGCATACTGGTAACGAATATCAAACATAAGGGATTCTAGAATTTCGTCATCGGTACTACCAGTTAGTTCTTTTATAATCAATGCACCAACGGTAACATTCACAAGAGAATTCGGTCTGGAATCTAGATCACTGTATAATACAGCATAAGGACTTTCATCAATTACGGAAAAGATGATTTCAGCAAATGATTTTGCCCACGATTTATCTATAATTCGTTGTTCCCTTGCAGTCAAAAAATCAAAGGAATCACAAAAAGAAAGTTGTTTGTTATTTACGTTATTGTAAAAAAATCCATTTTATATACCTCCATTCCACTATATTAATTCTACCATAAACAGAGGTATTTTTCATTCATTATGTGTTAAATTTTCAAGGTTCAATATGTGTAAAAGGTTATTACCTTTTGACGCTTTAATCATAATATATATTTAAACATTTTTTTAATGAGGATACAATTAATGTCTCCTAAACTTAAAAATAATCTTTAACGGTTTTGTATGTTTTTCCATAAGAAAAAAACAGTTAATATGGTATGCCAATATAAAAATAACATAAAAAACAGCCCCTGCTCCTGCCTCAACCAGATAAAAAGTAAATAAACCACAGAAAATCGCCATAAAAATACTATAAGTATATGTTCCAGTACACTTTTCCATTTGCCTTGCAATAATAAGAATTATCAACAAAAACAAAGTCAAACAGGGTATTCCACCTTCCAAAAGAAGTTGAAAATACTGATTATGCCCGTACCAATCGTATCCAGCCCAAGTAATATGTTCACCAATACCATATCCTATCATTAGTTTTTTACTAATCATTGTCGCTGCCATTCCCCAGATAACTGTTCTGCCAGACAAATTCGTAGTCTTATGCAATATATTGACTATGAAATTTGATACAATTGCAAAATTTCCAATAATATTAAACACCGACACTAATAAATTAATCACAATTGAGACAACAAACAATACACGAAATGTAATATATTCAAATAGTTTCGTGTTTGGCACTATCAATAAATACATAATAATTCCCACAGTTATTGTTAATGCCGTGATTGAAGTAGCTGACCATGCAATTAGCACACACAAATAGCTAGCAACAATGAGTATCAGTGATCTGATAAATTGTCTTCGTAATAACATATTGAAACATGCAACACAAATTGCCACTAGACAATAAATAAAAAACGAGTTCTTAAACCCAAGAAAATAACATGTAAATTCCCCATGAACACCGTGTGAATACAATCCATTCGGATAATACATCAAAATAGACAATAAATTCCCATAAATCAACCATTCGAAATTCATAAACAGAGCTCGTATCAAGGCACCCGGGCGATAAGAATAAAGGTCAATAATTAAAACTATAGATATTGTCGATAGCATTACTATAATTGATCTTCGCATTTCTCCTTGATTTAAATATGTTGTTAATACCACCCAAACTTGGATTAATCCAATTAACCAAACCATTTTAGACGGCCATTTTCTTTTTAGCAAATATAAGAAAATAATAATTATAGCGCTTATAACGCTTCCCACATTAAATAACATTCCTATACCTGAAAAAGTATAATCAACAGATTCTGGCTTAAGAAGTGGGAAAAGCATAAAAAATATTACTATCTGCTCTTTGCTTATTTTTTTTTCCGTAGTTATTACTTGACTCATATACTACACCAAAATACGCCATTAAAAAGCAATTCTTATTATAAGCAATCATTTATTATCTTATCGAAGTTTTTCATATATAATCTTGCTATTCCGTCCGGCGAAAACCTTTCTATTTTAATTCTATGAATATTTTCTTGTAATTTTGAATAAATTGATTGATGGTTATTAAGAATATATATAATTTTCTCTGTTAATTCTTCACAATCTGCAGGCTTAATTAAAAAACCAGTTTTTTCTTCTTCAACATAGTTTTCAAAAGCTTCAAGTTTTGATGCAATAACTGGTTTGTTGTAATTAACAGCAATTATTGCAGCTCCACTTTGTGCAATATCTTGATATGTTGCCACAAAATAATCGGATTCTGCAAATAGATTAGGTACATCGTCATCATTTATTCGCTGAATTCTTAAATCAAATAACTCGGGCAGAGTGACTAACTTCTCGTATTTTTCCCAATCGTCACAACTTCCTGCAATGATTACCTTAAAACTAATGCCTGTACGCTCAAAAGCTTTTTGCGCCGCATTGATAAGTACATCGATTCTCTTATAATCACGAATATATCCAAAACTCAAAAAAGTAATTTTTTTACTTTTCTTAACAATTGTAGGTTCTCCATAATCCATTAACATAAATGATACATTATCACAATACTTCTTTGGTGCAATACTCAATAATTCTTTCTTTTGTGCTTTAGAGAATGTCTGAAAATAATCGAATGCTTTAATAGTAAACGACGTATACAATTTAGAAGGAAAATATTGTGTTCCACCTTTGGGCACATGCACATTATGAATTGCTACTAATGTATGTTTTTTCCCTAATATCACACGTAGCAACGGCATAAAATACGGGATTCCAATCATCACATTATATATCAAATCATACTTTTTGTTTTTTAATTCCATCAAGAACTTACTATATACTCCTACTATTCGAGGATCTGAATTTCTATATGAAATTTCTATGATTTCCAATTTAATTCTTTTTCCATTTGCCATTTCATTAATAAATTTCAGAAAATCAATTTCTTCATTTTTTTTAGTTACAAGATACCAATCGATATTATAATGCTTAGATAATTCTTGTATGATAAATCTATCCGTTGAGATGAAAGCGGGCACTGTAACCCAAGCTATTCTTTTATCATTTTTTTTAATAACCACTATATCACCTTTCTATTATGTGTCATTTATTACAGAATCATGTTATTAATGGATACATTAATAGCATGATTCCGATTCTTTTTGTCCATCAAAACATTAAAATAGTCATCCTTTAATTAATAAAAAATTGGATTAAATTAAACTCTTATCTAGTAAGAAACATTTCGCCTTTACCTACCTTTGCTCTCCAATAATCAAGCAAATCATGCATTGTCTGCTCAAAACTAATTTCTGGTTCCCAACCCGTATGCGTTCTAAACTTACAGCAATCAGGAACCTGGAGATCAGCATCTATCGGGCGTAATCTCTCAGAATCAATAGCAATTTCAATCTTATCCTTCATAGTAGAATAAGAAAGCAGAGTATTCAGTGTATCGCCGACCTCACAGGTATAAGAACCACCAATGTTGTAATACTCACCAGCAACCGGATTAACCGTAACGAGCATGTAATAAGCGTTCACTGCATCACGAACATCAGCATAAGTGCGAAGAGATTTCAAATTACCTACCATAACCTTTGGCTCAATCAGTCCAGCTTCAATCAATGCAATTTGCTTCGCAAAAGTAGACTCATGGAATACATCGCCACGACGAGGGCCTGTGTGTGTAAACATACGGGTAGTCATTATAGTCATTCCATATGCTTCTGCATAATAACGGCCAAGAAGGTCAGTACCAACCTTAGAAATTGCATATGGTGATGCTGGATGGAACGGGCACTCTTCATTAATACCAGATTTCGGCTTCTTGATAGCAGGAATCTTTCCAAACACTTCTGAAGACGCACAAACATGAATAACAGGCTTATAAGAATAATCTTCCTCCATTGCAAATCTAAATGCTTCTAACAAACGGCAAGTACCAATTATATTTGTATTCAGTGTATCAATAGGTGCTGTAAAACTAGTCAAAGGATAACTTTGTGCTGCTAGATGAAATACATAGTCAGGTTTTATCTTATTAACAACTTTAATCAAAGACATTTCATCATTCAAATCCGCAAATTCAAAGAAAATTCGATCCTTTTTATTCACTCTATCTAACAGATGACTTACATTATCCAAAGGACTTCTCCATCTGCATACGCCATATATTTCCCAATCTGTTTTTTCCAACAAAAAATCACACAAATGGGAACCTACCATACCTGTAACTCCTGTAATTAACGCTTTTTTACACATTTCTATTTCCTCCAATTTATCTAACTATCTATTTATTTCAGAATGCCAAGTTCTTTCCCGATTTTTTCAGTGAATGTATTGTCTTCTAATATTTTATACTCCTGCATATACAGACTCTTAATATGTGTTATTCTTGGCCTGTTCTTATAAAAATCATCACTAGGTGTATAAATTGAATATATTAACTTATTGCCAAAATACCGATTCAATTCATCTGCAATTCTCACGCGACTAACAAGTTCTTTTCCTGCCACATTAAGAACATACGGTTTGTATTCATCCCAATGATTGAAAAACCAAATCACAACATTAACTACATCACTCACTACAATGCAGTTTCTGTAAAACGGATGAAATATTTCAGCTTCTTCTCCACTATCCATACAATTCAAACAATATGAAATGAATCGATCCCTTGCAGAAGCTACGTATGAAAGACGAATTGCTTTAAAATGGCTATCCGTATTAAATTCATCTTCAACCGCTTTTTTCATACGACCGTATGGTGTTTCTGCTTTTGTTTCAGATTCTTCGGAATATATTTCTCTGGGAATATCTCCAAATACGGCATCACTTGAAAAGAATAAAACGTTGCAATTACGCTTAATAGCTTCTCTAATAAAATAACTAGTGCCTATTACATTTATTGTCCAGCAAAAATCATAATCTGACGCACATTTATCCGGACTAGAAATTGCCGCAGTAAATACAATATAGTCGATATCATTTAAAACAGTATAATCGAATTTTTCTGCATTTAGAAGATTTAAAAATGTATCTGTTGTTTCATTCTGATCAATTTTTAATACCTTATTGATGTTAGGTTCATGGCTAAATCTATCAAGAATGAATTCTGCAATATATCCTGAGCTTCCAACTAACGCTATATTCAATATTTCTCTCCTTTTCCAAAGAACCTATCTTCCAACATCAAACATAAGCAATGATATATTGGAAGATGTAACTCCTGAATCATATAAGTTTCTACTTCTGGTACCTTTATTGCAACATCGGCCACTTGAGCAAGTTCACCGCCTTCAATCCCAGTAAGGCCTATAACCTTAATTCCTATCGTTCTTGCAACAACTGTTGCAAGTATAACATTCTTACTATTTCCTGATGTAGATATTCCAAAGAACACATCTCCTTTGCGTCCAAAACCAAACAACTGCTGAGCAAATACACCAAAACCATCAACATCATTCATATATGCCGTTGTTAATGCCTCATGAGCCACTAGAGGAATCGCCATAAGTGAGCATTCAAGATTCTTTGCAAGAATCTCACCTCTTATCGAATCAGTCTCTTTCAATTTTATAGCAAACTCTTCAGATACCGTCCTAGAAATCTTAAATTTTTTCATCAATTCTCCGGCAATATGTTCAGAGTCAGCCGCTGAACCGCCATTTCCTGCAATTAATAATTTTCCATCATGTTCATAGCATTCTTCCATAATTAGATATGCTTCAATTATTTCTTTTTTTACACACTCTAACTGTGGGTACCGCGAAATCAACAAATTAACATGTTTTATACATGTTGAATCTAAATTTTTCATTTTCCCTCTATTCTGATCTAAGCTCATATCAACTATTCTCCAATTTTGGCTCGTACATTTCAGGAGTGTAATTAACCACCGTTGTTCCTCCACTTTCAAATTTGAACGGGATATACATCAAACTGTTCATTGCTTTTCTTACAGCTTCTTGTCTTTCTGGTTGTACATAAAATAAAAGAAATCCACCGCCACCAGCTCCAAGCAGTTTTCCTCCTAGTGCTCCAGCCTCTATTCCTTTCGCATATAAGTCATCAATATCATGGTTACTAACAGCAGATCCAACCTGTCGTTTAAGTTTCCATGTTTGATCTAACAAATAGCCAAAATTGTCTAAATCTTTTTCTTTATCTATCAAAATCCTTTCTGCTTCATCCACAAGGCTACGCATATCGTTAAGCATAACATTCCTATCTTTAGAATTCGCAGCTATATTTGCTTTCTGGACTTCAGATGAAAAACGAGTGAACCTTGTAAAATACATCATTAGATTACTGTTAAGTAGTTTTTTTCGTTCTGGAGAAATAATAACTGGAATTACTTCATATCCATCTGGTCCAAAATTAATACGATTGAATCCTCCATATGATGCTGCTATCTGATCCTGCCAGCCACCTGCTTCTTTGCAGAGAACACGTTCAAGATAAATAGCCTCGTCTGCTAATTTTTTCTTATCCGCATATTTCCCCTTAAGAGCATAAAAAGCATTCAACATACCTACTGCAAAAGAAGAACTTGTTCCTAATCCTGATTTAGCTGGAAGATCTGAGTCATAAGTCAAGCGAATCTCATGCATATCTAACATTCTCATTGCTTCACGAATTGCCGGGTGTTGAATTTCATCATATTCATTCACATACTCCATCTTTGAATACGTGAGATGCGATTTATAATCAAAGAAACGAGGCAAATGTCTTACTGTTACATAACAATATTTGTCAAAAGTCGTCGAAAGAACAGATCCGCTATTTTCTTTAAAGTGCTCTTCTATATCTGTACCTCCACCAAAAAAGGACATGCGAAAAGGTGTTTTTGTAATAATCATTTTAATCCTCCCTTTTAATAATTTTTTTCACAGTATCTTTTACTGTAGTAGGAATTATGTTTTTTATACGATTCTTCAATTTAATTTTAATGCCAACCATAGGACATATATATTCTATACCTTTCCCTAATGCAATCTCATAAAACATTGCTCGTTCATTTGGTTTACTTGCAGGTTTAACCATTTTCTTATTTTCAGAGCTTTCTGTTTCAAAACTAGTTTCATAGCAATCACATTTGTTCTCAATCAATTCTAAAAGTTGTTGGCCTTTTTCTGAATTTATTATGACTAGTGAAACAGCTTCGCTCGAATGAAATTTTTTATTATTACTATCACCTATACTGATATCTGAATGCATAGTCACGTCAGTATAAGGACATTTATAACAGGAAGGTCTAAGACTTTTGCCTTCTATAAAAGCTTTGTAATATGGATCTTCATCTGGAAATACTATATACTTATTTTCATTACACATAAAACTTAGGATATATCCCAGTCTATTAGTTCTTGACTTATTTCTAAATCTTATATCACCTACATGCCCGCCAAATTTTTTTTCAAGATACTCTACATATCTGTCCCAGAGCAATGGACTTGGAACTCCGTGACATATCACATCCACCGTGTATAAATTTTCATATGATTCGTGTAAATATTTTTTTAGCGCTACAACCTGACAAGCAGTACCTGAAAATAAAACCTGTACCCCCTCATTCAATTCCTTATAAATACTCTTGAAACATAAGCTCATATCACTTTGAACATATTTTGAGCCTTGGAATTTCGATAGCTGAGATTTTTCCGTAATTCCTACATGTATAACCTTGTTTTCATTTGAAAATATACATCCATATACTTTAGCAGTATCATAATCTTTTAGAAATGCATTAGCTACTAGATAAAAGACACCTCCTGAAGCACTATGTTCTAAAGCTCCTTCATTACTCCACAAAAGTTTATAGTCTACCTTATACTTACTCTCCATAAACCGCATCTCCCAACCACAATATCGAATCATACGAATCTTGTTTGATTAGCATATTTGCATTGTAAATATCATTAATCTGTAGCGCCGCTATATCTAATGAATCTCCTTTACATATCATTCTATGCTGTAGGTTATATTTTCTCAGCAACTCTTCAGCCCTAGTTGGATTATCGTTAAATCTTATACTATAAAAGGGAGTACCAAAAATAATAGAAAAACATGTACCGTGAAAAGAATTTGTCACAACAAAACTTGCATTTGATATATATTGAACAAATTCTTCTGGCGTAGTATGATTCAACAAATAATCTACACCTTTAGGTCTATTTGACAAAGTAATAGCAGCAACTTTTGCACCAATTCTTTCTGCAATCTCATGCGCTATTCTATTACTTTCTTTAAACAAACCACCTAATGCATAAATTAGAACATATTTTTCTTTAATAGGATTTTTTTCAATTGACAAATTTATTATTTTCTTCCATTGCTCACTATCAAACAGAAGTGTGGGGTCAACAACCTTTCTTACTTGCTCACTAATATTTTCACGAACAAATTCAGCTGCAATTTCCTCTCTTACAGAAATTTTTTCAAACCCTTTCATTGCAGTAATAAATTTTTCTGTATCATAATCATTAAAATTAGCGCTTCCCATACTCGACGCATATGAAAACTTATGAGTAATAAAATTATTTCTTAGGCAAAACACATCGTCAAATCCATTAGTAATTTGAGGATTCCATACCTGATCACTTCCTACACAAAAAGCATCTATTCCCTCTATATTAAACAATTCTTCTGCTGAGGAAATTTTTTTAGTATAATTCATTTTACTATAAAACTCAGAAAAATTTCTCTTTGAATTCTTGGCACCACCAAAAAAAAATGAAGCCAAAAGCCATCTGATTTTATCTTTAATAGGTTTCTTTACAAATAAAAATTGCAAAGAATTATGTGAAGCCTCATAATTGTTCTCATAATTAAGCACCACCACATCACAATTAAGCTTTTCAAATGCCTTATAGGTTGCGAACAGCTGAAGAGCAGCTCCATAATTAGGAGAATTAGAATATGTCACCAAGCACATTTTCTTTTTCATAAACACCTGCCATCCTTTTTAATTTTTTCATAACAAACTATTTGATATCTTTGAGTAATGTCCATACTTTATTTTCTAAATCTTTCACATCATATTCTAATTCGCGTAACAGCTCAATATTATTGTGTCTTCTTCGATCAACATTTACAATCATCTTCGCCCAATTTGAAGGTGATTCCTCAAGAGAAACAAAGTGCACATCTCCTGTAATATTCACTTCTTCTGTGACAGTGTTAGCGACAAAACATTGGATTCCTGCTGCTTGAGCCTCTACTACTGATATAGGAAACCCTTCGCTTATCGAGGGTAATACAATACAATCCATACAATTCATTACATATTCCGGTTCTTTAGTTCTTCCCCAAAAAATAACATTCTGATCTAGTTTCAATTTAACAACTTGCTTTTCTAGAAGTGTACGCATTTCACCATCTCCGACCAAAACTAATTTTACATTCTTCCCCATTTTTATTAATTCTGAAAGTATAGCAATCAAAAATTTCTGATTTTTTATTACGCATAATCTCGCTACATTTCCTAATATCAACTCGTTCTTAAATCCAAATTTCTCTTTAATTTGTTTTCTGGCGTATTCATCATAAATAAACCTATCAAGTTGAATTGCATTCGGAATTACAACTACATTCGATAAATCGTTATGAAACATCCACTTGGCAGCCGGCGAAGAACAAGCAAACTTTGCACCTATTTTTTTCTTAATAACGCCATAATTCAGACGATGTATCATTTTCTTAATTAACCCTGCTGTCTTACTGCAATCTGAATGAGAATGTAAAACAATTTTATACCTATAATGTATACATATTAAGTAAGGAACTAAATAACCTATTGCGCTAGTATTAAAATATACTGTATCATACTCACTTCGAAGCCGTTTTAATAAACTAATGCTTGAAAAAATATTTTTAAATATATTTTTTTTCTTAGGAATAAAATAGTAATCTGTTTCTCTATAAATTAATTCCTCTTCATATGGACTATTTTCCCCCAGAATAAAGTATCCATATTTGTCTTTACCTCCTATTGAATATCGTAGAAGATTCATAACATATTCTTCTACTCCACCAACATTTTCTGACAATGCGTAGATTAATACCTTTTCCATATTCTTTCCTCTATCGATCCTTGATATCTATTAATACCACTTCTTTGTTGTATAATGCGCACATAAATTTGATATGGCTTTCTGCTTAATATATTGAATATTTTATTAATGTTGTACTTCATATTTTCTTTTTTCATTTCATTTTTACCCAAAAAAGGATTCATAGCTATAATATCCTCAACTTTGGGTTTACCATAGTATGTCTTCTTTTCAAATCCATTCGGTGTTATCCAAAAACTATCATCAATTTCACCCAACTTGCTAATAATTTGGATTTCACGTTTCTGTAAATGAATGTAAGCCTGCTCTTGGTAAAATACTTGGTTTTCATCAACTTTCACTCTAAAAAGATATCCTTTTTCCCAATAGTATGCCTGAGTATTAGGGTTAATTTTATCTAGTCTAGATCTAAGTTGCCTAAATCTAATTTCAGTATCAATGTATGGTATCAAATAAGTTGCTTGAAGATTACTATTTCTTGCTATATTTTGAATACCTGTTATTTCATCAAATGCAAAGATTGCATCCTTAGTTGTAACAATTTGATAATCAAATAAAGCACCATCTTCCTTATATAGTTGATTCATTCGGTCACAATTCCTTAAAACTGATAAATGTCCGCCATTAAATATTGCATCAGTATTACTTAACAATTCTGTTGTTATGAAAGATTTAAGATTTCCAAATACAACATCAACATCACAATAGCCCCAAAAATCATATGCTTTTAATTCATTTTCAAAAATCACACCATACATCGGTCTAAAATCACAAACTCGGTAAGACCTAGTAATACTAGGATCTGTAATAATAAATTTTTTAACCCTTTCCAAAAAGTTCTCCATTGTAAAAAAGTAATGGTGAACGTTGCTAGGCAAATTATTAACTTCTCGATTATCTGTAAAAAGCAAAAAATTAAAATCAGTGTTACTTTCACATGATTTAAGCCATATATCTTTGTAATCAGGTAAATGTCCAAACCAACACACAATTAAACCACAGTTATTTTTTTGACTCATATTTTTCTCCTAAAACTACTTACAAAACCTTCCAATAATGCTCTATTGAATTCAGAAACAGTATTGCGTATTTTCATTTTCACTATTTACTTAATACCTATAATTAATGGTCTTTACACTCCTACTGTTTCACAATGTCATTAATTGTCTTATCAATTCCTTCTGTTAAGCTTGTTGAGATATCCCATCCTAATTTTTTCAATTTTGAATTATCAAGCTTAAGACCTGGTCTTCTTACACCAGTTGCTTCTAATTTATTAATGACTTCAACGATAATATCTGAATTTCGTTTGTTAGCCGCCTCTGCAATTACTTGCGCAATCTCATCAACAGAAGCATAATTACCCAGTTCTCCATTTGATGAAACATTATAAGCTTCACCTGTAATTCCTTTTGTACCCACAGCAAGAATGCCTGCTACAGCATCATCTACATAAATGTTATCTCTTCTTGGTAAACCAGAACTGTTAAGTGTTATATTCTCACCATCAATTCCCTTCTTAATAAAATTATAAAATGCTGTGTCAGGAATAAACCTAGTAGAGCCATAAACAGTACTAAACCTTCCAATCACCGCATCAATACCAAATTGTCTGCAATAAGCCAAAGTAATTACCTCAGACATTCGCTTGGACTGTGAATAAGGTGCGCTTACGGATTCCAACGTTTCTGTAACTCTTGTATCTGCTTCTTGAACTATCAAATCTACATCTGCATTATTCCCATACACTGTCACTGATGAGAACAAAACCATGCGTCCTTTTATTCCTTTTTCAATCTCTTGCTTTTTCAGAAATTCAAGACAGTTCATCGTTCCAGCGATATTAGGTTTAATTACATCAATAGGTCTATTTTTAATGATTTTTCCTTCCATAGGCCCTGCTGCATGGAAGATGTAATCTATACTCTCGTGAAATTTAAATGTCTCAACAACATCCTTTGCTACTACACTAAAGTTCGAATTTTTAAGATATTGTTCAAAGCCTTTTTTCAGTTTTTCTTCACTTCTACTAAGTGCAATAACCTTAACATCTCCCTTATCCATTAATGCATCTACAATATGACTTCCAATAAGACCTGTCGCACCAGTAATTAAAACAGTTTTATTCGAATATGACTTCATACGATTCATTCCCTTCTATAATAAAATCTCCAACTCCAAGTTAAAATCAACTTCTAACTCTGGTGTTAAAACTTGCATTGGTTTTCCTTTCTCTAAATTAGGTGTTAATGCAATTTCTTCATTTAGCACAATTTCAACTAACACCGGGTTTGTTACTCTTCTCAACACTTGTTCTATTTTTTGTCTACTCTCAATAT
Source organism: Velocimicrobium sp. (assembly GCA_041821315.1). GTDB lineage: Bacteria > Bacillota > Clostridia > Lachnospirales > Lachnospiraceae > DIGJ01. Next base: position 82,789 of record JBGUEO010000012.1, on the reverse strand, counting down.
CAACGCGATAATAATCTACACCATAACTCTTTGCTATCAATTCAAAATTCGGTGTACCATAACCTGTAGATTTTGTTGTATCTACAAAATGTCCATGATATCTTTTATTTTCTTGATCTCTAATCATTCCTGAAGAATTGTTATTCAACAAAATAATAGCAATTGGAAGTTTCTCTTTTGAAATCAATTGTAGCTCTTGAACATTCAGTTGAAATCCCTGATCGCCTACAATACACACAATCGGCAACTTGCTAGCATAATATGCTCCTATTGACTTACCAAGTGAGCATCCTAAGGCGCCAAATGATTTAGAATATAGAATTCGGGCTTTTGCTCCAGCCAATTCATAACCTCTAGATGTCCAAAATTCATTATTTCCTACATCGCTTACTATCACATTCTTACTATCAGCTACTGAAAAAACTGTTTTAACCATTTGAACAGCTTCATTTGTATCAAAATCTACAAGCTTATTTTTTAAATAGATACATACATTAAGCCAATCGCTAGTGTCTTTTTGTTTATAGTCAACTGCATTGAATTGAGGCAAAAATTGCCTAAGATCCGCTTCAATGGTAAATGAATTAGGAATTTCCCTTTTAAATTCATCTTTATCTATGTCAATTCGTATTATTTTCTTATTAATTAATGCTTTTTGAAAACTTTCTGAATTCACTGGAAAGGACATCCTGTTTCCCAATGCCAACACCACATCAGCCTTTGCAAAGATAAAATTGCTGTATCGTATCCCATGACTTCCAATGTAGCCATAATAATTTTCGCATACTGCGCCCACATCCTGTGAACATCTACTTGAGACTACCGGAATATTAAGTTTTTTCGAAAGCTTAACAACTTCGTCAACTGTTCCTGCTTGTCTGACTCCATCTCCTACCAACAGAATTGGTTGTCTTGATGTTTTTATTATTTCAATGATGCCTTCGACATCTGAAGCACAAGTACCAATATTCTGATTTGCAATATACTTTTCAAAACTGTCACCTAATTCGCGATTCCAGAGACGCGCAGAAAAATCCAACAAAACAGGTCCTTTTCTTCCTGACATAGCAGCATTATATGCTCGATTAATTTCAACACAAGCAGATTCAACTTCGTCAATTACAGTTGCGTATTTTGTTATATTTGAAATCATTGATACAGTATCCATTTCCTGATTCTGCTCAAATCTCATACTATTTTTCACTACTGTTCCCGAATGAGCAGTGATTAACATCACCGGAAGTGAATCGCTATAGGCATCTGCAATACCTGTTATCAAATTTGTAAATCCAGGTCCTCTCGTTGCATAGGCAGCACCTAGAGAATGATGACATTGAGCGTATCCACAAGCTGCAAATGCGGCTCCTTGCTCATGATAACTCAGATGAGCGTTAATCTCTTTTCTGCCATCAAGTGCATACAAAAAATCTAAAACAACTCCACCCGGTATTCCGAACACGTCAGTAACTCCTTTACTTATTAAGAAATCTACTAAATATTCAGAAACTGTCATTGTGAATCCTCTACTTTCACTTTTATTTCAAATCCAGTACATTTTAATAATTCCACTGTATTTTCTGGAGTGTAACGTTGTTTTAAATCCTCAGGCATCTCGGATAAAATTTGATCTATATCACGGTAAGCTAATAAGTAATGTTTTCTCAATTCAATCGCATATTTATATGCCGTTTTATGAATTGCTGGTAACATTCTAGTAACCGAATATCCCCACAGACTTTGCTCACCGTACTTTTCAACTATTTCACAGGCATCAAGTATTGCGCTATATTTATATTTGCCTGCCTCTATACTATTTATATAACCGGCAAACAGTTCTGTCTGAAGATTACCTGCACCCTGCCCCATTCCTAAAATACAAGAATCAACAATAATTTTTCTAGATGTATCTTTTTCAATAAACGAGAGGACGTTTCCAAAAGCTAAATTCATATTATTATGAGCATGAAATCCAATTCTAATAGATGATTTCAATCCATTATTATATCTTTCAAACAGACTCTGTACATCTTCACTCTGCATATATCCATAGCTGTCAACAAAATATAATGCATACGCATCCATATCATTCGAAGCATCAATTAATAATTGAATTTCTTCATCTGTGTAACGCATAGTCAACATTGGTTGAACGAAAACTTTGTAGCCTTTTTTAGACAAAGCTGTGCAAAAATCTAAAGACTTTTTTAATTCAGAATATCGAATAATAACTCTTATGGCATCACACAATTCTGGATTCCAATCTGGTATGTCTTCAATTGGTGTATCAGGTCCTCTATAAAGAGCCGCAAATAACTGATTCTTATCTTTCTTTGTAGGTATTTTTTTTGAAATATTTACAATATTATGATAGATTGCAAATCCACGTCTATCGTCATTAGTTATTTCTATTGAACCAAGCTCAATAATATCGATTTCAGACTCAGTTAAATGAGCTATTAGATTATCAATATCGCCGTCATTAAAATGAACTGATGCAATATCATTTTTTTCAGCGTCTTCTAATGCTAGTCCACCATCACGTAATGTACAATCTAAAATCTGAATCCGTTTATTCATAACAATTTCTCCTCTTTCAAATAACACTAATCAACACTTCTTGTTTTTCGGTATTTTTTCATTAATCTTTTTATATTCAAAATCCTAAATGAGTTATATACCATTCCTACAGATGCTATAACAAACGGTCTAGGTAACAGTTCCACACAGAATTGTATAAGTTTCTTTTTTGTAGTTCTAGTATCTGAAAACCCTGGTTCATCTTTCCAAGGAGTCATATTTTTGTAGTAAATAAATTCTTTTTTTTCAGGATGGTTTGTATATTCAAACCAAGCTCTATTAGTAATCAAAAATATATTTGTTAAATGCACAATTTTATGGTCTTTAACTGCTTCTTTAATCTCTTTCTCCTTGTAAAACCTCTTTGGATTTCTCAGTTTCATGATCTCCTGATATGACAAATACTGCATCAAAGTATATGTATTGTATTTTGGTGATAAAATTAGTATTTCTTCCTGGAAAACAGCATTGTATACACTTTGTTCCATAAAAAAAACATACCCACCATTCTTGTGAACATAGTTTCTTATACGGTTTCCAATGTTGCTTATTCTCCATAAATCCAGATTCTGCAAAATAACGCCGCTATTACAGTATTTCGCCTTACTATTTAAGCCAAGCAATTTATAATACTTCTCACCAAGGCAATCTATTACTCCTGCTGCACAATGCCCTGTTATATCTGTGTTCCACAATTCAGTTAAATCACCTGTAATCAGAACATCACTATCCAGATACAAAACTCTATGTAAATCTTTCGGTAAGATTTGATCAAGGAACAATCTACAATATGAATTAAAAATCCAATCTTTTCTTACTTTCTTCAGACCCAAATTTTGCGTTTTGTTAATATCAGGCATTGGTATAAAATGAATATTTCGATTATATTTTTCCTCAAGAATATTTAACTTGTCTTTATTCTCTTTAGAAATCTTTTCTTCTATTACATAAACATGTATTTCATTCATGCCTTTATTATTTTCAAAAAGCGATGCAATAGATGTCCCCAACACCGGTGCAAAACTATTGCTACTATGGTATGCTACATTCATATTTAAACTCCCAAAAATTCTTCAATTTGTTTATCCATGCAAGCTCTTACATCACCGTTATTTAGCCAACATTTACTCCACTCAGTTGTCTTTTCAATTGCTTTATCAATATTCCAATGCGTTTTCCAACCAAAGGTATCTTTTAACTTTGAGCAGTCTAATTTCAAAAAATTTGCTTCATGAGGTCCACCATCATAATGGTCAACCCACTTTATTCCCTCACCCCAATGTTTAACAAATAAATCCACAAGTGCCCCCGTCTGAAAACAATCATGTTCATCTGGACCGATATTATAATAATCAGAATATTTACCATCTTCATACTGCATAGCAGAAATCATTAGATAAATATATAATGGTTCAAGCACATGCTGATATGGTCTCGTAGAAAATGGATTTCTAACTATGATATCTTCATGTTTCTCTGCTGCACGAATGCAGTCCGGAATAATTCGATCGTTGGCAAAATCACCTCCACCAATCACATTTCCTGCACGAGCAGTAGAAATAGCCACTTTTCCTTCTCCAAAAAAACTATTTTTATAACTGTGAGTAACAAGTTCAGAACAAGACTTTGAATTGGAGTATGGATCATACCCATCTAATTCTTCATTTTCTCGATATCCCCATGCCCATTCCTTGTTCAAATAAACCTTATCTGTTGTAACATTCAAGAACGACTTCACGCATGTACTATTACGAACACACTCCAGAATATTGACTGTTCCCATTACATTTGTTTCGTATGTGTAAGTTGGATTTTTATAGCTGTCACGAACAATAGGCTGCGCAGCCAAGTGTAAAACGATTTCAGGCTGAGCCTCATCAAAAGCTACTTTTAATGCTTTATAATCACGTATGTCTCCAATAACAGAACATACATCCTGCTCAATTTCTGCAATTCCAAATAACGATGGATATGTGGGCGGATTTAACGAATATCCTGTAACAATCGCACCTGCATTTGAAATCATCTTACACAACCAGGAACCTTTAAATCCGGTATGACCTGTTATAAATACTTTTTTCCCTTTATAAAAACTTAAATCAAAACTCATTAATCTTCCCACACTTTCCAAGGAGCTTTTCCAGATGTCCATAATTCTTCAAGCATATCTTTTTCACGTTTATTATCCATGCATTGCCAGAAACCTTTATGGTAAAAACCTTTTAATTGGCCTGCGGCTGCTAATTGTTTCATTGGCTCCTGTTCGAAAATAGTTGTGTCATCTTTCAGATAATCAAAGATTTCCGGATTGCAAACCATATATCCACCATTAATAACAGCACCATCCTCTGCTTCTTTCTCTCTAAAAGCAGTTATGCTGTCATTTGAATCAATATCAAGTACTCCCTTTTGCTGAGCAAGACCAACTGTTGTCAAAGTTACGCACTTACTATGAGATTCATGAAAACGAATCAATTCTTCAATATTCACATTAGAAACCCCATCACCATATGTGAGAAGAAACGGTTCATTACCAACATATTTTTTAATTCGCTTTACACGACCACCTGTCATAGTATTAAGACCAGTATCAACAATTGTTACTTTCCACGGTTCACAATGCTGCTTATGAACTGTCATTTCATTTTGACCATTTGCGAAATCAAAAGTGATATCTGAAGTATGAAGTAAGTAATCAGCAAACCACTCTTTTATGAGATGCTGCTTATATCCAGCACATATCACAAACTCATTAAATCCATAATAAGTATATTCCTTCATAATATGCCAAAGAATCGGTTTTTCACCAATTTCAATCATTGGCTTTGGTTTCAAATGCGATTCTTCTGAAATACGTGTTCCAAATCCTCCAGCTAATATAACTACTTTCATACTCTCTTTACTCCTTCTAACTGCTAGTGTAGTTCAAACTTTATTGATTTTTCAATGATATCATCCATTTTTTCGGGTAAGAAAATATATAACTACACTGACCCATCCCTCTTCAACACCACCAGCACCGTCTTTGCCAATATCCGCATATCCATCCCAAATGTCCACTCGTTGATATACTGGGTGTCTAGCTTTACAACATCTTCAAAGTCCTTAATATTACTCCGCCCACTGACCTGCCACATACCCGTAATCCCAGGCTTCGTAGCGAGCCGTTTTCTATGATGAAACTGATACTGGTTCCATTCATCCACCGTAGGAGGTCTGGTACCCACCAGGCTCATCTCTCCCTTTAATACATTAAGAAACTGAGGGAACTCATCGATACTCGTACGCCGGATAAATCCTCCGATTCCCTTTTCCCCACCGATGATTCGAGGATCGTCCTCCATCTTAAACATCAGTGTCGTTGCCATTTCGTTCATCGCAAGGAGCTCTTCTTTTTTTGCTTCTGCATCTATGTACATGGAACGGAACTTATAGAGTCCAAATCGTTTTCCGTTTTTTCCCACTCTCTCTTGCTTAAAAAAAATAGGTCCCGGTGATCGCAGATAGATAAGGGGTGCCACAAATAAAAATAAAACACCGGTAATCAAAACGCCTACTATACCACCACAGATATCGAGCATACGCTTCATTATAAGCTGCTTCGTATTTGCCATATTGACACTACTCGATATTACCGTATAGCCGCCGATCTTCTCGACCGTCTGTCTATTGGCATGCAAGAGTTTCGCAAGTTCTAAATGCACCGTCACTCCCATTTCCATACAGGTATCAATAATCGTATTAAACTGGTCATCGTCCTTTGGAAGCTTTATAAATACCTCATCCACCCAGTTTTTCTTGATATAATCCAGTGCTTGTTCACTGCCTGAGGCAACGACGGGCACACCTTCTACCTGATGCACGTGGCCACTTAACTTAGTAAAGATTACACCCACTAAGCGCACTCTTCCATACTCGTTCTCATGCATGGTTTGTATGATTTTGGCTGCATCATCTCTTGCACATACTAGGAGCATTGCACGTTGAGCATTACCTTGTATATTTCGTTTCTTTATATGAGATTTCCAAATGATTCGTACAAAGTACATAAGTGCCGATGCACTGAGCCAATGAAGCAGTATAACCATACGAGAATAGATCTGTCCATTTTGTGTAATAAACAGATAAAATACCGTAATTCCCATAACATAAGTATTATGTTTGAATACCGCTACCAGCTCGTTCCAATAGCCTCTTCGCACGATTCCTTTATAGCTTTCTCCCAAAAAAACTACAAAAATGTCAATCAGCATCATCATAGCAGCTGTTGTCATATATAATCGTCGGTTAAATATAAATTGAAATCCATTACGAAGTCCATAGCTTAGAGTCAGTGTGAGCATTAAGCAAATCAAATCCCAGCACATAAAATCGAAATGTTTGATCCAACTACTTGTTGATCGTCGGTACATCCTTCTCAACTCCCCCCTATTCGTCAAGCATTATTCCCTCAAGTAACACTTAGTACTCGCCATAGTGTTGATATCCACCATAGTATTTTTTATAGTACCCCTGATAATACCCTTGATAATATCCTTTTTCGATATCCACTTTATTTAAAATCGCACCGAGCACCTTACAGTCTGTCTGCTCGAGCTGTTTTTTTACATTTTGTGCGAGGCGATAACTGATGCGGTTATTTTCTACCACTAAGATGGAACCATCGCATACCTTTGTGAGAATTGCAGCATCGATTACGGAACCAAGTGGTGGTGCATCTATTATAATATAATCTGCCTGATTTTCAAAGGACAAAAGCATTTTTTCGAAATATTTATTTCCTAATAGCTCCGTTGGGTTCGGTGTAACAGGTCCAGAAAGCACTAAAAACAGCCCTTCAATATCAGTTTTACAGGTAATATCTTCGAGTTTTGCCTGCCCCGATAGGTAATGAGACAGCCCTTTTATTTCTTGTTTTTCTTCTGTTTTTACTCCCAATCTTCCGACAAGGACTGACTTTCGAAGGTCCGCATCGATTAAAACCACTCGTTTTCCATCCTCTGCCAAGGCTTTTGCCAAATAAAAGCCTACCGTACTTTTTCCTTCATTTGGCGTACAGCTAGTAAGCAGGATTCGCCTTACCTCATCCCCACAAAACATCAAGTTAGTTCGAAGGGATTTAAAGGCTTCATTTCTAGCGTAGTCGAGCTCTTCTACTTTTTCAAGATTCACTTTAATCATGCCTGTTTTCCTCCCTTTTTCTTTTTCTTCTTTTTATTCGTTTCCTTTTTATCCTTTTTTTCTTGTTCTCGAATATACTTTGGTGTCTTTTGCCTTGCAAAGATTCCCTTTTTGTGTTTCCGTCCATCGTATTCTTCCTTGCCCATTGGTATCATTGCCAAGGTATTAAGACCCAGATAACGTTCCATGTCATCGGAAGAGCGAATGGTATCATCGAGTAAATGAAGGACAATAATTACTGCACAACATAAGAATAGTCCTAGAAATGCACCAATTGCTGTATTCTTTCTTACACTCGGTTTGATTGGACGCTTTGCAATGTGTCCTTTTTCTACTATATTTGGCTTATCCGTTGCCATGATTTTTGAAATGCTATCAATCGCTACGATTGCAAATTCATCTGCAATCTCCTTGGCAAGCCTGGGATCGTTATCCTCGATGGTGATGCTTAGGATACGTGTATTGTTTGGATTCCCTACGGCAAGTTTCCCTAGCATTCCTTCGTATGTCATATCGAGTTTTAAGCTTTCAATAACGCCCTCTACTACTGGACGGCTCTTGATTAGTTCCATGTAGTCTTGTGTAAGGGATGTACCAATTTGAATGTCTGCCAAGCTTGTAAGCGAAGTCGACTGCGTCAATATGTATAGTTTTGTCGTTGATGAATATACCGGACTTATTAAAAATTTGCTAAATAAGCCACATGCTGCTGCAAGTACAATGGTTGATAATAAAATCACTAAAACCTTACTGCGTAACAGATATATCAGTTCAACTAAGTCAATTTCCACTTCGTCTGTGGCATTTTGATTGTTTTCCATAAAGGGAACTCTCCTTTGTTATATGTATTTATTCTGTATCATTCGTTCCGGATTATAGAAAAATATTTTTTCTAATTCATCCTCCGGTATCCGTTTTTTTATAAGCATTTTTACTGCATCTAGCATAAGAGGCGGCCGATTTTCGATTCCATGCGCATCACTTCCAATGAGATGTACATATCCGAGGAGGATTAGCTTGCGGCAGTATGCTGCACGTCCGTCTAAAAATCCTCCCATCAGGCTCTCTGCATTCATTTGGATGTATGCACCAAGAGAAATCAATTCTTTCAGTTTTGCATATTCTTTCCATAGACAGTCATAGCGTTCCACATGAGCAAGGATTGGCCGATATCCCGCTTCTACAAACCGCCTCATACCACGATATAATTCCTTATAGGCTACATTCGTAGCAAATTCAACCAGCACATAATCGCTATCACACATGGTTGCTGCCTTTCCCTCTAAAAGATCTGCGAGAATACTTTCGGAATAATATAATTCATTCCCCATCTCAACCCTCAAATCGGGTGCAATGGAGATTGCCTCTTTTCTTACTTCCTCAAGGATTTCTAGTCTCGTATCTTTTGTCATAGTAGTGGTAGCGCTTATATAATGAGGGGTAGCAATCAAGACACGAACGCCTTGGTCATATGCTCGTTGAAGCATTTGCCTTGTAATATCCATTGAACTTGCTCCATCGTCAACACCTGGAAGAAGGTGTATATGCACATCATAAAATCCGTTGTCCTTCATCTGCCCTCTCCTTTACGATTTATGCCGTTTCAAAATTTGTGTAATGCTAAGCGATATCAAAAATAGGATTCCTCCTGCTATGCTAATATAATATCCTTGTGCAATCCCATCCTTGATATAACTATGCACCATTTGCTGATAGAAGGTATCGCCTTGTAATATACTATGACTTTCTACGACTCGCATACGATACATAACAAAAAGTGTATTTGCTATCGTTGCACTGATTGCCGCATATGATACATAGCGGAGTGCGTGATGCTTTTTGCGATGCAAAAATAACAAAAACAAAATTAAAATAGGATCAACAATCAAGTTAAAAATCAGGATACGATTTTCCCATGTTGCATAGGAAGCGGAATAGTCATAAAAATAATCCGCAAGTTTAAACTGAAGGCTGTTTTTATAATCAATGACTACCGTGTCAATAATTTCATCAATGCCATCCTTCATAGGTTCGAGCGGAATACTCTGCTCCGTCAGATAGTTCTCGATATTACTTCGAAGCTTGTCTTCAATCTCTGTAGTTTCAATGGATGGATGTTTCCCTTTGAGAACCGAATTGATATATACCTTGCCATCGATATACACCTGACTCTCGGATATAACCCCTTCTCCTACACGTTCTGGCAGCTTTGCCCGGTCAAGCAGTGCATACATATGACTGCTTAATTTATCATACAATACTTCATAATAATCGCTGTTTGATACACTATGCAAAAAAATCTCCTGACTGCAAATTCCTACCCGAAAACTAATGGATAAAAACAAAATGGTAAGTAATAGACTTAAAAAGAAAGAGATGAGACTACTTATCAAATTTCTCAGTCGGTATTTCGACATTTTCATCATCGTCAGTCCTCCTCTACAATCGGTCCAGATACCTTATCGCAATAAACAAAATACCGTTCATCACGCGCACGCAGCACCTTACCAAATGGATAACAAGTATAGAGCACCAATTGTTCCTCTTCGCTCTCTAGCCGACAAGCAGCGATATCCTCTGTTTTTACTACCTTCGTTTCACGCACTTCATAAGTATATGCGCCATACTCGGTATTTATGACAACTTTTTGCCCAACTTCTATGGTTTCTAATGGCGCAAAAAAAGTAGAATCATGCCCGCCTACTAAGATACACCCTCCAAATCCAGGCATTTTACTCTTAGCATATTGACCGACGCCATCCTCTAAAATTTCATCCGTATCACCAAAATAAAGTGGTGCCCTCAAATCGATATCCTTACAGGTAATCATGCCATATTGTTCTCCAACGGAAGGGTTTTTTATCTCGCTTGTTTTAACCGTTTCCTTTGTATCTTGATCTTGATTCACCAGTTCCTTGTCCTTAGGAAGGATGAATTGGTAGTCAGGATTCCCCATTTCAATGGCTGCATAAATCTGTGTGGATATATAGTGTTCTATCGGCGTACCTGCTAAAAGGTATAGCCCGTAGGAGAGCAGTATAAAAAGGCATGGCATAAAAATATATCCCAATACCTTTTTTAAGTTATGACTCATCCTTATAAGCGAGTAATTGATATTTCATTGTAAGCATCATACACAGTCCTATCCCTATTATTAAAAATACAAGTACAATCATGCCTCCAGATAAATTATATCCCGTATCTTTGATTACCGATTCCGATACAAATAACTGATTCCCATCGGAATCAATTGCTTCTACCATACCAGAGCTTGCACTTATAACAACTTGCTTTTGTTCTTCTGGTTGTACTTCTGTTGGCTCTTTTGATTCTTTTTTATCCTTCGATTTTGAACCATCTGTAGGTTTCTCTTCCAAAGGATCTGGCTCATCAATACTCGTTTTATCAACGGTTTCATTTGGTATGATATAGCCTTCCGTAATACCCGTCTGAATGTTTGCATAGATTTCTGATGCCGCTTCACTCGCCTGTTCTGCCGTTAGGTCAATGTCATCTTGTGCCAAATAGCTGCGCACTTTATCGACATATCCCGGAGCTGCCGTGTAGTATACACCGTCATATTCAAATCCACCCTGAACAATGCCTAGAACCGATTGTTCATTTCCATTGATATTACCTGCATGGGCTATCGTCGGAATCGCCATTGCAAGAAGCAAGCTTCCTACGATTATCCTGTTTTTATATTTCATTGGATGCACCTCTTTAATAAACCGTTACCGTTACCGTTCCAGTTCCTTGTTCTATCACGATCTGCCCATAATTTGTATTTCCATCAGAAGTCAGATCTGCTTTCACTTTAAAAAGCAGTGCATTTTGGTTGGATGGGTCAGTCAACGTCCACCATTCGTCTCCAACATTTCTCGTTGCGCAGATCGTTCCTGCTGTGTTTGTCTCTGTCGTATAGGTATTACACAAATTGTTTAGAATTGAGTTTACCTTACCCGTATACTTCCACGTTTGGCCATTGACTGTCATCCCCACCGTTACCGAATCGGTATAAGATTTGTTTAATATATACGTTTTAGTGGTTCCACTTGTTATCGTATTTACTAAAGCGGTCGGCTGCGTACCTCCGCCATCACCTGACCCGCCCCCCGGGCTCCCAGAATCTCCGCCACCGGATGTATCCTGCTCGTTGGCTGCCTGGTTGACTACCACTTGTATCGTCTTTGTCAAGCGATGTTTCTTTTTATTAACTGCCTTTGCTTTTATCGTTACCTCGGTAAGTCCTGTCGATACTGCAGTGATTACTCCTTCTTTATCGACAGTTGCAATACTGCTATCTTTGCTCGTAAAGATAAGCGCACTCGTCAATACTGTATTTGGTGCAACACCTGCTTTTATCTGGGACGTCTTTCCCGCATCCAAGATAACCGTTCCAGCGGAATCAAGGGTAATTGTAGTTGCATACGCCCCTACCACTACACTGCATTTTGCCTTTTGTTTTGTTCCCTTTAATTTGACAGTTATCGTTGCCTTACCCGCCTTTACAGCCTTTATGGAACCTCGTTTACTCACCTTCACGATGGAAGTATCGCTGCTTTTCCAAACTAACGTCTTCCTCGTCTTAGTTTTGAGAGAAAGCTTTGTTCTCGTTCCAACATACAGGGAAACCTTTGTCTTGTTCATACGAACCGAGGTTGCCGCTTGTATCGGTACTGCTTGTGCAATAATAAGTGTCGCAATTAGTATTAGCGAAAAAAGCTTTTTCTTAATTTTCATTCTGCATGCCTCTATTCCTTTTTTTGCCATCGACGTAGGAAAAAACCTCGCTTAGTAAGACAATACTAAGAGAGGTTTTTTATCAGTCGTGAATCAGAGTCCCTATTGTACTACATTACTAATGATTACTTTTTTAGTGGTATCTCCATTAATTGTAAAATAAGTATGTGTTGCATCCGTTTTAATGGTATAACTTGCACCACCAACTTTAGTTACAACAATCTGTGTATTATCAGTGTTTCTTAGTACCGTGTATACAGTTTCTCCATTATTTACATCGATTGTTAAATTATTTGCGTCTGTTTTTGTAATTTTATAAACTTTGGAACCAGATACTACATTCTGAATGGTAACCAAATTTTGTGTGTCATCCAAAACAACGCGATAAGTCTTATTGTTAATGGATGTATTATTTGGTGCAGTAAATGCAACTAATTTACTTTCTGGTACATTGGAATCCGGTGTAGTAATTACTGCTGTAACACTTCCATATATTTTTGTAACCTCATTCGTCGTTGTCTTCCAAAGATCCTTTAAAGTAGTATCGCTGTCATCAATAAGTTTCTCTACTTCTTCCATAAGAGCTTTATTTATCGTTACCGTTTCGGTTCTTGTTGCTGTCACTACCTTTACATCATAGCTTGTTAGGCTATTAAAGCTTCCAGCGTTTACCACTTCATATTTTGTATTTGTACCATCATATGTAGCTTTAACCGATACAACTGCAGGTGTAAAACCTCCGCCGCCAATCGCACCATTTGCTTCTGTGATAGTTCCATCTTTAGCTACCGATACTTCAGCACCTGCGTTTACCGTCTTCACTGTATCAGATCCAATAATACCAACTGCTACGGTTCCTTTTACGGATTTATCAACACTAATTTTAGCAGTGATGTCCTTTGCTGCTTTGATTTCGCTGCCGCCTGCTGCATCCGTTAACTTAATCTCTGATTTTGCTTCTACCTGTAGTTTTACAGAGCAGCTTGTATCTAATGTTGTTCCTTCTGCTGTGTCTTTGATTGTGATTGGAATATTAGCATTTGTCTTACCAACAATTTTGATATCTGCTTTTCCTTCTACTACGATTCCTTTAATACCAGGCATCTTGCTTGCATCAACGGTAAACGTTCCGCCCTTTATTGTCAGGATACCAAACGTAGCTTTATCGGTAGATAAAAGATTCAAATCACCCTCACTCGCTATCGTTACATCTTTTCCTGATACTTTAAGCGTTCCGGTAGAACCCTTTCTTACCTCAAAGCTAGAACCTTTTGCTTTTTCAATAAATTTAAAATTATCATCCGTTATTACGAATTTATTTTTTGCATAATTTGTGAGTGTTCCATTTTTTACATCCCTTACTACAATCTTAGCAAAGCTTCCGCTATTTTTCACATCGGATAACGGAGCATTTATAACTAATGTTTTCTTTGTATAATTCCCTTTGTCGATAACATAGCTATTGTCTTTTGAACTCTTGATTGTAATTTTCTTTACATTTGGTGCGGCTAACATCTTATCAATTTTACCCTGAGAACTTGTCACTCCTCGTTTGCTTACGGATAAGAATTTAGTCTTAACCTTTTTGCCATCTACTATAGCTGAAATGGTTACGTACCCTGTTTTCTTAGGGGTAATCACACCCGTCTTTGATATCGTTGCAACCTTTGCATTGCTTGATTGAAAGCTTTTGGCATCCTTTGTTTTTACATTATACTTTCTTCCAGCCACCATTACCGTCCGTTTATTCGATATAACAATGGATGTCTTAGCTGCCGCTTTTACAAATTGTGTTGGAACAGCCGTTCCAGCTACCATCGCACATGCTAATGTAACAACGATTGCCCTTTTCATAATTTTCTTCATGTTTTTCATTTAACTCCTCCTAGTTCATGCTATAAAATACTAAATCATATAAAGTCCTTCTTTCATTCTAACTTAAGTTGCAATTAAATTCAAGTATCTATAACTTAAATTTGCAAATTTTAGTATTTCGTAAGAATTTCAGAGTTAATGAGTATTTCCTACGGTTTTTTCACTTATTCTCGATACTAGTATCAATCAAATCCTCAATGGATACCCCCAAATACCTGGCGATTGTTACCAGTTTATCCACCTTTGGATTACTCCTTCCATTTTTCCAGTCACTTAAGCACGACTGTGCGATTCCAGTGTCCATCGATACGCGATATGGCGTGATTCCACGCTCATTGATTAATTTACGAAATTTCTCGTACAAAAAAAGCCCCCTCCTTTCAACCATGCATTGACTCTTGAAAATACTTCGGAATTATGATATACTTACTTTTGTTACTTGAAGCAATTCATATTCACGCAGTAATTCGTATATCAAAACTACCCTTACAAATATACTTTTGTTATATGAAGTATATTTGTATATTACACCATATTTTAGTCTTAGTCAATAGTTTTTACTATTGTTATTTAAAGTAATTCTGATTTATGAAAGGTGACTTATTATGTATACTATCTTTGAGCAATTATTACAAACCAGAGGGATTACAACCTACCGGATATCAAAGGATACTGGGATTGCACAATCTGTTTTTAGTGCTTGGAAAAATGGAATCAGTACACCAAAGCAAGATAAAATGAAAAAAATCGCGAACTATTTTGGTGTAAGTGTTGAATACCTTATGACAGGGGAGGAAATAGATGCTTCCATTCGACCTTATTATTTGAATGAAGAAACGACAAAAGTCGCACAGGAGATTTTTGAAAACAAGGACTTAAGACTACTCTTCGATGTTGCCAAAGGAAGCGAAGCAGATAAACTCTTCGCTTATGCAAAGTTTTTACAATCAGAAAAAGAAAAGAAGGAATAGAGACCCAAATATCTGTCTCTATTCCTTCTATAAATTACATGCACTACGGCAGTAATTGTCTTCTCCGTCCTGTCTTTTCGCCATATACATAGCCTTATCTGCTTCTATAATTAATTGTTCGATACTTTGTGCATCATAAGGATAAAACGCAATTCCCATACTTAACGTGATTGATATCGAATGTCCATCGAGCATCAATGGTCTATTTTTAAAATTAATAATCCTAGATGCTATGATTTCAATATTATTCCTGTCCTTAAGACTGGGCAAAAGTACCAAAAATTCATCTCCTCCATATCTTGCTACGACATCATGTTGCCGCGTTGCCTGAACTAACATGTCGGCTACCCGAACGAGGATTTGATCTCCTATTTCATGTCCATAGGTATCATTCACTGTTTTAAATTTATTGACATCAATAAACATAAGTCCAATCAAAGTATTCTTTCCTTTGGCCTTATCAAATACGTCTTCTGCCAATTCATAAAACAAGGTTCGGTTTGCCACCTTTGTCAATTTATCATAATACGCAAGGTTTCTTATTATTTTTTCCTTTTCTCTTAACTCTTTATTCGCCATCCATAGCTCTTTTACATATATTTTCAATTCATTGATTTGCGAAATCTGGCTACTTACGTTCATAAATTCCAAGAGCACACATTGTTCTCCCTCGTTCTTTATTCGTTCAATTTTTAAATTAAAATATTCCGAACGAATAACCAGTTCGCGATGCATCATAGCGGAAAAAAAACGAAGCAATCCATTTTCACTGACTTCTAAAAAAGCATCCATAAAACATTTTTTGGATAAATTTGGCATTGCCTGTTCAATTGGCTGAAAAGCTAAAAAAGGTTGCTCACACTTTGTGATTCGCTCCATTTGCTGATTCCAATAAATAAGTTCTAACTTATCATTTAAAATCAAAATCCCCTCACTTATGTGATCTAGTAGTTCATATGTCATTTCATTCATAAAGTCCATCCTCAATCTGTCCAACTTTTAAAAGCAACTCATTCAATGAATTAAGCGTCAAATCCACAATAATTGCTCCTTCGATATGTGTATCTCCAACTAAAAATGTAATATACAAAACCAAAATATAGCAATTCTCACGTGTTATAAGGTTTTGACGAAAATCATCTTGATTAAATACCTGTACTTCTGGAAGGGAATAGTCGAAATTAATATTTAAAAAATTCCCCGTTTCTCCCATAATACAGTTTAGTATGATATTTCCGATTTCTTTTATAATATCAAAGTCGATATCATGAAACTCCATCCCTTCATATCCGGATGCTTCCTCATGCATACATAAATTGATAAAGGTCTTCATCTTGTCTGCCGGAAATATAAGATTTGCCGTTCCTTTTGTTACCGCATACCATAATATCATTGTGAATTTTAAAATGCAATGCAAAATTAGGAAATTTCACTTCCATTCTCTTTTATTGTTGGCAATTGTATCGTTACTACGGTACCTTCTCCTTCTTTTGATTGAATCACAAACGAACAATCTTCCCCATAAATATATTGAATTCTCTCTTTTATATTACGAATCCCAATATGTTCTCCTCTTATTTTTGTAATCAATTGCCCATCCAACCGTTTCAATGTTTCTTCTGACATTCCGCTTCCATTATCACGAACCGATATCAGTATATGCGTATCTTCTCGTGTAACACTTATCTTAATGCATCCTCCAATAATTTCTCCTTCCTCATCTTTATTACAAAGTATCCCATGAAAAAGTGCATTTTCAACCAATGGCTGTAACAAATTCTTTGCGATATAAGAAGCATTTGCTTCTCTTTGCACCTCAATTTGTGTCTTAAACGTATCAGCATAACGATAGTTTTGAATAATCAGATATTGCTCCACTACTTTTATTTCCTGCTCTACCGTATCATATACTTCTTCTATTTCGATACGAAGCCTATCTTTTAAAATTTCAATCATTGCCCGATTCACAGCAATTACGTCTTCGTTGCGGCCTTTTTGTGCCAAATACGTAATGGTATTCATCGTATTATAAATAAAGTGTGGGTCTACTTGAGAAATCAACAGACTATAGCACATTTTCTGTTCTCTTTTTTCTTGTTCTAGCATTTTGGCTATATTTTCCTGAACTTTTTCTGCCATAATGTTAAATGATTTCCCCACGTCTCCGATTTCATCATTGGACTTTATAATTACCCTTGCTAATAGATTACCTTTTGCGATTTCATCCATTTGTTCCGACACCAACACCAGTGGCTTCGTAAATCGCTGCACCAGGGGAACCATAATTAAAACAACACAAATACCAAAGATTGCAACCAAGAGCTCATCTAGTAGTATCAATGATTGATTATTTTCTAGAATATCCTTTCTGGTTAGGCGGCTTATTATTTTCCAATTTCCATATTTTGAAAATCGTACGGTTGTAATCCCATCAAACTCCTTATTATAGCCCTCCCGATAGGTTTTTCCATAGGTTAGATGATCGAGTACTGTTTCTGTTTTAATAGCTGAGTTTTTCACACTTGGTTTGGTTACACGGTTGTCACTATCTAGTAAAAGAAAGTCTTTGCTATAATTACTGATATTTTCTGCAATATAAATAATTTGGTCAAAGGATGCAATTACCGAAACACTTCCTTTGACACCATTTCCCTCATAATCTTTGATATAACCATACGCCATCGTAAATTTATTTCCAAATACAGTCGCAGAATCATTTTCATAGGGAAACGGATTAATGAATGTTCCACTTTTATCCAAAGAATCCAATGCTTCAAGAGATGTCTTTACATGATTTTGAATCTTTGTTGATAATCCAACCGTTGTAAAATGAAACAATTGGCTTCCCTTTTCTATATTCACATAAATTCCAAGCACACCATACGATTGAATATTATCCTTTATTTCCAGACTCGATAAGTACAAGCGAATCTTTGCCGCATTCGCACTTGTTGGTTGATCCATATACTGCTCAATAAGTCCGCTTAGTCCTTCATCGTTAGCTACAACTGTTGTAAAGCGTTCCAATTCTTCAAAATACTGATCAATGCGGGTCATAATCTGCTCATTCAGATTCATGGCACTTTCACAGTCATTTTTACTCACTGTCAGATATACAATATTTGATAAAAGTGCCGCAAGCGTTATATACATGGTTAAGAATACAATAATTTGGGAAATCAGCAATTTGTTTTTTAATTTCATTTTTACAACCTTTCTCCCTATTTTATCCGATCATTTTTTCTTCGATATTGATTTGGCGTAACTCCAACAAATTCCTTAAAAATTTTGCTAAAATATTGACTTGAAGTAAATCCCACTTTTTCGGACACCTCATAAATCATGTAGTCTCCTCTATCAAACATCTCCTTTGCCTGTTCCACTCGTATCCCATTCATAAAATCACTCACTCCTATGCCGACCTCTTCTTTAAACTTAGTCGAAAGCCATGAGGCACTGATATTGACATGATTTGCAACTTGAGCAGACGATAGTTGGGGATCATAATACTGTCGTTTTATATATCGTACCGCCTCTAAAACAACCACTGAATATGATTTTTTTCCGCTCTCACTTATAAAAAACCATATTTCTTCTAGTTTAAACTCGATAAACGCTACTAACTCCTTGGGGCTTCTAAAGTCATATGAATTGCTATTTTCACTTAACGAAAATTTACGACCACTTTTTTCACCATATAGAGATCCTTCAAAAAAACTAATTGCTTCAAATAAGTTTTTGATATACCAAAGATAGGAAACATAGTTTTCTTCTGCCATCGCAATTTTCACGCTCTGAATACACTGCAAAATACCCTCTTTGTCTTCTTTTTTAATCTTTTGATAGATTTCATCGGAAGTTATGGATTTTGTTTCTTTGCCTGCGCTCTTCCAAAGAATATCTTCCACAAATTCCATGATATGCACTTCCTTTTTCAAATACACTTGTGATAACTGATTTCTATTTTCATGATAAAAACGACCAAATTGCCTGGTTGACATCTTTTTACTATAATAATACAAATCAAACTGATGTGCTTGTTCTTCATTCATATCCCGAAATATTTTGCGTGAATAATAATAAATCTTATCATTGATTTCCTTTTGCGCCACCATGTTATCTTTTATCTCTAATACGGCAAGATATTCATTTTCATTAATTGCAAAGACTGCCATAACTTGTATGCCATCCTCTGCACAATGTGCATAACAGGTTTTTGAAAATTCAAATTCAAAGGAAACCGGCGGTATGTTGTTTTGTGAGAGATATTGTTCCAAAAACCTTGGTGAAATCTTTTGGCTTAACAAAATGTAATAGTATTTTTTATGAATTCGGATATAATCATTTTCTTCTAACATGAATTTATAATTTTCTTCCAGCGCATTTTTTTTAAAAAGCTCTTCTAAAATAATGCCAAGCGTATATTGGTTCTTTGCCTGTTCTTTATTGATTGCTTCCTTCAGTTTTAATATCTTTTTTAAAAAGCTCTCTTCTTCTAAATCACTTTTTAATAAGTAATCATCAATGTCTAATCGAATTGCTTGTTTTACATAATCAAAACTTTTATAAGATGACAAAAAGAGAATATGAGATTTTCCTCCATATTCCCGTATTGCATGTACAAACTCCAAGCCATTCATGCCAGGCATTTTTACATCAGATATTACTAATTCTGGTTTATATTTCTTATACAAATTGAGTGCTTGCTCTGCATCCGTACTTACCCCTATCAGCTCAAAGTCGTAGTATTCCCAGCTGATAATATGTTCCAAATATTCCAACGCTAATTTTTCATCATCTACTAACAAAACTTTAATCATCGCCTCAACACCTTTAGTAATATTTTTAATTAAATTATACAACGGCATCTAAAACCATGCAATCGATTCTGCTTACATGTGCGCTAGATGCCGTTTATCTACCAGTCTACATATTCATTCGAATTTGTTCTTTTTTCATTTTTTGATAATTGATAAAATCTATCACTCTCTGGTTATTATACGTAAATATCATAATAATTAACAAGAAAATTCCAGAAGCTGTATCTTGCAGCGAAGCGGATAGACCCAGACTTAAAAGTCCCGTTGTTAACATATTTAAAACAAAATTACCAATAAAGATACCAATTAATAAATTGCAATATTGCTCCAGTGCCAGTCCTACATAGATTCCAAGCATACAGTTAAAAATTATGTTCGTGCTTGACATATACATTGGTGTATCAATCGAACCTTGGATTGATATTTTAATTAATGCTGCAACTCCTAGAAACAGTGCTGAGACAACATAACATAGAAATGCAATCTTTTTTGTATTCACCCCAACGTTTTTTGCTATCCGTTGTGAGCTGGAACACGCACGGACATGGTATCCAAATTTTGTATAGTTAAAAATAAGATAAAATATGATAAACATAATGGCAAACAGTATAAAGCAGTATGGATAACGACCCAGAACTGTAATTTCACCGCTAACGGCTGTAACCCATGATATACTTGTCAGATTGGATAGTGTTTCATAAACCATACAAACGCCCAAGGCTGTAACAATCGCAGGTACTCGTAATAACAGATACATAATACCAGATATCGTACCTAGCACAATTGCACTTCCCACTATAATCAGTGCAAACGGAACTAATCCTACCCCATAAAGATATGCTATTTTAGCACCAATCATAGCAGATAACATTACGACTGCACCCGCACTTAAATCCATCCGATCACACAGCATATTACAGCACATGGCATATGAAATTAGTGTTGGAGCCAAGGTCTGTTTTAGATTCATGACCAGACTTTTGGGTTTGCCAAAGTTCCCTTTTGAGCATATATAGAATAAAACATATACAAATACTGGCAATAGAATCACTTTCGCTATGTTTTTTATATTGGTCGATTTTGTATTCATCCTGTTCCCCTTTCCAAGACAGGCAGATTATTTGCCATGTCTTGCAATTGTATCCTCAACACTGTAGTTGGCTCCCATTTTCAATAAATCTTGTGATGACGCTTCGGCATTTTTTGACCCAATAACGGTATCAATTTCATCCGTTGTAAAAGCATAAACTCCATCGTTGTGTAAATAGGTCATATAATCAGAGAACTCATCTCCCGATTGGCAAACGATAAAGTTAACTGGAACTTCTACCTTATCAAGTGGTGTTCCTTCAAGTGCATTGTAGAGCAATACAAATGGGAATACAACATCAACATATTGTCCGCCAATGGAACAAACCGTTTCACCGCTATCAAGACTTTGCTGGCAATTTTCTGAGAAATCACAATACGCAATTTTTACTTCTCCTTCTCTACCAGCCGATTTAATTGGCTCAGAACAATATTCAATTCCTAATAAAGTGATTGCGATACCATCAATGGTGTCATCCGATGCAAGGAAATCCTCCACTGCTTTTGTAAATTCAAGTCCTCTATATTCTCCTGCTTTCTTTATTTCCGGATGATCTTCAAATGCTTTCATCATTCCTTCCCAACGTCTGTCATGGCAAGTAATACCAGGTTCGTATCCAATTGCTGCAATATTTTTACATCCGGCATCAATTAAGCTTGTAATAATTTCATATCCGGCATCATAGTCTGCTTCGTAGGATCCACCCACAAAATACTGACTTTCATAGACCTGATCTTTGATGCTTTCATCAATCTGTGAGAACCCAACTCCTAAATAAACTTCATTTTCTTCACAAATTTTCAATCCTTGTAACACAGCAGTGCCAGAAAAATTGGTGGTGATAATTCCATTTACACCCTGTGCACATAAGTTTTCAATTGCTGCAAGATAGGTTTCATCTGCAAAATTTTCAATGATATAATAATTGAGTTTTACTCCATAGTCTTTTCCTAAGTAATCAGAATAAGACTTATACTTGGAGCATAAAAAATCCGTTGTGGTATGAATAATAACACCGATTGTATATTTCCCATTTTCATCTCCACAAGTATTTCCTGCGTCGGCTTGATTGGATGCTGCCTCTTTGGTATCGCCATTTTCCTCTTTTGATGTACTCTCAGAAGAGGTTGATCCTGTACTCCCACAACCAATCATTGATATTGCCATTGCTAACACTAATACAATTGCTACTAACTTTTTCATATAACTTCCTCCTATTTTAAAATTCCATCTTTGTTCTTAACATAAGTTAAGAATACCAACAGTAACAAAACGAGCCCCTGAATCCCTTCTATTAGACGTTCATTTACTCCTAAAATTATTAATCCATTTCGTAATAATATGACCGAAAAACTACCAAGCAATGCACCTATCATTTTAACACGTGAGCCACCAGATAATGGAACACCTCCTAGAACCAATGCAGTAATTACGTTCATTTCCAGACCTTGACCTGTCGATGTACTTACACTTCCAGCCCTTGCCATTAAAATAAATCCCGCAATTCCCACTGTAATCCCACTAATAATATAAGCAATCATTCTTGTTTTTTCTACCTTCACTCCCGCTTGTGACGCTGCAATTTTACTTCCACCGATTGCCTTATTGGACTTTCCTATGCTGCTTTTTTCAAAAAGCAAATAGCAAACAACATAAACGCCAATCAACATAGACAGTTTAAATGCTAGGTTATCATACTCGTAAATACGTACCGGAATACTATACTTTTGTGTTGCACATACTGTGTTTAGGATACCTCGACACATATACATAATACAAAGGGATGTAATAAATGGCGATACCTTCAAATAAACAGAAACCATACCATTTACTAAAAACCATACCAGTGCTGATAAAATACTTGTCAAAAATACAACAAAGACAGGCACCCCGGTATTTGCAACTAATATGGATATTAACACACTAAATCCAATCACTCCACCATAGGAAAGATCCATTCCTCCATGCGAGTAGACAAAAATTGCACCAAATGCCATAATAGCAACATAAACGGTCTGATTCAGGATACCATTTAGATTTCCTTTGGTAAGAAGCTTTCCATCTCCAAGGGTCTGAAAGATAAGAATCATCAATATGATTCCAAGAAAGGGAACGATTCTACGAAACAATTCTTTCATGCTGCTTGCTGTCTCTTGTTTTTCTTTTATTACATGATCCACAGTTCTTCCCCCTTCCTATACCATTTCCTTAATCAACATTGCTTCGTTTAACTTCTCGGAACGCGTAAATGAATTTTGAATGCTACCATTTTTCATGATCAAGATTCGATCACTCATCCCAATTAATTCCGGAAGTTCTTCTGATATCATTAGTATGGATTTTCCTTCTTTTTTTAACTGATACATCAGCTGATACATAAATGCCTTTACACCGATATCAATTCCTCTGGTAGGGCAGTCTAGAATAAATAGTTCAGATTCATTCCCAAGCCATTTTCCAAATACCACCTTTTGTTTGTTCCCACCACTTAAGTCCCCTACATCCTGTGTTACTTCCCGGCACTTGATACTTAAGTCTGCAACTTGCTTATTTGTAAACTTTTTTTCATTGCTCGTTCGTATCAGTCCCACCTTTTGTATGTTAGAAAGAGAGGGTAGTACCACGTTATCCATAATACTTGCAGACAAAATCAAAGCTTCCTGATCTCTGTTTTTGGAAACATACCCAATCTTATTTTTAATTGCGATTTGCTCCGATGTGACTTTTGTTCCATTGGCAAGGACTACCTCACCATAAAGTGGTTTATCCATTCCAAAAATTGCCCTGCCCAGTTCATGCATACCACAATCGGTTAGTCCTCCAATTCCCAGAATTTCACCTTTATGTAAATCAAGTGTTATCCCTTTCAAAGCAGTTCCAACATGCAGGTCATTGACGCGTAATACCACTTGTTCTTGATACGTTCCTAAAAAATCGCTTCTATAATAATCTCCTGTCAGCTTACGACCAACCATTAGTTCTTTGATTATGTCTTCATTGAATTCTTCTTTATTTAATTGTGCAATGTACTCTCCATCTCTTAAGATGACTAATTTTGTACAAACTTGCATCAACTCTTCCATATCATGTGATATAAATAGAACTGTTTTATTCTCTTTTTGAAATTGTTTTATAATCTTATAAATGATATTTCTGCCTCGTTGGGAGAGTGCTGTCGTCGTCTCATCTATCACAAAAATTTTAGGCTTTGAATACAATGCCGCTACTACTTCGATTAGTTTTCGCTGCTCTAAACTATAGTTTGTGATGGGATCTTCTGGACGAATGTCGCTGATTCCAATCTCCTCCAATGCCCGTTTTGCTTCTTGATACATTTTTTTACGATTTATAAAAACAGTATTTGTAAACATCTCCTCTTTGCCAAGAAAGATATTATCTGCAACCCGAATTCCGGACAAAGTCCCCATCTCTTGTGCAATCATACTAATTCCATTTTTTTGGGCATCGCTTGGATTGGTTGGTTTATAGGGTTTTCCTTCTAATTCCATCTCTCCTGCGCTAGCTGGATAGATTCCAGAAATAATGGAAGAGAGCGTTGATTTACCGGATCCATTTTCACCAATCAATCCAATGATTTCACCCTCTTCGATTTTGATTGATACATCTTTTAACGCATGTGTCAGTCCAAAATCTTTTGAGATATTTGTAACTTTTAATACAACTTTTGCACTCATGCTTACCTCCGCTCCTTCAAAATCTTTAACCTAGAATAATTACATTAAAAGACATCTTAGGGAGAATTACTGTCGTCTCACTTTCAATTTTTAATGTTTTCATTTCTACTTGATTTGGATCTTCATAAGTATTGTATTGCTCCAATTCGTCGCCCTCCAAAACAAGATGCCTTACTACTTTTTTATTTCCATAGCCTTGTAAATCGATTGCAAGTAAAACCGATTCATCCAAATCACAATTTAATGCAAAGATACGAACTTCATCCGCTGCCTGGTTATAAACCAATGCAGATTCAACAATTGGCAATTCACCAAAACTCGTTTGATACATCGGTGCCTCTACTAAAGTTTTCATGCAAGTTCCATGTCCATACTTACTGAGCATATGAAATGGATGATAAATTGCCTGTTTGTATATCCCGCCATTTCGAATCGTTGTAATTGGTGCAATGACATTAATCAGCTGTGCCAGACATGCAATTTCCACAACGTCGGCATTATTTAATAAAGTTATCCCCAATCCACCAACAACGAGTGCATCCAATAAACTATATTTTTCTTGCAGGATTGGTGGAGCTGTTTCCCATTTCCCAGCAGAGGTCATTTCAAATGTGGTTAGTCCTTGCAAATCATCGAGTGAATCTAGTTTTATATCCTGGAAATTCCATACATTCCATTCATCCAAACAGATTTTAATATCTTTTTTGTAATGGTTTTTAGCTTTGACATATTCAATTGCCCGCGATGTATTTTTAATATGATCATCAAGTTGTTTATAGGACGCCATAAAGTTTGCAATTCCTTGACCCGCATTCATTGAATAATTATGTGTGGAGAGATAATCGACTTGATTGTATAATTCGCTCAGCATGGTTCGATCCCATTCCATATAAGTAGGCAGCATTTCGTAACTGCTTCCGCAAGCAACAAGCTTTATCGATGGATCTACCCATTTCATAATTTTTGCTGCTTCCAATGCCTTCTTAGTATAATCTTCGGCTGATAAATGACCAGCCTGCCAGCTTCCTTCCATTTCATTTCCTAAGCACCAGTATTTAATGTTATAGGGCTCCCTGTTTCCATTTTTTATACGCAGATCACTCCAGTATGTTCCACCCGGATGATTGCAGTATTCAACCAAATCACCAGCGTCTTTCATGGTTCCCGTTCCCAAATTAACTGCTATCATCGGTTCAACTCCAACTTTTTTTGCCCATCTTACAAATTCATCAATCCCAAATTCATTTGTCTCAATACTTGCCCATGCATAATCCATTCTTTTTGGTCGATCTTCTTTGGGACCAATGCCGTCATGCCAATCATAACAAGAAACAAAATTTCCACCCGGATAGCGAATCAATGGCACATTCAGCTCTTTTACTAATTCCATGACGTCCTGGCGATAACCATCTTCATCTGCACCCGGATGCTCTGGCTCATAAATGCCTGAATATATGCTTCTTCCCAAATGTTCGGTAAACGAAGCGTACATCTTGTCATCAACTTCTCCAATCGTATAATGCTTATCACTAAAACACGTTGCTTGTTTCATCGTTTTCTCCTCCTTATGTATCAATCAAGAACTTATGCGTTTATTCTATCGTTTTTAAGGAGAGAGTTCTATATTCTATTTTCTTTCAAATGTGCATTATTTTTTGTTTTTTTAGAAATCAAAATGCATTGTGCAATATTTTTAAGTAAAACGACAAAAAGATGCCGACTAACTTATCGTAAGACTTGTCAGTCGGCATCTCTATCCTTATTTCTATTATACTATCATTACTTTTTACTTAACTGTAATCGTTGTCTTAACTCTTTTTTTCTTAGAATTCTCAAGTAAGACAGTCGTTGTTATCGTAACTTTTCCTGCTTTCTTTGCACGAATCGTTCCGTCCTTGCTCACCGTTGCTATACTTGAATTACTCGTGTGATATTTCACTTTTGCAAGTAATATTTCATCACCATATTGTTCATTCGCTTTTGCGTTATATTTAGCAACGACCGCAACTATTTCTGGCAAGGTAATTTCAAGTGTCTGTTTTTTACCTTTTTTAATGGTAAGTTTTTTATCTGAAATCTGAATCTGCTGCATTAAGGTTCTCTTTATAGAAGCATCCGCAATGTGATCAAGAATCACATAATCGTCTCCATATTTTGGATTCATATTAAGAAATCCATCTTCATCAACTTTGTATTTTACCTTTGCCATGCTATCAACTGTATTTGTAGCATCGTTATAGTGATATACATATACAGCTTGCCCTGCTTCAAGACCCAACTGCTCTTTTGCATTCACCTTAAGGAGTGAGCCACTAGGAATTCTATCCTCTGCATTCAGAGCAAGTATATAACCTTTCTCATTCCTTTTATCCTTTTTCACGAGTTTATCAACCGCATCCATAGTATCAGTGCCTGCTACCAATACTGCAAGGTTAAGGCCTGCCGCTTCATTTTCTGATTTACTCATCTGCTCGCCATCGATATTCCACGCATAATATACCTTGCCGGAAGAGTCTGCTACTTTAACCGTTAACGTTTTTTCATTCTCCACCAATGCGTCTATCAAATCTTTGTCTACATCAATCTCGGATATCACTGCTTTTTTATTTTCTTTCAAATATTCCTTATTTATTGTAATCACCGATATCGCATTTTCTACAGACTGAGATTTAAGTTTGTTAATAAGTGAACTCGTTTGTGCCACTGGAATTGCAATCTGTACCGGCTTATCTAGCGATTTATTGGCATGGATTACCGCAAGAATCTTTTGGTCTGATACGTTTGCATGAACAACCGCCTGTTTTCCTTCGATTGTCATTGTAATCTGTGTATCTACTGATACGCTATCTTTGTTTGTTGGATCTGCTTTTACGGTTTCTGCCACTGGGGCACTTGATCCACCCTGAACAACAGATTCTTTTACTGTAACGACTATAGTTGTTATCTTGCCCTGATAGGCTAGTGTAAGTATCTGATCACCAACTGTATTTTTGTCATACCCAGTTACCGTAAATTGAGTTGCGTCGATATTATCTACTATCGTACTATCCTGATAAGTTGCAGTTATTGTAAGCCCAGATAAATCAAGTGTTTCTCCAACCATATATTCTGTCTTATCTGGATTTGTCTTTACCATAATAGAAACAAGAGGGTTTAAAACCTTGCCATCCAAAGAACCAATCACGTCAATCCCATCTAATGTAAATGTTCCAGACTCTACCACAACTCTCATTGTATGTGCTTTATTCTCCAAGCCGCGAACCCAGTAAGACGTATCACGGTTACCAATCGAAGATACCTGATAGTTATCAGCAACCAAAGCATCATCTACATAAACATCAATGGTTGCACTGCTGGTAGCACCGAATAAGTTAAATCCAGTTCCTGCAAATGGATAGGTAAAGCTCGTTGTATTGTCTGAATCATAGATCTTGAATTTCATAATACTAGTATAGCCATTCAGTGCTTCCACCTTCACTGTATGCTTCCCTTTTTCAAGTCCTATTACGCTATATACCACGCCACCCTGACTTAAGTCTGCCACTCCATGGAGAGTACCATCCACATAGATATTGGCTGTTGTATTTGCTGCTTGCGCTTGTGCATAATAATCAAATCCAGTACCATCAAAGGCTAGTTCACAGTAGGCCTGTGTTGATTTATCCGCCCATGCGTTTGCTGAGTTAGAACCCCATGTCTTTCCATCATTCCGATAGTAATAGATTTGATCGATTGCCCCTTGTGATGCTGTACTTACCGTAAATGGAATGGCACCAGATTCCGAACCATTCTTTAGGGTTCTGTTATAATGTGCGTATCCTGATTGAGCAAAGCTCCAACCACTGGCACTATACAAAATTTCACTGTCTGAATCATCGATCTTGCTTGAGTAAGGAGCATAACCATCGATAGGTGCAACTACCAAGTTATCATAGTAAGTATTATAATAACCACTTAGGATACTGATTCGCCCACAAAGGTTCGGGCTTGTTGTATCCGTATAGGTAAGTATCTGGGATTCATCCAGATAAACGGTAATTACATTTTCTTTGCATTCAACGGAAAGCTTATGCCATGCACTTGCATCAAAGTCTACAATGATACCTGCTACAGATGCTACTTCTACATTGTTATCAAATAATTTATAGCTGCCATCTACATAGATTCTTGCACTATAACCAGAAGAATCACTTCCACCAAAACTTTCGTTTTGTCTTACGCCTAAGCCTGCAAAATTATTACTTGTTCCACTCGCATCTAATTTGAACTGATAGGAAGCGGTATAATTCGCCCAGCGCTGATCTCCTAACCAGGTATTTGGTGTTACGCTTGTGGTTGCACCAGCACCACCAGACCACACATCCCATTCAGAAGGAAGGATATCCTGTGAAATAACCTGATATAGTACATGATTTTTTATATTATCTGCTTCTTGTGTTACCTCGAACGCTCCACGTTGATCCGATGTATATCTTGGTGTATCACCACGTCGTTCCAGATAAGTTCTGCCTTTCGTATCAAGTGCGTAATCACTATATTCAAAATCATCCGTATAAGGGAGTGCTAAAACAGTATTTTCTTGCGTACTATTATCCTGTCCTGATACATAGTTTGTTCCCTTATCGAGTAAGGTTGTGACAGTAACGATAGAGTATGGCTTTATCGTAATGTTATAGTAAGCAATACCACTATTATCAGTTGACACACTTGGAGTGATTGTATCTATATTTTGCATCCAGTTTGCGTCGTATGCTTCGCCATCATCTGGACCTCTCGTTTCCCATACATTTACCTTATCTGCGAATTTGCTAAGGTTGGTCGCTTTTATCTGATAGGAACGTGTCTGACTTGTATTATTTGCAAAAATAATAGAATAATCATCCGTATCTGGATCGGTAATCGTCATATAATGATTCGTACCAGTATCCGCTTTTACACCACCATCGCTGTAGGTTCCATCCCCATAGCAGGCACCCTCAATATAATTCCAACCAATCTCTGAGAACATGGTAAAATGTTGTACCATCTGAAGACCGCCATCTGCCTCATAATATCCAGACCAAGGATAGAACGCTCCGATCAATTGCTTTGGACTATAGGCACTTCCCTGGTAAAAACCAGCGATTGCCGGCTGGAATTCAAACCGGGTCATTTTCGTTGGATACGCAGTTCCCGCATAGGAGTAGGCACAGATGTATCTGGTTGCCAAGTCTGCCATACTAACGGTTCCACCAACTCCACCATACTCTGGTTGCTCGCTCAAGCGCTCTTTTGCATTTATCATTGGAGCGATACCTTCACTGTACCATACTTCTTTTCCATATTCTTCATTCAACCGGGTTAAATTAGCACTCCCATTAACGTTGTAATGATCTCCAATTACATCAATTAAATCCATTAATTCTGAATCATTTAGCATCGCTGTTGCAATCGCATCGCATCCGCTATGAGAGTCGGTTGCCACAATCTTAATGCTGCTGTAGTCATATCTGCCATCTGTTTCTGCATTCAACTGCTGTGCACAATATTTAATCCATGCAAGATTATCTGCAACGGATGAAACACTGGCCGCATTGTTCTCATTCTGTCCTGGACTTAAGTAATCAAGCTTCATGCCATACTCATCGTATACTGCATCGATTGTTTCTTTATACCACTTATATCTTGCCTCATATCCTCCCGCTTTCGTCCAGGCTGGTTCTCCCCAACGAAGTGCTTCTACGGTGATATTTGGATTAATGGATTTTGCATCTGCAGCAAAATGCCATCCAGCACCACGAAGTACGTTTGCTGTCTCACCCGCCGAGCGCATCGTGGCTGGTTCCGTACCAGACGATGAATTCACATCTCCACCCA
The DNA here is from genome assembly GCA_041821315.1 of Velocimicrobium sp. Lineage (GTDB taxonomy): Bacteria > Bacillota > Clostridia > Lachnospirales > Lachnospiraceae > DIGJ01. The sequence continues at coordinate 51,981 of JBGUEO010000012.1, read as the reverse complement.
GCTCAACTTTCACATGACTGATACCAGCTCCTGTATCCGTATTAAATAACTGATTCATCATTTTCCAGTATTGATCTGGATGTTCTTCCTTATAGTCGATTAAGAGGTTGGATGTATTATTACAAGATACTGCTCCAAATCCCTGAAACTTATTGACTACATTACCATTTTTATCTGTATCAATATCATTGCCATCTACCAGCAGTTCTGTATACAGTTTGGTTAATGCTGCCCTTGCTGTCTCAATACTACTAACTGCTGCGATGATATCATCCCTCTTTGGCGCTGCATCCTTATATACTGCCTGGATGGTATCACTCTTAATCAAAGCTTGATACGCCGTGAGAGCGTCATCTTCTGTAAATAACCCCGTATCAAGCGGTTCCTCTACATACTGTACAAGTTTTGATTTATCAGCCATTTGTAATCCACTGATTGCTGCTTCCACAAGTGCGATTGCATCCGTAACGTCCTGATTAGACTCCACTGAATCGATAATGGCTTGTCCATTTGCAATTGCATCCAATAAAGCATTTTCTGTCTCTAAGGTATAGGCATTTGATGAAATATAAGTCTGTGCATCATCTTTGGCAGTTGTCCATGCCGATATATCAATGCTTGTATCAGCTTCTATTTTTTCAATTGCAATATAGGATACTGCTGCTGCCTCAGATGCACCCTTGGTAAAGGTCACTGTTGCTTTTCCATTGGATGGCATCGCAAATTCACCCATTACATAACCAGTTCTTACACCGCTCTTACTTACTGTTGTGCTTCCAATTGAAACATCCGTTGCTGTATTATTTACCGACACATTAACGGTTCTTCCATTCCACCATTCATAATGCCCCGTTGTAATAACATAATCTCCCGAATCTAAAGTAAATTCATATCCAACCGTATCATTTGTATTGCTAGTACCATAATAGCCCGTCGCATGTATCTGAGTCCGGTAATTGGATGCCAACGTACTTTCGACTCCTTTTGCACCTATTCCTGCGGTAGAAAGCCCCCATGTACCATCCGTACTTTGGTCTGCTACCGTATTGTTTAAACTAACACCAAGACCTTTGATGTCATTATATACCGTAGGCGTTACCCCCTTTGTAATGGAAGCACAATCAACAAAATAAACAAGCTTGTTTGAATACACAAGCACATCTGCCGTAATCTCATAATTACCCATATCCGTTAGAGTACCCGTAAGCGTTACCGGGCTTCCTATTATGGAAATATCCCCTGATTTTACTGCCCAGGTTACTGGCGTGTTCGTTACATCGGACCCCCCATTTACCGTTACGTCAATGGACGATGGCATAGAGCTTAATTTTGATTTGTTTACATACTTTGGTAGTGATGTCACTACCAAAACTGAAGTAATTGTGTCTGCTTTTGCTACCTTTGTTCCTCCTGGTATCACAATCTGAGATACCACCATAGCACAAATCAAAAGCAGTGCAACCATTCTTTTCATCTTCATTATTCCTTCTCCTTTCATTCCCCATTATCTTTTTTTTAATCCACGTGAAATACATTTTTTAGTTCAGTACACACTGGACCATTGGTTTGTTTGCCTCAATGATATCTTGCCCTTATCTGCGTTATGATTTCATTCCTTCCAAATTGAATGGAATAACAAATAGCTGGAATCCGTGTCATTGGATGAAGCAGATTAGTGTTTGGATCCGCTATAATGATTGTGCCACATCCTTTTTCAGACATGGAAAAAACTCCACATTCACAGTATGCATTTTCTACCTGTGCCATAGAATCATCTTGTGTCAGCCGTTCTCCCTCTACGTCAATTTCTACCGCAAATCCGCAATCATAGGCCTCACATTCTATCTCACTGGTTATTACATGATTCCTTATGTGCCCATCCTTAGTTGGAGTTATGGTTGACTCTACAGCAATGCCCGGATATGGTATCCATTTCGAGGTAACTTCCGTTTCAGTTATTGAATATTCTTCACAGATTCTGCGAACATACACATAACCATTAATATAGAACGCAAGCATACTGTCAGGGGCAGCTTCGTGAATTTCACAATTTGATTTTGCTACGCTGATTCCAAACCTTGTATCATAAGCAAATTTCCCATACTTTGCGGGTGTCTGCCCATGACCAAAGGGACTATATTTCCCCGGTACATAAGCCGTTGTGTGATTTTCATAACGATGGATTAACATATCCGCAAAGGGGAGTGCTATTTGTTCCTTTAACTCTGGCATTTTCTCTGCCGCTACACTCCAAAATACATGGTCATCAGGAAGCATTAAAATTGCAAATGTCTTGAGTGCCCAATACGGTGAACCAGGACCATTATAGCGTTCTCCCATTATGAGATTTGGGTAACCATAGCCAATGGTTAGGATATCATTTCGATCAAAAATTGGACGTTTCATCCAATCGCACAAATGCCTTACAATGATACCTTTCATAACTTTGATTGGAAAAGGAGTCACATCTGCCATCAAACAGGCACAAAAAAACGAAACCTGCGAAAAGCGATAGCAAAGAGAGCGTCCAAAGGGAAGTGCGGCTCCCTTATCATCAAACCAATAGATAAACTGCTTAGCAAAAAGTGCGGCTCTCTCTTTATAGCGAAGACATCGCGCTGTATCTTCTGTTTCCATCACTTTTGCATAAAAAAGGCTATAAAAGTGAATGGCAAACGATACATAATAATCCTTTTGTCCCGAATCTCCATCCTGATACCAACCCTCGGATAGATAAAAGGCTTCCGTAGACTCCAGATAATATTCTAGTTTTTCTGCATCGTAGTGTCTTCCAATCTTTTTTAAGGCAACATTCACAAGTACTGCAAAGAGCATCCAATTACAAATGGGTAATTTATATTCATTGATTCCATACAACCAATTTGAAAGATTGTCCTTTTCTTCCTCGCTTAACGGTTCCCATAGCTTTTCGGGCGTTAGGATCAGTCCATAAGCGATTGCTGCCATTTCTACAAATCTTTGGTCAAATTCATGAAATCCACCCCAGTATTCTAATCCTTCCGGATTGGTACCACTTATCAGCCCTCTTCGATATATTTCTTCAAATACCGGAGCACTTCCGCCTCCTGCCCAAAACGGAACCAACCCCCAAAGAGGTCTTGAAAAAGCTTCCAGTCCAATTGCTCTTTTGTCATAATTAGTTGCCGTTACGCCAAGATTTAATGCCGCCTTCTCTTCGCTATAAAAGGGTATCAAGGGATTTATAAGTTCCATAAGCAAATTCTGAAACTCCTTTTTACTATGTAATGTTTCTTCCCAGTCTGTTTTCATAAGAACCCTCCACCTTTACCAGTATAGTATCCAGTCTTTATGTAAGCGCATCAATGCTTCCATATAAAAATAATCGCCCCAGGAGTTACATTCATCGACCCCATAATGATTGCAGGTGTTGTACGGTGAATGATTGGAATAGGTACTATGAAGAACAAGTCCGTTGGATTGTTCAAAACTCTTCACTGCATAATTTTCATATAAGGATTTAAGCATTTGCTTTGCCAGTTTTTCATATATTTTTGCATCATCTATATCCATGTACTTAATCATCTCAAGCAGACCGCAGGCTGCAATGGACGCAGAAGAAGAGTCTCTTGGCTGTTCATCTCCATCGGTAAATTCCAGATCCCAAAATGGTATCATATCCTTTGGTAAATGCTCTAAATAGTACGCTGTCACATGTTTAAAGATCTCGATATACTTCTCTTCCTTCGTGTACTTGTACGCAAGTGCGCAGCCATAAATTCCCCAGGCCTGACCCCTTGCCCAAGCAGAACCATCCCGATACCCCTGACAGGTCGCACCGTGGTCTGGTGCACCTGTTTTCATATCAAAAAAGAAGGTATGCCAGGTAGAATAATCTTCCCGTATCACATATTTAATTGCGGTATGAATATGTTTTTCAGCAATATCGCGGTATTTATTATCCCCTGTTTCTTCCGATGCCCAGTAGAGGAGGGGTAGGTTTAACAGACAATCAATGATTAATCGATAATTTTCTGGTGCATCCATAGGACCCCAGGCTTGGATAAACTCGCCAATTGGATGATATCGTGTAATCAACTGATCAGCCGCTTTGATTGCAGCTTCTCTTCCCATTTTGCTGCCAATTAATTTATAGCCTGCTACACAAGATGGGGAATATAAAAACCCCATATCATGATGATCTACTTCCACCTTACGATCAATTCGGTCGAGGAAACTTTCAATTTGAATCTCTCCTGCCCTCTTTAATCGCTCATCTTTACTATATTCATAAGACAGCCATATTTCTCCTGTAAAAAATCCGGTTGTCCAGTAATTATTTTCAATTGGTTTATAAAAATTATCTTCACTATAAGCGTTTTGAAATTTATCCGTAAACATAGGCAGATTCCGAATGATCTGATTGTTCGAAAAACACAGTGCTTTTTTTACTTCTTTTGCCGTAAGTAACGGCATGTTTTCAAATAACATAGAAATTTCCTCCCTTGTTACCCTTTTAGACCAGTAGAAGCAACACCCTCCACAAAGTATTTTTGTAACCATAAAAATATAATAATAACTGGAATCAATGACACAACGGAACCTGCCATAATAAGTCCGTATTCAGAAGAATACTGTCCAATAAACATTTTGAGTCCAAGCTGAATTGTTTTCTTGGCTTCTGTCTTTAAGTAAATCAATGGTCCTAAGTAATCATTCCATGTATTTACAAATGTAAAAATTGTAAGTGTTGACAATGCAGGTTTTGATAATGGCAGCATAATCTTTAAATAGATTCGGTACTCACTCATACCATCAATTCTGGCAGCCTCACACAATTCATTTGGAATTCCCTCATAAAACTGCTTCATCATAAATACACCAAAGGCTGAAAACGCCTGCAAGCAAATCATTGCAAGTAATTTGTCGTTGAGTCCCATTGCACGCATCATAATAAACTGAGGTACCATGTATACCTGCCAAGGCATTGCAATCGTAGCAATATATGCCAAAAACAGAACATCTTTATGTTTAAATTGTAATTTTGCAAACGAATACGCTGCAAAACTTGAAGTCAACAATTGTAAAAAAGTAACTACAATGGTTAAAAAAACGGTGTTTAATACAAATTTTAATAATGGAATTTTTGTCCATATTCGAATATAATTATCCCACTTTGGTTCTTTGGGAATCCATACAAATGGATTCATTAAGAAAACTTCCCTGTTTGATTTTATGGATGCCGATAACATCCACAAAAATGGGAAAATCATAATGGCAGTCATAATTAGTAAAACAAGATAAAGCATAACTTTACCAATGAATGCATTTCTACTTTTCGATCTACGTTTTGTACTGAGTCTTTCTTTGCTCATATTAGCTCCTCCTTTCTAATTTACGTTATGCTTCCAGCTTCTTTTCATAGGCAAACTGAACAATTGTAATCGTAAGTACCATTACAAATAGTACCATCGCAATTGCACTTGAATATCCCAGATTCCAATAATTGAACGCATTTTGGTAAATATAGTAAACAAGAACGGTTGCCGATGTGCTTAACTTACCATCTCCACCACCAGCTAACATGACGGCTATGTCATAGACCTTAAAACAATTGATGGTTAACATTACAACAACAAAAAATGTCGTTGACCTTAGCTGGGGCCATGTAATGTATTTGAATTTTTGCCAGGTATTGGCTCCATCAAGACCTCCTGCTTCATATAACTCACCTGGAATACCTTGAAGACCTGCCAAATAAATAACCATATAATAGCCCATATATTTCCATACACTAAAAAGGATTAATGTAACAAGTACAAGACCTCCACTGAACCATTTTGGGAGATTTTCTTGTGGTATTCTCAAAATACTATACAATAAGTAATTGATCGGTCCCTTAGACGGATGGAACAGCATACTCCATACCGATGTTATCGCAACCAATGATGCAACATATGGGAAAAATGCCACTGTACGAAAAAACCCTCTTGCCTTAACTTTTTGATTGAGTACAATCGCAAGCGCCAAAGAAGCAACCAGGGTAAGCGGAACCGTTCCTACTACATATATAATTGTATTCCTAAGAGCCGCAATAAAAAAAGTATCCGTCGTGAGTTTCTTGAAGTTGTCTAATCCTGCAAACGTAATTGCATTGCTTCCATCCCAGTTCATAAACGCGAGTGCAAACGCAAATACAACAGGAATCAGAGTAAATATGGCAAACCCAAGAAAGTTTGGTAGAATAAATGAATAGGCTACTAAACTCCGTTTTGTTTCCTTGCTTATCCTTTTGTTACTTTTGATTGCTGTCACTTTCCTTTGTATCGTATCTCGCCTGGCAATCAGCTTTCGTTTCTTCTTATTATCTGTTTCTTCGAGAATCTGTTGCATTAACTCTGCCGATTCTGCCTCTATTTTTTTTACTCGAGCTGCTTTTTTCTCATCCATTTTGATATCCGAAAGCCCAAGAAGGCTTATACTCCTTTCAATCCTTTTCTTTTATTCGTTTCATATCTAAGGCTGTTGCAAAATTCAAATAGTATCGTTTGATTTTTACAACAGCCCCTTATGTTCTATACCATAAAACTACATCTAGAACCTACTTCCCTACTATCTTTCCAACTTCCTCATTCATTGACTGAATTCCTTCATCAATCGTAATTTCACGATTCATAATGGATTTGTGATAGGTATCCAAAATATCATTAATTTCAGATACATTTTCTGCATAAGGAACTTCCAAGTAAAGGTTTGATACATTGAGTGCCTCTTTGCTGGCGTCATCGGTTGGGAAACCTTCCAATCCTGAGATAATACCTGACACTTCATCATTCATAAGTGCTGGGAAGTTACCTGTTTGTGCCATAACTTTCGCACCTTCTTCACCAGATACCCAGTTTACAAAATCAAACGCTGCTTGTTTTTGATCCGATACGCTCGTTACAGAAAGGCCTGTAATCGTTCCAAGAGTTGAGCCTGCTTCTACGCCTTCTGCATGAGGATATTTTACGAGACCCCAGTTTCCGCAAAGAGAAGAATCATATTCACCACTTTTAATATTTGCAATCAAAGTAGAAATAAACCAAGAACCCATATTCATCATAGCAACATCTCCGCCAGAGAATGCTGCAGAATAATGCAATCCTTCTGCACTTAAATCTGCATAGTTTCTACAAACCTGATCATCTTCTTCATTTAATACCATTTCATAATATGGTTTGAAGAAATCATAGTTTCCATCTAAAATGGAATGCTGTCCATCCAATACACCAAATAACTGAACCGCACTTCTCCATGTATGATAATGGGAGCCATAAATTTGTGAGCCAAAAGTGGTATCGGTTACTTTTCTTGCAAGTGCATCGTATTCATCAAATGTCATATCATTGGTAGGATAATCTACTCCTGCTCTATCAAAGACATCTTTGTTATAGAAAAGAACCCAGAAGTCATTACGGAATGGCAATTCATAAAGTTTTCCCTCTACACTTACCTGACTGTCAACACCGCCATACTGGCTTACATCGATTCCTGCATCTGAAATATAACTATCAAGTGGTTCCAATGTGTTTTTAGAAACAAGTGTTGCATAGCCTGGAACATCTTTGATTGTAACTACGTCAAAATCAGAACCGCTTCCGGATAATTCAGTTGCAAGTACTGTCATATAGTCCGTAGAACCTAAGTCTGTTAACTCAACGGTTACATTTGGATTTGCTGCTTCATATCCTTCTTTCAATGATTCCCAGTATGGAGTAACATCTTTGTCCCAAATTGCCCATTTTAAGGTAATTGGCTCTTCGTCTGTTGCAGCCGTATCGGTCGCTGTGTCTGTCTGAGCTTCTGTTGTTGTCTCTGTTGTGTCATCTTTTGTTGTTTCTGCTTCTTTTGAACCACATCCAGCTAATAAAGTTGCTACCATGGTTGCAGTAAGCAAAACGCTTATAAACTTTTTCTTCATAAATAAAATCCTCCCTTTACATTATAAATATTTTTTTGTATCGCCTGTATGGCTTACTAAAATAAAGTATATCTGCTTTTTCCTCCCATTCCCATGGAATATTTTTGTTTTTCATATCATTTTATTTTTACTTTTATCTTTAATTATCGAAAAGATATACTTTATTTGATTAAGATGCACTATTTTTTCTAATTTAGCGAAAATCTCGATTTTTGTGCATTTTTTCTTTTAATGACTTTTTTAGTGTGTTACTATAGATTCATTCTTATAGATTTTATCGAGGTTTTTTATGAAATATAAACGAAAAAAATTCATTCACACAATACGTGCTCGTATATTATTAAGTACAATCTCACTGATTATTGTTATAAGCATCATTGTAACCTCAATCAGTTATTTTGTTGTATCTTCAAATCTTCGAAAAAATTTGATTCAGACGTCCGAGACAAAACTTTCCTTTTTATGTACATCCATCGACTCCAATATAAATGATGTAATGGTTTTTATCCGTTCCATTCAAATAAGCAGTAAAATCAAAAACTTTGCACTCGAAGGCAATACGAATAATAACAAACTAAAACGGGAAGCTCATGATTATGTAATGGAAACCTACACCTCCAATGCATCACTCCCTTCCCAACTCGTGCGACTTGTCGTTATTGGAAAGTCTAGAAGTGATATTATACAAATTGTAGAATCTCCAAATTCTACCATCGGTGTTTCTTCTGATGCAATACTCTCTCTTCCTTATTTTGATGAATTGCATTCTAATCTTGAAAATATTTCAACTGGAATCATACAAGATCCTTTCATCAAAACAAAAAAAGTATCGATGATTCCTTTCGTACATCCAATTGGACATCCCTACAACGCTGGTGAAATTGGATATATTTACACGGAAATGTCTCCATATGCAATAACGGCACCAATAAAAAACTACCTTTCCAAAATGGACAGTCATTTTTTCTTTCAAATTAACAAGTATCAATATGAATATAAAAACAATCAATTAATTGCTTGCACGGATCGCTTTGAACTCATAGAAGACATATCAGATCTTGCCTTAAGTAAAGATACCATTATTCAAAAAGTAAAGAATCAGGACGGAAGCGGAATTTCTTACCTGATAACAAGACCACTCGATACCAAAGGTTTTTACGTAACCGTGTGCCTGGATGCGAGCATATTGTCAAAAAACATCTACAAGACCTTTTTCTTAATCGTATGTATCATTCTCTCTGCCTCTAGTATAATTGGGCTCCTGCTTTCATTGTTTTTATCCAAAACGGTAAATGTTCCAGTTCAAAAGCTTCAAAAACGAATGAAACGAATCGAAAGTGGCGACTTTGAGCGAGATCCTTCTACCGAATGGGAACATGAACTTGGTGAAATAGGAAAAAATATCAACGATTTGTCAGAAAATGTACAAACTTTAATGAATCAAAGAATTGAAGATGAACGACAGAAAAAGGATTATGAATATAAGATACTACAAAGCCAAATCAACCCCCATTTTCTATATAATACACTCAACTCCATAAAATGGATGGCCACGATTCAAAATGCACCTGGCATTGCTGAAATGACAACTGCCTTGTCTCGCCTTTTAAAGGATATTGCGAAAGGAACCACCAATCTGGTAACGATTGCGCACGAAATTTCTTTACTAAATGATTACTTTACCATACAGCAATATCGATACGGAGGTACGATTACTCTTTCTTATCACATAGATGATGAATCACTAACTTCTTGTAAGATTCTCAATTTTACCTTGCAACCAATTGTAGAAAATGCCATTTTTCATGGAATTGAACCAAAGGGAAGTGCTGGATTAATTGAAATTCATATTTATCAAGATGAAAATACCGATATTATAATCGATGTTACCGATAACGGAGTGGGTATGACACCTGAATTTACCAAGCATCTGTTTGATAGGGAAACTCCCACTGATTCCTCCTTTTTTAAAGGGATTGGTATCAGTAATGTGCACAAGCGTTTACAATACAAATTCGGCGAAACCTACGGTCTTTGTGCAACTAGTACACTCGGCATGTGTACCACCATATCCATACGTCTACCCTACCACATCAATAATTCAGCTACAAAAAATATAGAAGGAGGCGGCATATAATGATTAATCTATTAATAGCCGATGATGAACCTTTGGTTCAAGCCGGTATCAAGTCTATGATAAATTGGAGTGATATGGATATCAATATAGTAGGAACTGCAATGAATGGCTCGGTAGCTTACCAGCTAATAAAAGAGCATTCTCCTGATGTTGTGATCACTGATATCAAAATGCCAGTGATGAGTGGGCTTGAACTCGCCAGGAAATGTCAAGAAGATGGAAGTGCGCTTCCTGTATTTATCATCCTAACAAGCTATGAAGAATTTCAGTTTGTAAAAGAAGCACTTTCTTATCAGGTAATTGATTATCTTATAAAATTAGAACTCACACCAGAAGTGCTCTCAGAAAGCCTAGCGCGAGCAATTGCAAAAGTATCCGAACTAAAAAGCGCAACCAATGAATCGGATTCCCATGTAAACAGTCTCTATTTATTAAAAGAGCAATTTTATACAAGACTGCTTTTAAATCTGTTGGAATCCGAACATCAATTTATAACACAGTCACATAATCTTAATATTTCTTTTGATTATGAAGGGTTTGTTGCCTGTCAAGTTGAAATACATAGTGAAAAATTAAATGACATGTCTTCTAAACTGCAACTAAATCTCTATACCAGCAGTCTCCAAATGGTACATGAGTTAACAAACAAATATATTCCCTGTCATGTCCTATCCTTAGACACCAAGCACTTTTCCATTCTTTTTTTCCTTGATCAGAGCATGGCACGTGAATATAAATCAATTATCACGAAAACACTTCAACAGGTTTCTACGATGCTCTTTAACTATTATAGTGTTACAATATTGGTTAGTATTGGTGCACTCGTAACTACTCCCATGCAGATTGCCTCTTCTTTTCAGGATGCGAAACAAATTTTTCCCCAAACAAGTTCAGAACATCCAATTCTTTTTGTGGAAGATAATCCTTATAGCAAACCGCTTAAAAATGTATTTAATATTGCTCTATTCAAAGAAGAAATTCGCAAAGCCTATGCCGAATTTAATGAACAGGCTCTCTATGATATTTTTACCTCTCTCATCGAATTATTTGGCAACCATCTAACACACTATGTACAGGCTTTGGATGCTGCCAGCAATATTCTCTATCTATCGCTTTCTCTGCTTCATAATGGAGAACAGATTGCATCCGAAATATTTAAAGACAAAAGCAATGGTTATCGGTCACTTTATGAATTAACCAGTGTTGAACAGATTCTAGAATGGCTGACAATATTCCGTGATGGCCTCTGTGAAAGCTTTGCTCTCTATAAAAAAGACTATAAAAATCACATTGTCATCCAGGTAAAAAAATATATCAACGAGCATATTGAAGAAAAACTTACCCTGAATAAAGTCTCCGAAGTGTTTAATATTAGCCCAAATTATCTGAGTGTACTCTTTTCTAAATATAATGATATTGGTTTTACAGATTACATTAACCAAAGCAAAATCAACACTGCAAAAAAAATGATTGCTACTGGATCATTCAAAATTTACGAAATTTCGGATACGCTTGGCTTTGAAAGTGCTTTTTATTTTAGTCGTGTATTCAAAAAAGTAACTGGCGTTTCGCCACGTGATTATACAAATCAAATCAATTAGAACAAATCTAAAAAAATAGTGAATCTAATCATAAAATCGTATATTCAAATTTTTAACGCTTCAAATTATAATAAAATCAGAAGGTGGAATTATCTGCTTTTCTGATTTTATTTTTTATTAAATGAACGGAGGAACGCTACATGTTCTATGAAATTGCTAATAATTATTCTCACCCCTTTCAAAAATTTAATCCTTTCTCCTCTATTACCAATCGCTCTTTTTGGAATTTACTTGACTTAACATGGCAAAAACAAACGCTGCAACTTGGCGAAACCTATGTTGGATTTTCTTATCCTTATTTGTCTGCTCTTGATTACATGGAATTTAGTCGCACTGGAAACCGAGCGAATTATGAAACCAAATTTTTTTCCAAACGTCATGCTCTAAATGCCCTTATTTTGGCAGAATGCGTAGAAAATAAAGGTAGATTTTTGGATGACATTGTCAATGGCATCTTTTCCATATGTGACGAAAGTTCTTGGTGCCTCCCTCCTCACAACTCGTATATTCGTGACACCTTGCAACTTCCACTTCCAGATACAAGTGCTCCTGTTCTTGACTTATTTGCCTGTGAAACCGCTTCTGTACTTGCGACCGCATACTATCTGTTAAAAGATGTACTTGATGATATCAGCCCTTTTATTACCAAACGTATCCAATACGAACTAAAACACCGCATCTTTACCCCCTATGACACTACTTTCTTTTGGTGGATGGGAGATGGCAGGCAACCGATGAACAACTGGACGATATGGTGTACCCAAAATATTCTTTTATCTGTTTTTTTAGCCAGTGAAGATACTAATTTCAAACATCGCGTCTTTTTAAACGCATGCAAAAGTACGGACTATTTTCTTAGCGAATATGGAGAGGATGGATGCTGCGACGAAGGCGCCCAGTACTACCGCCATGCCGGTTTATGCCTGTTTAACGTGATAGAAATTTGTAATGCGATTACAGGTGGATGTTTTGCAGATTTATACCGACTACCAAAAATCAAAAACATAGCCTCCTACATCTGGAATGCACATATTACAGACAAATACTATATTAATTTTGCTGATTGTGCTCCCATTGCCGGAAGATGCAGCGCAAGAGAATATCTATTTGCCAAACAGACGGAAAATGAAGATATGATGCGATTTGCAGCAGCTGATTTTAAGGCAGGTGGTTTTAACTCCTATCTCTTACCTTCGGAGAACAATTTGTATTACCGATTGCAACATGCGAGTACTGTTTCTGAAATTATGTCTTATGATACCTCACTTCCCATTCATCATGCAGATATCTACTATCCTAGCGTTGGGCTGTTTTCCGTACGTGATTGTGTATTTTATCTTGGCGTAAAAGCTGGAGATAATGCAGACAGCCATAATCACAACGATACAGGAAGCTTTACCATATACAAAAACGGTAAACCTATGTTTATCGATATTGGCGTAGAAAGTTATACAAAGAAAACATTTTCTCCCACGCGTTATGAAATATGGACGATGCAGTCAGCTTACCACAATCTTCCTACGATCAATGGATATATGCAAAAGGACGGTGAAGAATATCGGGCACAACATGTCCATTACCAGATTTGTGATACATTTTGTGAAATCGAAATGGATCTCACGGCTGCCTACCCAAAAGAAAGCGGTATTCTCTCCTACCACCGCCATGTTACCCTAGAAAAAGGAAGCAAAATCGTGATTCATGATCACTACTCCCTTTTGAATGAAAGCAGAAAAAGAACCACAGCTCCACCTGTTATTCTAAGTCTTATGACTTATGAAAAGCCAGAATTACAAAGTGAATCTTCAAAACTCTCCATTGGCAATCTTGGCACTCTTTTTATATCTGGAGGAAGTGTCCTCTCGATTGAAGAAATTAAGATAACCGACCCGCGTCTTTTACTTACTTGGCAACATGCGGTTTACCGCATATTGATCGGGTCAGAAAAAGAAAACGTAATCCTAAGAGTTTCCTAATGTAAACACATAACCTCTGCTCAATATAATTACCTTAAAATTTATATAGGAATGGAGTAACAAATGAAAAGAAAATTTATAAAAAAAAGTGGTATTATAAGACAAATCAGTCTTGGATTTGTACTTCCTATCTTTTTCGTAATCCTCATTGGTATTTTATCTTATATGCAGGCAGAAAAAGGAATTCGAGAAAAATACGAAGAATCTGCCTTAACTACAATTCGCATGACCACCCAGTATGTCGATCTGGGCTTAGAGCTTGTAGAAGCAGAAGCCCTAAAATATGCTTATGACAGCAATCTGAATGAATATTTTATGGGACTTTACAACAATAACAAACCAAAGCGTGCACAGGCAATCACCACCATGCAGTCTGGGATGAAAAGTGCTAAAACCACAAACAAATTTATCCAAAACATCCATATTATTACCTCTGCGGATGTAACTATGCAGACCACTCAAGATATCAAGACTGGGCTTGGTAATGGATTTTATGAGGAATATTTGGCTGATCTAACCTCGAATTATGGGGCAGATGTAAATTCTCTGTGGCTTGACTACCACAACCTCGTGGATGAAAAACTCTCGATCCAGCCAGATGACTATATCTTGTCTTACTACTGCTCCTCTACTAACTCAAAGGCTGGTATTGTCGTAGATGTAAGCAAAAACACAATTTTGGATATTATAAACAAAATGGATATGGGAAACGGAAGCAGCGTTGGATTTATTACAAAAGGAGGGCGAGAGCTCCTTGCCGGCGACCAATCCGAGTGTTCTATATCAGAAAACGATTACTATACCAAGTTTATAAATAGTGAAGATACCGAAACCTCTTCTTATGTAAAGGAAAACGGAAGAGACTATCTGCTGCTGGCATCCAAAACTACACTTGGTGATCTGGTAATTTATGCTATGGTTCCAAAGGATGTAGTGGTGGAACGCGCGAACAGCATCAAAACCATTACTCTTTTGCTTGTCCTCTTATCCAGTCTGACGGCAATATGCATTGCTGCTGTCATTTCCTCAAGAATAGGAAAACGAGTAAGCATTCTATCAACCGCTTTAAAAAATGCATCTTCTGGTGATCTTACCACTACCATCCAAATGAAGGGAAATGATGAATTTGTCGATATTGGACTTAGCCTAAATAATATGATTTCTCATATGCATACACTCGTTCAAGATTCCAAGCAAACCGTGTCAAATGTTTCGGAAACGGTACAGGAAGTAAAAAATACTTCAAATATCGTAACCAATCATTCGGAGGGCATGAATCATGTTGTCCTTGAAATTAATAATGGAATTGAAACGCAAAAAACAAGTGCCGATGAATGTCAGGAAAAAATGGATATCTTATCGGATGAAATCAAATCCGTACGAAAAGAAATAGGAAAAATAAGAACCTTTGCTTCTTCCAGTCATTCCCTGATCCAGTCTGGTGTTAATCAGATGAGTGCTTTATCGGAAGGTTCTTCTTCGACCAGTCAGATTACAGGAACCGTTATCCATAACATTGCCGATTTATCGGAAAAAACAAATTCCATTGAAGCATTCATTCATATGATTAATGATATTGCCGAACAGACCAATCTTTTATCGCTTAATGCTTCTATTGAAGCTGCCAGAGCTGGAGATTCCGGAAAAGGCTTTGCCGTAGTAGCGGAGGAAATACGCAAACTTGCAGACAGTTCCATGGAGGCTGCCAGTCAGATACAAAGTACCGTAGTCGATATCAAAGGTCAGATGAGGGAAACAACGGAAAATACAAAGAGTGCAGAAGAAATTGTAGGAAAGCAGGCAGAAAGTGTGGATATCATGGATTCTATCTTTACCAACATGAGAAATGGAATGACAACACTTTTAGGAAGTGTGGATGAGATTATTCACACAGTGGAAAAAGTAGATGAAAACCGACATGCAACAAAAAAAGCCGTGGAACAAATCTCAGAAGTTATTCATATCACTTCCTCTTCTTCTTCGACAGTCAGCCTTCTTGCAAATGAGCTCCTCGAAAAAGCCTTGAAGATGGATACAATTTCCAATCAATTATTAGAAGATACCAAAGAACTAGAAGAAGAAATGGAACACTTCACGGTTCAATAAGTTATCGAACTACACACAAAAAAGGTGTTGAAATTGGTTTTTTATTCCATATTTCAACACCTAACTTATTATATTTTACAGCGTTTTGCTTCCTTTTCTATTTTCCCTTTAACGCATTCGTTCCATACACCTCCATTTGTGTCAGTGCTGGGAATGGAGACAAATCATCTGCTTTAATTAGATTATCTAGCTCAACCCACGTAATCACTTTTTTCTCAAAGGTAATTATATGAGGCTTACTGCTTTTTTCAAGTTTCCACTCTATGTTTGAACCATCCGAAAACTTAAGTGTGACGCATTCCCACCAGCTATCATGTGGAAAATCAGCACGGGTATAAAGAACTACCTGATCCACTTCTACTGCTCTTCCAAAATCAACTTTCATCTTGGCATCCGCTCTTTGGTTAATTCCCCATGATTCATACGGCCACTCGCCATGAGAAGCATTGGCAACGATTCCGTCAATGGCATTTCTTGCTGCAAAGACGGACTCTCCTCTCGTTTCTACATTAGCGGTTGCATGCGGATAACAGTGTGTATCTCCATGCTGGTCAAATACATTTTTGGCTAGATTTCGATAACTATTGATTTCATCTTCCCTTGCAAGTCTCGCATAGATATAATGACGAGTACCACAAAAGGCTTTTGGTGAATAACAAATTCGTTTTTCTCCAAATGGAATCTTATAATGCACATCGCCGGTTACATAAACAAATGCTGCATCCATTGCATCATCCATTTGCACAACCATGTAACTATTTTTATGTGAAGTTTCTAATACAATTTCGTCACCTTCCTGATATTGCGAAGTAACGACTAATACAACTTCATCTTCTGTTGCTTTCACAAACTGTGTATTTCCCTCTTTATTCAAGACTTTTAAGGATAACATTGCCTCACGACCTCCTATTTATTTGGGTTGCTTTCCGATGTAAGCCAAAATGCCACCATCCACATAAAGGATATGTCCATTTACAAAATCGGATGCTTTTGATGCCAAAAAGATAGCCGGACCTTGTAAGTCTTTTACGTCTCCCCACCTAGCCGCTGGCGTCTTAGCAATGATAAAATTATCAAATGGGTGTCTCGATCCATCTGCTTGTACTTCACGAAGTGGTGCTGTTTGAGGCGTTGCAATATATCCAGGTCCAATGCCGTTACACTGAATGTTAAATTCACCATATTCGGATGCAATATTTTTGGTTAACATCTTAAGACCGCCCTTTGCAGCTGCATATGCAGAAACGGTTTCACGCCCTAATTCACTCATCATAGAGCAGATATTAATAATCTTACCATACCCTTTTTTTATCATTCCCGGAATGACTGCTTTGGCTACGATAAATGGTGCATTGAGATCCACATCGATTACCTTCCTAAAGTCTTTTGCACTCATCTCACACATTGGAACTCGTTTGATAATTCCCGCGTTATTTACTAAGATATCGATAACACCAACTTCGTTTTCAATCTGTGCTATTACCTCATTGACCTGCTCTTCATTTGTTACATCACACACATAACCATGTGCATCTATTCCTTCTTCTTTATAAGCTGTCATTCCTTTTTCTACTAATTCCTGATTGATATCATTAAATACAACAGTGGCTCCTGCCTTTGCATATGCTGAGGCGATGGAAAACCCAATTCCATAGGAAGCTCCTGTTACAAGCGCTATTTTCCCTTTTAATGAAAACATTCCTTCAAATTCCATCTTTTTCTCCTTTTCATCTAAGTTTTTTTACTATCTCATTTCATCCATTGATACGGCATCCATATCTCCAAAGTCTTGATTTTCTCCCACCATACCCCAGATAAAGGTATATGCTCTCGTTCCACAACCTGCATGAATAGACCAGCTTGGAGAGATGATTGCTTCTTCATTTCGAGTAAGAATGTGTCTGGTCTCGCTAGGTTCTCCCATATAATGCATAACACACGCATCGTCTTTCATGTCAAAATACAAATAAACCTCCATACGTCTGTCATGCGTGTGACATGGCATCGTATTCCATACACTTCCTTCTTCTAACTTTGTCATTCCCATCACCAGCTGGCAGCTCTCTACCTGCCCAGGAAGTATATATTTGCAAATCACTCTATGGTTGGAATCTTCTAAATTTCCTAATTCTACTTTGTTTTCATCTTTTACAATGACTATTCCATCCTCCGCTTCCCCCTCTGGTTTGATTAACACGGTTTTATATGTTTTGTGTGCCGGCGCACTATTTAAATAAAACTTTGCAGGATTTTTGTCATCTGTACTTTTAAAGGTAATCTCTTTTGATCCCATTCCAATATACATCGCTTCTTTATAAGAAACAGCATATGTCTTTCCATCAATTATGATTTCACCATCGCCTCCTATATTGATGACACCCATTTCTCTTCTTTCTAGAAAATATTTGGCCCTCAGTTCATCCCCTGCTGTAAGTGCAATTGGTTCAATCGGTACTGCTGCCCCCGTAATGATACGGTCAATATGACTGTATACCAAGGTTATTTCTCCTCGTACAAACAAATTCTGTATTAAAAATTCCTCTCTCAATCGGTCTGTGTTATAATTTTTTACATCTTTTGGTGATGATGCGCTTCTGATTTCCATCGTATTACTCCTTTCAATTGCTACCTGCTTCGTTATAATTGATTTGTATATTACCACTATATCATTTCAAATAATCGATTTGTTGTCACATATTCCATAAAATATTGCAAATCTTGAACGAATTCTTTCTGTATACAAAAAATAGGCATATTTCCAAAGAAATATACCTACTTCCGTAATTTTGTACAAACTTATATTATAAACTTTCCAATTAAAGTCTGAAGGTCTTGTGCCATTTTTGATAATTCTTCGCTGGCATTGGAAATTTCTTCTGCCGAAGCAGTCTGCTCCTCAACTGCTGCTGATACTTCTTGAGAAGAGGCTGCATTATCCTCTGCCATCTGAGATAATTCTTCCAGCTGACGAGAAACTCCACTGTTTTCTACTTCCATCTGGCTGCTTGATTCGGATATTTTCTTCACATATTGGTTGGATAAAACGATTGCTTCTTCAATGGCATCAAACGCATTTTTTGTCATGGATACCACATTTTCTTGTTCTTTTACTATTTCATTCGTTTCTTGCATCTTCACCACTGTGATATCTGCATGATAGTGAAGTCCACGTACTACCTCCTCAATGACAGCAGTCATTTTACCAGATTCTTCGGCAAGCACTCTTATTTCTTCGGCAACCACAGCAAATCCTTTTCCTTGTTCTCCAGCTCTTGCTGCTTCAATGGAAGCATTCAAAGAAAGAAGATTTGTCTGTTTGGAAATTGCTTTGATCATGCTTGCTGCATCGGTTATCTTCTCTGTACTTTCTTTGGTATTTAATACACTCTCATACACAAGATTTACCGCTTCGCCATTTTTCTTGTTTTTTTCAAACAGCGTTTTAACGGTATCGTTACCAGACTGAACCGATTCTATAATATGCTCGGATGCCTGATTAAGATCAAGAGTTACACTCCTGTTTTTCATAATTTCATCACTTAATCTTTGAATAGCCTGCGACGTATTCTCTGTGTTTTGCATCTGATCCGAGGTTCCTTCTGCAATCTTAGTGATTGAACTTGCTACTTCTTCTGATGCTGATGCAGACTGCTCCGACGTCGCACTTAATTCCTCTGATGTGGCAGATAGTTGTTGTGCATTCTCCGAAACTCCTTTTATGAAATCTTTTATATTTTCTGACATTTCATAAAGTGCAGCTTCCATCTGTTCAATTTCATTCTGTCGCTTCTTTTTCTTATTTTTATGAAATGACTCCTCCATCGAAAAGTCTAACTTCGCTCTTTTATCCACTTTTTTTGTTAATTTTTTAATTGGTTTTGCAATCTGATTACCTAAAACAATGGATAAAAGCATCGATATAAGCATAATCACTACCATTGCAACTACTAATAATTCAACGAGCGCCTGACTTCGTTTTTGTATTTCCTTTTGATCTGCGGTACTTACAAGTATCCAAGGAGTTCCTTCTATTTCGGTATATGCATTTACAAGGTGATCCCCTAGCTTTTCATATTCACTAATTCCCTGTCTTTTTTCTAACATCTCTTGAAATCGTTTTGCCGCATCTCCATATGTAGCCGGGTCTGTCTTTGCATTCTCAATTGGAGAAAACTGTTCCATCACATAATTCTCATCCTCATGCGCTACGATAACTCCACTCTCGTTAATCACGAAAGCATATCCATTGCTTCCATATCCCAAATCCTTAATTGCCTCATACAAGGCATTTCCATTTCTTCTTCCAATCAAGGCTCCTACTATCTGATCGCTGTCATCCGTAATCGGTACCGCATACATCAAAACTGCTTGATTGATCACTTTACTAATGATAACATCAGACACATTGGCCTCACCGTTCAACGCTTTTTTTACATAGTCTCTATCGGATAAATCAGCGGTTGTATCATCAATTATATAATGTGCCGTTCCATCGAGGGAAACAATTGCCATATCAAGGTATCCTAGTCTCTCTATATCTCCCTTAAAAGCATCTACTTCATTTAGTATTGATAAATCCTTTATTTCTGAGTGATTTGCTACTTCCTGTAATACCTGTAGGCGTGAATCAACAAGTCTACTTACAAGTTTGGCTCCATCCGATGTTTCGGTTATTAATTCTTCCTCTACTTGATTTCTTATTGTACTCTGACTTTCTGTAATAGCTATTCCTCCAAGAACGAGGCATGATACAATTGATAGAATTCCTACATAAGCAATTATTTTTTTTGCTATACTAGCTTTTTTCATAGTCTTTCTCCTCTGTTATTTTAGTAATTTACTAGTTCTCTAGTATACATTATATAGGCTATTCGTCCTATTTACAACCTCCTCGTTTCTATAAAAAACATAAGAATATAAAAAAAACATTGAAAATGCTTCCTCATTCCACATTTTCAATGCCTAATTACTATCCATCCTTTATTTTTTTAATTCTTCAATAGCCTGCCATCTACTTTTGCAAGCGACATGTTATGTTTTTTTGCATACACACACGCTTTTCCTGCGGCATCTCCCATATCAATTACAGTTGGTTGAATGCGAATACTCGCTTGCATTAAAAAAGTCGTAGAAATACATCGCCCCACCGTAATCAGATTTTGGATTTGATCATTTATCATAGCACGGTAAGGAATCTCGTAATATTCTCCCACTTTAAATTTGTCCTTATGTACCAATCCTTTACTTGCAGAATGTACATCAATATACCAGTCCCCTTTTGCAACTGCATCTTCAAATCTTGCACGCTTTTGATAATCTTCTTCTGATAAAACGTACTTTCCCACCAAGCGATAAGATTCTCGTATACCAAGCATTCCTGCTTCCTTTGCCAAATAAGCATGTTCAAATCCAGGCATGTACTTTTGTAAGAAATAGACCAGCCTATGGATCATCTGTCTTCCCTCCGTGATTGCCAAAGACCTTGCCAATGCACTCGTATTGTTTTTGAGACTTGCAATATGTGGGCAGTTAAAGGTCATACATCCGTCTTTGGATGGAAGAGAGAAACATTGATAATAACGCAAGTCTTCTTCTCTTAGCACGCCATCTTCTACCCCTCGCCAAAATATTGGTTCAGAATTACCTGTACATTTAAAAAATCTCCCATTTGTTGTTCCTTCTTTCTTTTCTTTATATTCTTAAATCCGGATACTCCGAATTAAGTTTCGCATCACTATACGTATCTGCCAATAATCGGTTCAACCGTTGTATCATAAATAGCCTTTTTATCATTGCGATCTTCTTTTAAATAATTTGCATAAATAATATCCATAATCACTAATATTGGAAACTGTGGTGAAATTACATTTCCATATTCTAAGTTCTGTTTTACCGCAGTTAATATTACTTCGTTAAACCACAAAATGAACTTTTCTTGCAATCGAGAGGTAATGAATATGGTAGTTGCCTCTTTTTCTTTTGCTTGTAACAACGAATCGATGATTTCTTTTGTGGATCCGCTTAGGCTTATCCCAATCACAAGACATTCCTTATTTAATCTCACCGCATTCATCATCAATTGGTGGAAGTCTGTGATTGCTTCTACATCAAGCCCTAATCTCATAAATCGAAGTTTAAACTCTTGTGCTACTAATCCCGAACTTCCAAGTCCATAGACATAAATACGCTTTTTCTTCGAAATAAGCGTTACAACACGTGCAAGCTGTTCTTCATTAATTAAGCTATATGACTTATTTAATAATTCCTGATAGGTATTCAATACTTCTTTGGTATCTTCTTGAACCCTTACTTCTTCCTTTAGAAAGGTATCTTGATAGTGATATATAAATTCCCGGTATCCTAAATATCCCATTTTTTTTGCAAAACGCGACAGAGAGGATTCTGAAACAAATAACTCTTCTGCGATACTTTTAGCCGAAAAATCTTTTTCCTCTTTATTTGAAATAAAAAAATTAGCAATATTTTTTTCCACCATGGTCATATTTCCATAATTTGCTTCGATAATGGGGATGACACTTTTTTCATATTCTTTCATAGCTGCCTCCCTTTGAAATTAAAATATGCTCCAATTAATCCTGCCTGATTTCCATTTTGTGCAAATGTTAATCTGGTGTTTTTTCGAATCGCAGGATGTAAATATTTGTCTAAACTTGTTTGCATGCGATCATTTAGATATTCTTTTTGTGTCATGATTCCTCCACCAAGTACAACAACTTCAGGATTCAAAACACAGCAGACATTTGCAATCCCATATCCTAAGATATCGCACATCTTATCAATCGCCCGAATACAAACTTCATCTCCATCTTTTGCTAGTTGAATGATTGTTTTACCATCCAAACGATCTTTTGTTTTTGTCCGATTTTTTTCTAGGTTTACCGTATCTACCATTGCACTGCTCGAGGCTACTTTTTCAAACTGTGACCCAAATACATTCATATAGCCTAGATGTCCTGCACTATTTCCAGCGCCATAGAATACGTTTCCATCAATTAAAACACAACCGCCAATTCCTGTTCCAACGGTTACACAAAAACTCACCTTACTTCCCTTTGCGGCTCCAACCCTTTGCTCGGATAACGCAGCACATGCCACATCATTTTCCACTTCACAAGGAAGTTTACAGGTTCGCTCTATGATTTCTTTGATTGGAGTCCCCGTATAGTTTGGTATATTGTCATTGGCATACAAAATACTTCCTTTGATTGGATCTACCATACCTGCCGTAGAGATTGCTACCCCTGAGAGTTTTTTTTGTTTGGATAGTTTTGCAATTTTTTCACAGATTGAATCCATGATATGTGCTCCACCCATTTTTGCCTGTGTCTTACATTCATCCGCATAAATAATTGTTCCGTCTTCCTCCAATAATCCATACTTTATCATGGTGCCACCAATATCAAATGCTATATATGTATTCATATACTCTCCTATCAAACAATCGATTCCAATGCACTGCTGAATTTTTTGGTTATAAGCTGTGGCCTAGTAATTGCAGCACCCACTACTACACTATAGCAGCCAAGTTCAATGACTCTTTTTGCCTTTTCTGGCACATCAATATTACCCTCTGCTATCACTTTACTAGTTACGCTCGATAAAATTGTCCGAATGATTTGAAAATCATTTTCCTCGATCTTCATATCTTTGCTCTCACTCGTATATCCAACCAACGTCGTTCCTATGAAATCAAACCCTAGTTCATCTGCATGAATGGCTTCTTCAATTGTTGAGCAATCTGCCATCCATTTTTGGTCAGGGTACTTCTCTTTTATTTCATGAAAAAAGTCATCCAAGGCAACCATTCCAGGTCGTATACGATTGGTGGCATCTACTGCAATAATTTCTGTATGAATGGCTCGCAACTCATCCACTTCTCTCATAGTTGGTGTAATGTAAATTAGACTATCTACATATTCCTTTTTTATAATACCAATAACTGGAAGATCTACATTTTTTCTTATTTCTAAAATATCATCTACCGTATTGGCTCTTATACCATATGCCCCGCCTGTTTTTGCTGCCCTTGCCATACGACCCATTATGAAGGAAGAGTGTAGCGGTTCCTCCTCCAGTGCCTGACAAGATACAATTAATTTTCCCTTTATGTTGCTCATATTATCGTTATTCATACTCATAAAAACCTTTCTTTCTTTTTACGGAATGAAAGCTTCCGTGTTGCTATAACTATATCTATATTTGATTTTATTTTCAATATTATTTTCAAAACAGAAAGTACTTTTATAGCATTTGTATAATATGCACAAAAATAGTCTAGATATCCTTCTTTTTTTTTGATTTTCACCAAAATGATGAATTTACTTTCTATTTTTCATAAATCATAGAAATTATATGCGATTTTGTCTTATAATCGATTTATAAAAGAAGGAAATTCTAGAAGAGGAAGGGACAATATGAATATTTATCAAGCAAGAAATGAACAAGAAATGAGTCGAAAGGCTGCAAATATTATATCCGCACAAATTATTATGAAACCAAAATCTATACTTGGTCTTGCTACTGGTTCCAGCCCAATCGGCACTTATAAACAACTAATCGAATGGTATAACAAGGGAGATTTGGATTTTTCTCTTATTCATACGATTAATCTGGACGAATACAAAGGCCTTAGTGCAAATAATGAACAAAGCTATGCCTATTTCATGAAAACAAACTTCTTTGACCATATTAATATTACAAAAGAAAATACCAATATTCCGAATGGCCTAGAAGAAAATATAGAGTATGAGTGTAAGCGTTACAATCAATTGATACATGCACTTGGAGGCATTGATTTGCAATTGCTTGGAATCGGAAATAACGGTCATATCGGTTTTAATGAACCAGGCGCAGCCTTTGAAAAAGAGACACACTGTGTCAAGCTATCCGAAACCACAATACAAGCAAATGCACGGTTTTTCGATGACTCCCACAAGGTTCCAACATACGCTTATTCCATGGGGATCAAAAATATCATGCAAGCAAAAAAGATTTTATTAATTGCGTATGGAAGCACAAAGGCAGGAGCCTTATACCAAGCACTCTATGGTCCAATTACGCCTGCTCTTCCTGCTTCCATCTTACAGCTTCATAATGATGTCGTAATTGTTGCAGATTCGTCTGCGTTATCACTGATTCGAGAGAAGGGGTTGTTATGATTATAAAAAACGGACTTTTATTTCAAGAAAACGGTGCCTTTGTACTAGACGATTTACATCTAAATCAAACCACCATTATCCCTGCATCAGCATGTCATGGCACCAATGAGATAATCGATGCAACTGGCCTCTATGTCATACCAGGTCTTATTGATGTCCATATCCATGGAGCAATGGGATATGATTTTTGCGATGGAAATCCTACTGGCCTTATGAAGATTTCTGCTTATCTTAAGCAAAATGGAATTACTTCCTTTTGTCCAACTTCCATGACGTTACCAACCAATCAATTACAGCACATATTTTCCACCATCACAAACATACCGGAAGAATCTCAACTGTCTCACATTCAAGGCATCCATATGGAAGGACCTTTTATTTCTCCCAAGAAAAAGGGTGCACAAAAGGAGGATTTTATACAAAATCCAAATATTGAGTGCTTTGAAGAATTAAATACTTCCTGTGGCAATCGAATTCGCCTTATTACAATTGCTCCTGAACTAGAAGGCTCCAACGCATTTATAAAAAAAATGCATCCAAGCGTAAATATATCACTCGGACACTCTGGAGCTGACTATGAGACTGCAAGACAGGCTTTTTCAAATGGAGCTTCTCATGTAACACACCTTTTTAATGCAATGCTGCCTTTTAATCATCGTAATCCAGGTATTGTCGGTGCTGCACTCGATGATGAAACTGCAATGGTTGAACTTATTTGCGACGGGATTCATATCCACCCATCCGTTATTCGAAGTGTCTTTAAACTTTTTTCTTCATCCCGTGTTATTTTAGTGAGTGATGCCATGCGAGCATGCGGAATGCCAGACGGAACTTATGAACTGGGCGGACAACGCGTAGAAAAAAATGGGAAACATGCTGTTTTATCAAATGGAACTTTAGCTGGTTCTGTTACAAATCTAATGGATTGTATGAGAAATGCAGTGTCTTTTGGCATCCCATTATCGGATGCCATCACCGCATGTACCAAAAATCCGGCAAAAAGCATTGGGATTTTCGATAAAGTTGGAAGCCTCACACCAGGTAAGGCGGCAGATATTGTCTTATTAGACAAAGAATTAAATATTGTCAGAGTTCTATAACTAACGTGCCATTAATACAAAGTGAGATGTCTTGGTATTCCATTTTTATATTGGATTTCTAAGTCTTCTCCTTGTATCAGTGGAAATAAGTATTGCATCATTTCATCTGTTATATCATTTCCTTCGCTATTAATATAGCTTCTTGGAACTCTACGTTCATGATTACAAACTTGATGAACTGGTATTGCAGTAATTTCTATTTTATAGGGGAAATTACTTGTTCGAATAAGGGAAGCCATCTTTCCATTTTCCCCCTGTAAAACACATTCACAGGCTTTTATCCCAAGCAGTTTAGACTCTTTAATATCTATAGTACTTCGAATATGTCCTGCACATCGTTGCATCAAGCTCAATGCAAGGGATCGTACCTTACAGCCTATTGTATTACGAATAATATCTTCTAATACTCTTGCAGCACCTGATATATAGCTGTGTCCAAATGCATCAACGAAATTACTTTGCACCTGTTCTGATACATATTGACCATCCGAATATTTGATTCCTTCACTAATTGCGATTAACACAGAATCATTGCCCCGCAACTGCTTTTCTACATCCTTTATAAACCTGTCATTGCAAAACGGTATTTCACACAAATATATTAAGTCAGGTCCTCTCCCCCCGTTAACCCTTGCAAGCGAAGCGGCTGCCGTCAGCCATCCTGTATTTCTTCCCATTACTTCAACAATTGTAACTGTTTTCGTTGCATATACATGACAGTCTCTTTCCAATTCTAAAAATGTAGTCCCGATGTACTTTGCTGCAGACCCAAAACCTGGACAATGATCAATTTCCTCCAAATCATTATCAATCGTCTTTGGTGCTCCGACAACTGTTATATCATTTATATGATGATCTGCTAAATAGGCCGATAGTTTGTCTACCGTATCCATAGAATCATTACCTCCGATATAAATGAAATAGGTAATTTCATATTTTCTAAATATTTGAATGATTTCTTCTATCTGGAGATTGGCATCTTTCATATCCTTTAATTTCAAACGACAAGAACCCAGTGCCGCCGAAGGAGTCTGACATAATAAATCCATATCTTCCCTACTCTTAATTTTCTCTCTCATATCTATGAACGATTCTTCTAATACACCTTCTATTCCATTCAAGGCACCTAACACCCGATCAACTTCCTTGCTTTCATAGGCCCTACTAACAATTCCCGCCACCGTTGCATTGATTGCGGCAGTAGGTCCACCTGATTGTGCTATTAACAAATTTTTCACTTCTGCACTTTCTTCCTTTAAATTGATTTTACATATTCATGCATCGCTTCAAAAATAATGAAAACAGATGTTGCTCCTGCATCCTGATAACCAATGGCACGCTCGAGTAGCGATTTTGCACGTCCAAAGTTCGCAATCTGATTTTTTGTATCTTCTACCCCTTGTTTTGCCGCTTTTGTTGCGACCTCCAGTAAGAATAGCAAATCATCCTTATTTTCGACTTCTTCCATCGCTATTACTGCTGGCTCCAGCGCATCTACCATGGTCTTATCGCCTACTTTTGCTTTACCTCTATTTTTGATTGCTTCCAGGGAACCTCTCATAATTTTAGTAAACGTATCTCCATCCAATTCTTCCGTTACGTCCATTCCTTTGACTCCTCCAAGAAACATGGAACCAAAGATAACTCCGGATGCTCCTCCCATGGAGTTTAACATCGTCATTCCAGTTGTTTTAAATACCGTGTTTACATCAGAAAAGGGACGATTTGCCTGCAACTCTTTTTTTGCCTTTTCCATTCCCCCTGACATGCCAATCCCATGATCCCCATCTCCAATTTTACTATCTACTTCTGTAAGATATGGCTTATTTTTAATGATTGCCTCACAGGTGTAAATAACCATATCCGTTGTTTGCTCTACCGTTAATCCCCTCATGTCTATCTTATCTCCTCTCTTGCATAGTATGGTGAAAAACATTCGGTATCATAATATTGCTTCAATTCCTGATCCAGTTTTAAAATTGTAATGGAAAAGCCGCCCATTTCCTGACAAGTACAATAGTTTTTCACTTCAACATCATGAACAATCAATTTGTCTTCCTTGATGTGTTTATCCAATTCATGATATACAATGTTGAGTTCCAAAAGTGTAGTTGAGCCAAGTCCATTTACTAATATGGCAATTTCATCGGCTTCTTTTAATGCCATTTCTGCTTTTAATTCCTTGTACATCCGGTCAACCAATTCGTTGGCTGGTTTCATTGTGGTTCGTTCAATCCCCGGTTCTCCATGTAATCCCATACCAAACTCGATTTCATCCTCACCTAGTTCAAAGGTTGGTTTATCCAATCCTGGAATAGAACCAGGAGCTGTAGCCAAACCAATTGTATTGATATGATCACGCGCCTTTTCTGTGATACGTAACACTTCATCCAAAGGAAGTCCGGCATCGCAAGCAGCCCCGGCAACTTTAATAACATATATATCACCAGCGATACCTCGACGGTCATCGATTCTCTCTTTTGGAGCAGAAGCACAATCATCCCATACTCTTACATGCGCCGTTTTAATCTCATTAAATTCACATAATTCCTCAGCCATGTCAAAATTCAGATTATCGCCTGCATAGCATCCATAAAGAAAAAGGACTCCCTTTCCTTCGTCTACCGCTTGGGCAGTATCTGCAATCAGTTGTGGATTGGGTGATGCAAAAATATTTCCACATGCAACCGCATCTGCCAATCCTTTTCCTGCAAATCCACTAAACAATGGTTCATGACCGCTCCCACCACCGATAACAAGAGCTACTTTATCTTTTCTTCTTCCTTTATATAAAATGGCATTTTTCCCTGGAATTGCTTCATAATAGCGACTATATGCCGCTATAAATCCAGAAAGCATTTCTTCTACAACATCTGAATCTTTATTTAATATTTTCTTCATATCGTTCCCTTCCTCGCTTTAGGCGGTAAATGCATCTTGATATTTTTTGATATGTTCTTCCTCTAACGCATTGATTCGATCTACCTTGGGAGCGGATCCCCCTCCCGCAAATTCACATTGTAACCAAATATCCACTAAGTATTTTGCCAATTCAATTCCAATTACCCGCTCACCCATACACAATATCTGAGCATTGTTGCTTTTTCTTGCACGTTCTGTGGAAAACGGATCATGGCAAACTGCTGCACGAACTCCAGGAACCTTATTTGCGCAAATTGCCATTCCAATTCCTGTACCGCATACTAGAATACCCCGTTCAAACTTTTTCGATGCAATCGCATCTGCTACGGTGTATGCTACATCTGGATATAGTATACTATCTCCTTTAGCCGCACCAAAGTCTACTACCTCTATCTCTTTGTGATTTTTCAGATGCTTCATAATTTCTACCTTAAGATTATACGCAGCTTCATCACATCCAATTGCTATTTTCATCTCTTTCACCTCACGTATCTTATTCAATATTCCGATGTCGTTCTGCCATTTTATCAAAGCTCAAATCTTTCGTTTCTTCCACAATCATCATGACAATTATATCCATAAGAATAAACAAACATTGTTCAAATAAATTCCCCATTGGTTGAATGGACGCTACCACCTCATCAGTTCCTCGATATACAGCTGCTGGAATGAACAGTACGTGATCCGCTAAATACTTAGCTGTTTTTCCACTTGGTGAACCAGTAATCACATAAATCATTCCTCCTGCCGCTTTTGCCCGCTCGCATATGTAATTTATGTGACCAATTTCTCCATCTCCAAGTGTTGCTACAACCAGATCTCCTGCCTGGATACTTGGAGTTGTGTCATCCCAAATCCAATGCACTTCTTTTCCCATATGCATTAAACGCATTGCAAATGCTCTGGTAGCCATACCTTCCCGTCCTACTCCAATGAGAAATATGCGATTATGTGTTTTTATGACATCAATGAATTCTCTTATACTATCTTGATTTATTGTTTGAAAAACTTGTTCATATTCAGAAAGAATCGTTTGGTAGATGCTTATATAGTAGTCCATGGCTCCTCCTTTGATAGCAATCGCTCGTTATGCAGATAATTCATTGTTTTTTTCATTCCTTCATATACTTCACGATCCGAAGTTTCAAAGCTTGGGACTACCTCTAAATATTGAATAATTTCTTCCAGTCCTGCTTCTTGCATTACCTTTTTTATTAATTCTGGCGTTACAATTCCTTCTTTTGTAAAATCCCAATGACGGTCGACGCGTCCATCTGTTTGCTGTAAATGAATAGAGCCAACATATGGTGCACATTCTTTCAACCATAATCCCATATCTGCCTTTTCCTTTAATAATGGCTCATAAAGAGCATGTCCCCAATCAATTAGGAGCTTAAACGGGATTGCTGACTCTTCCAAGTCCTTCATCATCTGAATCGAAACTTCCGGACTATGTGGAAATTCCGTAATCAAAGGAGTCGCCTCTATATGTATTTCTTTTAAGCCTTTTTCTTTTCCGTATTCTGCCAATTTTTTTAAGTAATCTATCATTGTGTGATATAAATAATTTCTTCTTTTTTCATCGTTTGCATCCAGAAAAAACATACCTCCAACTGGAGTTCCCATAACAGTTGCACCAATCGCCCTTGTCATATCGATTGCTCTCTTAAAAAAAGTAAACGATATCTCTCTTTGTTTTTCTGTCGGTGCTAACAGTTGTGCATAGGTATAGGATGCCAGTCCACCAAATGTAGCATCTATTGTTAATCCTTCTGCCTCAAAGGCTTCCCGATATTCTTTGATTAAAAAATCACGCTGCTCTTGTGGCCACCACGGATTGATTAAATCCCAAGTAAATTGAATATGTTCTACCAAAAGCTCATGTTTACACATTGCCGCCAAATGCTTTGGTTCCAAAAAGCGCTTTGTGGCAAACGATAGGTTTAGTCCTAATATCATAGCATTCACCCCTTATTTATCTTCATTACTTTAATTTTTCTTTGTTTTTTCTCTCGTATAATAGTTGATAATGAACTAAATGAAATTGCAATTACTACAACGAATCCACTAACTGCTGACTGCCAATATACATTAACTCCAAATAATACAATCATATTTTGAATAATGCTTATAATAGCAGCTCCAATCAATGCTCCGGCTGGATTACCAATTCCACCCGTTAGTGCAACCCCTCCTATTACCGATGCAGCAATTGAGTTCATTGGCCAATTTTCACCAACAGAAGATTGTGCAGATCCTAACCTGGCTACATATAAAATACCAGCTAAAGCAGAGATTCCTCCCACAATCGAGTAAATCATAACACGTATTTTATCAACTCGAATTCCTAACACTTTTGCAGCATCTTTATTATTTCCGATTGCATATATATATCTTCCTGTTTTTGTTTTCTTAACTAGAAATAAAACTAAGATAAGAATAATTAATGTAAAAATAAAAGGAAATGGAATTGGTCCAATACTTCCTTTACCAAAGATATGAATACAAGATGGTATTCCTGTAATCGCCTTTCCTTTTGTTAACACCAGATTAATGCCTCCATACACACCTTGCATTCCGATTGTGGCAACCATAGCATTCAGCCTTAATTTTGTGATAATTGTTCCATTCAAAAATCCGAGCATAAACCCGAGCACTAGCGCACCCAAAAGTGCTACATATGGATTCCACCCCCAGTGCATCATCATCATTCCAGAAACAATTCCACATAAGGATGCTATTTTTCCAACCGATAAATCTAACTCACCAATCAGTAAGAGAAGTGACTGCCCAATACCAATCATTCCAATAAACGCCAAGTCTCGAATCAGCGATTGCAAATTGTAAATGTCTAAAAAATATGGTGAAAATATACTTGCCAATAGAATCATTAGAATTAGCACTACTCCAATTGCTGTCATATTACTTTTTTTCAATGCACTGATAAATGTGTTATTTTTCTTTGTTTTTTCTCCAGTCATCATAAATAACTCCTTCTTATTCTTATTTCACACCGATAATAGAACTCAAAATCTCCTCACTATCAGCCCTTGCATCAAATTCAGCTACTTTTTTACCATTATACAACGCAATAATTCGATTGGAGCATTTCTTGACTTCTTCCATTTCCGAAGAAATCAGTATAATACCTATTCCTTTCTCCTCCGCCAGTTCCTTCATCATGCGATAGATTTGAGCCTTTGTTCCTACATCAATTCCTTTTGTTGGTTCGTCAAAAATTAATACTTTCGGATTGCAGCACATGGATCTTCCAATAATTACCTTTTGCTGATTACCACCACTTAAAAATTTAATTTCCTTTTCTATATCAGGAGTTTTTACATCATAATCACGGATTACCCGTAATGATAAATCCTCCTCTTTTGTTTTGGATATTCCCATTGGACTTTTTAGTTCATCCAGTTTCGTAATACTGATGTTTTCCCGAACACTAAGCATCGGCAAAATCCCTTGTGCTTTTCTCTCTTCTGGAAGATAAATCAAACCATTTTTAACCGAATAATTTGTATCTCCTAATTTGCACTTCTTACCATCCAGTGTTACACTTCCTTCATATACTGGCAAATATCCAAAAATAGCTTGCATCAGCTCACTTCTTCCAGCTCCTACCAAACCCGCAAAGCCAAGGATTTCTCCTTTTTTTAGATTAAAACTCACATCCGTAAACCGTTCACCAGTTAAATGATCCACTTCAAGAAGAATTTCATCCGTCACCTTCTGCGAAAGAAAAACCTGTGTCTGATCAAGCGAATGTCCCGTCATCTGTCCAATTACCCAAGGGATGTCAACGGTTTCAATCTTAGAATAAGCAACTTTAACACCATTTCGAAATATTGTAATTACATCACTTAAGGCAAATATTTCATCTAATTTATGTGAGATAAATATAATTGCTTTGTTCTCACTCTTTATCTGCTCGATTACTTTAAAAAGAATTTTCGTATCTTTCGTCGTAAGGCTCGTTGTGGGCTCGTCCAACATAAGTACTTCATAATCTTCATGAACAGTAGCTCTCGCAATTTGAAGTAACTGTTGTTCTGAAACGGAAATATCTTTTACTAACGTGCCAGGCTCCACCTGAATTTGAAACTTTTCCAATAAAGGTATCGCTTTATCTTCCAAATCCTTCTTTTTAACTAAGCCTTTAATTCCTGATCTTTCATAAGGTAAAAATAGATTTTCAGCAACTGACATATAATCAAACAGGTCGATTTCCTGCGGAACATAGGCAATCTTATCAAATAATTTTTTATTCTTTATTGCATCCATTTCCTGAATAAAAATTTGTCCATCTTCCGGTTCATATACACCGGTCAAACATTTAATCAAAGTACTCTTCCCTGCTCCATTCTCACCTATGATGCAATGAATCTCTCCTAAATGAAACGAAATTTCCACAGAATCCAAAGCGACTACGCCTGGAAATATTTTTGTGATATTGCGCGCTTCTAATA
Source organism: Velocimicrobium sp. (assembly GCA_041821315.1). Classification (GTDB taxonomy): domain Bacteria; phylum Bacillota; class Clostridia; order Lachnospirales; family Lachnospiraceae; genus DIGJ01. Next base: position 18,543 of record JBGUEO010000012.1, on the reverse strand, counting down.
CTTTCATTGGAATACTCCTTTAAAATTCAAAAGAGGGTTGAACTTGTGCTTCATAAGCCCAACCCCCTTTTTACTTATTTTAGTTATTCACCATATCAATCCATTCATCAATATTTGAAGAATCAATATATGCAATTCCAGTGTCAACCGTTTTTGGAATATCAATTCCCATGGATGCCTGCCACAACATTAGTATTGCCATCGAACCTTGCATTTGAGGAATTGTGGATGAAGTAGCTGTAATTGTTCCACTCTTCACATATTCCAAAATTTCAATCAAATTATCCATACTAACGATTTTAACTTGTCCCGTTTTTCCTGCTTCTTCTACTGCTGCTGCAATTCCAGAACCACATGCATCACAATTTAAAAATCCTTTTAAATCTGGGTTTGCCGCTAATACTGCTGCTGCCTGTGATTGTGCTTCTTCCACACTATCATTATCAATTCCACCCTCAATCACTTCTATGTTTGGATATTTTGCTAACGCGTCCAAATGTGCCTGATAACGTTGTGCATGATTGGGAGCAGTTGGAACTCCTTGCATAACTGCAACCTTACCTTCTTCTCCTATCAACTTGGCTAATTGATCTGCCGCTATTGTTGCCTGTTCAGCAAAATCATTTCCAACACTTGTTAAATCACTTCCGGCTGGAGCTGGAGCATCAAACAAAACAACGGGAATTCCCTGCTTTTGAATTTCTTCAATAACAGCCTTATTTCCTTCATAATCCAACGGGTCAAGTGCAATCCCATCCGGCTTTGTTGCCGCTGCTTGCTCTAATACGGTATTTTGTTCTGCTACATCTGCAGTCTCAGGGGCTCTGTAATCAATTTTTACTTGTACTCCTAATTGCTTTGATAGGGCATCTGCTTGTGCCTGTGCACCTTTGTTTACTTCATCAAACCAAGGATGTACACATTTTGGTACTACTACAAACGTTAAATCTTTTCCAGTTTCCACACTACTGTCTGTGGTTTCATTTGTACTGTTTGAAGAAGACTGATCGGAACTACACCCCATCAAGCCGACTGCCATCACCAACACTAACATTACTGATAAAATTCTTCTTTTCATTTTTTCCTCCTTATACATTATATGGTTTCTTTCGTTTGAAAGTAATTTCATTATATTTGGGTTTTACTCTCCATCCAATGTGGTAGTCTTTAGAATACGTACGATGATTTTAATAAAGGGAAGTAATATTTACATATCACTCCCTTTTTCATATTCCATATTAATTATTCGGTCTGAGATATCTTCAATATACTCTTCTCTTGATTTTACAATTATGACCGTTGTTTCTAATTCTATAAATTTTTTTATATACGATTTCACCAGTGAAACTCCATATAAATCGCAGTGAACAAACGGCTCAAAGAGAACCAATACTTTGGGTTTGTAAATATACCATCGCTCCAATAAAATTACGATATGATCATTGACACTTTTGTATTGAATCATCTCGCTTCCGTTCGAATTTTCATCAATTATCTCCCTCTCTAACATTCGAACCACTTTATTTTGTGCAAATAAATGCTCAAATGAGGGAATTTTATCCAAGGATGGTATCAGCAAATTATTTCCTACTGACATACTAAGCAAAAGTTCACTTTCCCCACCCATATCTGAAATAGAGACAATTTTATTTTTTACAAAATCCGCAATGTCATTAAAATTACATCGTTCCTTTTCCAGTACTATTTTCATATATTTATCAATCAATCTTCCGGATAATAATTCGAAAATTTTCTCTTTTTCTTTCACATTGAGTGCAAGTATCGTTACTACTTCGCCTTTATAAAATGCAAAGCGCATTAATTTTTTGTCAATCCACCTCATGTTTTCGATCAAGTAGAGTGGTTCTTTTCTTTGTATTGATTCGTTTTTATAGTTATCGTTTCTATTTTTCCCCATTACAGGAATTTCTTCTAATAAATATTTTTCCAAGTGTTGGCTGTCTTTTATATAACTCTTATTGCACTTTTTTACAATAAATCCTTTTTTTAAGATAACATATTTATCCGATAAAATGAAGGACACATTATCCGAATGACTGTTTATGATAACCACCATCTTATCTTTGATTACCAGATCCATTCGTTGTTTAAAGAGTTCAATATCTTTCGTTGAACAACCTTCGAATTCATCTTCTACTACCAAAATTTTAATATGATTACTATATGCTTTTGCTAAATCTACCATTCGTTTCTCTAACTCTGTTAGATCTTTCATTCTTTGCCTTACATCAACATCCAGTCCAAGCTTTTCTAATAATTCTTGTGCCTTCTTTTCTAATTTTTTTTCTCTTAGCACCCCCAAAGCAAATCCATTTTCCACCAAACAGATATATTCTGCAACTGTCCATGTATCAATAAGATAATTTGAATCGGTTATTTTATAAACCAATTTTTGCAGGTTTGATGAAGATATATTTCTTTTCCCATCGATATAAAATCCCATTCGATCGATTTCGTGTTTTCCGCATATAATATCGACTAACATATTTTTTCCTGAATTAACCAATCCAAGAAATCCTACACATTCTCCTTCCAATAAGCAAAGAGAGATATGAAATAGTTTGATTGTAGCACTGTATTCCACATTCAAATTATGAATACGTATCATTTCTTTCTTCATTGCTATCTAACATTCCTTTCATGGTTCGCTGGAATTGTAATTTCTACATCCGTACCAAGATTTAGAGTACTGTAAACATTAACCCCATATTCGCTCCCAAAAAGCAGTTGAATTCTCATGTGTATATTGGGAAGTGCTATACCAGTCGTACGATGTTTCTCTTCTTTTTCTTTTTCACGATATTGATTTGCCAGATGAATGCGCTGATTTAGTTCTATCAACGCTTTACTATCCATTCCTTTTCCATTGTCCGAAACAGTCAAAATAAGACTTGTTTTCGTAACGATGACTTCTATACTCACTCTACCGCCTTCCAAACATTCTTCCAAACCATGAAAAATAGCATTTTCTACCACCGGTTGGAGAATTAATTTAGGAATAAAATAGTCATATGCTTTTTGGTCTTCATCGTCAATATAAATTTCTAGAGAAAATCGATTATTGAAACGATACCGAAGAATCATCATATAGTTTTGAATGTTAGACAACTCATCCCGCAACGTTACCAGTTCACCCTTCCGACTTATACTATAGCGAAAAAAAGAAGCCAATGCTTCCACCATTTTCGCAATATCATAATTGTCGTCCATTAAAGCTTGGCCGCGAATTGATTCCAACGTATTATACAAAAAATGTGGATTTATCTGGCTTTGCAATGCCGCAAGCTCTGCCTGTTTATTAAACATTTCGGCTGAATTTTCTCGATTTTTTTGATTCGCACATCTCTCAACCCAAATTTTGATTTCTTTGATAAACACAATATCATCTGAAATATCTTCGAGTGCTTTCTCATTCTCACTCTCCGCTTCAAAATTTTGTTCAAGTGTCTTCTCAAAAATTTTTAATGGTTTTAACAGTGTAGCATATAGCAATGCTACAACTAAAACTTGATTGCATAAGAATATCCAAAAGCAAGCAACATTCGAAATGCCAAGTAAGAGACATAACATACTTAGCGCAAGGGAAGTGACACTTATTTTGATAATGGTTTTAATATTTTTTACTAATCTCATACCTTACACCTTCCTAAGAATACAATTTTCGATATAAGGCCGGTTTTATTCCTACTACTTTGGTAAAAATCTGACTAAAATATCGGGTATCTTTATAGCCGACTTCATCTGCGATTGCTGCAATTGTTTTATTACTGGTTCGTATTCGCTCTTTTGCGATTTCCATCCGAATACCAACCAGATAGGTGCTAAAATTCATTCCAGTCTCTTTTTTAAACAATACACTAAAATAAACAGGATTCAAATCAACAATAGTTGCAATATCTTCTAATACAATTTTTTCATTAAAGTGTGCATCGATATATTGCTTTGCCTGACGAATTGGTTTTGTGCATTCCGTCTCTACAATCTTTAAGCACACACCCAAATATTTAGATAAATAATTTTTCAGTAATGCTTTCAAACTAGAAACAGTATTACAATGCCAAAGGGCTAATTTTAAGAATTGTTTTAATTGATTTCCTTCTTCATTTTGAACGGATATGTGTTCAAAATATAGATCAATCAGATAATCTGCAATATCATAACAACTTGCAAAATCCAGGCTTTCTTCTAACTGTATTTCACTAAAAATATGATTGATTGCATGCTCAAACGACTCTTTTGAAAAAGACTCAATACTTACAAAAAACTCTTCTTTATAGGGTGCAAAATACTTTTGTACATCTATTTGATGCTCAAGTTGCAGCTGCTGTGCATAGATCAATCGCCCTGTTCCAGCTTTGATTCGATTCCCAACTGCACGATACGCCTCTTGAATAGAAAAACGTATTTCACCAAACTCTGTTTTTTCATTTCCAATACCTATCGTTACCTTATATTGTTCAAATCCTAATAAATACTCTTGTATTTCTGATAAAATATCATTAATTACCATTTGTATTTGTTTGGATTCGTCCAAATCATAATTGATTAAACAATAAATATTTAAATTTTCTTTTTCACAAATAAGCTGTTCTTTGACTGTATCATTTAAGTTTCCTTCTACAATTCCTATAATCTTGTCTACGGTTATACGATCTTGTCTTTTGTCTGTTTTTTCAAAATCCCAATAATCTAATTTAATATCAATTCCTCGATAAGCCGTTGCATTCAAAAATAGGTTATACTCCTGTTTTACATCTTCTAAGCTCTGATTGTCAGACTGTTCAATGATGCGATTTAGCAGATTGCTTTTAATGATTTGCTCGCTTGTTGTTATGTTCTTTTTTAATTGTACCGCTTCGTTTTGTTTTACATAATTTTGCTCTAATTCAACCTTATTTTTCTTTAATACTTTATTTAATTCCTCTTCTTTAATCGGTTTCAATAAGTAGTCAGTCACCCCATACTGCAATGCCCTATGTGCATATTCAAATTCTTTATATCCACTAATGACAATAAAGATAACCTCTTTCTTTTTTTCTTTTGTCATAGAAATCAAATCCAAACCACTGACTTTTGGCATACGGATATCTGTAATTACAATATCTGGACTTTTGGATAAAATAAGTTGATATGCTGTCTCCCCATTATCTACTACGTCTACACATTCTAATCCAAGTTCTTCCCATTTTATAAGTTTCTTAACTAACATTCCAATACGAAATTCATCATCAACGATTAGTACATTCCATTTTTTATTCTGCATATTATCACCTTTTTACTTATTGTTTCGACATTTAAACTATATCATAACTTATAGAACAAGTAAATTTTTTTGTATAGTTTGCTCTGTTTTCATTTTACTGACGAACTATTTGTTGTATTTTTCACTAAATTCAAGTAAAATATTCTTGAATTTATTAATGACAGGTAATTTTTATACGAGGAGGCACTCTATGCAAAAGAAACTTTATTTTGGAACAAACCTAAAGATGTACAAAAACGTGAATGATACCATTACCTATTTGCAGAAGCTTATAGCAAATACAAAAGATATTTCTCGCGATGAAATTGAATTATTTGTAATTCCATCCTATACTTCACTCTATCCTGCTACTAAATCGATTGATCGAGCTTATGTTAAACTTGGTGCACAAAACATGTGTTGGGAAGAGCAAGGTCAGTTTACTGGCGAAATATCGCCACTTATGTTAAAAGAAATGGAATTAGACTTGGTTATGATTGGTCATTCCGAACGCAGACATGTATTTCATGAAACAAATGCAGAAGAAAACAAAAAAATAAAGACCGCTTTGAATCATGGATTTACGGCCTTACTATGTGTTGGTGAGACATTGGAAGAGAAAGACTTCGGTGTTAGCACCGAAATCCTTCGTACCCAACTAAAAATTGCGTTTCATGATGTATCAACTGCTTTTATTTCTAAAATTCTCGTTGCATATGAACCCGTATGGGCAATTGGCGTAAATGGCATTCCTGCTTCGATTGAATATGCAGAAATAATGCATCAGGAAATTAAAAAATGTCTCATTGAAATCTTTGGAGACATCGGAGCTACCATTCCAGTTCTATACGGCGGTAGTGTGAACCCACAAAATGCAAATGATTTAATCGTGCAACCATCAATTGACGGACTGTTCACGGGAAGAAGTGCATGGCAAGCCGATGATTTTGATGCATTGATTCGTGATGCAAAACGTACCTATATGGAGCAAAAATGATCAAATAAGTTCTATCTGTACAAAACAAAGAGTCTGACTCTTCTGACTTTGGCGCCTTCGGCGATTACTTACGACACCATTCAAAATGCCGAAGTGCGCAGTTATTCGAAGTATCTTATGAAATATCACACCTTCCGTCCGCACAATGTAACCCCTCCGTATCTTTCTTTCCTTTTTCTTGATTACCTCGTAGGTAACTTTTACTAAGAATCCACTCATTCTATCATACTCAAAAAAATTTCAACTACTTGTGGATCAAATTGAGTCCCACTATACCTCTTTAGTTCCAAGACTGCTTCTTCGTGCTTCATTGCTCTCCGATAAATTCTGTCATTCGTCATGGCATCATATGCATCTACAACAGCTAATATACGGCAATTAATAGGAATTTTTTCTCCCTTTAGATTACCCGGATAACCACTACCATCCCATTTTTCATGGTGGCACAGAATTTCTTTCGCAACGGTGGACAATTCGGACACATTAGAAGCAATACGATATCCAATTTCAGGATGTGCTTTCATCTCCTTCCATTCCTCCGGATTAAGTGGTCCTGGTTTCATTAAGATATGTTCTGGAATTCCAATTTTACCAATATCATGGAGAACCGAAAGCAGAGACAATTCATTCTTGGTTTCGGTATCCAGATTCATTATATCTCCTATCATAAGACAATTTTTCTTTAATCGTAAGGTATGCTCTTTTGTTTCCGCACTTTTTTCATTCAAAGTAGCTAAGAGTGTATTAATCATACTTCCTCTCATACTTTTGCTCTCTAAAAGCTTTCTTCGATACATCATTTCTTCTGCTTCTTTTAACAACACATCCATCGGTCGAACCTCATGCCTCTTAATCGCATACCCAAACGAAATACTCACCCCAATGATTCCATTGATTCGTTCATTGCTTAAATTCTTTTTGATTCGTTTAATAAAATCATCTGCTTCTTTGGCATCTGTGTTAGGAATTAAAATTACAAACTCATCGCCACCCCAACGAGTTACCATGATGCGTTCATTCACATTGTCTTTTATCACATTTGATATCATGACAAGCAATTGATCCCCTCGTTCATGACCAAACACATCATTTGTTAGTTTTAATCCGTTCACATCTCCCATAATAACAGCCAGAGGATATTCTGATTTTTTATCAAAGTAACTTACTTGTTCATAATAAAACCTTCTGTTATTTAATCCAGTTAACGGATCATGATAACTTAGGTATTCAATTTCTTTCTTCTTTTCTCTAGCCAGACTTACATCTCGAAATACCACTACAACTCCGTGCAGTTCACCATACTCATCAAGTATTGGGGCTGCACTGTCTTCTATCGGTATATGATACCCAAATTTATTATAAAGCACCGTATGATTTGCAAGTTCTTGTTTTTTATTGGTTCGTAGTACCTTTGAAACAATATTGGAGATTAATTCGCCCGTGTATTCATTTTCCATTTTAAAAACCTTCTCAAATGAATGTCCAATCACATCTCCAATTTCCCAATGAAGAACTTCTAATGCAGCCGTATTAATCCTTGTTATATTTCCTTGCATATCTGTTGTTACCACACCATCACCAATGGACTCTAACGTAATATCTAAAAGCTCTTTTTCCTTAAACAATGCTTGTTTATTTGATTCTTGCTCTGTTACATCAACAATAATCGAGAACAAAAAATTATTACCATCTAAATCAATTGGACTTGAATATACATCCACATATTTTATAGCTCCACTTTTTAGTTTATGTTCAAATAAAAAATGTTCCATACTTTTTTTCATTGCTTGCTCTCTATACTCTTGTACCTTTTCACTTGGCAAAAGATTAATATCTTGTATGGACATTTGCTTAAGTTCTGTCACAGAATATCCGTAAAAGTCAGTTGCAACAGGATTTGCATCAACAATACTACCGCTAACTGGATCAATTAAAAGCATTACCGCCGTATGTAAACTAAACATAGCATCAAATTTCGTTAATGACAGCTTATTTTCCATCATCCATTCTCTTACTGATAAACTATCGAGTTCGTTTGCGACAATAAAATCGCCTCCATCATAAACTATCGGAGTTAACCGACATAAAATTGTTTTTTCTTCTCCATTAAAAAGTGCTGTCCCCAAAAAAGCAATTGTCTTCCTTTCACGCAGAGATTTTTCACAGTATTCTTCATAATTTTTATAGTAGTCTTTGCCCAAGACGTCGCATAAATTTTTCTTATATATCTTTTGGGATGAGAATCCCGTCAGTTGCTCATGCGCTCGATTGTTAAATACATATTCAAATCCCGTGTTCCCTTTTTTTATAAAAGCCATTGCATCTGTTACGTTCTGAAACATAAGCTTAAAAAGCAAGGCTTCATTTTCTTCTGACTGCGTAATTTGCATTATATTTGTAATAAAAATATCATCACTGATTCGTTTGACCTTAACTTCATAGGTTTGCTCATCCAGTCGCATCATTTCACTGATTGAACTCATTTTTTCTTCAAAGACCGCAACAATTTCATTGAGTAAATATGGATTCTCTATTCCTAGTACCTTAAAAAAATTCTTTATATCTGTTTTATCGTCTCTTCCTAATACTTTCTCTAAAAACGCAAAGTCATAGTTTGTATCAAGCAATACAAATTGATACTTTCCATAACCATCCTTCGTCTTTTTATGAATGAAATAATATTTGTTATTGATACTCTCTGGATTCCATTTTTTCATATGACTCACCGCCTTAGGTATTCGAAGTTCACTTGTTTTATCTTATCTGCCAATCAAGAACTCATCAGCCTAACATTAGTTAGGTACATTATAATCGTTTCTTTTTCTTTTTTCAATTGTTTCTAGGTATATAAGTACATGCCAATATATAAAATTATTTTTCTTTTACAATTGACAAACAGATACAAACTGTGGTAAAATTCTAATTCGTAAGGCACTAAACCTTATGATGCTGGCGTGGCACAGATGGTAGCGCGCAACATTGGTAGTGTTGAGGTCACGGGTTCGATTCCCGTCGCTAGCTTAACGATAAAAACAGCCGAAACCTTTGATTTTGATAGGGTTTGGCTGTTTTTTGTTGTTAAAAAATGAAGTAAAATAAATCAATATTTTTCAAAATAATAGTTGTCAGTTAGTTGTCAGTAGGCGTTTTTTTAATCAATAGTTGTCAAATTAGTTGTCAAAAATATTAAAGTTTTATAAGGTGTATAATATGCTTAGAGGCTCCTGGATATTCTCCAAGAGCCCTTCTTTTACTACTGCAACTTAATCCGCATATAATTGTTAATAGTTACTGTTTTTTTAACTAATTTGTTCTTGGGTTTGTCCATAGATTTTTTCCTTTTTAGATTTTTAGAATTACTTAGAATTTTTAATAATACACAAATTTATTTTACATTATTTTCCATAATTATGCAAGAAGTAATTAGTGCATCTAGTAATCGCGTGTTATTCTTCTTGCTACCTGTTCAGGCCTTGGTACTACCTTGCAAGCTTCCTCTTCCTTTTTATAAAGCCTGGATTCCCGGAGCCTTATCCCACTTTCTGCATTGAATTTAACTGTATAAAATCCGCCGCTATAAGCTGTTACTATACCAGAAACAACCTTTTTGCAATTTTTTATAAAATAACACGTATTTCCTATTTTAAATCGCGTATTTACCACTTCCTTTACAAAACATTGTGCAAACATTTGTTCTTATTTGAAATAGTTTTAAATTGGTAAACAGAAATTGAACGTATTAGTGTACATTGCTACGAAAATAAATAGTTTATAGTAGACTTGAACCTTGACAATTAATGTTTTTAACAATTATGAAGGCATAACATATAAAGCAGTATGTAGTACTGCTTAAAAAGAGTTATTGGAATTTAAGCTTGCTGTTCAACATGATACCCATGTTTTTCTAATTCTCGGATGTATCTGGATAGTTGTTTTTGTTCACAGCTTTTGCGACGTATTTCAAAGCAGGACTCATCAAATAAAGTGCCTTGTTTTAACATAGTGTAAATAATCACGAGAAGTTTTCTTGCAAGCGCAATAATTGCCTTTTTAGCCCCTTTTTTCTGCTTTAGCCTCCAATACCACGCGGAAAGATAAGTATTACGTTTACCCGCAATGACCCAAGCAATTTCACAAAGCATACTTTTTATGTATGGATTGCCTTTTGTGATGGAAGTACTTTTTCGTTTTCCAGCGCTTTCGTTATTACCAGGACATAATCCAGCCCAGGAACAGATATGCTCAGCAGTTTTAAAATGACTCATATCAGTGCCAATTTCAGCAATAACAGAACAAGATGCAGTTGTACTAATTCCATAGATGCTGCAAAGCTGATCTACTTGTAATGTAAATGGAGCCATTTCTTCTTTTATTGCATCTTCAATTTCAGCGAGGTGTTCTTTCAGTGAATCATAATGACTCATTAACATTTTGAGAAAATCTTGCTGATGTTTCGAAAGTGACCCGTTTACAGCCATAAGAATTTCATCGATGTGGTTGCGAGTTTTAGTTTTTAGGCAACCATCCAATGCTTTACGTTCTATGGAACCATGCTCAATTAAATGAGTAATTATGTTACGCCCAGAAGCACCGAAGATATCAGAAATAAAGGAAGATAGTCGAAAACTTGAGCTTTGCAGAAATTTTTCTATACGATTTTTCTGTGAAGTGATGTCTCGAATAATGCTTTTTCTATATCGGTTAAGATGACGAAATTCTCTGATGTTTTTTTTATCAGGAATAAAACTACCATTTAAAAGGCCTGCACGTAGAAGCGTTGAAATCCATTCTGAATCACGCATATCGGTTTTCTTACCGGGTACATTCTTCATATGTCGGGCGTTTACAACAAGTAGCGCAATATCACCAGAAAAGGCATCTTCAAGAATTTCATAGATTGGTTGCCAATAAATTCCGGTGCTTTCCATAGCAACGTAATGACAATTAAATGAAATAATCCAATCACGTAAAGCAATCATATCGGGAATTAAGGTGGTAAACTCACGGATTTGTGAATTGGTTGGTTGTCCAAGTGGACCGTTAAGAATACAAGCAACAGTTTTGTCTTTGTGTACATCAAGGCCACAACAGATTTCTAATAAATCTTTCATAAAAATCACGCTCCTTCCTTAAAATGACAGGAGATTTGCCCGAGATAATACGGACTTTGCTACTCGTGCTATCCACAAAGTGGTGCAACAATATGCTGTTCACAAGGGCAAAACGCTTACGTTGAAAAACGGGGTGTAGATCCTCCAATGTTCAATCAAACTTGTTCCTGCCTATTACTATTATATAACAAAAACAAGCTATTAAAAAGTAGTGTAGCCAAAATCCTATTTTCATTATAGGCTGTGATAACCCTTCATGATTCGTTGAAAACTTAATATTGATAGTTAGCAGGATTGATGATATTCTATTTAAAAGAGATTATTACACTGGTTTTATGGAGGTGACAAAAATGTCTATAACTATTTATAATGATTGTGATGAACAAGAGTTTTTTAATTCAGTTCGTATAAATGGATTGCTTGAGCACAATATAAAAAAAACAAATGGTAAATTAAAAGTACCAAATATAGAGTTTACGAATATAGCACGAAATGAAAAGGAAGTTATTGTGGGAGGTGTATCGGGATCTACTTATCTCTCATCCATAGAAATAGAGGTTCTTTGGGTGCAGGAAGCTTATAGAGGACAAAAAATAGCATCACGTTTATTGGAAGTAATTGAACATCAAGCAAAATCCGCCGGATGCCAGATTGCTCACCTGACGACATATTCTTTTCAAGCTCCACTTTTTTATCAAAAGCAAGGATATGTTATTTGTGGGGAAGTCAACGGTTTTCCAGATGATATCAGACTATATACATTAAAGAAACAGTTATAATTTATAGTAAATATTATGAATATAATGTAAGGCCAATAAAATTGAATATGTAAAGAGAATTCCTAACTATCAGTATAAGCTGGTAGCTTTTTATTGTAGGTAATCCAGAAAACTAAAATTTACTTTATTAAAATAAAATCCCCGGCACTTACCGGGGAAATCTTTATTCGTTATAATTTTTTACTTCAAAGCTGTAGATCTTGTCAAAAGATAGGTACTCTTTTCTACTTAGGAATGGTTTTATATTACTCTTTTTAGGTATACGGTAATAAGACTTGCCAGTACCGTCAGAGCGGTTGTCATACCATGTAAGGAAGGATTCTAATTCGCTGTTGGTAAGACTGTATTCCTTAATTGTACCGTTTGTCATGGCGATTTCTAAGATTGCGCTATCCCCCTCATAGTCAGAAAATGATTTTGTTTCCATCATTTCTAATTCTCCAATTGTTGTAAAATAAGTATATCCACCATTTGCAGTAATATTAATTCTATATTTATAATAATAATTATTGTTTGTAATTTCGAATTCTTTTTTTACACCCAATTGCCATCCACTCACATCATTTTGCTTGTCCAATATAATCCAATTACTTGATTGCTCGTCCCATGCTTCAAAAGTCCAAGTTTTAGGCAATGTACTTACAGTTATTTCTGGTGTCACTGAAATTACATTTCTTGATATTATTGAATATTTTGTAATACATTTTTTCTCAGTAAATTCATAAGACAACCATCCAGTTACATACCCTTTTGCAGAACCCCATCCATCATTAATTATTTGAAAATCATCATGGTTAAAAACTTTATACGCAGACCAATAGTCTGTACCATTTGTCCATTCAGTGCTTGCACTTGCTTTACCACTTGGTGAGGTATTGCTAGTCATCACCGGTATCACATTGTCCGTATACTCCACTGTTGATGCATTGCTCACATTCGACATTCCCATCATAGCCACCAGACAGAATGCCACTACACATATTACCCTTGTTAATTTCTTCATTTGTTTTCCTCGCAATCTAAATTTTTATTATATACTCATTTTATTAGAGAAAGGGATATTTTAACAGTCTTATAGTTTACAAATGGAAGTGGTAAAATGGAAGGTTTCGGAAGAGTTATTGTTTAATGTACAAAAAAAAGGCTCCGATTGGGAACCATAAATAGAAATTTACTTAGCTAAAAAATAAATCCTCGGCTCACCACCGGGGGAATCAAAAAGCGTTATTCTCTTACTCTCACATAAATTTGTCCAATTTCATTTTCATCTGCATCCGTAGCTGTAACAATAGTTAACCCTTCACTTACTGCTTTCACTTTTCCTTTACTTGAAACGGTGGCTACTGTAGAATCCATAACAGTCCATGTTACAGTTGCCGTATTCTCATGATCATCTACGGTCAATCTACAGTACTTTCCCACTTTTAAATCTACCGCCAATCTGTAATCCGTTGCATCTTCCAAAACCAATATATTAACGGATTCACTATATGATTCCTCCTTGCTGGAAGCAGTCACAACAGTATTGCCGGGTTGCAAAGCTGCTACAATACCATTTGAATCTACAGTCGCTACAGAAGAATCAGATGATGTCCAAGTAACGTTAGCATTTTCGTCTAAATCATCATCAACGCTTAATTGCAATTGCTCATCAACTTCAAGCACAACTTTTAACTTTTTTGTTGGTTTAGTTGCCCCAAGCGTTTCCATCATCTCAAATTCAGCAATTGCCATATAATTACGTCCACAATTACTTGTTATGTTTATTCTATACTTATCATAAGAAACTGTATTTAAAAATGTAAATTCTCGTTTTTCAGCAGCACTCCAGTTCTCTATATTGCTTTGTGTGTCTAATACAATCCATGTATTTGATCTATCATCCCACGCTTCAAAAGTCCAGTCTTTTGGTGCAGTAGTTTCATATCCAACCGCATCCCGTGACGTAACTGTGTACTTTGTAATGCATTTTGCTACTGAAAAATCATATTCCAACCAACCACTCGTATATTCATATGGTGTTGTCCATGTATCATTTCCATCCGTACATGTATGGTTAAAAGCTTTAAATGGAGCATAAGTTGCATTACCACTTATACTTGCGCTTGCTACACCACTCGGTGATGTATTGCTTGTCATTACAGGTATTAGATTATCCGTATATTGTACCTCTTCTGCATTACTCACATTCGACATTCCCATCATAGCTACTAAGCAGAATACCACTACCCCTATTACCCTTGTTAATTTCTTCATTGGTTTTCCTCACATTCTATATTTTCTATACTCATTGTATTGCAGAGAGGAGAATTTTAACAGTCTTATAGTTTACAAACGAAAGTGGTAAACTGAAAGGTTTAGGTATGAATTAGTCTTTGATTACAAAAAAGGCTCTGGTTGGTTCCATAAACTGCAATTTACTTAACTAAAAATAAATCCCCGGCTCACCACCGGGGAAATCTTTATTCATTATAATCTTTTACTTCAAAGCTAGAAATTTTATCAAACGATAAATATTCTTTTCTATTTAAAAATGGTTTTATATTATTTTTCTTAATTATACAATAATATGCCTTACCAATACCTTCTGATCGATTATCATACCATATAAGGAAATAATTTAATTCATCAATAGCGAAATCATATTCTTTAATATTTCCATTAGTCATAGTTATTTCTAAAATTGCCTTATTACCATTTTCACTAATATCTATCGAATCAAAAACATACCATGCATTAGTCATTAAAGTAATTGTAACAGTATGATAACTCAGTTCTAAATTCAGGACTTCATAATCAATTCGCTTGGCTATAACGGATGTTGTATTTTGAGAAAAATAACCGTTTATAACTCCGTCCACAGCCACTTGAATATTATCACTGTGATTGTTATTTGTACAACCACTCAATCTGAATTTTGAACCATAAAACTGAAACGTAATCGTATCTCCGATATTTTGGCTTTGCCTACATGTACTATTATATGTATAACCTGATGTATCACTAAGGCTACTGGCAAGATCACCAGTACCGACAACAATACTATTACTGTCATCTATTCTTTCCCATCCACTTTCAGGTTCAGAAAGCGAATCACCAACCGTTGCAGCATAACTTACATTCGACATTCCCGTCATTGCCACCAAGCAGAATGCCATTACACATATTACTCTTGTTATTTTCTTCATTTGTTTTCCCTCACAATCTATATTTTTATTACATACTCATTTTATTAGAGAAAGGGAGATTTTAACAGTCTTATAGTTTACAAGAAGAAATGGTAAACTGTAAGGTTATGGAATTTCATACGTTTGAGCAGAAGAAAAGGCTCCCTCACCGAAGCCTCATAAGTATTATTTAAACCAGAATTTACTTAACAAAAAATAAATCCCCAGCTCATCACCGGGGAAAGTTTTATTCGTTATAATCTTTTACTTCGAAGCTGTATATCTTGTCAAAGGACAGGTACTCTTTGCGGCTAAGGAACGGCTTCACATTGCTTTTCTTTGGCAGACGGTAATAGGATTTGCCAATTCCATCGGAGCGGTTATCATACCATGTGAGGAAGGATTCTAGTTCATCAATTGCTAGACTGTATTCCTTAATAGTTCCGTTAGTCATGGTAATTTCAAGGATTGCGTTATTGCCTTCATAATCAGAAGACGATTTTGTTTCCATCATTTCCATTTCTCCTATTGTTGTAGAATGTCCTAGATTTAAGTCATCATTATTGGCTGTAATATTTATTCTATAATTATCATAACTTGCACTATTTTGAAAAGTAAATTCTTTTTTTAAATTATATTCCCAGTCACTTATATTACTACGTGTGTCTAGAACAACCCATTTATTTTGCTCACCATCCCATGCCTCAAACGTCCAATCTTTTGGCATTTCTTCAATTGATTGAGACCCTTCTATTCGCGAAATAAGTGTGTATTTAGTAATACATTTTGGTTTAGCAAAATCATATTCAAGCCATCCAGATGTATACCCTTTTGCAGTACCCCACGCATCATAAACGGAACCCGTAGTATGATTAAAGGCTTTAAATGCATAATAATCATAGTCTGTCCCTTGATTATCAAAAAAGCTACTAGATTTCGCCAAACCACTAGGTGAAATATTACTGGTCATAGATGGAATCACATTATCGGTATACTCCACAGTCGCCGCATTACTTAAATTTGACATTCCCATCATAGCTACCAAACAAAATGCCATTACACATATTGCCCTTGTTAATCTCTTCATTTGTTTTCCCTCGCTATCTAAATTTTTATTACATACTTATTTTATTAGAGAAAGGGAGATTTTAACAGTCTTATAGTTTACAAATGGAAGTGGTAAAATGAAAGGTTTGGGGGAAATTGGTACTTACTGACAAAAGAAAAAGGCTCCCAGTTGGAAACCTTAATAGAAATTTACTTACCTAAAAATTCCCCAGCTTGACAACCGGGGAAATATTGTTACTCATTATAATCTTTTACTTCAAAGCTGTAGATCTTGTCAAAAGATAGATATTCTCTCCTACTTAGGAACGGTTTCACATTGCTCTTTTTAGGAATGCGGTAATAGGATTTTCCGATACCATCTGAACGGTTGTCATACCATGCAAGGAAAACTTCTAATTCGGTGTTGGTAAGGTTATATTCCTTGCTAGTACCGTTGGTCATGACGATTTCTAAGATGGCACTGTTTCCTTCAAATTCTGAGTCTGTCAAAGACACTAGTTTTCCTGTATCATCAATATCTATTGCATCAAGATGAATATATTTTCCATCTACTGTATTTTTTACTTCTACCGTATGGTAACCCAAATTTAAACCTAATTTTTCAAATACTATAGTATTATGTATTAGTCTTGTATAATATCCAGAGTATGTATATGCAACTCCATCGATAGTAACTATTATTGCATTTGAATGATTATCATTGATATCCGATATTAATCTAAATTTAGTACCATAGAATTTAAATTGGTAACTTGAAATGGTATTTGTCAATGTGTCAGTATCACTACTATTTGAATTATGTCTTGTCCAAGTACCTGTATAAACTATATTTGTGTTACTATCATCACTCCTCTTCCACCCCATCTCCGGAGCATCTGACACTTCTCCTACTATAGCCGCCAAACTTTGATTTGACATCCCCATCATAGCCACTAAACAGAATGCCACTACACATATTACTCTTGTTAATTTCTTCATTTGTTTTCCCTCACAGTCTAAATTTTTATTATATACTCATTTTATTAGAGAAAGGGAGATTTTAACAGTCTTATAGTTTACAAATGGACATGGTAAAATGGAAGGTTATGAAAGTATTTGTTGTATTAAAAAAAGAAAAGGCTCCGGATGGGAGCCATAAATAGAAATTTAAGTTCATAAGAACATTGACAACTGAATATGGTAGTTGGATAATAATAAGCAGGATGGTATCGTAAAATGGACAATATTAAATTAAATAAATATATGAAAATAGATTATTTCTATGATTTGCTATTACATAAGAGATATATGCTTATAAGACCAGAACAATGGGATGATCCATATGAAAATTTTATTGGTAATTTTTTTAAAGATGAAAAAAAATATCACGACTTATATTTTTGCTGTACAAAATTGTCAAATGAATGTCATAATAAATACAGTGCGAATGTTATGCTAATGAAATTATGGTTATCTTCACAAGCATTTGTCTGTACTTGTTTCACTCATGAAACAAGTACAGAAGGAGTAGATGCCATGTGGAGAAGTTATTCCTATGATAAACGTTCTATAAGGTTTTCGCATACTAATTTTTTTTTGAGCAAAGGTCAATACACGATTTTTTTAGAGACTGGAGAACCGTATATCGGATGTAAAAATGTAAAATATGAAAACTTTGATGTTTTTGAAAAAATAAAACAGATAATTTTTACAGATAAATTAGTTCCAACGGAATTTATATACACAAAACGTAGAAATTTTGAGTATGAAAAAGAAATCAGAATATTTGCGAGAGAACCAGTAAAAGATAGTACCGTGCAATTAATTCGAAATGAAGATATTAACACATATGATTTTAGCAATTTTCATAATTTCGTAGAATTTACGAGATGTGAAATAAAAGATATATTTCCAGAAAGAGTGCCATATGAAATAGATGCTAGAAGTATAAGTGATATAGTCGTGCATCCATTAGCAGATGAAAGTACAATATTTTTTGCAAATCAAATTTGCAAAGAGTTTGGATTAGGAGAGGCTAGAAAATCAAAGATATATGAATTTAAATATTAAAATATGCTAATCATTTATTTTTGAAAAAATATTATATAAAACCAACTATCATAATGGTAGTGTAAAATAAATTGTGTCTTTGGAAATAAATGGCTCTTTCTTGGAAAGA
>JBGUEO010000011.1:48452-120631 GCA_041821315.1 Velocimicrobium sp. | reverse complement strand
TCTTTCCAAGAAAGAGCCATTTATTTCCAAAGACACAATTTATTTTACACTACCTCTTTATTCTTTATTTTCTTTTGTCCATATATAAGGACTGTTCCCTGTATTGACTTTTCATAGTTTCCTGATACTGCTGTATGGTTTTCTTTCCTATATTACAGTCTTTTATGGTCTTCTTTCTGGAAGAAAAATAACGCTCCATCAGATCTCGGTTTCTAGTTTCTGCTGCCTTAATTGCAACACTTTTCTCTGTAACCTGCGAAATCAATTCCTTTAAAACTAGAATTTCCTGTTGATAAAGAGGCGCATGGGCGCTTAATGCTTCCCTTACATGGTCATAAATCTTCTCAAATCCGTCATCTACCTGATTGATTTTATCAATCATCTCCTGCTTGTTTATCAAGGTTCCTTCGAATTCGCTGGTGTCTACCTTACCTTCCTCAATCAGCTTGCTTTGAAAGTTCGTCATGCCTATTACATCGTTTAACGAGACAACCTTACGTCTTAGAGTATCAATTAATATCGTTACATAGGTTTGATTTATCTCCATTTACAACCTCTCTTTATGCACCTTAGGCCGATGCCATTTTCGTCTTTTTTATAACCTCTTTCCATGTATCTCGCATTTCCCGAATCTGCTGTAAACCCTCTTCCAAAAGAGCAGGATCTTTTTTTATATTGGCCTGAAGCAATACCCAGCCAATATAATCATATACCCGGTCAAAATCCTTTGCAACTGTATACTTAAAGTCCAGTGTAGAACGAAGTTCCTCTATAATTGCCTTTGCTTTTTGAATATTTAAGTTACATTTTTCCAGATCTTTTTTTTCCATAGCAAAAAATGCTATATTACAAAACTTAATTGCTCCATCATAAAGCATGAGCGTAAGATCGGCAGGTGATGCGGTATTAATATTCGTTTTTTTGTATATACTTGCTGCATTGAATGCCATAATAATTCCTCCTTATGTATACTCCGTTTCATAATCAGCCAGTTCCCAAAAGGGAAGTTAAGGAATTTGTCTGACTTTGTAATTTACTTAGTGCAACCTCCATCTGCGTAAATTGATTATAATATCTCTCCTCCATATCAGCCAGTTTATCTTCCCATTCATCAATATCTTCCTTATAATCGCTATCCCACTTCTTCATTTGCACATCATTATAAAAGGTCAGTGAACTGCTTAGCTTAGTCTTTCCCATCTTATCTTTCATCGTGTCATATAAACTCGATGTAATTGTGGATAATCCCTGCATCACCAGATCTGGATCTGACTCCAACAAAGCTTTCAAATCATTATCATCCGTAGAATAGGTATCATCCTCTGAATCTCCATAGATATGAAGTAATCCTTTTTCACTAAAATCATTGGAGGTATGAATTCCAAAACTTGCAAGGGAATAATCTTTCCCATTTATCTTTATCTGTTGCATCAAGGAAGTCTTCATTGCTGTCGTCAGTGATCCAAGCGTCGTATCCCTGCGAAGCAGAGAGTCCTTAATCTTGGTTTCCCACTTTTCTACCTCATCGTCTGTCATTGCATCTTTTTGCTCAGAGGTTAACGGAGTATATCCCTTGGCCGTACCGGCATAATACAAATCATTCATTTTATCAAGAACAGAGTTGAATTCTTTGACAAAACTTTTTACCATATTATAAACAGAATCCATATCGTTTTCAATGGTAACCTTTAAAGGATTACCGGGTGTTGTAGTTCCCTTTAAATCAAAGGTGATGTTATTTACAGTAAAATTGTTAGACGTCTCCTCCATTTGTGCACCATCTAAAGTAAATTTAGCATCTTTAGCCGTTACTAAAGTGAGCCCGCTCACATTGCCCGCAGTTGTTGCTGAAACATCAGTAGCTCCAGTAATTTCTGCTAGCCCTATTTTAGTAAGAAGACTATTTCCATCCGCAGTTTGTCCTGCTGGTAATTCCTCACTATTTGTTATATAGGACGGAATGGTAGAATCAAGTAATGTCTTATCAGCTACTACCTGCGCAGATATGGTAGACTCAAGTCCAGCATTTTGCTTTATGGTTTCAATCGCTGTTACAATATCTGCAGCCGTACCACCTACTACATTATAATCATTTGCAGTATCAACTCCGGCTTCAATTGCCGTCATTGTTGTTGTCACATTACTGGCAACCGTTTCTCGAAAGCTGGTATATGAAGCATCACTTTCTACTTTTGCATACTCTGTATCATATGCTGCTTTATAAGCGCCAGCATAGGCATCTTGAAGTGCTGTAGCATAACCGCCCGGATTTGCAGCAATATTATCCGTTGTCCAGTCATTATCCACCACCCATTGCTGTCCCTCCGCAGAAGCCAGCCAGTCATCACTATTCGTTTCATCTTCATATACGGTACCTGCTAACAGAGAAGTTGCTTGTGCTTTATATGCATCTTTAATCAGTGAATCTTGATAGGAAGACTTAGCAGCATCATATTTTGTTGCATAATCCGCAGTTGAATTGTTCTCAGCATAAGTAACGAGTTTATCATACGCATTCTGATATTCCGTTGAAGCAGAATCAGCAGACGCCAATACACTATAGCAATTATCCAATTCTGCTTTTTGTTCTGTCGTAGTCGTACTGTCATTATATCCTGTCAGTTCTTTTAATGTTGCAAAATCAGCAGATAAACCCGAACTAACCGCTGTTGTTGTGATACTAAATTGCTGATCCGTTCCACTATTTTCCGAACTAATGAAAAGACGCTTTTGTGTCGCATCAAAATTCGCATTGAGACCTGCCTTTTGACATGCACTTACAAAATCAGATATTGTCGTTGTTCCACCAACGGTTAACTTTTGAATATTACTATTATCCGTTGTGCTGCTCGTTTTTGCAGCTTGAATGGTAATCACTGTATTTGCGTCAATTCCAAGAGATGTAAGAGTGGTTGCGCTTGAAACTGTCCCACCATTTTTTATCTCCCCACTGGTCAAGTACTGGGCACTTGCAAGTGTTGTTACTTCCAAAGTATGAGCTCCCTTTGGTGCACTGATCTTTGCTGTGGCAGTTGCCAATGCCTCATCCGAGCTGGTGACCTTTTTTGTATTATAGCTTCCCTGCGATTTTGCTTTCGTTAAAGTACCTTTATAAAAAGTAAGCAGCTTAGAATTTAAATCTTTCCAAATTTCCTGACTCCAATTTAATTCTGTCTTAGTATTTTCTACTTTTTTCTTTTTCAAGCTTTGAGCTGACATCAGTTCTTTTACAATTGAGTCAGTATCAAGACCTGAAATCATTCCTGATAGTTTAATCCCCATAGTGGTTCCTCCTATCTTTTTTCATCTACTAGTATCCCTGCCAGTTCCCACATTTTTTGTAACATATCCAGACTCTTTTCTGGTGGTATCTCACGGATGACCTCTTTGGTTTCATTATTAATTACCTTTATCGATACCCTTTTGGTAGGCTCATGATAAGAAAACTCAAGGCTCGTATTCTCCAGCCTACGTATTTTTTTGTTTGCCTGAGAGACTGCATTCTTAATCTGCCGTTCACTGGCCTGGCCAAATGTATCTTCTTCTTCTTCTGTTTCTTTTGATTGTTTTTTTTGACTGTCACCACTGCGAACAAGTGAAGCTATATCTTCCTTTTTTTTTACTTCCTGAGCACTTTCACCATCTGTTTTTTGAGCTACTGATGTCTTTTCTTCATATGCAAATCCTGAAGCCCTGGTTATTGATTCGATCTTCATCCTTGAACACCTCCAAATTCCCTAAACTACACTTTTTGTATTTATAAATCACCTTACTATAATTATCGTCAAGTTTTCCATAAAAGTTAAGAAAACACTCGTTGTAATTTCATTTTTTATTAAAATAATTTTTTTAATTCGCTAACATCTATATCATTCCTAACCGCTTCTTTATTTGCATCTTGAATTTGTACATAGATTTCTCTTCGATATATGGGAACGGACTTTGGTGCAGCAATTCCGATTTTTACCTGTTCTCCCTTTATTTCTAAAATGGTTATTTCGATATCATTTCCAATCATGATGGATTCATTTGTTTTTCTTGATAGGGCTAGCATTTATTCATCCCCCTTTTTTGCATTTGGATTCTTTAAGCACTCATATACCTTAAATTTAATCGGATAATCCTGATTTTCTACAATAACCTGGCATCCTTTTCTGGTATCTGAATTTATAATAATCGGTGCTTTCATATTTGCCGTCATCTTTTTTATGTCTGACGGAATTGTCATAACCAACAAAATTGCTATATTCTCATCGGTTAATTCTCCAAGTGACTTTAAAAGATCATCCTCTACAACAGGGTTATATCCTTCATCTACCAACAACGGATTTATGACTGGCAATGCAAGACTTTTTTCATCTAAGCTTTGAAGCCATGATATACTTGGTCTTTCTTCCTTTTCACTATCGTATAGAAGTGTGAATTTTTTAAATTGTTCAAATCCCATAATTCCATTTTCAAAAATAATAATTTTATCTTCGGACAAATCAATTTCTCCAAAGTACCTTGTTTGAACGATCATAATTACAGCTCCTTTTTCTTTTTTATAAATAATCAAGTAACGTCTTTGAAATTACTGTAGAAGCACATGATAGGGATGCATCATAAACAACCTGTGCCTGTTTATAATTAATGACAGAATCTTCTAATTCCACCTTATCATTATCATCTAACAATGCAGTAAAACTAGTTTTTTGATCTTTCAATCTAGATTCCGTTAACTGCAACCTTTTATAACGGCTACCGTGATTTGCTAGCGCTACATTAAGCATATCCTGCGCTTCTTGAGCCATCGTCATTCCAGAAGAAAAGCTTTCACGCAAAATGCTCTTTTTCAACGTTTGTTCCGTTTCCAACTGCGATTTTAATTCTTTTAGGTTTGAAAGTTCTGTCTCATTGGTCTCTGTTGTAATTAATTTTTCAACCTCTGATATCTTATCTTTTATATCATACACATCATTCACTGCACGAACAATCTCATCAACCTTCGTTCCTATTGTTGTTGAAACCGCATCTTTTGCTAAGGTATTCACCGTTAGCTTCTGGCTAAAATTAATCTCATAATCAATCTTTTGAGAATCCGGATTGCTATATCCGCATGTCTCATTCTTATACGAGCCATTGCTACTATCAATCACGATCTCGCTCGTACTACACTCAAAGTAATGCTGCGGCATGATATCGTCTTCTTCAAATTTTGTTTTTGTATAAGCAACACTATAATCCGAGTTCTTTCGCGCGATTGCATAAGCATCGGATCCAAAAACTAATTCACCCGTTTCCGGAATGAAAATTATCTCTTTTGCCGAAGGGCTATAGCATTTTCCCTGCGTCCCATCCGTCAATGACATTGTCGTAAGTGTATATCCAGACGTACCGGTATCATCGACCGTTATGGTATCTGCGGGATTCGATGGATTGGTGAGCGTAATGCTTTGAATTCCAGTCTTTCTGGTAAAATTATTTGCACCTTGTGTTACCGTACTATCTGGTCCCTTATCTAAATTAGTATAGGAAAGTTTTAGTCTGCTTGCCGTTGCGGTAGAGGCAGCATTTTGAGCATACACATCACCCGCTGTTCCAGGTGCATAACTAGCACCACCCTTTACATACGTTTTACTTGTTACATCTGAAAACGATAGGTTTTCTTTAATGGTATAGATTGTATTGTTTGCTTCCTGCTGCGTTAGCGCTGCTTTGTCATATAAAAGCGGTGTGTCAGTACGAAAACCGGTAAACAAATATCTACCTGCATAATCAGCATTTGCATCCGAATAGATTTGATCTTTATACTGCTTTAAGGTTTCAATAATGCTGTTTCGATCACTGGTTTCTAATGTATCCGTTGCACCATTATTACAATACGAACTCATATATTCCAATACACTATTGACCGACTTCATGGCACTTTCTGCCGTATCCATCCAGTTTTTTGCATCTGGTATGTTTTTCCCCAAATACTGTTCAAGTTCTGTTATCTGTGTGCGGTACTTTAAGGAACGTACGGCTACCACTGGATCATCTGAAGGTTTTTCAATCTTTTGCTGAGTAGCGTATTGATAGCCTAACGTATCCACATTTTTTTTGTTCCGATTGATATTATTTAACATATTGGTCGTCATCATTTGATTGGTTATTCGCATGCTTCCTACCTTCCTTCTTCTCTATTAAACACCCGTACTATTAATTAATTTATCATAGACTTCATTCATAATCGAAATTACCTTGGAACACAAATCATATGCATTTTTAAATTTAATTAAATCAACGGCTTCTTCATCCCTATCCACGCCCGAAACAGAAGCTCGTTGTGTTGTAATTACTTTTAACACATTTTCCTGACCTTTCGCAAAGTTAGTTGCTGATTTAGTGTCAATTGCCATCTCTGCTACCATTGTCTGTAAAAACATATCCGGTGTTCCTTGTTTGAACATCGACATATCATTCTTTAATGCAAGAAGCTTATTAAGCGTGGTTTTATCCTCAACACCAGTATCTATAGTTCCATCATAAGCAGCACACGCTATTTTATTTGGATCATCCAAAATTTTGCTGGTTACTTTTAAATTTCCAGCAGTTACCCGATAATAGGATGCTCTTACATAACCATTTGCATCCGTATCCGTTGCAGCATTTGGTAGTGAGCGAAACGCTGTTAATGTCGTATCAAAGGAATATTCCTCGCCACTCGCTGCTAAGGTTGCAGTAAAAAAATCAAGTCCCTTGTCTCCATTTAAGTCTTCGCCCTCGCTATGTATTTTGTTAAATGAACTTGCCACCGTACGCACAAATTTATTAAGCTGTGCTTGATAATAGGGAACCCCTTTATAATCAACCGATTCGCCTATATTGATATCTTGATCCGTTGCATCCTCCTTTAAGGCTTCCGTTAGTTCAAAGGTATACGTATATGTTCCATTCGCTCCCACTGAAACTTCAAAACTTTCATAAGAATACTTGTGATTACCAACAACAATGCTTCCATTACTCTCCGGAATGTTTAGCAATATTTCATCATTTAGATTCGAACCTGTGACCGTAAGTGCTGTACTACCTGCTGTTGCGTTCCCGGTTCCCGTAAAGTTTACCTTATTATTTCCATCTCGCATTTCAAACAATGCTTGCAATTTCCCCCCGAGTGTATTACTCGTTGCATCAAAGTTTTGTCCATCTGACCAAGTAAGCGTATAGAGACCATCCACATCATTTTGAGTTACACTTGCGTCGTTTGGAATCGCTTTTAGTGTCGTATAGTTATATGTGTCAACCAGTGTCTTACCATCTAGTCGGACAATATATTGATTGACTCCGATGTCATCTCCAACCGCTGTCTCTGTTACGGACGTATTTCCTAATTCAGAAAGTTTATCAATTAAAAGATTTCTAGAATCCCGCAAATCATTTGCCGCAGCTCCACCGACTTCAATCGTGTTAATCTGAAGTGTTAAGGAAGAAATTCGCTCTGCGATGGAATTAATTTGATCTGCTGTATTTTTAATTTCGGTATTACACTCTTTTTGCAGCGTCTGCAGGTTATCATATAACGAATGAATGGTATCTGTAAGTGTATTGGCATTTTCAGTGACCTGTGTTCGAATTGTTTTATTGGAAACATCTCCCGAAAGGCTGCTTAATGAAGTAAATAAAGTATCCAGTGCCGCTGTCGACCCCTTAGAACTTACTTCGCTAAAATAGCTTTGGATATTATTCAGATAATATGCCTTTGAATTATAGTTTCCATAAATTTCATTGTTTTTCCAATACTTTGTATCATAGTAACTATCTCTGATTTGTTTTACTCCTGTAACATCAACACCAGTTCCTTGCATTCCATAGGAATTATTTACAGAAATTGCCGTTGAGGCAGCTTGATTTACTTTCTGCCTGCTATAACCCTTCGTATCCGCATTGGATGCATTATGTGCCGCTGTATTCAGTGCAGCCTGATAGGTATATAATCCAGATTTAGCAATTGTAAGCCCAAAAAATGTATTTGCCATTTCATCACCCCTCCTATCTTGTTATCCTAGTTTTTCAATTACATGTCCTAACATCTCATTAATTACGTTGATATAACGGGATGATGCATTATATGCATGTTGAAATTTGATTAAGTTTGTAAGTTCTTCATCGGAAGAAACTCCCGCTACGGTTTGCCTTTGATTATCTATACTTTCTACCATATCGCTTTGATTATCCACCTTACTCTTATAGGTACTGCCCCTATACGCAATATTTGTTGTCAACGCAGAATAATAATCCTGAAAATTATTTGTAGTTAATGTATTGGGGTCTATTTTTAGTGTTTCTCTATCCCATGCATCCGTTAGCGCCGAACAAATATCTTGATTATACGACCCTGACAATCCAGAATATTGATTGTTGCTTAACGGAATTACATTATAATCATTTAAAATATCTTCATTTATTTCAACTTCACCAATGGTATATAAGCTATATTGATCCGAAGCATATTCTTCATTGTATACCCATACATGGATTTCTGTTGGTACCCCATCAATGGCTGCGGTCAATTTTCCTTTTGTATAGCGTTCTTGGTTTTTACGTTCAAATAATGCCTCACCCTGCGTTTGCTCATCATCCATTCCGCATCCCGCACTGACTGAATCAAAGATTTGTACATCACTTGCCTTGACGGTTGTACCGTCTTCTAATACAATCGTCGCCCCCGTCAAATTAACCTGAGATTCATTAACTGTTGTCCCTGTTGTATTGGTACGTAATTTACTTATTATCCCACTACTCACCTCTGTATTTGGAGCAAGAATATCGTTAATTGATGTAACCATCTCATGAATCAATTGATCAAATTGAGCTTGTGTCGACATAATAACAGAAGGATCCACATAGCGATTATATTCCTTGACTGCTATTTCATACTCTTTGGTCGTCGCGTAGTCTTTTTCCAATGGAATATTGGTATAATTTGCACTGTATGCACCCCTTGATACCAATAATCCTTTCAGGGAACCAACATCCGTATTAGACGCTGAAGAGTAATTTCCATTCAAGCGAAAAACATCTCCACATCCATTTCCTGTCCAAACAACGGTAAGTAAATCGGACTGTTTTGGTAGAATCGAATGAATTGTACCATTACTTTCTATCGCAGTATAATTATTATATTTTAATTCTCCACTCGTCGGATAAGTGAGTGCTCCGTATTTCGAAAGTTTAGACCATGCATCCGATGCCTTTACGCCATCATTTATCTCATCTGGGGTTTTCCCCGCACTTTTTAGATTTGCAGCCAAATCCGATATATCTTTTACGTATCCATTAATCGAATCCGTTCTTCCTTGCTCTTCTTCTGTAACCGTCTTATGTGTGGCCATATGATAAACATTATCATCGGTTACAAACTGTACCCCTTCTACGCTTACAGTTACCATGCCATAAGCATCTTCCTTGTACGAAATGCTAGCCAGTCCACCAAGTTCATCTAACAATGAATTCCTTGTGTCACGGTAATCATTTGCTTCTTGTCCGCTGCTTTCATTGGTACGAATCTTTTGATTTAAGCCTTTAATTGAATCGCCAATTTCATTAATGCGGTTTACCTTTTTTAGAATTTGACTGTTTAAATTCGTCTGATAAGAAGACAACTGCTCCTTAATAATTTCTGCCCTTGCCAAAAAACTTGAAGCTGTTGCTACCAACGTTCCTCGATTTACCGTATTGAGCGGTTCTTTTGCCAATTCCGATATTGAAGTCCATAAATCCGATAATGATGTTTTAAAAGCCTCTCCATCCAATTCACCAAAAATACTCTCTATTTCTTCTATTGAATTAGATTGTGCTTCATAATAGTTTTCTCTTCCAATTTCTAATCGGTAGCTCTTGTCTAAAAACATGTCTCGCACCTGGCGAATCGAGGACATGTCAGCTCCTAATCCCACCTGCAAATAGGAATTTGCAGTTTGTCCAATGGTATTATATCTAAAATCAGAAGAGAGAATTTGCTGCCTCGTATATCCCTTTGTATCTACATTGGAAATATTGTGGGCAGTGGTATTAATCGATGTCTGACTTACAATTAAGCCAGACACCCCCGTATACATACTTGTCATCAGATTACCCATCACATCACCTTGCCTTCATAAATAGTCTCGCATCTATTGTTTTGTATCAAACATATTGTTTTGCTCGATTGATAAATCAATTCCTGATGCATTTTTGTTATAATTATTCCCCGGTGACATCCGTGTACTCTGAATAAAATTCATATTGAATTCTATTAATTCTAGGGATTGTTCAATTAAAGATTGATTTTGATGATTTAGTTCCATCAGCCTTCCGATGGTTCTTTTTAGATTGTCATGAATTTGACTAAGCTTTTTTTGTTCTTCTGGTTGTTTTTCCAGTAGCTTAACCATAGTTTTTAAATCAAGTGTGCTCGGATTTCTATTAATAACGGTTCCAATATTAATAAGAACCTCTTGCCTTTTATGCTCAAGCACATTAATTTTAAGAATCATAGATTGTTCCTGATCCGTAATTTTTTGTAAGGCATCAAGGTCATTATTAATAATAATTTTTGTTTTATCTTCATTAATTGGAATTAACTTTTGATAAACCGTTTCTTCTTCTTCGAGGGTCATTATTAACTCTTCAATTAAACTTGCCAATTGTTCTCCCCCATTTAAATCATTTCGTTAAAATAATTATCGGCTAATTTTTCTGCTACGTCTTCTGCACTTACACGATAAGTCCCCGATGCAAGCTCTGCTTTGATTGCATTTACTCTATCTTCTCTCACATCTGGTGCATCCTTCACTGCTTGTTTTGCAACCTGGATATCCTTACCCGTTTGCGATAGCTGCAGTGCATCGGAAAAACTAGTTGTCTTTTCTGATTTGTTAGTTGTCGTTTTTGTTTGGTTTGACTGGTATAACTGTGCAATTTGATTGTATGTATTAATTCTCATAATTCCACCACCTTACTTTATCGTTATTTCATTCTATATCATATTTATCGGATATCCTAAGAAATACTTTAGATTTTTTATTATTTTTTTACAATATCATTTTTTACTACCTTATAATTATGTTTCACTAAGCTGTGCCTTTTGCCCTTTTGCTCCTCGTTTACGGTTACGAATTTTCTTTGCATTTAGTGTATGTCCATTATACTCAAAATCTTGTGTATCCATTGAAACGCAAGAAGCAAATGCTACCTCATCACTGTCCTCTAACATGATTGCCTTAACCCCACGGCTCGTCTTTTTAAGCTCACTTACTTCGGAGAGATTAAACCCTAATGACAGCTGTTTTTCGGTAATCAAAATCACTTTCATCGATTCGGATAACCGTTCATGCGCAGATAATTTTACGACATTGATTACTTGATCCTTATCATCTAGCTTCGTTGCTACAATCACCGATCGGTTTGTCTCAAATTCTGCTCCTGAAACCAATTTGATAAATCCACGTCTCGTTGCAAATAAAAGTTGTGATTCAAACAGTTCCTCAAACGAAGTATACATAATAATGTCTTCTTTTCCTACTTTGCATAAGGAATGAATCAAAGTTCCCTTATCTTTCATTTTACATCTTGGAATTTTCTCAACTTTAACCTGATACATATTTCCCTGTGTGGTAAACAAACATAATTTATCTGTATTTTGCATGGATATTATAAAAGAATATTCTTTTTTTGTATCTTCTGACACACGGGAAAAGCTTGCACTATCCAGTGATTTAGTATATCCAAACCGATCGATTACGACAACGATATCTTCAACCTTAAATTCTTCTACATAATCCATATGCTGTACATTTTGAAGTTTTGTTTTTCGTGGGTATGCAAACATTTTCTTAAACTCACGAAGGCGTGTCTTAATTACCTTATACAGATTTTTCTTATCACCAAGCACTTCCTGATACTCTTCAATGCTCTTGCGCAAAGCATCTCCTTCTTCATGAAGTTTCATTATTTCAAGACCAATCAACTTGCTTAATGGCATTGCCAGTATTGCATCCGCTTGCCGCTCTGTAAAATCAAATCGTGCTGCTTCCATCTTGGATTCGATTGATTTAAATTGTATATCTTTAATTTCTCCATGTATCAGGCAGTTTTTTGCCTGATGGATGGAAGAACTTCCACGGAGTACCTCAATAATCAAATCAATGACGTCGGTAGCCTTAATCAATCCATCCACAATCTCAAGTCTTGCATTCGCTTTATTTAAAAGATATGCATATTCTTTTGTATACAATTCTTCTTGAAAATCAACAAACTCCGAAATCAGAGATTTTAAATGAAACGTAATTGGCTGCTGCTGTTTTACCGCAAGAAGATTTACTCCATAGGTGTCTTCCATTGCAGTCTTCTTATACAAACCGTTTAAGAGATTGTCAATATCTCTATCTTTTTTTACTTCAATTACAATTCGAATTCCCTCTTTCGAAGATTCATCCCGTATATCATATAGTTCATCAAAAACCTTGTCCTTCATTAGAGTCGCAATGGATTCTACCAATTTTGTTTTATTTCCTGCAACCGTATATGGAATTTCTGTAATAATTATATTCTGTCTTCCATTTTCCCCTTTTTCAATCTCGGTCTTTGCACGAATTTTAAGCTTACCTTCTCCCGTTTCATAGATATTTAAGATCTCATCCTGATTAATTATCGTTCCTCCGGTTGGAAAATCGGGTGCTATGATATACTCCATCAAACCAGCGGTTGTGATCGACGGCCGATCTATATAGGCAATAACCCCATCAATCACCTCTCCTGGATTGTGTGGAGGAATATTGGTAGCCATACCAACTGCAATCCCCGTGGTTCCATTAATCAATAGATTTGGTATCATGGCAGGCAAAACAATTGGTTCCTTTTCACTTTCATCAAAGTTTGGCATAAAATCGACAAGCCCTTTATCCAAATGTCCTAACAGTGTCGTTGCTGCATTCGAAAGTCTCGCTTCGGTATAACGCATGGCAGCTGCACCATCTCCATCAATTGAGCCAAAGTTCCCGTGACCATCTACCAACGGAACGGATAGTGAATAAGGTTCTGTCATATGAACCAGTGCATCATAAATCGAGGAATCTCCATGCGGATGATATTTACCCATTGTATCTCCAACAATACGTGCACTCTTACGGTGTGGTTTCTTAGGATCAAGTCCTAGTTCATTCATTGCAAATAAAATTCTTCGTTGCACGGGCTTTAGTCCATCGCGAACATCCGGCAACGCACGAGATATAATTACACTCATCGCGTAATCGCGATAAGAATTCTTCATTTCCTCCGAAAAATCCAACTGTACAATATTTTCTTCGATTAATTTGTTCATTCCATAAACTCCTTTTGTCTGCTACCTAATTATACATCCAATTTTGCATACTTTGCTTCTTCCATAATAAACTCTTTTCTTGGCGGAACATTACTACTCATAAGAATGGTAGTAATTTCATCCGCTTCCACCGTATCACTAATGGATACTTGCGCTAAAATACGAGTTTCTGGATTTAATGTCGTCTCCCACAACTGATCCGCATCCATCTCACCAAGACCTTTGTATCTCTGCACATTTAAAAGTTTGTTCTCTTGTATTTTTTTAAATTTCTCTAATTCAAAATCATTGAACAGATATTGTGATTGCTTTTTTTTCTTCGTTTTTTTTGTAGTTTCATACTCGACTTTATATAAAGGTGGCAATCCTCTGTAAATCTTTCCTTCATTGATAAGCTCTGGCATAAATCGATAAAAGAAAGTCAATAGCAATGTGCTGATATGTGCTCCATCAACATCTGCATCTGTTAAAATTATAATTTTGTCATATCGTAATTTTGAAATATCAAACTCATCACCAATTCCGCATCCAAAAGAAACAATCATAGACTTAATTTCATTGTTTACTAAAATCTTTTCTAATGTTGCCTTTTCTACATTTAAGATTTTTCCTCGAAGTGGCAAAACGGCTTGCGTCTTTCGATTTCTTGCCGTCTTAACCGTTCCCCCAGCAGAATCCCCTTCGACAATATATACTTCACATTCTTCAGGTTTTTTAGAAGAGCAAGACGCTAGCTTACTTCTAGTATCCACATCATTGAGCTGTTTTAATACCGCACTGCGTGCTTTATCACCAGCTCTTCTTGCATTGTATGATTTCATTGAGTTTTCTAATATTTTCTTTAGTTCTTCCACATTTTTATCAAAATAACGCTGCACCTGTTCTGTGAAGACTTCGTCTACTGCACTCTTTGCATCGGTATTTCCTAGTTTTGTCTTAGTTTGTCCTTCAAATTGAGGATCCGGATGCTTGATTGAAATAATAGCAACAATTCCATTTCGAATATCTTTTCCATCAAAATTTTCATCCTTATCTTTTAACACACCAAGTTCTCTTGCATATTGATTCATGACTCGCGTAAGTGCCATTTTAAATCCCGTTACCAGCGTTCCTCCGTCCACTACATTGATTCGATTGCAATATGCATTAATTTGTTCTGTAAAACCAGTTGTATATTGAAATGCCAGTTCCACTTCAATTTCTCCACTGGTTCCTTCTGCATAAACAACATCCTCATGAATCGTTGTCATGTCACGTACAAGATAATTTATAAAACTTTTGATTCCATATTCTTCACAATATATTCGCTCTTTTCCACTCGCCTCATCCAAAAAACGAATCTCAAGGTTTTTATTTAAAAAAGCAATTTCCTTTAATTTCTTTTTTATCGTTTCCACTTTAAATTCCGTTGTTTCAAAAATCGTCTCATCCGGATAAAACGTAACACAGGTACCAGTATCTGATTTATTACACTTACCAACCACTGGTAAATCCCCTTTTATGAGTTCCGTAACCGGATGTCCTCCATCCGCGTATTCATCTCGATAAATTTCACCATTTCTACGAACCTCTACAATTAATTTGGAAGAGAGCGCATTTACAACAGAGGCTCCTACTCCATGAAGACCACCAGAGACTTTATAGGCAGAGCCTCCAAATTTTCCACCTGCATGCAATATCGTATACACAACCCGCACGGTTGGAATTTTCTTTGTTGGATGTATATCAACTGGGACACCTCTTCCGTTATCCTTTATTGTAAGTCCACCATCTTTTCTTAATATAATATCAATATGATTACAAAAACCTGCCAAATGTTCATCAATCCCATTATCCAAAATCTCCCATATTAGATGATGAAGCCCTCTCGTTCCTGTACTTCCAATGTACATCCCAGGACGTTTTCTAACCGCTTCTAACCCTTCCAAAACCACAATTTGACTTCCATTATACTGTTCCATAACAAACTCCCCTTCCTCTATATAAACCCTGCAACTTGCAGTTTCTTACTTTCTTAGCGGTTGTAAGTATATCATAAATCCTCATTCACTGCAAAGACAAACTTATTTTCAAAAATTTTAGTTATATTTAACAATTTATTCACTAAATGGTCACACCTATCCATGATAATAGAAACGAGAATGTGATAGCACTATCTTCCAGAAAGGAGAACTACAATGAGAAAACAACTACTGGCCTTCCTCCTTATGTTTGCTGTACTCCTAACTTCACTTGCAATTCCGAATCAAAAAGCCAAAGCAGCAAGCACAACCTCTTCTTATAAAGAAGAGACTTTATTACTAAGTGGCATAATGGAGGGATTTACACTTGCCAAGTTAGAAAGTACCAACAAGGTAAGCCGCCAACAGTTTGCTAAAATGTTAGTGAACGCTTCCAAATATCAGGGACAGGTAGAAAAATCCCTAAAAACATCATTATACAAGGACGTATCCTATAAAAACAAATATGCAGGATATATTAAAATTGCCGTCAGTGAGGGTTGGATGAGTGCCACAATTTCAGGGAAATTTAACCCATCCGCTAAGATAAGCACAAAAGATGCTGCAAAAGCAATGCTTGGCTTACTAGGATATACCCATTCTGACTTTTCAGGGAATCTCGTAAATGCACAAATGTCAAAGTTCAATGCGCTTGGTTTAAACGATCATGTAAACAAGACAAAAAACAAAACATTAACGTTTGCAAACTGTAGCAATATCTTTTACAATCTTCTTACCACTAAGACAACGCAAGGAATGATTTATGGCTCTACTACACTTAACATCACTATGGATTCCGATGGTTATGTCAATTATTTATCTCTTTTAAAATCAAACTTAAAAGGGCCGATACTTTTGACGTCTTCTCTATCCTCCCTTCTTCCTTTCCCTACAAGTGATGCTACCGTATATCGTAACGAGGTACTAAGCGACACATCAAGTATTAATCCTTACGATGTAATTTACTATTCAAAAGACTTAACTACTATTTGGGCATACAATACCAAAGTATCCGGTATCTTATCCAGTGTATCTCCAAGCCGTACATCCCCTACTTCTGTAACGATAGGTACCGATACCTATACGCTTGGCAACAAAGATATGGTTTATGCATTTTCCAGTCTTGGAAATTTTAGCATAAATAATGTAGTCACTTTATTTTTAGGTATGGATGATGAAGTTGTTGCCGCTCTTAACTCTTCCGACTATGAAATTGATACATATGGAGTTGTTATTGAATATGGTGCTTATATTGGTTCGAGTTCAGATAACGACACCAATAACCGATACATGACCTTAGTAACCGCTAACGGCAGTAGTGCAACGTACTATTACAATGTGCATGACCTTTCCATTTCGGTTGGTAATTTGGTTCATGTCTCTTACACAAACGGTACACAGACCTTAGAGAGAATTACACAAACATATACCAAACTTGCAAATAACTCTGTAAGTGCTTCCTCTGGAAAAATAGGTTCTTATAAGGTTGCTGGTGATGTTTCCATTATTGATACACATGAGGGAAGTTTCAAAGTAATTAGCCTTGATAAGATTAATGGTATTACCTTGACCTATTCCAATATTTTGTATTATGAATTTAACAGTGCTGGAGAAATTTCATCTCTTATTTTAAAAAATGCCCTCAGTGATGATTATTCCTATGGAATTATAACATCCGTCAATATAACAGACAGCAGTCCGACTACCTATTCTTATTTAATCAATGGAACAACAAAGACACTTGCTTCTAAACTTGCTAGTGGTACCATTGTCGCAGGAATTGGTCTTCGTATTGATACTTACCATGACGCAAGCGGCAATATTTCTTCTGTAAGCTTTACAAAACTACAAAGTGGAATTGTAACCTCCATTACTTCGGGTAATATAACTTGTGCTGAATGGACAAGAGCACTCGCTTCTAGTGCATCCATTTATTATAAGGACAGTTCTGGTATATTCCATACCACAACACTGTCAAAAGTTTCAAACTTAAACAAATATACACTCACTGCTTATTATGATGATACGACTGGTGTATCAAAACAGGTATGCATGATTATTGCATCTGACAAATAAATGGAAGGGTTGAACCTATGAAGCTATTTTCTAAGAAACTATTTTCTAAAGATAAAAAAATACGAACAAAAAAGCAAAAAATTATCAGACGTATTATTTTCATTGTAGTTATATTTATACTGCTATTCTTTGGCGTCCGCTTTGCACTCAAAGAAACAATCGGTAATATTGTAAAAAAAAATACTGAGAGTTCAAAATATACCACTAAAGAAGTTGAGAGAAGAACGATTGAAAATCACTTATCTTCCTCTGGTACCGTAGAACCTCTAAATACCTATTCTGTTACAACCGTCTCTACTGTAGAGGGAACTATTATCGCTGCAGATTTTGAAGAGGGCGATCTGGTAAATGAAGGGGACGTTCTCTATCAGATTTCAACAGACAGTATGAAATCCACGCTTACCAGTGCAAAAAAATCATTGGAACGTGCAAAAAAGAAATACAATACTGCCGTTGCAAAATATGATGAATCGAAACATGATGATTCCGATTTAATTGTAAAAGCAACCGTAACTGGTTATGTAAAATCATTCGATTTAAAAATCGGAGACAGTATTCAGCCCAGTGACCCAGTTGCTCAAATTTATAACAATAAATACATGCTTCTTACCGTACCGTTTAATTCCTCCGATGTCAAAAGTTCTCTGATTGGGGAAACCGCTACTGTAGAACTTTCTGATACGGATGAAAGCTTAAGCGGAACCGTATCTTCGATTGGAAGTGTTGACGTAACCCTAAGCGGTAACCGTATTGTCCGCTATGTTACAATTAAAGTA
Organism: Velocimicrobium sp.; assembly: GCA_041821315.1. Classification (GTDB taxonomy): domain Bacteria; phylum Bacillota; class Clostridia; order Lachnospirales; family Lachnospiraceae; genus DIGJ01. The sequence continues at coordinate 102,455 of JBGUEO010000011.1, read as the reverse complement.
AAAAATCCAGGTGGCATTACTACAGATACCGCTGCTACCGCAACAATCGGAAGCCTCTACTGCAATGAAGCGGGAACGTTTTCCATTACAGATGACACAACCGTTTCTTCCAGTATAGCGGGGGACGTAGCACACGTATATGTATCCGAGGGGGATTGGATAAAGGAAGGAGATATCTTGATTCGTCTAACCAGTGATACGGTAGATGATCGATTAGATACCTTATCCGATCAAGTAGACTCTGCAAAAGAATCCGTGGAAGACGCGCAGACAAAACTAGATGAAGTTCTAGATGCTTATACCGATTATACGATTACTTCTCCAATTACAGGAACTATCATTCAAAAGAATTTTAAAGTAGGAGATACACTAAGTATCTCCAGTAAAGATTCCACCTTGTGCCTTATCTATGATTTATCAGCGATGAAATTCGACATGTATGTGGATGAACTTGATGTGCACTCCGTGGAGGTTGGTCAAACGGTTAATATAACCGCCGATGCACTTGCTGATATAACCTTTGAAGGTATTATTACTAATATCAGTCTCGTCAGCACAACCAGCGGCGGTGTTACACAATATCCCGTTACTGTTCGGATTGATGATACCAAAGATTTATTGCCTGGCATGAATATTAGCGGAGAGATTGTCATTGAATCCGTTGATAACGCACTTGCTATACCCGCGGATTCACTTCAACGTGGAAATGTGGTATATGTACAAGACGATAGCGTAACGGAAGAAGTCGACGATGTTCCAGTTGGCTTCCGCTCCGTTGAAGTTTCCACTGGTATCAGTGATGATGAGTACATAGAAATTACCAATGGTTTATCTGAAGGTGATGTTGTTTATGTTCCAGCTAGGGAAATAAGTACCGACAATATGATGATGAATCGTGATATGCAAGAAAAGCCTCCTCGACAAAATGGTGGTGGCAATCCGGGCGGCAGACCTAGCAATTAGATTGGAGGTAGTATGGAACTAGAAAAAAAAGAGGAACAGCCTCTAATCGAATTAATTGATTTATGCAAAATATATCAAACGGGTGACGAAGAGGTTCGTGCTAATGATGGCATTAATCTTAAGGTCTACAATGGCGAGTTTGTCGCCATTGTAGGAAAATCCGGTAGTGGAAAATCAACCACTATGAATATCATTGGGGCTTTAGATGTTCCAACAAGCGGTAAATATATCCTGGGAGGGATTGATGTTAGCAAAATGAAAGACGATGAGCTTGCAAGTATCCGTAACAAAATGATTGGTTTTATTTTTCAGCAATATCACTTACTAACAAAATTAAATATTTTGGAAAATGTAGAACTTCCCCTCCTTTATGCTGGAAAGGGAAAAAATGCAAGAAAAGAAGCAGCACTCGCTGCTCTCGATCAAGTTGGTATTAAACATAAATGGCGCAATTATCCCAATCAGTTATCCGGTGGGCAGCAGCAACGTGTATCCATTGCACGCGCGCTAGCTGGAAGCCCTTCCCTCATTCTTGCTGATGAACCGACTGGTGCACTTGATTCTAAAACCAGTAAGGAAGTACTTTCATTTTTAAAAAAATTGCACCAAGACGGCACTACCGTTGTTTTAATTACCCATGACAATTCCGTTGCCCAACAGGCAAATCGTATCGTCCGCTTATATGACGGGAAAATTATTTTTGATGGGTCTACCAACGATTATGTTGAATTTGATGCAAATCTAGATAATAATTTATACGGCTAGAAGGAGGCTTTAACTTATGAGTATATTTCAGGGCTTTCGCTTAGCCTTTAAGAGTATTATTTCAAATAAAATGCGGTCTATCTTGACAATGCTTGGTATGATAATTGGTGTTGGTTCAGTTATCATCATTGTAGGTCTGATGCAAGGTCTTACCAATTATATCATTGATAGCTTTGCAGATATAGGAACTAACATGATTACCGTTAACGCATCAAGCACAGGTACCCGCCATGTAGATGAAGATGATATGTTTCAATTTGTATCAGACAATAAGGATGTCTTTGAAGGTGTATCTCCACTGGTAACTTCTAGTTTCACGGTAAAAAACGGAACGTCTTCCATCGAAAGCGAGACGATTACTGGAACCGCAGAAACCTATGAAGATATCAACCATTTAACGCTGTCTTCTGGCCGATATATTAGCTATGCCGACATTGAGAACCGTAAACCGGTTTGTGTGGTTGGAACGTATATCATCAGTGAATTGTTCGAAAACAATAATGTATTAGGCGAGACCATTAAAATTAATGGAGAAACCTTTACCATTATTGGTATTATAGAAGAGTCCGCCGATGGTGAAGAAGGTTCCGCCGATGATTGCATCTATGCTCCTTATTCAAAAATTGCCAGAATGTCTCATACTGGAACCATTTCCACTTATACGTTTGCTACCTATGGTCGTGATTATGTAGAAGATGGAGAAACCCTTTTAGATGATTTTCTATATAAAAAGTTTTTCGATGAAGATTTGTATCAAATTTCAAGTATGACTTCTCTTCTAACCACGATTGACTCTATGATAGCCATGTTAGCTACCGTACTTGGAGGAATTGCCGGAATCTCCTTGGTTGTTGCCGGAATTGGTATTATGAATATTATGTTAGTATCTGTAACCGAACGTACACAAGAAATTGGTATTCGTAAATCGCTTGGTGCACGGAGGAAAGACATTTTAACACAATTTATCATTGAAGCCGGATCAATTAGTGCCTTAGGTGGTACAATTGGTATCTTATTCGGTGCTGGACTCGTAATCAATATTGGAAATTTACTCGGTGTTGATGCCTCTCCAACCCTCAACTCCATTATTCTTTCCTTCTCGATATCAGTTGGAATCGGTCTTATCTTTGGATATATGCCGGCACGGAAAGCCGCAGGATTGAATCCTATTGATGCTTTACGCAGTGAATAATGAATCGAAATGATTAAAAAAACAGAGATAAGACCCAAGCGTTGGTCTTATCTCTGTTTTTTGCTGTTTAATATTGTATACCCTTTAATACATCGCAATAATCAAAGGTTGCAAAATAGTCCTTTGGCGTTTCCGCACGACGAATGAGCTGTGTACTTTTATCTTCTTTCAAAAGAAGTTCTGCTGATTTTAATTTCCCATTGTAGTTATATCCCATAGAAAAACCATGTGCTCCCGTATCATGAATATAGAGATAGTCGCCTATTTCAATATCAGGAAGCATACGATCAATAGCAAATTTATCATTGTTTTCACAAAGAGATCCCGTAATATCATACTTATGATCTTCCAAAGCCTTCTCTTTTCCTAATACCGTAATGTGATGATATGCACCATACATTGCTGGGCGCATCAAATTCACCGCACAAGCATCCACACCAATGTATTCTTTATATGTGTGCTTTTCATGGACTGCCTTCGTAATAAGGGCACCATAAGGTGCTAACATAAAACGCCCAAGTTCTGTCATAAGAGCTATGTGAGAAAGCCCTGCTGGTTGCAGTACTTCTTCGTATACTTCTCGCACCTTATCTCCAATCACCAGAATATTATTTCCTTCTTGATCTGGATAATAAGGGATACCAATTCCACCAGACAAGTTAATATAATTGATTTCAACTCCGACCTTTTCTTTGATTTCAACCGCCAATTCAAACATGATTTTAGCAAGTGCCGGATAATATTCATTGGTTACTGTATTGCTTGCAAGAAACGAATGGATACCAAATTTCTTTGCTCCCATCTCTTTTAAGCGACGAAATCCATCGATAATTTGATCATGGGTAAATCCATACTTTGCATCTCCTGGATTATCCATAATATCCGTTCCTAATGCAAATACACCACCTGGATTATAACGACAAAAAATTGTCTCTGGTATACCAATTAGATTGTCCAAAAAATCAATATGTGTATAATCATCCAGATTAATAATTGCACCTAACTCGCTTGCCTTAATATATTCCTCTGCTGGAGTTACATTGGATGAAAAAATAATTTCATCGCCCATAAATCCAGTTGCTTCCGAAAGCATAAGTTCTGTCAGGGAAGAACAATCCGTTCCACAACCCTCTTCCTTCAGTATTTTTAGCAAAAATGGATTTGGGGTTGCTTTTACCGCAAAATATTCTTTAAATCCTTTATTCCAAGAAAATGCCTGATACAATTTTCGTGCATTCTCTCTTATTCCTTTTTCGTCATAAATGTGAAATGGGGTCGGATAACTCTTCACCATTTCTTCAACCTGCTCCAATGTTACAAATGGGGTTTTCATTCGCTCATCTCCTATGTTTTATAATAACAGTCATAATATAGGAATACTTTAACTTTGTCAAGTATTAAACATCCACATTGGAATGCTTATCTTATAGTTCTACTCGAAAACAAATGTAATTCATTTCTTTCATCTGTTCCATGCTAACCGTAAGTTCCCCTTGACACTGTTCGGTAATACGCTTTGCATTGTATAATCCCAGACCGCGGTTTCCTTTTTTTGTTGAATATCCTTTTTCAAAAAAATGACCAATCTCTTCGAGTGAAATTGCTGGATGCATATTCCATAGCTCAAATACTAATTTATCATTCGTTGATCCTACTACCATCTTTATCTCATTGTTTTCATCCGTACACGCTTCAATTGCATTATCAATTAATGTACCAACTACCTCTATCATATTATGTTCACCTGCCTGTGAAAGGATTGTTTTCCCCTCCACATGAATATCAAAACATATCTCTTGAGGCGCTTCTAGTATCTTGCTATATAAAAAACCAGCCAATACTTTATCACTTATTTTTAGCAAATTAATAAATTGGCGGCTGTGATCATCGTAGATTTCTTTTACATACTTTGATTGTTCCAAAACAAGCTCATCATAACAATCAATGGTTACGTGCATATTTAAAATTGCATTCATATGATTATCAAATTCATGCTGTTTGATTCTTATTTCTTTTACCAGCTCTTCGAGCGGTTTGGTATAAAGACGATACATCTGCAATTCTTTTTCTTGTTTTGCAATAATATCATAATGCTTTTTTTGCTCAATTGATACCCAAACCAGCGTTAACAAAGATAAGAAAAAAAACAATAGTATCCTGCTATCTATCATCTCACCATAACTCCAGCTTGAGACTATCGTATACAAGGTAACCAATAATAGCAAAAAACATAAGACACGATACACTCCTTTATTCATTTAGCCACTCCCTAATCTTTGCCTTATAGGTAACACCTATTTCAATCGACTCTTTTCGTCCCACAAGTTTAATGATCCGATTTACGACATCAATGTATTCTATGTGCAATCGATTCACAACAAACATCCGATGGCATTGCAAGAAATTTTGTTCCGAAAGCTTTGCAAGAAGCTGTTTGAGGGTAAGATATTTCACATCCACTGCTTCTTTTCTTAAGTGAATTCGAATTCCTCTTGGTATCGCTTGAATAAATGTAATGTCTTCACAAATTATTTTATAATTGATACCATCTTTCTTAATTAATACAAATTCTTTTTCCTCTGTCTTTTCGTGATTCAATATTTTTTTAATTATTTCCTGTACTTTCTCTTTTTCAAATGGTTTCGTAATATATTGGTAACACTGTATTTCCCGATAAGAGGTAAGTTCCATCGATAGGATCGATGTGACAAAAATAATTGGAATAAATTCATACTCATAGTAGGCTCTAACTTCCTTGGCAAACTCCATACCAGCTTCATCTTCTACTTTTTTTTCATTTAAATTAATATCTAGTAAAAATAACGACAATTTCTTTTGCCTTACTAAAATCTCTCTAGCCTCCTCTATTGTTGCTGCTGTAAACACTTCAATTTCATTTGAAATTTGTTTTACAATTGCCTCCAGCGCACAAAGGCTTTCCGCATTATCCTCTAAAATTAATATTTTTGCCATTTTTTACTCCTAGCTATAGTTCCACTCACTCGATTCGTCTTAACACTAAAATACCCCCTTCAAAACCAAAATCAAGCCTGAAGTTTTGAGGGGGATATTATTTTCGTATCTAGAGATTCATTCACTAAAACAATTTATTTGTCAGCTCCAACCTCAACCAAGGATTTTACAAGTCCTGCCATTCCCTGAATTTCAGATGGAATAATAATCTTAGTAGCCTGACCATCTGCGGCCTTCGCAAATGCCTCTAAGCTCTTTAACTGAATAACTGCTGCCTGTGGATTGGACTCATTTAAGAAACGAATACCATCGGCATTTGCCTGTTGCACTTTGATAATTGCTTCTGCCTCACCTTCTGCTTCTCGAATGGTTGCTTCCTTCTTTGCTTCTGCTCGAAGAATTGCTGCTTCTTTTTCAGCCTCTGCCTCAAGAATAGCAGACTCTTTTTTACCTTCTGCAACAAGAATAGAAGATCTCTTTTGGCCTTCTGCAATCAAAATAGATTCTCTTCTCTCTCGTTCTGCCTTCATCTGTTTTTCCATCGCATCCTGAATCGCTGTAGGTGGAATAATATTTTTTAATTCAACACGGTTCACTTTGATTCCCCATGGGTCTGTTGCAAGATCAAGTGATGCCCGCATCTTAGTATTAATTACTTCTCTCGACGTAAGCGTTTCATCCAATTCCAAATCACCAATGATGTTACGAAGTGTTGTTGCTGTCAAGTTCTCGATTGCCATAATCGGATTTTCAACTCCATAAGCAAAAAGCTTTGGATCCGTTATTTGAAAAAAGACAACCGTATCAATTCTCATCGTAACATTATCTTTTGTAATAACTGGCTGTGGTGCAAAATCAACTACCTGTTCTTTCAATAAAACTTTTCTTGCTACCCGGTCAATAATTGGCACTTTAAAGTGAAGTCCTACGCTCCAAGTCGATTGATAACCACCCAATCGCTCGATTACGTATCCGTATGCCTGTGGTACAATCTTAATACAAGATGTAATTAAAAGTAGTACGATTAAAATAATAATACCTGTTAAAATAGGTCCCATAAATTTAGTCCTCCTCTGAATATGGTTTTACAATTAATTTAACTCCAGCAATCGTTGTGATTGTTGCCCGATCTCCTGGATTTAAAATAGTACCGTTTTGTTCACTTCGAACTGTCCATTCTTGTCCATTGACAACTGCAGTTCCTGTTTGATTAAAATTATCGACACGTTCCGTAATTTTAATCATTTTTCCAATTAATCCCTCATAATTTGTCTTTGACCTATGCTCATTTATATAACGAAAAGCAATCGGTCTGGTAAAAACTAAAAGGGTAATGGATACAATAAAAAATACAACAATCTGCACTGGAAGCGAAAGTCCTATAATTGAAACCAAGGTTGCTGCCAATGCTCCACCTGCAAACCATATGGTGGTTAGACCCAACGTAAGTATTTCAATTACCAGTAATACCGCTAATAATATCAACCAATATAACGACTCCATACATAAGACTCCTTTCTTAAAAAACTTCGAATCAACGTATGTTTCTTTGATATCTCAACTGTAATCCTTTGCTGAGGAAAATGCAATATATTCTGCGTGAATCATGTGTTTTTTTGCGTAAATGAAAGAAAATTTACATCTCTATTTTTTACCCATAACAACTGCTACTGTTTTTTCTTTATTTTCGATTCGTGTGGTACTCAAAAGTTTTACTAAAACCTCCTCTTTTGGTTTAAATACGGAAAGTGCACCACTAAAGTTCGAGATTGAAGTAATTTCTGTATCATCAATATCTGTTATAATATCGCCCACTTGAATTCCTGCATCCAGCGCCGGCGAATTGTTCAAAACTTCCATTACGTAAATGCCATGTTCTGCTCCCAAACTCTTTTTATATTCCTCTGGAATATTGCTAGCAACTACTCCAAAATAAGCACGTTGTGTTTTATTCATGATTCTCTCAATTGTAGTTTTTACACGATTTACTGCAATTGCTGTACACATGGAATTTTTGACTTCATCCTTAAACTGGTGCGTAATGATTCCAATAATATTTCCTTCCAAATCGACAATCACACCATCCCCTTCATCAACACCTACAATATTAGTAGACACCAAATCCACCATGCTGTCTGTGACATATTGTTCAATCGAATCACCCGTAATCATACCGATTTCCATTGAATACATATATCCATTTGGATTTCCCAATGCCAAAATAGGAGCACCTGTTTGTGCATAATAAGAATCGCCTAAGATTGCTACTTGCATCTTTTTCAAAATTTCTTTTGACAAATTATCATGTTCAATGGCTATCACCGCAATATTAGTGTCTTTATCCTTTCCTAACAAAGTTGCCTCCACCATCTCATTATTTTCAAATGTCACCTGAATATGGCTCACATCCGTAATCTCACGGTAACTTGTTAGTATATACATTTTCTTGTCGCTATCCGCAATAATAACTCCACAGGTTACATCACTCGCTTCTGCCGGATTATCAAACCAATCAACCCCATTTTGTACACCAGAGACTGTTACAACCGAATGGTTAAACTCTTTTGCGACATCTTTCATAATCCCATATGCTTCTTTATATGTATCGATATCCATCACTGCCTGAACTTGTTCTGGTTCTTTCTTTTCATCCGTTTGCACTGGTTTAGCCGTCGGTTGCGGAGATTGGGTTGGTTGAACAAAAACAATCGTTCCCTCTTCTCCTTTTTCAAATATTTCATTAAAATATGTGTGAAACGCACAAAAAACAAAGCTTCCTACTACACCAAATAGTATAGCGAGAATCGATGTTTTCCATACCGCTCCCATAAAGCGTTTCGCCGCGCTTCGCCGCTTGGGTGCAATTTGCTCCCGGATAAAAGCACGCTTTTCATCATTCATTTGCAATTCTTGCTTCTCTTCATTTGACATGTACATTTCCTCACATTAATTGCATTCATTTCTCATCCCAACACTACCTATATATTGGACATATTATAGCATTTACATATGAACAATATATGAATGAAATGTAAACAATAGAAAGCCCAAAATTAAGGTTTCATTTTGGCTCTCAATCGGTTAAAATAAGAAAGGAACTTAAGTTAAGTATACCATAGAGGATAATAAAAATGAATGAGAAAGTATTAAAAACTTTAGAATATAATAAAATTTTAGAACAGTTAGTTGCACTGGCTCAATCTACCCTAGGAAAAGAGATATGCCGTATGCTATTGCCAATGCAAAAAAAGGCTGCAATTGAGGCAGCACAAGCTGAAACTTCGGATGCACTCAGGCGACTGCTCCAAAAGGGCAGTGTATCTTTTTTAGGAATCAAAGATATCAGACCTTCTCTTATGCGATTGGATGTTGGCTCCACTTTAAATACAAATGAGCTTCTACAAATTAGTTCATTACTTCAGGTAACGCTTCGCGTTAAAACGTATGGCAGATATGATGGCAGTGACGAAGACCGCAATCAAGATTCACTGTCCGAAGCGTTTCAAAATTTAGAACCTTTATCTCCTTTAAATCTAGAAATTAACCGTTGCATCCTGTCCGAAGAAGAAATTGCAGATGATGCAAGCACAACACTGCACCATATTCGACGCACGATAAAAAATACCAATAATAAAATTCATGATCAATTAAATGCAATCGTCAACTCACAATCGACGCAAAATATGCTGCAAGAAAACATTGTAACGATGCGAAACGGAAGATACTGTCTTCCCATAAAATCGGAATATAAACATCATTTTAACGGCATGGTACATGATCAGTCTTCTTCTGGCTTCACTTTATTTATGGAGCCGATGGCTATTGTGAAATTAAATAATGAACTTCGCGAGCTAGCCGTTCAAGAAACGGAAGAAATCGAAAAAATATTAGCCATACTAAGTAACGAAGCCGCTTCGTATATAGAAGAATTAAAGTTAAATTTGGAACTATTAACAGCCCTTGATTTTGCTTTTGCAAAAGCTTCCCTATCAAAAAAACACAAGGCAAGTGAGCCTATTTTTAATGAAACCGGCTATATTCATATCAAAAAAGGACGTCACCCTTTGATTGATGCAAAACAGGTTGTTCCCATTGATATCTACTTAGGGAAAGACTTCAACTTATTAATCGTAACTGGCCCAAATACGGGAGGTAAAACGGTATCCTTAAAGACCGTTGGACTTTTTACTCTAATGGGACAAGCGGGTCTTCATATTCCTGCTTTTGACCGTTCCGAACTAAGTATTTTTGAAGAAGTATATGCCGACATTGGAGACGAGCAAAGCATTGAACAAAGCTTAAGTACCTTTTCCTCTCATATGGTAAATACCGTATCAATCCTTGAGCGGGCAAATTACAAATCTTTGGTTTTATTTGATGAACTTGGTGCTGGTACCGATCCAACCGAAGGTGCTGCTCTTGCCATTTCTATCCTTTCACATCTTCATAAGCAAACGATACGAACAATGGCAACCACACATTATAGCGAGCTAAAAATATTTGCACTTTCTACGGATGGAGTAGAAAACGCTTGCTGTGAATTTGACATCGAAACACTTCGTCCTACTTACCGTCTGCTAATTGGTATTCCAGGTAAAAGTAATGCCTTCGCCATTTCAAGCAAACTCGGTCTTCCAGACTATATCATTGAAGAAGCAAAGACTCTGATTGGTTCGCAAGACAAAAGCTTTGAAGATGTAATTAGCGATTTAGAAGCAAACCGCATCACTATTGAGCGAGAAAAGGCCGAAGTTTCCCATTATAAAGCGGAAGTTGAAACATTAAAGCAAAAACTGGAGCAAAAAAATCAAAAGCTAGATGATGCAAAAGATCGTATCCTTCGAAATGCAAATGAAGAAGCACGTCAAATCATTCAACAAGCCAAAGATTTTGCGGACGAATCCATTCGGAAGTATAACAAATGGGTCAAAGACAGTGATCAAACCAAAGAAATGGAACGAGAACGTAGTCAGCTTCGTGAAAAACTTGGAGAAAAAGAGGAGCGTCTTGCAATAAAGAAAAAGAAGAATTCTAAGCTGCATAAAGCTTCTGATTTCAGACTTGGAGATAGTGTTCATGTAAACAGTTTAAACCTAAACGGTATTGTAAGCTCTCTTCCCAACGATAAGGGTGATCTATTTGTACAAATGGGTATTCTCCGCTCTTTATTAAACATTTCCGACTTAACCTTGATTGACGAGCCCCTAGTAACTGTCTCAAACAAAAAATACAGTGGGAACATTCAAATAAAGATATCCAAATCCGCAACCATTCGACCGGATATCAATCTAATCGGCAAAACGGTAGATGAAGCACTTCCACTGCTTGATAAATATTTGGATGATGCCTATCTTTCCCATTTACCTCAAATAACCGTTATTCATGGGCGGGGAACCGGTGCATTAAAAAATGCGGTTCATTCACACCTCAAAAAAACAAAATATGTAAAGTCCTTTCGAATTGGTGCCTTCGGAGAAGGTGACCACGGTGTAACAATTGTTGAATTCAAAGAATAGAAGGAGGTATCCCCTTGATTGCAAAACAAAAAATACTAATTGTCGATGATGACTCAAATATTGCAGAACTTATTTCGCTTTATCTAATTAAAGAATGTTTTGATACCTTGATTGTAAATGATGGCGAAGCTGCGCTGAAACAATTTAGTGAGTATCAGCCAAATCTTATTTTACTTGATTTAATGCTTCCAGGCATAGATGGATATGAAGTATGCCGGGAAGTCCGTAAGACCTCTAAGGTTCCGATTATCATGCTTTCTGCAAAGGGTGAGATTTTTGACAAGGTGTTAGGTCTTGAACTGGGTGCAGACGATTATATAATAAAACCCTTTGACTCCAAAGAACTCGTTGCACGTGTAAAAGCAGTGCTTCGCCGCTTTAATGTGATCCCAGTATCAGAAACGCAGATTCCGAAACCAGCGCGTGATTATGTCGAGTATAAAGACCTTGTAATTAACCTGTCCAACTATTCCGTCCTCTATTTCGATGAGACCATTGAAATGCCTCCAAAGGAATTGGAGTTGTTTTATTTTTTAGCCTCTCATCCAAATCAAGTATTTACAAGAGAACAACTACTTGATCATATATGGGGTTATGAGTATATTGGTGATACCAGAACTGTCGATGTCCATATCAAACGTCTCCGGGAAAAAATAAAGGATCATACCGCCTGGAGCTTGTCTACTGTATGGGGAATTGGATACAAATTCGAACTAAAAAAACAGGGGTGATTCATAATGAAACGTTCTTTAATCATAAAATTTATTATTTGCTATATTTTAGTTGGATTTTCCTTATTCACCATTATGAATACCTATGGTATTTCTCGCATCCAACACAGCCTTATTGAAGATAAAGAGAACGTTCTCTATTCGGAAGCTTCTTTAATTGCCTCTGAATATATGAACAACTACTTTATGAAAAACTCAAGTTTGGTTGATTTACGTACGCAGCTTCGAACCATTGATACCTTTCTTAATACGCGTATTTGGTTTGTTCGAACCGACGGAACTATTTTACTAGATACACGTGACAATTTTATTTCTGGTAAGGAAATCAACGTAAATGATGTAAGTAACCATCTTCTCGATAATGTTTTTACGGAAAATGTAACCATTCCCAATTTAATCCTTGAACCCATGTTAACCTTAGTTTACCCGATTAGTTATAACTACTCATTCAAGGGTTACATTGTGATGCATACTTCCATCGATGCCATAAAAAGTGATAGTATATACTATACGGATATTATCAATATTTGCTTTCTCATCTTTTTGCTTTTATTAATTGTAGTGTTTATCTATATTTATTTTTTAATGGTACATCCTTTACACATTATTGCAAACGCTACCAAAGAATACGCCGATGGAAATTATAATTATCCTCTTTCCATCCATTCGCATGATGAATTTCTCACCCTGGCAAACTCAATCCAGTATATGGCTGGAGAACTAAATAGTCTTGACGACTACCAAAAGAAATTTGTAGCTAATATCTCGCACGATTTTCGTTCCCCTCTTACTTCGATTAAAGGATATGCAGAAGCTATTTCGGACGGTACCATTCCTTATGATATGCAGGGAAAATATCTTGATATTATCCTCTTTGAAACTGACAGGCTTAATAAACTTACCGCCAACTTATTAGAACTCAATAGTTTTAAAAATAAAGGGATTTTATTGGATATTACTACCTTTGATATCAACTCAGTAATCAAACATACCTCACAGGCTTTTGAGGGTGTATGTGCGAAGAAGAACATTGGACTTGATTTGGTTTTTTCTGATAAAAATTTATTTATCGAAGCGGACTTTGGAAAAATACAGCAAGTTCTCTATAATTTAATTGATAATGCAATTAAATTTAGTCACACTGATTCAAAAATCATTATTTCATCCGAGGATCAAGGGGAAAAAGTATTTGTTTCGGTAAAAGATTTTGGGGTTGGCATTCCAAGAGATAGTATGAAACGAGTTTGGGATCGTTTTTATAAAATAGACACTTCCAGAGGTAAAGATAAAAGAGGAACTGGTCTGGGATTATCCATAACCAAAGAAATAATTAACGCCCACGGTGAAAATATCAATCTAATTAGCACCGAAGGCGTTGGTAGTGAATTCATATTTACGCTTGCAAAGGCAAAGGGAACTGCATCTTCACCAAGATAATCGGTGCAAATCACCTTCCAGATTCATATGAGAAAATGAATTCTGGCGTAGTGCTTCATACAAAACAATTGCTACTGAATTTGATAAATTAAGTGAACGAATGTCGCCAATCATTGGTATACGTACGCAGGTTTCCGGATGTTTTACTAGTATCTCTTCTGGTATACCTGCACTTTCCTTACCAAACATAATATAACAGTCCGATTCATAATTAACTTCCGAATAAACATGCTTTGCTTTTGTTGTCGCCATATAGATCTTAGCACTTGGATTTTTTATAAGAAAATCTTCATAGCTATCATATACTCTAACATCTAACTTATCCCAGTAATCAAGACCGGCCCGTTTTACTTCTTTTTCTGAAATTCGAAAACCCATTGGCTCAATTAAATGAAGTCGCGCTCCAGCAGCTACACAGCTGCGTCCAATGTTTCCAGTATTTGCTGGTATTTCTGGTTCATGCAATACAATATTTATCATTAAAATTTATCGCCCTTTCTTAATCCTGCGTGATTGCAATATTAATTTCTATTATTTTGTTTTCTTCATACGAAAGGGGTATACACATATTCTTAGCAAACGTAGTGGTAAACTCAACATCTCCGCTGCATATTGTTGGTGGTGTTATATCGATTCCAATTCCTTTGGTCGAAAAAATCGTTGCCGTATTTCCCATAATCATATTGCCTAGCTCACTCAGTGCACTCATTGATAATTCATCTAATTGAGTAATAGGCATCATACACATTTTAGAAGCAATATCACAGGCAACCGTATTTTCAAGAACAATCATAACCTGTCCTCTCATCTCTCCAGTCACACCAATGATAATAATAAATGAATTATGCGTATATTTCGTACTTTTTATATAAGGTTTCCCTATTTTAATTTCGACCGAACACATTTGATTTAATACCTGTGTTGAGGCTATTAAAAATGGATTAATATGCTCTACTTTCATTCCTGGCATGTGATCGCTCTCCTTTCATCTTATAGGTATATCCTACCATATTTTTACTCATAAGTAAAAGTTTTTATATTACCAATTTTTGTCTTCTATTGATCTAATGTCTGCACAAAATTACCAATTCGCTCAAGTGCAATTTTCAAATTATCAATCGAATATGCATACGAAATACGGAGGAAACCCTCCCCTGATTCTCCAAACGCAGTACCTGGTACAACCGCAACTTTTTGTTCTTGTAGTAACCTTGTCGCAAATTCTTCTGATGTCATTTTAAACTTCTGAATACTTGGAAATACATAAAACGCTCCAAACGGCTCAAAGCATTCTAATCCCATTTTTGAAAAAGCTGCCATAAGGAATCTTCTTCTTTGGTCATATGCACTACACATTCTTTCTACATCTGCATCCCCATTTCGAAGCGCTTCAACGGCTGCATATTGGCTGGTAGTTGGTGCGCACATAATTGCAAATTGATGTACCTTTATCATTTGATTGATAATCACGTTTGGTCCAACTGCATAGCCAAGCCTCCATCCAGTCATTGCATAAGCTTTTGAAAATCCATTGATTACAATGGTTCTCTCTCGCATTCCTGGTAGCGCTGCAATTGAAGTATGTCTTTGTCCATATGTTAGTTCTGCATAAATTTCATCGGAAAGAACAAATAAGTCCCTTTCAATACAAACCTCAGCAATTTCTTCTAAATCTTCCCTTGTCATTATAGCTCCCGTTGGATTATTTGGAAATGGAAGTATTAATAGTTTGGTCTTATCCGTTAAATTTTGCAGCACTTCTTCTTTTGTTAGTTTAAACTGATTCTTTGCTTGTAGCGGAATTGGTACTGGTACTCCGTATGCAAGCTGTACGCAAGGTACATATGACACATAGCAAGGCTCTGGAACCAAGACCTCATCTCCTGGATCAAGCATCACTCGAACTGCAGCATCAATCGCTTCACTTCCACCAACGGTAACTAAAACCTCGTCTTCATAATGATAGTCTAAGTCAAACCTTCTATTATAATATTTACAAATCTCTTTTTTAAGTTCCTTCAATCCAGCATTGGATGTATAAAAGGTTCTTCCTTTTTCTAGCGAATAGATACCTTCCTCACGAATATGCCACGGTGTATCAAAATCCGGTTCTCCTACGCCTAAAGAAATTGCGTCTTTCATTTCGCTTACAATATCAAAAAACTTGCGGATTCCGGATGGTTTAATTTCTTCAATTGTTTTTGATAATGGGTTTCTCACGGTGTAATCAACATCCTTTCATCTTCTTTCACTCCATCGACTAGTGCCAAACCATGTTCTTTATATTTCTTTAGTACAAAGTAAGTTGCTGTACTTGTTACAGATTCCAATGGTGCTAATTTATTCCATACAAAATTTGAAATTTCCTGCATGTTTTTTCCTACAATCATGACGGTCAAATCAAACCCACCCGACATAAGATAAACTGTTTCTACTTCATCAAACTTATAAATTCGTTCTGCTATTTTTTCAAACCCTTGTCCTCTTTGTGGTGTTACCTTTACTTCAATTAAGGCAGTCACCTTTTCACAGTTCATATTATCCCAGTTAATCAATGTTGGATATCCGCAAATAATACCTTCGTCTTCCATTTTTTTAATTTCCTGCTCAATATCAGCTTGAGTCGTTCCTATCATAACTGCTAAGTCTTGTGTTGACAACTTACTGTTTTTTGCAATTGCATTTAATATTTTTTCACGCATTTTATTTACTCCTTTTCTACTGATTCATAAGCCTTCAATAACTCTTCTTCCTTTGGAGGTTCCAAGTGGCGCATTTCGTCATCATTCATAATTATCTTATCTTGATTTTGCGTAATTCTTCCAATTACAGCCGCCAAAATGCCTGCCTGTGATAATTTAGAAACTAATTCATTTCCATGTTCTGTGACCAGTAAAAGACAGCCTCTTGACGTTAATAAATAGGGATTTAACTCGAAAAATTCACATACTTCAATGGTTTCTTGTCGAATTGGAATCTTTTTTAAATCAACCACAAACCCAATTTTATATGCACTTGCTATCTCCCATAATGCCCCAAAAATTCCTCCACTTGTTACATCATGCATAAGCTTTACCGAATTTTCACGCCCAATCTTTGCTGCATCAAGAATCGATATCGTGCTTCCTGCTTCCTTGGTTCCTTCCAAAAAATCAATGGAATAGCGTTTACTCAGCTCCATTTTCTTATCGCTTGCTAAAATTGCGGCGCCCTCATATCCAGCCCACTGCGTCATAACCAGTTCATCCGAAGGATTTAATCCTTCCTGCGTTCCATAATCATCTTTTTTCTTTCCAACACCGGTTAATGACAAAACGGGCTGGTTAATGGCGACTGCAACCTCTGTATGACCGCCTATAATTTCAATTCCAAGATCTTCGCATACTCGTTCAAGTCCTTGCATCAACATTCGAAGATTTTCCTCGCTACTGCCAATTGGAAGCAAGATCGTGACTAATATCCCAATTGGTTCGCCACCCTTTGCAATAATATTATTGAGTACACAATGCACTGCCTTTTGGGGATGATCAAACGAAGTACCAATTACAGGATTCGTAGAAAGTACCAACAGTTCGTCCGGTGCTACTTTAAGCGCACATGCATCCATATTTGTTCCTAATCCAGCTTGCACTTCTGCCCTACGATGCTTTTTTTGTTTGAATACGGAACGATTTAATATCATATCCGGTATTTTTCCAATTTTCATTTCCATAGCTACTCCTATTCCCAAACAACTGTTACAAAATCCACACAACCGTTTCATAAAACGATAGCGAAAATGGAGTGTTCCATCACTCCATTTTCAATCGTATTTCTATATAAATTACTCTTCGGATAAATCTTCATTTTTTGGACTCTGACTTGGAGAACTCGTCGGTAATGGTGATAAAGTCGCCGATGGTTCTACCGTTTTCGATGGTACTGGTTTTTCTGATGGTGATGGAGATGATGATACCGTTTCCGATGGCACTGGACTCTCTGTCACCACAGCATCATCTGATTCCTCTTCGTCTTCTTTTTTCTCTTTTTTCGTCCCCACTGTAACATATGCTGGTTCCGCTGCATAGGAGCTAGAATTGATGCGTTCCCGGCTCGTTTCCACACCATTTTCATAAACTACCTTCCAAAGCTCCGCCTTGTAGCCTACATGTGCTGACTGCGTCACTTTCCGATAGGATTTAAGCTGTGTTTTATCTTTTGTTATTTTATCCTTACCCGGCTGAATTACTTTTAAAACTTTTGATTCATACGCTACCGTACGATTCGCCTTATCCCTTGTCTCATGCCCATAAAGAGTAAAGGTAATCGTTCTTCCAACCGTCGATGCTTCAATATAAACAGGAACTTTCGTATTATTTGTAATCTTTAGGTCTTTATAATCGCCCGCAATTGCAGCATCCATAGACGGTTTTACATATCCCACAATCATAGAATGATTGTTTCGTTGTGCAACCTCTAATTCTGCAACTAAGGTTGCATTGTAAAGTGTTGTGGCTACTTGACATACCCCGCCACCTACGCTATCCACTACCTGACCATTCTCATATGCCCCTGCAATGGAATATCCGTTATCTACAGTAATTGGCTGAAGCCTTTTCCCTGTTGAGAATGTTTCACCCGGCCATATGATTGATCCATTTATAAGCTTTGCTCCATTCGCAAGATTATTGGCTCTTGACTGTGATGAAGTAGAATATGTCGTCGAATATGTTCCTAACACATCTCTACATAACGCAAGTGTATCACTTGTGTATTCTGGAACATCATCTATCACAACTGCTTTAACGGTTGCAGCCTCAAACTCCCATTCCTTGCACATCATAGTATCAATTACTTCTACAGTATCCGATACATCTACTTTTCTTCCGATGACATGATCAGAAATCACAAATTCACCATTTACTCTGGTAATCTTCGCATTTTCTGCTGGAATATCAAAGACAGAGCACTGTTTCTTTACAAATTCTTTAATCTTTTTGTCATCAACCGTTACGGTCAATGGAATAACCAATGCTTGCTTTTCTAAATCTTTAATCTCTTTATATCGCTTAATAAAATTTCCGGTTTTTCCAGTACTTAATGCCTGCTCAACCGCATTATCCATATCAGCTTCTACTCCAAAAGTAGACGCTGTAGTCGTCACTTGGTTGTCATCCACATAAACCAAAATTTTTTTCGTTTCTACAGTCTTCATATACTGCGAAAGAGCATCGATTGCTTCTTCCTTTGTCATGCCACTCACATCAACTGTATTAATGTTTACCCCTTTGCAAATTGTATTCGTATCCAAACCAGCAAAAACGGTTATACCTGCGATTGTACAAGCTAAGAGAATGCACACTGCAATCACAATAATGGCAATCGTTTTTTTATTTTTCATTCTTCCATTTCCCTTCAATGTAAATCCTACATTTTACGCTATTGTCCATTGTATCACAACAGCTAAATATATCAAGCACAAATTTCCTTTGACTTTTCTATTTTCTTTATGTATATTTTAAGATATATTTACATGAAGCTAAGCGCCATTGGAACTACCATCGCAAGTACAAGTACGATGATAATAATGGTGGAAATTATTTTTTGTGTTTTTTTATTATTAAAATTCATGGTTATCACCTCTTTAATTTACAATTTCTATTATATATAAGAAAGGATGTTATTTCATGCCTGTTTTTTTATTATTATCCATAATCTTCGCCATTTGGTTGGGTTTCGAAATCAAACGCCACAACAAAAAAGAAACGTCGCATTCACAAGACTTTTGGAAACGAGAATATGATGCAAATTTTGTGCGTCCAAAAGATATTTCTTCCTTACAGTACCTTGTCATCCCACTTGACATGCTTCCCTTTCAGGATACCACAAACGAAGCTCTACTAGAAGTCCAAACTGCAATTCGCAAACTAGCAGAAAAGAAACTACTAAATCTGAATGGGAAAAGTAATACAGATTTAAAATACCAATATGGAGCAAAACACTTTGAAGAATTAGCCCTATATGACCAAAACTTTTTAATATATCTTCGTACACTCAACAAGTGGGCTCATCTCTTATACGAAACTGATTGTAAGGATGATGCAAAGACCATTCTTGAATATTCCATCCAATTAGGAAGCGATATTAGTAGTACCTATAAGCTACTCGCCGAAATTTATGTAGCAGAGGGTAACTATGGCAAACTAGATGAGTTAACGCAACGTGCACAAGGTCTTACAACACTTTTGAAACCGTCTATTTTACAAATGCTACTTCAATATCAAAATGTTTAACAATACTGCTTATACATTACTATACTTTACCAACAGCCGACGCATTATGCAAGGAATTTTTTTCACTTTTTATCCTTTTTTGCTGCAGGACAAAGTTCGTTCAAAAAACATGCTCCACACTGTGGATTTCTAGCAGTACAAAGACCTCGTCCATGTGTAATAATTTGAATATTATATAAAATCCAATGTTCTTTTGGTAAAACTTTCATGAGGTCGTATTCGATTTTTTCAGGATCTTCTTCCTTTGTAAAACCAAGCTTTTTTGAGATACGCTTTACATGTGTATCTACTACAATACTAGGCTCATGGTAAATATTTCCCCGAATGACATTTGCAGTTTTTCTACCAACACCTGCAAGTGTCAGTAGATCTTCTAATTCACTAGGAACTTCTCCATGATACACTTCCACCAAACGTTTGGCACATTGTATCATATTTTTTGCTTTGTTTTGATAAAATCCAGTTGAATGAATAACTTGTTCTAATTCTTTTTGATTTGCATTAGCAATGTCTTCTAGGCTCTTGTATTTTTGAAACAAATCCTTCGTCACAATATTAACTCTTGCATCCGTACATTGTGCACTTAAAATCACAGCAATCAAAAGCTGCCAGGGCGTTTCATGATTCAAATAGCATTTGTATTCCATTGAGTAATGTTCATTGAGCAACTGCAAGATGGTATCAATACGTTCCCGCTCCTTTTTCATAATCCGCTTTACCATTTTCAAACCTCCCACACACGTGCTTGATTACTTAATGGGTTCTTATTTTTGTAATCAAACAAGATTCTCGTCTCACCCGGTACCCGATTACCCAAAGTAATTGTTTTCATTATATCAAATTTAAAAAATTCAAGATGCGTCATACGTCGCATTTGCTTTACCGTATACATTTGATAATCGGAAAGATATCGCCGAAGGTTTGACTCCTCTTGATAAAAGAGATGTCTCTTTTCTTTTTGCTCTTCCATATCTGGTGCAAATTCTGGTCTGCTCTTTAGATTTTCTCTTAAATATAAGTCTAGTAACAAAATTCCTTCAAACACATCCAAGCTTTGCCCAAACCTCTCCATATAAAAGTCGCGTAAAATCAAATATCGATTTAAGCGTGTATGACTAATTTCGAATAACTGATGGTTCTCATAGTAATTTCCCATTGCTTCATATAGTTCATATGGCCGCTCATAAAAATGCTCCAAATACAAAATCGTATTTACAAATTGTCCACTATTATAATAAACTTCAACCATTTCTTCCACTTTTTTAAGTTCTAGTATCTCATCATACGTAATCCATGCTGTGGATAACACTTCAAACGGTGGAGTTGTTTTGTATTGAATCTGATACTCCTCTTTTTTCTCAAACATATACGAGCCCTTCAATACCTTCAAAAAACCAAGCTGTAGCTGATCGGCTCGTAATCCATAAACATAGTCAAATGACTTTTTAAACGATGTGAGACCTTCATATGGCAATCCAGCAATTAAGTCCAAATGCTGATGAATGTTTTTTCCCATTGCAATTTTTTGTACCGCTGTCTCTAATTTGTTTAAATCCATGGTACGTCGAATCGCCTCAATTGTCTTTTCGTGAATTGTCTGTACTCCGATTTCAAATTGAATAAGTCCCGGTCGGAACCCTCGAACCAATTCAATTTCATCTTCCCGCAAAAGATCTGCTGATATTTCAAAATGAAAATTCGTATATCCCTCATCCATTTCATAGATATATTGCCAAATATTCATCGCATGATCATGATTTGCATTAAACGTTCGATCAATAAATTTAACGAGGGGAATCCGATGTTTCATAAAATGAGAAAGCTCTTTTTTTACCAGCTCGATTTTGCGAAGCCGAATCCCTTTTTCAATAGAAGAGAGGCAATAACTGCAAGAATAAGGACACCCTCTGCTGCTTTCATAATATATGATCTTGTTATGAAATGCTTCCAAATCATCATAAGGGAAGGGAATCGAACTGATATCAAGTGGCATCCGAAGTCCCGTATTTTGAATTAAATTCTCTTCCCGGTAAACGATACCTTTAATATCAGACAAGGTGCTTTCCTTTTCTATATAATAGGAAGCGACTTCAAGAAAGGTCTGTTCCCCTTCTCCTACCATCACGCCTTCTAGCCAGTTTTTTTTCTTAAGTTGTTCTAGTGGATTATACGAAACCTCTGGTCCACCCACCCAAATCGGTACCTGTGGAAGTACTTTTTTTAATTCTCTTCCTACCTCATCTACAAGAAACGCATTCCAAATATAGCAAGAAAATGCAACAACATCTGGTTTTTCCTTATAAATTCCTTTTAAAATATCTTCCGTATAATGGTTAATTGTATATTCGCAAAGTTTAATCTGATCTCCAAATCGCCCCGCATATTTTTTCAAACTATAGACGGCTAAATTAGAATGAATGTACTTTGCATTAATCGCCACTAATAAAATCTTCATCTTTACTCCGATCCACCTTATTTTGGCATATAAAAAGAGGTGTTTTATCACACTGCTCCATTTTAGGGTACACAAAAAGCGGGTGATGGGAATCGAACCCACGTATCTAGCTTGGAAGGCTAGTGTTCTACCATTGAACTACACCCGCATGTTATTTATAAAACTGACAAAATGCCCAGAACCGGAATCGAACCAGTGACACGAGGATTTTCAGTCCTCTGCTCTACCGACTGAGCTATCTGGGCCAATCGACCTTGCCATCTTTTCACACAGTCTCGATTGTATAATATTTTCTTTTTCTTGTCAAGTATTTTATTCTGCTTCTTTTAGATAATACACTTTAGAACTGTAGTCACCCCCTTGATTGCTTAATTGATCTTTTAAAATAACCATTCCAACATTGATAAGTTCATCTCCTCCATACAAAACGGACGCATCACAATCAATACTATAGTCTTTTTTTTCATCCAATCCAGCCAAATGCAATCGAATCCAAGGATCATTTGGAATTCCTGACATCCTATAAAACCCTACTAAAGCTTCGCTTTTATCTTCTGAAACAACCATCCAAGCACCATCACTTCCTTTCCACGGATTTAAAAGTCGGTAAAAATCTCCTGTTTGAACTAGATTTCGATGCTTTTTAACAAAATCCACCTGCTGCCTAATCATTTGCACATCTTCCACTGTAAGCTTATTCAAATCCAATTCATACCCAAACCGTCCAAACATTGCCACATTTGCTCTTGTTTCAAATGGTGTCACACGCCCTACCTGCTGATTTGGAACATCTGAAACATGTGCTCCCATAGAACACAACGGATAAACATAAGAAGTTCCATACTGTATTTTTACCCGCTCCATGGCATCCGTATCATCACTGATCCATCCCTGTGGTGCATAGTAGAGCATGCCTGGATCAAATCTTGCTCCTCCACTAGAACAAGACTCAAATAATACATTTGGGAATCTGTTAATTAGCTTTTCATATAAGCCATACACTCCCAATACATACTCATGCATTACTTTTCCCTGCTCTTCAGGTGATTTTGTTATAGAATAGCACTCGCTCATATACCGATTCATATCCCACTTTACATATGAAACGGGTGCATCAGAAAGTATTTTTTCCATCATCTCATAAATGTAATCTACAACTTCTTTTCTCGTAAAATCCAATATATATTGATTTCTACTAGGGGAAGGTATTCGATTTGGTGGACAAAGAATCCAATCGGGATGTTTCCGATATAAATTCGAATCCATGTTTACCATTTCAGGCTCAAACCACAGTCCAAACTCCATTCCAAGTTCGTTGATTTTTCTTGCAAGACCCTCAATTCCTTCTGGAAGTTTTTTATAGTTTGTCACATACCAATCCCCAAGTCCCGAATAATCGTCTTCTCTTTTTCCAAACCATCCATCATCTAGAACAAATAGTTCCATACCAAGCTCTTTACCAGTTTCTGCGATATCAAGTATTTGTTTTTGTGTAAAATCAGTACCCGTAGCTTCCCAGTTATTAATTAATATTGGACGTTCTCTGTCTCTCCATACTCCCCTCACCAGTCTGGTTCGATAAAGCTTATGAAAAGTCTGACTCATTCCATTTAAGCCAGAATCTGAATACACGAGTACTGCTTCCGGGCTTTGGAAGGATTCGCCTGATAACAACTGCCATTCAAATCCTTCTGGATGAATTCCAATCTGTACCCTTGCCATATCAAATGTATCTACCTCTACCTGTTCAAAGTGATTTCCACTATATATTAAACTAAATCCATACACTTCCCCTTGAAATTCATCAGCCCCTGGACGTTTAATCGCCAGAAAGGGGTTTTGTTCTGCACTACTAGTTCCATGTCGGCTATTAATTCCCTGTGTTCCCTGCCCTAATTTGCGTACCGTAACTTTTCGTTCTCTCGCCCATGCTCCTGAAAGCTGAACCATCTCAAATTCTGCGTCCGGTAAATCAATACTGGCACTTAGTACCCGTTCTAATACCAGCCTTTCTTCTCCACGATTAATAAATTCAACATTTCTTGTTATCACCGGATAATCTCGAAATACCGTATATCGCAAAATGCAATCTAACTGCAACAGCTGATCTGTCATAATTATCTCTAGTGTATCTGCTTCTTCCTCCTCTTCCACATAAACGGCTGGAAGTTGTTTTAACTTCTTTTTTCCTTTATATATCTTGTGCTCCTTATATTCCAAGCAGACAATTCTACTTCCATTTTCCTGTTTTACCTCAAATGCCGGTTCCCTAAAATCTCCTGTTCCTGAACAAGGATACTCCATTCTCCCATACTGCGGGCAGAAGAAATAGTCATTTTCTTTTGTATACACCGCTAAAGAACGATGTCTCCCTTCCAAAAGATATGAGTAGTCCTTCTTAAGTCGGATACGCTTTCCATAATATAAATTAGCAAGCTGATTATTCTCTAAAATCTGAATTATGTAGCTAATCTGGTTATTATACAAATAAAATTCCCTTGAACTGTCCGAATACATAATAGCCATTTATAACTTTCCTCCTGACGTTGCAATTCCTTCAATAAATTGTTTTTGGAAAATAATATAAAGCAGCATCATTGGCCATATTGCAAGCACTGCAGCCGCCATTAACTGTGGATAATTTACCGAATAAGCACTGGATATCTTGGCTAATGCAGATGATAATGTTCCAGCATTTGTATTCGTATTTACTATCATTGGCCACATTAAATCTTTAAATGAAAATAAAGCGGTAAAAATTGAAAGTGCAAGCAATCCTGATTTTGTCAAAGGCAGCATAACTTTCCAAAACGTCTGTCCAATATTACAACCATCCAATTTTGATGACTCCTCCAGTTCCTTTGGCAGCCCCATAAAGAACTGGCGTAATAGAAATGTTCCAAATGCGCTAACAAATCCCGGGAATACCAGTGCAAAAATAGAATTACGCATTCCCATCTTATCAACCATCAGATACTGAGGTACAATAAAAATCTGTACAGGAACCATCATTTGAAACAAAACCAAGCCAAATAAGAAGTCTCTGCCCGGAAATTCTAATCTTGCAAAGGCATACGCTGCCATTGCACTAAATAATGCAGCGCAGATTACTCGAAAAAGCATCATGGTAAATGTATTAAAATACAATCTTATAAAATCATTTTGTAAAATGACTATCTTATAATTTTCCCATTGCACTGCTTTCGGCCAAAATACAAATGGATTAATTGATGTTGACTCACTAACCGTTTTTAGTGATGTAAGTACCATCCAAAAAAATGGCAAAATCATGATACACGCACCTAATATTAAAATAATGTGTAAGAAAATCATTGATATTTTCTTTCTTTTCTTCATAGTCAGACTCCCTCCTACATGTAATTTACCCATTTTTTTTGTAATTTTGTCTGTATTATTGTTATGACCATAATAATTGCCAAAAGAAGCATGACAATTGCAGAACCATATCCCTTATTCGAATATTTAAATGAGTTATTATAAAATAGATAAACCAGTGATACCGTACTGTTATAAGATGGACTGGTCACATCTAACATCATGTAAATCACATCAAAAACCTGCATAGCAGTAATAATACTTGTAACAAGTACAAAGAACAACGTTGGAGAAACAAGTGGCAACGTGATATTAAAAAACTGACAGATACTATTTGCACCATCAATATTAGATGCCTCATAGTAATCTCGTGGAATTTCTTGTAAACCCGCAAGAAGTAATACCATGCTATATCCTACGGTACTCCAGATTCCAATGACTGCAATTGATATCATTGCAACATTCGGATTATCAATCCAGTTTACACTATGAATTCCTATTTTATTCAGGAAATGATTTAACAGACCATACTGATAATTATATAACCATTTCCATACCATGGTCACCGCCGCTGGTGCTGCTACCATGGGTACGAAATAAATGGTGCGATAAATTCCTTTCCCTTTCATTTTTCCATTTAATGCTACTGCAAGAAGCAATGCTATTACTATGGTTATAGGAACCACAAGACAGGTATATCCTATCGTATTTCGTACGGCATACCAAACCTGAACATCCAGAAACATTTTCTTATAATTTTCCAAACCCACAAATATATTGCCTTTTCCAAATGCTCCACTCTTAAAAAAGCTCAAATAAAATGTCTGAAAAATAGGTATAATATTTAGAATAATTAACCCTAAAATTGTTGGGGATATTAACACCCAACCCCAGCACCATTCATTTAAAATTCTTTTCGATATTTTCATTTTTCCAATTTTTACGCCTTTCATCTCTTCACCTCAACAAAACTGCGGCAGTTAAAAACTGCCGCAAAATTTGAACTTTTGTTTTATTCGCCGCAACTACATAAATTCTTTCAAGCTCCGGCTACTTCATCTTAACCGTACTCTTTTGCCCCTTGCCTTTGAATAACTTTTGATAAGCTTTCTTATTAGACTTTGGAACCTTAATAACTGCTTTTTTTGAAATACCAGAAAGTGCATTTTTACCAACTGCTTTTAAAGCTGTAGATTTGATTTGTATTTTAGATAATTTCTTACAGTTTTTAAAACACTCGTTTCCAATTGATGTTACATTTTTCCCTATTACAACCTTTTGTAATTTTTTTTTGTTCTTAAATGCTCTTACTTTAATGGATGTAACTTTATATGCTACTCCGGAAATTTTTACTGTATCTGGTACAACTATTGTCTTCCTTGACTTCTTGGCTGATTTTACAAAGGCCACTTCCAATGAGCCTTCTTTTGTACTTGTTACCTTATAGGTATAATTACCTACAGTTGTTTTACTACCTTTTTTGACTATCTTTATTTCCGGATTTTCCACTAATCCGTTAATTGCGTTTTCTAACTCTGCAATTGCTTCATCTACTTCTGTCCAAAGTGTACGATCCGTCTTATTCTTGATAAGCTTTTCAGCCCGTTCTTTTGCTAAATCCATCGCTTTTAGAGAGTCTTTTGTATAGTTACTTCTACTTATACCTTCTGCCTTCTCAACCGCATTTATCAACGAAGTCAACGTTGTTTTTTGGATAACTGGTCCGCTATATACATCACTACTTTCCAAAGCGGATATGGCACTATTTAATTTTTGAACCATCTGATCTATTAAGTTCTGATCATCCGCTGATGTTACCTCATCTTTCAGTTTCTTAGCACTATCTACAATCGTATTTAACGCTTTATAACTATCTGTTGTGTATCTGTTCTTATCCAATGCATTAATTTTTTCTAGTATTGCATTAAGAGCAGTAAAATCAGCTTCTTTGGCTTCTACCTGTTCAATTGTTACAGGCGTAATCTCAAATTTATCCAAATTTGGAGTGTAGTTTACGCAGGTATTTACTCCTCCTACTCCATTTTTGAGTACTCTTGCATCATCATTATAGATTTTCAACTGATTATTACCAGACCGAAGAGAAACTGTTGCTACCTGTGATTTAAACGATTCATCACTATAAGTATTTCGAAAAAATACATTAACTGGTTTTTGGCCGTTAACAGAAATCGTCACATATCGGTCTACCATCTGTGCATTATACGAATGTTTTCCAAACAATTCTTTATTCGACTGATAAATTGCTAATACATAATTGCCGGATTTTTTTGCAGTGTAATCTACTACAAGTGCATTATTCCCATCTTTATCTGCCAATATCTGATTTACATATTTTCCATTTGAAGCATAGGTATTGCTACTAGTTGTTACATCCCCAATCGTCTCACAATCTTCTGCTTCAATTGTTACTGTCTGTGACTGGTCTTTTGCTTTTGACACAGTAAGTGTATCAACCGCTAAATCGCCTACAGATGCATCTAAATCAACAATATTGATTCCTTTTTCAAGATATACGGTCGCTACTACTGTGCTCCATACACCATCGGTAGCTTTTGCTGTCTTTGATGCAATTTTATTATTTAAAGTCAACGCCGTATTTCCAATATAGTAGTTTATTGTTGCATCTTTGCTAGAAGAATAGTTTACAATAAGATCATACATTCCATTTTCTTTTGCATACGTTGTAAAGCGAATGCCGCCACCAGCCTCCACAGAAGTATCTAATCCTGTCACATATCCCGCTGCTGAATATTCTGGAATGGTACAGTCAGTTGTTACAGAAGTTTCCGTCTGTGTTCCTAAAATATTGAAATCACTAAGTTCTGCTTCATATTTTTTCACATTCTTATCGGTATCGAGTGCTACTTCATCACCAACATAAGTAAGATACATACAGTCTAGCGTTGCCTTGCCTTCACTAGAAGTAGCTTCTACCGTTATATTGTGGAGCCCTTTTGTTAAGTATACATATTCTGTATGCATACCTGACATATACCAGCTTAGCGTATTTTCCAATAACATGTCGGCTATTTTAATTCCATCTACAAACAGGTTCTGAACTGCATTTTTTGGATCATTTTGATCCAAATTCCACGTATTGTTACCCGTAGCTGCTCCATACACCATTTCGTATTTGTAGTAACCATCTTGCGGTACTTCTACCTGAAATGTTACACTATCGCCTTCACTATTGAGCCCCTGCGCCTGTCCGGTTCCAGAACATGCATACATCGTACTCTTTCCTGCTACTATGGCACTTCCCGAGAGAACTGCAAGTTCGCCTTCATACGTTTTACTCCATGCTCCCTCTCTTATTACTCCAACCTCGGCATTTTCATCTGCCTGTGAAATCGTAACATTATATGCGGCAGCCGCTACCATATTATCAACAGTGATTGTTAGGTTACCCTCTCCATCTAAGGTGCATACTTCTTCTTTCACAAGATTCGTGTCATCAGATGCTCCATTAATACCTGTCCAATTCGTACTTTCTAGTTTTACTTTAACTTTACTTCCAAAGCAATTCGTCTGGTTAACATTTTCTAATTTCAATGTAACGTTTCCATCTACACCACCAAGGATTACATTTGCTAATTTCTTATTTGCATCCAAAGATGCTACCCCATAAAACTTTGTCTTCTCAACTCCCTTTGTCTGAATAGCCAAGGTATTACCTGACATTTCACCATACCACTTATAGAGCCACCATGCACCATTTGGTTCATTATTATCGGCTGCAAGGTCTGAGAGATTATTCGAAATATGCCAGTACGCCAGACATGCACTTACTTTTTCATCTTCAAACAGACCAATCCATTTCACAAGATCTCCTGGTACCCCAAGATTTGTAAAACCAGCATATTCATTAATGACGATTTCTTTTTCTTCTGTTGTTAATCCCGCATCAATCCAATAGGTTTTTTCATAACTACGGAATTTGTCTACTGCTGCTGGAAAAGATATGTACAAATCATCGTTTAGTACATGCCACGTTATCTGATCTGGAATACAGTCATTTTCTGCACAAAACTGTACAAAAGCCTTCATATGGGAATCATTGTAATAGGATAGATTAGATCCTGCTATTTTTGCATTTGGATCGACTGATTTTATTACATCATACGCCTGTTTCCATGCAGTAAAGAAACTTGCCTGAGTAGTACTGTTATTGATACCAGCATACCAGTTTCCATCCGGTTCATTAAATGGTACATAAACAGCCTGATCACTGTATCCTGCATCTTTTACCTGTTGAACCATTATTTTTAATTTTTCCAGATATTCTGGAATACTTTCAAATTCATAAGGCCAGTTTGCATAGATATCGGGACATGCTATTTGAATGAATTTCCCACCAGATTGTATAAAAGTATCTGCAATCTCTAAGAAATCTCCACTCGGATGCTGAAGACCGTCTGCTGGCTTCTGCTCACAACTATAAGGCTTGATTGCTGTCATCAAATTCGTACTAGGTACATTATCATCTCCGAGTCCATATAGAAAACCTGTCGCACTATGCTTTACTGTACCAGTAGATTCTGCCATATTTACCGTCATGAAAACTTTTGTTTTTTTGTTTATTATATCCCCATAACTTGTAAATAGCGTAGAAATTTCTTCTGTGTTAAGTACACTGGCATAGAAATTCACATCATCTATTTCTCCTGCAAAATCATTATCCGAAGTATAAAGTGATTTCCCGATGGATGCATATTTTAAGGATTTCAGATAATCATTGGAAAACAAGGATGGCAGAACTTCTGAAATGCTTTTTGTTTCCTGTTGTGCATCCTGATAAGTAATTTGTACTCCATTCAAATATATCTTATATTCGGTTGCGCTTACAGTCACAACCATGTACTGCCATGAACCTTTCGTCAAATGCTGATCATATTTGAGTTTGCTACAATTTGTTGTAGCCTTACCAGCCTCTCCTACATACATGGTCATGTCATAAACTGATCCACCTGTTGCTAAAGCAAAATCCGGTGACGTCCACCATGTCCCACCATTATCAGATTCTCCTAATGGTGAGTTAGATGCATCAAAAAATTTTGTATACGCTCCGGTATCGCTTGATGGTTTTACCCACATCGCAATCGTAAACCCATCGGTTCCCAGATTCTCAAACAGATTCTCTGGAAGGCTCATAGAGCCTGCCCCGGCACTACCCCCCGGAAGATATAAAACATTTCCTTTAATTTCATCTTCCTGAATGCAGGCTCCTCCTTCCAATGTTGCAGTTCCTAAATCTTCGCTTTCAAAATCCCAGTTATACACTGCAACAGGATTTGTTTTTGCTGCTTCTTCCTGTGCATATACTGGCATACCACTTAAAGCCGTGCTTACTGCTAAAGTCAATGCCAATCCCCGTAACAGTTTCTTTTTATTTATCATTATAACCCTCTCCCATTTTTTAAAAATTATTCTGCTGCCAATGCTTCATTCATCATTTTTGCAACATTTTTACAGGCCTTAGCGGTATCTTCTTTTCCTGCATATGCATTTTTCAACAGTTCGTATGCTTTATCTTCCCAAACACTGGTCTGATTTGAGTATGGACGAATCTGAGCATACTCTATCATATCGATATAACATTTTGTGTTAAACATAGAATATGCATTTGAAAATGTATCTGCTGTTCCATTATAAGCTGAAATTGCAACTCCAAGTTCGGCCTGACGTTCCTGTCCTTTTTTACTACTTAAATATTCTACCCATTTCCATGCTTCATCTGGATGCTTCGTTGTAGCTGAAATCGCATTTCCAAGTCCATTAAATATCGTTGCCCGTCCCCCATCATTCGACATTGGAAGTACTGCACAATCAAAGTTTTCAGTCATGAAATCCGTAGTTGAAAAACCTGAAAGATTCCAAGAACCAAATAATCCCATAGCACATAGTCCGTTTTGGATTGCTTCTGCACGTGCCTGATCATCATAGATTTCTGGTGATAATCCTTCCTTTACAAAACTAAAATACTCATCAATTCCTGCAATCGTTTTATCTTCATCATATCCGGATACTTTATCGGCTGTAATAATCTCCCCACCATTTTGATATACAAAGTTGTAGTATCCTTCTTGGTTATGTAGACCGGCACAGAAACCATACTGGGTTCCATCCGCTTTTGTCAGCTTTTTAGCAGCTTCTTTTAAATCATCCCATGTCCATGTATCATCCGGATAATCAATTCCTGCATCATCAAACAAGGTCTTGTTATACCAGAGTGCAATGGTGTCATAATCCTTTGGAATTGCATACTGTTTACCATCAATATTGTAAATTTGATCTAATCCTTCTGGATAATTGGATAAATCTACTTCATTACTCTTGGCGATGTAATCTGACAAATCCAAAAGCTGATCATTCGTTCCATAGTAATTAATATTATTCGAATGCATCCAGAATGTATCTGGTAAAGAACCACCTGTTGCTGCTGCTTCGAGGGCTGTCCAATAATCACTCCATCCATTTACCTGAATGTCAATTTTAATATTAGAATTCTCTTTTTCAAATTCGTCTGCTATTGTTTGAATCAAAGTTGCCTGATTAGAATCCCAACATGCATATGAAATTGTAACTACTTCCCCATTTGTTTCTGTGTCATTTTCTGTGTCATTTTCCGCCTCTTCCACCTTTGGTTTCTGATCATCGGTTGTTGATGTCTGACTTTTTGTACTACCGCATCCGCTAACCATAGCCATTACCATTACCGTGCAAAGAATTGCACTAATTATTTTTTTTCTCATATTACTTCTCCTCCTATTTTTTTTGATATTACCATTTAACCATATTTTTATTTTTTTGGAAATGTCAACTTTATGCTTTCATATGTCAAATTGTGATATTTATACTTTCCAAAAAAATAGGAAAGAGATCATTTACAAAATGTCTTTCCTATACTATAATCCATTATATACACTGTTTTTTTGTATTTCAAACAATTACTCCGTGGATTTTTATTCCAGATTGAAAGGAGATTTTACATGTCTGTTCAGACAACATATGATGAATGCTATTTTCTTAATTATGATTCCTGCACCGATTTACATATCTATGAAATCGGGAAACATGCTTGCCCTCCCGCTTATTCTTATGGTCCAATCATACGAAATCACTATATTTTTCATTACATTTTAAACGGAAGGGGAATTTTGAATATCAAAGGTCAGAAATATGTAATTGCTGCCCATCATGGATTTATCATTTCCCCCAATACTCTGGCCTACTATGAGGCTGATAAAGAAGATCCATGGAATTATATCTGGGTTCATTTGGACGGTCCAAAGACAACAGAATATTTTCAAAAAGCTGGCCTTAATGCGGAAAATCCTAAATTTACACCACTGTGCTACCCAAATTCCATTGGCAGCATAATGCATAGTCTATTAGTCAATTACAGTAACGAATTGTTCTGTATTGGTAAAATATACGAATTATTTGACTGCATTATAAAATTTTCTATCACAAGATCCCCTTCCACCGTTAATCCTCAACTAGCCTATATGAAAACAATCATTAATTTTATTCATTTCAAATACAACGAGCCAATTCATATGGACGACATCGCACATGTGTGTAGTCTGGAACGCAGCTACATGACACGTTTATTCAAAAATACTACAGGGCATACCCCACAAGAATATCTGACCTCTTATCGCATGAAAACAGCTTGTCATATGCTGGAAGAAGAGTATATTTCCATCCAGAATATAGCTTATTCCGTAGGTTATAGAGATCCTTTTACATTTTCAAAAGCATTTAAGCGCTATATCGGTCTGTCCCCAAGTGAATACCGTATAAAACATGATAATAAAATCTAGCCTATTGCCTTAACATTTTAACCAGCGGAAATTTGCTGGATCTATCTACCCAAACTATCCACTTTCCTTGTATCCATTTGCACGCCGTTTATCGATTACGTTTTCTAGGAATACTTATTAAAATACCAAACACAATGACAAAGAGTAATACCATTAAACTTGGATAAAAAAAACTCCATATACCCATTTTTTCTCCAGAAATAAGGGTGATTGCCACTTGTATTACTAAAAAGCACACCTCCATTTTCCGGGCATATCGTAATACATACTGGCATCGTATCTCCCAAACTGCCTTTGCACTCACCGGAAAAAACTTCAATTTTTGATAAAGCGAGCATATACTTCCATTTTCACTGATTTGCAAATATGACCTCATATAAAAATAGGTTGCACCCATTAAAATCGTAGCTATGAAACAAAAAAAAGAATCATATAGCCCTTCCATTGCGTGAAATGGTATTGCAAATGATACAAACAGCAATGCTTCGAAGATATATCGTACCATCTTTCCCATCAATATCGTATAGTCTTCTAGTTTAGCTAGGTTTTGATCAAACTCTATAATTTTATTTTCTTGTTTCATTTCCATGCGCCCCCCTCTCCAAACGATTGTAATTTACCACCCTCTAGTATGGCTACATAATCCATTTTCAGTTCTATTTCTTCTTGTATATGTGTAGTAAGTATCACGGATGCTTCCTTGTTGCATATCTGCTCTCTGAGTAATTTAAAAAAGTCTCGTCGAAAGATAGGGTCCATTCCACCCGTCACCTCATCCAGTAAAAAGAGCTTTGCGTGATGTGCAATTGCAAATGCCATCTGAAATTTAAAACATTCCCCACGTGACATTGCGCCAATTTTTTTCCCAGCAGATAACTTCATCTCCTCCATTGACAACTGAAATTTTTCTTCTTCCCAGTGTGTATATAGAGCCCCAAGAAGCCTTGCATTTTGCATCGCCGTATATTCACTAAAAAATTGGTTTTCATCCGATACAAACCCAATTTCATCCAAACAATTCACATGATTTTCGCAAATATTTTTGCCCTGCAAATAAATAGCTCCCTTGTACTTAATCTGATTATCCAAGATATAATGTAACAATGTTGTTTTCCCTGCTCCATTCTTTCCAGCAATTCCAAGTATGTATCCAGCTTCTAATTGAAAATTGATCTCTTCGAGATGAAATTTTTTAGATAATCCGGTAACCTCTTGAAATGCAAGCAAGCAATCGTCTTTCCTCATAGTAAATACCTTTCCTTATTTATTTTCTCGATATAGAACACGTACCATATCGATGACATCTTCTTCTTTAAGTTTCGCCCGTTTACAGTCTGTAATAATTTCTTGAAACCGAGTTTCTAGCATAACCAGCTGCTTTTCTCGCAAATAATCTGTATTATATTCGCAAACATAGAATCCCTTCCCTGCAACCGAATAAATCAAGCCTTCCTTTTCAAGCTCTTCATAAGCCCGTTTCGTTGTAATAACACTAACCTCTAAATCGCAAGCAAGCGATCGAATGGATGGCAAGGCTTCTTTTGCATGAAGCTCCCCTGCTACAATTTCATTTTTCAACTGATTTACAATTTGCTCATATATTGCAAGCGTTCCTTGTGGCTTAATTGCGATTTTCATAGTCTCATCCAGCCCTTCTCATTTTTCACATTTCTTGACTCTCGTTCACTCCATTCATAATCTAAGGCAACTTCCAATACCGTTCTCCAATAAGAGACAACTAATTTTGTTGTAGCAGCACCTTGTAACAAAAGCAGAACGAAAAAAATTAAAAATTCCCAAGTTTTCAACGGAGTCCCTAAGTCACTGGTGTATCCAATGCAGGATACGATAAAAATGAGTCCATATAGTTGCACCATCATCTGCCAAAACGTATAGCCAGAAATCTTCGCTTCTATATATAAATTTGTTCCAATTATAAATAAAGCTTCACTTGCAAGTAAAAATACATACGATTCCACGCTTATTTGATAAACTCCAACTAAAATCAACCCAATCAGTGCAAATAAAGCGATTGGTATCAGGACACGAATCCAATATGCGCTCACAATATATCGTTTTCGCTCTTCCTTTTTCATCGGACACAAAAACATTGTTTTGCTTAGGCGATTGGGGTACATTCGAGAAAGTAGCAATCCTAACATAAGCGGAAATAAAATTCCATAATAAACCGCCACATGACTTGGCTTATCCATAAATCCAAACAGATTTGCCGGAACAATGAGTAGATATAAATAAACAAACCATGAACCATTTTTAGAGACATTTGATAGTCCCTCTTTCCAATTCATTCGATAATCTCTTAAAACCATTCGTATCATCTGTGCATTTCTCCTTTTATCGTGTAATACATAATCTCCTCAATCGTCGGTCGTAGGACAATAAGTTCTTTATCATAACTTGCGTATATTCCATGTTCAACTAACGCTTTACTCAAATAAGTTCCCTTTTCTTTATAAACCAGTCCTTTTTTCGAAAGCAAATTCAGCTTATAATCTTCTCCACTTACCACTCGATATGAATCAAGTAAGGTTTCCTTATCCATGCTGCATACGAGTGTTCCATGATTAATAAAGGTAATATAATCGGCAATTTGATCCAGCTCCTCTGTTAAATGTGTTGCTAGTATCACACTGTGTTTCCCATCTTTTACAAAGTCTGTCACAATCCGAATAAATTCATTGCGAAACTCAGGGTCAAAACTTGCAGTTGGTTCATCTAAAATCAACAAACTCGGATTATGAGAGAGCGCAAATGCAAACTGAAATTTTAGCTTTTCACCCTTCGATTGTTTTTTTAATTTACAAGTTAGATCAAGTCCAAAACGCTTACAATATGTTTCAAACACGTCCATACGAAAGGTATCATAATAGCCTCCATACATTGTTGCATTCTCCCCAAGCGTCATTGTCCCTGTAAACAGTTCTTCATTTAACACAAACCCTATCTTATTCTTTACAATCTTTTCTTTCTCATAAATATCGTTTCCATCCATATTCACGCTTCCAAAATCAATGCTATATAATCCCATGATAATATGAAGAAGCGTTGTTTTCCCTGACCCATTTGGCCCTATAAGCCCCATAATATATCCGGTCGGCAAATCAAATGTAATATCTTTTAGTGAAAAATCATTCCAGCTTTTATTCACTTGTTCTAAATGCAACATACATCATTTCCTCCAAACAAATTTCTTCTCACAAAAATCGTGCATATACTGTATACATAAATATATACAGTATATGCACGATTTTGTCAACCAAATTTTTTCTTCCTTGTTCACCTATTACTAACTCAACTTTCCCACCAGCATAGCTGGTGAAAACGCTTGATTTCTCAAGCAAAGCAACTAAATAAATCGGTGCATTGACATTAAAATAGCACCTAATCTTTGGTATAATAAGTTCACCACAAACATTAACATACAAAGAAAGGTGCTAAACTTATGATATACCAAAATGACCAAAATGAAAATCCTCAAAATAAATTTTCTGATGCATTAAAACGACTTCAAATCGGAAAACTGTTGCGCAAATCCAATATTACTAAATCATGTGGTATTTCTGCATATGAGGTATTTAAATTTTTACTACTGGTAGCATTTCAAGGAAAGAACCTGTTTCGTTTCCTGAATTCTAAACATAAAGATCAGGCTGTTTCAAAAAATACGTATTATCGCTTTCTCAATGAAACTTCCTACAACTGGAGTAAATTTCTTTTGCTCCTTGTAGTTAAGGTTACAATTGCATTTGATTCGCTTACTCGCCCAGAAAGAGTAAAAGTCCTGATTTTAGATGATTCTGTTATTAAACGTAATCGTAGCAAAACTGTAGAACTGCTTGCACGTGTCTTTGACCATGTGGAGCATAAATGCCAGAAAGGATTTACCCTTCTTACTCTTGGTTGGTCTGACGGATACAGCTTTATACCAACTGGTTTCAATATGCTTTCTTCAGCAGAAAAAAGAAACCGCTACAACGAAGTATCCTCTGACATTGATCATTGTACCAATGGCTACAAATTTCGCAAGGAAAGTATGATGCATAAAACGGATGCTGCAATTCTTTTGATAAAGAATACACTGAATGCCGGTATAAAAGCAGACTATGTCCTTATGGACACTTGGTTCACTGGCAGTTACAACGAAAACAGGGATTCCTGTTAAGATTGTATTTGTACGAAATCGCAATAAGAAAAGTGAATGCTTATATATCTTAAGCACCAATACTTCATTGGAAAATGCAGAAATCGTACGTATTTATGGAAACAGATGAATTAAACAGATGAAAGACAGCCTCTAAAGCATCTGGTTTCAATTTTGAGCGTTGTTGATTCAAAGCCGATGCAGTTGGCATAGAAGGATCCATACCCCAAAAATCAATCATTTCCAATTTTGTAGATGAGGACCCTTGTGAAACAAGAAAAGAAATAAGGTCATTAGGTGAGATTTTCCTGTTTCTTATAAAATCCGTATCCGGATGAATACAATAATTTGAAATGTTAGAAACAACATATTCAATAGAAGAATGAAAAAGATCTTTAATTTTTTGATAGATCATAATGGTAAGCGCCTCCTTGAATTAAAGTTAATATATCTCAAATTCAAGGGCCGCTCTCGTTACCTCTAAAAACCATCATTAACGAGAGCGATCGCACATTTTAATATGTTTGTCAAGTACTAATTTATAAAACAAAAAAGGTCTGTTAAAGAACAAAAAATGGTTAGACCTCTTCGTTGGAAATCTAACCATTTGGATGATAAATCGTTAACTAAATGACATTGTTATCTGAATACTTAGAATCCAAAATTCTTGGTGCTACTGCCACTTTATATCTACTATCTGAAGTCATTTGCTTTCCAGCAGGACTTCGTAGACCAAGATCAAGCATTAATCTGATTATAATGTTGTTTCGAATACCATTTTCGTTATCAAGCGTATAGTGAGAACGCAAGCAATCTTCTTCATCAGATGTAAGGATTACTGGAACTTTTGACTTTGCCCAGTCAGCTGGTGAAAGAGGCAAGTCCAACACTGCTTGATTTATTGTGTATCCTTTGTATTCAAGGAAGCGAAAAAAGTTTCTTAATGATGTAACATATCTTCCGATACTTGAATTTTTTAATCCATGAAAAGATGTACATATTAATTACTCACATCATTAGCAGACATAATGGATATGTGCTTAAACTCAGTAGAATATTTAAAAAAATCTTTAAGTATATCTGCATGCTTCGTATTATTAAGTTTTCGCTGACGTTCAAAGTTTTTTAAAGGCTCACCTGTTATCATTAAAAAAAAGCAAACTTGATGTTGGTTTAATGTTATGCCTTGCTCCATGATTGAATAGTTTTTCTTTGTCATTAAGCGCTTGTTTTATGTTCTCATACAACTGCACCTGAATTTGCGTATTCCAAGAATCTGGTTCTTGTTCCAAAGCCTTCACATAAGCATGCATGATTTGGTGAGAATATCCCTTTTATGCAAGAAAACGCTTGTAATTTTAAATAATTTCTGGGTTCATAAGTTACCTCCTTATTATTAATAAGATAACTATGACACCTTTTTTCACAAGTGTTAAGAGCACATAACTTTCTTAAGCACATAAAAAGAAGAACTGGATGATGATTGATACAATCGCAGGTGCAGATTCCAGTGCGATTATTTATAGTATTGCAGAGACCGCAAAAACGAATCATCTGAAGCCTTATGATTATTTTGAATATCTTCTGACCGAGATTCCAAGACATTTGGATGAAAAGGGCAGTAGCTTCTGCGAAGGTCTGCTTCCTTGGTCAGACAACCTTCCAATGAATTGCAGAAAGTCACAATAAAAATGTGCCGCTCATAGGAGCGGTTAACTTTGTGGAAGTACCCACTATGGTGCGATTACAAAGGCTCCTTCCTGAGAAAAGAATTTTATTATCTAATTCTTTCCAAGAAAGAGCCTTTTATTTCCAAAGACACAACTTATTTTACACTATCCAATTATTTACTACAATGTAGCGCAACGAAATACAAATTTTCAAGAAAATCCGCTTATATTTAAGTACTCATCAACAATAAATCTACTATATTGATTTGCTTGTCTCTCAATACCTATATCTGTCAGATTCAATTCATTAATCCACTGAAAATAATGAGTCAGTTCATGAGCAATGCATTTTAGGATAGCATTTATAGCATCCTCTTTTCCCCATTTCTTTAAAAGTATCTGATAATCCCCAGTTGCGATTCTAATATACGGTTCAACCATTTTGTCATTAGGTTCAAAAAAAGTACCACAAACATATTCGCCGTCAATTGACTTAATTCTATAAGATGATTTTAAATAAATTGGAACCCTTATTGGAAAGTAATATTCAGAACGCAACCATTTACAAAATGCCTTACATTCCTTTTTGACATCTTCATCAACATCATGGTCACATCTTAGTCTCAACCCAGATCTAATATCATAAGATTCATATCTATCTCTCCATTTTTCAATAGTCCAAATATGCATTTTTTCCCCCTTCAATATTTTCTATGTTCTCTACCAGGTGTATGTTTTTTTGGTGGCTTTGGATTAGACTTAGGCTTCCAATTGTCTTTTTCCCTTGCTTTATTTTTCCTCTCCCTCCCTTGTTTCTTTTGACTTTCTCTTGCATATGGATCAGCCTTATTCTCTCCTTTGCTTTTACTTAATTTCATATCTTTATTTGATGTATTTTCTTTCTTACTAGTTGATGTATATTCTGTCTTATTATTTGATTTTCCCTTAATACTGAAAACTTTATTTTTGATAACTTCTTTTGTATACGTGTAGGTAGCTTTTAAATCATTCTTTACAGAAACAATACCCTCTTTTATCGATTTGTGATCTTTTGATGACGTAATATATCGATATGAAACATATACCACCGTCCCTGCAGTTGCGACAACAAAAAATGTGACTGCAGTAGCTTCAATTACAATATGTCCGCTTGGATCCCTATAAATAAGCGGATTGTTATAGCAGTAAATGTATGAATTCATACTCAAAAAATTATCAATCTGTCCTTCATATGTATCCTCATTGATGAATCGTCCCATCTTTGGTACGATGATCAATGTCAGAGGATACTTCGTTGTAGCGGTTTCTTTTTTCTGCTGAAGAAAGCATATTGAAACCAGTTGGTATAAAGCTGTATCCGTCAGACCAACCAAGAGTAAGAAGGGTAAATCCTTTCTGGCATTTATGCTCCACATGGTCAAAGACACGTGCAAGCAGTTCTACAGTTTTGCTACGATTACGTTTAATAACAGAATCATCTAAAATCAGGACTTTTACTCTTTCTGGGCGAGTAAGCGAATCAAATGCAATTGTAACCTTAACTACAAGGAGCAAAAGAAATTTACTCCAGTTGTAGGAAGTTTCATTGAGAAAGCGATAATACGTATTTTTTGAAACAGCCTGATCTTTATGTTTAGAATTCAGGAAACGAAACAGGTTCTTTCCTTGAAATGCTACCAGTAGTAAAAATTTAAATACCTCATATGCAGAAATACCACATGATTTAGTAATATTGGATTTGCGCAACAGTTTTCCGATTTGAAGTCGTTTTAATGCATCAGAAAATTTATTTTGAGGATTTTCATTTTGGTCATTTTGGTATATCATAAGTTTAGCACCTTTCTTTGTATGTTAATGTTTGTGGTGAACTTATTATACCAAAGATTAGGTGCTATTTTAATGTCAATGCACCGATTTATTTTGTTGCTTTGCTTGAGAAATCAAGCGTTTTCACCAGCTATGTTGGTGGGAAAGTTGAGTTACTAACTTTCTCTCTTTTCAAATTCCTTTATAATAAAATCCAAAAAATAGCGACTTGCTATTGGCAATGTATTTTTATTTTTATAGGCAATTGCAATTGTACGTTCAACCGGTGTGCTTATTGGGCGAATGACATAATTTTTCTTATGATTTTCTACCACAAGGCTATAGAGAATAGAAACGCCAAGGCCTTTTTCTACCATAGACATGATCGAATAATCATCATACACCTTATATTCAATATTAGGCTTCACTCCCATTTGTTCGAATGCTGCAAGCGGCACACTATGTTCTCCTTCATCAAGTAAAATATAGGGTTCTCCTGCAAGCTCAAGAAGCGATACGCTTTCTTTATTTACTAGGCTGTGCTCGGGTGGAAGAATTGCTACCATCTCGTCCTTTTGTAATTTTTTAATGGTAAGCCCTTTGACTGCGTCTGGATTTATAAAGCCAAAATCCACACTTCCTTCCTTAATCCATTGCCCAATATTGGTATACTCGCCTTGTTGTAAAACAAATTGAACCGATGGAAATTGAACTTTAAATTCTTTCATCAAACTGGGAAGCCAATTACAGCTGACGCTTGTAAATGTACCGATTCGAACGACTCCTCCTTGTAACCCCTGCATTTCATTATTTTTTACTTTTAGTTCTCGATGCGCATTCGCAATGGAACGAATATAGGGGAGATATTCCATTCCATCCGCAGTCAATTCAATCCCGCCCTTTGAACGCAAGATTAATGTCGTTGACAATTCTTCTTCCAAGGTATGGATCATCTGACTAACTGCTGACTGTGTGTAATTTAGCTCTTCTGCTGCCCTCGTAAAGCTCTTACATTCCATTACTTTTACAAATACTTCATACCGATTCATAGTATTATCCCCTATCCATTAGTTCTACTAATAATAAAATTATAAATATTCGTTCGACTGTTTGCAAGAAAAATTGTAAAATAATAAACACAAGATTTTACTTGGAGGATTTGCTATGAAAAACACAAACACATCTTGGTTTTCAAAAGGTATTCGAGACGGTATACCTATTTCCCTTGGATATTTGGCTGTATCCTTTACTCTTGGGATTGCCGCTAGAAATGCTGGACTTACCGCATTTCAAGCTTTGCTCGCTAGTTTATTAAACAATGCTTCCGCAGGAGAATTTGCTGGTTTCACTTTAATTGC
Organism: Velocimicrobium sp.; assembly: GCA_041821315.1. Classification (GTDB taxonomy): domain Bacteria; phylum Bacillota; class Clostridia; order Lachnospirales; family Lachnospiraceae; genus DIGJ01. The sequence continues at coordinate 59,972 of JBGUEO010000011.1, read as the reverse complement.
TGCAAACGCTGGATATCTTGAAGTCATTGGAATAACCTTTATTACAAATGCAAGATATTTATTAATGTCATGCGCACTCAGCCAGAAACTCTCCAGGGAAACACCGCTTATTCACCGCTTTTTGATTGGATATGATGTAACCGACGAAATCTTTGGTATCTCCATTTCGGTATTCGGAAAATTGAACCCTTTTTATACCTATGGCGCTATTTTTATTGCTATGCCCGGTTGGGCAATCGGTACTTATCTTGGCGTTGTTATGGGAAATGTTTTACCAAACAATATTGTGAGTGCTTTAAGTGTTGGTCTCTATGGAATGTTTCTCGCAGTCATTATACCGCCTGCAAGAAAAAACAAAATACTTGCCATTTTAATCGCAGGTTCGATGTCTGCTAGTTTTATATGTTCCAAATTACCAATTTTATCTGCGCTCTCTTCTGGCATGAAAATTATTATTTTAACCGTGATTATCGCCGGAATTGCAGCAGTCTTATTCCCACTACAGGAGGAACCCAATGAAACATAATATTTATATCTATATTCTACTTATGGCAGGTATTACCTACCTCATTCGTGTCTTGCCATTAACACTGATTCGCAAGGAAATCAAAAACAGGACTATCCGTTCATTCCTTTATTACGTACCATATGTAACACTTTCTGTCATGACGTTTCCGGCAATTTTAAGTGCCACAAATAGTAGCTTTTCTGCTTTGGCTGCACTCCTCATAGCTATCATACTAGCTTGGAACGGCAGAAGTCTTTTTCAAGTATCCGTGCTTTCTTGTCTTGTTGTCTTCCTTTTCGAACAGTTTTTATGCTAAATCCGTCTAAACGTTTTACATTTCTTTGTCATATTTTATGCGAAAATATAGACCATATCCAATAATAAAGAGATAACTCGCTACTAAAAGAAGAATTTCTTTTAGGTCTGCATTCATCAATGTATAGGTGAGCATTAATGCCCCAAATATAAAGACCATCATGTCATATGCTTTTGCTTTCGCTTTGTTAGCAATTGTTACATTTCTCTCATCCAAACGTGTAATTTCCAGTTCCTTTGCAAGCTTTGGATTCTTCCCTATGGCTCTTTTTTGAATGATTTCTGACATTCCGCCACCAAGAAATCCCGCTCCAACTCCAATACAAACATAGGGAAGCGTACTCTGTGAATCGCTAAGCATTTTCATTAGGTAAAATCCAATTCCAAGTAATATGACTCCAACTATGGCTGCACTATAATGTGAATATTTCTTCATTTCAATTCCTCCTCATACATAAAAATTTCTTCAATACTCATACCAAAATACCGGGCTATCTTAAACGCTAGCAAAATCGATGGGTTATAACGTCCGTTTTCTAAAGACCCAATGGTCTGTCTCGATACCTCAAGTGCAAGAGCTAAATCCTCCTGCTTTATACCTCTTTGCTTTCTTATTTCTTCTAACCGATTTTTCATGGTCTGCTCCCTTCAACGGAAAGCTTGCTTTCCATATTTATAGTATAACACCCTTTCTTTAAATGTCAAGCTTGCTTTCCATGAATATGCAAAAAAAGAGCAAAACCCTTTTATACAAAAGATTTTACTCTTACAAGTACTGCCGGCGACCGGAATCGAACCGGTACGGGAGATTAGTCCCGCAGGATTTTAAGTCCTGTGCGTCTGCCAGTTCCGCCACGCCGGCATCTTGGTCTTCAACATAGTTGAATCCGCGAAGTAAAAACATAATTTCAAATGAAATTGTGTTTTGGTAGAAACCCAAACTGGATTTCAATGGATGGAGAAGGATTCGAACCTTCGAAAGCGTCGCTAACAGATTTACAGTCTGCCCCCTTTGGCCACTCGGGAACCCATCCAATTTCTTAACCTTTGTAATAATACCATGATTTTTTGCAAAGTGCAAGAAAAATATTTCAAAAAATGTAAAATGTAAAAAGAGAGCAGCTTCCGAACGCTGCTCTCTCTTTGGAGAAGGTATTTTTGTTACTTATGGGGTGTAGCAAAAACTATATAATGTATTGGGGTTTACGTTTATTAGTATAGCATCATTTGTAAATTAAGTGTGCACAAACTTTTAATTTTTCGTATTTTTTTTTTGTTTATTTTGCATGCTCCTTTTGAATAAAAATAATACCTTCTTATTTTTATTGCTAAAACTCTAGGATTTCTTGGTTGTTTTTTTGAAACAGGCCCTCAAACTCATCTCTGTTAATGCGGTCTTTCTCAATTAAAAGATTCGCACAGTTATGAAGCGTTTCTATATTATCATTCAAGAGTTTTTTTGCCTTTATATAACATTCATCAATAATATTTTTTACTTCTTCATCAATCATTTTTGCGACATTTTCACTATAGTTTCTTGTGTGCCCTAGGTCTCTTCCAATAAAGACTTCATCGTCATCACTTGCATAGTTCACCATGCCAACGGTTTCGGAAAATCCATATTTTGTAACCATATCTCTTGCCTGCTTGGATGCCTGCTTAATATCTTGAGAAGCTCCCGTTGTAATGTCATCAAAAATAATTGCCTCCGCAATTCGTCCTCCAAGTGTAGCCATAATGGCTTGTAATATTTTCCCTTTTGTCAGATGCATTTCATCTTTTTCTGGAAGTGGCATCGTATAACCAGCCGCTCCATGTCCAGTTGGGATAACCGAAACAGTATATATCGGTCCAATGTCTGGTAGTAAATGGAATAAAATTGCATGCCCAGCTTCATGATATGCAGTAATTTTCTTATCCTTTTCAGAAACAATGCGGCTTTTCTTTTCTGGTCCAATTCCTATTTTGATAAACGATTTTTTAATATCTTCTTGCATAATAAAGGTACGATCTTCCTTTGCTGCCATAATGGCCGACTCATTTAATAAATTTTCCAAGTCCGCCCCTGTAAATCCGACCGTTGTCTGAGCAATTTGCTTTAAGTCAACGTCTTCACCAAGTGGTTTATTCTTTGCATGTACCTGTAAAATTTCTTCTCTTCCCTTTGCATCTGGGTGTCCTACCGTAACTCTTCGATCAAAGCGACCTGGACGTAAAATTGCAGGATCTAAGATATCAACACGATTGGTTGCTGCCATTACAATGATTCCTTCATTGATTCCAAAACCATCCATTTCAACAAGTAACTGATTTAGCGTCTGTTCTCTTTCATCGTGCCCGCCGCCAAGTCCAGTTCCTCTTCGCCTAGCAACCGCATCAATCTCATCAATAAAAACAATACAAGGTGCATTTTTCTTTGCTTCCGCAAACAAGTCACGCACACGCGATGCACCAACACCAACAAACATCTCTACAAAATCGGAACCTGAAATACTAAAGAAAGGCACCCCTGCTTCTCCTGCCACCGCTTTTGCAAGTAATGTCTTACCCGTACCAGGATGCCCTTCTAAAAGCACTCCTTTGGGAATTCTAGCACCTACTTTAATATATTTATTTGGTGTTTTCAAAAAATCCACAATTTCTTCCAATGCTTCTTTCTCTTCTTGCAGCCCTGCTACGTTTTTAAACGTAGTATTTTTATTCTCCTCTGTCGTCATTTTTGCCCGGCTCTTGCCAAAATTCATTACCTTAGAATTTCCTCCGCCACCAGCCTGATTCGACATAAAGGAAAACAAAAGAATCACTGCCAGAAAAATAAGAACATATGGCAATAATGTAGTTATTATCCAACTTGGCTTACTAATATCTCTCATATCACTTTTGATATTCTTTGCTTCTAGATCTTTTTGTATTTCATTCACATCTGGCGTATTGAATTTTGCCTTATCACCGCTTTTGTATAGCACAACGACTTCACCCGTTGGTACTTCCTCATTCGGATAGATTTGAATTTTATCAATATTATTTGCATTATTTGTAATATCTTCTAAAAAGTCTAAATGTGTATATGAATTATCTGATGTAGCCGATGTATTTCCTGAAAAATACATTGCTGCTACAATAATGGCTAAGATTAGAAAATAAAATCCCAACCCTCTCATCTGTTTTTTCAATTATAATACTCCTCCTTTACTCTTCCACAACACCAATATAGGGAAGATTTCTTAGTTCCTGAGCATAGTCTAGTCCATACCCTACAACAAATTCATCTGGTATTGCAAATCCAGTATAATCAACCTGTACATTTGTCACTCTGCGATCTGGCTTATCTAGTAGTGTACAAAGCTTAATACTTTTTGGTTTTCTACTTTTTAACATTTCTAAAAGATAATCAAGTGTTCTGCCCGAATCAATAATATCTTCAATCACCAAAACATCTTTATCCTCAATATGTTCATCCAAATCTTTTACAATTCGAACCCTTCCCGTACTCTCTTGTGCATTTCCATAGCTTGATACCGACATAAAATCCATCGTGACCAACGGACTAATGTGTTTTGCTAACTCGCAGGTAAAGAAAACGCTTCCCTTTAGGATACAAATCAAATGAACGGTTTTCCCTTCATAGTCTCGGCTAATTTGTTCACCAAGCTCGGCAATTCGCTTGCTCAATTCCTCCTCTGAAATCATAACTCTAATGCTCATTTTTCTTACCTCCAATGATTTTCGCTTTTAGTATATTTTTCGTCTTATTCGTAATCTTATATCGTTCACTGATCCTATCTCCAATAATCCAAATGATATGCCCACCGTCCGCCAGTAACGGAATAGAACTTCGCTTATCCCTAGGAAGCTTTTTATCAATAAAGTAGTCCTTTACTTTCTTAGTCCCACCTTCTTGGTTTACTTGAAAATAGTCCCCATTTCGTCGATTACGCAAGGATATAGCTTGACATATTTTATCATAATCAAACCATTTCGTATAGTCATTTTTCGGAATTTCATCAACTTTGTCAAAACATTCTTCCACACAAATATCCAAACAATCATCCGTGCCTGGAATAGAATATCTTCCCGGTATCTCTAGTAAAACCTCATATTCATTCATTTCGATGGAAGGAATCCCAAGTTTTAAATGTTGGTATTCTCTCATTGCCTTTATTCCATTTGGTAAATCTACTTGTTTACCAGAGGGCATCTCACAAAGCAAACGGATTCTCTCAATATGCTGATTATCGATATCCTTTGCATTTTGGGTTATTGCAATTATGGTTTTTCGAATGACTTCTTTTTGTATGATTAAGTCCTCTGTTATGAGCATATCTATGTTCAATAAGTATTGCCCATTCTCATATTTAACAATCCTTTTACATGCAGATTCTGCATTCTTATCCATATAATCTTGTGTTTCTTTCAAAAGATTTGCAGTCTCACTCATGTGCTCAATGCTCTTTGTATTAAGTTTTCCCATTAGTGGAAGTATATAATGTCTAATTTGATTTCTTGAATAATCATCTTCATAATTAGATGCATCCGTCCGATATGTTTGCCCAATACATTTTAGATATTCTTCAATTTCATCCCTCGTTACACAAAGTAGTGGTCGAATAATATTACCTCTCACTGGTAAAATGCCACACAGCCCTCTCGTTCCACTTCCCCTTGCCAGATGAAATAACATCGTCTCGGCATTATCATTCATATTATGTGCAATCGCAGTTTTAGTTGCATTCTCTTCCTCACAAAATGTTTGAAATGCTTCATATCGAATAAAACGACCGGCTTCTTCTTCACTTAATTTGTGTTCTCTTGCATACAATCGAACATCTTTTTTTACTATCTTAACTGGTACTGTATATTGTTTTCCTAATGCTTCTACAAATCGTTGATCCTCATCTGCATCGCTACCCCTCATTTGATGATTTACATGAAGCACATGCAACGATAAATCATAAAGTTTTCGAAGTTTTAACATCACAAAAAAAAGACAAACCGAGTCTGCTCCACCAGAAACTCCTACTACTACTTTGTCTTTTTCTTTTAGCATACTATGCTTTTCTACATAAGCAATAATCTTACGTTCCATGACTTTCCTCACTTAAATTAGATTCCCAATCTACTCATATTGTACCCCTGTCGTTTTACTATTTCAAGGTTTTTCCCATATCCCAGCAACAATTACCGTCATATCATCCCCTGCTACTCGTTCGCTAGAACCCAATGCTTCATTTAAAATTCGATTTGCTATTTCCCTTGGATTATTGCTTGTCATCTTCTCTAACAACTCTTTAACATAGTCTTCTTTCTCATTTCCAGGAAAGCAGTCAATGACTCCATCTGTAACCATAATTATAAAATCACCGTCTTTTATTTTCCTTCGATTTCTTTCTAATTTACTATTCTCAAACATGCCTGCAGGAAGCGATGAGGACATAATGGTTTCAATTTGATCTTTATGTTTTAAAAAAGTAGCTGCTGCCCCCATTTTTACAAAATTACAATTTCCATCGTATAAATTAATAATCCCCATATCAATCGTCGAAAATGACTGTCCATCCGATTGCAGTACATATAATGAATTGATTAAATGAATGGTCGCTGATTCTTTGAATCCTGCTTCCATAAAGTCTTCAATCAAATTTATTACAGATTCACTTTCTTTATGCGCGCGCTCGCCCGAACCCATCCCGTCACAAAGTGTCATTATCATCTCACCTGCATCCAATTCCAAAAAAGAAAAATTGTCACCCGAAATATCTTCTCCCGATTTTGTAATTCTAGCTACACCAGTTAATACTTTATATTTTGTATCCTCCCAAAATACAAGCAATTCAAATTCATCTGGTATCGCATTTTTCATCTGTTCAGAAGGTTTCATTCTCTTTCCTACTACTTGTCCCAAATACGATGCGACCTCTTTTTTTGTCACATACCGTCCCCTCTTTACCTTTGCCTGAAAGTGTATTTCCAATCTACCACCTTTGTTTTGCATAACTACCAAATGCTTTACTTCAATATGATGTGCCCGAAGCTTATTGACCATCTGCTCTTCCAGTACATGCTTTACTTGCTTCATCTCACTAATGTCAAATGCAAACTCTTTTACAATTTGTGCCATTTCTTCAAGTTGCCCCGAAACAGCCTGTCTACTTTCGATTAGCTTATTGTACCATTTTAAATTTAGCGTTGCAATTTCCAAACTTTTATTGGTCTCTTTTACAAAGGCTTCCGCATAAACACACTGGTTTTTAAAACGAGTAGGAACATCTTGCATTTTTAGATGTCCATTTTTTTTTGCAACCTCAAAAATATCTTGAGCAAACGCATACGTCATTTCATAATTATCCTCCCAACAGTGACTACAATAAATACATTCTTTGCAAAACTTACCGGAAATATCCTCAAATATAGTATTCATCTCATCACAGCCTAACATATTTTTGTTTTCTGTATAATTCATGAAAGACTTTGAAAGTTTTTGTAATGACTCGGAAAACTCCCGAAATTTATTTTTTGTCATCCTCTGCAAATTTTGTTTCATATAATCTCCATCGCTCTTTTTTTCCCAACTCACTGGCTCGATCCATTTCTCAGGAATCAGCAAAAATAAGCATACCGCCAGCAGCATAGACTCAACTCCAGAAATTTTGAGTAAGCTTCGCTCATAGAGGTATCCTAGCGAAATCGCTGTTGTTGCAAACGCAATGCCCGCACCAAGTTTTCCAATTTCTTGAAACATTCCGGCACAAATCCCCAAAATACATAAAACTCCAATATATGTAACCGAATTATTACTATAAGAAATTACGATACCACAAACTGCTCCTGCAACGGATGCAGTCCCTGGACCATACTTATATCCGATGATAATAACAAAAAGGAAGGATATTAGCTTGGGAAATGATAAGGAAAATAGCATCACGTTTGGAATACTGTACACCACAATCCCTATCATGAGTGCTAAGCTCACCAACTCCTCATTACTCATGGCCTCTCGTTTCCTACAATATAGCAAATATGATACTCCCTTTTTTAAAAGAAAGCAGGAAAGATAGACCAAAAGCCCCTCTAAAAATGCAAGCGCCATCTGACTTATAAAATCGCGATATAAAAATGCTTTGGTAAGCGATAATGTCGTAGTAATTCCCGCGCCTATAAGTGCACGTATGTGATCATTTATTCCCTTATTTTCTCTTTTAAACAGATGCTCAATCACCGATAGTGTGAGTAGCACCAGTCCATATTTTATCACACTAACTCCATCCATTGTTGTTGAAATGCCAAAAAGAAGTGCAGCTGCTAGTACTCCTTTATTAACGCCTTGTCCATATGCACATAAAAAATAACCAATCCCAATCGGATTTATCGAAAAAATCGCAGCTCTTCCCATAACAAATGCCAGAAGATCTACCGCTACCATTCTTTGATTCCATTTTTTCATTTCTCCCCACCCTTTCTAACGTTTCAGTTGCCTATTATAACTTTCAATCGATAGAAAGTTTGTCGAAGGATGGAATCAATTATTAAAAATTTGTAGACAAAAAAAGACCAATAAGTGTCGCTACAAACATTCGTCTTAAAAACAGTCATTGACAATAGTTTGATATAAAACTATAATATCCTTATGAAAACAACAGATGCGATATCATTGATATCAAAAATTAGAGAAAAAGCAAATAAGCGTATTGTAAATGAGATGGAAGCAAATGGAATTGGTAGTATTGTTACTTCCCATGGAGACATCCTCTATGCCCTCTTTGCAAACAAACAAATGACCATGGCTGAAATTGCTGAAAAAATTGGCAAAGACAAATCCACCGTAACGGCTCTCATTGACAAATTAGTAAAGCTTGAGTATGTTACAAAAGAGCGGAATTCACAAGATACCAGAGTGATTTTTGTATCTTTAACTTCCAAAGGAATTCAATTACAGCCTATTTTTGAATCGATTTCAACTAAAATTTTAGATGTTTTTTTCTTGGGGATTTCGAATAAAGAACAAGTAGAACTGATCCAGATTTTATCTAAAATTTATAAAAATCTTTAATTTTTTAATCTAATAGTTTGTTGTCAAACTAATTTTATATGGAGGATAAGGAAAATGATTGATTACACAAAGATATTACCGAATCATATTGAAAAATATATCGGCGAACATGATTTATTCTTGGAGATATATTTAAATACGGACAGTAAAAAAAGCCACAAAAAATCACCTTTACTTTTTTTACATGGAGCTTATACCGGAAGCTGGATGTGGAGTAAATTTATTCCACATTTTGTACAAGAAGGTTTTAATTGTTATGTTATGAATTTAAGAAGTCATTATAAAAGCAGAATTATGGATTTGACGAAGATATCGTTCGAAGATTATTTAGCAGACGTCAAAGAAGTACTTGCTGAGTGCAAGGAACCGCCAATTTTAATTGGATTTAGTATGGGCGGAATACTTGGTCAAAAAATCGCAGAACAAGCTACTCTAGCTGGTTTAGTATTAGTTGATACAACAATTTGCAAAGAAGTGTATGATCGTTTCCCTTATAAAAGTATAGAACAAGCAAATGGAATAATTGAGCCTGCACCTACGCGCGAGGAAGCTTTTAGCATCGATGAATCACCGGATGACATCTCATTTCAAAAAAAATATTTGGCAATGGAATCTTCCGTCGCAAGAAATGCTTTTATCTCTTATGAGGAAACTGGTGGAATTTGTGTAGATAATAAGCAAGTCACCTGCCGTTGTCTGGTCATTAGTGCAGTAAGCAGTGAAGAAGATGATATAAGAGGTAATACTATCGCAACCTATTTTGGTGGAGAATATACTGGACTATGGAACACTACACACACTGGTCTACTTGTTGGACAACGATACAAAGAGGTAGTAAATCGTATCTTAGCATGGCTAAATGCGGATTATCCCACAATATAGAATTCCAGATTAAGCATTTGTGCATTCGTAATTCACACCAATAAAAAACCTTGTAAATATAAATATTTACAAGGTTTTTCGTAGCGGAAGGGGGATTTGAACCCTCGACACCACGGGTATGAACCGTGTGCTCTAGCCAACTGAGCTATTCCGCCAAACAAGACGATTACAATTATACTCAATAAAAAATAGAATGTCAACACCTAATTATCGTCTGCTTCAAATACAATCTCATCTGGATAAGTGAGCCCTAACTTGTCCCTTGCTTCCTGCTCAATATATTGCTTTGATTGTACATACACTTTATAATCTTCAATCTCATCACTTCTTTTTTCTTCTGCCACTTTTGTTTCATCCAATTGTGCCAATTTGTTCTGACATTCCGTCTCTTGTATATCCAAATCAATTTTTTTGTAGGCAACAACACAACATAAAAGTAGCACAACAAAAGCTACTGCTCCAAGATTTGCTCTTCTCTTTTTGTTTACTCTTTTATTTCTTCGCATAGCCATAACGATCTCCTTACTGCTTTGGTCGTATTTTTCTACTTAAGAAGAGTTTAACTTTTTTCTCTCCTTTTTTCAATAGCTTATGTATCATTCTTATCACTTTTTTTATTGGAAGAATGATTTTTTTATTAATAAAATGTACAAACGGATTGCTTACCCCATAATGGTAAAGCAACATTCCCAAAAACAGAATAATCATTCCTGGAAATCGAATGATTCCATTGTTATATTGATATATCATACGAAACACAAGCCCTGCTGCCATTATCCAAAAAATTAAGTCTTCCAATGCAATTAACAAGCTCTTATGTTTTATTATTCTTCTAAATATGCGAAGTACATCATACATTGCAACTAACGCCATTCCCCATAAAAAAGAACTCAAATAAAAATGCACTTCAGAAACGATCATTTCACTCATGCAAATTCCCCTTATCGAAACATTCTCTTTAAAAAAGAATCCTCGCCATGATTCTTTTTATCGGAATAGCTAAAACTATCCAGCGTCCCATCTAAATCAATTTCACCTTTTTCAAGGGTAAGGCGATTGACATGGAGCGCGTCTCCCCGAATGGTTAAAATTCCCATCTCCGTCTCAAGCAAAACTTCATTTGCATCAAACGAGATAACATCTAGAACTCCTGTGATTGCACTGCGTTTTCTCGCTTCTACCATCAATTTATGATTGGACATCTTTTTATTTTCTTCCAAACCCAAACCTCCCCATATAGTATCCTGTCTACAGGTATTATATGGAGAGATCAAGCATTTCATTACAAATATTTATAAAGGTCTTTTGCATCGTCTTTACGGACTGTTTCTTGTACCGCTAATACTTCAACTTTAACTTGCTTGTTTCCAAAACCAATCTCAATCACATCCCCAGCTTTCACACTAAAGGATGCTTTTGCAACCTTCCCATTTACCAAAATCCTGCCTGCATCACAGGCTTCATTTGCAACCGTTCTTCGCTTAATCAACCGCGACACTTTTAAAAATTTATCAAGTCTCATTTTAAACTCCTTCCAAATACTATTTAATAGGCTTCGCTTCACTTCCGTCATGCTGCTAACTCGATTCTGCTTCGCTCCATCTCGTTCGCGGGCTTCTCTATCGCTTTCGTCATGCTGCTAACTCGATTCTGCTTCGCTCCATCTCGTTCGCGGGCTTCGCTTCACTTCCGTCATGCTGCTAACTCGATTTCGCTTCGCTCCATCTCGTTCGCGGGCTTCGCTTCACTTCCGTCATGCTGCTAACTC
>JBGUEO010000011.1:0-48352 GCA_041821315.1 Velocimicrobium sp. | reverse complement strand
GCTTCGCTCCATCTCGTTCGCGGGCTTCGCTTCACTTCCGTCATGCTGCTAACTCGATTCTGCTTCGCTCCATCTCGTTCGCGGGCTTCGCCCTATATTTTAGTAAAGAAAGCCAAAAGCTTATGCAAGCATGCTTTTGGCTTTCTTTACTAAAATGCATGACTCATTGCCAACGCGAAAAATAAAAGGCTACTCACTGAGTAGCCTTTAAGTCGTCAAATTAATGTTGATTTAGTTGATAGCGTCTTTTAATGCCTTACCAGCTTTGAATTTTGGAGCTTTAGATGCTGCAATTTTCATAGTTTTACCAGTCTGAGGATTTCTTCCTTCTCTAGCTGCTCTTTCGGATACTTCAAAAGTACCAAAGCCAACTAACTGGATTTTTTCACCTTTCTTTAATTCATCTGTTACAACATCGATGAACGCTTTTAAAGCTTTCTCTGAATCTTTTTTTGATAATTCTGTTTTTTCTGCAATTGCTGCAACTAACTCTGCTTTGTTCATGGATTTGACTCCTCCTCTGAATATTTTAATTTTATGTATCAGAATATATCATTCCGATTATTTTATGCGCTTCCATAAATCATTCATCTCGTCTATGGTTAAATCGCTCAAGGCTTGATGTTTGCTAGATGCAAGACGTTCAACACCTTCAAATCTATTTATAAACTTATTAGTGGCATTTGTCAAGGAATTTTCAGTATTTAGTTGCAAAAATCTAGATAAATTAACAACGGAAAACATCAAATCCCCATACTCCTCTTCTATTTCACAAATTTTCCCTATTTTTCGGGCTTCTGAAAGCTCCTCAAGCTCTTCATATACCTTGCTTACTGCCTCCTCATAGTCTGGAAAATCAAACCCTACCTTGCCTGCAATCTTTTGTACTTTCTGCGCCCTAATTGTTGCTGGTAATGCTTTTGCCACCCGAAGCATCCCTTCCGCTACGGTACTTTCTTTGTGTTCTTCTTTTTTGATTTCTTCCCAATTTTGCAACACACACTCCGTATTATCCGCAATTACATCTCCAAATACATGTGGATGCCTACGAATCATCTTTTCCGCCACATCACTTATTACATCCTCTAGTAAAAATTCTTTTTTCTCTTCTGCAATTATAGAATGCATGACCACTTGCAATAATACATCACCCAATTCTTCCCGTAAATTTAATATATCCTTATTGTTAATGCTCTCTACTACTTCATATGCCTCTTCTATCATTGCTTCTTTCAATGTGTCATGCGTTTGCTCTTTATCCCACGGGCACCCATCTGGCGCCCGAAGTTTTCGGATAATTTCAACAAATTCATCTAACGTATAATTTTTCAATGTTCTTCCCCTTTTTCTATTGTTCCATTTGTCGTGCCAAAAAGCTTGCTGCACAAGCAGCTGCTTTTTCTTCTACCTCACCAAATTCTTTTTTATTATCTTTAGAAAAAATAACAACTGCTCCAATAGAATCTCCCTCGCATATAATTGGCCAGATTACCTGATATACTGATTTTTCATCTGGATCTGCAATTTTACAATATGTTCCATCGGTTGCAAGAATCGGCTTTCTCTCGTTCATTACCTCCTCTAGCTCTTTGCTTATCGATTTCATCAAAAGTTCTTTTCTTCCTCCCGCTACTGCAATAAAAGCGTCTCGATCTGCAATACATACGACATGTCCAATTGTCTGTGCAAGAGATTCTGCATAAAATTTTGCAAATTGACCCAGTTCACCAATCGGCGAATATTTCTTAAGTATGATTTCACCTTCCCGATCCGTAAATATTTCTAGTGGATCTCCTTCTCGAATTCGCATCGTTCTTCGTATTTCTTTTGGTACTACTACTCTTCCAAGATCATCTATTCTTCTTACAATGCCAGTTGCTTTCATAAAAATTCCTCCATCTAACGTAATATTGACTATGCTAATATTGTTTGCCAAATAGAGGAATTTATACACCAAAAAGCCTCAATATTTTTAAAATTTAAAATCTTAAACTAAAATTAAATCCTTAATTACCTCTCCAGCTATGATTAATCCAGCTACGGACGGCACAAATGAAATACTTCCAGGAAGACTTCTTTTATTTCCCTTTTCTTCCTCCGACTCTTCTAGAATCAAAGTTTCCTCCATAGAATAGACTACTTTCAACCCTTTAACATTACGCTTTCTTAACTCTCGTCGCATTACTTTTGCTAGTGGACATACCTTTGTTTTATAAATATCAGCTACTTCAAATTTTGTTGGATCCATTTTGTTTCCTGCTCCCATTGAACTAATAATAGGTACCTTGGCACCTTCTGCCATTAATACTAGCTCTATTTTTGCAGTAACCGTATCAATTGCATCTACCACATAATCATAATTTTTAAAATCAAATATATTCCGATTTTCAGGTAAGAGAAATATAGGATACGTATTAACAGTGGCATTTGGATTTATTTCTTGTATCCGCTCTTTCATAACCTCAACCTTGTCTCTTCCTATGGTTTTATGCGTAGCGATAATTTGACGATTAATATTAGTCAATGAGACCTTATCATTATCAATTAAGTCAAACGCGCCAACTCCACTACGAGCTAACGCTTCCACTACAAAACCGCCAACTCCTCCAACTCCAAACACTGCCACTCTTGCACTCTTTAATCGTTCGATTCCCGCTTTCCCAATCAGCAATTCTGTCCTAGAAAATTGGTCTACCATGGATAATTCCTCCTTCTAAATATTTGCATTTCCCCATAATTTTGAGGTCGCATTTTCTGTTTTTCACACATAGTATTCTTGCAATTCTCACAAATTTGAAGCATACAGTCCTTTTTCTGAGGGGAAAGCGTAGAAAGAAAAACAACACTTTTACTAGGAATTAGTGCATATGCTTGATTATGCGTTATTATATCCTGTGGAACATATTTTATGATTTCTAAAATCGATTCTATTGGATAATTATCCCCAATAAAGTCATATTTTTCTGGCCATTCTCCACATTCTTCATATACAAAGCTTTCAAATTGCTCATATCCACTACGAAGGAGTTCCATACACAAACAATCTGCCATATAAGCTTCAAACACCCGGTTTGCATGATAGTATTTCTGAAGTAATCCATCCACGCCCTCGCCTAGCGTTATCATTCCAATCAAATAGTTTGCTTTGTCAACAAAAGAAAGCCTCTCTTTTGTTTCACCGTTGACTCGTGTCAGATTTGAAACTACTTCCATTGCATCTATAAGTTCCTCGTATACCAGTTTGCATTCTCTCTCATGCTTATCTTCAAAATGATATTTTTTAAGAATTTCCATTCTCTCTCTTTCTTCTAATTGAAGATGCAATACCGTTTCTGCAAAATTCCCTTTTCCCAATGCAACCCCTCCATTACGTTTTGTCCTGTAGTCATTTCTCCCATTAGTATACCAAAAAAAAATAGAATTGGAAATTCTCTCTTGCAATAATAGGAAAATGAAATATAATATAGCATGTACCAAAACGCAAAATAAACAGGAAACAGAAAGGAATTCACTGATGTTAAATATAATTTTTGCCTCATTAAGTCCAAACTTAATTTCATTTTTAGGTATCCTTCTTGCCTTTATCCTCACCTGCTTTTGTATGCAGAGCCTATCCAAGCTTCTTCCAACCGACAAGGGACGTGAATTTGCTCACGATGGAATTCTTTCGGCTGGCAAACCTAGAGGTGCTGGTTTTTTATTTATTTTTGTATTTGTAATAACAATTTTGATTTTTGGACAAATTGAGAGAGAATCTATCATATACCTAGTTTTAGTGATTGCTGCCATGATGACGGGCTTCCTAGATGATTGTTCCAAAACTTCTTGGGGAGAATATAAGAAAGGATTACTTGATTTAGTGATTGCTGCAATGGTCGCCCTTACTTATTTAAACTTTAATTCAAATGCAATTACCTTAGTTCTTCTCAAAAAATCAATAAGCATTCCACCTATTGTTTTTGGCCTATTAATTATACTCTTAGTCTGGGCATCCATCAATGTCACAAATTGTGCCGATGGTGTCGATGGTTTATCTGGTACTTTGACAATTATTACACTAATGACAATTTATATAATCAATACAATCAAACACATAAATCCTTCCTTTTCTTATTATATTTTAATCTTTAGTGTTTGTATTTTAGGTTATTTATGGTACAATGCAACTCCAAGTAAGCTTATGATGGGAGATGCTGGTTCCCGTGCAATGGGACTCTTTATCAGTATTGCAATCTTAAAAACCGGTAGTCCCCTCTTATACCTTCTCGTTGCAATCGTTTTAATTTTAGACGGTGGTCTCGGTCTAATAAAAGTTTCGCTACTCCGCTTTTTAAAGATTAGAATACTAAAAAAAGTGACGACTCCACTACACGACCATGTGCGTAAAAAAATGGGATGGTCTGGCCCACAAACGGTATTTCGATTTGCAATTATTCAAATTATCGTTTCATCTGCTGTAGTTTACATGATTCTTTAACTTTTTAAGTTATTAAAAAAGAGGAGACATTAAAAAATTTTCATTTTTTAACGTCTCCTCTTTTGCATATCAAATCAATTCTTATTTACCAAACACTGCTTCATAATCTTTCCGGAATTTTTCAATACCCTGATCGGTTAGTGGATGTTTTGTCATCTGCTCGATAACACTATATGGAACAGTAGCAATATCAGCACCTGCTAATGCACAGTCAATTACATGAATTGGGTTACGAACGCTTGCCGCGATAATTTCAGTTGTAAGTCCGTGAATTTGGAAGATGTCAGCAATCGTCTGTACTAAATCAATACCTGGTGCACTGATGTCATCTAAACGTCCTAAAAATGGAGATACATAAGATGCACCTGCTCTAGCTGCTAAAAGAGCTTGATTCGCCGAGAAAACAAGTGTAACATTGGTTTTGATTCCTTCACTAGCCAACACTTTTGTAGCTTTTAAGCCTTCCACTGTCATAGGAATCTTAACAACCATATTAGGATGAATCTTAGCAATTTCTCTTCCTTCATTAATCATGCCTTCTGCATCAACCGTTGTAGCTTTTACTTCGCCACTGATAGGTCCGTCTACGATAGAAGCAATTTCAGAAATAACTTCGTTAAAGTCTCTTCCTTCTTTTGCGATTAAAGATGGATTTGTTGTAACACCACAGATAACACCCATGTCGTTTGCTTTTTTAATATCTTCTACTTTTGCTGTGTCAATAAAAAATTTCATTTCTTTTCTCTCCTTTTATGCATACTTACAAGATTCCATCATCATAGCATATGTCCCTCTTTTTGTCTATAGTAGTACATGCTCTCTGCTTGCAATTTAACGCATTTTGGGCTATTATAATAGACAAATAGTTTCACTTGTATGCTTATCCATAAATAATTTATTCACTTGTATGTTGTAATTAAATTATTTATCTAGCTGTTTACTTGTGATAAGAAATTGAGAAAGGTATAGGTAATAAAAATGCAGTTAGTAACCATAAGAGAGCTCTACCGAAAACAAGCCGACTTTATTGGAACAACTATTTCTGTCGGAGGATGGGTTCGTAGCAATCGAGATTCTAAGACCTTTGGGTTTGTCGTAATAAATGATGGTTCTTTCTTTGAAACCCTTCAGATTGTTTATAGTGCAGATGTTCTCTCAAATTTTTCTGAAATTGCAAAATTAAATGTAGGTTCATCTATTATTGTAACCGGAACACTCGTAGCCACACCGCAAGCAAAACAACCATTTGAAATTCAAGCAGATACCGTGCTAGTCGAAGGAACTTCAAGTGCAGATTATCCTTTGCAAAAAAAACGACATTCGCTTGAATACTTACGAACAATCTCACACCTTAGACCAAGAACAAATACCTACCAAGCCGTCTTCCGCATTCGCTCTTTAATTGCGCATGCCATTCACACATTCTTCCAAGATCGTGACTTTGTTTATGTTCATACTCCACTTATTACTGGAAGTGATTGTGAGGGAGCTGGTGAGATGTTTCATGTTACGACCCTTGATCTGGAACATCTTCCACGAACAAAGGACGGAACAGTTGATTATTCACAAGACTTCTTTAACAAAGAAACAAACCTTACGGTAAGTGGTCAATTAAATGGAGAAACTTATGCACAGGCATTTCGGAACATTTATACCTTTGGACCTACGTTTCGTGCAGAAAATTCCAATACGACACGTCATGCTGCTGAATTTTGGATGATTGAACCAGAAATCTCATTTGCTGACTTAGAAGATAACATGATACTTGCTGAAACCATGATTAAGTTTATTATTAATTTCGTATTAGAAAAAGCTCCTGAGGAAATGAACTTTCTAAATCAATTCATTGACAAAGGATTAATTGATCGCTTAACACATGTTGCATCCTCTGATTTTGGGCATGTTACCTATACGGAAGCAATTGAAATTCTCGAAAAAAATAATGACGCTTTTGATTATAAGGTTAGCTGGGGCTGTGATCTGCAAACCGAGCATGAACGTTATTTAACCGAAGAAATCTATAAGAAACCTGTTTTTGTAACGGATTATCCAAAGGATATCAAAGCATTCTACATGAAGATGAATGACGACAACAAAACCGTCGCTGCAATGGATTTGTTGGTTCCTGGAATCGGTGAAATCATCGGTGGCAGCCAAAGAGAAGATGATTACGATAAATTATTAAAACGGATGAATGAGCTTTCCTTAAATCCAGATGATTATGGGTTTTATCTTGACCTTAGAAAATATGGTTCTACCCGTCATGCTGGATTTGGTCTTGGTTTTGAGCGTTGCGTTATGTATTTAACTGGGATGAGCAACATCCGTGATGTCATTCCATTTCCAAGAACCGTAAATAACTGTGATCTATAGTTTCATAAACTACACGAACAAAGGTGGACTCACTGTATCTATGTCATCAAATAGTTCCAAAAAAATCGAGTGTCAAACCACACTCGATTTTTTTGTATCTTTATTTATTTGTCCTAATTTCTAATCTTTTATGCGTTAAACATGACTTTCTCGCTATTAAATGCTTTTGTGATAAGCGCCGTTAAAATTACAGATAAGACTACCGTCCCTAAAATTGCAGTTCCAAACTGCGCTGCCGTTAACTCTCCTGTAATAACTCTTTGAATTGCAGCGGCGCTTCCATATACTGGTATACCAAAGAATGGAAGTTTCATTTCCGTATTTCCACTAAACATAGTAAGTACTCCAGCTACAATAACAACGATATAGACCGGAGAGACATAGGTTCCAGCCTCTTTTGCCGTTTTTGCAAACACTGCAATTAATGTAACGATTGCTACGTAAAAATAAACAAGCGATAGCATAATAAGTAATAACTGCACCATTTGAAGAATCGAAAAGCTTGCACTTGCCCCAACTCCATCTAATTCCATTCCACTAAACATACGTGGCACTGAAATAATAATGGAAACGGCATATACAATGGCAGATAGACAAGAAAGCAACGATAATGCAATTATTTTACCAATTACGATTTGGCTGCGCTTTACTGGAGCAACCAGCATGCTCGCCATCGTTCCTCTCTCTTTTTCCCCGGTTATTGCATCTACGCCAAGACTCATAGGTCCCGTAAATAACAACATAACAATGAGGTATGGTAACATCATAGATAATAATTTGCCACCAGCTTTACTTTCATCGGTAACAATTGAACTACTTTCATCCACATCGACTTTAAAAATGGTAAGACTATCTAAATCACCCACGCGATCTGCAAGCAACGACTGCTGATATGAAGTTAAAATTGTATTTGCATAATTACTTCTTGCCTCCGACGAATAATCTTCGGATGGGTTATAATATGTCTTGACCTCTGGAATCTCCATTCCCTTTTCATAGCCGTTTACGGCTTCCAAAAAATTTTCTGGGAAAACAATTAATAAATCAATGTCACCTGCTTTAATCCCTGCTTTGATATCATCGAGCGAATCGGATGCATGCAGATACGTTGTGTTCGCTTCAACCGATAACCCTTTTGTAAATGCATCCAATCCTTCTGGGGAATTTTGAATGTAAACGATTGGTACATGCGTCTCAATATCATCTAACATTCCTCCCATTGCTTTTCCCATTAATGTATATAATACAAGCATAAGTATCGCTGGCATAATAAAGAGACTAAATACCAACTTTTTATCTCCAAACACACGCGCAAGTTCTTTTCCAGCTACTGTTTTAATTCCATTCATCTTATCGTACCTCCTCTTTGTTATATTGCTCAAACAAACGGAAAAATGCATCTTCTAAATCTTCTCCCTGTGTTTGGCTTAAAATTTGAGAAAGTGTGCCTTCCATTACTTTTTGACCATTGATAATAATTCCAATTCGATCACAAAGTTTTTCCGCTTCAGACATAATATGAGTCGATACAATGACAACCTTTCCTTGCTCTTTTAATTGCTTTAAATAATTAGTAACCGTTCTTGCGGTAACAATATCAAGTCCATTCGTTGGTTCATCAAAAATTACTACATCTGGATCATGTACTAAACTGACTGCAATTGCTGCTTTTTGCTTCATACCAGTTGATAATTCATCAATTTTCTTATCTTTAAACTCCGTAATTCCAAACTGGTCAAACAAAAGTTCCATTCGCTCTTTTATTTGTGATTCCGTCAATCCATGAAGTTTTCCAAAAAAACGAAACATATAAGTTGGAGAAAACTGAGGATCTAGTTTTATTTCATTGGTCAAAAATGCAATTTTCTTGCGAACCTCTTCTGACTGTGTCACTGTATCAAGATCACAAACCGAAATAGTTCCCTCTGTTGGATTCAACAATGTCGCAATACAACGTAGTGTTGTTGTTTTTCCCGCACCGTTTGGTCCTAGAAGACCATAGATTTCCCCTGGATTAGCTGTAATATCAATCTTATCAACTGCCCTCTTCATATTTTTTTTCGTCTTTTGTTCTGCCATCTGCTTTTTGGATAGCTTATACACCTTTGTAAGATTCTTTATTTGAATCATATTATCTTCCCTCCCTTATATTCGTACCATGTCAATTACTTTCTGTATCTTGACAGGTTATATTGTAATTTTATACCAATCAAAATGCAATCTATTCTGCTCCAATTATGTGTTTTTCTGCGTGAATTATCCTTAAAATTTTATCTCATTCCATAACGTATTGCTAATTACAATTTCATATTCACTTGACCATGTGGCAAATTTTTCTTCAAAAGATGCCTTTTGACGCTCCATAATAAGTTCTTCTTTTCGCTTTACGGTTGCATCTTCATCATTATCGTTCACACAATAAATAATATAATATCCACTTTCCCCTTCGATCAGCTTGCTCATCTCTCCACTCTTTAAGCCAAACGCTTCCTCTTTTAACTCCTTTGGTGCATCTGCCCTGGAAAAAGTGGTTTCCGCCTCTTTTGCATCCGTATTTGATTCTGCAAATGTTAAAAAATTAGTCGCATCGCCTGCTTTTTCATATAAGGTTTTTGCTTTGCTCTTTGCCTTTTTCTTTTCTTCGTTTGTCATATCAACCACATTTCCATTTTTATCGGTTCCTTTTGTCATAACCATTAAATACTGGATTGTAATTTGCTTTACTTCATCATCTGAAATATTGGTATCCACATCATTGGTTGATATTTCAAAGACTTTATTTGCTAGTATATTTTCGCTATAAATTGTGGTAAGCTGCTCCTGTGTTATCCCACTTTCTTCTTTTTCTTTCTTTGACAGTTGACTCAAATAATCGAGTGCGCATGATCTTGCTTCCTCCATCTCATCTCCCGTCAATTCAATCCCTTGCTTTGCAGCTTCTTGTTTTAATATCTTAATTTGTGCTAATAAATTCTGAATTTGTTCCTTTGCATAATCATTAAGTGCTTCTCCCTCTAACTTATAGTCCCAAATAACTCTGCCGATGCTTCCTTCATATTGATGCTTCAAGAAATAAACATATGTTTTTGCCTCTTCCATCGAAACCGTTTCTTCTCCCACTGCCATGAGAATCGTTTCACTCTCTGATTCGGATTCACTTTGCTTTCCAACTTTTTTTTCTACCCGATTACATCCTTCCAACACGATCACTATACTGACAACTAACAACACAATCCAAGATAGTTTTCTCTTAATTATTCTCATCTTCATCCTCCAACTGTAATCTGCTTATCTTCTTAATCACCTCTGCTACTCGCTCAAACAAATCATAGCCCTCTAACTTGTACTTTGCATTTTTATAAGCGAGATCAAAATTAAAGTAAGGTGCTGCTTCATGTACAAATGTAAGTGCTCCTTTATACTCTTCCAAAAGTAATGGTATCTTTATAATATCTACCTTTGCTTGTTGATATAAAAAGAGTTTTACTTCGAATCCACGATGTAACACATGAACAATCTCTGCCTTATGCGCCAACGCTTTCAAATAAGCAATGTTTAGAAGGTTATTTACACTCATTGGCAAATCTCCAAACCGATCCAACAATTCATCCTGCATATCAAGGAATTCTTCCTCAGACTCAATATCAGCAATTCGCTTATACATATCAAGTTTTTGAAATTCACTTTTAATATAAGAAGGTGGAATATATGCACTTAAATCAATATCTACCGCTGTTTCAAAATGGTCGAATGTAACCGACTCGCCTTTCAATGTTTTAACCGCTTCGTTTAGCATTTTACAATATAGATCATAGCCAACGGCTTCCATATGACCATGCTGTTTTGATCCAAGCAAATTTCCAGCACCACGAATTTCTAAATCTCTCATCGCAATCTTAAATCCTGACCCCAACTCAGTAAATTCCTTAATTGCCTGTAAGCGCTTCTCCGCCACTTCTTTTAACATCTTATCTCTTTTATACATGAGAAACGCATATGCCGTACGATTGCTTCTTCCGACTCGTCCTCTTAGTTGGTAAAGCTGTGATAATCCTAAGCGGTCTGCATCATCAATAATCATCGTATTTACATTCGATATATCCAAACCCGTTTCAATAATAGTCGTTGCAACCAGCACATCAATTTCGCCATTAATAAAAGAATACATAATTTTTTCAAGATCGCGCTCACTCATCTGCCCATGTGCATAGGATACCGTAGCACTTGGCACTAAGTTTGCAATATTTGCCGCTATTTCATCTATATTGTTTACCCTGTTATACACATAATAAATCTGACCACCTCTTACAAGCTCCCGAGTAATTGCTTCTCGAATAATTTCATCATTATGCTCTAATACATAGGTCTGAATCGGCACACGATCCACTGGGGGCTCTTCCAAAACGCTCATATCTCTTATCCCCACAAGACTCATATGAAGCGTTCTAGGTATTGGTGTTGCTGACAACGTCAATACATCTACATTCTCTTTTAATTGCTTAATTTTTTCTTTATGTGTCACTCCAAATCTCTGTTCCTCATCCACAATCAACAAACCAAGATTTTTAAACCGAATGTCTTTTGATAATACACGGTGTGTTCCAATTACAATATCCAATTTCCCCAAAGACAAGCGTTCCATGGTCTTTTTTTGTTCTGCTGCCGTTCGAAATCTTGAGAGCATATCCACACTAATTGGAAAGTCTTTCATTCGTTGACAAAACGTATTATAATGCTGCTGGGCCAAAATTGTGGTAGGGACTAAAAATACAACCTGCTTTCCATCCGAAACTGCTTTAAATGCTGCTCGAATAGCAATTTCTGTTTTGCCGTATCCAACATCGCCACAAATCAAGCGATCCATAATCTTCGTACTTTCCATATCTTCCTTGGTAGCTTCGATTGCGGTTAGTTGATCCTCTGTTTCTTCATATGGAAACATTTCTTCAAATTCTTTTTGCCATACTGTGTCCGCAGAAAATGGATACCCTTCTTTGCTCTGACGTTTCGCATATAACTCCACTAAGTCCTTTGCAATTTCTTCGACAGCTCCCTTTACTCTAGCTTTTGTATTTTTCCATTCCACGGAATTTAGCTTATTTAGTTTTGGTTTTTTTGCCTCTGCTCCTGCATATTTTTGTATCACTTCTAGGCCTGTTGCAAGTACATACAACACGCCCCCTCCACCATATTCAATTTTTACATAATCCTTGATTATCTTGTCTACTTCAATCTTTTCAATCCCACGATAAACACCGAGTCCATGATTTTCATGAACCACGTAGTCTCCCATATTTAATTCACTAAAACTATTGACCTTCGTTCCTTCATAGGTTTTCTTTTTGCGTTTTCGCTTCTTTTTTTCACCTCCAAAAATATCGCTTTCAGAAATAACAACAAACTTAATAAATGGATACTCAAAGCCTTTGTGTAAATTTCCATATACCGTTACAATTTCGCGACTGGCAAGAGAACGATCCAACGTTTCACTGTATGAACTATTTAGTTCATATTCTCTTAGATTTTCACTCAAGCGTACAGCTCTGGTTCTGGAGTTTGATACAAGAAGAATTCGGTATCCCTTCTCCTTCCAGCGTTTTAAATCACTCACTAAGATTTCAAAATTATTGTTATATGGGTTGACTGATTTTACTGTAATATCAAATTTCGAAACAATATTAAACTCTTTAAACGTATAATCCATTGTACTAATTAGTACCAATGTTTTTTTAGAAAGTTTTGCGTAAAGTTCTTTATAGGATATTAATACATCCATTTGACCTGGTAAAATATATCCTTTTTCAATTCTCCCCATCATACTTTCACGAAATTCATATTCAACCGCGTCTCCTTTTTCGGAGGCTCTTGCTGGTTCATCCAAAAAAAAGACACTTTTCTCTTCTGGGAAATAATCAAAAAAGGAACCCGTATTCTCATAGAAATAGCGAATATAGCTTTCTAAACCCATCCGTCCACTATAAATATCAACGGAATCTTTCAATTCCTCAATAATTTCTTTTATGCGTCTTACTTCCTCTAATTTTTTCTCTCCTCGAAGCTTTTCTACATAACTATCTTTTTCCTTTTCAATCTTACGAAGTCCTATCGCCAATGTTTCTTCGTCTAATATAATCTCTGATGCCGGATATATTATCAAAGTACTAACATTTTCTATCGAACGTTGACTTTCAACATCAAACGAACGTATCGTATCTACTTCGTCATCCCATAGCTCAATTCGATAAGGACAATCCTCTGTGAGCGGAAAAATGTCAATTATTCCTCCTCGAATAGCAAATTCACCTGGACGTTCTACTTGTCCGCAACGCTCATACCCAATTTGTATAAACTCTTTTTTTAACTTTTCTAAATCAAGAATATCTTCTTGTGCAATGGATATTACCTTTGTTTGTAAAAACTCAATTGGGAGAACTCGGTCCATCCCTCCATCAATTGTTGTAATAATGGTCGCAGGCTTTCCTTCTAATAACTGTCTCAACACGCGCAATCGTTCCCTTACAATTGCATTTCCATGGACATCAGCACTATAAAAAATAACATCTTTTGCCGGATATAAAAAGACATTTTTATCATATAATTTATAGTCTTCATACAATTCTTTTGCCTTCAAATCATTATATGTAATAATGATTTTATAGGCATACTCCTTCGCAAGGCAACTGGAAAAATGACATTTTTGAGAGTCAATACACCCCGTAATTTGAATCGGCGTTTGTCTTCTTGACAGACTTATTCCTGCCTCGACAAACTCATTCAAGTCTTTTAATGGTTCATAAAATGCATTCAAGGCTAAACTCCTTTTCTAAGAAACACTACTCCCTTGATTTCTTACTCTGATTAAACTGGTTCATGGCGGCTTCCACTCCCTCGCCAATAATAACTTCACAAGCACGTGAAGCATCTACAAGTGCTTCTCTCATCGTTTCTTCTTCCGATTTCGCGAAATGACCTAATACATAATCTGCCAGATCCCAACCGCTCGGTTTTTCTCCTACGCCAATACGAATACGTGCAAATTCCTGCGTACCCATATGTTGTATGATACTTTTTATTCCATTGTGTCCACCCGCACTTCCTCTGGGACGAACACGCAAATTTCCTACGTCTAAACTAATATCATCATAAATAATGATAATTTGTTCATAGCTTACCTTATAATAATCCATAAGTGCACGCACACTTTCGCCGCTTAGGTTCATATAGGTTAGCGGCTGCGCTAAAATAACCTTCTGTCCATTGATATATCCTTTTCCGCAAAGTGCCTTATGTTTTTTTGTATCAAGTGAAATATGATTATCATCTGCAATTCGGGTGATGGCATCAAACCCTATATTATGTCTCGTTGCCGCATATTCTCTGGTCGGGTTTCCTAATCCCACAATTATATACATCTTTCTTTACTCCTTATATCGTTCGATACCCCACTTTGGGGTCAATTATATTCTTTAGTGGTAATCCTTTTGCATATCGTTCTAAGTTCTCAGTACATATTGTTAAAACATTTTGATAGGTCTCTGGAAGATGATTCATACTAACTCCTGCGATATGAGGTGTAAGTATAACACGTTCCATCTGCCACAGTGGATGTCCCTTTGGTAGTGGTTCCGGATCTATTACATCAAGACCCACTCCTAATAAATGTCCTTCCCTCAATACCGTCACTAAATCCTCTGTTACAAGTGCATCGCCTCTTCCCACATTTAAAAGTACGGCATCCTTTTTCATCCTTCGTAGCCTTCTTGCATCCATAAGCCCTCTTGTCTCGTTGGTACTTGGAAGACAAAGTGCAACAACGTCTGCCACTTCTAGCAGATAATCCAGCTCTTCTAGCGTATACATACTTTCATAATAAGGTGGTACCTCTCGTTCTTTCCTTCGAATTCCAATGGTTCGCGTCGAGAAAATACTTAAAAGCTTTGCAAAACTACTTCCTATATCACCCGCACCAACAATTAGTACTGTTTTTCCCAAAAGAGAAGTTTCTGCTCCCAAGTCTCCCCATATTTCTTTTCTTTGCTGTTCTTGATATAAATCCATCTTTTTGTAAAGACTTAGTAACATCGTCAAAAGATACTCCGAAATAGATTGGCCAAATGCACCCGTGCTATTTGTTAACAGCACCTGATTTGGAAACTTATTATCTCTCAGATAGTAATCAACTCCTGCAAATGTACATTGTATCCATTCCAGGTTCTTTGCTTTCCTAATTTGTTCGATTGTAGGCTGTCCGATTATAATCTGACTCGATTCAATCCATTCATCTAAGCTCTCGCCCTCACAAAAAAAATAGCAATACTCCCCGGGAGTATTCAAAAATAATTGTTTTTCCGCTTCGTCCTTAATCGGAAATAAAACCAATACTTGTTTCAATCGAAATCCTCCCTTATATCCAAAGTTTTCTTACCGTTCCTATTATACCGTTTGCTAACTCGCTTCGCAATATAGAACCTTGCTAAAATAAATAAAATCATGTAAAATGTGAATTGCACGAATTCTTTATCATGTGCAATTATAGGAAAAAAGAAAGACGGTGCTATTAGTCTATGAATAAAAAACGAAACATTTTTGTACAAGCTTCCATACTCGTCATCGCAGGCGTTTTAGTTCGTATTATCGGCTTGCTTTATCGTGCTCCACTTACACAAATTATAGGAGATGAAGGAAATGGTTACTACAGTCAGGCATATAACATATATACCATTATTTTACTCATCTCTTCTTATAGTATTCCACTTGCAATTTCAAAGGTAATTTCGGCAAAGCTTGCCTTTAAGGAATATAAAAATGCACATCGAGCTTTTCTTTGTGCTCTTATTTATGTTTCAATCGTAGGAGCCATTGCTAGTTTATTTTTATTTTTTGGTGCGCCATTCTTAGTGGACCATGATGCAGTACCTGTTTTACGTATTTTTGCTCCAACTGTTTTTTTCTATGGGATTCTAGGCGTTTTACGTGGATACTTTCAAGCACATGGCAGCATGGTGCAAACTTCCCTGTCACAAATTATTGAACAACTCTTAAATGCTGTTATAAGTATCAGCGCTGCATACTTTTTTACTCAAATGTGTATCCAACAAGGAAATGCCGCTATGGTTCCAATCTACGGTGCCTCTGGCAGTGCACTTGGTACCGGCGCTGGTGTTATTATTGGTCTTATTTTTATGCTTTCTATGTACTGGCTCAATCATTCTTTTTTCAAGAAGCGAATCTCACGAGATTCTCATGAGGAAGTTGCCTCCTATAAAAGCCTATTTAAAACGCTTCTCTTAATGGTAACTCCCGTTATTTTTAGTACATTCATCTACAATTGCAGCACGACCCTTGATATGAAGCTCTACTATTACATTGCTTATGAAGTAAAGGGATTAAACACCGCATTAGTAAATAGTCAATATGGAATTTTTTCTACTAAATTTATTGTCCTTATGAATATTCCGGTTGCACTAGCCTCCTCCATCTCGAACGCAATCATTCCAGAAGTTTCGAGTTCTTTTGCGATCAACAACATAGAAAAAACCAACTCACATATTCAGCATGCGATTCGTTTTACCATGTTTTTATGCATTCCTTCCGCTGTAGGAATGAGTGTACTTGCATATCCCATTGTTTCATTACTATTTCCACAACCAAATTCTCTCATTCTTGCTTCTTCGTTGCTACGGTATGGAGCAATCTGTATCCTCTTTTATTCTCTCTCCACCGTAACAAACAGTATCTTACAGGGAATCGGAAAAGTAAATATTCCGGTACGTAATGCAATTCTTGCTTTAATTGGTCATTTTTGCATCCTTTTCCCAATTCTTTATTTTACAGATTGGGATTTATATGCACTCTTAATCGGTATGGGAAGCTACTCCTTTTTTATGTGTCTTTTGAATGGTATATCGGTTAAAAAGTATACTGCTTTTCAACAAGATATAAAAAAGTCATTCCTACTTCCTGCTCTTTCAGCTTGTATAATGGGTGCTGTCGTTTATGTTATTTATTATACCATTTATATTTTACTTCCATCCAATGCGCTTGCTCTCCTCTTTTCCATTCCACTCGGTGCACTGGTGTACTTTGTTTCATTACTAAAAGTGGGAGGAGTAACCGAATCAGATTTGCAAAGCTTCCCGAAAGGAACCTTTTTTATTCGTATCGCCAAAAAAATTCATCTATTATAATATTTTATAACCACACAATCATAAACATATTGAAATAGGAGGTTATGGTGACAAAATTCCAAGAACTATTGCAATGTATTACAAAAAACCACGTGTATATTCAAACACATAATTACCCCGATCCAGATGCTTTAGCAAGTGCACAAGGTCTATCCTACTTGCTCCAAAGCAAAGGGATTCGTTCTACTATTTGTTATAAAGGACATATTGATAAATACAACACCTTACAAATGATTGAATTATTACAGATTAAAATCCATCCAGAAAGTGAACTTCATATATCTGACTATGATGAAATCATTTTAGTTGACTGTCAAAAAGGTAATGGTAATGTAAATGATTTTTGTGGTATCCAAATTGCGTGTATCGATCACCATACCTTACAGGCAACGGACTGCTATCGTTTCTTTGATATCCAGCCCAATTTTGGTTCTTGCTCAACCATTATTGCAACCTATTTTATTGAAAACAATATCCCTTTAACAAGCGCACTAGCAACCCTTTTGCTTTATGGATTAAAACTGGATACCGCAAATTTAACTCGCAGTCTAAATGACCTTGATGTAGATATGTTTAGCCTCTTATATAAATTTTCCGATAAAGATATCTTACTCAAACTTGAATCAAGCACGATAAAACTAAGCGATCTCAACGCCTACGCAAAAGCCATTGAAGATTTGAGGGTTTACAACGAAGTAGGATTTGCAAATATCGGAAACGATTGCTCAGAAGCCATTATTGGCACTTTGTCCGATTTTATTTTATCGATAAACGAAGTTCATTTTTCCATGGTATATTCCTATCGTGCAGGGGGACTTAAATTTTCAGTAAGAAGCGATAACTACAAATACGATGCGAACAAAATTATTAAAGAAGCGCTACAAGGTTATGGTGATGGTGGAGGACATTCCCGTATGGCAGCTGGATTCATCCCCAACCTGCCTTATGAAGATACCTTTCGTATCGCCACATTGATAGAAGAGCGCGTTTTAAAAATTGTTACAATCTATTAACAAATTGTTCATGTAACGATCACGGTTCCTACACATTTATCCGTTATACTGATTTTAAGCTAAAACTTAAACTTTTTCATAAGAACTATCCTCTCCCCTTAAAGGCAGTCAAAATTGGCTGCCTTTTTTATTATCCCAACGTTTGTACCTAATTTCTCGACGTTTCTCACAAAAATGGTTTTAACCATCTACTATATGATAAGATAGGAATATGGTTTATTTCATTTATTTTTTGATTAGAAAGGATATGACAAAAAATGATTCTATTTTTTAATCGAAAACAACTAGTCTCTACATTTTCTACCAAACGTCAAATTGAGATAAGAACACTTTTAGCTCAGGCAAGTATTGACTATACCATTAAAGTAATAAACAGACAAAGTTCATCTCCATTTGGTGATTCCAGATTACATTCCGGAACATTGGGACAAAACTTAAAGCTCTCTTATGAGTATATTTTTTATGTCCATAAGGCGGATTTTGAAAAAGCAAACTTTATAATTAAAAACTAATCCTGGTGGTTTTTATTATACTTTTTTATTTAACTAAATAACGAAGGACCTTATAACAATTCCTTGCATCACAAATATAGAGAAAGAGGGAATATGTCCCACTTTCTCTATATTTGTGTTACTTATTTTTTACCTGTGCCATAAGTTTACCATTTGCTAACACAATCGCAACGGTATCTCCTGGTCTAACTTTGTCTTCCAAGATAAGTCTTGCCGTCAGTGTTTCCACATTCTTTTGCAAATAACGTTTCAATGGTCTTGCACCATAAATCGGATCATAGGCTTCATGAATGATGTACTCTTGTGCTTCTTTACTGATCTCTAAGCTTAATTCTTTATCGGCAATCCGACGATTCAAATCCTCAACCAAAAGCGTAATAATTCCTCCAATGTTATCTTTTGACAATGGCTTAAATAAGATAATCTCATCCAAACGGTTTAAAAACTCTGGTCTAAAATAATTACGCAACTCACCCATTACTTCTTGTTCCGCTTCCCCTTTGATATTGCCATGCTCATCAATCCCCTCTAAAAGATTGGCCGATCCAATATTCGAGGTCATAATTAATATGGTATTCTTAAAATCAACCAGACGCCCTTGTGAATCCGTAATCCGTCCATCATCCAAAACTTGTAACAGTACATTGAATACATCTGGATGTGCTTTTTCAATTTCATCAAACAAAACAACGGAGTAGGGTTTTCTTCTTACGGCTTCGGTTAGCTGCCCACCTTCTTCATATCCAACATATCCCGGAGGTGCTCCAATTAGACGTGATACCGAATATTTTTCCATATACTCACTCATATCAATTCGAACCATATTCTGCTCATTGTCAAACAATGTTGCTGCCAGGCTCTTTGCAAGTTCTGTCTTACCAACACCCGTGGGACCTAAAAACAAAAACGATCCAATCGGCTTTGTGGGATCTTTTATCCCTGCTTTTGATCGAAGGATTGCTTCTGTGACTCTTGTTACTCCTTCCTCTTGCCCCATAACACGTTTATGAAGCTCTTCGTCAAGGTGTAGGGTCTTCGTTCGTTCCCCTTCGGTTAACTTTACGATTGGAATTCCTGTCCATCGAGAAATGATTTTCGCTATTTCTTCTTCCGAAACACTCTCATGTACCAATTCATGTTCCTGACTCCTTACCTTTTCCTCTTCGCTTTCCAATTTTTTCATAAGTTCTGGAAGTTTGCCATACTGAAGTTCGGCCGCTTTATTTAAGTCATAATTTCTCTGTGCAAGCTCAATTTCATTATTTAGATTTTCAATCTCTTCTTTTATCTTTTGCACACGTTCTACGGAAGCTTTTTCATTATCCCACTTTGCCTTTGCGCCAGCAAACTGTTCTCTTAACTCTGCTAACTCCTTTTGGAGATTCGTAAGCCTTTCCTGACTCAAATGATCGGTTTCCTTTTTAAGCGCTGCTTCTTCAATTTCCATTTGCATGATTCTTCGCTTCAAGTCATCAAGTTCCGTTGGCATAGAATCAAGTTCTGTTTTAATCAAAGCACAAGCTTCATCTACTAAATCAATTGCCTTATCTGGTAAAAATCGTTCTGAAATATAACGGTTCGATAAAGTAGCAGCTGTCACCAGTGCTGCATCCGTAATCTTAACACCATGAAACACCTCATAGCGATCTTTTAATCCACGAAGAATGGAGATTGTATCTTCAACCGTTGGTTCCTCTACCATAACTGGCTGAAAACGACGTTCAAGTGCCGCATCCTTTTCGATATACATACGGTATTCGTTCAAAGTTGTTGCACCAATACAGTGCAGTTCGCCTCTTGCAAGCATCGGTTTTAGCATATTTCCTGCATCCATAGAGCCTTCTGTTTTTCCTGCGCCTACTATTGTATGAAGCTCATCAATAAATAAAATAATCTGTCCTTCACTTTTTCGAACCTCATCCAGTACGGCTTTTAGACGTTCTTCAAATTCACCACGATACTTTGCTCCTGCCACCAGAGTTCCCATATCCAGTGTAAATAGTTTTTTCTCCTTCAACCCTTCTGGAACATCTCCTCGCACAATACGTTGTGCAAGTCCCTCTACTACCGCCGTTTTACCAACACCAGGCTCACCGATTAATACCGGATTGTTTTTGGTTTTTCTAGACAAAATTCGAATCACATTTCGAATTTCTGCATCGCGACCAATGACAGGATCTAGCTTTTGATTTCTAGCCCGTTCTACTAGATCATACCCATACTTTTCGAGGGTATCATAAGTCGCTTCTGGATTGTCACTGGTCACTTTCTGATTTCCTCGAACCGTAGAGAGTGCTTGTAAAAATCGTTCTCTTGTAATACGAAAATCTTTGAAAAGTTCCTTCATTTCCCGATTTGCTTCCTTTAACATGCTAAGAAATAAATGTTCAACGGATACATATTCATCTCCCATTTTCTTTGCTTCATCCTCTGCATATATCAGCACTTTATTTAGCATATTTCCAATATATACCTGACCACCTGACACTTTCGGTCTTTTATTCAGTAGCCCCTGCACTTGAGCCAAAAATACCTCTGGATCTATTTCCATCTTTACAATTAGCTTCTTTATTAGACTATCCTCTATTGTAAGGAGACTAAAAAGCAAGTGCTCTTGTTCAATTTCCTGATGACCATGGTCATATGCGATTTTTTCACATTCATTTACTGCCTGCAACGATTTTTGCGTAAATTTATTAATATTCATAAAATCTCCTCCTTTTATTTGTTCTACATCAAATATAACATCTATAATTATCATTGTCAATCTTTTTTTTACTGAGTTATATCGTCGATATCCTTGTTGAGTGACATTAAAGTGTGAAAAAAAAACATAGCAAAGATTTGCTTTCAAAAATGCCATAGAATTGTTACAATTAAAGAGTGAATCAACAGTTATTAATAACTTTTTTGATCAAGAACTGAATGTCTTTGATGATAAACTTCACCGTTAGATTATCATCATACTATGGGAAAAGTAGCTTTGTAACACGATATAACCAAAGGGAGGTTTCGACAAAACAATGAAAAAATCAATAATTAGTTATGCATTCCTATTATTGGCAACCTGCGTTTTTAGTTTGTCCGGTTGTTCAAAAAACTTAGATAATATTCCATCGCTTAGCTTAGTGAAGCAGTATGGAGAAGATTGGACCCAAAAAAAATTAGAAGGATATACAAGAAATAATATAATGGAGATTTGGGGCGAGCCTTCTAATACATTATCAGGAATGAATGGAGATATCTGGAATATAGATGATGACTATGACTATATAGTTGTTTACTATAATGACAAAGATAAAATATCAGAGATAAAATATGTTTCTGTGCTTAAGGCAACTATTCTTGATGTTACTGAAAATGATATACTCGTTGAGCCTTGTGAAAATGAATGGGAATTAAAGTCAGCAGACAAAATAACAGTTGGAACCATGGATATATCAAAAGATATAACGTCTGCGTTTAAAAAAGGAGTAATCGTTTTAATTGCTTATAATGGCATAATAACGGAAACATACCCTGCACAAATTGTTGCTGAGTATGGGATTGAGATAAGCAAATGAAAGTTTAATGCTAAAGTCCCATCATTTTATACCTATGATGGGACTTTCCTTTTTGTTTTTGCCTAATTTTATATAGTGATATCTTCTGCCACGACTAAAAAGTAACGATAATTGTTATCTGCATACTCCGCTATAATAATGATATTGCCCTCCACATCTCTTTCTATATTGCATGATCGTATTTCTTCTCCTATGAGATTTATCCTGCTTATCTTACCGCTTTTTGTATCAAATACATATAACATATTATTACCAGTACAGTCCTGAAAATATACATAACGGTTTTTATCTCCATAATTTTCTATGACTCTAGCTCCTAACAATTCTTCGAATTCAGGCAGAGTTTCCACATCCAAAAGCTGATTCTCAGAAATTTTATAGATTTTAATTCTATGGTTCAACGTACTGAGGATGATATAATCTCCCTCTCTGAATATACGATATACCGCATCTGTATCATCCACTTCTTTCAGCTTTAAAAAGTCTGTCAGATTAATCTGGTATTTCTTTTGCAAATCTCCTTCCAAAGAGTGTTCTTCTATTACATATTGTTCCTCCTTGCCGCATATTACGGTGTAAGTGTAAATCTTATCTTCATATACACAGCTACTTACCAGTATCTTGCCGGAACTATTCTGATATTTTTCATAAATAACATTTTCATTCATATCAAGCATTCCGATATTATCAATAAAAAATTCTGTTTCATCTATTGATAAATCCTTTTGATAATAACGGTAAATCTCATCCTTTGTTGCCTCAAGCCTGGTAACTTTCGAATCTGTTTCTCTGCTTTTTACAAGCTTGTTACTAAAATCATCCAATGAAATTTCAAGTATGTACTCCGTAAGTCCTTCTTTTGTTTTAATACTTAATGGATAGTACACTCGGTCATTAAGGATTGCAATGTCCTGCGTAGAAAAGCTTACATTTTCTATTTCCGTCAGGAAACCAGTCTTACCGCTTTTAAAATCATAATGATAAAATAAGGCATTTGCTGTATCTAGTTCCTTATTAACATCGCCGTCTCTCACAAATATTAACTGCTTGAAATCAAAAA
This sequence comes from Velocimicrobium sp., assembly GCA_041821315.1. Lineage (GTDB taxonomy): Bacteria > Bacillota > Clostridia > Lachnospirales > Lachnospiraceae > DIGJ01. The sequence goes on along the minus strand of JBGUEO010000011.1, from coordinate 25,167 downwards.
AAATAATATTACAGTAACCTTCCTCTCCTGACAAAAGTTCTCTACCATTAGTAACATCAAGGTCTTTTATTTTCTCGGATATATCAACATTTTCCTTTTCATCATATACCATTTTCTCCGTTGGTTCAGACGTGGAGTTACAGCCCGTCAGTAACCATATTATACTTATAAAAAGCAGGAAACATTTTTTCATATAAGCCTCTTTCTGTAAGATTCAACTATTTTTGTTCCACCTGTTCCGTCCGAAGTTGTTCCTAAAGCATTCGCTATTGTAACCTGCAAAATATGTATTACAACTAATATAATTCACTTTTTATTGTAACATATTTTCCATTTTTGTCATAAGCGTGAAAAATACTAAAACATCACTTAATTCATCAGCCAAACAATTTTATTAGTTGACGTATCAACCTTTTTATTGTATACTGGTTGACATATCAACTAATTTTCACCAGGAGGCTTTTATGAAAAAACACATTGGTCGTGTGCTCTCCATTCTACACCGACAATCCCAGATATATTTTACTCATGCATTAAAAGAGTTTAATCTAACCTCTGCAGAGTATCCTTTCTTGATGTATTTATACAAACAAGATGGTATTACACAAGATAACTTATCATCTTATTTATATATTGATAAAGCGGCAACCGCACGTTCCATCAAATCACTAGAGCAAAAAGGATACATTACTCGAAGCAAAGATACCAAGGATAAACGATGTAACCACGTCTATCTTACACCCTTAGCAAAAGAAACTTCGGAAGATATTAAAAAACGCGTGTTCCATTGGAGTGAATTATTAACAGAGGGTATGGATATCGAAAGCACCGATTTAATATATTGCATGCTAGAAACTATGGTTACGAAAGTAGAACAAATGAATTTTAAAACAGAAACGGAGGATTAAAACAATGGACTATGTAAATCCATTAGGAGAAGAAAAAGTATATAAACTTTTAATAAAGTTTTCGCTACCTGCAGTAGTAGGAATGATGGTAAATGCGCTGTATAATATTGTAGATCGAATTTACATCGGAAATAGTCCGAACTTAGGTGCAAACGGGTTAGCCGGCATTACAATCGGTTTTCCTCTTATGATTATCTTATTATCGCTAGGCATCTTATTTGGTGTCGGTGGTGCGACTTTATTTTCTATGAAATTAGGCGAGGGCGAAAAAGAAGAGGCAGAACATGCTCTGGGTAATGCATTTTTTCTCTTAGTTTTCTTTGGTTTTTTGGTTATGATAGTTGGAGAATTATTCTTACGACCAATATTACTTTCTTTTGGTGCAAGTGCCACCGTTTTACCATATTCCATTGAATATATGCGAATTATATTTTTAGGTTCCATCTTTCAAATTGTAAGCATGGGTCTTAACAATTTCATACGAGCCGATGGTAATCCAAAATTAGCAATGCTAACGATGTTTTTGGGTGCTGGGACAAATATTATTCTCGACCCTATCTTTATCTATCTTTTTCGAATGGGTATGTCAGGAGCTGCGCTTGCTACCATTCTGTCGCAATGCATTTCCACAATATGGGTTGTTTCTTATTTTATTGGTAAACATAGCAAAAACAAGTTAAGAATAAAATACCTTGCGCCAGTCACTTCCATTATATTCAAAATCACATCACTTGGTCTACCAGGCTTTGCCCTACAAATTGCAAACAGCTTATTAAATGCAGTTCTCAATAAAACTCTTTTACAATACGGAAACGATTTAGCCGTTTCTGGTATGGGTATCATTAATAGTATTCAAACCTTGCTAATTATGCCGGTAATCGGAATTAATCAAGGAGTACAACCCATCATTAGTTTTAACTATGGTGCCAAAAAATACAAACGAGTAAAAACAGCCACTATGTTAGCAATTGCAGCAGCTACTGTAACTGTAATGATTGGGTATGCGATTACTCGCCTATTCCCGTCCCAATTGATTTCTATGTTTAATCGAGAGCCCGAATTATTGGCATTTGGACGTAATGCAATCAATGCATGGTTTTTATTTCTTCCTGTCGTTGGCTTTCAAATTATTGCTTCTAATTTTTTTCAAGCGATTGGAAGGTCAAGAGCAGCTATGTTTTTGACACTTACACGACAAGTAATTTTGCTAATTCCAGCAATCCTCCTCTTCCCTCGCATCTGGGGAATGAACGGTCTGTTGCATTCAGCTCCTTTTGCCGATTGCTTATCTGCGATAGTAACAGCAATCTGGTTTTATTTTGGAATGAAAAAACTCGACACGCAATAAAAACTCATTTTGCGCTTAAAACTATTTTCTCCGTTTTGCTTTCCAATTAAATCGTTCCAATGGCTCTGGTCCTCTAACTACCGTTCTTTTTACATACAATAGCCCACTTGCATTTGCTGCAACTCTCCAGTCAACCATAAGGATGCTCCCATCAATGATTTCAATACCAGTAATACATCTGCTATTGATACAGCTGCCCGCATTAAAATAAGGAAGTTCTTTTTTTTGAGGATACTTTGCTCTATGGGTATGACCACAAATAAGAATCATTTTGTGCTTATGAATCCATTTTTTATAGTTTTTTTCAACCTTATGCCTTTTATAAAAGTTTTTTGCTGGACTAGAAGGATTCTGAAATCCTACAACATGAAGAAACCTCCAGAAATACCGCATAAGAAGCATTGAGAGAAACCAAAGCTGATCGTTCATTAAATCACCTTGGTGCCCATGCACCATAAATACTTTTTGTCCCGTTTCTTTTTCTATCAAAACAAGCGATTCATATGCTGTAATTCCTGGAAAAAGAGGCACTCTCCTTTGATTATGTTCATCATAAAACTCATAATAATTCTTCTCAACATACGATTTTCTTTTTATAAATATGTCATGATTTCCATAAAGCAGGATGAGACGATTTTTATCATAGAATTTTTTCATTACTTTAAAAACATCACTGTGTGCCAATCGTATGTTACGAAAATTGCAATACTCCCATAGTTCGTCTCCATCACCAGCCTCAACATACCTATAATCATGGTTAAAATAATAATCCAATGCATGGACAAAAATATTTTGATTTCGGATAAATTCATCCGACACGCTGTCATCTCCACGATGGCAGTCACTAAATATAATGTATTTGGAATTTCCATCAAAGGATTCAATTTTTGCATTGTGAAAAGCTTCAGTCAATCTTTTATCTGTAAACACATTCGATCTCCTATCTTATTTGAAACTGATTAAATTCAAATTTACATTAATAGGATATCTAAAAAAGTTCATTTCATACAAGTTTAAAAAAACTTCTCATTATTATACTGCTATTGTTTCTTATTCAATAATTCTGCCCTCAACAAAGCATCATCAATGTGATTACAGAAATTATTAATTCCTATTTCTTCTGTAAATCCAGCCTTTTTCATAACTAAATAAGGCTGCTCCTGAATATGCGATAGTATAAGTTGAATATGATTTTTATTACAATTTGCATGCAATTTCTTTAACGATTTTAATGCCGTCACATCCATTGCCGGAACACTTCTCATTCGTAAAATGATACAGTTTATATGAGAATCTGTAGAAATATGTAGAAATTTATCTGCCACTGCAAAAAACAGCGGTCCATTAATCTCGTAAACCAATGTATTTGGTGGCACTCTTCGAAGTTCAATTCCATCCGGATCATTTTCGGAATCTTCTAGTTCCATAGATTCAACATATTTCCAACTTTTAATTCCGGTTGTTTCAGACATACGCTTTATAAATAAAAGTGAAGCCAATACAATACCAAATTCTATCGCAACAACCAAGTCAAATACAACCGTCAACACAAACGTTGTAATCAACACTAGGATATCGCTTTTTGGTGATGTCTTAATCAAGTCTATAAATTCTCGCCATTCTGACATATTATATGCTACAACAAATAAAATTGCTGCAATAGATGGCATTGGAATCCATGCGGCATATGGCATTAATGCAACGAGTATCAACAATAAAGTAACGGAATGGACCATCCCCGAAATTGGTGTACGGCCACCATTTTTAACATTCGCAGCCGTTCGTGCAATTGCTCCAGTAGCAGGTATCCCTCCAAATAATCCAGAAAAGATATTTCCAACTCCCTGTGCCACTAATTCCATGTTAGAGCGGTGTCTGCTCCCTACCATACTATCGGAGACAACGCAAGAGAGCAGCGATTCAACTCCGGCCAGTACTGCAATTGTTAAGGCGTCCGGTAGTAGTTTACGAATTATTCCGATATTTATATTCGGAATATCAAATACAGGTAATTTATTTGATATTTCGTATAAACTTCCAATGGTATTCACATTCATCTTAAACCCTTTTACCATCAATACAGTCACTATAATAGCAATCAAAGATCCCGGAACCACCTTATTGATTTTGGGCCAAACTACAAGTATTACAATTGATACTACTCCGATAATTGTAGCACTTATGTTAAATTTGGGAAAACATTTTATTACCTCCATCAATTTTTCTAACGTTTCAAGTGGATTATTTATAAACGTAATCCCAAAGAAATATTTTAATTGACCAATAAATATAGTTACTGCAATCCCGGCTGTAAAACCAGTCGTAATCGTATAGGGAATGAATTTAATTAAAGATCCAAATTTGAGAACTCCCATAACTATCAATAAAACACCTGCTAATATAGTAGCAACAATCAGTCCATCGATCCCGTTCTCTGCCACAATACCAGCTACTATCGTAGCAAATGCTGCGGTTGGTCCAGAAATCTGTACACGACTGCCCCCAAGAAACGAAATAGCAAATCCTGCTATAATGGCTGTATATAATCCTCTTTCCGGATTCACTCCAGAAGCAAGTGCCAGTGCAATTGATAACGGCAGGGCAATGATAGCAACAATAATCCCCGCGACAACATCCCTCACAAACTGTTCTTTTGAATATGTTTTCATAACAGAAAACAATTTTGGTTTTAGCCGATCCATAAAATAGAATATCCTCCTTTTGATTAACATCCTCCCAGCTATAAAAAAAGGGGCATATAATCACTTCTTAAAGCCCTCAATCATCAATAATAGTACTAACAATCTCAGAATTCAAGGAGAACTTTACTATCAAATACTTATTTTACGATTTTATAATACACCCTGGCGGTTACTAAATAAACAATTGCATAAATGATTGCAAATATAATTACAGTACCCAATGTACAATAAACAAAAAGACTGATATTGGTCAAGTTAAATAAAACTAGTAAGCGGGTAATCATAGGGAACGCTGCCAATACATGAATTCCTGCTGCCACAATTGGTAAGAAAAATACCGTTAATACCTGAGAACCAATCGAGTTCTTAACTTCCTCCTTACTCATACCTACCTTTTGCATGATTTCAAACCGTTCCTTGTCATCGTAACCTTCTGAAATCTGCTTGTAATAAATAATCAGAACCGTCGCCATTAAAAATAGAGTTCCCAAAAAGATACCAAGGAATAAAAATCCTCCATAGATCGTATAAAAATCCTTTCTTGTTGCCGCGCGACTTGAAGTATAATCTCCTAGATCCTTCACTTTATTGAAACATGCAATGATTTCCTCATCCGTTCCATCTATATTGATATTCAGCTGATACTCGATGCTATTTGCTCTTTCTTTATATACCTCTTTTTCACCCTGATAGATATGGTTTAGTACCCCATCATCTGCAACAACAATAAAATGAGTATTCACTAAAAGAGATTTGTAATCGGATTCAATTGGTGGTTTTGTTAATTCTCCTTTTACTGTATAGGTCGTACCAAAAAGATCAAATGTCTTTCCTAATTTTATAGGATCGCTAAAAATTAAGACTTCGTCCTTATTTAAACTTGCCTCTTTGCCGGTCAACGCTTTATACTCACCGGCACTTATAAATATCAAAACATGTTGCTTAGAAGTTGCAATGGTGTTATTTCCCTCTTCAAAAACAAAGGAGTTGCCCTCTCTTCCTACCGAGAATGCAAGTGAGGTTTGCTCTTTTATATCAGATACGCATCTTTTAGCTTCCTTTATCCTCTTTAGAGCCTCTTGCTTTAAAGTATCTTTTGAAAAGGTATCGTTTGGTTCATAATTCTTTTGAATGGTTATATCTGCTGGAAAACGGAAATCAAGCGCATCTTCCACTCCAAGATATAAGCTAACAGTAGTGGATATCATAACAAGTACCATGGTAGACAAAATGCAAATATTGGCAAGACCTACTGCATTTTGTTTCATCCGATAAATCATCCCAGATACACTGGTAAAATGTTTTGTTTGGTAATAATAATTCTTTCGCTTTCGCAGTGCTTTTAATAATACAATGCTTCCTGCTGTAAATAAACAATAGGTCCCAACAATAACTAAAATAACAGCTACAAAAAAAAGTGCAATGGCATCGATTGGTGACTTTGTCGTTATTGCGATGAAATATCCACTTCCAAGAGCCAAAAAACCAAATACTGCAAGAATCCACTTTGTCTTTGGTTCCTTCTCCCCTACATTCCCTCCATGTAGCAGTTCGATTGGATTTGCAAGATGTATTCTTGCCTGATTCGAAATCAACATTACGATAAAAATCGCACAAAACAAAGTCATGGTCATTACGATTCCACGCATGGACACCTCAAATGCAATAGGCGTTGTAAAGTTTAACATCTTCATTAAAATTAAAATAATTAATTTGCTAAATAAAATTCCACAAAGAAGGCCTCCTGCTAATCCAATTACTGCTATAAACAAGGTTTCAAAAAATAACATTTTACCGATATGTCGTTTTTCCATACCAAGAATATTATACAGACCCAGTTCCTTTTTACGTCGCTTCATAAGGAAACTATTGGTGTAAAACAAAAAAATAACAGAGAATATACCAATCGTAATCGTTCCAAAAGACATCATACCTAGAAGGCTACCACCACCCGGCATCTTTTTAATGCCTGGATTATAGGCAATGAAACACATTACATAAAACATAAGAACGGTTCCGATACAAGTGAGAATATAAGGGAAATAGAACTTCCCATTTTTCTTAATATTACTTGCTGCAAGCTTTGGATAAAACATTCTATTCATTTCGAGCACCACCTGTCGCAATCATAGTAAGTGTATCTGAAATTTTTCCAAACATTTGCTCATCACTCATATTTGCCTTATAAAGCTGGTGGAACACTTCCCCGTCTTTGATAAACAGAACTCGCTTTGCATGACTGGCTGCTTTGGTAGAATGCGTTACCATAAGAATCGTTTGTCCCTCATCGTTTATACCTTTAAATAATTTTAGCAAACTATCCGTCGCTCTAGAATCCAGTGCGCCAGTAGGTTCGTCTGCAAGAATCAGCTGTGGATTTGTAATAATCGCTCTTGCAACGGCAGCCCTTTGTTTTTGTCCTCCAGATACCTCATATGGAAACTTTTGAAGTATTTCACGTATGCCAAGCTTATCTGAAATCACATCCAACCGTTTCATCATTTCAGGATAACTAGTCCCTGATAACACAAGCGGAAGAAAAATATTATCCTGTATTGAAAAGGTATCTAATAGGTTAAAATCCTGGAATACAAACCCTAAATTATCTCGTCGAAATGCTGAAATTTGCTTTTCCTTAATATCAATAATGCTCATTCCATTTAATAGCACATTACCACTTGTTGGACTATCAAGAGATGCTAATATGTTTAATAATGTTGTCTTACCAGAGCCTGATTCACCCATAATTGCTACATACTCGCCCTCCTCCACTGAAAATGAAACATTTTCCAGTGCTTTTACCTGGTTTCCGCCAAACCTTGTGGTATATATCTTTTTTAAATTGTTAACCTCTAAAATTGTCATTTCTAACCTCATTTCTGCGCTGCTCTTTGCACATATCAAGTTTGTGACTGTGACTTTTGCAGACACTCTATTTCTTTTACTCTAATATTATAATAAATCGAGGAAACGTACCGCCATAACTTTGGCTTACATTTCCTCGATTAATCTTACAATTGTGTAAGGTTGCCTTATTCAACGTACAATGGAATGGAAGTTATATCAATGACAACCTTCGTGCCCTCTCCTACTTTGGAAGTAATCGAAATGCTATGTCCCAATTTTTTCATGATTCGCCTGCATAGATAAAGTCCGATACCAGTAGATTTTTTATCACATCTACCATTATAGCCTGTATATCCTTTTTCAAATACTCGTGGTAAATCTTCCGGCTCTATACCAATCCCAGTATCTTCAATGACAAGTTTTTGTTTTTCCAGCAAATAAATCTTTATGCTTCCTTGCTTTGTATATTTTAGTGCATTCGATAGAATTTGTTCCATAACAAACAGAAACCACTTTTCATCCGTCAGAACCTCAGCTTGTAAATCACCCAGTTCCACACTGATTCTCTTCTTTATAAAAAGCTTTGCATACTTTCTTACTGCTTGCTTTGTCATGTCTTCTAATTGATAACGTTTAAAAACAAAGTCATTGCTGTCGCTACCAATTCGAAGATATGACAGCACCATTTCAACATATTGTTCTATCTTAAACAGCTCTGCTTCGAGTGCTAAATTTTGCTCCTTAGATTCCCTTTGTAAAAGCAGACGCATCCCAGCAATTGGGGTTTTAATTTGATGTACCCACAGCGTGTAATAATCAAGCATGTCGCTCCTTTCCTTGTCTGCAATGGATAGAAGTATGTTTTTATCGCTATAAAGCTGACGCAAAAGCTGCGTATAGTCTTCTTCAATCAAGTTATCTGGTGTGGGCAAATTATCTAGTCCAACGCTAATTTCCCTTTTTAAAAATAAGAGTTGTCTGTGCTTTTCATAAAATTTTGAAAAATCAATGACCACAAGCAAACTTAGTATAAAAATGCAGAGGACTAATGCATATAAAACCTCTGCTAGAGGTAAATTACATAAGTAAAATACGGTAATAAATACAAGCGAAAACAAGCATAGTAAACAAATACACTGCCTATGCCTTTTTAAATATTCTAGAAATAGTTTTGTCCTCTTTGTTTCCATTTATCTACTCCACAATATAACCAATCCCTTTTTTAGTAAGAATAAAGTTCTCAAGGCCAACTGTATCTAGCTTCTTTCGAAGTCTGGTTACATTAACAGTAAGCGTATTATCGTCTATAAAGCTGTCACTTTCCCACAATCTTGTCATGATAACATCTCGACTCATAATTTTACCTTTATTCTCAAGCAATAGATTCAATATCTTGTCTTCATTCTTGGTTAGCTCAATTCGTTCCCCTTGATACTCTAGCGTGTTATCCGAACAGTTAAAAATAGCTCCCCGATGTTCGATTAAATACCCTGTCATACCAAAATCATACGTTCTTCGAAGCAGAGCCTGAACCTTTGCCATTAACACATTTAAATCGAATGGTTTTGCGATAAAATCATCCGCCCCCATATTCATTGCCATAACAATATTGATATTATCCGAAGCAGAAGATATAAAAATAATAGGGACTTTTGATATTTTACGTATTTCACTGCACCAATGATAGCCATTAAAAAATGGAAGTGAGATATCCAAAAGAACCAGTTGCGGATCATACATCACAAATGTGCTTACCACATTCTTAAAATCCTCCACGTAAGTTGCATTAAGACCCCATGTTTCTATATATTGCCTGACCGAATCTCTGATTATCTCGTCATCCTCAATAATTAGTATTTTATGCACACGCATTACCCCTTCTTTTTTTCAATGGTAACTGTTTTTTTCCCTTTTGTTATATGAAACAGCTCACCAATAATTTTTCGAAGCATTTTTCGTGAGTCAGCATCCACTTCCTTTATGGCATTTACCATTTTTAAAGAATTATCTTTCCACTCTTGTGTTAAATCCATTAAAGTCTCTGCTTCTGTAACAGAAATGATTTTGTAAAGAGTCTCGACAAATGTACTGCGCTCTTCTTCATTCAGCTCCTCCACCCATCCATTTAATCGCTCATTAAACAGTTTTCTTCCTTGGTTTAAATCATTCTTATATACAAATTCATCGTTCTTTACTTCCCAGGTGTAAGGGTCATGTTGACCCACCCCACCTTTTGCTTTACTTTCAATTACTTGATAATCTTCCTGATGTTGTAAAAGCATTCCAATCAGTGATGACTGGGGAACAATTTTTATGATACGTGGTTGGATCGACTCAAATTCTTTGGTTGAAAAGACTTCTTTCATAAATCCTGGTCCATCATTTGTATAAATATACAAAATACGACATCTCACGCTATCTTGGCATTTCATAGAAGCATATACTGCAAGATTACCGCCTTTTGAATGTCCACCCACAATAAAATTACCCTTGAATCGACGTGCCACTTTACTTAAATATTCTACCGCTAACAGCTGCGAAGGAATGGGTGTCTTAAATGCCATATTGAAATCTTCTTTCCATCCAATTATGGTTTCATCGGTTCCCCGAAATGCCACATACACTGTCCCATCCTCTAGAAAAAATGTCATGGCCGCAAACTGAATTTGTTTATCTAAGTCAATTTGATTATCAATGTAGTTTATTTTCATTGTTTGAAAACGCTTACTGAATGCAGCCGCTTCAAATAATCTTCGATTTGGGATTTCAAACCGTTGATCAATAAACAGCTTTTCACGCAATGGATGCGTAAATACGTCCATAAACTTCATACTCTTTCGCCGCTTAGAAAGTTCTGGAACAATTCCTTCAAATTTTAGATAGGATAGTTGACATAATATAAGACTGTCTACATCATTAAATGGCTTTTCAAATAATCCATATTTCCCATTTTGAATCAGATAATCGATACAATTTCCCATATAAAATCCTCCCTATCTTTAAGCCAATTGTCTACCCATAATCACACCCATTACCGATGCCATCATAAGTCCTCTCGTCCACCCACTGGAATCTCCTAAACAGTAAAAATTTTCAATATTTGTATTTAAGTTCTCATCAAGCTTTACACGATTACTATAAAATTTGATTTCTGGAGCATACAGTAATGTTTCAGTTGCAGCAAACCCAGGAACTACCTGATCGACTGCCTTAATAAAATTGATAATATTCATCATCGTTCGATACGAAAGTGCACTTGTAATATCTCCCGCTATTGCATCGGGAAGGGTTGGTCTTACATTGCTCCGCTCAAGCTCCTCTTTCCACGTACGTTTTCCTTCTAAGATATCACCAAATCGCTGTACTAAAATCTGCCCATTCGCAAGCATATTTGTTAACTCTCCAATTCTCTTTGCATATTCGATCGGTTGGTCAAATGGAACTCTAAAGTTATGAGAACAAAGAATTGCTAAATTTGTATTATCCGACTTTCTCTCTTTATAGGAGTGTCCATTTACAATAGCCAAATCATTATCATAGTTTTCCTGACTCACAAATCCTCCTGGATTTTGACAAAACGTGCGCACTTTATTCTTAAATGGAGCTGGATATCCAATCAGTTTTGATTCATACAAAACATTATTTACTTCTTCCATAATTTCATTCCTAACTTCCACTCGAACACCAACGTCAACTGTACCCGGAACATGATTGACACCTTTTTTTGTACACAATTTTTCTAGCCAGTCAGCTCCCTTTCTTCCAGTAGCAATAACCGTTTTTTTAGCTTCAATGTTCACAGTTTCATGTGTTTTTGTGTGTTCGATTTCTACCCCATAACACACATCTTCTTTCACATTTGCATCCAAACAAGTATACCCAAACAATATTTCAACTCCATTTTCAACTAAATACGCTTGAATTTTACCATAAATCTCCTGTGCTTTTTCTGTGCCTAGATGACGAATCGGACAGTCTACCAACTTTAATCCTGCCTTAATTGCTTTCTTTCGAATCTCTTTTACTTTTTCTTCCTGACCGATCCCTTCTACTTTTGTATCCGCTCCAAAATCTAAGTATATCTGATCTGTGTAGCCAATTAGGCTTTGTACATTACTAACTCCTACAAGCTTTGGAAGCTCTCCACCAACTTCATAGCTTAATGAAAGTTTACCATCTGAAAAAGCACCTGCACCAGAAAATCCTGTCGTAATATCACAATATGGTTTACAATTCATACACTTATTGGTTTGTTCCTTTGGACATTTACGCTGTTCCATGGATTTTCCCTGTTCTACTAATATGATCTTTTTCTTGCTCCCATTTTTTATCAGTTCCAATGCAGTGAAAATGCCTGCCGGTCCCGCTCCAATAATTACAACATCACACTTTTTCATCGTCATCCCTCCTGTCTATCTAATTGGATTAAAAGTTTCTTTAGTTCTTTTAAAACACCATCATTTACATTTGTATCTGCAACATATTTTGCTACTTCTTTTACTTCATCTCTTGCATTACCTACCGCATAACTATAGTCCGCACGCAATAACATATGAATATCGTTTATGTTATCTCCAAATACCATTGTTTCTGCAGGCTCTATATTCATAATACTTTGAATTTGTTCAATTGCTGTTCCTTTATTGCTTCCAAGCTTAATGCAATCCATCCAATGTGTACCTGCGCAAACAAGCTCAATTCCACGTCCACTCTCCCATTTGGGAAATAAATAATCTCTTGCCAACTCATCCGCCTTCCCCCCGCTGTGAAAAAGACTTACCTTTATAATTTCATGATCTAATATTGATTCAAACTCCTCAACAATTTGCATATTATAATGATACCCCTCGGTGAGTAATCGAATGAGCTCCGTTGCATTTTGCCTTGCATATCCACGCTCAGGACCACAAAGTAATGCATTGCATCCCTCTATTTTCTCAATATCTTCGACTAATTGTTGCACCGTATCTTTGTCCATTTGGCTAATTGCCATAACTTCATCGCGACACATAACCAAATTTCCGCCTTCTGCTATAAATATCATATCATTTGCAACTTCTGCAAACAAAGCTTGCATACTGCCATACTGTCTGCCGCTTGCGGCTGCAAACATAATTCCTTTTTCTTTTAGCTTTTGAATTACTTCAAATAATTCTGGATTGAGTTTATCGGTTCCATCTGGAACTAAGGTTCCATCAATATCTGTGCATACTAACTTAATCATACTTATCTCCATTCTATATAAAATGTTTCTTATTTTCTTTTGGAAGGTTTACCTCTCCTACCAAATCAACGTCAAAATAAGCTTCTATTTCTTCCCTTTGATTTGTTTGACCAAGCACCCACATTAGCTTTGTAACCGTTGCCTCTGATGTCATATCGTAGCTTTGCAGCGCTCCCTGATTTAGAATTTTTTGTCCTGTCTGATATATTTTAAGATTGCTTCCTTCATACAAACACTGACTTCCCACAACAATGGTCATTCCTCTTTGAATGGCTTCTCCGATTGCCACAGACAAATCTCTTCTCTCGAAATGCATACCACCAATTCCAAACGATTCTAATACAACACCCCGGTATCCCATCTGATGTAATAATTCAAAAATATCCGGATTTGTTCCTGGAATCAATTTAAGCAAAAACACATTGGTTGCGATTGCATCCCTTAAAACGAACTCGCCCTTTGGAAGTCTTAGCGTATGCTCTTCAATATCGAGACCATTGGAATTTACAAATCCAATATACGGACTATTAATGCTTTCAAATGCATCAAAACTAATCGTGCGTACTTTCGACGCTCTGGTTCCACGAATCACTTTTCGATTAAATGCTACATATACACCAGCGACTCCACTTCCTGCCATATTAATCGCACATCTACAATTTTCTACTGCATCTGCAATTGGATTGAGTATTGACAATTGACTTCCCGTTAACACAATCGGAATTGGAATATTTTGCAACATAAAAGACAACGCAGATGCTGTATATGCCATGGTATCTGTACCATGTATAATAACAATTCCCTCAAACATAGTGTATTTTCTATCTATCGTTTGTGCTAATAGTTGCCATTCCTCTGGTTGTATATTCGAACTATCCAATGAAAACAGATCTAAAAATTCCACCTCAAAATAGGTTGTAATCCCTTCAATATTAGAAAATATATCATTGCTATCTAATCCTGGAACCATTCCCTCTGTACTATCTGAAGAAGCTAAGGTTCCTCCTGTTGTAATTATTAATATCCTTTTTTTCATTTTCTCCCATTTATACTTTCTTATTATAATACAATTATTTGTCATATTACTTCTCATTTAAAAATGAATCGAACAATCAAGTATGTAATTCTTGATGTGCAATCCATTCTGCACAATCTGGCTTGATTACTAATATATCAATTGGCTCTCCAACGGTCTCTATTACATTTTGAAAATGCATGGTATCAATGGTGGTCTTTATCGCAAACTCAGCAAAATTAATCGCATCTTGCAAGGTGAAAAAATTCCAAAGGATTTCCCCATGCGGCATTGCTATCATTTGTCCATTTGGTTTTTGTACAAAGGTCTGATTAATTAGTTTAGCCAGTACCACAATCTCTCCGTCCCAAGCCGCACCTTGGTTTTTCGTATCAATTGATTCAATAAACTCATTCTCCAAAAATATCTTATATATTTTTTGTACATTTAAATTTCCTTGTCGTTGATACCCACCTAACATAAAATGTGCATGTGGTATCGGCGTCTTACCTTTTACCAGTTCTTTAAAGTACTCTATCATTAACTTTGGCATATCATCAATTTGTGTTTCTTGTGTTACTTTTTCTCGAATAAAATTCTCTATATACCCAGCAATCGGAACACCTAACACGGAACCTTCTCCACAACTTGATATTCCTACTTGATTCGGACATAAAAACATTTTTCGAGTTGTATTATTGGTATGAATACCAACCATGACTTTACCATCTACTTCACGAGTATACGTCGTCTTACTATCACTCGCCATAATAATTCCTTCATTTACAAATACACTTACATTCAGTGACATCACATATCCTCCAATTTCTTTTGGTGAACTTTCGTCCTGATATTCTACGTCTTTCCTATAGTATACTACAAAATAAAATGACTTTGTTAACTTTTATTAATTCTGATTTGATGGATCAACGGATGTGGGGGATCTTTGAAACGGACGCAATAAAATATGCTGCAATGCTACTTTGTTTTTGAATCAAAAGGGGAACGGCTGCTAGAAAATCAAGCGCATAAACATTATATGCCTTCAAATGATTTTCTAGCAGCCGTTCCCCTTTTGATTCAACCTTAAGGTAGTGGAATATTTTTTTGCTGATTTTCTAAGACATCTTGTGGTTGGATTTAACCATAAATACAGAATTTATCGGGAAGGGGTAGGTCGTTTTTCAAGAACTTAAGATAACTACAAATTCTATACTTGACGATTGAAACAGATAGTAGAAAATTTTCAATTGTCAGCAAAAACAATTCGATTACGTACCGTTTATGCGCTTGATTGTTCCCGGCTTCCTATTTTTCTGTTAGAGAGTAACAATACCTACCTCTGTTTTTGCGTGGATATTTCAAAATTCCCCGCGTTTGTTGACTAGTATTGTTTTTCGTACTTAAAAAACTCTAGTAACGTATCCAGTTCCTTTACAATTTGTTTTAAGTCACTTGCTGATTCTTCTCCAATACCTGCACTTGTCTTTACTTTTTCGGAATGACCTAAGATGTCTTCGCTAGTGGCTAACATTTCTTCGCTTGAAGCTGACTGTTCTTCCGTTATTGCAGCTAATGATTGACTAATTGTATCAAGCTCTGCCACACTTCCAATAATATAAGTCACTTCCTCTTTTGTATCTACGATTTTATTATTGATATGATGAAACGTAGTGCTGGTTCTTTCCACTACATCATCACACTGCTTGATTGAATCAATGCTCGTTTTCATCTTTTTAACCATTTCAACTACCAGCTTACTGATACCATCCGTAATTTCTTTAATATCAACTACACTTTGTGAACTACTTTCTGCAAGATTACCTATTTCCTGTGCCACAACAGCAAATCCCTTCCCTGCATCTCCTGCTCGTGCAGCTTCAATAGCGGCATTTAATGATAACAAATTCGTTTGATCTGCGATATCACCAATCACATTGACCATGTCACGGATGCTCTTCATATTCCCACCAACATCCTCTACTGCTCTTCCTAATTCATCTATAATCAGACGAATTTCAGACATCGATACTCGTACTTCTTCCATCTCTGAACTGCCCTCGTTTGAAAGTGCAACAGTTTCTATCAAAACTTCATTTGCAATTTTACATCGATTATTCGTATCTCCAACATGAATAGCTAATGAAGAAGATCCATCTGCAATCTCTTCCACACTTTTACTTAATTGCTCTAACGTATGTATCATTTCTTCCATGGCATTATGTGAAGATGCACTTGACTGGGCCAAATCGCGGCTCATATCCATGCTATTCTCAGACTGATCGGTTAGCTTCACCGCCATATCCTTCAAATTTTTGAGTACCTCTATCATTTTATGTAAAAATTGTTGCAAGGAATACGTCATTACTCCCGTTTCATCATAGCTCGTAATCTTCATGGCTTCGGTAAAATCACCTTGTGTAATGCGTTCAATGGAACGAGTTACTTTTTTAATCTGCTTTGTCTTATGATTGATAAATCGATCAATAACAATAACTGCAATCAGTATAATGAACAATGCAACGAATGCTACAATAAGGACAGATTGTCCCAACTCATTTAATACCGCATCTTGTCTAGACACATAACTAATAAGCTTCCAGTCACATCCTTCTAATTGTGTTCCAGCAATATAATAAATACTCGTTCCACTTTTCACTTCTGTTGCTCCATCAATTGTATCAAGTAAGCTATTCTTGCATATTTTATCATAAAGTGCTTGCTCCTTGGCACTTACCTTTATTTCTCCTGTTTCATCCATGCTGCTTGCGGCGATAATACTTTCACTGTGTGGATTTATAAGTAAGGTACCTCCCTTTCCATGGAAAAAAGTAACATTTTTTACGTAGTTAATAAGGGAAGTTAATGGAATATCTGCAGCTAGCACTTTTGTAATGCTACCATCTGATATATTGGCCGAGGCTGAAACCACATATTCATTCGTTGTCTTATCCAAATACGGCTCACCGACTTCAAACTTGTCCGCATGTTCCGTTCCTTCTTTAAACCATGCTTGATCTTTTGGCACATAGCCATCCGCTGCTTTTGTAGCACTTCCATCAATCCAAGAACCTGTGCTATCTGCATAATGCAAGCCATTGGGATATAATTCACTTTTTTGATAAGTACTTTTTAGCATACGTGACAGTTGAATCTTTGTCATTCTACCATCTGCCATACTTAGTTTATAAACATAAAGTTCCCTTAATGCACCTCCTAGCACCGTGTCAATTTCATTTGCATTTGCTTGTGCACTATGCTCTACGATTTCTAAGGTTCTATCTACGATTACCTTTTGGTTTCTTGCAAATGTTACAATCATCGTTGCAGCAATCGCACAGACAATCATCGGAATAACAAGTGCAAGTATGCGACCTTTCAAACCAATTTTTGATTTTTTAAAATCACAATCCTTCTTTTCCATCCTTCTCCTCCCATTCTTTAGACGCCCCATAATGATACAAGTTTATCATAGCATGGAATCTTTAGTAAAAACATACAATTTTCTTCTCACTTTCTATAAAATAATTGTGTTTTAGTCCGTTCAATATCTATATCTTTCCATTTTTATATAAAATAAGCTCAAATCTAACTCTTACATTAGATTTGAGCTTATGCAAACTATTTAAATAGTAAACAAGTAAAGCACTTAGTTCCTTTAATAATTTACATTTATTCCTGCCTGTTTTATAAAACTATTTTTTCTAATTTGTTTTGACATATATATAAACCTTCTCTCATGAAAAATATAATCCCCTTTTTGTAGATTCAGAAGTTTTTCAATATAGGGTCTCACTTCATTACAATGAATTTTGTTTTATTCCATTTATTAAATCTACATATGTTCAAGGTTTAGACACTTTTTTCATCAAGACAACAACCAGATTTGAGCTATAATCTTTGTATGTTTTTGTTGGTATAGGCTAAACAACTAAATATGGTTCCCAGAATGCCTGTACATAAGAACATAACTGCCATACCACTTCCAGAACCATTTCCTACAATTTTTTGTAATATGGTTGATACGGTATAATTTGATGCCATAAATGGTTCAAATGCATAATCAGCTAGATAACCTCCTAGCAAAATTCCAACAGGAATGATCGAATACTGTACAGCATTTCTTATTGCAAATATTCTTCCCTGCATTTGTATTGGAACGATCTGATATATTATGACATTCTGTCCAGCCATAACAAACGGAATAGGAACACTTGCCGCTAGTCCAGCAATACACCATACCCAAAGATTTCTTCCTGCACCCATTAGCAAATCTCCAAGTAAAAAAGAAATTGCCGCGGAAAAATAAATCATCTTTACGGGGTTCTTCTTCCTGCCAGTCGTAACCCAAATACCGCCTATAATACCACCAATTCCAAGTACTCCACTGACAATTCCATATATCGTACTATCGCCGCCACTTCTGGATAAAATCATCGGACATAATATGTTTTCATAGGTTAATCTGGAAAAGAAATTAATCAATGCCATACTAAACATGATATATAATATCCCTTTATTCTGCTTTAAAAAATTCCAACCCTCATGCAATCCATCGGATGGTTTACCTGTCCCCTTTTTTTCTTGACTGGCAGGTTCCTTGATTACCACGTGTAGCACAGTTCCTACCGCAAAAAGGAATGATAGAAAGTCTATTAATAAAACCATTTTTAATCCGGCAAATGCCATAAACATTCCCGCAAGGACAGGCGCTGCCACAGTCACCAAATTACTAGAGAACGAATTCAGCCCACTCGCTTTATCATATTGCCCATGTGGCACTAGCAACCCAGTAACTATGGATGCTGTTGGAGATTGAAAAGCATTCATAAATCCCACAATAATATTAACAAAATAAATCTGCCAAATGGATAACATATTTATTTGAATGCTGAAGAATATGCTTACGGTACATATCGCTGCTATGGTGTCAGATAAAATTAGAATAGACTTTTTTGAATGCTTATCGACAAAACCACCAGCTAAAATACTTACCAAAACGTAGGGTAAATATGAACAAAAAGACAACAATGATACTGACATCACAGAACCTGTTTGTTTAAATACCCATATTGTAAGTGCAAAGCTTGTCATAGAACTTCCAAGCTGTGATACAGCCTGACCGAACCAAAATAATAAATAATTAGTCACTTTTTTCATTGCATTTTCTCCTTATAAGTTTGCTTTTCTTATAAGTACAAAATCCAATGTGGACGAATTTTCTAAATGTTAGAAATACTCTGCACAGGCTTCGTCCGTTCATCAGACCTTGTACAGAGATAAATGCTCATATCAATCACTTTCGGATAAAACATATATTCGCCTCCTCACATATATATTTCATAATATGGTTAAACTAATTATATCTAATTACTTTGTAATAGTAAATCTACATTTGGGATAATTTGTATACAAATGGAACGTTTTATTAGTTACCGGTCTTTATTATTTTTATTATAATAAAATCACTTACAATACATATTATCAAATATATCAGCCAGCACAATCCATATGTCGCTAAAGAATTTCCCAACTTAGGACATGGTGCAATCCACCCAACGAAACCACCAAAGTAACCATCAAGTAGATTAAAACAACAAGATAGGGGAATTAACACTAACACCCAAATATTAACCAGCCAAAAGTATTTTTTTGCCATTAGCCTCGTTTTATTCTCACTAACTATCTGTCCTATGGCAAAAATCATACATCCAATAACCATAATAGCCAAACCCAGCCCTATAGAATAAGACACTTGTTTTTCATACCAAATTGTTATTGCCAAAATCAATCCTATAACATTCAACACAGTACCAACAATAGAAAATATTTTTGCATCTGGCTTCTTCGCTTTTTCATCAGGTTTTGGATCAATTCCCTTTAACAGATAGTCTGTAGTCACCCCAAAATAATCACTCATAAAAATGATTTTCTCAATATCAGGGGTGCTCTGTTCGATTTCCCATTTCGAAACTGCCTGGCGTGATACCCCCATCTTATCTGCCAGTTCTTCCTGAGAAATTCCTTTTGATTTTCGTAAATTTTGTATTCTGTCTGCTATATTCATAACTAACACTCCTTTCGCTCTGATAGTGTTATGTTAGCAAAAAATGCGGTTGCATTGCTACCATCTATACATTGAACTTTGTCAACCAATGGTTTCCTTGTAAATAAATGCTCAAAATCAGTAAATTCCTATTTATCTTCTCCAACAATTTTACCATGATATTACAAAAATGAAAATCCTTATTATCCGTGTTATACACCTCATGATTTTGGCATATCCAAAAAGCATTTATAGGTATACACATTCGAACTACAAGAAGCTACGAAATTGTTAAAGAAGCTAGAAGCAGATGTTGAATACGTTCATGACGGGATTTTCAACGTTCATGACCAAAATGGTTTTTTGGAAATAATTGGTGTTATACTTATACTGTTATTACTCTTAAGGACGAAAAAATTATGAGAAAACAGTAGAAAAATAGGAAGACGATGTAGTAAATGCCGCCAATTATTTTTTCCGTAGTTTGTCTCATATTATGTCTAATTATAGCAAAAAATGTGTATGCTGCAGATAATCAACAAATACATAAAAGCGGAAATTATAAATACACTCTTGTATATGGAGTCATTTACTACTAAAAATCCATCCGTTGAATATGGAAAAGACGTATTTTATGATTGTACCATATTTCATACGTAGAAGTAGGAAAAATATTTGTGGAGCTGATTTTTTATATTAATTTGTAGATATACTTTATCTTTTGTTCACATTTCACAAACTCGAAAAAAATTACGAAAAAGTGAACACCCACCCCATTTTTTAGTTGTTCTTCCGTCTCTTTCCCGGATACAATATAAAAATCTTCATAATCTGATTTTTCGCAAATCATATAAGCTCGTTTAATTATTTTAGACGCCTCTTTATTTAATATACCTTCTTTTACATACGTTTGATTAAAGTTTGCTAAAATACCAGAATGCTTAGATGAATCAACTCCATGTAATACTGTCACAGCTCTCATTGCATAAAATAAACCCTTCCTCTTTCACATTACAATAACATGGCAGTATATTTTCCCATTTCTCAAATTTATTTTAATCAATATCAGAATCTTCGGTATTTGTAGCACGGGCAACAAATCTATAAATGATAATACTAACAAGCCTATCTTCATATAGTTCCTTTAATCCGCTCACTAATTCTTCCATCATTGTATGATTCAATAAAACACTTCCAATAAAAAAGTAACTGTAATACATCCAGTAACTACTTATAGTTTAAGCACAATTATAAACCTTTCCCCTAAGGGTAAAGTCAATTCAGTATCTGTTTTGAATCACAATAAAAAATCTCTAACCCTTCATATTTTGAAAGGTTCAGAGACCATTCTTTGAGAAGCGACAACCAGATTTAATCTGGTTATCCCTTCCGTTATTTCAGCTTCTCTATTTCATAAAGATTCCGATTATCTTCATATCCGTATTAAAGCTAATTGTATAAATCACCTTCTGATTCTCATATTGTGCAACGACAACTGCTACAGCAGCATCCTCGTCCGTTCCCTTGATCTTCTTTCCGATTGCGGTGACACTTTTATACTCCTTGAAAGCACCTGGATCCTTGAAAGTACTGTCCGCACCGGATTTGAGATCCGCTGATGTTAATTGTTCCTTCAAATCGTCATTAAACATAGCAACGACGCTGTCATAATCCTCTGAATTTAAATATTCAACTGTCTGCTTTGCAGATGCCTCTACGGTATCCTTATCAAAAGAATCCATCAGCTTCGTTGAACTACATCCGCTAAGTAATACGCCAATTATGGTAAGAATTAAGATTAATTTTGTTAATTTTTTCATGATATGCACATCCTTTCTTTATAGTCCTTACAATATATTATTTTTTACGTTTTCTCATTTTTTGATAAATTTAAATCATTATGTTCCTGCTTGTAACTCAGGCTTTTTCATGAACAACCTTATTCCAAAAGCGATAACCAGAGCAGACAGGATCATAGCATAGATTTCCAGCCCGACAGTTCCAAGACCGATTGCTGCCGGGAGGATTACTATCATACTGTCCAGCAGCCCATGCAGGAATACTGCAAGCAACGTATATCTTACCGCTTTCTGCTCCCTTATTCCATAAAGAATAATCAGACTTGCGCCTACATGGAAGGTAATGGCAAATATTCGTTCTAAACCTCCGACCAGAATCATCAGGCTTCCTGTACCGGACAGATCCGCCAGTCCCGTGGGATACATAATCATGGCTGCTATACTGTTAATTCCAAGAAAAAGCATCGCTTCGATCCCGCCATGTCCCAGCCCGAAGGATAAGCCGTCTGCCATTCGCGTTCTGCCCTTTAATACTAGCTTCATAAAAATTAGGCGCGCAAACTCCTCAAAGATTCCTGCTGTAAGTCCCAAAAATATACCATATAGATAGGTATGGCACTGAAGTATGATGTACCACTCCTGACTCGGCAGTATTATGCTAAGCAGCGGTATCCGTGTCAGTGGCTGGCTGATCAGAAAAGCTGCCATACCAATAATGAATGGTTTGGCGATCCGACCGGCTTTTTTTCTTATGATGAATACTCCGGCAATCGGAATTCCGAAGCTGATGATAACATTAATCAGTAAGCATAATTCTTGTAATAAAATATTGTTCTCCCCACTCATATTGAACATCTCCCTTATAATTTGCTACAACTCTTTCTACATTCTTAAGCCCCAGTCCCTCATGGTTCTTTTTCGTGGAAGAGATAGAATTCCCCTGTTTGACAGGCTCCTGCGCAATTGAATTCATCATAATAATCGAGATAAAATCATGCACTCCCGATACGCGTAGACGGATTTGCTTTTCCTCGCTCAGCTTTGCCGCCTCTATGGCATTATCCAGAATATTGCCGAACAGGGTCGTTATGTCTACATCCCGTATATTTCTGAAATTCTGTGCCCCAATTTTGATATCTTCAGTAATGCCAAGTGCCTTCATCGTCTGAACCTTATCATTTAAAATAATATTCAGTATCTTATTGCTGGTATAATACTTCTGACCGAGCAGGTTCAGCATATCATGAACGTCCTTTGCATACGCGCAGCCCTCGGCATTCTTCTGCTCCTCATACAGACGCTCCATCGCCTGGATATGATTGCGAATATCATGAATAAGCTTTCTAGAGCTGTCGTATTTTTGCTCCAGATTTTCATAATAACGTACCTGGATGGCCTGCTGCTGTTTATACAGGTTCAATTCATTTTCAAGATGATTGTTCCGACTGATTATGTCAAAAATGCTGTTGAAGTATAGATTGAGTCCAATCAAAAATGCAATATTTACTGTAAATAATACTAAGTTAGCCTCCGACAGATAAATCTCAAGAAAAATCAGCATACTGAAAAGATTAACGATGCTGAACACCGGCATGATAAAGGAATTGATCATTTGCCTTCTGGTGATCTGCTCATGCCGTTTTCTTAGAATGACGGCAGTAAATAACCTGAGTACCATAAATTCAATAAACCTTACCGAAATCTGAAATATGATGATATAGGATTCCTGCTTTACAAAATAAATTATGTCTCTGCTAATCAAAGCCTGTAGCACAGCCATTACCAGCATATCTGTAAGGTAGACAGCAATGATTAAGCCCAGGTAATAGCTGATATAAATTCGTAAATTATTATATAGATAGTGACCCATCACCGGAATAATCAACAGTATCAGAAGATTGATCACACCGTTCCTTAACAGGGACACAACGATTGTCACTGCAATATATCCTGCTACCATCAGATTTTTACGCAGCCGGCTTATGCTGATGTTGGTTCCGAGTCTTTCCATGCTAAAAAAAATGGAATACAATATAAAAATACTTCCGATCATCGGGAGGACGATGGATATCAGAATATTTATCATATGGTTAACCCTATTCCTTCCGACAGATAATGGTTTAAGGCTCTGCGAAATTCTATTGATTTCTTCTGAGACAGAGGAACAATCGTGGAGTTAGTCAAGTAAATGTCATAGCCCTTAATATTCTTCACCGCGTAAAGATTAACCACAAAGCTTTTATGCGGCATGAAAAATCCTTTGTCAGTAAGTTCGGTAGCCAGCTCGGTAATTTTCCGCTTTAGCGCATAGGATTCTTTACCGGTTCTGAGATAAACCTTTCGGTTCAGATATTCAAAATACAAAATATCTTTCGGATTGATCCTGAGAATGCCCTCCACGGTATGTATTTCCAATAAGCTCTCGGAAGAGGTCTGCATATATTCTAGAGCCTCATCCAGCTGCTGATATAACTCGCTTTTCCTCACCGGCTTTAACAGATAAGCAAAGGCATGCACCGCAAAAGCAAAAGTAGTATAGTCACTGTAATTCGTGATATAGATTATTTTTACCATTTTATTACGGTTTCGGATACACTTTGCCGTTTCGATACCGTTTTGCCCCGGCATATCGATATCCAGAAGAATAATTTCATAATTCTCGCTGCTTTTTAACAACGCTTCTCCACTTGCGAATTCATCAATCGCAAATTCCGCTTTCGCATACTCTTTCAAATACTTTTTAATAAGTGACAAAGCCGTCGCTTCATCATCACAGATTGCAATCTTAAACAAAATACTCCTCCCACATGCTGCTATTGTATCTGAGCATTTTGCGCTTTATGCGCTTTATGCTCTTTACATACTTATTATATTTCATAGAATAGAAAAATCAATATCCTGTGCTTAAGGTAAGGTATTTTGTGCATAAAATATTGCTACATTAGAACAGAAGCTAAGTCTTCTGAATAAATTCATACGGCATAAATAATTATTTGTTACAAAAAGAGGAAGAACTGTACTATTTACGAAATATCCCTTTATAAGATACTATATTTTACCAGATTCCAGAGGTCCTTGCTAATCTGCATACATCTGCATACAATAACTGAATACGCAAAAGTCCTCTAAACCTTATTTATCAAGGTTTAGAGGACTTCATTGAGAGAGGCGACAACCAGATGTTGAATAAGTTCAAATCTGGCTGAATTCTTCTGCAATCTTCAAGGCGACAACCAGATTTGAACTGGTGATCAGGGTGTTGCAGACCCATGCCTTAC
>JBGUEO010000010.1:0-121290 GCA_041821315.1 Velocimicrobium sp. | reverse complement strand
AACAAATAGCAAATAAACTTAATATATGGGAGATAGGTTTTCGCAAATCTACAGTGTAAGACTTGAAGTAAGAGATGTAAAGATTGAAAATGACAACTTCTATATACTTACTTTAGCAGGTGTGGCAAGAGAGTTAAGAAAACGTGGGAAGAAGGAAGCAAGCGTATTTATTGCAGCTGGATTACCTCTTACAAGGTTTGGTGTTGAAAAATCAGGTTTTCTGGAATATCTTACAAAGCGTAAGGAAGTAAATTTCTACTATGAAAAGGAGTTATATAAAATCAAGATTGTAAATGCGGCAGTATTTCCCCAGTGTTATGCTGCAATTGCAGACAGAATTCAGAACTTTGGAAATAAGGTTGTGATTATTGATATTGGTAGTTGGACAATTGATATTATGCCTGTTATTGATAGAAAGCCGGATAATTCAAGATGCACTACAACACAACAGGGATTAATTACCTGCATGAGATCAGTAAATGACCAGTGCGTAAGACAACTTGGAGCGGGAGTTGATGAGAGTGAAATTCAGTATATTATGAGGCATGGGACAAGTGATATTGATGAAGAGTATCTTGAGATTATAAAAAAGGAAATCAAAGATTACACAGATCGTGTATTCAATTCTCTTAGAGAATATGGTTACAACCTGAAAACAACTCAGCTGGTTTTTGTAGGTGGTGGTGCTGTAGTGATGAAAAACTTCAGTATGTTCAGACAAAAGAATATCAATTATATTCTTGATGTGAAAGCGAATGCAAAAGGTTTTGAATATCTTGCAAATATTGGATTGAAGAGAAGATAGGGGTGAGATAAATGGCAACAGCAGAAAGTGACAGTATTGTTCATTACAGCCTTAGATTAAATCTGAAAAACCCAAGACATTTGGAGATTCACAAGATTTTAAGGCATCTGAATCAGGAATTGCATAAAACACAAAACCAGCTTTTCATAGCAGCATTAGAGTTCTATATTGATAATCTTGGAAAAGAAAATCTGGTAGAACAGGACAAAAAGAAATCAAGTGGATACGTGACAAGAGACGAGATAGAGGATATCAAAGAAGAGCTGCGTATCAACGTGATTACCGAAGCAAGAAATGAGGTCATAAGATTGCTTGGTGGTGTTGTTTCTGGAATGCGACAGGTTGTACCACAAGGATATTATCCAGTTCAACAGGGAATGGGCAGAGAATCCGATGAGGAAGACAAAGGACAGGACGAGCAGACGATGGAACAGCTTGCAGATCTGGCAAGTAGTTGGATGGAAGTAAATGGAGGTAGTGGAGAATGAGAAAAGTCTTATCAACAATAGGGTATGGAATACTTAGTTTTTTAAAAGGAATTGTATGGCTTATATTGAGTTTATTAAAATTGCTATTGGAAATATCGAAAGTAATACTTTTATTGTTTGGACTTGTTCTCAGATTATTCCTTTCCTTTGTAAGAGCAGGAACACCATGAAAGGAGGTTGTTTGTATGGTCGCAGGATATAAAACTTACAGAGAAAATCGTAGATTGATGAAGTATTTCTTTCAATTAAGAAATATGGAGGTATAAGAAAAGGAGAGCAAGATGCATTATATACGGGATAGTCCAGTTACTGTCACCGTGTACGAAACTAAATAAATTCACATAATCAGGTGGATAGGGAGTAACGGAGAACAGTATTGCCTATCCAATGATGTATTTGGGTAGGTATAGGCGGCTTTTAAATTGAGCCGCTATTTTCATATAAACAATTACAAATAATAATAGAAAGAATGAGGAAATCAAATGAAAGAGATTTTTGAACAGTACGGATCAGTAATTATTGCAGCAGTAGCAATCAGCGCATTAGTCGCAATTATCGTGATGCTTTTGGCAACAGATGGAGTAGTAGCAAATTCATTTAAGAACTTAATCGACAGCTTCTTTAATAGAGCAGCAAGTACGATTACAGGCTAATCCGGTATCAGTAACCCAATAACAACAAATTTGAAAGAATGAGGAATAGAGAATGAAAGAGATTTTTGAACAGTATGGATCAGTAATTATTGCAGCGGTGGCAATCAGCGCATTGGTAGCAATTATCGTAATGCTTTTAGCAACAGATGGAGTAGTAGCAAATTCCTTTAAGAACCTGATTGACAGTTTTTTCAACAGAGCAGCTGGTACAATTACAGGCTAATGATGCAGAATCATATAAAGACAGAATTAAACATAGAGGGGAAAGCCTCCCCTCTTGGAAAGGAGTTTTATGGAACGAAGTACAAAGTGGGAGCTGATGCCCGCGCATTTTGGACCCTTATGGTCTTATATCGAGGATGATGAAATCACAGATATTGACTTTAATGGTGCGAATCTATGGATTACAAATACTGCAAATGAACGAATTAAGGTGGAGGAGCATGAAGTAACAAGAGAATTTATCGAGAAGTTCAGCCACTATATTGCCAATAACGTAAGTAAACCTTTTAACAAAGTGGAGAATCTGTTAGAGGCAGATACCGATACCCTTCGTATCAGTATTGTCCATGAGTCATCGGCGATTTCCGGTAGGTCGATTTGTATTAGAAAGACACTTCCAACCGTTCGTATGACTAGAGAAAGCATGATTACGAATAGATATTGCACGCAGGAGGTTTTAGAACTTTTGACGAATTGCGTGAAAGCCCGCATGAATCTTGTATTCTGTGGGGAACCAGGTGTTGGAAAAACGGAAGGTATTAAGTTCTTCTCACAGTATATTCCAGCAAATGAAAGGGTCATTACCATTGAGGATACGCCAGAGCTTCATTACAGAGAAATCAATCCAGAGAAAGATTGTGTGGAATTGATGGTATCGGAAGGGTTCAGTTATACAAAGGCGATTAAGACAAGTCTCAGGCAGAATCCAAAGTGGCTCATGTTATCAGAAGCCCGTTCCGTGGAAGTGAAATATCTACTTGAGAGCTTATCTACTGGAATCCGTGGTTTTACGACAATTCATACAGATGATGTGAGAAAGATACCAGATCGTATCCTAAATATGTTAGCGAGCAGAACCGATGCAGACCGAATGGAAAATGATATTTTCATGTTCCTTGATGTAGGTATTTTAATTCGAAAGAAACAGATGGAGGACGGCAAAATTAGAAGATATATTGATCAGGTTTGCTTCTTTTATCGAAAAGATGGGAGTAATATTACTTTTCCGGTTGTATTAAATGGTGAGCTTAAGGAGAAGAGCCTTCCAGATCCTGTCCTTGAAAAATTTGAACGAATGGGGATTGCACTATTTTCAGAGGAAGGAGTCGGTGAAGAATGAAGAAACTTGGAAAGAAGAAACAAAGTTCAATCAGGTTTTTGCGCTATAAGAACCTGACACAGGAACTTGCAAGGTATGGGTATGAGCTTACACCAAAGAAAGCAATGGTTTCCTATGGATTGATAGTATTACTGGCAGCCATTTTTGGTTTGTTGTATAAGTTGCAGTTACCTTATATTGCTGCAATCGGAGTCATAGGAGTTGTGTTTTCGCCACTTGTATTGGTTCAGACCATGAAAGGAAAATACCATACGACCATGTTTTCTATGGCAAATAATTATATGGAGCAGTTCTTGTATTCTTTTAAAAGAAATAAAACGATTCTGAATGCATTAACAGAGACTGCAACTATTTTTGATGAAGGTGAATTCAATGAGATATTACTGAGGGCGATAGAACATATCCAGTATGCTACAGATAGTGAAGACCCTGAGCAGGAAGCACTTGCGATGATTAGTGAATTCTATCACTGTGAAAGAGTTGATGCCGTTCATTCCTTTGTGATTGGTGCTCAGAGACGTGGCGGAGATGCAGGAGGAAGTATTGCATTATTATCTAAAAATAGGGCAATGTGGGCAGAACGAATCATTAATCTGCAAAAGGAGTTTCAGATTGTGAAGCGAAATATTATGATTGCTTTGGTAGCGACTTTACTCATCTGTATTCTTCCACTTTATCTATTAGGCGGGGATTTGGATATCAGTTCGATTCCTTTGTGCCAGATATCGGCGGTGATATTGATTGGAATCTGTATGCTGATCTATGTGAAATCGGACAAGAAGCTATGTAGAAGTTGGATTGAAAAGGAAACGGACAGTTCGGGAATGGAGCAGAAATATCTTCAGGTAAGTGAATATGATGAAACAAAGGAAGCTAAGAGCAGTCAGAAGATGGCTGTTATACCTGCAATCCTTTTTATTGGTGCATTTGTATACTTTCAGAATATCGCCATTCTGCTAGCTGGGATTGTAGTGGTACTATTTTTCCTAAATCAACATAAGGTTGGACATAATCTTGCCAAGAAAAAGGTGGCAAGGGAGATTGAAAAGCAGTTTCCTAATTGGCTAATGGAGGTAGCATTACTATTACAGACCGATAATGTGCAGATGGCAATTCGAAAATCTATAGATAGTGCCCCGGATGTATTGATTCATTCATTAAATGAGCTGGTTTATGAATTAGAGGAAGACCCGAATGCAATCGAGCCGTATCACAGATTTTTAAAGGAATACCGTAACCCAGATGTGCAATCTGCCATGAAGATGCTTTATGCATTATCAAGTGGAAATGCAGGGGATGTCACAAAACAGGTTGAAGAGTTAATTGACCGGAATAATGCCATGATGGATAAGGCAGAGAAGCTGACACAGGAAGATAAGATTGCAGGGATGAAGGTTTATATCCTGTTACCATCTTTGCTTGCTTCCTTTAAGCTGATGGTAGATATGGCACTGTTACTAGTGGTATTTCTTCAGAACCTGACATTTGGAATGTAGGAGGAAAAAGCATGAGTACAATAATTAAAACCTATATGGGAATTTTTATCCTTCTATTATCAGTGTTTACTATGGCTGGAGTCATGTCCGCAAGTATTGATGCAAACAATGCAAGGGATTTTCATGCTTCTGTAGTCGCAGAGATTGAGGATTCTAATTTTGCACCAAGTGTCATCAATGCCTGCAAGACACAGGCAGCCGATGCAGGGTATGAACTTTTGATTAATGATAGCAGTATTGTAAAAGACGAAGATGGGAAGACCACGTTGATGGAAGTGATTCTAAAGTATAAGTATCATGTTGATTTCTTAGGAGTCATTAGTACCCAGCAAATCCGGGCATTTGCAAGATAGTGAGAATAGTGTGGAAAATCAAGATTTTCCACACGGCAAATTTGTGCATCACCCAAATTCGCGGGTTCGTGCAAGAATGGAGGTTTTTAATGAAATTGATTATAGAACAGTTTGGAAGTGGAATTATTTATGCCATTGCAGGAAGTGGAATGGCAGCCATACTGATTGGATTTTTAAGGGTGATCAGCAGTTAGGAGGAATAAATGAAGGAGATTTTTGAAGAGTATGGAGAGTTTGTCGTTGAAGCAGTCAGTGGCGCACTACTCCTTGGAATACTTGCATATTTCTTTCTTGGTTCGCCTATGACAACACTGATTCATTCCTTTATTATTAGTGTGTTAGGAGGCGGTGCATAGATGAAAGAGATATTCAATGAGTTTGGAACGACAATCATTGCCATTGTTACAGCTGTCTTGATATTAGGCATTGTATTTGGAATTTCGGTATCAGGAAAGGCAGGAATACTAGAGATTGCAGGTATGTCGGTGGAAAAGGAAGAAACAGATTTTACGTCTTATAATGATTTTGATGCTGTAGTCACCTGGCATAATCGGACGAAGCCAGTAGCAGCATATACAGCGTCGTATGGCAGGTTCTTTGCTTTAGACAATAGCAATTTTCTTGATAAATATTATGCAAAGGATATGGAAGGAACCGTTTATCCCATGGATAAGGTAATAGTGGCAAAGCTGTTCACAAATACGATGTTTGGTAAAGTGTTAGATATCAGAAGAGCCAATGGGACAAGTATCATGAGTTCCTATTCCACCACGTATGGGAGCATCTGTTTTCCAAGTGCAGGAGTATATGAAGTCTATTTTCAGATCAGAGATAGAGAGAATCTGACCAGTGTATGGAAGATACCGATTGCCGTGGATGAAGGGAGGAACTAGGGATGAAGAATGTGTTTTTAGGCTTTGGAATTACCATCTGCGCTATTATTTCCATTGTCATTGTAATGACCTTGTGTGGAACGAATATGAGGCAGAACGAGCTGAACCGGGCAGTGGACATTGCTTTGCAGGATACAGTAGAGAACCAGTTTGATAGTAAGACCAATTCTGTGAGTAGTAATGATGAGTTTATTGCAGATTTCATAGAAGCTTTATTGGTGCAGATCAATTCTGATTGTACTGTGAAGATTAATGTGCTGGATGTAGATTATCAAAAAGGGCTCCTATCCGTGGAGGTGATTGAAATCTATAAACATCCAATCGGAACAGAAGGTCAGGTATCTGTAAAGAGAATAGTAATTATGGAACAATATACAGTTCCGGTAATCGAAGGAGGAGCAATGTGAAAAAGAAGTTTAAGATATTTATGAAAGATCATTGGAAACCTGTCGTAGGTGTGATTATGCTTATAACGATAGTTGCTGGTTTACTGATTATTCCTAATCGGGAGACAAAGCATGATCTAGCGGAAGCAGTCAATGAAACAGGAAACGATGAAATTATTAGTGATGAAGACGGTCAACCAACAGAAGTTCCAGTGGTCGAAGAAAGTCCACAGGTAGAAGAAATAAAGGAGCCAGTAAAGGAAGCTTATGAAACATCAGAAGAAAAAACTAGTGCTACTGTAACACCAACTGAGGACACCAAAGATTCACCAACAGAAAAACCGAGTGTGACAAAAAAGGCAGAAACGAAATCGGAAGAAGATACCATATCGACAGTGAAACCTTCCGAAAAGACGGAGAGCCAATCAGAACCAAATGCTACAGTAGCACCAAAAACAGAATCAAAATATATTCCTATATCAGACGGCTGGAAAGCAGAAGAATCTGCAAAGGGAGATATTACTTCTGCACAGAAGGCAGCTCTTGATTCCATCATTCAGACTTGGAAATCAGGTGCTCTTACGGACGCAGAGCTAAAGGGGCAAATCATCAGCTACCTGGAAGAGCAAAAGATAGATTATATGGAAGTCAGTGTGACTAGTAAAGGATATGCATTATTTGATAAAGTTCCAGAAATTGATTTGAGAGATGGTGGTAATTTGTATTCCTTTGTAGCTTGTTACAGCACAGGCAAACAGAATCCAGATGGAACAAATAAGACCGTATGCTATAACTGGTCAGCATTTGTATTTTAGAGGAAGGAAGAATTGAATATGAAGAAATCATGGAAAACAGGCTTACTCAGTCTGTTTTTCTTATTGTCCGTAATCGGATTCACAGCTCTTGCTCCTCCGCAGGAGGCACAGGCAGCAACCTTTGATAATGCAGTGACCTTTTATAACACGTATGGGTCACAGATTGTTTTTAAGGATGGATACTTTTACTTTGCGACAATGGGAAAACAGGCAAGTGCGAGTGTGAATACGACCCATTGGGGGACGATAGGATATCGTATGAAAGTGACAACGAGTTCACAGACCGCTTATATTTATTTTAACCTCAGTGGATATACCGTGGAGACAGTGGACTCCGTGGCGAGTGGGGGTTATATCTATGAGCTAAGCCGTATTAATTTAAGCTATGTAAAAACCAAGCTGGCTCAGACAAATCGTACTGCATACAATGAATTCATCATAAATGGTGGGTATATTGTTGTGGATAGCTGCATGATCACCATCAAGATTGATAAGTATGGAAATCGAACCAATAGCGGTTCCATGGATGATTATGGGAACTTTTATGGAAGTGTCTATACTGATTATGGTGGCATTGCAAATGCAGCTCCCTGGAGTAATCCAAGCTCCTTGCATAGCTATTTTAATATGACTATCAATTATGTAACACAGCTAAAATCAAGACAGGTAGTATACGTCAGGTATCAGCAAGCCGATGGAGGCTACGGAAGTTATAGCGTTGTCATCAACAAAGATTATGTATACGGAGAAACGGTTTCATGGTCAAGAGATGATGATTCCTGCTATAACGCTGCAAGTATTTCTTACACAGCAAAGCAGGAAAAGACTTCTTATGTATCTGTTACCCGTAAGCAATATTTGCAGTATGTCTATGTGAAATATCAGGACGCAAGTGGTAATTACAGTGGAGACTGGGCACAGGCTAAAAGTCAGAATCTTTATTATGGAGCCAGCTTTGAATGGTCTTATTCCGGAGATGCCTGTTACAATGCGGCAAGTGTTAGTAAATATATAGTTACTGGAGCAAAGAATCATTATATCTATATTTCAAGAAAGAAATATTCCGTAAGCGTCAGCGCAGGGACAGGAATCAGCAGTGTCTCTGGAGGAGGAAGTTATTATTATGGTGCTAATTGTACGGTTGACGCTGTAGTGAAAACGGGATATAGATGGAAGAACTGGACAGGAACCTATACGACCACCAACAAAAACTATACTTTTTCTGTGACCGGGAATGTCGCTTTGACAGCAAATGCAGAGGCGAACACCTATTATATTGTGTTTCATCCGAATGGTGGTAGTGGAACAATGACCACTCTGACTTGTAAGTATGACCAGACGTATACTCTGCCAGCAATGAGCTTTGCATATCCCTCCTATCCGTGTAAGTATCTTGGATGGAATACAGATGCCAATTCCTATTATGCGACCTATGCAGAAAGACAGCAGATTCGTAATCTTACTAGTTTGAATGGGTACACCTTTCACTTTTATGCAATTTGGGACTATGCACCAGATCTGACTTGCACTGATAGGTATTTTACCTTATATGAGGCACAAACAGGTGTGATTACTGAGGCAGAGCTGCTTCGGACAGTAACATCGACAGACAGAGAAGATGGAGCAACTCAGATACGGGTTAAGAATTATTCTGCAAACACTTTTACAGGCTTAACAGGTTCAGCAGAGATTACAATCACTTATACAACGACAGACAGTAGAAACAATACGACGGAAAAGCAGGCGAAGGTATTCATTGTGGATACAGGTGCAACGAAAGAAGGACCAATGGACTTTGATGGTAAGAAGCAGTATGCAAGATTTATTTCGGCAGATTATTACCAGAAAGATTATGCATCTGGAGGATTGGAGGCAACATCAAAGTGGAGAAGCGATGTAACCTACAGAAATACTTTAGCAATGGCAACGAACAACGTGAAAGGGGAAGATGGGAACTGGTCACACGTGATAAGAAGTTATGAGTATAGCAAAGAAGAAAGAGAATAGTAAAATGTAACTTAGGAGATATGAGCCAAACACCCATATCTCCTTATTTTTTTGCACAGAAGGAGGTAGCAATGTTAAATAAAGTAAAAGTAAGCACAATTCCATCGCCAACTGGTGATTGTGGAGTAGAGATTGTAATCACCATCGGAACAGAACAGTCAAAGGAAGTAAAAAAGAACGGACCACGTTATGCAGAAACACTTGATGAGCTGGCAGAAAAATGGATGGAAACTGATAGAAGTAACTATGACAACGATGAGGATGAAGGAATCCTCTATGACAATTTAGATTAAGGAGAATTATATGATGAATTATGAGATTTTTAAGGAAGTAGTAGCAGAACAATTTATGGATTATTTACCAGAACAGTTCAAGGATATGAAGCTTGAGGTTCACCAGGTAGAAAAGGTAAATGTGACAATGGATGCAATCAATCTATTAGGAGATGGTGCAAGTGTGACTCCTACAATTTATATCAATGATATGTATGATCACTACAAATCAACGAATGATCTCCAGGATGCATTACAGTCTGCAGCAGAGAGAATGGGACGTGCTATGAAAGAAGTTCCAGAGATTGTTCCAGCGATTGATATGAATGATGCAAAGGACAATATTGTATTTCAGCTCATCAATACAGAACAGAATAGGAAAATGCTTTTAGATACACCAAATAGACAGTTCCAGGATTTATCAGTTATCTACAGATGGGTAGTGAAATCCGACATAGATGGTATTCAGAGTACGGTGGTTCGCAATTCATTAGCAGAAAGACTTGGTTTGTCAGAAGAGCAGATGTTTAAGCTGGCGGTAGAGAATACCAGACGCATTTTTCCACCAACAGTAAAAAGCATGAATGATGTAATTAGAGATATGTTTATGAAAGATGGTATGCCTGCTGAAATTGCTGACATGATGATAGGGGAAATGCCTCCAGAACAGACCATGTGGGTAATTAGTAATGACAGAGGTATCAATGGTGCAATCTCTATGCTTTATGAGGATCAGCTTCACGGACTTGCAGAGTACCTAGAAACAGACCTCTATATCATGCCTTCATCTGTGCACGAAGTAATTGCAGTGTCTTCATCGATGGGAGATCCAAATGAATTAGCACAGATGGTATCTGAAATTAATGCTGATCAGGTGGCATTAGATGAGAGATTATCCAATCAGGTATATCACTACGATAAGGATTTAAGAAAGCTTAGCCTTGCAACTGATACTCCGAATAAGCGACTAGATGGAATTGTTGCTGAACCAAAGTTGATTTACGATGCAAAGGAACAGTCTAGATAGGAGGTAGCTATGGAACAGGAGATGACAATGAAAGAATTGGTGGCTCTTGTAAATAGCAGGGAAGGTGAATTCAGAATCATCATTGAGTTCGGAAAGGAGAGTGAGGATTATGGAAGTAAGCAGAGAGAATCCAAAGATTCTGCGAACGAATCCTTACGAACTTGAGGTTGTGTCAATTCGGCTTGTAAAGGATGCTCCGATATGCTCGGGGCATCCAATTACAAAGCCAGAAGATGCAGTAGAGTTAGTTGGGGAATATCTATGTCAAATGGATCGTGAAGTCCTATGTGTAATCAATCTAAAAACAGATGGAACACCGATTAATTGTAATATTGTTAGTATTGGAGCAATAGATGAAACAATAGCACATCCACGAGAAATATATAAGAGCAGTATTCTCTGTAATGCATCAAGAATTATGCTCGTCCACAATCATCCCAGTGCTAATCTTGAGCCATCAAAAGCTGATGTAAGGCTTACTGACAGAATGATAAAGGTTGGAGATTTGATGGGGATTCCGTTAATTGATCATGTAATTGTTGGTGGAGATAATAGGCAGTATTTTAGTCTTCGAGCAAGAGAAATGATAAAAAATCCAGCTATTCCGTTACAGAGTAACTACAGACAGCTCGACTTTGAATCACAGTTGGTTGCAGAAAAGGGAAAGAATAGGTGAGAAAAATGGAGTAAGAACGATTCACAGAAGAAGAACTTGCCATTGCAAAGAGTGTGGATCTTGTATCAGTGGCACAAAGCCTGGGATATACACCAAAAAGAATAGGGAAATATTACACATTGAAAGAAATGGATTCTATCCGTATTTATGATAGAACACATTGGTTTCGCTGGAGCAGACAATTTGAAAAAGGCGAAAATGGTGGTTCACAGATTGATTTCTTAAGAGTATTTGCGGGCATGGAGGTAAAGACAGCAGTGTTTTGGCTACTGGAGTTTTCTGGCTATCAGCGAATTTCTACAGTTATAACAATACCTGTGTTGAAACATCAAGTGGAAGAAAAAGAGAAAGAAAGAAAACCATTTCAATTACCAGTAGCTTCCCATGATAATTCTTATTTGTATTCCTATCTCAATCAGGAACGTGGGATCAGCAAGGCTGTTATTGATTATTTTGTGAGTCAGAAGCTGATTTATGAAAGCGGACATTATCACAATATCGTATTTTTAGGAAATGACAAAGACGGGAACACACGATTTGCCAGTATGCGGGGAGTTTTTGATAAGGAAGGCAAACCTTTCAAATGTGACGTAGCAGGAAATGATAAGAGATACGGTTTTAATATCAGCAATGAAGACAGTACAGATGTGGTTGTATTTGAAGCAGCAATTGATTTAATGAGCTATATTGATATTACAGCAGAATATGAGAGTAATATGATTGCACTTGGCATGTTAGCGGATGCTCCACTAGCAACATTTTTAACGGAACATTCACAGATTACGTCCATTCGATTTTGTCTTGATAATGATGAACCAGGGAGAATAGCCACAGAAGAGCTGATGGAAAAGTATTACGAAGCAGGATTTGAAGTAGAATGCTTTCCACCACCAGCAGGATATAAGGATTTTAATGAGTGGCTAGTTGCAGCAAGACTTCCCCCAAAGGACATGGCTTCAAATACTGTAGCCAAAATTATTTGATGGCTATAGAAAGTTAAGCCAGAATGGAAATATGGCTATAGAAAGTATAGCCAAAGAATAGATGTAAACCAAAATAGAGATTATGAGACAGCAAGTTTGGCTTCAAAAAGCATAGCCATATTATACAGTTGGCTATAGATAGAGTAGCCAGATGGAAATATTGGCTACAAAAAGTGTAGCCATATGGAATATATAAGGGGTTTCAGGGGGATTCCCCCCTGACAAGGTGCGATAGGACGGAGACGTCGCTATTGCGTAACTTGCCGTGCTCAGGGAAATTTCTGGGCACGTGAGCCATGATAACTTTGTACGAAACACAGATAAGGAGGTGTACCAAAAGCAATGGAAAAAGAAGTGATACTATTTACAGAACCAGAAGAAGTATTAAGCTGGTTAGCTGAGAATGACATCCTGATGAATCTTTCAAAGGAAGATGCACAGATACTTCTTAATTATATGGAAGGTCATGATTATGCAATAGGATTTCAGGACAATCATATGATACGGCAGGATTTAGCAGAGGAAAACGGAGAAGTAGAGCCATATACAATTGATGAGGTGATTGATGCTGTCTGCGAATGGAATTATGAATTGATTCTTGATGCAGATGCAAAAAGACATAATCCAAAAGACTTTATAGAATTTACCAGTGAGCAAAATCGTTATGAATCATTGAAGAAAGAAGAATGTTGTCTTGACCGCATGTTTGATCGAACTGTTTATGGGAAAGAAATTGAAGAATTGGCAGTAAAATTAGCAGATGAGTTCATCAGTAAGCTTAACCAGTCCAATGATGTAGAGAAGAGTGTTGCTGCAGTATCAGAGGAAGTCCGTCAATATAGTACAGATAACAGAGGAAGGTGATAAGCTTGGCAGACCGAATTCATTGTGTGAGAAAAACACTGCGATTGATGCCAGAGGAAGCGAAGATGCTTTCGGGTAAAGCACATGCAGCAAATATGAATGAAGCAGAGTACCTAAGATTACTCATAAGCCAGAAGCCCAATGATTATCTAGAAATCAGAAAATTGCTGAAAGACTTAATCAATGAGGTCAATCATATTGGAACTAATATCAACCAGATTGTTCATAATAATAATTCTGCACTTTATATGAAAGCAGATAAGGAACGTTTGGTAGCCTATATGAAAAAGCTGAATGTGGCTGTAAAAGAGGCGGTGGTTATGATTGGCAATTAGTAAGATCATGCATATGAAGGATTGTGGAAGTGGATTTCATGGAAGGCATTTAAGGCGAAGCATCAATTATATTATGAATACTGATAAAACCCAGGAAGGAAGATTAATTGGTGGAGTCAATTGTCAGCCAGATATGGCATTTGAGCAGATGAAAGATACCAAGCGTAAATTTGGAAAAGTAGATCAAAGACAGGGATATCATATTGTGCTTTCATTTAAAGAAGGAGAGATTACACCAGATACAGCCTACGAGCTGACAGAAAAGTTTATGCAACAGTATCTTAGAAATCAGTATGAAGTGGTATTTGCTGTTCATGATAATACGGATCATATTCATTCTCACATTGTATTTAACAGTGTAAGTTGCATAAACGGTAGGAAGTATCATTATAAAAAAGGTGATTGGGAAAAGGAAATTCAGCCTATTACCAATAAGCTGTGTGAAGAATATGGATTATCTGTACTTGAGATAGGTGATGAGAAAAGTGATCCTGATCTTGCTAATCGTGAG
Source organism: Velocimicrobium sp. (assembly GCA_041821315.1). Lineage (GTDB taxonomy): Bacteria > Bacillota > Clostridia > Lachnospirales > Lachnospiraceae > DIGJ01. Next base: position 107,384 of record JBGUEO010000010.1, on the reverse strand, counting down.
TGGAGTGTAAGGAGAGATGGACCATTTGTCTGGTCAGACATGATAAAACGTGATATGGATGCCTGTATTTTGCAGAATAATACTTTTGATGATTTTTTGTGTATGCTAAAGGAAAAAGGATACGAGATAAAGCAGGGAAAATATCTTGCAGTTAGACCGCCTGGGATGGATCGTTTTAAAAGATGTAAGACTCTTGGGGATGAATATTCAGAAGAACGTATTAAGCAAAGAATTCTAGAAGAAGATATATCATCCTATCTAAAGAAACAGCAGACAGAGGTGAAACCACAGATTGTAAGATGTCGCGTGAAGCATTATCGAAGAGCAAAGATGTCTGGAATGCAGAAAAAGTATTATGCGAAGCTGTATCGTATAGGTCAGCTAAAGAAGAAAGCATATAGTCAGGTGTATAAGTACAAAGATGATATTCGTAAAATGCATAGATTGCAGCAACAATATTTATTTTTGGCAAGGCATGATGTGAAATCTTATGTAGAACTAGCAGGAACGATTATGAATCTGACGGATAAAAGAAAAGAGGTTTCTGCTGAAAAAAGTAAGATTTATCGTAATCAGAAAAAGTATGATGAGTTGTTTCAGATTGCAGACCAGATGACATCGCTGAAAGAGTGTGAAAATACTTACCAGAATGGGGATAACTTCTTTGAAGATGAGCATAAACAGTGGTTAACGCTCGAACAACATATAAAAGATCTTGGATATACTTACGAGGAAACTTTGGAATTAAAGACTTATTATAAGAAATTATTTTCGGAGGTAAGCCAACGGGAAAAGGCAGTTGTTAAGGAACTGAATCTTGGCAAGTCTATTTGGAAAGATAATGTTAAAGAAGATGAAGCTAAGGTGTTAGATGATAATATCGAAAAAGAAAAAAAGAGAGATACAGAGAAGCAGCCAGTTCGATAGGCTGTTATTTTTATGGAAGGAATTAGGAGGAACGTATGGAACAATCAAAAAAAGCTGCAATTAATATTCATATTACCGAATTTATGCAAGGATTGAAAGCTGTAGACAAATATCCTGAAGAGGTATTAGCACTGGTTCTGGAAGATTTGGAGTATGGACTTAGTGAAGAACAGGTAAAACAGTATTATAAGAAAAAATGGAATATCGGGCAGATGAAAATCTATTCCAGATGCTTGAGAGGTGGTTATTCCGATGAAGCAATCAAGGTTATTACTTCAGAAAATTTATCTGGAAATCAGATGAGTGTTGCATTGGAATTTTATGAGAAAGGAGTACCTCTTGAAAGCATTGAAGCTGTTGTAGGTAGAAATGATTTTCCAGCTACAATGAAAAAATTATATGAAAATATACTTTCGGAGATGAAGGAAACCAAGAAAATTACAGAGGATGCACCTGATTATGCAAAGAAATTAGTGGATCAGATATCAGCTATGATTACGCATATTGAATTTCAGGAGAAACGATATGATGCATTGGCAGAACATCTTAAGATATTTGAAATAACCAAAAAGGACGAAGATGTCAGAGACGATCTGATAAAACAAAATGCACACCAGGCAACGGTGATGAGTGAACAACAGAATCAAATTATGCAGGCAAATTCAGCTGTCGCAAGATACCGTGCTGAAAATGAGCAAAAAGATAAGGAGATGAAAAAGATGCAGGATAAGGTTAATGCACTAGAAGAACAGCAAAGAATAAAGGAATTAAGAGTAGCTGATACGAATACAGTTTCAATATCGGCAAGTATACCACTGCCAGAAGTGGTTCGAATGTCAGAGTCTAGAGTGCAGGAGCAACAATCAGCAATGATTCCTCAAAATATCCCTAGATATGGAGTACCTATTTATTACACGATACCAATGGTGGATTCGTATGGACAGGTGGTACAGAAACTTCCGATTGAGCGTACAGAGAAAAAGACGGGCGGTATAGCAGGTGTATTCTCCAAGTTAGGATTAAAGAAAAAGTCCAGACAGGATATTGTGAAGCTTGTGGCAAGTGGTGATTTAGTACCAGCTCAGTTAATACAGTTAAAGAGTGCAATTGAAAGAGGACTTACGGAGAATCAGTTGGTGGAACTTATCAATAACAATGTATCAGCGGAAAAGATGAAGGAAATTATTGAGATTGCAGTTCTTGAAAATGCAATGTACTAGAAGGAGTGTAGGAAGCGTGAAATCAATAGAGGAAACAATCGAAGCAATTAGTAAAAAACAGGGAGTATTAACAGATGCAGAAACACAGTTCATTATCCAGTATGCATTTAAGACAGGTGATGAAGAACTAATACTGAAGATGATCGAAGACTTTACAGTAGAAGGGAAAGATAGTAAGGCTTTGATTCAGAAATATGAAGCCACGCTAGATGTGAAACCCAAATGGGTAGATCAGATTGAGAATCTCTTAGTAGCAATTGAAATGTATCGTCTTGAAGAAGAAAAGGCAGTTAATCGTTTGGCTGATGTACTGGGGGCGTATGGCATTCATGTATCTGCGGAAGAAATCAGAAATTCAGATATGGAACAGATAAAACAGAAAGTTAAAACTTTATAGGAAAGCAATAAAAAAATTATGAAAAAGAAGGGAGGCAGAACTAAAATTAGAGATTAGTTTTGAACAAAAATAGTCTCGGAAAAATTTTAGTTACTAAGATGGCAGAAGAAATACAGGAAGCGGTACAAATTATACGTGTCGCATATGAAGGCATTGAAATAGTGATGAAAGTTGGAAGTGGTGGATTAGGAGCCATGCAAAAAGCAATCGACTTTTTAAAAGGAATGCTTGATTATGAAAAATCATTAGGAAAAACAACTATGAAAAAGCTACTTATGAAGGGCGGAGATTTACAGGTCTTGCAGTTTAAAACATCTGATATGAAGAAAGTAGAAAAACTAGCAAAGAAATACGGAATTCTCTATTCTGTACTTCCGGATGTAAATAAAACAGATGGATTATCGGAGGTTATCTTTCATACCGAGGCTGTTCCGAGAGCAAATATGATGATTCAGAAGTTGGGATTTGGAAACATTGCATCCTTTGACGATTATCTAAAGAATGGAGATGAGAAATCATTAGGAAAACTATTGGATTTTCTCAAGCACCAAAAGAAGGAAACGGATAAGAGCATGTCTTCTGATGGTGCAAGAGTAGGTGTTGTTATGGAAGGATTGATTGAAAAAGTAGGTCTGTTTGCAATGGAAAAGCAGAGCATTAGCGTGGATGCTGTGAAGGAAAATTTCAGTATTGGAAATGAACAAGCGAATAGCGTTATCAAGCAGCTTGAAACCATTGGATTGCTTGATAAATGTGATGCTAACGGAGATCATAAGGTCATGATGGATAAAGATGCATTCTTAAATCGAGTCAGAGGATATCAGGATTTGGCAGAACGAATGAGAGCAGTATCTGCGTCTAAGAATCTAAATCTTTCCGATGTTACAATTAGCAAAACGCTGATTACAGCAGAAAATGATCATGCAGTAAAAACGAGAGTGCCGGGAACTTGGGGCAAGGATGCAAAGTACGTATGGTTTCATAAATCGAATGCAATGGATATTCATGACGGAAAGACATTGCTCACCTTTATTGATAAGGAAAAGGATTATAAGATTTATGATGAAGAGAATCGAGTTGTGTCGTCAATGAAGGGTGAGGAATTATATGCGGGTCATTATGATAAGGTGGAAGCAGCTGTTCGAGAACACTTTGAGAAAAATCAGACCAAAGAAGTTACGAAAATGCAAACAACCCATAAGACAAGCAGCACGAGAAAGAGGTAGGAACTATGCAGACGAGTAAGAAAAAACCATCGGGTATTTTTATTCTTGTCGGTACAATTCTAGCGGGTTATTTTGGTTATTTGATTGGTGGAGCATGGGAGAAGGGTATTGAACTAAATGATTTTATTAATCGTTTTAATGAAGTCTGTTCAGCTCCATTAGAAAATTATGTGAATGAGAATACAGTGAAAGCAGTAGCCATCGCCATAGGTATTTATGGGATGGCTATTTTAATGTATTACACAAGTCAGAGAAATCTAATGCCTGGGAAGGAATTTGGTACTGCAAGATTTGAAAATCCGCAAAGAGCAAATAAGATATTGGCCGATAAGGATGAGAACTTTAATCGAATACTAAGTCAGAATGTAAAAATGTCTCTGGACTTTCGAAGATTGAAGTTGAATGGGAACATTTTGATATGTGGTGGTTCTGGTGCTGGTAAGACATTTTATGAAGTAAAGCCAAATCTAATGCAAATGCCACATAACTGTTCCTTTATATGTACTGATCCAAAGGGAGAAATCCTAAGAAGTTGCGGGCAGATGCTAAGGGACAACGGATACAATGTAAAGGTGATTAACCTATTGGAGATGGATAAGTCAGATTGTTATAATCCATTTTCTTATATTAGAGAAGAAACAGATGTTGTAAAACTGATAACAAATCTGATTTCAAACACAACACCAAAAGGCTCAAACCCTTCAGATCCGTTCTGGGAGAAGGCGGAAGGGTTGTTTCTACAGTCAATTTTTTATTATGTATGGCTGGTAGAACCAGTATCAAGAAGAAATTTTGAGACAGTATTAAAATTAATTGGCGAAGCAGAAGTTGCAGAACAGGGCAAGATGTCAAAACTTGATAAGCGTATGAAAAAATTAGAGGAGTTATCACCGCTCGGTGTAAATCATCCAGCGGTAAAGCAGTACAACAAATGTATGCGAGGTGCAGGAGACACGGTGCGTTCTATTATCATTAGTGCCAATTCCAGATTGGCATATTTAGAGAATCAGCAGGTGTTACGATTGTTATCTAAGGATGATTTGAATCTGGCTGATATAGGAATTGGAGTAAATGGAGATGGTGAAACAAAGACAGCATTATTCTGTATTATTCCCGATTCAGACAAATCATATAACTTTATTATAGGACTTCTATACACACAGATATTTCAGGAATTATATTATCAGGCAGATTTTAATTGTGGTGGAGCACTGCCAATTCATGTGACCTTTATGCTAGATGAATTTGCAAATGTTGCATTGCCAGATGATTACTGCAGCTTACTAAGTACCATGAGGTCTAGGTCTATTAGTAGTATCATTATCATTCAAAACTTCGCTCAGTTGAAGGCTTTATTCAAGGATACTTGGGAAACTGTCCCGGGGAATTGTGACACGTTTATCTATCTAGGCGGCAACGAACAAAGCACCCATAAGTACGTTTCAGAACTACTGGGAAAAGGCACAATTGATAAGAAATCAAGTGGCGAAACAAAGGGTAGGCAAGGCAGTAGTAGTCGAAATTTTGATGTGTTAGGTAGAGAATTATTTACACCAGATGAAGTGCGAAAACTGGACAACAAAAAGTGCATTGTATTTATTCGAGGTTTTGATCCGATTATAGATGGTAAGTATATTCCCTTTTCACATCCAATGTTTCAACATACAGCGGATGGAAAAGGTAAAGCATATATTCATATTGCAAAAGAGAAAGGTTCTATTATTGGAAAACCATATGAAATCTTGTCAGTGAAAGCACTGGAGCATTTTAAAAAACGAAAAGCAAGCGGAGATAACATATATATTGATATGTTGACTTATGATGAATTTATGCTTCTTGGTGAGGTGGAGATGAGCAAACGATTTACAAACCTTGATGAGAAGGAACAGAAGAATAAATTGAATCAGGAACTTGAAGCAGAGCTTGAATATGCAGAGGAAATGAATCAAAAAGTAAATGAAATGCGTCAGGTGAATAGAGCAAAGCTGAAGGAAGACACAATTACAAATCGTATGATTCATTGGCCTTATACTAAAGAGCAGAAAGATGAAGCTCGAAGGGCGATGGATGCGAAAATCTCACAAAGTAAGATACTAGAATATTTCTATCCAGAAACAAGTGTAGAGCAGATGGCTATAATCAGAGAATCATTAATCACGTAAAAATGTGAGCATTTGATGAAAGTGAGACGTGTCAGGGAAAACCTGACTTGATAAGATTACGGAGGAAACTCCGAGAATATAGATAACCTAAGTTGAACGGGTGGTTATTATTGCAAGCCAATAATAACTGCCTATTTTTCGTTGAAAAGGAGATTTCAAAATGAAAGAAAGAGTAGTAAATCAAAACGCAAATAACAATCAGATGGAGGAAAAAGGAATGAGAGGATTATTTAAGAACGTAAAAAGAAAAGTAGTACCAGCAATGTCAGGTGCGGTGATGGCAGTCAGCCTAATGAGTACACAGTGTTTTGCAGCATCAGGAACATCAGCGGTTACGCAGCCACTTGATAATTTGAAGACATTAGTAATTGCAGTTATTGGTGCAGTTGGAGTTATCATCTTGGCAAAGAATGTAATGGAATTCGCACAGGCGTATCAGCAGCAGGATTCGTCTACTATGAACTCTGCACTAAAGGGTATTGTAGCAGGAGTCATGATGGCAGGTATTTCAACCGTATTAACTTTCTTAGGATTCTAAGAAAAAGCAGTGTTGGGGTGGCAACACCCCACAAACAGAAAGAAGAGGTGAGAAACAAGTATGGATATTTTTAAACTTGGAGACAAGATTCTTTCCTTGCTAGAAATGGTATTCGGATTTTGGAATAATCAAATATCTTTGGTATTTGCAATGCTCGGACAATCACCAGTAGATTTTAAGGGTGGCGGTCCATGGGCAGTTATTGAAGGAATAGAGCCAATCTTTGTAGCGGTTGGGTCTTCCTTAGTGGTGTTATTTTTTGTTATTGGATTTTGCTCGGAGAGTGTGGATATCAAGGAAGAGATGAGATTTGAAGTCATTCTACGTATGCTAATCCGATTAGCACTGGCTGAATGGTTTGTGGCGAATAATGTGACAATTATGAAAGCATTTTTCACATCCATAGGAAACTTGGTAAATCTACTATCGTCAGGAACAAATACGACACTGACCATTGACAGCACACAAGCAGACATTATTAAGAATCTGGGATTTGGAGAAAGCCTTATTATGCTGATACTTGCAGCATTGTTATCCATTATTATCATCATTTGTGGATTCTTTATGATTTATACGGTTTATTTCAGGTTCTTAAGGTTATTGATTATCGTGCCTATGGGGTCAATTGCATTTTCAACAATGGGAGGAAATCGAACAGTCAACCATACTGTGGTGGCATATTGTAAATACTTTTTATCTGTCACATTTGAGGCGGTTACAATGGCACTTGCAATCATTGTATGTAGTGCATTTGTGAATGCGGGGCTTCCGTCATTTACAGGAAGTTATGCTGACTGGGCACAGACGTTAATCTATCTATGTGAAATGACATTTACTATTGCACTGACCGTAGGAAGTGTAAAGGGAGCGCAATCATTAACCAGTAAGGTATTTGGTCTGTAGAAAGGAAATATATATGGAAAAGATTTTAGAATATGAAACCCAGTGGGGAAGTAAAGAAGAGGTATTCTTTGATGTAAACAGCTACCAGAACAATGGCTGTATCTATATTGGATTAGTAATTAATGAAGAAGGATACCCAGAGCCATTCGGAGATATAACTGTCAACCTGAATGGAAAAGCACCGGATTATTGTGGATATATTGACCTTAATAATATGCCGGAGCTAGAGAAGTTTATTGAAAAAAATGGAATTGGAGAATTTACAGGACTGACACAGAGAAGTGGATTTTGTGAATATCCGTTATATCTGTTCAATCCAGAAAAGTTAAGGGAACTCTGTCCTGATGGAATGGCAGTATATGAAAAATCCATTGGAAAAGAAAAGTTGTCTGAAAAAGAAAAATGCAGATAGGAGATGATAACAGTGGTAATAGAAATAAACAAAGATATTGATCGCTATCAGGAATCAGTAGCACTAGGATTATCAGCAAAACAGCTGGTGTTTTCTGTTGCAAGTGTAGTCGTTGGTGGTGGTCTAGTTCTTCTTTTATATCGTTATATTGGGTTGACCGGTTCAGCTTATGTTGCAATTCCCTGTGTAGCACCAATCGCACTAGGTGGCTTTTATTCCTACAATGGAATGGACTTCTATGAATATATGAGAAGGAAATTATATTTTATGTTTGGTAATAAGGCATTGACCTATGTTTCTACAGAAGGTGAGCCAGCAATAAAGGAATTTGAAATGGAGTTTGCCTTTGTAGAAAAAACGAAAGGAATAAAAGTCAATTGCAAAAATATAGGTAAGAAAAAAGAACTATTAAAAGCAGATAATAAAGGAAGCAAGGAGGATTTTGACGCTATGAAAAAGAAAACAAAGAAAGTGGCAATCGCTTTTATTGGAGTAATCATTGCAGCGATTGCAGCAATAGCAGCATATAAGTATATGCAGTAGAAACTTAGAAATAAATTGAACTGACCTCTTAGGTTGGGACAATTCAGGCATCAGCCGGGATTGTTCCCGACTGGTGTGTTAAGCGAAAGAGAGGTAAAGAAATGGGATTATTTACAGATGGATTTAAGGAACTAAAGAAAGCAAGTGAACCGCTTTACAAGTCACCAAAATCAATTCAGGAAACCATTGAAATTATGGCAGTAGCAGAGAATGGAATCTTTGAGGTGGCAAAGAACCGATATTCAAAATGCTACCGCTTTCAGGATATTAACTACACCACCACAAATGAGGATGAGCAGATTGATATTTTTGAACGCTACTGTAAGTTCTTGAATTCTTTGGACTGTAATTTCAAGATTACAATCAACAATAAAAATAAAAATATGGAAGAGCTGAAACAGTACGTTTTATTACAGTATATGAATGACGGCTATGATAACTTTCGTAAGGTATATAACGATATTATTGAAGCAAAGATTTTAGAAGGTAGACAGGGAATTGAACAGGAGCGATATCTGACACTCACGATTGAACGTAAGAACTTCGAGGAAGCCAAAGCACAGTTTGCCACATTAGAGGCAACACTTCGTAAGGCATTTAATGAGTTGGGGGCTGAGATTTTGCCGCTTAATGGTAATGAGAGATTAAAGAATCTTCATGATTTTTATCACCTTGGAAATGAGAACAGTTGGGACTATGATATCAAAGAGGCAAAGAAAGTAGGAAATGATTTCAAAAATGATTTGTGTAATGGCATGATTAAGTATTTTCCAGATAGCTTTGAGGATGAAAGCAAGTTCTGTAAGGCATTGTTCATTAAAAAATATCCAAGCAGCCTGTCAGATCGATTCTTAAATGAGATCACATCACTGCCAGTACACTCAATTGTCAGCATTGATGTGGTGCCAGTGCCAAAGGATCTGACCACAAAGGTATTGCAGAAGAAGTATCTGGGTATTGAATCGGATATTATCAAACAGCAAAGAGTTCGTAATAAGAACAATGACTTCTCATCCGATATCTCTTATGCTAAGAGAACTGAGAAGAAGGAAATCGAAACAATTATGGATGATGTGCGTGAGAATGACCAGTGCCTGTATTATGTGGCAGTGACAATCATTCTTATGGCGGATTCAAAAAAAGAATTAGAGAGTATCAGTGAAACAATAGAAACAATTGGAAAGCGTAACAGCTGCACCATAGATGTGCATTATCTGAAACAAAGAGAGGCATTAAATACAGCATTGCCAATTGGAGTAAGGCAGGTAGAAACAATGAGAACCATGCTTACCCAGAGCCTTGCTGTATTGATGCCTTTTAATGTGCAGGAACTAAATGATACTGGTGGAAACTACTATGGTATCAATCAGGTATCGAAGAATATTAATATCGGAAATCGAAAGAGACTTATCAATGGTAATGGATTTGTATTTGGTGTCCCAGGTTCAGGAAAATCCTTCTTCTGTAAGATGGAAATGGGAAATGTATTCTTATCTGGAGACGATGAAATCATAGTTATTGATCCAATGAACGAATACTTTGATGTTGCTGAAACCTATGGTGGAACAGTTGTCAATATGTCAACGTATACCGACAATTATGTGAATCCGATGGCAATGGATGTATGGAACTTAGATCAAAATGATTCAAAAGGTTGGGTAAGAGAAAAAGGTGAATTTATGCTGGGACTATGTGAACAGTGTATTGGAGATTCTTTAAATTCAAGACAGAAATCCATCATTGATAGATGCGTAAGAAATCTCTATATTGAAATAGCCAGAAACAAAGAAAAGTATATTCCTGTTATGTCAGATTTCTATGAGTTATTGAATCAGCAGCCAGAGGTAGAAGCAAAAGACATTGCGTTATCACTGGAGTTGTTCGTTAATGGATCACTTAACATCTTCAATCATCAGTCCAATGTGGATGTAGATAATCGCTTCACAGTTTATGGAATCAGAGATTTAGGTGCAGAATTATCACCTATTACCATGCTTGTTATGATGGAGTCCATTCAGAACAGAATTGTTGAAAATGGAAAGCGAGGAAAAGCAACTTGGCTGTATATTGATGAATTCCACGTTTTACTGAATTCCGAGTATTCGGCGAAGTATTTGCAACAGTTATGGAAGAAAGTAAGAAAGCAGGGCGGCTTATGTACTGGTATCACTCAGAATGTTGTCGATCTGTTACAGAATTACACAGCAACCACAATGCTTGCAAACTCTGAGTTTGTTGCGTTGTTAAAGCAGGCAAATACCGACAGTTCTAAGATGGCAGAGGTTATCGGAGTATCAGAAGCACAGCTACGATTCGTAACCAACAGTCCATCAGGTATGGGACTTATTAAGTGTGGTAGTTCAGTGATTCCGTTTGATAATCAGATTAGGAAAGATACAGGTTTATATAAACTTTATAATACCAATATTCATGAGAAGATTGCAGAACAAAGGGCGAGACAAGCAATGGAAAATTCTTTGGATGAATAGGTCATGGAATGGTATAATGTCATTAGGTGTCGGAAGGCACCTTGTGACAAATAAAATTGAATTAATAAAATTAAATTTTGGGAACTTATAGATATAAAAAGATTGAGAGGTAATCATATGTGCTACCAAATTGATAACTTTACGTTAAATATTGATTTATCGCGAGAACAGTTATATAGTCCAGTATACTATTTGACAAAAGTTGCACCACAGGTCAAAGGAAATATTTATGTAATAGATTATTCAGCAGCAAATTTAAAAAAATATTTTACTATTGATGAAAGTAAAAATCAAGAATTTATTGAAAATACGAAAGTTATTAAAGATAAAACAATCTTTATTGATGATGCTGTGAAAAGTATTGAGTGGTTGAAAGAATTTCTAAGAAGTCTTGATATTAATGACTTTGTATTGATAAATGGAGCAGATAAATTACTTACATATGAAAAAGAAAGCCATTTATTTGAAAATAGGTTCTTTGATTTAACAAATTCAATACACCTTTTAGAAGATGAAAATTGGGTCAAATTTTCACGGGATATCGATTCAATATATCGAGAAAATCAGACTAATTTAGTAGGAATAATAGTAAATGTTTACGCTGATATAGTAAGCAGAAATATTATAATAAAAAACCTTGAACAAACCCAAAACATGTCTATAGTATCATCAGAAGATCCTAATCAAGATGAGGATTTTGAATTATTTCAGAAAGAGTTGTTAAATAAAATATGTGAATTACCATTAGGTGAGGCTATTAAAGAGCTGGAAAAGGAAAAGAAAAAAATAGGTAACAAGATTTTTTATTACTTTAGTGCAATTGTATATTATAAATGTGGAGACCTTGGTAAATCAATAGAAATATTAGAAACACAGTATGATACATTGTTAAATGAAGAAAAATTAATGTTGGCTAATATGTACATTACGATATCTAATCCGATTAAATCACATGAAATTTTAAACGAATTGTATGGAACAGATAAATATTTAAAAAATTTGATTCCTGCCTTTTTGCGTTTATATGAAACTGATAGTACTCGATTTGAAGAATGGTTAAAAGTTGGAATGACTTATGACCCCAATAATTCTTCTATTATAGAATTGAATGCGACAAACCTTAGCAAAAACGGAGATTTCATTCTTGCTGCTCAGGAATTTAGAAGATTAGGAGCTATACAAAATACGGAATACTATGAGTTGGTTGCAAGAATGAATGATATTTTAGGTCAAAAAATAGAGGGAAATCAAAAGATTATAGATTATATTTTTGATTTTATTGAGTTATATCCTCAATTAAAAAATGAGGGGGTTATTAGACTTTCAAATTATTTTATTAAGATACAAGATTCATATTTTTTGGCATATAAATGTTTGGAAAAAGCAGACTTAAATTTTGAAAAATCAAGAGTGGTAGACATTATTAAACTTAAATTTTCAATTATGGAAGATGATCTTATTGCATCAAAAGCTTTAGGAAAATTAAAACCATTTTCAAAACCTCAAGATGCAAACGTAATTGGGGAATACCGAGCAAAAAATTTGATTGTAGGAATTAAAGTTTTACTAAGTGAAAGAAATGGATACTTGTTCTGGAGAGATTTTTTGGAATGTCAAAGTAATGATAGTTGGAGTATATATGCTTATAAGCATTTAAAACTTAAACTGGAAAAAATATTAGAAAATGACATTGAAGAAAAAATTTCATTATCGTATATTCATGAAGTAATATCCCATGAAATAGAAGAGGTTGGCGATGATATAATAAGTAAACCGTTTCAAACCACAGTCAATGTAATCAAATTGCTGAGGTCAGTAAAAGCTGGAGAATTTGATTTTCAATGTAACTTTAGTACATTTGAAGAGTTTGTACAAGCCATACTAACCCCAGGCGAAGTATTAAATGACAATAAGTTGCGCATTATTGGAAGGTATTATTTATCAGTTATTGCTGCCGGAATTGGACGCCATCAGGATTCGAATAATTATGCGTTAAGTATACTAGATCTTTATAATACTGTTGAGGACAATAACAAAATTTTAAGTTTATCACTTGGAGGTCTAGCATGGGGATATTCCCAATATCGATTGGGCAGGCATGTAGAAGGGATATTCTGTATTATCGCTTCGCTCGAATTAAATGATTTATGTAATGAGATAGTTCCATTTTTAGAAGAAGGGTTAAATATTGTCAGCAGGTATTTATCTGATAATATGATTATCTCTACTTCTATTTCACAAGATGTCGAGTTTTGGCAAAAGATTGGAGAATCCGTTGGACATTATAATGATAATCTTAAACAGTTGACATTATTAACAAAAGGAGACGATAACAAAAATACAGAAGATGAATTGATAAAAAAAATCAAAAATACTGAAATTAGAAATGTAAACTGGGCTGGTGATATTGTTAATTTGGTTGCATTATATGCAAGAAAAGCAGAGTTCAGTGATGCTATAAAGGTTTTGGATAATTATAGGAAGGATGCTATTCCGTTATTAGAAAACAGAAAAGATATACGTTATGAAGTATTATATAATTGGGCTTATATATATTTTTCTAATCCGAAAGGAATAAATAATTTCTTTGTGGCTCTTGAATTAATTGAAATGGCAAACAATGATTTAGAAGAAAAAAGAAAGGTGAACCACAAAGAAGAAAGAGCAAGCATAGGAACGCAATCAGTTAATATATATAGACTTTATATAGATATATGTAGTGTCCTTTATCATCTTGTTGATGAAGAAAACTTTAAAAATCTCATAGAAATTAAGTTACAACAGATTATACCTAGATTGTCACCAAGAGCTATTATTGAACAAAAAGGTCATTATAGAAAAGAACGGTATACAGAGGATGTAGCAGCAATTGAAAAAGAGTATATAGTTAGGAGAGAAGAATATCAGAAGCTATTAATCAATGATGGCGGTAATACAGAACTATTGTCGGAGAAAGCCAAGATTGTTGAAGAATTATTGCAGTATCTAAAAAAAAATCATCCTCATTATATGGAGTTAGAGCCACAGCAGGAAATGTCATTTACTGAAATACAAGATGTTTTAAACGAACAAGAATTATTTTTTCAATGTATATTAACTTCAGTGGGTTTGCTCAATATTTATATAACGAAGAATAATTTGAAGTTAGAACATAAATTTTTGAATTCAGATAAAGCGGATTTAAGAAGTATGGCGAAAGTTTTCAGCGACAAAATGCAAACCGAAAATATGAAATATGATGAAATAAAAAAAGAAATTTCGATTCTTTCAGAAAATATAGCGGAAAAACTGGTAGAAATTATAGATGAGAATTACATAGAAAGAATCTATTTTGTACCGGAGTTTGATTTATATATGTTTCCATTATCATCGTATTTCAATAAGAGCAAGTTTATTATTGATAGGGTTGATTCAATAGTAAATTTAATAGACTATTCATCGTTGTTGCAATTTAAAAATCAGAATCACATACTCGGAGTTGTAAATAGAATAATAGGAAATCCAAATGATAAAAACTTGAAAATGATACAAAAATGGATAGAAGAAAATATCAATGAGAAATTCATCTTATTAAATAATAGTTCGGACAAAATTGATAATTTGATAAATGTTTCTGAATTAGGAGAAAATATTAATACTGTTGCTCTTTACACACATGGCATATCAGATCCAATTGCATATCCTTTAGAAGGTGCAAAAGGTATTGCTGGAGTTAAGAGTATTTTAAAGTTAGAGGATGTAATAGATAAAATATCGGAGATGGAAAATTTGATTCTAATAAGTTGCAGAGCTGGCTCTCCTAATTACAAGGCAATTGAAGAGTCATATGGTACTTGGGCTGCAATTTTTGAAAAGTTTTCCGGAAATATTATTTTGTGTAGATGGGATGTTTCAACAGGTAAGACGATTGAATTAATGCAAGAATTTTATACACAAGCACTAGAATATGAAATTTCTATGGATAAAGCGTTGATAATTGCTCAGAAAATAATCAAAGAAAAATATTTTAATCCTCAGTTTTGGTCAGGTATTGAATTTTGGATAAATTAAAACTAAAGTATTAGTAAAAAGAAATTTTCCAAGGAGTTGATTACAATGAATAACCACAAAATAATAGATGGCAGACTGCTTCAGACCAATAAGAAATTTTCTGCACTAAAAGAATCTCAGAAGACAAAAGTTGCAGAGTGGGAATATGAAGCATATAAAGACAGCTATCTGAAATACAAGAAAGTTCCTGATAAACAAAGAGAAGATGAGATTCTATTTTCTGTAATTGACCAGATTGAAGCTGCTGAAATCTGGATTCCCGAAGATGAGATATACAAGCATTATCAAGGCAGGCGTAACAAATTATTGAAACGATTGAAGAAGGAATTTCTAGAGGATTTTCAAGAAGAAAAAGTAACTGAATAGTAATGATACATAGAGCATTCAAGCCAAAAACTTGTCTGCTCTTTTTTTATCCAGATTGGAAAGAAGGTGAGATAATTGAAAATCAAAAAAGTGGATGACAAACCAATGATAATCCACACAAAAGCAAAGACAAAGATTCATTCCCATGAAGCGAAATCTACAGGGATTAAGGGACACAATGTTTATTCTGTAAAAAGAAGTCCGAAGATTAAGTCAGCCACAGCTATCATGCAGACAATGGGAAAAGGAACAGTTCGACGAAGAGGTAAGACTACTTATCGGAAAAGCACGATTCATCAGAATCAGGCAGAACGTGGAGGACGAATCCATCAGCATAACAGAAATATAAAGGATGACAAGAAGACTATTAAGACAAAGAATTCCGGTATTAAGTTAGTGGGTGCAGCAGGAGCAAATGCAGCAGCAAATCAGATGGAGGGTGCAGATGAAGTAAGAGAAGCAGCCATGATTGCTTATGGGATTACAAAACCCATGACTGGAACAGCTTCTAAAGGAGCAGAAATATTCAGAGAGAAGGCATTGGTAGAGAAGAAGCGAAAGATTAAGAAGGTGGAGTCAGGAAGAAAGCTTGCGAAAAGGCAGATTAAAAAGACAACACAGAAGGTAGCAAAGAAAGCGGCAAAGGACACTGGTAAGAAAGTTGCAAAAGAAACTGCGAAAGTAACTACAAAAGTTGCAACGGATGTTGCTGTAACAGCTGCAGGAACTGCGGTAGTTGGACCACTCGGTCCATTGATTGGGATTGCTGCTGGAGAAGTTGTAGGAGCAAAGATTGATCATGGCGATATGAAGCATAATAGCAGAGTACGTAAAATCAAATTCTTTATGGATAAGATGAATGCCCAGGATAAACAGCAAGACAGTGTTTTAAAGCTCTTGAAAGACTTAGTTATGAACCGAGCTGCCATTCCATTAAAGAAAATGGCTCTTGCAGTGGGAGGATTCTTGTTAATATTGATTTTACTGATATCTGTTATAACAGTTCCGGTTGTTACAATAGTTGCAACGATTTATAATTCCCCGTTTGCTCTATTCCTGCCACCATTGGAGGAAGGTGATACGGTAATGAGTGTTACAACAGAATATGTTGCTAATTTCAACAGGGAGGTCAACACACTAGCCAATGAGCATAATGGATATGATAGTGGAGAAATCGTCTATGTGGACTATGAAGGAACAGCTGCTAGTCCAAGCAATTATTACGATATCATGTGTGTCTATATGGTAAAGCATGGCATTGGTGATACGGCTACAATCATGAATGATATGTCAAAAGGTTGGCTTCAGGATATAGTTAATGATATGTGTTCGTACACGACCAGCTCCCGAACAGAAACCCATGAGAATGAAGATGGAACAACAGATTCGGAAACAATTCTTTCTGTTAATGTTACACTGAAAGATTACAGAGATATGATTGCCGAATATAACTTTGATGAAGACCAAATTGAACTAATCAATGAAATGATGAGTCCAGAAAACCTAGCTATGATAGGCTATAGTAGTGGGGGATCTGCTGGAGGAAGTGGCAGTGGAAATAGCGTATACTCTCTAACCCATGCGGAAATTGATGAAATCGTTAGTAGTATCACTGATCCAACTCAGAAGGCAACCGTAAGATTTGCGTTAAGTAAAGTAGGATATCCATATAGTCAGGATTATAGAGATACAGGAAATTATTATGATTGTAGTTCATTGGCTTACTACTCGTGGAAAGCGGCTGGCTTCGATATCAGCTTTGGGGGTGCGACCACAGCGGCAGCAGAAGCACAGGGTCTTAACGAAGCAGGCAAGAGTATAAATGAAGCAGACTTGCAACCTGGAGATCTTATTTTCTACAGTTATACCACAAATGGCAGATATAAAAATATCAGTCATGTTGGAATTTATGCAGGTAATGGAAAGATGGTCGAGGCAAAGAATGAAGCAGAGGGTGTTGTATATGGAGATTTCCATAATGGAAGTGTTGTAATGTATGCAAGACCAAACAAATAAATAAGAATAGTAAATGAGACAGAGCTAGTAACATAAGGTTCGGTCTTTTTTTGATTGGAGGAAAAATGAAGTTAGAAGATTTCGTTCTAGTAAAAGAATATGTGAAAGGAAGAGTTATGAATTATCTATCCACAATAGATGATTTTATGCTAATGCATACTAGATTAAAGACAGATTCCATTGTGATGAGCGGTCAAATTGCATTCGATTTAGCAAAGACCTTAACAGATGAGTGGAAATGGTCAATAGTAGAGTTTTCTGAGTATAAAAGAACAGAAGCAAGATTTTGTACCAGTGAGGCGCAGCTAAGGGGATTTCTTGGTGGAAGATTTGATAATCCAGAACAAAAGACAGTCTTTGCTGAACAATTATGTAATGCTTATTGTTTGGATAAAGTAGCAAAACTTGGTATAAGACTGGATGGAAGCACCAATGGAAAAATTCAGTTTACCTATAAAGCTGTTGAAAGAATATATGTGCAGGGAGATATTCTCCATAATTTTAACGGATCTGATTACAGGGTAATGGAAAAGTTCTCGGCAAGAAATCTATTGCTTATGGATGTAAATAAAGGAAACATGCTGGTGGCAATCGGTACTGGAACCTATACAAGATATCCCAAAGATGAAATACCTATGGAGGATAATCAGACTATTGCAATTGAATGGGATCATGGAGTTTATCTAGGAGCTACACCAAGCGGAATTGATTTTGGATTGCTTCGTGAGAAATACGGGGAAGTAAGAGAAGTTGAGAATCTGTCTGATTTTCGTACGCAACAGAGTGACATCTTTCTGTTCTATAAAAAGATAGCAGAAAGTCCACTGCTTGAAACTTCTGTCAAAGAGGCAGCAATGAATGCCATGTACGACATATTTATGACAGGCAGAGAAGAAGTCTTTAGAGAAAACTTAGACAGTGGAAAGTATGACCAAAAATTTCTTGGAACAGAGGATTTACACAAAGAAAAGGTGAGATAAATGTCTAAAGAATATGAGGTCGAAATCAAAGAGGTTTTGTCAAGGATTGAAAAAATAGAGGCAGATTCTCTTGGAGAAGCCATTGATAAAGCAATGGAAAGGTATTATGCACAGGAGATAATTCTTGATTCTGAGGATATGAAAGATGTGGATTTTCTTCCATATGAACAAAAACAACAATTAGGAAAAAGCAAATAGCGGAGGATAAAGAATATGAGCAAAGTAGTAGAAGAAAATGTAGTAAAAAATATGGCATTTTTAATTAAAATGCTGGAAAAGGAATGGGAAGTGTCGAAGGAGAGTATTAAGACAATTTTTATTTCAATGGATGAGCTGTCAAAGGTAAAATCAGATTTGTCTTTTATGATTCAGGTTAATACAGGAGTTCTTAACAGTAATAATGGGATGACTTTTAAGGAGTGTATGATGATGAATAAAGAAAATCAGGCACTTCTTAGAATTACAAAAAAAGTTATTACCGCAATTGAAAAAGCAGAAAAGGATGAAACAGAGGAATTTGCGATTGCTTTAGATAAAGAGGAATTAAAGCTTTATAAGGAGTTATTTGACAAGTAAAACTAGAACAGGAGGAGAATCGGATGAGCAATAAGTATGAAGCAAAAGCCATCTATGATGAGATGATTCATGATGTCACCACCTCTGAAAAGAAGTGGCAGGATGTATGCAAACTCACTGGTCAGATTTATCGATTTGAATTTGACAATATCCTGATGGTGTATGGACAGCGCCCACATTCCACTATGATAGCCGATTATGACACTTGGAAAAAAGTAGAAAGATATGTCAAGCAAGGAAGTAAAGGCATAGCTATTTTCCCTTCAAGAGCATTAAATCCTCGCATGAGATATGTATTTGATATCAGTGATACTGGTGGAAAGAAACAAAAGCTCACATGGGATTTGGAGGGCGAAAACCTAAAGGATTATTTGGATTATCTGGTATCAGAAGGACAGATGGAGCAGTATGAAGGAACAACACGAGAAGAATTACTAAATTCATTAAAGTTATTTACAAGAACAAATGTTTGTGGTATAATAAGAATAGATTTTGAGGAAAGAATCTCAGAATTATCGCAGCTAGCTGGGAGTATGATAAAGGAACTCAATTATGAAACGTCAGGGCTGACCACAGATGACTTGGTATATCAAAGTGTTATGTATGCGGTTGGTACGAGATGCGGATTTGACTTATCTATGCAAGAACAGGATTTTAGTCAGATCGTAAAGATAACCGATGAGGAAGTCATTTACCGTCTTGGTTCCCTGGTATGCGATGTCTCCTGCAGCGTTCTTAGAGAATTTAGTAGAAACCTAAAAACGATTGAAAGCGAGAGGAGAATTGCATATGGCAGAATTAACAATGACGTATCACGAAGTGGACGGACTACTGTATCCGGATATTCAGATGCCGGAAGAGCAGGAACTGAAATTAACGAATCTAGGGAAATACGGAATACTGGCGATGAATTATCTAAAGGAGAACGAACCAGCAAGGTACAAGACACTTTACCGATTCGGGAAACTGGTAGAGAAAATGAACGAGGTGAACGAGGAAGCTTACCAACTGTTAGACCAGCTGATGAACGATTATCTGAAGAAACACAAACCAGAGAATCCGAATTCCACGATGGAGATGTGGAAACTGAGAGAACAGGCGAAGATGCAGGCAGAGGAAGTAGTCCTTCAGCAGATCGTAATGAAATTTCATTAGAAGCAGATGAAGAACTGAATAGAGAACTAAATGAAATTAATTCATTTGGAAATAGTAAGGAAGCCAATTACCATCAGGCTTCCTTTTTTGATGGGGATTTTGGGCTGAATACTAACGGATCGATGCATACACAAACTACCAAAATTTCAGCTACTGGATACAAATATACTTATATTCAACCAAAGAAAGAGTTGGTTGTACCACATGAGTTTGTACGCCAGACCCTACTTCGTGGTACTGGTTTTGTAAATGGCATGAGCCGAGTATGTAAGATATATGAGAATGAAATTGACGCAGGAACCAGAGCCAGACGTATTAAAAAGGAGTATGGTCAAGGTGGAGCAGGCTGGCCGATAGCGGGTTATGGTTTGCATGGTTATGATTCTTTCCGTGCACAAGGACTTCGTTTCCAGTGGAGAGATGAAGAAGGTGAAAAAGAAGGCTATATTTCATGGGGGACAGTTGAAAAAGAAATTGGTGTTCTAATTATGACTGGAGAGTACCAGCCAGAACGACAATCATTAGATGAAATTGCTATGGATGGTGACAGGGAAGATTATATTGAAACCGATCACCGAGCAATAGACGTTACTGATGAACAAAAAGTAGCTGAGGTCGTGGATGCATTTGCTATTCCTGATGAACCTGAAAGCTATGAAAGTCATAGGAAGATGACAGAACAGAAAGCAGTAACAGAAAATTATGAAATGACACCAGAGGAAATTTCAGAAGAAGACCGTAGGGTCACAATGGCTGAATATGGTACAGAGATAGAAGTAGAAAATCATGAATATGAAAAGCAGTATGAGGAGAGCCATAGTTCTGAAAAACTGGAAGTAATTCCTACTGATTATGCAAGCATAGTTGCAGAAATGGATGAGGATATGCGAGTGGCAATGGAGATTCTTGTGACAGAATGTAGCTGTTATATGCCTTTTAAACCATTTTTACAGGATATTGTAAATTCAAAGTATTTGCTCATTCCAAACAAATTAGAGCTTTTATCAGATATGGTTATAGGAAATAATGAAGAGAAAAAAGGCTATAGCAACAACAAATATGGTTTGATTGAATACACCTTAAAGCTTTATGAGATTAACATGAATTATAAGAACCGTTTTGGTGAAAGAGAAACAGTTGCAACAGGCTATAGAGAACTGTATGAAGTATTGTCCTATATGTCAAAGCAACCATTCTTCTGCGGAGCAGATCATAGGCAACGGTATAATGAAATGATGGCAAGTGAGGATAGAACAACCTTACAGCCAATATATCAGAGATTCCTTGATAAATGCGACAGCGTAAAACAAAATCGTGAGGAACAAGCGCAAAGACAAGTTGCTACTGGTAATGAAAGTGCAGCAGAGAATCTCATAGAGGATGCACTAACACATTCCGAGAAAAGTAACTTTCATTACAATTTGTGGGAACTTCCAAAAGGTGGAGCAAAGACAAGATTCCAATGGAATATAGAAGCAATTGGAGTATTAAAGCGGGTGGAATCAGAACACAGACTGGCAAACAGTGAGGAACAGAAAATCTTATCAAAGTATGTTGGTTGGGGTGGTATTTCTCAAGTATTCGATGAAAATAATGAAAATTGGAAAAGGGAATTTGTAGAGCTGAAGGGTCTTCTGGCAGAAGATGAGTATAGTGCAGCTAGAGCAACTGTAAATAATGCATTTTATACTTCGCCAGAAATAGCAAGCTGTATGAATCAGGCGCTGCTACAATTTGGTTTCCGAGGTGGAAACGTGTTAGAACCAAGTATGGGAGTCGGGAACTTCTTTGGAAGCATGCCAACACCTTTGCAGAACTGCAAATTATATGGTGTGGAACTAGATAGTATTTCTGGTAGAATTGCAAAGCAGCTGTATCAGAAAGCGAATGTCCGCATTACAGGTTTTGAAAAGACCACCTTCCCAGATAATTTCTTTGACGTTGTGATTGGGAATGTACCATATGGAGATTATAAGGTATTTGATCCAAAATACAATAAATTAAATCTTCGTATTCACGATTACTTTATTGCAAAGTCTATGGATCAGGTAAGACCAGGTGGTATCGTTGCGGTTATTACGACGAAAGGAACGCTTGATAAAAGCAACGCTACCTTCCGTAAGTACTTGGCGGAGAGAGCGGAACTAATTGGTGCGGTAAGACTTCCTAATATGGCATTTAAAGAAAATGCAGGAACTGAAGTGACCAGCGATATTTTATTTTTACAAAAAAGAGAACGTAAGATTGATATTGAACCAGATTGGGTGCATTTGAGCTATACCCAGAATGGAATTGCGGTCAATTCTTATTTTGTAGAGCATCCAGATATGATGCTAGGACATATGGAATATGACACTAGAATTTACGGTCAGGATAGCAGATATACAGTCTGTGTAAATGATGCTGAAAACTTCAATATGTACGAAGAATTGAATAAAGCTATTCGTACAATATCTGCACAGATGGCTGATTTTGAACATTTAGAAGAGTCAGAGGAAATAAGTGAAGATGTGATACCTGCAGATCCCGATGTGAGAAATTTCTCCTATACGTTTTATGAAGGAAAGTTATATTACAGAGAAAATTCCCATATGTACCGAAAAGAAGTAAATGCTACAGTGGAGGATAGGATTCGTTTGCTAGATGAAATTCGAAATAATACCAGACACTTGATCGATATTCAGACAGATGGTTGTAGTGAGGAAGAATTAGCAGAAGGACAAAAAACATTGAATGCAACCTACGATGCCTTTGTTCAAAAATATGGATGTATTACTGCACAGGCAAACAGCAGGGCATTCCGAGATGATTCTGACTACCCACTGTTATGCTCTTTAGAAGATGTAAATGAGGATGGGATTGTGAAGAAAGCAGACATGTTCTTTAAGCAAACCATCAAAGCCAGAATTCAGATTGAGAGAGTGGAAACAGCGGTGGAAGCGCTTAATGTATCAATCAATGAATATGGCGCAGTCAACATTCCCTATATGTTAAGTATTTATCAGCCTGATTTGTCAAAGCTGGTAGAGGAATTGGCAGCAAAAGGGAATGAACCGTCCTCGAATATTGCACTATCTGATGACGTAAAAGCAGAGTTAGAACGTGCGGTTATGCTTGAAGAATTACAGGGATTAATTTATCTGAATCCAAACCGTTATAACGAAAATAATCCAAACGCAGGTTGGGAGACAGCGGATGATTATCTGTCTGGAAATGTAAGAGAAAAGCTGCGTGTAGCAAAAGCTATGCGAGGAGCGAATCCAGAGTTATTCGTACAAAATATACAAGCGTTGGAACAGGTGCAGCCAAAGGATATTGAAGCAAGTGAGATTGATGTAAGAATTGGAACCACATGGGTGGAGGCAGAAGACTATGAGCAGTTTATCTACGAACTTCTCAATACTCCGAGAAGGGAAAGAGCAGTACGAACTCAGTGGTACAATTCGGGAATACAGGTTCATTTGAATAAGCTGAGTATGGAATGGTTTATTGAAAATAAGTCAAGAGATAAACATTCTGTTGCAGCCACGAAAACTTATGGAACGAGCAGAGAGGATGCCTATTCTATTTTTGAGGATACGCTGAACCTAAAGACAGTTACCATTCGTGACAGAATTGATGATGATGATGATGGAAAATATCACTATGTCGTGAATAAAAATGAAACGATGTTAGCAAGAGAAAAGCAGAACCAGATGAAAGAAGCATTTAAGGAATGGTTATTCCGAGATCCAGAGAGAAGAGCAAAGTATGTGGAGTATTATAATGAAACATTCAATAATATTCGCTTGCGCGAGTATGATGGTTCACAGTTACAGTTTCCAGGGATGAATCCAGAGATTGAATTACAGCCACATCAAAAGAATGCAGTAGCAAGAATCCTGATGGGAGGAAACACGTTATTGGCTCATTGTGTTGGGGCGGGTAAGAGTTTTGAAATGATGGCTGCTTGTATGGAGCAGAAAAGACTGGGACTTGCAGGTAAAACGATTATGGTGGTGCCAAAACCCTTGATTGGACAGACGGCAAGTGAGTTCCTGCGCCTGTATCCGTCCGCTAATATATTAGTGGCAACAGAGCGTGATTTTGAAAAGAGTAGGAGAAAGCAGTTTGTTTCTAGAATTGCAACGGGAGATTATGACTGTATTATTATGTCACATTCGCAGTTCGAGAAGATTCCTATCTCGGCAGAAAGAAAGGAGCGAATGTTGAATCAGCAGATTGAGGAGATTGCCTATTCTATTGATGAAATGAAGTCACAGAACGGAGAACGATGGACTGTAAAGCAGATGGAGGCACAGAAGAAAAAGCTAGAGGAACAATTGAAATCATTGGCAGATGAAAGTCGAAAAGATGATTTGATTACCTTTGAGGAGTTAGGTGTGGATTCGATTATGGTGGATGAAGCTCATAATTTTAAGAACCTTGCTATTTTCTCCAAGATGAATAATGTCTCTGGTATTAGCAGTTCAGGAGCGAAAAAATCTACAGATATGCAGTTGAAATGCCAGTATTTGAGTGAAATCAATGATGGAAGAGGAATTGTATTTGCAACAGGAACCCCAGTTTCAAATACCATGTGTGAACTGTATGTGATGCAGTTATATCTACAAAAAGAGGCTCTAGAGCAGATGGGAATTTATCATTTTGACTCTTGGGCAGCAAACTTTGGTGAAGTAACAACAGCACTTGAACTTACAGTAGAAGGAAGCGGATTCCGATTCAAAAGCAGATTTAATAAGTTTACGAATCTTCCAGAATTAATGAACATCTTTCGTGAGGTGGCAGATGTACAAACCAAAGATATGCTAAATCTGAAGGTGCCAACACTACGGGATAACAAGTACACAATTGTGGAAAGTGAACCAGACTGGTATGTAAAACAGGTCATGGAGGATTTTGTAGTAAGGGCAGAGCGAATCCGTAATGGTGGAATTGACCCATCAGAAGATAATTTCCTAAAGATTACACATGAGGCTAGACTACTAGGTACGGATGCAAGGCTTTTAGATGCAGATGCACCAAACAATACGGATGGAAAATTAAATAAGGTCGTAGAAAATGTATGCTACGAATATTTCAAAGCTGTCAACGAGAATAAAATCGGTTGCCAGCTTATTTTTTCGGATATTGGTACGCCGAAGAGTGGATGGCCAAGCCGTGATTTGAGTAAAGATTTTGATGTTTACAATTATGTGAAAGAGCAACTGATTCATCGAGGAATTCCAGAAGAAGAGATAGCATTTATCCATGATGCAAAGACAGACGGGCAGAGGGATATCCTGTTTAAAGAAATGCGAACAGGTAAAAAGAAAATTCTAATCGGATCTACAGATAAGTGCGGTACTGGTGTAAATGTACAGACACATCTTGTTGCGATGCATCATATCGACTGTCCTTGGAAGCCTTCTGCGATTGAACAACGAGAAGGTAGAGGTATCCGTCAGGGAAATGAAAATTCGGAGGTGGCAATCTATCGTTATGTTACAAAAGGAACTTTTGATGCGTATTCCTGGTCATTGGTGGAGAATAAGCAACGATTTATCAGTCAGGTCATGACAAGCAAATCTGTATCCAGAACTTGTGAGGATATTGATGAAGCAACTTTGTCATATGCGGAAATCAAAGCAGTTGCGACTGGCAATCCATTGATTCGTGAAAAGATGGAATTAGATAATGAGGTACAACGTTTGAAGTTACTAAAAGCTTCTTATGACAATCAGCGTTATTCGTTGCAGGATAATTATATGATCCGCTATCCAAAGCTGATTAAGGCAGCACAAGAGAAACTGTGCTGTGTAAAGGAAGATATCAAGTTGAGAGATGCAGAACTTATTCAGAATTCGGATTTTTCTATTACGATAGGTAGAGCAAGTTTTGAGGAGCGTGTGGATGGTGGAACCGTTATGTTAGAAGCAATTAGTAAGTGCAAGACAGGTGAAATCAGTCCTATTGGTCAGTTTCATCAGTTTAATTTGCTGGTAGAAAAGAACTTCATGGGCACAAATTATCTGGTGCTTCGTGGAAAGACAGATTACAAAGCGGAACTGTCCACTAGCCCGGTTGGAAATATGGTGAAATTAGAAAATCTATTTAGTGGAATTCATGAGAATGAAGAGTTTTTACTGAAGAAGATTGACCAGTATCAGAACGATTTGGATGCCTCAAAGTCAGAATACGAGAAGCCATTTGCTTATGAAATAGAATTGAAAGAAAAGCTGGCACGTCAATATGAATTGAATGCACAGCTAGATCTGGAAAATGGGAAAGTGGAAGATGTGGACTTAAGTGCGACGAAAGAAGAATTGGACGAGGGCAATATAGAAATGTCGGAAAATGATAAATATGTAGCTGAAGCAAAAACTGCTTATCAAACAAACACGGATGATAGGTGCAGATGATGGATAGGGAAGGACGTGAGGAGTAATGGAGAAAGTGTATCGCTTGTTTGAAGTGGAAGATGTGATTGCAGAGATGGATTTATCAGATGTTGATGATGATATAGCTGAAACTGATGAAGATTATCAAATTGTTATCAGTGGATGGTGGGTGCATATCCCAGAATTAAATCTAAATCTACACGAGGGGGTTGTAAGTACCTGGGAAGAAGAATCACAAATGTTCATGCCTGATTTTGCTGTCACTGTAGTATATGAAGCTGGTGTAGAACATCAGGACTATATCTACTTTGAACAGGATGGAATGGTCATAACCTTAGCCAATTGGCTGAATGGTCGAGTTTCTTTGGATGTAATAGAGCAGATGCGTTGTAGCATCTGCAAAGAGTAGAGAAGTGGATGGTAGGCATCCACTTTTGATTTTGGTGTATGCCTGAAGCATACAGAAAGTGAGGAGTAAATGAAATATTCAATTCATGTAAATGAAGTAAAAACAAAAGAAGGCAATATCAAAGGATTTGCCACAGTAGTATTTGGAGATTCGTTTAAGATTA
Source organism: Velocimicrobium sp. (assembly GCA_041821315.1). GTDB lineage: Bacteria > Bacillota > Clostridia > Lachnospirales > Lachnospiraceae > DIGJ01. Next base: position 80,472 of record JBGUEO010000010.1, on the reverse strand, counting down.
CCAATATTGCAATCTTAGAAAATCCTGAAAGACATCAGTTATTTGTATCTATGCCTAGATATCGTTCCAGTGAAAGAGATGAGAATGGCGGTGTTATTTTCAAGGATGTCTGTAATCCCATCACCAAGGAATTTCGTGAGGAACTGTACGATAACATCCTTGAAGCTTATGAGAATGTATTGAATCAGGGAAAAGAGCAGGGACAGGTAGAAAAAGCACAGTCTGAAAAGCCAGAGTTTTCAGTAAAGGTTACACCCTTTGAAAGGGATTGTAGCAATGTATGTGGGCTTGCACGTATTTATTTCGATAATCAATTTATCGTAAATAATGTAAGTATCCTTCAGGGGAAAGATAAGCTGTTTGTTGCAATGCCGGCTTATAAGACAAAGCAGATAGACGAACAGGGCAAAGCGATTTATCAGGACGTGTGTTATCCAGTTACAAAGGAGTTCCGTGAAAAACTTTATGGAGAGGTAATGAAAACATATGAGGAAGAAAAGGAAAAGAAGCAGGAGGAGAAAAAAGAAACAAAAAATGATTTGCAGAAAGAGAAAGAAAAGTCAGGACAGTTTCAGAGTTTGCCTGATAGGGAGACACCGTTTCGATAAAAAATGATGGAGTTGAAAGAGTCAGGGATTCTCTCTGGCTCTTTCTGATTTGGGAGGAAAAGACAATATGAGGAAAAGAGAATTTCAAAGAGCAGCAGTTTTTGCGATTATTCCAGTGATTATAGAGTGCACGAAAGAAGAAGGAAAAAGGCTAACATTAAGTGTGACATCTAAGTTTTATGACACATTTATTAATCTTCGATTCAGTGGAGGAATGTTACAAATCAACCTATATCAAAAAGGTGAAATAACCTATAAGGTCTGGGACTGTATTGGAATATGCGGCGAGGAATATGTGAAATATTATGTTTGTTTGATTATTAATGTGACGGAAGATATAATACTATCAGCGGCTGAAATTCATTCCGTATCATGGAAACAATCTCATGAATCCATATGCAATAAAGAGTTTTTGGAGATGCATTCCGTAGAACATCAGAGGAAGTATCTGCTTGATGAGATCCAAAAAGGCAAGAACCTCTACATGATGGTTGAGGACAGGCCTCTGGGCATTGTGTCTGTCTGTGGTAATCTGATCGAAAATCTATACGTGCTTCCGGGTAAACAGGGGAAAGGATATGGGACTCAGCTGTTGCTATATGCTGTGGAGCAATGTATCGGTATTCCGACGCTATGGATACTTGAGTCCAATGCCAGGGCATATGCGATGTATCAAAAACACGGGTTTCGCAAAACTGGGAAGTTCAATAAATTAACAGACGCTCTTTCGGAGATAGAGCTAAGTAGGGTAGGACAAACTGATACGAAGGAAGAATGCGTGGACACAAAAATGCCAACCTAAATTTTAGGTTGGCATTTTTTTCTGTTTAGCTATGTAGATCGGTCTAATCGTTATTAATATACAAGGGAAAGATTGATATCTTGTTCGTAATCACCAAACTTACGACCGAATAGGTTGAAGCCGCCAAGATACTTTGTATTTGGTTTGTTGCCAATGCGTACAGTAATAAAGCTGTTGTTTGCTAACGATAGATCGGATAATCCGACCAAACTGTTTTCACTGTTGTTAATAAAGGTCTTGTTCTCGGTTATGTTCATGGACATCAATAATCCGTATTGTGTCTGTCCGTTCTCCCACCATGATGGGTTCAGTTTGCCGCGTCTTGCGCCAAAATCGCCAGGGCAATACCAGGTGCCACATTCTTGCTCGTTGATCCATATGGTGATGTTTGATTTCCAATCCTCTCTGTAATTTGGTGCCTCAGAACAGGCTTCGAAGGAAAGGAGCATCTGTTTTAGCTTAACATCTGAAGAGATGGCATATGGAAACTTATATTCTACATAACCGCCGGATGTCCAGAGAAGTTGAGCGTTAAAGCGGGAAGGCAGAAAGAAATCTGCCGGACGGTCTTCAAAGCCGATATGTCCATCGGTATCGGCCAGACCACAGGTAGGAACAATATTGCAGTCGGTATACGCGCCTACTGGCATGGATATGGTCGAGACCTGATCAACATTTGTCGGTGTGCCATTTAAACGGATGCTTATAAAATCATTTTTTCGACTGCACAATTTCATGGAACCACGGTAGCCTGGTTGTTGTTCGGTATGGATCAGATTAGCTTGTTCTAATGTTTTAATGTGCAGAGCGGCAGTGGAAGCGGGTATCTTTAATAGCTCGGCTATTTCCCCAATGTTATAACTGTTGTAGTAGAGAGATTTTAGTATTTTAATCCGGTCAGGAGATGAAAGTGCTTTTGAGACTAAACATAACATTTCTTCGTTATCTGCGTTGAGCTCAAGAATTTTTGACATGTTTAATTCCTCCAATATAGTTGTTGTAAATAAATAGTAGCACAAAAAATAAAAAATGTCTAATGTTTATGAAAGTTGGAATAAGAAACATAAAAACTGTTTCTTTCAAATAAATATATACAAAATTATACGAAATATAAAAGAAAGTGTTGACATTATTGGCATAAACTGATAGTATTAAGGTTAATTAAAACAATATTATTGTTATTAATGAATAATTTGAGAAGGAGGATAGCGGAGATTGGCGGTGAATTATAACAACTAATCTGTTTTATTTGAAAATTATATGAAAAAGGAGATGTATTTATGAAAAAAATAGTTTCTTTGCTTTTAGTAATGTCTATGTTAGTTTTGGGGTTAGCTGGATGCGGAGGGAAAACAGACAAAAGTTCTGATAAGACCTCTGCGGATACGGAAGAGACCCAAAGTACAGGTAGTGGCGATGGAGAAAAGATTAAACTGAAGTTTATGGGTTGGGGAAATGATTCAGAAGTTGCTACGTTTCAGACCATGATAGATCAGTTCGAGGAACAATATAAGAATGTATCAGTTGAATATATTGTTGTTCCAACTGGAGATTATGACACAAAGTTGCAGAATATGATTGCGGCAGACGATCAGCCGGATGTATTTTACTGTGGTGTAGATTATGTAATGAAATACGCGGCAACCGGAAATTTATTTGATTTAACGAAATATGTAAATGATAATGAAATATTTGATGTAAGTAACGTGTGGGAAAATGCATTGAATATCTATAAATATGATGGTAAAGGTGTAGGCCAAGGAGCACTTTACGCACTACCAAAGGATGTTAGTGCTTTCCCTGTTGTTTATAATAAGGATTTATTTGATGCAGCTGGTATTACTCCGCCTACCGAAGAAAATCCATGGGACTGGAATGACTATACTGAGGCAGCTAAGAAACTGACGAAGGGTGATGTGTATGGTACAGCCCTGTATACAATGGAGTCGGCAGTATGGTCAAATGGTGCGGATTGGCTCGATGATTCATTGACAAAGGTTGCGTTTACGGATCCGAAATTTACAGAAGCATTCCAGTTTGTTGCAGATTTACGCTGCAAATACAAAGTAGCACCATCCTCAGCAGAAGAAGCATCTTTAAGTAGTTACGATCGTTTTATGCAGGGTAAATTAGGTATGATGGGCGTTGGATCTTGGGCAACTGCTGATTTATGGAAAAACTGTAATTTTAAGTGGGATTTAATGGATTGGCCGGTAAGTCCAAATACAGGAAAGAAAGCGGTATGGTTTGGAAGTGCCGGTTTAGCAGTATCACCAACGAGCAAGAATACCGAAGCAGCATGTAACTTAGCAGCCTTCCTTGCGTTCAATAAGGATGCTCAGCGCACAAGTTATTCAGAAGGAATGTCTGTTCCTACATTAAAGGATATGGCATACGGAGAATATATGGACATGGATAAAGCTCCAGCGAATAAGAAAGCATTCCTGAATGTTCTCGATGATTATGGACGTCTGGCAACACAGTCCCGTACATTCAACCAGGAATGGTGGAGCGAATTTAATTCCGGAATTGATGCAGTCTATGATGGAGAAGTAACGGCCAAAGAGTACTGCGATTCTATGGCAGATTCGGTACAACAGTTATTAGATAAGAGTATTGAGCAGCAGAAATCATTAAGTAAATAAGAAAAGTGATACATTGGCAGATAACTCCTGCCAATGTATCTTCTATTGGTAGGGTTACTATTCACCTAATAGCCATCGTGGTTATATCATAAAATGCAGAGGATAATATCGATATGTTTAAAAAAAGTCTTAAACGTAATGAAAGAATTGCAGGGTTACTGTTTGTAATGCCATCATTACTACAATTTATTTTTTTCTTTTTGATACCGTTAGGTTTGTGTGTGGTTGCAGCTATGACAGACTGGAATGTCTTAGTGCGTGACAAATCATTTATCGGATTTGGAAATTTCATAGAGTTATTCAAGGATCCAAAGTTCTGGATTGCAGTTAAGAATACGTTATATATGTTGGTGCCTATTCCTATCTATATGACGCTTGGTTTGTTATTTGCAATGGCTTGTAATATCAATATTAAAGGGAACAAAGTGTTTCGTGTATTATATTATCTGCCGTATATTTCTTCCATTGTAGCCCTTGTTCTGCTTTGGAAGTGGTTGTTTAATTCTGAGTTTGGATTGGTCAATCAGATGCTTGGTCTATTTGGTATTGCAGGACCAAACTGGTTAAATGATCCTATTTGGACTAAAAGAATGATTGTAATTATGATTTCATGGAAAATGATCGGCATCACAGCAATTTATTTCTTAGCAAGTCTTAAAAATCTTCCGGCATCCTATTATGAAGCGGCTATAATCGATGGAGCAAATGCGATACAGAAGTTTTTTAAGATTACATTGCCGTTACTCACACCTGTCATTTTTTATCTGATGACGGTCAATGTAATCGGGTCACTTCAAACATTTATTGAGGTTGATTTGTTTACGAAGGATGGTGGCCGAAATTATGGAGTTGCGACAGTAATCTATTATATCTGGCAAAAAGGGTTTAATTACAGCCAGATGGGATACGCCTGCGCAGCAGCTTTAGTTTTTGGTGGAATGATTTTAATTCTTACCGCAATTCAATTTAAAGTATCAAATAAATGGGTTTACGAAGGAGAATGATGTATGCAGACAAAAAGAAGATTTAGTATTACGAGGCTGATGATTTTCATCATTCTTCTATTAGGAGCGTTGACCATGGTAGTCCCATTTATATGGATGCTTTCAAGTTCCTTAAAAGAAGCAAAGTACGTGTATCAGATTCCACCACAATGGATTCCCAAACCCTTGGATCTGAAAAATTATGTAGAGATATGGAAAACATCAAATATGTTGAGTGGCGTGAAAAATAGTACAATTGTTGCATTTTGTGTTGTTGCTTTTGGAACCTTTTCCACAACATTATCTGCATTTGCTTTTGCTAAGCTGGATGTACCACATAAGAAGACATTGTTCTTGTGTGTCTTATCATCCATGATGATTCCATTTGTTGTTTTGCTTGTTCCCCAATATATTATTTATACAAAAATCAAATGGATCAATACTCTTCTTCCCCTTATTATACCGAGTTCTCTTGGCAATGTATCAATGATGTTTTTCCTTAGGCAATATATGATTGGACTACCAACTGAGTTACTGGAAGCAGCCAAAATTGATGGATGCAATTATTTTAAAATCTATTACAAAGTATTCCTGCCATTAAGTAAACCGGCGATTGTCAGTAATGTAATCATGGTGTTTATGGCAACATGGAATGATTATTTTGCACCAATGATATTCGTAAATGACGCAAAGAAACAGACTATACAGGTTGTAATTGCAATGCTGAGCTCCTACCATGAGACTCAGACTGACATTCCATTAATTATGGCGGCTGCATTGGTTGCAATCTTACCAGTTTTAATATTGTTCATTCTATGTCAGAAGCACTTTACAGAATCATTTGCAATGACTGGTTTGAAAGGATAGGAGGCAGAATGAGAACATATCATAATCCAATCGCTAAAAAAGGAGATTTTGCGGATCCTTTTGTTCTGAGATATAACGGGAAATATTATCTATACTGCACAAATCCGGATATAAGATGTTGGAGCTCCGATGATTTGCTCGAATGGAAGCTGGAAGGGGCAACAATTGATGAAGATGAATTCAAAGATCTGGTCCCATTTGCACCAGAGGTGATATACGCGGATGGAAAATTCTATATGTATACATCACCTTCCGGATTTGGGCATTATGTTCTGGCAAGTGAGAGACCAACCGGTCCGTTTCGCAAAATTAGCCCAAACGTTCAGCACGCTATTGATGGAACTGTATTTATCGATGACGATGGAAACTGGTATTTCTACTGGGCTGGAGACGAAGGTATATGGGGATGTGAAATGAAGTCGCCTACCGAATTCGGAGAACCGGTATTGACTGGGGCTACCATGTATGGCTGGACCGAGGGTCCACTTATTTACAAGAGAGACGGAATCTATTACATGACCTACACGGGGAACCATTATCTAAGTAAAGGATACCGAATTAATGCGGCTTCTAGCAGTCACCCTCTGGAAGGCTATGTAGATGAAGTCTACAATCCTGTCATCATACATACGCAAGATGAGGTAGTTGGCTTGGGACACAGTAGCACTGTGATCGGACCTGATTTGGTATCAAACTATATTGTCTATCATAATATGAACGAGGATGCAATCCGCGATCTGGATATAGATCGCCAGCTCTGGTATCAGAATGTGACGCAGATAGTAGGGCCGACCAGAAACCCGCAACCGGCTCCGAACCTTCCAGATTATGCATTTACAACGGATAAAGCCAGGACACTTGACCTGAGTGTAGTGTTGGGAAAATGGAAGCAGGACGATGACATATTTTTTAGCACCACCAATATTTTTTGTGTTTTATCAAAAAAATTATTCTTCAGATGCTTTACGGCGGAGTTCAATGTGGTACTGCTACCGGACTCCCAGTTAGAAAAAAGAGGAATTGTGCTTACGGACGGCAGCAATGATTACAAGCTTGTATTCGATGAGGCATCCCGTAAGGTGGAATTATGGCTTGATCAGGGAGAAGGCTCCAACTGTATCGCCCGGAATGATTTGCCGAAGACATACCGATTTGAAACACTGCACTGTATTAGGGTAGAAAAGAAAGAAAGCAAGGTGTTGGAGATCTATATAGACAACAGATTGCAATTTAAAAACATAAGCAGTGGGTTAGCAGCAACCAGAATCGGCTATTTTTCGGAAGGGGGATCTATAGGCTGCGGTTTTACCGCTATCACAGAATCTGTGCTTGAAAATGAAATGGAAAACGTGATCCTGCCAATGGAATGCGCATTTTATCCCGTTTTTGGAACTGGCACGATTCAAAGGAATCCGGATGGAAGCATCCTTGTGAAGGAAGACGAGAGCATCGAGTACTCGTTAATTACAGATACGGATACGGACTATGTAATCTGTATAACCTGCAATCAGGTTGAGAAAATAGCAAAGACAGAGGTTCTGCTGGATGGCCGCGTAGTTGGAAACTGCCTTGGGAATCGGGGAGTCGAGAACTTTAGCGTGAAATTGAGTCAGGGAAATCATACATTGAGATTAAAAGGTAAAACAGGTACCTTGGCGATAAAACGAATGAAACTGGTTCAGGTGAAGAATACGGATGAACCTGTTGGGAACATGGGACCTGTTCGGATTGGACCACACGGCAAATATCTGGCGGGCGAAAGCTTTTGGAATGATTATACAGTCACTGCTGAGTTCAGTGCAGATATGCTAAATGAAGACAGTAAAGCAGGAGTTCTGATGCGTGTGACTGAACCGGCGGAAGGTGGAGAAGGTGATGACCAGGTTCTGGGAATTCATTTCTTCATTGGATATTCAATCAGTGTGAGTCGGAGTGAACTTTGTGTTATCCGCCATAGCTACGATGAAAAAGTATTGGCTGTATGCCCTTATGAATATACCAGCGGTCAGACCTGTGATCTGGATGTTGAGCTAAACGGATCTGAGATCACTGTATATGTAGATCATGAAGCCGTACCAAGGATTACGGTGAATGACAGTAATCCGATAGTACACGGCTGCGCTGGAATCTGGGCAAAGGGCAGTGTTATGAATTGTAAGTCAATTAAAATAAACAGGTAGAGGAGACGTTTTATGAAACGAGTATTATCTTTGTTTTTAGTATTGCTTATGGTAATTGGAGGGTTTCCAACATCTGTTAAGGCGGAAGATGCAAAAGGAGTAACACTTTATGGAGACAGTTCCAATAAGAATAATTTTTACGAGCGAGTTGTGAAACTCAACAATGGTGATTTGCTGGCTACATGGATGAGAGAATTTCCAGTCAATACCAATTGGACGGGTATGAAAACTCCGCAGTTCTATAAAAGCAGTGACCAGGGTAAAACGTGGAATTTCTGCAGCGAGATCGTCCCGGAAAATTTAGGATTCTCAAGAGATAAACTGGGAATGCCTGGATTATTCGTATTGCCGCAAGCGATGGGAAATTATCCTGCAGGCACCATTTTGTACGCAACATCTGACTGGAATACAGACAATACATACACTATCCACATTTGGAGAAGTACCAACAACGGACAGACATGGCAGTTGCATAGCCAATTGGCACCGCGGGCAAATCGCTCAACATGGGAACCAGAGTTTTCTGTAAGTGCAGATGGAAGGCTGGTCTGCTACTATTCAGATGAACGACAGAACGGATATGACCAATGTATCGCGTATGAAGTGTCAGGCGATGGTGGGGTAACATGGGGCAATTACACGATAGTTGCAGGAGAATATGAAGCAGGTTGGATTCCCGGGGTTAGTGCCGGTAACTGGAGACCTGGGATGCCGCGTGTGCAAAAACTGAAAAATGGAACCTATATTATGGTCTATGAAAATATAAATTCTGAACCATATGGCGCAATTACGGTTCGTCATTCAGCGGATGGATTAAACTGGGGTGATAAGCAATCATTAGGTACGGTTGTAACAACTGGACAGTACACAGCATATCAATGCCCAACAATTGCCTTGATTGACGATGGCACGGCAAACGGAAGACTGTTCCTTCGAGGAATGAATGACAATTGTTCGCCGAGCCAGTGTTTTACAAGCACGGACAATGGAAATACCTGGAGCATTATTGATGCTCCGCTTACTGCGGTCCGTAATGAGCGGGTAGGTAGTAGTTGGAGTGGTACGCTATTGTCATTGGGCACTAAATTACTTGAAATCAATAATTATTTTAATGGGAGTTATAATGAGGTCAGAACTGGAACCGGAGTCTTGACTGGAGATCAGTTGATCGTATCAGGAGCTGACTATAAAGTTGTGAATACATCAAATAATTTATGCATGGATGACTGTGCGGGATCTCTGCAACAGGGAACGCAGATGATCCTATGGACAGATAACAAAGAAAAGACACAAAGCTGGAAGCTTACGGATATGGGAACAGGATTATACAAAATTAAGTCGAACTTTAGTAATCTGATTCTTGATAACAAGGACGGATCAAGCAGTAGCGGTTCTATCGTTCGTCAGTGGGAGGACAATGGTGCAACGGCACAACGTTGGATCTTAGAACCTGCAGGTAGTGGAACGTTTCGCATCAAGAATCAGGCAGGTGGTTTGTACCTTGATACACAGAATTCCTCTACGGAAATTCATAGTCCACTGGTTCAAAATGCTTACAGTAACAGCAATACACAAAAGTGGAGACTGGAACGAATACTCGATACATCAAGGTTTGAATCTTCTAATATTCGAGGTACATTCATCAGCCATTTTACTTCAGGTAGTATAATCATTGATAATGAGTTTACAACTTCACCATTAAAAGATTCGGAATGGAAAGTTGTACCTGGTCTGGCTGACGCTACCTGCACGTCGTTCGAGTCTGTGAATCAACCGGGATATTATCTGAGACATCGCAATGGGAAGCTGGAACTTGCGGCACTTACGGGCGAATCAATCATGAAAGCGGATTCGACCTGGAAAATAAAAGATGGGTTAACGGGCAGTGGTATGGTTTCAATTGAGTCTTACAACATTTCAGGAAACTACATACGTCATAGGGATGGACAGCTATATATAACGACCATCACATCAGATCTTGATAAAGCCGACGCTACATTCCGTCAAATAAAGCAGTAAAATAGGGAGAAAATAAATGGCAGAAATTTTAAGAGCAGAATATCCACGTCCTCAATTTAGGAGAAAGGAGTGGTTATCACTAAATGGAAAATGGGATTTTTCTTTTGATGAGGAGACGTATGATCAGCAAATTCAAGTTCCATTTGCCTATGAATCCAAGTTATCAGGAATTGGTATCAGGGATTTTCATGAAACAGTATGGTATCGTCGTACCTTTGTTCTGCCAAAAGAATGGCAAGATAAGAATGTAGTATTACATTTTGGAGCTGTTGATTATGAATGTAAGGTTTGGGTCAACAATAAATTGGTCACTTATCACGTAGGTGGTCAGACCAGTTTTTCTGCTGACATTACAGACTTTATTGATTGCGGTACCAACGAAGTGAAAGTATGCGTAAAGGATTATCACAAGGATCTTGATATACCACGCGGCAAGCAATTCTGGAAAGAAGAATCGGAAAGTATTTTCTACACAGCTACTACCGGAATATGGCAAAGCGTATGGCTTGAACCGATTTCCAGACAACATATTAAAAATGTGTTTATTACTCCGCAATTCGATGAAAAAGCAGTTAAATTTGAATACGAGTTGGAACATGCACAGGATTGCCTGCTGGTGACGACACTTACGTTCAATGGGGTAGTTGCGTCAAAGTCAACGATCGATCCGCAGAATAAAAAGGGTTCCTTTTCCGTCACGCTGGATGAGGCGACTTTAGGATGTTGGAATGTTGTTGAGGATTTAGCCTGGACGCCTGAAAATCCCAGACTCTTTGATGTTGAATTTTCTTTAAAACAAAAGGATAAAACAGTTGATCTGGTACAGTCTTATTTTGGCATGCGAAAAGTGTCGATTGAAAACGGAAAATTCCTATTGAATAATCGCCCCTATTATCAAAAATTGTTGTTAGACCAGGGATATTGGCCGGAAGGACTTTTGACAGCTCCATCGGATGAGGCATTTATCTATGATATTGAGATTGCGAAAAAGATGGGCTTTAATGGAGTGCGAAAACATCAAAAAGTCGAGGATCCTAGATTTTTGTATCATGCGGATCGACTTGGATTCCTTGTGTGGGGAGAAATGGGTACTGGGTATAACTATTCAAGACGCCTGGTTGCAGATACCGTACAGGAATGGGTTGAGACGGTTATGCGCGATTACAACCACCCAAGTATCGTTGTCTGGACGCCGTTGAATGAATCATGGGGAACTCTGGAAATTGCGCAAAGTAGTGAGCAACAGAGCTTTTGCAAAGCACTGTATTCCATAACGAAAGCAATTGATACCACGCGTCCAGTGAGTGACAATGACGGCTGGGAGCATGTAGAAAGTGATCTGCTGACGATTCATGATTATGAATCCAATAGTGAAATTCTCTCCAACCGGTACGATGCATCTATAGAGCAGATCGTGAAAGAACAGCCGGCCGGAAGAGCATTGTATGTAAAAGGAATGCAGTATAAGAATGAGCCGATTATTATCAGTGAGTTTGGCGGGATTTCATTTGAAAAGGGCGGTGCAACCGGCTGGGGATATTCTGCAGCGGTTTCGGAAGAGGACTTCCTAAAACGGTATTCGGATGTCATAGCACCTTTGTTAAAATCAAAAAATGTACAGGGATTTTGCTATACTCAAATCACAGATGTGGAACAAGAAATTAACGGTCTACTGACTTATGACCGCAAACCAAAGGCAAATATTGAAGATATAAGAAAAATTACTTATGGAGAATTAGTATTATAGTAATAGTAGTATCAATAAGGCTTCTGCGATTTATAAAACCATAGATTGCAGAAGTCTTTTGAGAATGCTTTTTTAGTCTCGTTGTTGTGGATGTAAATATGAATGTTGGAGGTTTCATGGTGTTGCGTAGAAGAAATACAAAATTCAGTTTTAAGAGATTAAAGAAAAAACCCGTTCTGAAACACGGGAATAAATCAAGGTATCTGGGCATCAGGTCTAAATTAATATTACTTTTTATGGTCCCGGTGGCGATGAACATACTGTTGGGAGGTATTTCATATACAAATTCGGTACAGAGCCTGAAGCAGGCGAATATCATTTCTATGGAAAATAGCATGGGAATGTTGCAGGAGTATTTGAATCTGAGTCTGAGTAATTTAACAGCGAAAGTACAATCCATTGCCGCAAATGAGTTAATCAGGTCCTATTATGATGGAGACTATAGTGGCAATATTTCTGAAGAAAAAAAGAGATTTAAAGAAATAAGAAATGTCTTGTATTCCAATATCATGGTGGATAACAGTATTATGAACTTTTCGATTTTTGGTAATAAAGGCACTGGATTTGATTATAATCACGAAGACCTAAAAAAAGAACAGTCCAATTCATTGCTGGCATCGGATACAATCAAGGAATTAAGTTCGTCGAATCAAAAAGGAGTGTGGTTGGGTGAACATGCATCAATTGATGAAGTTCTGCAACGAAAAGATAGTCGATATTCCGTAAGCTATATTCAGCAATTGACCAATTCGAGCCTGATGCCGATTGGATATATTGTACTTGATATTCCAGAGGAATTTATCAGTGAAACTTTAAATCGAATCAGTATTCCAAAGGGCAGTGTGATTGGTTTTATCACTGCGGATGGTAAAGAAACAGTATCTCACCAGACAATGGATCCAGTATTCACGGATACAGCGTTTTATGATAAGGCTCGTAAAAATGACAGTGCCAAGGGGTATGAGCAGGTCAACTATAAAAATGGATCCTATTTGTTTTTCTATAACAAAGCGGATGTCGGTGGCGGCATGATTTGTGCGTTGGTATCCCAGGATGCGATCATGGCCAGTGTGAATAAAGTAGGGAAGATCACAATCGGTTTGGTGGTCATTGCCACATTGATTGCTATTCTGATTGGAAGCTATGTGGCAAGGAACATCAGTGGGGAAATTAGCAAAACAAATCTGGTATTGGCGAGGGTAGCGGATGGAAATCTGACAGAAGAATTGCATAGTGATAGAAAGGATGAATTCGAGAAGCTATCTGTCAGCATTAACAATACCATCAACAGTATGCGTTCGTTAATCATCAGAATTGCGCAGGTGGTAGAGCAGCTGTCATATTCTTCGACAACGGTTCAGGACAACTCTAATCGGTTGCTGGAAGCAACTAAAAATATCACCTATGGAGTTAAAAATATCGAAGAAGGCGTAACACAGCAGGCCAATGATTCACAAAACTGCTTCATGCAAATGGGAGAACTCTCAATAAAGATAACAAATGTAACCTGCAGTACGGAGGAAGTTAAGAAAGTAGCAACAGATACAAACAAGTCGGTGATAAAAGGTGTGGAAATAATGGATATACTTTGTGGGAAATCCCAAAATACGATGGAGATAACTCAGAATGTAATTGAAAAAGTACACAGTTTTGAACAGACATCTCGTGAGATCGGCAATATTGTTGATTTCATTAATGACATAGCCAGACAAAGCAAATTACTCAGTCTGAATGCTTCTATTGAAGCGGCGCGTGCGGGGAATGAAGGCAGAGGATTTGCGGTTGTTGCGGAGGAAATTCATAAATTAGCAGATCAGTCGTCGGATTGTGCGGAAGAGATCAATAGAAATATTAGCACGTTGCTTCTGCAGACCAATTCCACTGTAGAAGCTGCTAGTATGGCGAAAGAGATAGTCATAAGCCAGGAGCAGACGCTGAAGGAATCCTTTGAGGTATTTTCAGAAATCGGCAGTTATGTTGAAACTCTATTAATCAATATCGAGAAAATTACCTGTGACATGGTAAGTATCGAAGAGTCGAGGGGAAGGACATTGAATTCAATCGAAAGCATATCGGCGACCAGTGAGGAATCTGCTGCAATTGCAAGTGAGCTCGGTGTATCGGTGCAAGGACAGTTCGAATCAGTCGAAGTACTATATGAGTCTGCGTTAACCCTGGAAAAAGATTCGAAGGAATTACTAGATGCGATATCTATATTCAAAATCTAAGTGAACAAAACCTATTAAACAAATTGAAATGCCAACCCTGTTTTAGGGTTTGGCATTTCAATTTGTCTTGATTCTCAAACAATTTTGTATGTTTTCCTGATGTGATGTGGTAAAATTACACTTGTAGATGATTTGCATAAAATTACATATTTGTTTCAATAACTTATACTCTGATACAAAGAAGGTATGAGCAAGGATTATAAAGCCTGTTAAACTTGTTTTTACTGTGGTAGAAAATTATTAAAAGGAATTGTAGAAGTTGATCACGTCATTCCATGGTCATTTATCAAAGATGATAATTTATGGAATTTGGTTTTGTCATGTTCAGAATGTAATTGTCAAAAAAGCGATAAATTGTCTGATATAGTTTACTTAAATGCTCTAGCTGAACGGAACAATGATATTATTATGATTGAATTAAACGAAAGAGAAATGAAAAAATATCGAAATGAAAAGTTAAAATATATCTATCATTGGGCAAAGATAAATGGATATGATAAAATATGGAAGCCTAAGAATGTTGTAAGCAATGAATAGTATGAGGAAGTATTATGAATGAAAATTCTAAATCATATTTTGATACTACGTATTATAATATTCGCTTAGTATATATGAAAATTTTTTAGGATACATTCCATTAGTGTAATGTAAAAATAACTGCAACTGCGTGTTATGAGACAAAAAAGTATGAAACAGCCGGAAATCAAATAGTAATACAAAAAGTATACAAGACAGAACTGACCAGAGAATTTGATTCATCTGGTCAAGCTTTCGTCATTTCTAAAAATGTATTAATAATCATGGGAATTATTAACCCCATATGCGCCAAGATCCTCTTTCAAAAAATGAGATTTGGCAATTTGTAAATCATTGGTACGATAACCCTTTGTTTTTAGGATTGCAAATTTAAAATCAAGAAGAGCTGCAGGGACATTTAAAATGCTTGCTGTTTCAAAAAAGGTATATTCATTTAATGTTTCTAAAACGTTTTTGTCTTCGAGTAGAAGCTCAGCTGCAAATAGATTTGCTTCGTATTCCATAGGCTTATCAGCTCCTTTTTCCAATACTTCCAATTCCTGAAAGCCGGACATCATGGCAATTTCTTTGTGAAGCATACCGTGTCCTAGCTCGTGGGCAATTAGTATGGGATGAAATAGTTCCATGATATTCTCATCAATAACGATATTATTAATACGTGATTGATAGAAATAGTAGGCTTTTAGTCTCTGATGTAAATCTATATAGTGCAATTTATAGTCCAGGACTTCACAGATAACAAAGGGATCTCGGCTACCCGTTTTCTTGACCAGAGCATCTACCACATTAACAATGTAATCGATTGTCATTTGGTATCACTTCCTTCAAAAATATTTTGGCATTTTGCTATTATAACAGTAGCAAAAATGCTGTCCTATTGAACGGACTCGTCGATTGACGGCTTCGTTTTTTTCTTTCTAGAGAACTTTTCAGATGCCTCCTTCTTTGATGAAATATATACCTGCATTAAAGATTGCATAAATATCTCTTTGGCATCATCATCAAGATCGCCACCAGCGAAAAGTGCTCCAGCCCTGTCTAACACATCTTTTGCCTCTTTTGCACCCTTATAACCGAATTTATCTTTGACCGTATCAATAAAGTCTTCGTTCTCAATGTTCTTTTTTTTATCTGCTTCCTCGTCATCCACTAAATAAGATACAGATACATTCAAGGCATCTGCCACTTTCTTAATATTACTTTTTCTTGGGAGTGTATTTAGTTGTTCATAGGTATAAAGAGAACGTTCTGAAATTCCTGTTATTGCAGCAAGCTCTGTCTGGGATAGATTCTTTAATAATCTTGCTTCTTTTACTTTTTCACCAAAAGTCATGTTGCTACCTTCTTTCCGGGAAGAAAAATTTTATTTTCGTAACTTCCGATTAACTATTGACAAACTTTTTTTAAATGATATAATCAAGTTTGTTAAGTAACTTCTGATTAATCATATATCAGAACTTCCGGTTTGTCAATGGAAAGTTCTGATTATATATTTTGAAACTTCTGAAAAGAAACGAGGTGATGAGCGATGGGTAATCGAGTCATATTACATTCAGATATTAACGCATGTTATGCGGCAATAGAACATTTGCATCGTCCAGAGCTGAATGGAAAACCTTTGGCTGTAGGCGGAGACCCCGAAGCAAGACATGGTATTGTCTTAACCGCTGATTATATGGCAAAAAAACACGGTGTGAAAACAGGTATGGCACTTTGGCAGGCGAAACAGGTTTGCCCAGAACTCAACATTGTTTCAACAAGAATGGATTTGTATTTGCGGTTTTCCAGAATGGCTCATGAGATATATGGGAAATACACGGATCTTCAAGAACCATATGGAGTGGATGAATCGTGGTTGGATATAACCGCCAGTAGTTCATTAAAAGGTGATGGTTACAAGATAGCAAAAGAAATCAGTAATCGTATGAAATCAGAAGTGGGCATAACCGTATATCCTTTAATAAGATTTTTGCTAAACTTGGTTCTGATTATAAGAAACCAGATGCTATTACAACCATGTACGAAGATGAATTCAAGAGTAAAGCATGGGCACTTCCTGTATCTGATCTTTTATATGTAGGACGGAGTACCAATCAGAAGTTAGCGCGATTTGGAATCAAGACAATTGGAGACTTAGCACGAACAGATGAACATCTGTTAATGTCACAGCTTGGCAAGATAGGTGGTATTCTGTGGGCATTTGCGAATGGCTATGATGACTCACCTGTAAAAATGGAACATACACATGCACCAATAAAGTCTATTGGAAATAGCACTACTACTCCAAGAGATTTAGAGAATGATGAGGATGTAAAAATTGTTCTTTACATTCTAGCAGAGAGTGTAGCCGCAAGACTTCGAGATAATGGATTTAAGTGCAGGGTGGTTGAAATAAGTGTGAGGGATAATGAACTTTATTCATTTATCAGACAGCATAAGATTGACCATGCCACGAATATTACCGGCGAGATTGCATCCGAAGCGTATCGGATATTCAAGGAAAATTACAACTGGCGAAAGCCAATCAGAAGTGTAGGAGTCCGAGGTGCTGATCTTGTCAACGACAATTACTGGGAACAGATGGATTTGTTCTCTAGTGTAGAGCTAAGAGAAAAACAGATGAATTTGGATGATGCGGTGGATACCATTAGGTGAAGATTTGGATTCAATAGTGTTCAAAGAGGACTTATGTACCGTGATAAGATTCTCTCATCTGTGAATGCGAAAGAGGATCATACGACTCATCCGATCGGATATTTCGGGTAAAAGGAGGTATTTAAGTATGGCTAATATGAGATACGATTTAAATGATAAACAGAATAAAATCTATGACTTTTTATGTGATTTCCTGAAGCAGCACGGTTTTCCACCTACTGTCAGAGAAATTGCAGAAATGGCGGGACTTGCTTCAGCGTCAAGTGCACATCATTATTTGAAGCAATTAGAAGAAAAGGGATATATCCGCCGATTAGAAGGAAGTCCAAGAGCTATTGAAATAATGTAAGGAGGTGGTTGTAGCATGGAGATTGTAAAGGTATATGTGGATGTTACTGCTGAGTTTTCCAAAGAAGGTGTATTAACACCAAAAAGTTTTATATGGAAAGATGGCAACGTATATGAAATTCAGCGTGTGAAAGATATTCGACGAGCTGCCAGCATGAAGGCAGGTGGTGTAGGAATGAGATATACATGTGTTGTTGATGGAAGAGAAAGTTATCTTTTTTATGAGGATAACAATCTCTGGTTTGTAGAAGGGAAAACTGGAGTCTGATTATGTGTGGTGACATGTAATCAGTTGGCTTCAAAGATCAGCATATGGTTGGGGCATATTAGACAGGTATGCGACGGAACTCCCACCAGATAAGCTTGCAAAGGTGATTCCCTTTTTCTTTCAAGTACAAAATGTTACTGATGATTTTGTATTGTAAAGGAGCAGACTGAACGATGAGAGAATTAAAACAAATTGAATTTTATTGTAAGAAATGTAGAAAAAGTATGAAAATGGCATATTTACTTACGGGTAATGATGATGCAGCTGTTTTACCAGGCATGATTATCAGATGCCATACAAATAGATGTACCAGAGTAATGGTATTGAAAAAGTACACAGAGGGAATGTTGATTGCCCGGGCAGATAGAGAAGGAAAAGTATTTATCTAACAGAATCACATTGCAGTTAACATCAGGTATAGCAGATGCTTATATGACAAAGACAATTTAAAGAGGGCCTCATGATATGGGAGACGATGGTTACAAGCAGGACTGATGCCTGCTAGATCGGACTCGCCGTGGACGCATGGGAAAGATAACCAGTTTAGGACTGGCCTTTCTCGTGCGTCCTATTTTTTTGCGCAAAAATTCATATAGCAGGAGCAATTATCCGTCCTTAAACGTTTATCGAGCTTTGGAAAACGAAAGGATGGATATTTTTATATGGAAAGAGACGTTAAATTATTTACAGAAGACACTATGAAAGATATGGGAAAAAGAATACAAGATGCAAGAAAAAATAAAGGGTTTAAAGCAATAGATTTTGCCGATATAATAGGTATAGGTAAAGATCAACTTTCACGAATTGAAAATGGCAGAGCAGCATGTAAAATTGAATACTTATATGTAATAGCTCAATATCTTGAAAAATCAATAGATTACATATTATTCGGAGCTAAAAGTAAAACCATTAATATTAAAGAGAATATAGAGAAGAAAAAGCAAATTATTCGTTTATTAGATGAACTGTAGAGGAGAAAGCATGGGAATTATCTTTGGCAACTCGGAAAAATGAAGAATAAGGAAAATTAAAGTATCGTACTTGAAGGTGAAACAGATAGTGTATGAGCACAGTGTGTGTTTTACTACATAAAGAATGGAATATGTAGCTGAATGCATTACAAATATTATGAGAATTAACAAAAGATGAAGTAATGAAATGAAAGACTTTTAATAGAGAAGGAAGGAGCACACTATGAAACATGTTGTAATGTTTGCTAAATTTGCACCTGGGGGGAAAATAACTGAAGAAGAATATGTTCCTTTTCCCGAAATGAAGAGAAGTGTTCAACAGGATGTTCTACGATTAAAAATCAACATATATTCGAAAGATTATAGGAAGGAATCTAATTGGAAATTGTTAGAAGATATGCTGATGACAGATATAGAACGAAAATATATTTATTCGGAGGCTTGGTTTGTAGAGCAGTATTTAATAGAGCCGGAGCAATATATAAAAGTAAATAGCTGCTATGCGATGGGAACAAGAAGAAAGTTAAATTCAGAGGAATTGGATTTGAGTGCTATGTGTAAGGCGTTATCATCTCATACATCTGAGTGTTACGACATGGATTCTGAATCATTAAAGAGGGGCATTGCCAGGACTGATAAGGATAGTCTGATAGTAAGAATTAATGATTTGTTTGACTTTAAGATGGACAGTTTTAGAGATGAGAATGAGAAGTACAAATTACTATTTTTATGCAGTAGATTTGAAGGCAAATTTGGCAGTAAAACCTTGGGCGAATTTTTGAGAAAGCCTTCATACGAAAATATAGACAATTCACGTGCTAGGATATCAACGGTAAATGGTGAGATGATGGCATTTCTCAAATATGAGCTTGAAAAAGAACTGTTGCCGGCTTTTATTTTAGAAGCTAAAACCACCATGCAGACTATTGCAAGAGGATGGGAGAGACAAATTCAGAGTATCAGAGGTAAACTGGATTGGAATTTATATCTTGATAATAGCGAAGAAATAAATCGAACTTATAACATGATTGGAGGCTATGCTCAATTCTACAATAAAAAAACATATTGCCATGGAAGACATAAACATGGGTTGTTAGAAACTGTTTATGTCAAATTGATAGAGCATGAGAGTCTTGGTTCAGAATATGATATTATTCATGTTGCAGAAAATGTGTCAGAGCTCGAATATAGTAAAACTGATGATGCAGATTTTTATAAGAAATTAGCGTCAATTAAAGTTCGAATTGATAGTGTAGACTCTTTTCTTAATGAAAGCTATTTAGATATGGCTTGTTGGGTATTTGCAAAAGAAAAAACTACAAGTAATGAGAAAGATAAGTACAAGAGAGCTGCTGAAAATGTAAAGTACTTTCTCAAAATGTTTCAGGAAAATACAAAATATAAAAATGAGGATGAAGTAGATGCATTAATATTGGTTATTTGTATTAGAGAGTATATTTCACTTAACGCAAAGGATATAGTTGAAAATAGACATTACCGAGCTGGAGATCTTGCAGTGAAAAGTATTAAGTCAGAACTGCATGATGATACATATGATACAATAAGATCAAAGTCACAAGCTGTGTGGGTAGAAAGAGTTATGCGCCGTTATAATACATGCTTCCATGACACCGAGTTAATCGCAAAAGTAAGAAATGCGGAAAAATATCTAGATTGGTTGTTTGTCAGGAATTTGGAGACTAATAGTCTCGAAGATTTGAGATATATTCATATACATTTTATGTATGAAATACAAGGTTTGATATATTCACAGGTTGAGATTGAAAAAAAGAAAAAGAATTTAGAAACTATATTTCGTAGAAAAGCCTATAAGTGGTCATTTCATACACCGGTAGGTGATAGCTGGTCACCTGCAAGACAGTTTTTCTCTTTGCCTATTGATGATGTTGAGTTGGTTCATCTTGCAAAAACATTAAAACCTGCAATGGCTGCGGCATTAAAAGATAATGAGTTTAAAACTTATGATTATGAGATTGAGGTAATTGAGGGTTATTTCAAAGATAAGCTCTCGTTATATTTTGAACTGGTTGTGGACCCAAAGTTTAATCAAATTTCAGTAAATAGCACTAGGGTCGCGGACCGAAAAATTGATATCATTCTTAAAGATAACAATATTTTTGTGTGAAAATGAAATCCTTCTATTCTGGTGGAATAGAGAAAACAAAATGCCATGATAGTCTTATGATATAGCTGATATGCTAAATAAATCATAAGGAGGCCATATCATGGGAAAAGTAAAAACGTTAGGAACATATTATGAACCAGGAAGTTTTTCTGTAACACAGAAGCATAAAAGAGGAGAGCAGCCCCACTACAACAAAAGAGGTGCACATGTTAATCCGCTTGGCTTTGGTAATGCAACTGAAGTAACTGCATCGCACTACTACTTATTTGTTGAAACAAAGAATGGTGAGACTGCATCAGTAAGAATCGATCGCTATTTCAAAGATAGAGGGAAGAAGCTTACTGAAAAAAGACGATGTGCTTTGGAAGCCTGTAGACCAGAGAAGGTTCATCTTGAAACTGCAATATCCGATTTTGGGAATAAGTATACTGTTGTTGTAGAGAATGATATGTTTGCTTGGTGTAAGGACGCTGGTATTAATTAGCTGTTCAGTAGAAATGAAAGTGAGACAAGCCGGGCGAAATTTGTCATATTAATGTGACAAACCTTTTCTCAATCTGGCAGAAGACATGAATCCCTACGGGAAGACTATGTCCTCTGCCGGATTTATTTTTGTATTTTAACACATATAGTCGTAGTGATATGTATATTTAGGGTATCTATTCGGACATTTTGTGCTAGAATAAATGTTAATACTAGTTATATATGACAAATGAGTCATCTTGGATACCCATAAAAAACGTATTATAATAGTACATAACACAGGAGGTATAGCTATGTTGATAGAAGAACAAATAAAGATAATTGACGACTATGTGAATAATGATTATTTTGACACAGAGAAACTAAAAAAATATTTGAACTTACATGAAATAGTCGGTAATGAAGTATTCGATTATGTAGATAGGAAGAACAAAAACCTTAATCGTAAGGAAGCTCATGATATGATGCTCGATGATGAAGACGGGTATGAACCGGTTTCGGTGGACATATTTGTAAGGAGAGTTCCATTTTACTTCTATTCATGGAATGGAGAAATTGACACTCATGGTGAAACGATAGGAGATGTGTTAAGAAGTAAGTGGAAAGAAATCAAAATAGGGGAAATAACGTTAGAAAAAATATACCTTGATTTTGAGTATCTGTTTTATGAAAAGCAAATTAGTCCATATTATATCTTCAACTATATTACCGAGCAGACCAGTTTAGTTAAAGAAGAGTATTTTTTTGAATGGGTAGAATACCTTCATCTTTGTGAAAAGCTGGGATGGGACAATTTGATGCCATACAATTTTATTGTTGCATATAATCATGCAAGAGAAGCATCTGGGTTGGAACCCATGATTCTTATTCCGGAGTGGGATATGCATATGGAAAAACCATACCAAAGAAATGGTGCAGTATTAGAGTTTGAAGGTGTTTTTCCATGTGATGAAAAAGGTGATCCAATAATGAAATGGATAGGATTAAAAATAATTAACTGTGGAAAAATTACTGGAGGAAGTGAAAAAGCAAAGCATGGCTATTTAAAAATTGAGATCAAACCCAAAACTATCATATACTATAAAGATGAATTGGATGATGGTGTGAAATTTTGGAATCAAGTATATGCAGGACCATTAACGATGGACTTTGATTATAAGGTATTGAAGGAGCGCAGAGAAACGATGGGATATTCTCAGAGTTCTGTAGCAGAAGC
The DNA here is from genome assembly GCA_041821315.1 of Velocimicrobium sp. Classification (GTDB taxonomy): domain Bacteria; phylum Bacillota; class Clostridia; order Lachnospirales; family Lachnospiraceae; genus DIGJ01. Next base: position 57,769 of record JBGUEO010000010.1, on the reverse strand, counting down.
AGTAGGTACCAATTTAAGAACATATCAGAAGTGGGAGTACGGAGAGACTCAGCCTAATTGCTATTTTCTACTAAGGTTGATGAATTGGTTAGATATTTCAAATATACAAGACGCTATAATGTTTGATATATCAGATTAGAGGAGGATTTAGAATGACGAAAACGGATTATCCAATTTTTGCAGATGATGGTAGTAAATTTTGCATGAGACATGAAGGGACTAATGGTGAACTTATTATTGAAGGACCAAAAGGAAAAACGATTTCTGTTGCTAACTTCATGGCACAAATATATAATCCTACTACAGCGAAGACTGGCCGTGGGAAGATACAGAATAATCAAAAATAAGAACGAAAAATGTTAGACGACCCTGCGATATGGCCATAGTATTCACACGGAAAAACCCACCGGAGAAGTATTGTGCTGGAATAAGCCCTTAATCATATTGACATGCCAGAGGGAGTCAGTAACTGAATTGAATATTTTGAATTTACTTATGAGCAAACCGGATGGATTGGAAACCATCTATGAGAGAGCCAGAGTAGTTTAGAGCAATGGATAAACCATTGGAATAAACTATTTTGGCTCTTTTATTTTTTTATGGTTAGTACATAGCAGTCTTTAGATTGATCAACATACAGCGCAGGTGGTAATTTGTTTTGAATTGCATTTTCGACAATAATATCACGTACATTGTTTGTTATATGGAATGCAGCTATGTCAATTTCTCTATGGTCCCGGGCAGCCCATTTGATTCTATCTTCTTCGGTACAATCATCTGAGTCATCTTCGGAAATATAGTCAGTGCTTTTTACATAGAATCCATTCTCTACAATTTTCGAATATAAGGTATCTAGGACATAAGCAGATAAATGGTGATTTTGGCTACCAACAAGCAGCTCATCAATAAGAAAAAGTGCGAATGACTGATAGAACTTGTGAGAAGTCCAATCTTCCTGTAATTCATATATCTCTTCTGGATCGGGTTGGACTAGGAGATTTTCACGATATTCATGAAGTTGCTCTAAGGCAGCAGATGATAGCCCAGTGTAGAGTTGTGCATCGTATATATCATGTGTTCTTTCACTGATACGTCCGAGGAGATAATCAGCATCGCATTCAAGTAGATCACATATGTTCGCAAGAACGCTGGCTGTTGGTTCTGATTTTCCCTGTTCCCATTTTTGTATTGTACCAAACATATTATTATCGATTGATTTTTTTCCCTGGCGTATAAGACCAAATCTCTCCATATATGCATCGGCGAATGCTTGTTGGCTAGAGTATTTTCGCTTACGACATTCAACCAATTTTTCGGTAAATATAGTTGTATTCATCATAATCACATCCTTATAAAAATATCACAGAATTAGCATATAACAGTATTCATTATATCCGTGATAACCTCTAATTACAACAGATAAATTATTCCCTAAGATGGGTTAGGAGATCTTCAAGAACTGTCTGGTAGGTATCTGCTGAAAGACTTCCCTGTTCGTAGGCGGCTTGGATTCCCAAGAAATGATGCAGAAAGTCATTTACCTGCTTCATAGAGGTATCGTTTCCACATTGTGTAGCTTCGGATAAGGCTTCATGTTCATTCTCAGTTTGAGGGTTATCTGGAACCTCCCAATAACTTGGAAGATAAAATGCATTGTAAGTCAGTTCTTCAGTTTTATGAACGCAGGAAGGGAACATCTGAAAACCATTTCCAACATAGTCCATCTCAAAAATATCATCAGTGACTTTATGGTCAAAACACTTTATATCGTGTTTGGCGATTAGGTTCGCTAGAAAAGCAGCAGTAGCTCGTGGACCGGTTGAAAAGTCACGAGGTTTTCTGCCATGAACTATTTCGTCAATGGATATGTGGAAGTGTTTTGCTATTCCCACTATCTGATCCAGTGTGAAGCACTTCTTTTGCTTAGGGTTCAATGCATGGTTTACATTTGGTTGTGACATCCCCAGTATCTCACCGAGTTGCTTTTGGGACATGTTGTTATCAGCCATTAATTTACTGATATTCTCAATCAGAATATCTCTATTAAAATTAGACATGGGTAATACTCCTTTCGATAATAATTATTCAGAAAAATAATGTATATTCGAGATTTGAATATATCGTACCACAGAAATTACACTTATTACAACTGGAATATATTCTGATGGATTGTAATTGTTTTTATGCTTGCTGGGTTTATAGTTCAAAATCAGCAAGTAAAGTTGGACTTTTTATATATAAATATGAAAGATTTTTTAGGGTGAACTGTGTTGATATGTTTTTATGTAATCAGCTGACAGCTTGTTTGTACCATAGATTGTGAAAGAAAAATAGTCAGGTTAATACACAAGAAGATTTTTTTACCTTATTAGATTCAGAAGCGGGATTGAATAACAACGTTTGTGTTTCTGTCTCAGTCATTATTAAAAAAATATGGAATGAAATCTTCCGACGCTGGTGGTTATGAGATGTTCAAATCTGCATATAAAATGAAATTAAAAAACGCGTCAGGGAATCAGTTTGGTAGCAAGTATTCTTTAATCAGAGTAATACTGAAAAAAGAATTAAAAGTATCTTAAACATGATATTTAAAGGCAAATACATAATCTAAAAGGCATTACCCAGGGTGGAAAGGAGGTGATTTCATGCTTCACGAGAAGCTGTTAAAAGTTATTGATGATAATCAAAAAATGGAAATTGCAAAACGAATAACAGCTTCTCGTGAATCCGCACAGATTTCTTCGCAGGAAATGGCAGACTTTGTTGGGTTAAGCTATGAGCAATATCGAAGAATCGAACGTGGAGCGTTACTTGTAAAAACAGAACATATAAATGCAATAGTCCAGGCATTAGACGTGACAGCTGACTACATTTTATATGGAGATACAAGTCAAATGAAGCATGAAAGCATTTCTGAAATATTAAATGGATTAAGTAAGGAAGAATTAGAGCGAGCAGAGAGAATTCTCTTAGCTGCTTTTAAATAGACGACTTCCAAGGTCGTGTTGTGAACAGAAATACGACTTACGCAGTCGAGATAAAAAACTCTCTGTGTTTTATGATATATATGTGCTTGACGGAGCACACCACTTGAGAGTGGATGCGCAGAAGCTCTCCTAATCAAAAGTAGAATAGGAGATTACTATGGAACACAAGATTTTTAGAATGAACAACGAACAGCAGGCAGAAGCAAATGAATCAAAAGCACCAAAAGGTCAGGGAGTTATCTTTATTAAGACACGTATGTCTGAGGATAAGATTCATGTTTTAGTAGCTGAAATGCGGGCTGTAGCAGATGCAACAGATGTTGAAATTGTTGATGTCATCATAGATGAATTTGCAGGTGGAGACATTGATCGTGAGTCTGTGGACAGATTAAGTGATTGGATTGAGAATACTGAAGTAGGCATTATCTTTGTAAAGTCCATTACAGACATTTCAACTGACGAAGATGATCTGGACAAGTTTATCGAAAAGGCTATGTACTTCGGCATGATAATTGTCGATTTCGCAGAGCATGTAATCATCGCACCAATATGTACCAGAGGGCGATGAAGAATAATGAAAGAAAAGGTTGATAAATGCTGGAGGTATCCCCTAGCACTCAGCCGATGCAATTTCATAAATACAGAATGGGGAACTGTTGTGTACAGTCAATGCGGTGATTTCCTTGGTAAATATGAAACGGAATCGGCAGCATATGAAGAAGTAAAAGGAATGATAAAAGAAAGAGCGAAGAATGGAGGTCTGATTGGATATGCTGAAAAAATATAACGGATATGAAATTGGACCGAATCTTCGTCAGATTCGTAAAGAAAAAAAGTTGTCCTTGTATCAGGTCTGTGAAATGACAGATCTAAGTGATTCTAGTATTAAGCAAATTGAACAGGGCGGAAGAGGATTGAGCATGAGGACTTTATATCTTCTGATGTCTGTTTATCAGTGTGATGCAAATACACTGCTTAATATAGAAGAAAAAGAATCAGATACGGATAAAAAAGAAGGATCAATAGATAGCAAACTGGCAGAATTACCATCTGAGCAGCAAGACTATTTCAGACACACATTTGAATTTATGATTGAACAGGCAGCGGTGCTTGTATCGTAGTGGAGGTCATATTATGAGCAGAAGAAAGAAGAAAGAATCTGTTATTGAAGTTATTGCATATTTATCAACTACAGGACCTTTGTGGGAGACGGAAAAGCGTGAAAAGAACCAGGAACGTTATATTAGAGAGTATTGTAGAGCACATAATATTGAAATTGTTGGACTTATGCGTCGTAACGGATTGGGACAGGGTGACTGTAACCAACAATTTGAAAAGATTACACAGCTAATTCGTCAGAAGAGAGTGGAAGGCGTAGTAATTGCAAATATGATGGCAGTATCTAATGATATTCCCGACGCATATTACAAGGTTGGAAAAATTAAAGCAGCAGGTGGAGTGATTGTTACTGTAGATGAAGGCATCCTTGGAATGGATGTGAAAACAAGGGAGGAAGTTTAATGGAAAAGAGGAGATATTATAAGCCATATAAAAGAGGACAGGTTGTATATGTTGATTTCGGTTGGCAGCCGAATGGGGTTCAAGGGTTTTTAAGACCAGCAGTTGTTGTTTCTGCCGATGCAAGTAACCATTGCAGAGCACCACAGATTACAGTATGTCCATTAAGCTCGAAGTTGAAAGATATTAAGGTTCATGTTCAGATTCATCCATTGGATGTCAATGGACTTCATTTGCAGAAAATCTCGGATTTTATGCCAGAGGATATGCAGACGGTACCGAAATCATCTATTAGAGGAACGATTGGTTATATTACCGTGGATTCTAAAGTAATGGATGCAATTGATAAATCACTGATTACACAGCTTGATTTGTGGGATACAGTAAAGAGATTGGCAAGGGAGGAGCTGGCATATCGTAATGAAGCAAAATAAAGAAAGAAGATTTGTGAGATATAAAGAAGGCGCAGAGATGTATTCGATGGGATTGACAAAATTCCAGGAACTAGCCAAAGATGCGAAAGCTTGTTATAAGATAAATCAGCTTGTATTAGTCAATTTAGATGTCCTCGACGAGTATTTGGAGACATTTAGAATAACGGAAAATAGTTTCTATAAATAAATATGAAGAGGTATGGAGAATATTGTACTATTATGCTTGACTTATTGACGGACAAAAAGTATAATCATGATATGAGGAGGTGCAACATGGCAAGAACAGGTAGACCTAAGAGCGATAATCCATTGGATAGAAAAATCAGTATTCGGTTTACCGAAGAAGAATATGAGATATTGCTAGAGTATGCAGCGAATCATGAAATGTCTATAACGCAAGCGATTAAAATGAGCGTAAAATTGAATATTTTATCAGCTCAGAAATAGTGCAGGCTCTCTATCCCTCGAGAGGAGGAAAAGATGGCAGCACGAAAAGATGGTAAAGGACGTGCATTAAGAGCGGGTGAGCAATACCGCAAGAGTGAGGGCAGAGGCAGATATTCATACTGTTACACAGATCCATTTGGCAAAAGAAAATATATCTATTCCACAAACTTAGCAAAACTTCGTGAAAGAGAAGATATGTTAATAAGGAACCAGATGGATGGATTAGACGTGTATGTAGCTGGAAGCGCAACTCTTAACTATGTGTTCGACCGTTATTTATCTACAAAAACCGAATTACGAAGTACAACTTATTCTAATTACCTGTACACGTGGAATCATTTCATTAAGGACGGATTTGGAAAGAAAAAAATTGGAGATGTAAAGTATTCAGATGTTTTGGCTTTTTACAATCATTTAATTACAGAATGCGGATTACAAGTAAATACTCTTGAAAGCATTAATACAGTTTTACATCCAACTTTTCAATTAGCGGTCAGAGATGATATTATTAGAAAGAATCCAACAGACGGTGCTTATGCAGAAATAAAGAAGCGTCATGGAGGAAGTCGAAAAATAAAACATGCGTTGACAGTAGAGCAGCAAAGATCATTTATGCAGTATGTAGCGGAAAATCCAATTTTTTATAGTTGGTATCCATTTTTTATGCTGTTACTTGGTACTGGTTGTAGAATTGGAGAAACGATCGGACTTCGATGGGACGACGTAGATATGGATAAACGTATGATTAGCATTAATCACAGTCTAACATATTATCCAAGACGAGAAGAAACTTATGTCTGTGAGTTTAGGGTTTCAAAACCTAAGACTGATGCAGGAATTCGCACGATTCCGATGATGGAACAAGTATATCAGATATTGAAGCAGGAATATGAGAAACAGGTCCAAGAGGGTTTTTGTATCAGGAAAGTGGATGGAATAACCAATTTTATTTTTACTAATCGATTTGGAAATCCGCATAATCCAGCAGCAGTGAACAGAGCCATTAAGCGTATCGTTGATGCACATAATGCACAGGAAGAAATTAAGGCTAAGAAACAGAAAAGAGAACCTGTTATATTACCGAGATTTTCCTGCCACATATTTCGCCACACTTTTGCTTCGAGATTTTGTGAGAATGAAACGAACGTAAAAGTCATTCAGCAAGTTATGGGGCATGCAGACGTATCGACAACTATGAACATATACGCCGAGGTAAATGATAGCACAACAAGAGAATCGCTTGAAAAATTAGCAAAAAATTTGGATATATTTTAGGGAAGAGTCCTCATTAAATGAGACTTCCAAAAAGGACAGCAAATTCGAACGAAGGACATAATAAGGACATCGAAATGTCATGAAAACGGGAATAAATACGAACAGATTTGAATAAGTACCTAGTTGAAATTTGAATGGATACGTGGTATGATGATCGAGTTCGGAGAAAGCTCAATTAAATTCCCAACAATGAAGAGTTTGGATAAATAAATCCAGTAAAATCAAGGGTTTGAAGCATGTCAAATCGCTAGAGGACAGTAAATTGACAGTCTATAGTTTGAAATAGTTAGTAATAATTTCAAATTGCCTTATAAAATTTAATTTAAGATGTTGCACTTAAAGGACACTTTTCAAAAATATTTTTTTGAAAGGTGTCCTTTTTTTTTTGCGTTGTAGTCAAACAATATCAATCACATTTCATTTTGGAAGGAGAACAGTGTTATGGCAGATTCAAACATGGGAATTGTTAAAGGAAAAGAGATAAAAAAGAAATTCGTTCGTTATAAGGAAGGTGCTGATTTATATAGTATGAGTCAGTCAAAATTTGAGCAGATGGCTAAGGATGCTGGAGCAGTCTATAAGCTAAATAAACTGGTACTAGTTGATAGGAAAGTTTTTGATGACTACTTAGAGTCATTTCGATTATAAGAGGGACGGCTACATGAGAAAGGAGGAGCTCCAAGTGAATTTACAATTTGATTATTATTACGGAGCAGAAGCTGAGCAATTCTCCTTTTATAGAGTCCCACGCATGTTAATAAAAGATGAAAATTTTAAAGGCTTATCAAGTGATGCAAAGCTTCATTGTGGATTAATGCTAGACAGAATGAGCTTATCTATAAAGAATGGCTGGTTTGATAATGACAACCGAGCTTACATTATCTATACCATAGACAATATAATGGAAGACCTGGGATGTGGCAAGGATAAAGCAGTAAAGGTTGTTGCAGAGTTGGATCAGAAAAAAGGTATTGGTCTGATAGAGAAGGTTCGCAGAGGACTATGGAGAAGTATTCTGATGGATGCAAACACCTTAATGTTGCTGCAAATGTATGTGACTATACGCCAGTAAATCTTGGGCTGCTGATTAAAAATGGCATACTATCAGGTATCGAAAGCATACATAGAGAAACGATAAATAGAGCTAGTGAAAGAAAAATATGATATCATAGAATTAGTTGTTTTGCTGGAAAACCTTTAAAAATAGATGGAGCCACAAATTGAGAATAAATCTTGATTTGTGGCATTTTTACAGTGGAGAGATCATTAAAATGGGACAAAATATAGAACGGGGCTAAAGATATTCTCAATTTCGAAAAAGACGGGGCAAAATATAGGTGTAAGCTAAGGAATAATATTTGACGAGAGTCAGTAAATGTATGGTTTACTTTTGCGCAAAAATGATTTGCAATACACACAAAAGTAAATAACGGAGGGATGTATCAATGACGAAAACTGAGTAGTTAGATATGATAACGGAGAAGAATAATGGATATTTATTTACATCTTAGGTTGTTGACGCTGGCATATCTAAAACCTATCTGTGCAATTTTAATATTAACTCGATAGAAACCGACTCGGAGGTGGCCGAATAAAAATGAAGTTTATTGGACGTAAAGAAATTTTAAACAAATTAAAAACAGGTTGATACAGACGAGATAACTATGTATTTTTCTCAAGATCCGGTTATGAGGAAATGGATTTTGATAATGTTGTTAAGATAGATATAAAAGAATTGTTTGATTAAGCGAGTTACTTTAAAAAGCTTCAAAGTTTCAAAAACTTTCTCACAAAAAAAGATAATATATTATCTGCATATTGACTAAACAAATAAAAACAGATAAAATATTATCTATGAATAACTTTGAATTTTTAAAATCACCAAATGATATTAATATTGAAATTGCTAAAAGAGTAAGTGCAAGGAGAAAGGAGAATAATATTACACAGGAGCAACTTAGTGTGAAATCAGATGTTAGCTATGGTTCCATAAAAAGATTTGAGAGAACCGGCGAAGTATCACTATCTTCACTTATAAAAATAGCATTTGCGTTAGGACTCGAAAATGATTTTGATTTATTATTTACTAAGAAGGGATATTCATCCATTCAGGAGGTAATTGATGAACGATAAGAAACCGTTAGAAGTATATATGAATCAAAAGCATGTAGGAACATTGGCAGAAACCAAGGATCATCTGATGGCATTCGAATATACTGATGAGTGGATAAGATCAGGCTTTTCTATTAGCCCGGCTTCATTACCATTGCATAAGGGTGTTTTTGTTCCTAAAAAGTATGACCCATTTGATGGATTGTTTGGTGTATTTGCAGATAGTCTTCCGGACGGTTGGGGGAGGCTTTTAGTGGATCGGTTATTATTGAAAAATCAGATTAACCCGGCAAGTGTTAGCGTGCTTACAAGACTGGCAGTTGTAGGAAATAGTGGTATGGGTGCGCTGGAATATCGCCCTTCAAACGAAATGAAGGCAGAAATGACAGGAATGACATTGGATGAACTTGCAGTGGAATGTGAGAAGATGTTTGATACAGAGCATTCAGAACACTTAGATGAACTGTTTCGTTTGGGGGGCTCTTCCGGTGGAGCAAGACCAAAAGTGAATTATGAGATTGATGGGGAAGAGTGGATCGTAAAGTTTCCTTCTTCTATCGATAGGAAGAATATGGGAAGAGAAGAATATGATTATTCTATTTGTGCAAAGAAATGTAAATTACCTATGACAGATACAAGGCTTATTCCTTCAAAGTTTTGTGAAGGATACTTTGCAACAAAGCGTTTTGATAGAGAAAGCGGTCAGAAAATTCATATGGTGTCCGTGAGCGGATTGTTGGAGACTTCACATCGGATTCCTAATCTTGATTACAATATTTTGATGCAATTAACATTAAAAATAACACATAGCTACGAAGAAATAGAGAAACTTTTTAGATGGATGTGCTTTAATGTATTTGCACATAATAGAGATGATCATTCTAAGAATTTTTCTTATATATATAAGGATAATGATTGGAAGCTGTCACCGGCATATGATCTGACATATAGCAGTTCAATTGGTGGAGAACATGCTACGACAGTAAATGGTAACGGAAGCACTCCTGGAATGCATGATATTATGGAAGTTGCAAAAAAAGTTAAGATGGATGAGAAGAAAGCGCAAAGGATTGCTGATGAGATTAGAGAGATTGTATATAAAGATTTGAAGACATATTTGAAATAAATCAAAAAGTAATTGTAATCTAGCAATGAAGAATTCATAATAGAAATGTAGCAAATTGTCTATTAAGTTTTTAGACATTGCCCAGTCTTTATGATGATCCATGAAACCATACCCGAAAAGGTATTTGCCACAATGGGGACACATCGATTCTGTAGTGTCATGGAGGATCACGAACATCAAAAAAACATTTCAGATGCGCAAATTGATTTCCACGAAGAGTCATGTAGGGGAATCAAGGATTCGCGCGAGGAGTTCCCGACGATGAAGAGCTTGGATAAATGAATTATGCAAATTACCCAGTAATATACTGTTTATTGCGGGTTTAAGAGAACAAAGGTCAAGATTTACAACCAAATAATAAGCATTGACAGAAAGAGTTGGAATATCATTCCGACTCTTTTTACTGTTTTTTTAAAATAATAATAGTATGCTGATGTACTACGTACTTTTTTTAACTGCTTTGGGCTGATGGATAGCAAGACCTTCTAAGAGCCACCGAAACTCCTGATGGAATATTTGTTCAACCTCTTCAAGCCTTCTGGAACCATTGGAAACGATTACCTTCAAGACGTTTATAGAGAAGCCAAGGGGATTATTGGTCAAGGTGGATTTCCTGCGACAAGAAATCTAGGAGGCAATCGTAAAAGAACAAAAATTGACTCACATCGTGGAAAAGTAAATCAGGGTGGACGTGATACTATTCACGAAAAATTTGGGGGTAATACCCATCATAAGGAATATACGTATAATGAAGATTGAAAAAGATAAATTTAGAGCTTCCTTTGAAGTACCTAGAGATGTTAATGCAGGGCATATCGAAATAGTTACAGTTGGTGAAAACGGGAAGTCAAACAAACTGCAAGTTAAATCAGCTATGGGGATTTCTGTCTGTGATAATGTGGGATGTAGTTCAATTGGTATTGGCTTTTCAAAGCTACAAGGTAATGAAAAAGTATCAATTGAATTTTCTTTAGTAGATGGGAGAGATTATGCTATGGAGGTAAATGTATATGAACATAACTAAATGATTATATACTTGCCCTATATTAAGCGAAGAAAAAGATAATTACATTTCGTCTGTTTATGATGTTAATTTCCAGTATAGGATGAATGGGATTAATAATCTGCTGCTTGAGTTCAATATTATTTTAGACAACGAAGAACTTCGAAAATTAATACTTGATGGGAAAGCAGAATATGTAATTCACATTGAATGTACTAATACAGCATTTAGAACAACGCTTCATTCAATAACTGAACAAACTTATATTGATATACCAGTGGGAAGAATTTTTGGAAAATTAGAAGTTATTGCTCTCATAGTTTTAAAAGATAATATAAATCATTTTGTGAATTCAGATTGGAATGAGGATTATAATGGAATTCTTTTGATTTAGCAAAGGGTAGTATACTTGGCTATAAAAATTTGCCAGCATTAGATCTCGTTAAGAATTATGAAGAGTTGACAAGTGCAAGTTCTATTTTCATGGTATATAAACGCTTGACTACTGAAGAAAAACCAATGGACGTCAATATTGATTCATCGCTAATAAAAATAGGATTTGGAACTCAGGAATATGAAACTTATTCTCGCTTTTCTTACGTTAAGTTAATAGGTATTATGACACCCTAATGAGTGTCAAGTTCCTTTTGAACCTTAAGTTAATGACATTGCATGAATGAGTTTTAGTCATGGAGCAACACTCCTTTTTAGGATTATGATTCATTACCAAAATATATTGGGATATTTAATTCGTTTATTTTATTTTGCCATTCTTCAGAAAGCTTTTTGTCTGTGATGATAGCGTCGATACAGGTAAGGTCATTGATAATATAGTCTGCTGTATCGGAAAATTTGGTATGATCAGCAATTAAGAAGCGTTTACGGGATTGATAAATATAAGATTTGCGAACTTGTGCTTCGCTCATGTTGTTATCAATTAGTCCATGTTTGATGTCAATGGCAGAACAGCTAATAAAACACTTGTCTGAGATAAGGTGCTTTATAGTGTCTGTTGTCTGGTAGCCAACAAAGGAATTCGAACGTTGACGAAAGGTGCCACCTAAAGCAATCAGTTTCAAATTATGAAGCTGTTGATCAAACAAATTGAAAATTCTAAGAGAGTTGGTGATAATCGTCACTTTAATATTGGAATAAAGCAGCTGCTTTGCGAGTGCAAGACATGTTGTACTACAATCAAGCATGATAGTATCATTATCTTTAATAAAATGATTTATTGTATAATTGGCTAAATTCTCTTTTTTTTCTGAGAAAATAGTCTCTCTCAATTGCTGTGGAGCACCTTTATCATCTGATTCTGGTAGGAAGGCTCCACCATGAATTTTTATTAATTTGCTATCTTTTTCCATTTCTCTTAGGTCTCGTCGTATTGTTTCTTCACTACAATCTAGTTTCTGACTCATATCAGATATAAGAATACTACCATATAAATGTAGGTATTCTTCAATTTTCTTTTGACGTTCAATTTTCAACATAATACTGCCTCATATATTTCTAGCGTTTTAAATACTTGTTATGATTATATATACTATCACAATAACCTCAAATAAACAACAAAAAATAAAATTGTACTGCAAAAAGTCACAAAATATGTCATAAATATTTAGTTAAAATAACAAAAAGCAACAAAAACTGTTGACAAATGTGATTTTATGTTGCAAAATGTGTTTAAAGTACTTGGCCAGGGTACATATAAATACAAAGTAACGAATTATTTTGGGATAAAGGTAAATTAGGAGGTTGAAGATTATGGGTAAGAAATCCAAAGGTAGTTTTATGGGCCTTGTGCCATTGGTTGTATTCTTGATTATTTATTTTGCAATGGGACTTGGAACAGGTAGTTTTAATAATTTTCCGCTGTTAATAGGAATGTTTGTTGCGTCAGCAATTGCATTATTCATTAAGAGTCCATGTGCAGAGGAAAAAACTTTTGCAGAGCGTGTTGAAATGTTTTGTACTGGCGGTGGAGATAACACATTGATTCTAATGGTTATTATCTATATGTTAGCAGGTGCGTTTTATTCTGTAGCGGGATCCATGCACGCAACAGAAACGGTTACAAATATTGGTATCGCAGTTTTACCAGCAAAGATGATTCTTCCAGGATTATTTATAATTGGCTGTGTGCTTAGTTTCTCAATGGGAACATCAATGGGAACTGTTTCCGCTTTAATGCCTATTGCAATTAATATCGCAAACAAAACTGGAGTAGGACTTCCATTGGTATGTGGTATTGTTGTAGGTGGCGCAATGTTTGGTGATAACCTTTCATTCATTTCAGATACAACAATTGCAGCAACAACGACACAAAATATTGGTATGAAAGAAAAGTTTAAAGCAAATATTCTTATGGTTTTACCAGCAGTAATTATCACAATTGTTGGATTGGCATTGTATCCAATTGATGCAACTAACATAACTGCATCTGGAGCAATTAATTATTTAAATTTACTTCCATATATTCTAATTATTGCATTATCATTAGCAGGTGTTCATGTAATCCCAGCAATGACAATCTCTGTTATTTCTGGACTTGTAATTGGTGTTCTTCATGGTGATTTTAGTGTTGTAGAATCATTCGGTGTAGTTCATACAGGAATGACATGGATGCAGGATATGGCTATCATCGCTATCTTTGTTGGTGGACTTGTAGCTTTGATGAAATACCTTGGAGGTATTGATTGGTTACTTTCTAAACTTGCAAAAGGAACAAAAACAAAGAAGGGTGCAGAACTTAGTATAGCAGCTCTTGTAAGTTTGGTAGACGTAGCAACAACAAACAACACAATTTCAATTATTGCAGTAGGACCTATTGCGAAAGATATTTCAGAAGAATTTGATATTGCACCACAGAGAACAGCAAGTATTTTGGACCTTTTCTCATCTGCTTTTAATGGATTAACACCATATGCTGGTCAGCTTTTAACTGCTGGTGCCCTTGCAGGAATTTCTCCAGTTACAATTATGCCATTTGTATGGTACTCCATTCTTATGATTATTTTTGGAGTTTTATCTATTCTGCTTGGAATACCGAAACAAAGAAAAACAGAAGCAAAATAAATTATAGCAAAACATTGGGAACAGATTTGTGCTTGTCATAAATCTGTTCCCTAGAAAAGAGGAAAACATGGATAATAAATATGCGAAACACTTTCTTATGAATGCAGAAGATGCAAAGCAGTATTGTATTGATAAATTAACTTTTTTTAATGCGGATAATAAATTAGCATGTTGTGAAATAGGTGATGGAAATATTAATTATGTATTTAAGGTATGGGATGAGAATACGGGAAAATCCATAATTATTAAACAAGCAGATAAATTATTAAGATCTTCTGGTAGACCATTGGATTTACATAGAAATAAGATTGAAGCAGAAATTTTACAGATTGAGGGAAAACTCGCTCCAGAATATGTTCCTACTGTATATAATTATGATGAAATAATGTGCGCACTTTGTATGGAAGATATTTCAGCATATAAAAATTTGAGGACAGAATTGCTTGCAGGAAAAACATTTGATAAATTGGCAGAGGGAATTACATCCTTTTTGGCAAATACATTGCTACCTACAACAGATCTTTGTATGAATCGTGCAGAAAAAAAAGAAAGAGTTAAGTTATTTACTAATGTGGAATTATGTGATATTTCAGAAGATTTGGTATTTACGGAACCATATTATAATTATAAAAAGAGAAATATAATCACAAAAGGAAACGAAGATTTTGTGAAACAACATCTTTATCAGGATGAGAAGCTTAAATGTGAAGTTGGAGTGCTAAGAAATAAATTTATGAACAATACACAGGCTCTAATTCATGGAGACCTTCATTCTGGTTCTATTTTTGCGAATGAGGATGGAATTAAAGTAATTGATCCTGAATTTGCTTTTTATGGACCAATGGGATATGATTCTGGAAATGTAATTGGAAATATGTTCTTCTCTTGGGCCAATAAAGCATATCTTGATTCTGACAATACTGACTTTTTAAATTGGGTAGAGAATTCAATTGCTAAGGTTTATGATTTGTTTGAAATAAAATTAGGTGAAGTATATGATAAAGAAGTTTTATTCCCTTTTTATCAGGGTGAATTTAAACAGAGGTATATTGCTTCCGTTATGGCGGATACCATGGGATTAGCAGGAACCGAAATGATAAGAAGAGTGGTTGGAGATTCCAAAGTGGCAGAAGTAAAAAGTGTTCCAGAAGGAAAAGTAAAACTTCAAATGGAACGTGCACTTATTCTTACAGGAATTAATTTTATTAAAAAGAGAAGTAAGTATAGTTGTGGTAAGGAAATTGTTGACGAATTTAAGGCGATTGTTGGTGATAAATTATGATGAAGATTCAAAGAGCAGATGCTGATTTGGCATTTATGCTGAAGTTTGAAAATGTTGCATGGTATGAAAATGGAAAAGTTAAAATTTTAGATAGAAGAATTTATCCGATTCGAACAGAATATGTAATCTGCCATTCACATCAGGAGGTAGCAACTGCAATTGCAGATATGGTAACACAGAGCGAGGGGCCATACACAGCAGCTGCAATGGGAATGGCATTAGCAGCTTATGAAGCTAGAAATATGAGAGCAGCGGAACTCCTAAAATATATGGAAAATGCAGCCTATACACTTTCTCGTGCTAGACCAACTACAGCAGAGCAGATGAAAGGCATTGTTGGCGGTGCATTAGAAATTGTCAAAGATAAAGTAGAAGCTGGGATTGTTGGACAGGAACTTGTAGATGCTTTAAGTGAATATGCAATTAATTATATTAATAATAACTATATTAAGTATACAAAGGTAGGAAAGAATATTGCACAACTATTGCCTCATGGAGGAACTATAATGACGCAGTGTTTTGCTGGAACGGTAATTGGAACTATGCTAAGAGAATGTAATCAACTTGGGAATCCGCTAAAAGTAATTTGCGCAGAAACAAGACCATATTATCAAGGCGCAAGACTTACTGCAAGTGTGGCCTGCGATATGGGATTTGATGTTACCGTTATTTCTGACAATATGCCTGCTTATACAATGAAAAAGAAAAAGGTAGATATCTTTACGTCTGCATCGGATGTAATTACGATGGATGGTCATGTTGTAAATAAGGTTGGAACTTTCCAGATCGCGCTTGCTGCAAATTATTATGGAATACCATATTATGTTACTGGAACACCAGATCCTAACCACAAGGATATGTGCAGTGTTACAATTGAAGAGAGAAATGAAGAACTTGTATTAGAATCGTTAGGACAGAAGATTACAATGGATGGTGTAAAGGGATATTACCCTGCATTTGATGCTACACCACCAAAGTATTGTACTGGAGTTGTAACCGATAAAGGAATATTAAAACCGACAGAATTATACAAATATTTCGAGGAGGTATAGAATGTTAAAAGGAATTTCGCCGATTATATCACCAGAACTTTTAAAGTGTCTGGCATCTATGGGACATGGAGATACCATTTTAATTGGAGATTGTAACTATCCGGCAGAATCTACATCGAATAAATGTATTTATGCAGATGGTGTAAGAGCGACTGAGTTATTGGATGCAGTGGTAACTCTTTTGCCACTTGATACAGGCGAGGATGAGCCTCCAGTTATACTTATGTGCTCACGTGATGAAGAAGATAATCCACCAGCAGTATGGAAAGATTTTAAGAAAATTGTTTTGAAATATGAACCAAAAGCGGCTTTTGAAGCGGTGGATCGATTTGAGTTTTATAAAAGAGCTCCGAAAACATTTGTGTCTGTCAGAACTAGTGAGCAAGCCTATTTTGGATGTATTATTCTTAGAAAAGGTGTTTGGTTTACTAAGTAATACTAATGAAAATCAGAGGTGAATTGAAATGTTAATGGAAAGAGAACGACAGGAAATAGTAGAGTACGGGAAAAAAATGCTCACTTCGGGCCTGACAAAAGGGACTGCAGGAAATATTAGTGTTTATGATCCAGAAACTGGATATATGGCAATAAGTCCTTCTGGAGTAGGATATTTGGATACCAAAACAGAAGATATTGTTATAATGGATTTAAATGGAAATATTATTGAGGGAGACAGGAAACCATCCAGTGAACATGATCTCCATACAATTGTATATAAAAAGAAACCATATGCAAAATCAGTGGTACATACGCATTCCATGTTTTGCTCAACGCTTTCTTGTTTGAACACTCCGCTAGAAGCGGTGCATTATGTTTTGGCAGATGCTGGAGTGCCACGTGTGCCTGTAGTTTCTTACAGAACATATGGAACCAAGGAACTTGCAGAAATTGTTGGTGAACAGATGGGAAAAAGTGATGCTGCATTACTTGCTAATCATGGTATGTTGGCATGTGGAGCGAGTTTGCAGTCTGCATATGGATTAGCATCTACTTGTGAATGGGTAGCAGAATTACAATGGAGATGTATGTGCGTTGGTAAACCTAGCGTGCTTCCGGATGAAGAAGTGAAAGTAGTAATGGAACATTTTAAGTCATATGGACAGAATGAATGTGAAGGAGAAGCACCAGCACATAGCTATAATGGCTAACTAAGGAGGAAAAGAATGCTAGATTTTGAATATGTAAATCCTGCCAATATTATTTTTGGCACAAAACCTTATGAAAAAGTAGCTAAATATTTAAAAGAATTGAATGTGAAAGCACTCTTATTAGTATATAGTGGAGAATTTATTAAGGATTTAGGAATTTATCAAGAAATTGAAAAAATATGTAAGGAGAATGAGATTCGTTTTTTTGCCGATGGAAGGGTAGTTCCAAACCCCAAGATTGAACTAGTTCGAGAATTGGTTCATCAGGGGAAACAGGATGGAATCGATTTTATTCTTGCAGTGGGAGGCGGTAGTTCCATTGACACTGCGAAAGCAGTTTCGATTGGAATTCCTTACGAAGGAGATGTGTGGGATTTTTATACAGGGGTAGCGACAATTAAAAAAGCACTACCAGTTGGAGTTATTTCTACCTTGCCTGCAAGTGGATCAGAAACTTCCAATGCCTCGATTATCAGTAATGGCCTTAACAAATGTGGTGTTGAAGATAATCGAATCATTCCAAAGTTTGCTGTTATGAATCCAAACTATACAATGGGACTTCCAAAATTTCAGACAGCATGTGGAATTGCAGATATTTTATCTCATCTGCTGGAGAGATATTTTACCAATACAAAAAATGTAGATACTACAGATTACCTAATTGAGGGGGCTGCAAGGGCTCTGATGCTGAATGGTGAAAGAGTTATGGAAAATCCAAAAGATTATAATGCCAGAGCAGAGGTTCAGTGGCTTGCATCAATTGCTCATAATAATCTTTTAGATACTGGACGAGAGTCAGACTGGGGTTCTCATCGTGTAGAGCATGAGTTAAGTGCACAGTATAATGTGACACATGGAGAAGGAATGGCTATCGTGCTTCTAGCATATTTGAAGTATGTGTCATCCAAAAATCCACATAAAACAGCTCAATTCTGTAATAGAGTGTTTGGTGTTGATTATATGAATTACACAGAAGAAAAAATGACGTTAATTTTTGCTGAAAGGTTAAAAGAATATTTCACTAAATTAGGCTTAAGAACATCTTTATCAGAACTTTCTATTGACGATAAGGATTTTGAAGAAATGGCCCTTAGAGCAACCAATCAGGCAACTACGACAGTTGGACACTACTATCCATTAGACAAAGATAAATTTATGGAAGTATTACGTTTCGCATTATAAAACGGATGATTCTATGAAAGTTTTTCTGTAAATAGAGTTTTAGAAGGTCTTCTATGATAAAATGTTAAATTATAGGAACATTTTTATTATGAAAAGAGAAGAGAAAGCTGTTCTCGAAGTACTAATGACACGGAATTTTATCGAATACACAAGAAATACTCCTATCTTTTATAGGTGGGCACCGTTTGCTCACGCTTTTGCGAAAATGAAACCAAAGTAAAGGTAATCCAGACAATCATGGGGCATGCAAGTATTGAAATCACCATGGATATTTACACTGATGTTACGCATGACAAGAAACAGGAAGCTTTAGAAGCATTATCGAAGAATTTAGACGTTTTTTTGAAAAGAGAGTTTTTAAAGATTTTATGAAGACAGTAAAAAGCGAAAAAAACAGTAAAGTGACAGTAAATTTTGTAATTATGGTTATGAATAATTAGGAATAGTTTTTAAGTGAAATCCTTTATTTAAGCCAATTATTACAACTTAAATAAATGGCTGATTTAAACCTAAACATTTCCCGACGATGAAGAGCTTGGATAAATAAATCCAGTAAAATCAGTACTTCCAAGCCTTTTGATATGAGATTGACCAAGTTGTGACCAAGAAATTTTGTAGTCATAACTTGGAATGTGTAACAATTTACAATATGGATTTGAAATCCAAGTTAATAAATAGCACTGCTATGAGGACATTTTCTAAAGAAATTTAGAAGGCGTTCTTTTTTTTGCGTTATGGAACAGCTAAAATATAGTCAATTTAATTAAGGATGAGGAAGGAGAAAATTGATAAAACCACAATGGACGAAAGAATTAAGGAATGCAGATTAAAAACTGGATTTACACAGGAGGAGTTACAAGAGGGGACTTTGTTACATAGGGCATTTTTGGCTACCTGTAAGAAACGTGCAACTATTTTTACAAAAGAAGAAGCAATACAGATATGTGAGAGAATATTACATGACAAAGCAATGAAAGATAGATGGGAATCCTTTAGGTTAGATAATTATTTTGTAGGAGAAATTGAATGGACCGTTGTTATGAAACAAGTTAGTAAAGTAATGGAGTGGTTCCCTGAACAATAAATTGTATTGATAAAAACGAATATGGAATCTATATGTGAAAAATCATGTATAGGTTTTTTTTTGTGCCAAAATGAACAAGTTTCTTCTATTATTACACAAGTGCACAGGCAAGCCAGAATACATTCTATCGACTTCCACGCGCATTATATGAAAAGGAATATATCAGAGTTCTGGGCAATGATGCAAAGACACTATATGCACTTATGCTTGATCGAATGAGCTTATCATTAGCAAATGACTGGCTGGATGAAGTATGCCAAAGAAAGCGTTGGATTGAAGGATGGAGCTGAAGCGAGCTGGCATGCTAAAAGGCATAATGAACGTCTTGGAAGATAGCACAAGTAAGGAAATGATTTGGCAGGACAGTGATACGATGTATTACTCCAAAGGGGGTATTGATCCAGATTATTGTGTACTTAAATTCATCGCAAGAGCTGGTCCGTTTTACAATAATTTCAATTCAAATAATTTTGATGTTGAATGACAAATTATTATGACAAGCTTATAAAAATTATATATTGAATATGAGAATATATTTTTTGTTCTAGTTTTCGTATAAAGTAGCTATATCATGTATTCTACGCTTCATTTCTGCGCGGATATGTAACGGCGCTAAGCATTCGCATTTAGATCCAAAACTGAGAAGAATATCGTAATAGTATTCGTTCTCTATGAAAGGAAAATTAACAATGTAATGCTCATCACCGTCTGGTGAAACGTGTTCATAAGGGCAATAATCAAGTACCCTGTCCATGACAGATTTATGAATACGAATTTTGATTTTTGTTTGCATAGTTGCTAAAATATCAGTAAAATCTAACTGCGGTTTTTGATAATCTCGTGGTGTAAAAGTTTCCTCTTTCATTTGTAGGTTTGACATGCGGGATAGTCTGAATAAACGAAAATCATTTCTTTTATGGCAATACCCTTGCAAATACCAATGACTACTTTTCAATACAAGCTGATACGGCTCGGCTGTTCGTATAGTTTTAGTTCCGTTGCGGTCTGCATATTCAAACGAAAGTAGCTTGCTTTCCTGCAAAGCTGTTTTAATAATTTCTAAATATGGTTGTATGTTCCTGTTGCCCATCCACGGACTTAAATCTATATATATTTGATTTGCTTTTAATTCAATCTCCTTCGCTCTGTCGGCGGGGATAAAACTCTTAACTTTCGCAAGGGCGTTTACCAGTTCATTACCTCGTATCATGTTAGAAAGACTGGAAAGTCCCATCAAGATAGCGGAAAGGTCGTCAGTCGAAAAAACCTTTCTATCAATCTTGTAGTTCTGCATGATTTCAAAGCCGCCCCCCACTCCCGATGCCCCGCGAACAGGAATACCCGCCATGTTGATAGTGTCTATGTCGCGGTAGATTGTGCGGGGTGAAACTTCAAACATATCTGCTAACTCCTGTGCACCTATACGCTTTTTATCAAGGAGTATCATAATAATGCTAACAAGCCGGTCAACTTTCATCTGATAGCCGCCCTCCAAACTTTCTTTTTTTCATTATAGATTGTTGCCATAATGCTGTCAACAATCACATGGTACAATAAAAAAGCAAGCAAATCAATAAAGCAATGAAAATGGAGGAAATTTATGTTTACAATCTATGTTTACGTTCTTGATACTTTAGCCGACTGGGAACTAGGATATGTTAGTTCGGAGCTAAATTCTGGTCGATTTTTCAAAAAGGGCGTGCAACGTGTATCGCTCAAAACGGTTAGTTATTCTAAAGAGCCAGTCAATACAATGGGCGGGATGACAATAGTGCCCAATTGCTTAATTGATGATATTGTTGTGAGTGAAACAAGCATGTTGCTATTACCGGGCGCAGATACATGGAATGACCCAAAGCATCGCGCTATCATCGAAAAAGCAAGCGAATTTCTCTCTTTAGGCGCTATGGTGTGTGCAATCTGTGGGGCTACCGCTGCACTTGCCAATTTTGGTCTATTGGATAAGCGTCCGCATACCAGTAATGGACCAGGATTTCTTGAAATGGTTTCTCCTGACTATAAAGGGCAAAGCTTTTATATAGACAAGCCATCTGTAGCGGATAACAATCTTATTACTGCAAGTTCCACTGGAGCTTTGTTGTGGGCGAAACAAATTATTGAGCATTTAGGTGTTTTTCAATCAAACACATTGGAATTTTGGTATGAATATTTTAGTACCGGTGAGCCTAAACATTTCTTTGCCCTCATGCAAACTTTGTCGTCTAGCAATGGAAACAATCCACCTTTGTCTTAATTTAGACCATATGAAATTTATTGAAGTTATTAATAAAAGGCATGTGTTTTGTCATTCATATACAGGGTATGAGCAAACTCCCCGATGTTAGAAAGTAGAAAAAAGAACAGAAAAATTAATTTATCTAAAAGAAACTTCTCTATGATTTGTACTTTTTTATGGTACAATGATAGAGAAGTTTTTTAGTTACGAGGAGAAAAAAACATGACTACACGAGAAGAAGCAATTCTTTATTGTAAATCATTTGAAAATGTGATAGAGGATTATCCATTTCATGATAATAACTGGGCATTAATGCGCCATAGAGTAAATAAAAAGACATTTGCATGTATTTATGAACATCAGGACAATATCTGGATTAACATAAAATGTAATCCAGAATGGCGTGACTTCTGGCGAGACGCATTTAAATCTATCGTTCCGGCATATCACATGAACAAGGAACACTGGAATTCGATTATTCTTGATGGAACGATTCCGCAGGAGGATATAGAACGAATGATTGCAGAAAGCTATGAGCTTATACAACCAAAGGCAAAGAAAATAAAGAAATAAAATGAGTGAAAAAGATTGGAGCAACTATGGACGGTACAGTAAGAAATAATATAAAAATTGGCACCAGAGTTCAGGTGGTACAAAAACAGGATCAACGAACAGGAAAATTAACAGAAGGTACTGTAATGAGAATTTTGACTAACTCGTCAAATCATCCCAGAGGTATCAAAGTGATGCTGGAGGGGAGAATTGTAGGAAGGGTGCAGCATATCTTGCCAACAGATAATGAAAAGTAGAGTATCTGAATAAGGATTTTAAGAAACAGAGACAGGAGTTTGCTGGGTGGACAGCGCAGATTATCCAGCATGAAGCGGATCACCTAGAGGGAAGATTAATTTGATATTCAAGAATCAAGATGAAAAAAGAACTTATGCTTTTAAAAATAAAATAGAAATGATAAAATAAACATGACATATAGTTGTCATGTTTATTTTGTTACTATACATACAAGGAGTTCATATGAAGATAGACAGATTGATCGGAATTCTTTCGATTCTTTTACAACAGAAAAAGATTACAGCCCCTGAACTTGCAGACAAATTTGAGGTTTCTAAAAGGACAATCAACAGAGATATAGAAAATCTTTGTAAAGCAGGAATTCCAATACAAACGGCACAGGGATGTGGTGGTGGAATCCAGATAATGGATGGTTACCGAATGGACAGAACACTTCTTACATCTAAGGATATGCAAATGATCATGGCAGGGTTGCGTAGCCTTGATAGTGTGAGTGGAAGTAATTATTATGGACAACTTATGGAGAAACTCAAACCTGGTTCTTCCCACTTTATTGGTGGCAAAGATTCCATTTTAATTGATTTGTCTTCTTGGTATAAGGATGCAATTGCACCAAAGATTTCTCTCATACAAGAAGCTATAGAAAGCAGGAGGCTTATCACGTTTGATTATTACTCACCATCTGGAAACAGCATTCGTAAGATAGAACCACATTATCTAATTTTCAAATGGTCTAGTTGGTATGTTTGGGGATGGTGTCATAATAGAGAAGATTTTAGACTTTTTAAGTTAAATCGTCTAGACAGACTCAAAAAAAGTAAAGACGAATTTGTATTTCGAGAAGTTCCGATGCCAGATTTATCAAGAGAAAAGATATTCCCTGGGAAAATTCATGTGAAGGCAATATTTGCTATGGAAATGAAATGGAGACTCCTGGAAGAATTTGGACCGCATTGTTTTAAAGAGATAGAGGACGAAAAGCTACTGTTTTGCGCTGATTACACAGATAAAGATAATTTGATTTCATGGCTACTTACCTTTGGTGATAAGGTCGTTCTTTTAGAACCGATTGAGGTAAAAGAAGAAATAAAGAGAATGTTAATAGAAATGCAAAAAAATTATGATAGATAGGAGCTATTATATGGATTATATAAAATTGACACTAGATAATATAGATAAAGAACATATATGCTGTGCCATATCTGGCGCCAAAGATCCACAGGTTATTTCAAAGAAGCAATGGCTTAGAGAGCGCATGGAAGAAGGACTTGTATTTTTGAAAGCGAATATACGCGGAAAATGTTTTATCGAATACATCCCAGCAGAAAAAGCGTGGGTACCAATTGAAGCAGATGGATATATGCATATCAATTGTTTTTGGGTATCAGGATCTTGCAAAGGAAAAGGGTATTCAAACGATTTGCTTGATGCCTGCATAAAGGATGCAAGGTCAAAAGGGAAAAGAGGGGTTACGGTGATATCCTCACCAAAGAAAATGCCGTTTCTATCAGATCCAAAATACTTGACTTATAAGGGGTTTTTAATTGCAGATATAGCAGAACCATATTTTACATTAATGTATTTACCATTTGAGAAGGAATCAGATATTCCTAGGTTTAAAGAGCAGGTAAAGGCACCTCGGATAGGAGAGAGTGGATTTGTACTTTTCTACACGAATGGATGTCCATATACTGCAAAATATGTGTCAATTGTGGAAAATACTGCAAGAAGTCAAGGCATTCTATTTCAAAGTATAAGAATCGATTCACTTGAAAAAGCCAAAAATGCACCAGCTACCTGGACCAATTATGCGTTGTTTTATAATGGCAGGTATATTACCAATGAAATATTATCAGAAAAGAAATTTATTACGATATATGAGAGCTTAAAGGGGGAATAACAATGAGATTAGATGGTTTTGGAATTATGGAACCAACGACGGAGCCTTGGGGACAGAGAACATGCTATGTTGCGGATCCAGAGGAAAATTTGATTGAAATTGGGTCATTTACAAAATAGGAGGTAGATATGAATAAATGGTATGATGAAGAATATGAATTTGGGATTGAAGTAACCGGTTTTTTACGCGGTGACCATACAGAGCATTACTGTAGAAATGGGGAAGAAATAGGAGATAAATATACCTGTACCTATGGTTGCCCAGTGAATGAGCAGGGTCAGGGAATATGTTCTAAGTTAATGATGATTCTTTTCCCTGCAATGGAGGCAGTCAGAAGTGGTGGTGATCTTACGAATGTCGGAGGTTGTGAAAAACAGATAAAGGACTTTGTCTGCCCGGATGGATGCGTATGTTTTCGAATGACGGCGAAAAAAACAGGTAACGAGAATTTTTATAAAGGTGAATTTTACAAGGAGGATTAGGAGGGTATAAAAATGGCAACGACAAAAGATTTTCATGATTATACTTTGGATTGTTTACAGCGTGTGGGAAATGTAACTACAAGGTAAAGGATACTTGTTATATGTCAAAAGCAAAAGGATCAGGAGATTGGGGAACCATTGAATTACAGGGCAATGCAAAACTAGTAAATTATGGGAAACTAATGATTGGAAGGAAAAAGAAGCTGTGAAATCCATTGGATTTCACAGCTTCTTTATGCAAAAATTACTTAGTTAATGCAAGGAATATATTTGAGAAAAAGTAGTTACTGTACACTCCGCCAATAGACATTCAATTCACTAATTGCCCACCATTTGTCTTTGTCCCCAGTAAGGGAGATTCTGATGTAGCGAGCAGATTGAGGAGATACTGGTAATAGGACCATTTTAGCTCCAAATCCAATATCTGTATTATTTAGGTCAAGCAAAGTAAAGTTAACACCATCATATGATGTTTCAACTTTGTAGTATCCAGGATAATCATCACCAGAGCTGATTAATTCAATTTTGTCAAAATTTTCAGTTTGACCAAAATCCACAGTGATTGATTGACCGGGACTTTGAAGAATACCGGAGCTCCATAAAGTATCGGTAGAACCATCGATCATATTACGGATTGGGTTCCATTGACTCGTATTCGTAGCAGTAATATTCCAGTTTGATCGATTTAGTGCAACATAAGGATAGTTTGTACTTCCATTCGCTCGCGCAGAAACAATGTTAATAAGAGACGTATTTTGCGTGAAAGAAGTAGAAGTTCTTGTGTTTCTCCAAATGGAAGCAATCGTATTATAAGAATCATGCATGATATCAGGATCGGTACCAGTATAAGTATTATAATACCCCCAGTTACCGCCACCACTTTCAAATTTCGTGCCTCTTACTTTATAGCACCAGTTTGTCCATGATATGTTATTTTGATTTAAGCCAGAAAGAAAATCGTCCCATACATCCGAAAAATAGTATAAACAGAATTCTCCAGTTAGAACTGGGATATTCCAAGTACGCTGGATATCTCCAAGTGTTGAAACAGTGCTATCTGCTAACGCCTTCTGACTATACCAATTATAGGCATTCGGCATGTCGTATGGATGTTTTTCAAACATGTAATTCGTCCAGGTTGCTCTTTCAGGGCGATTTTTTGCAATATTCCAATCACCAAATTCTTCAAAAACGACAATATGATTTGGATCCTGTGAACGAACCGTGTTGTAAATCTGATTATAAAAAGAATACTTGGTATTATTTTGACTGTCATCCGGCGAAAAACTTAATACGGGTTCGTTTAGTAATCCATAGGCAGCAACGGTTGAATTGTCTTTGTAACGTGAAGCAATCGCAGACCAAATATTGAGGGTTATTTGCTGATTCCATTGTACATTGTTTGAGTTTCCTGAAAATAATTCAGTTGGAATAGTACCTGCTTGACCACTGCTAGCCCATCCATTTGCGCCACCAGGAGCACCGTGAAAGTCGATGAGTACATAGATACCGTATTGGCTGCATTCATTAATCAGCCAGTCCAGTTTGGCAAATCCACTGTCAGTATCGGTTCGCAATGTGCCATCCTTCAAAACAAAATCCATCCAGTAAACAGGAACTCGGACAAGGTTCATATTCATGGATGCTATATTTGCGATATCTTCTGAAGTAATCCAATTAGATTGAAATTCTTCGATTAATTGATTGGTTTGTGTTTCACCAAATCTTCGAATTAAGTTATTACGAACCGTGTATTCGTCCGACATACACAGACTAATATTGCCTACTGCCCAATATTGGCCATTTTCGGAAGACTCAGAAGGCTTAATTGAAATATATCGAGCTGTTTGGTCGCCGGTTTTTATTGTTATAATCCCGTCTGTTTTTTTACTACTGTCAATTTGTAAATTTGTAATTTGATGCCAGTCGGAATAACCATCCGTACTAGCCCAAACAAGCCCACCTCGAAGGTAATCCCCCTTATGATTTGGATCGGTTTCGACAACGATACTGTTAAATGCTCGAGCCTTATCAAGTGTTATTTTTAATTCCATATTATCATTTGCTTGAGCTTTGTTGGATTGCCAGTAAGTATTGAGATTGTTGTTTGTTAGTCCATTTGATGAAGTGGTGTCGATTGCAAGATTTGCGGTGTGTTCTCCATTATTACAGGTTGATTCGATATTTGTAATAAAGGAATGATCAATTTCTCCAGAACCAAGAGGTGAAATCCAGCCTTCTTGCATAAGCCAGCTACCGAGATTCGTGCCTCGAAGTGTTAACGGTTGACCGGATTCGTTGACAATTTTGTTCCCATCAGTATGAAGCATGGACATTCGAGTGGTAGACGCAGCAGATACAAAATTTGGAGCTGTTAAAGTGCTGATACAAATAGATAGTGATAATAAATAACAAAGTACCTTTTTCATAAAATCCCTCCTTTTTTTTCACTATATCAATAAAAAAAGATAAAGTCATTGTCTTTTCATAAGATTTTGAATTGTCATTTATTATCCTAAAAGGATAAAACAAAGCGTACAGATTAATTATTGACAATAGAAAGATTAAAATATGACAATTTTGTTTTCTGTAAAATTGTGTACAAAATGCTATAATCAAATGGGGGGGATGAACATGAAGTGGTTTAAAAATTTGTCAATTAGAAAAAAACTTATTTCTTATATGCTTTTTTTTACAGTGATTTCAATTACACTCATTACATCTGTGGCATTGGGAATTACGCATCGTACCGTCAAAGATCAACTAATTTATAATCACAGGGTATCCAGCGGATGGCTGCAGGATCGCCTAAATTTAGAATTACAAGACGCCATGAACCAGATTTATGAATTTGAAGTTGATAAGGATGTTAGAAATGACATTTTAACATGGTGTAATACAGATAAAGAATTAGGATATTCAGAGCGCTGGACACTGATAACTGCCATGAATTCAGTAATCAGTATGGATAATGCAATCAATTCAATTGATTTATATAATTTATCAAAGAAAGAGATATTAATTGCACAAAGAGATGGAGCAACAATGGAAGAGACAAAAGATCGTCTCGATTTCTGGCTGGAACGTGATGATTCATTACAAACCAATCTGGTATATATTAAAAATGGAGATGAAATTCTCGAAGTACATGGAATACATAGATTTGAAGACAATGCTCTGATTGCGCTGATGGTCATTCACTTAAGACCATATGAAATGCAGAAAATATTAAGTGATATTAAAAGTGTACCGGAAGAAAGTATTCTGATTTTAAATGATCAGAACAATCTCATTGAAGCAAATTATGGAGATCATTGGAATGCAAATAAAAAGACAGTAAAAAAAGTACGAGCTCTTTTAGAGGAAAGTAGTCATAAGGAAGTAATTTATGATGATCAATTTTGGTTTTACCGAACGGTAAGAAACGGGAAAATGCAATTGTTAGTGGCTGTCCCGGAAAAAACCATATCGGATGCACTGTTACCAACTCTTTTAATAGGCATTTTGGTTGCAATGATTGCCGGAGCAGCAAGCATTATCTGCGCTGTATTTTTTTCAGCAGTGCTAAGTAAACCTATCCAGCAGTTATCGTCAGAGATGCAAAAATTAGAGCTTAATAATTATACAGACAGCCAGGCAAGTGAAAGAACAGATGAAATAGGTGTATTACAAAAAAGCTTTGATTTAATGATAGCGCGAAATCAAGATCTGATTGAACAGGAATATAAATCAAAAATTGAAAAAAGAAGTGCTCAGTTACGAGCATTACAAGCACAAATTAACCCGCATTTTATGTACAATACGTTACAGGTTATAGGAGGAATGTCATTAAAACATAATGCACCAGAGCTTTATCGAATTACAGTCGCACTAAGTGATATCATGAGATATTCACTCAACTTTTTAAAGGAAATGGTACCTCTTAGTGAAGAGGTAGCATATTTAAAGAGTTATGTCATGATACAAAATGAACGATTTGGCGGCAGAATAAAACTCGATTTGCACTTGTATGAAGAGACTCAAAAATGTCTTGTACCAAAACTAATTTTACAACCGTTGGCTGAAAATACGTTTGAATATGGTTTCTCAGATCTAACCGGAGATGGCAGGATTTTGGTGGAAAGTATATTTACCAAGGAGAACGATCTTTTAATCAGAATAATTGATAATGGTATAGGATTTACGCCGGAAAGATTGCAGGAAATAAAAGAGACATTACAAAGAGATACAGAAAACTCATTAAAACTAAATTCGCATATTGGGCTTAGTAATGTACACACAAGGATACGGCTAAGTAGTAATTCTGAAAAGTATGGGCTATCGATTGAAAGCAAGCACGATCAAGGAACCCAAATATCAATTCTTTTGAGAAAAGTTTTTGAGATGGAGAGGGAAGAGGATGTATACAGTAGTGATAATTGACGATGAGCCATGGACAAGAGATGTGATAAAGTCCTTAGGTGAATGGGAGAAGCTGGATTTGAAAGTTGTAGGTGAGGCGGCTGACGGTGAGAGTGGGTGGTCCTTGATCAAAAATGTATTACCAGATATTGTTATAACAGATGTACGAATGCCAAGAATTAATGGTCTGGAACTGATCGGTTTGATGCGTAGGGAGAACATCGAATCACCAGCAATCGTAATCAGCGGATATGACGATTATGATTACGTTCACAAGGCGTTAAAACTGGATGTAATTGATTATCTGCTAAAACCAATTAAACCGGAAGATTTAAATAAACAGCTAAGAAGCTGTATTGATGAAATTAGAAACAATAAATTGCAGGTACAAAGCGATGTGCGGGCTGAGTTTATTCCGGAAGATTTGGAAAAGGAATGTAAGAAAGTTTTAAAGGAATTAGAAATACAGTTGCAAATTAGAAAGGAAAATAACTTGAGGTGTTCTTTCGAAAAATTAGAAGAAATTATCGTTAAGAGTGAAGGAGAAAATCCTCCTCAGCCAATACAGATTGGAATATACTATGAGGTATTTTCGGTGTTACAAAATTACATAGATCAGATGGGATATCCTAGAAATGAAGTATTAGATAGCCTTAATAATGGATATGTTTTTAGTAGGGAAAATAGACTTCACGAAATGATTGAATTTTTTATAAAACGTTATATCAAAACGGTGGAATATGTCGAGAATCAAACCAAAAAAAAGAACAGGGTGGATACCGATGCAATTGTAAGATTTCTGGAAGAACACTATACGGAAGGTATTACACTCGAGGAAACGGCTGATAATTTTTATATTAGTAAAGAGTATTTAAGCAAGGTATTTAAGATTGATCACAAGGTTGGATTTTCTGATTATTTATTAAAGCTTCGTATGGAGAGGGCAAAAGAACTCATTGAAGTATACCATGCACCAATTAAAAAAGTAGGGTTTTTAGTGGGCTATGTTGACAATGCTCATTTTTATAAGAACTTTAAAAAATACTACGGAATCACTCCAGGTGAAATGAGAAACAGTTTAAAAATAGACAATGATTTGCAATAATTTTGGAAAATGAATTATTATCGTCCTTTGCTATAATTGTATTATCAAAAAACTTATGGGAGGATTTCGAATGAAATTAAAAAAAGTATTTGCACTTGCACTTGTTGGCATAATGACATTATCAATGGTGGCATGTGGAAGCAAAGCAACAAAAGGAACTGCAACTGAAACGGGAACAGAGGCTAAGGAGACAGGAGCTACAAAAGAGGCACCAAAAGAAGCAGAGCTTAACATCATGGTGAGTTTACCTCAATACATGGATCAATGGGAAGGATATTGCAAACAGTTTGAAAATAAAATGTTAGAGGAGAAGAATATTAAGGTAACAGTAAATCTTGAAATGCCAAGCTCTGACCAATATGAGACAATTCTTCAGACAAGGCTTACCGGAGATGATGCACCTGATTTGTATGCATTACACTCAAACAACATTGGAACTTATAATAAAGCTGGAAACTTATATGATCTTTCAGAACAGCCACTAGCAGATAAGATTTATGATAATGTAAAAGAAACTGTTTCGGTAGATGGTCATTTAATGGCGGTTCCAATCGAGAGTCAGGCTTGGGGCGTATTGTACAATAAGGATATTTTTGAACAGTATAATCTGACACCACCAGAGACTTTAAGTGATCTGCAGACAATTTGTGACACCTTAAATAAAAACAATGTCACTCCATTTATGCTTGCATTTCAGGAACAGTGGGTTCCACAGTTAATGACCGGTTTAACGTTAGGGGGTATTGTTTCTGGAGAGAAAACAGACTGGCTGAACAGGATGTATGCAGATGAGGGTTCTTATGAGGAAGTAAGAGATATCTTTACTGTAATAGACCTTATTATGAAAAATGGAACTAAAAGAGCAATGGAAGAAGGCTCCGAAGCTGGATCTGCTGATTTTGCAAATGGAAAGGCAGCCATGTTTGTGCAGGGAACTTGGGCATCAAATACAATTATGGAAACAAACCCAGATATGAACATGGGCGTATTTGCGCTTCCTATTAATGATGACCCTAACTGTACGTTAGTAAATCTTTCAACATCAACTACACTTGGCGTATATCCAGAATCAAAGAACCTTGAATTGGCATTGGAATTTGCTAACTATGTATTGGATGATAAGGATTCTTCCGCGCTATTTCAATCATGCACCTTTAATCCATTAGCAACCTGTCATACCTATGAGACTTCTTCCTGGGTTAAGGAAGCTTCTCAATATGTTGCAGAAGGAAAAGCATACCAGGATCTAGTTCTTCCTTCTTCTGTTACAGATGAGCAAGGAAAACTTCTGCAGGAGTATTATGCAGGATCTGTTACAGTCGATGATATTATTGCTGACCTGGACAAAGTGTTTCAGGATGCAAATGCACTAAATCAGTAGGTAAAAAATCATGAATAGTAAGACTCATCCAAATTTAAAATTATTGATTTTTTGTGCACCGGCATTATTTCTTTATTTCATCTTCAAACTATATCCTGCGATTTCAGGTATATATTATTCGTTAACAGACTGGAACGGAATCAATAAGATATTTCATTTTGTAGGATTAGCGAATTTCATAGAGATATTTAAAGATCAGAATTTTTGGGATTCGATGCTATTTACATTGAGATATGTAATAGTGGTATTATTGCTTTCTAATATTGTAGCACTTGTACTTGCAGTGGCGATTGAGAGCAGACCAAAAGGTAAAAGTTTTTTCAGAACCGTATTTTATATGCCAAATATGATCAGTATGGTCATTGGTGGCTATATGTGGATGTTTATTTTTACAAAAGTTCTTTATTATATGTCTGATAACTGGGGATGGAAAGCGTTAGATAAATCATGGATTGGAGACCCACATTATTCATTTCTTGCGATTGTAATTGTTGCAACCTGGGGAGCTACAGGATATCTGATGATTATATATATGGCAGCATTGCAAGGTGTTCCAGGAGAACTTAAGGAAGCAGCAGCCCTTGATGGCGCGACAAACTGGAAGGCGTTTTGGAAAGTTACATTTCCACTGATTCGTCATGCTGTAACGATTTGTGTTTTTTGGGCTTTAAATGCTGGATTCCAGGTCTTTGATGTAATTTATGCACTTACTGGAGGTGGACCAGGCAGAGCAACACAATCGGTTGCTATCAATATTTATGAGGAAGCGTTCAAAGGAAATATCAGGTATGGGTACGCAACAGCAAAGTCGACAGTACTATTTTTAGTAGTGTTGGTAATAACAATCATTCAGCTACGTGTCAGTAAAGGAAAGGAGCTGGAACTATGAAAAAGAAAAAATGTATCATTCATGTGATGGTGTATTGTTTTTTGATTATAGGTGCATTGTATACACTTTTCCCGCTACTGATGGCACTTATGAATTCATTTAAAACAAATGGGGAATTGCTCAGTAATGTTATGAGTTTTCCTACAACCTTTCATTTCGAAAATTACACAAGAACATTCGAAAAGATGAAATATTTAAGAAGTCTTGTAAATACAGTAGTTCTTGCTGCAGTAAGTGTATCGCTAATGATTTTGATTTCAGCACTTGCAGGATGGAAATTATGCAGAACAAAAACAAGATTATCAAAAGTAATATATTCATTATTTATTTTTTCAATGCTAATCCCTTTTAGTTCCATTATGATTCCGTTGTATAAAGTGACGATTACTTTACATATGAAAAACTCAATTTTTGGTCTGGCGTTGGTTTATGCAGGACTTGGTACTAGTATGGCAATATTTTTGTATCATGGATTTGTCAAAGGAATTCCGATTGAATTGGAGGAGGCTGCAAGTATAGATGGGAGTAGTGATTTGCAGACGTTCTTTTATATCATAATGCCACTATTAAAGCCGATAACGACAACAATCTGTATTACCAACGTTCTTTGGGTGTGGAATGACTTTCTACTACCACTCATCGTTCTTTCGGATAATAAGCATTATACGTTATTATTATCTACAAATACATTATTTGGACAGTATAGCAGCGATTGGACTGCAATCTTAAGTGCGCTTATTTTAGCAGCAGTTCCTGTTATCATATTTTATGCAGTATTTCAGAAACAGATTTTAGAAGGTATTGCAGAAGGAGCCGTGAAAGGATAAGCATATGAATTATTTGACAGCAACAAAAAATGGAGTGTTTTGTGATGGTAAACCGTATATGCTTCGTGGTATGGGGCTTGGCAACTGGTTCCTCACAGAAGGATATATGTGGAAGTTTTATATGAAATGTGACAGACCACGAAGAATAGAAAAGTTAGTGGAAGAACTCTGTGGAGCAGAGTATGCAAAAGAATTTTGGAAGGAATTTTATGCACGCTATATTACCAAAGAGGATATCAGATGGATGAAAGAACAGGGGTTAAATAGTGTTAGGCTTCCAATTAACGCAAGACATTTGTTTTATGTGGATACAAGTATGGATGTTTTTTTTAATAACGAAATACTGATAAAACTGGATCAATGTATTTCATGGTGTAAAGAATATGGAATCTATTTATTCATAGATATGCATGCAGCACCAGGAGGACAAACAGGAACGAATATAGACGATAGCAAAAATGACAGCCCAGATTTATTTGTTGATCCAATCTATGAAGAGATTTTAATAAAATGCTGGAATTTATTGGCATCAAGATATAAAGATAATCCTGCAGTCGGAGGATATGATCTGCTAAATGAACCATTACCGGATTGTAATAAGCAATATAATAAAAAGGTAGTTCCGCTTTATCGGAAATTGATTCAAAATATTCGCACAGTAGATAAAAAGCATATGATTATTTTAGAAGGGGTACATTGGGCCAGTGATTTTTCTATATTTTCCAAGATGAGAGAAGAAGAGATGGCGGATAATATTATGCTTGAATTTCATAAATATTGGAATAATCCGGATGTGGAAAGTATTGAAAGCTTTATGCGGATAGCTTCCAGTATGGGAGTTCCGTTATGGATGGGGGAAGGAGGAGAAAACAATTTAGACTGGTATACGACAGCATTCCCAATGTATGAACGAAATAATATTGGTTGGTGTTTTTGGTCTTATAAAAAAATGGATACAAGTAATTCGCCGGTATCTTATGATGAACCTGCAGACTGGGAAAAGATACTTGATTATCTAGATGACAAGGGATCTCTTGACAAAAAGAGTGCATGTGAGATATTTGATGCCTATTTAAGTAGTATTGCAAAACCTCATTATAGAGAGGAGATAATCCGTGCATTACTTCGAAAAGCACCGTTGATCGTTCCAGCTACCGCTTATGATGCGTGTGATATAAAAAGCGAAAGAACGAAAGGAGCACTATTTCGTATATCGGATCCGGTAACCATATGCTTTGCAGATGGTCATAAAGGAGTACCAGACTGGAAACGGTATGGTGGAGAGGAACAGCCAATAAAAGAGAGTCTTGAGATTGTTCTTAAAATGGGCGATTCCCTGGGGTATCGTATGGAAGGAAGGGACGCAGTCGCTGAATATACAGGCGATGGTAAATTGACGATTGAAAAAAGAGAGGATGGATTAACCTGGGTAACATGCGTGGGACAGGAAGTTCGGTTAAAAAGAATAAAGTTCCAGTAAGAAATGTCAGCTAAAACAGTTCGATTACATAAATATCGAATAGAAAAATACAGAGCCAAGAAAAAGTCATTTTAGCATACAAGTTGAAACTCTAACGAAAATCCACTGCCACATGAGTGAATTTTCGCTGCACAGAGGTTCTGTGTAGTGTTCATGCGCTTGATTTATCTCGGCTCTGTATTTTTTTATTTGAGAATATGAATACCTACCCCTGGTTTTGTATCTGTCTTTCAAATTCCCACGTCCGTTGATCTATTAAATCAGAATTTATTATCTGCGTTATTGTCAATTGAAATTACAAATTATGTGTGATATACTAAGGAAGCGTAAGTACGCCACTTGGCGAAAAAGGAGGGATAACGGTGCTAAATGAAAAGAAAATTCGAGTAATGGCTAAGCTATCCATGATGGAAAAAAATAAAGAACAATTTGAGATAAAGGATTATTACATGGGAGATTATGTACGAACCCATCTTTTGAAAACAATTATCCGAATAACCATAGGGTATGCATTTGTTTTAATGCTAGCAGCAATTTATAATGCCGAACAATTAATCAATAGTGCAGTTACCCTAGATTATATGCGAATCGGGTTTTATGCGTTGGTTATTTATATTGTGTTGATTCTAGTTTATGCCATAGGAAGTTTCATGAGATATTTATACAAATATAAACGTGCGCAACGCTATATTATACGATATGAAAAGGGACTGGGTATACTCCGTCGGTTCTATCAAAACGATTCGGAACATAAGTAGGAGGATAAGTAAGATGATGCAACTTTTAGTCATAAAGGAACAGATAAAACAATTTTATCAAAAGACCAGTTCGTATACAAACCCTTTTGTGAAATTTCTCACGGCAGCCATTGTATTTTTATTAATTAATCAGCAGTTGGGATTTAATCCAAAATTAAATAACCTCCCAATTGTGTTGATTCTTTCAACATTCTGTGCGTTCACACCATCAGTTGTATTAGTATTACTGGCAATGGTAGTATCGATTGGTCATATACTTGCAGTATCAAAAGTATTGGCAATTTTAGTTGCGATTATATTTTTGATAATATACTGTTTCTTTGCAAAATTCACACCAAACTTTGGATACGTCGTATTAGCAATACCAATTTTATATTTTTTGAAAATTCCATATTGCATACCTATTTTATTGGGTCTTATTGCTACACCAATTTCTATAGTACCTGTAGCATGTGGAGTTAGTGTTTACTTTTTGATACGGGTAATCCGTGATTTGACCAGTGCTACGCTTGGAGCTTCTATGGAAGACATTCTTAATTTAGTACGAACCGTTATCGATGACTGGTTAAAAAATCCAAATATGATTTTTGCGATTTTTGTCTTTTGTGCGGTAGTCATAATAACCTATATTATTAGAAAACAAGAGTTTGATTATGCATTTGAAACTTCCATTATAGCAGGTGCAATTGTAAATGTGTTAGGATTTTTAATTGGGAATATTGGCTTTGATATTCAAGTGAATTTGATATCGGTAATCCTAGGAACGCTAGGATCGGCAATTATAGTTTATATCGTTTGGTTTTTTCGTTTGACACTCGATCACACCGCGATTGAAAAAATTCAATTTGAAGATGATGATTATTATTACTATGTAAAAGCGGTTCCTAAAATAAAAGTAACGGCGCCGGAAAAAAATATTAAAAAAATAAATGAGAAGAAAGAAACAAGTTGATTTTGGAGGCAATATGGAATATATAAGGACATTCATGAGTAAGTATTTTACATCGTTGACATTGCCGGTGATAGGAATTACTGATATTTTGGAAATTTTAATCATTGCATTTACCATTTATCATATCATCATATGGGTTCAAAAAACGCGAGGATGGATGTTGGTAAAGGGTATTGTTGTATTGCTTATTTTTTGCTTGATTGCGTTAATTCTTGATATGAAAGCAATATTATGGATATTTAAAAATACGATTGGAGTTGGAATTACTGCAATTATTATAATTTTTCAACCAGAACTTCGCAAGGCGTTAGAACAATTAGGACGTCGTAATTATTTCTCTTCGATTATACCATTTGATGATCAAAAAGATAAAAATGAGCGATATTCTGAACGTACGATAAGTGAGATTGTTAAGGCTGTATTTGAAATGGCAAAGACAAAAACAGGAGCACTCATCGTGATTGAACGTGATGTACCACTGAATGAGTACGAAAGAACTGGTATTGTTTTGGATTCACTGATAAGCAGTCAATTATTAATTAATATATTTGAACATAATACGCCACTTCATGATGGTGCCGTTATTTTACGAGGAAATCGTCTGGTATCTGCTACGTGCTATCTTCCATTATCGGATAATATGGAACTGAGTAAGGAACTTGGAACAAGACATCGTGCAGGGGTTGGAGTAAGCGAAGTATCTGATGGTATTACCATTATTGTTTCAGAAGAAACTGGTAAAGTATCAATTGCAGCAGAAGGAGAGCTTATACGAAGCGTTGATGGTGATTATTTGAAAGATTATTTAGTGAATTGTCAGAAAAAAAAATCTTTCGATACAAAAAAGAAGATTAGATTATGGAAAGGAAGAGTAAAAAAATGAAAGAAAAGATAACTAGAAATTTAGGTATTAAACTCTTATCCATTCCACTAGCTGCTATCATATGGATTGTTATTATCAACATAGATGACCCTATATCAACAAAAGTAATTAGTAATGTGCCAGTTGAAATATTAAATGAATCCTACATTACTGCTTCCGGGCAAGTATATGATATCGTAGAAGGTAACACTGTTTCAGTCACAATAAGAGCAAAGAGAAGCATTCGAGATAAGATTCGAACCTCTGATCTAAAAGTTACGGCAGATTTGGCAGAGATTACACAGTTTAAACGTGTTGAAATAGTTGCAGAATGTACAAAATATACTTCAGATAGCGTTGAAGTAATTCCAAAACCCAAAATGCTGACGGTTACATTGGAAGATATTGGAACAAAGACCTTACCAATTGAAATCACGACAACAGGCTTAGTTGATTCTGGATATTATGTGGACAGTGTAAAAGCATCTCCGAACATGATTGAGATACAGGGAGCAGAATCAACAATTGATAAAGTTACCGAAGTAAGGGTATCGCTTGATGTAAGCGGACATCAAGAAAATTTTAGCCAGGATGGGTTTGTACCAAAAGTGTATGATGAAAAAGGGAGGGAAGTGGATTCTACTAGGATAACATTCAGTCATACAAATATTAAAGTAAAAGCGACGATACTTCCAACAAAAACAGTGCCAATTCAAGTAAATGCGGTAGGAACGCAAGCGGTTGGATATACGATAGAACGTGTGGAATTTGGACCAGAACAGATTGAGCTTGCAGGGCAATCAGACATATTATCAAAGATATATTCGCTTCCGATTGAAATCAATGTGGATGCGATTAGCAAAGACAAGGAAGTTGATATTGATTTGTCTGATTATCTCCCAAAGAATACAAAATTAGTCGGCGATACAAAGAGTATAGCGGTAAGGATTACGGTGGGTAGAGCGGCCACGAAGGATTTAACATTGGACAAAGACACAATCGATGTTCAAAACCTTGCTGAAAATTATAATGTGAGCATTTCTGCACCATTTCCGACCGTTTCAATTATGGCAAGTGGAGATAGTGATTTAGAAAAAATTTCAGCAGCAGATTTAAATGCATACATTGACTTAGCAGATTCTACTCCAGGGACTTACAATATACCAGTTGATTTTGAAGCACAATCGGAATATCAAGTCACCAATGCTCCAAGTGTAACGGTTGTAATTACGGAGGAAGTACCAGGGGATGAGACCTCGGGTGATAGTAATAGCACTCCTCCCCCAACTGATCCTAATACGGAGGATCAAGCAACGAATTAATAAGGAGGTAGAATGGTTAGGCAAAGGATTGTAGTGAAAAGTGAAAAGGGAATTCATTTACGAATCGCAGAAATGCTTTGTGAAGAAGCAATAAAATACAAATCACATATTGAATTTACATGTAAAAACAAAACGGTCAATGGGAAAAGCATATTAGGGTTACTTGCTGCAGGAATCAAATGCAATGATAGCATTGAAATAATTTGTACTGGGGTGGATGAAAATCAAGCATTAGAGCAGCTATTATTGCTTTTTCAAAATGGATTTGGGGAAAAACAAGTTGACAGAAAGAAAGTTTAACATTATAATAAGTGAAACAAAAAAATTAATGCGTGGATGAGGAATAGTAGATTTTTTGGAGTAATCAGAGAGCTGTCGTTTGGTGTGAGACAGTTACAAAATAAAATCGAACTCGCCTTGGAGCAGCACTAGT
Source organism: Velocimicrobium sp. (assembly GCA_041821315.1). Classification (GTDB taxonomy): domain Bacteria; phylum Bacillota; class Clostridia; order Lachnospirales; family Lachnospiraceae; genus DIGJ01. The sequence goes on along the minus strand of JBGUEO010000010.1, from coordinate 18,203 downwards.
GAAAAAAAGTAGGTAGTGCCGGAACCTAACCGTTATCAGATAGGAAGATATAAGGCAGGAATGTCCGTATCGATTAAAGTGCGTACTTTGTGTACGAAAAAGAGTGGTACCGCGTAGGTTTAACCTTCGTCTCTTCCTAATTGGGAAGTGGCGAGGGTTTTTTTGTTTTATGTATGCCATTGTTACTGTAAAAGCAAATTTAAAGGAGGATTACAATGATTAATTATCAAAGGTACAAAAAAAATCCAGTGGTTTATCTTGAAAATAGGGAATGGCCGAACAAGGAAATAGAAAAAGCGCCAATTTGGTGTAGTGTAGATTTACGTGATGGAAACCAGGCATTGATTGAACCAATGGTAGTAGAAGAAAAAATTGAATTTTTCAACCTGTTGGTTAAGTTAGGATTTAAGGAAATTGAAGTAGGATTTCCATCTGCATCTCAAATAGAATATGATTTCTTAAGACAACTAGTTGAACGCAGATTAATTCCAGATGATGTGACCGTACAAGTGCTTGTGCAATGTAGAGATCACTTGATTAAGCGGACATTTGAAGCATTAGATGGTGTTAAGACGGCAATTGTGCATATCTATAATTCAACTTCAACTTTGCAGCGAGATGTTGTATTTCACAAAAGTAAAGAGGAGATTAAGCAAATTGCAATTGAAGGAACAAAGCTTGTAACGGAACATGCGAAAATGTTTCCTGGTAAAATCATTTTAGAATATTCACCGGAGAGTTTTACCGGAACGGAGATTGAGTATGCGTTAGATGTTTGTGAGTCAGTTTTAGAGGAATGGGGAGCAACGAAGGAGAAGAAAGTAATTTTAAACCTTCCTTCTACCGTAGAGATGAATACACCAAATGTATATGCAGATCAAATTGAATGGATGCATAAGCATTTAAAAAACAGAGAAGCGGTTATTTTAAGTGTCCATCCCCATAATGATCGAGGTTGTGCAGTTGCCTCAGCGGAACTTGCGATTTTAGCTGGTTGTGACAGAGTTGAAGGAACGATATTTGGAAATGGGGAGAGAACCGGAAATGTAGACGTTTTGAATATTGCTTATAATATGTTTTCGCAGGGAATTAATCCAAATTTAAAAATAGAAAATATTAACGAAATAATTGATGTCTATGAAAGATGTAATAAAATGCAGGTGCACCCAAGACATCCATATGCCGGCAAACTTGTGTTTACTGCATTCTCTGGTTCACATCAAGACGCAATCAATAAAGGAATACAGGCGATGCAAAGTAAAAATCAAGACTGGTGGGAAGTTCCTTATCTTCCGATTGATCCTGCTGATGTGGGGCGGAAATATGAACCGATTGTCCGAATCAATAGTCAGTCAGGAAAAGGTGGAGTCGCATTCATAATGGACACCTGCTATGGATTTAAACTACCGAAGGGAATGCACAAAGAATTTGCTGATATCATACAAAAAATTTCAGAAAAGCAAGGGGAGGTTGCACCAGAACAGATTATGGAGGAGTTTAGATCCAATTATTTAAATGCACAAGAACCGTTTCACTTTAAAAGAAGCAGTATTCAAGATATTTCAGAGGGTGATGAAAACGAGAATACAGCCGTTCATATTATATATACAAAGAATGGAATAGAAAAGGAATTTGATGCAACTGGAAATGGACCTATTGATGCAGTACAGCGTGGATTACAAGAGATAGTTGGTCGTAAAGTTAAGGTACTTGATTATTCAGAGCATGCATTGCGATCGGGCTCTAATGCACAAGCGGCTGCCTACATTCATTTGCTTGATTTAGATACAAACAAGGCAATATATGGGGTAGGAGTAAGCTCAAATATTACAAGAGCGTCCGTTCGCGCAATTTTTAGTGCAATGAACCGCTTGGGCTAATTGCATTGACTTTTCAAACAAGAGTGCTTATAATAGGCGTATAAAGTTACCGGAGGTATAGGAATGAAAAACATATTAATACGAGCAGGGATATCGCCACTCGATAATTTCGATGCTTGCTATATGTTGAATCATAATTCAATTGGTGATAATGTAGGTAATTTAATTTATGCTTACAGTGTGTTTAAAACTTTGATGACAGATTCGGTAGAAAAAATTACTCCCAATTATTATAAATCGCTTCAAGGCAAGGCAGATGAAATTAATGAAGAGTATGATGCTTTTATCATTCCATTAGCGGATGCTTTTCGGGCGGACTTTATGCCTGAAATGCGGAAAATGACGGCCCTTATTAAAGAATTAAAGATTCCTTGTGTGATTGTGGGAGTTGGATTACGGGCTCCATTTGAACCGGGAGATGTGATGTCATACCCGTTTGATGAGGATATCAAAGAGTTTATCAAAGCGGTCCTTGAAAAATCATCGATTGTTGGAGTTCGAGGAGAATATACGTCAGCCTATCTAAAGCGACTTGGATTTCGGGAAGAAATTGATCATACGGTAATTGGGTGTCCATCTATGTATACCAATGGAGCCAATATAAATATTCGTGAGGGTAAGCTTACTAAAGATTCATTACTTTCTATGAATGCAAGTGTCCTCTCTCCTGACAATGTGCACGAATTTATGAGAAAATGTGAAACACAGTTTCCAAATCATTACTTCTTACCACAGCGGCTGCAAGAAATGCGCTTATTGTATACAGGGATGCCATACTATCATAAGCAGGATGGCAGTTATCCAACAAAAATTACGGATGAAGTCTATGCAAAGGACCGAGTAAAGTTTTTCCTTAATATACCGACATGGATGGATTTTTTAGGTAAGGCAGAGATGAGTGTTGGGGGCAGGCTACATGGTAATATTGTGGCGACCGTTTCAGGAACACCAAGTATTCTAATTCCACATGATGCTCGAATGCGAGAGCTTACGGAGTATCACCATCTGACACATGTTTGGGCGAAAGACATCAATGAGAATACCAATCTATTGGAGATTGCTTCGAAACTTGATTTCCAAGAGGTTTCAAGGTTTCACAAAAAGAATTTTGATCATTATGTGGATTTCCTTGATAAAAATGGATTGGATCATATTTATAAAAATGGAAATGACCCGAAAGAGTCACCGCTTGAGAGAAAAATAAAAGAGCTGGATTTACAAGCCCCAATCTCATCTGTCCGTAATTGCTCTTTTGAGGAAATGGCAAAGCGATTATATGAGATATGCCCTCCATTGGAGAAAAAGAGGGATAATTTGAAGTCAGAAAATGTAAAATTAAAAAGTAAAATTAGTAACTTAGAACGGGATAAAAAATCAATAAAGATGATGAATACTCGTCTAAAAAAAGAAAATAAAGAAATGGAAGCGGCAAAAAATGAAGCAGAAGAAAAATTACAAGCTTCTAGTTTTTTAGGTGTAATAAAACGAGTTACGAATAAGACTTTAAAAAAATAAAATTTCCTCCAATTGGCAAAGTATCTTTAAAAATGGAAAAATTGCTGATTGGGGGAATGTTTATGTAAAATTAGAACCATGAATAAAGGAGAAAAGAGTTGGATAACTATAGCTTAAAAATATTAGAGTTATGTCGCGAGGAAAATATGCTTAATATTGGGGTAAGGATAAAATGCCCTTACAATCCATCCGTAAAGGAACCAAAACTTGCAATCATTTTTGATAATGGTACGGAAACAAGAAGACTTCCACTGTTATCGCAAGCTTACTTTCCCGCAGAAGATTTGATGTTTTGCACTGTATTTGCAAAATATAGTTATAATTTAGCTTACTTATTTTTTGAAACACCAGTGAATAAGAAAATAGACTTCTGGTTTGAATTTACGTATGGGGACATCGTGGTTCATAAAATGAATTTTGTTATAAGCAGTGATGTTAAACTAGAAGATGAGGATAAATACAACGTACTTCATACAGATAATACATTTACCTATCAACTCATTGAAGTAGAAAAAAGTATTCCAAAGATTTGGGTAGTTGCGGATATTTTTCAGGCGGTTATAGGGGATATTTGGACATTTATACTTATTATCGTTTCGATTTTTTTGATACCGCTTTATTTAATAGAAGGTATTCTTGCAATGTTAGGATGTGTCAGGAATATGCCAAAAAACAAAAAACATGGCTTATTTCGCTTGATTAATCACGTAAGACTTCGAATTAATCGCTTTGTTCGTAAAGGATTTGGCATTACAGACAGCAAAGTTAAAATACTTCGAATTGCGTATAGGATTGGTAGTTTGTCACAAATAAAAGAGAATCGAATTGTTTTTATTTCCAATCGCCGTAATGATATGTCAGGTAATTTTGAGTTTGTATATAACGTTTTGAAAACGGATAAATCTCTCGATATGAAATTTATTTTAGATGATAGAGATATTAAACATATGAGTTTTTCCAATGCGTTTCGCTATGGCCTATATTGTGCAACTTCGAAAATAATTTTAGTGGATGATTATGCAGGTCTTTTATACAAGATACCTAGAAGAGCGGGAACAACAATGATGCAGCTTTGGCATGCATGTGGAGCCTTTAAGACGTTTGGTTATAGTCGTTTGGGGAAACCGGGAGGACAAAGACAAACAAGTCCTGCTCATAGAAACTATGATTATTGTATCGTTAGTTCAAAGGAAATTGCAAAATTTTATGCAGAAGGATTTGGAATCTCTCTCAATAAACCAATTGCTACGGGGATTCCAAGAACGGATATTTTCTTTGATGTGGAGTACAAGAAAAAGGTGCAAGAGGAATTTTATCAGCAATATCCTAAATTAAGAAACAAGAAAATACTGTTATTTGCACCAACCTTTCGAGGCAATGGGAAGCTATCTGGTTATTATCCAGTTGAGAAATTTGATGTTGCAAGAATGTATGAGGAATTGAATGAAGAATATGCAATATTAGTCAAACATCATCCATTTGTTCAAGATCGTAATGATATACCAGATGAGTATAGTGATGTTATTCTTGATATGTCCAGTAATTCAGAGTTAAATGATTTACTATTTGTGACAGATTTGTTAATATCGGATTATTCTTCTGTTATTTTTGAAGCAGCCTTGCTAGATATTCCAATGCTATTTTATGCATATGATTTACAACGTTATATATCGACACGAGGTTTTTATTATGAATATAATGAATTTGTACCAGGTAAGATTGTATCTAGTTTCGCGCAAGCGGTGAGAGCAATTAATGACAGAGACTTTGAAGCGGAAAAAATAATAGATTTCAAGACTCGCTTCTTTGATGATTTGGATGGTAAATCATCTCAAAGAACCGTTGATTTGATATATCGAGAGCTAAAAAAATAGATGAATGCACAGGGAGTGCAGATGGAGGAAACTATGAATTTTGGAGTGATTTTAGCAGGTGGAATCGGAAGCAGAATGGGAAATGTCGAGAAGCCAAAGCAATATTTGACCGTAGGTGATAAACCAATTATTATTCATACACTAGAAAAATTTTATGTGAATCATAATTTTGAAAAAATAATAGTACTATGCCCACAACAATGGGTGGGACATACAAAGGATCTTGTGAAAAAATACGTGAATGATGAAAATCGAATTGTTGTATTATGTGGTGGTGAGACTAGAAATGAAACGATTATGAATTCCATTTATTATATTGAAGAAAATTATGGATTGAAAGAAGATACGATTATCGTTACACACGATTCGGTTCGTCCATTTGTTACACATCGTATCATTGAAGATAATATTCGTTATGCAAACGAATTTGGAGCATGTGATACTGTGATTTCAGCAACGGATACAATTGTAGAGAGTGAAGATGGACAAATTATACATGCAATTCCAGAGAGAAATAAAATGTATCAAGGTCAGACACCACAATCTTTTAACGCAATGAAATTAAAAGAACTCTATTTGTCACTTACAGAAGAAGAAAAAGAGATACTCACAGATGCCGCAAAGATATTTGTGATCAAAGGGGAATCGGTTCATTTGGTGGAAGGCGAAGTGTTTAATATAAAAATAACATATCCATATGATTTGAGAGTAGCAGAGACTCTGATAAAAGGAGAAAAATAAAATGTTAAATACGGTTTATCGCTTAGTTGCGCCTCGAAAATTTGAAGTAGCATTCAATGATATTGATTTGTTAGGGGACGAAGTAATTATACGCCCTACGCATTTGTCTATTTGTCATGCGGATCAGCGTTATTATCAGGGAACTAGACCTGCTGAGGTCTTGGAACAAAAACTGCCGATGGCATTGATACATGAAGGAATTGGTGAAGTAGTTTACGATAAAATGGGAGAATATAAGCCAGGAGAATGTGTTGTTATGATACCTAACACTCCAATGGAGACGGATGATATTATTGCAGAAAACTATATGAGAAGTTCTAAATTCAGGGCAAGTGGTTTTGATGGATTTATGCAAGATCAGGTTGCAATGGGTAGAGACCGACTCGTTCGTTTGCCGAGCGGCATTGACAAGACAGTAGCGGCATTTACGGAATTGGTTTCCGTGAGCGTGCATGCGTTAAGACGGTTTGATTCCATTGCACACCAAAAAAGAAATAAAGTTGGTATTTGGGGAGATGGAAACTTAGGATATATTACGGCTGTTTTTTTTAAAGCGATGTTTCCAGAAATAAAGCTTTGTATTTTTGGTGTTGACAGGGAAAAATTAGCTGGATTTTCCTTTGCAGATGAGACATATACCGTACGAGATATTCCCAACGAGTTAACGGTTGACCATGCCTTTGAATGTGTTGGTGGAGATGCATCCCAAAAAGCAATTGATCAGATTATTGATCATATAAATCCAGAAGGATGTATATCGATTCTTGGAGTATCGGAATATCCAGTACCGATTAATACGCGTATGCTACTTGAAAAAGGGCTTCGAATGTTTGGAAGTAGTCGAAGTGGACGCATTGATTTTCAAAAAACAGTTAGTATGTATGAAGAGAAACCTGAGATTTTAAATTATTTGAGTAACCTTGTTGGAGCAAAAATAGAAATTAAATCCATAGCCGATATGAAAACAGCGTTTGAAATGGACATTCAAAAAAATCTAGGAAAAACCATAATGATATGGAATAAATAGAGTTAGTAAAACAGGAGAATAGCGAAACGTGAAAAAATATATTATGAACTTTAATAAGTATCGATACTTATTGTATGAACTAGTAAAAAAAGGTATTGTATTAAAATATAGGCGTTCCTATTTGGGCATTTTTTGGACGTTGTTGGAACCACTCTTAACAATGATGGTACTTACAGTTGTATTTGGCGGCTGGTATGGAAAATCAGATCAAACATTTCCAGTTTATGTACTGACAGGAAGACTACTATACTCTTTCTTTTCAACTTCTACAAAATCTGCGATGAAGGCAGTACAAAATAATGCAAAGATGATGAAAAAAGTATATGTACCCAAATATATATATCCGTTATCTGCGGTTATTTATAACTACATTATTTTTCTGATTTCTTTAATTGTATTGCTGGGAGTTTCAGTTGTATTAAAAGTAAAACCTACTATTTATTTGGTACAAGCAATTATTCCATTGACCTTGATCTTTATTATGGCGCTTGGAGTAGGTTTGATATTGGCAACATTAAATGTATTTTTCCGTGATTTAGAATATTTGTGGGGCGTTGGGCTTATGCTTATTATGTATTCATGTGCAATTTTCTATTATCCAGAAAGACTTGTAAAAACTGGTAATGATTGGATTTTAAAAATCAATCCAGTATATCATGTAATTGCTAATTTTAGAGAAGCTGTTTTATTTGGACAACCATTAAGCAAAGAATATTTAATTCCATCGCTTCTCATTAGCTTTGGGAGTCTTTTTGTTGGAATCTTTGTTTTCTATAAGAAACAAGATGAATTTATTTTGCATATATAGGAGAGTAAACTTTGAAAAAGAACGTAGTGCTAAAAGTTGATAAGGTTAGTATTAAATTCAACCTGAGTCAGGAAAAAGTTGATAGTTTGAAAGAATATGTGATAAAGTTAGTGAAAAGACAAATTTCATACGATGAGTTTTGGGCTTTGAGAGAGGTCTCTTTTGAAATGGAAAAGGGAGACCGCATTGGAATTTTAGGGTTAAATGGTGCTGGGAAAAGTACATTACTCAAAGTAATATCAGGAGTACTAAAACCAACGGAGGGAACAGTAAAGAAAAGAGGAAAAATCGTACCTTTACTGGAACTTGGAGCTGGATTTGATCCTCAATATACTGGAAAAGAAAATATATTTTTATATGGAGCCGTTCTCGGATATCCCAAAGTATTTATTGAAGAAAAATATGATGAGATTGTTAAGTTCTCGGGGTTAAAAGATTTTATTAATGTACCTGTAAAAAATTATTCTTCTGGTATGAAGGCAAGACTTGGGTTTTCAATTGCTACGGTAGTGGAACCAGAAATTTTAATTTTGGATGAAGTCCTGTCTGTGGGTGATGCAAAATTCAGGAAGAAAAGTGAACGAAAAATCATGAGTATGTTCGAGAAAGAAATAAGTGTACTTTTTGTATCCCATTCATTAAAACAGGTGCAAAGACTTTGTAACAAAGCCATTCTTTTAGAAAATGGGCATTTGATTGCAAAGGGAAGTGTGGAGGAAGTAAGTCAGATTTATTTGGAGAAACTCGAGCAAGAATAGCAAGGGGGAGTGTAAATGAAAAAAGTGATTACGTATGGAACCTATGATTTGATTCATGTAGGACATATTAATTTGTTGAGAAGAGCAAAGGAGATGGGAGATTATCTTATTGTTGGGTTATCTTCCGATGAATTTAATGCGATTAAGCATAAAATGGCCTATCATTCTTATGAAGACCGGAAACTTATTTTAGAAACAATGAAATATGTAGATGAAGTGATTCCAGAACATAACTGGGAACAAAAGGTGAAAGACGTTGTCGATAATCAAGTGGATATTTTTGTAATGGGAGATGATTGGAGTGGGCAATTTGATTTTCTCAAAGAGTATTGCGAGGTCATTTACCTACCTCGAACGGAAGGAATCTCAACAACGAAAATCAAATCTGACTTGGGAAAAGACGCTAGGAGTGTATAGCTATGATAAGGGAAATTAAACAAGGGACAAAGTATATTGGTAAGAAAGCAGCGATTTGCCTTTATCGGATAATGAATGGAATCCTACCAGTTAAACAGGACATCATTGTATTTAACGCAAGCATGGGACGAAATTATACAGGGAATTGTCGTTACATCTATGAAAATATGGTAGAAGCTGGGCTTGATAAGAAATATAAGTGTGTGTGGTTTTTTCGTAATACGAATATAGAACTGCCTGGTCAAGCAAGGATTGTTAAGTATGCAAGAATAAAGTACTTGTATTATATGGCAATTGCAAAAACGTGGGTATTTGACTGCCGTCAACCAGGTTTTTTAAAGAAGAAAGAACAAGTGACCTATATACAGACTTGGCATGGCACACCGCTTAAAAAATTGGCACTTGATATGGATGATGTCTTTATGGTAAATGGAAAAAATATCGAAGAATATAAGAACAATTTTAAGAAGAATGCAGAAACGTGGGATTATCTTATTTCACAAAATCCATTTTCTACGGAGACATTTCGAAGGTGCTTTGATTTTAAAAAGACGATGTTAGAGATTGGATATCCAAGGAATGATATGCTTGTAAATCAAAATGACGAAGAAAGTATTCTATCGTTAAAGCAACACTTTCAACTTCCGATTGATAAAAAAATTATACTTTATGCACCAACTTGGCGTGATGATGAATATGATAAAAATGGAACGTATAAATTTTGCCCAAAACTTGATTTTGATTTATTAAAAGAAAACTTGCAATCGGAGTATGTTATGATTGTGAAATATCATTATCTTGTAGAAGAAGCTCTTGATTGGTCTTCTTATGAAGGGTTTATTTATCATTTTGATGATGATATTACGCAGATGTATTTGGTATCGGATATATTAATAACGGATTATTCTTCCGTTATGTTTGATTTTAGTGTTTTGAAGCGGCCTATGTTTTTTTACTGCTATGATTTAGAAAAATATAAAAATCAATTGCGAGGATTTTACTTTGATTTTCAAAAAGAGGCACCTGGGCCTATATCACAAACGACGGATCAGCTGCTTTGTGATTTGAACGACTATAACAAGGAAAAATATGAAGCGCGTTATCAAAGATTTTATGAGCGTTATAATCCTTGGGATGATGGAAGGGCATCTGAAAAAGTTGCCCAGTTAATGGAATCTATCAACAAGTAAGAAGGTGAGGTGTGTGTGAAAGAACAAGGGATTACTCCAAAAGAAATTGAAAAGATATTAGAAAAATATCGGATCGGAAAAAAGCCATTAGCGAAACTTTTGGGCTGGGGAGAGACTACGATTATACGATATTTATCTGGTGATATTCCTTCCAAAGAGTATTCTGATAAATTATTATTAGTTAAAAAAAATCCGAGTTACTTCTATCAAATACTACATCAGAATGAAAATAATATTACACAAATTGCATATCAAAAGAGTCTGCGAGCAATTTACTCTTGTATTCTTTCATCGAAGGCGAGTGTTATTGTTCATTATATGAAAAATCATTGGGAAGGGATTTTGCCAATTGAAGGCTATCAATGTTTATTATATTTTGCACAAGGGTTTTATTTGGGGATGTATGGAAAACTTTTATTTGAAGGGGAATATAAAATCACAGATAGCAAAATTCCATATGGCGAATTGAATGAAGAAATACTATATGAGCTAACTATTCCGCATGAATTATTGAATGCACGGCTTTCACAGCGAGAAAAAGATTTGTTGGAAGGAATCGTGAAAGCATTTCGTTGGTATGGATTTACAGCCCTTAAAGAGATAATGATTCGAGAAAATGACGGACTAAAAATATCTCGAAATAAAGGGAATGAAAGAATCATCTCATATGATACGATAGAAAAGCAATTTCAATGGATTATTAAAGAATATATGGTGTTAAAGCCGGAGGATGTATGGAAGTACATTGATTCTAAATTTGCGGAAACAAGAAAGTGGAAATTATTATCAACCTGGTAGATGTAATGATACAATGCTATGATTGGGAAAATTATAATAGGTTCAAAATGCGTATATACTGCATTTTGAACCTATTGTAGTTGAAAATAAGGATTAAATTTCTTCAGCAAACTCAATTCCATTGATTGATTCTAACAAAAGTGTTAGTTCATCATGTTCCATTTTTTGCTTAGTATGAAGCGTAAGAGTTGCTCCGACGGTAGAAAAAACTTCGCTGGGGATTTGTACGAGTTCTAGATCAGATACTCTGATATTGTCAGCTTTTAGAAAAATAATCATAGATCGAATAGCTGTAACATTAGAACATTCAATGTAATAGTAAGAAGTTTGTGAGTTTGAATGAATCGGTGTGTCCAACCGATAGAGGACATAGTTTACAATCCAAATAGACACTAATCCAAGGATTGCAGCACTATAAAAACCACAACCAATCGTAAGGCCAAGACAAGCACTTGCCCAAAGAGATGCGGCAGTAGTTAGTCCCGTTACTTTATGTTGACCAGTAACCATGATAGTACCCGCACCGATAAAACCGACTCCACTTATGACTTGTGCTCCCATTCTGGCAACATCGGTTGATAACCCTTCCATATATAAATACTGATTGGTAAGCATAGTTAAGGTTGCACCGATGCAGACCAAAATATGAGTGCGAAGACCAGCTGGCCTGCCGCGGCGTGCTCGCTCATAGCCGATTACACCACCACAAATTAGTGCTAATAATAAACGGATAAAAATTGATACAGTATTCGTTGAGTGAATAAAGTATAAAAAGTTTTGATACATGAAACCCTCCTAAATTTGATCATACATTCTTTTATTCTAGACGATTTATATACATGTGTAAAGGGTTTTAGAGCTACACTTTACGCAAAAGGAAGAATCTGTTATAATGTTTGCAAGAAACAAAGAGAGTCGTGCAAACGACAGATAGGAGATAACATGAAAGAAATTGAATTCGATACAAAAGTTGCTAAGAAGGATTTGTATCATTTTCTTATGAGGCATTTTTATACAAGCTTTTCAGGAATCTTTGGTGTGATTTTAAGTCTAGCCGCCTTGGTAGGATTTATTCTAAATATTGGCAAGAGGGAACCGTTTCAGCTTCTTGTTTTATTAGTAATGGCATCTTTATTTACGGTTATACAGCCAATCCAGATGATGCAAAAAGCAAAAAATCAGATAAAACGAAACCCTGTATTTTCAAAACCATTGCATTATCTGGTAAATGACAAGGGAATTAGTGTAAGTCAAAATGGTGAATCCAGTACCATTGAATGGACGGAGATTCGAAAGATTTTAGAAACAAAAGAATCTTTTTTAATCTATATGACAACGTTAAATGCAAATGTAATTCCCAAGGAACAAATTGGTGAGCAAAAAGACCTTTTTCGTGGATTGGTCAAAGAAAACATGGAAAAAGGGACATATAAATTAAGCTAGATAGGTGAAGACATGGTAGTAGAAATTGAAAGTAAGTGTGCGGAGGATACCTTTGCATATGGAGAAAAAATTGGTAAGGTGGCAAAGAGTGGAGATGTTTTTTTACTAATTGGAGATTTGGGGGTTGGAAAGACCGTATTTACACAAGGCTTTGCAAAAGGACTTCAAATTGAGGAACCAGTTAATAGTCCTACCTTTACCATTATACAAGAATATGAAAGTGGGCGTATTCCATTTTATCATTTTGATGTATATCGGATTGGCGATCTAGAGGAAATGGAAGAGATAGGATATCAAGATTATTTTTATGGTGAGGGAGTCTGCTTAATTGAATGGGCAAACCGAATACAAGATTTAATACCAAAGTATGCTCAAAAAATAGAAATTGTAAAAGACTTAGAAAAAGGGTTTGATTATCGAAAAATCCTTCATACCGATGGAAGATGGGAGAAAGAATGAAACTATTAGGAATAGACAGTTCAGGATTGGTTGCAAGTGTTTCTCTTGTTTTTGATGGTGTTATGATTGCGGAGTACACCACAAATTTTAAAAAAACACATTCGCAAACCTTGTTGCCAATGATTGATGAAATTGTCCGCATGACGGAGGTTGACTTGAAAGAAATTGATGCAATTGCAGTAGCAGCAGGACCGGGATCTTTTACTGGTCTTAGAATTGGTTCATCGACTGCGAAAGGGTTGGGATTAGCCTTGAATAAGCCAATAATACCGGTACCTACGGTTGAAGGATTGGCTTATAACCTATATGGTATGACAGATCTTATCTGTCCAATTATGGATGCAAGACGAAGCCAGGTCTATACTGGAATTTATAAATTTGTGGAAGGTGAATTTGTAATTGTTTCAGATCAAAAGGCAATTGCACTGGACACATTAATGATGGAATTAAATATATTGGATGAAAAAGTTGTTTTCTTAGGCGATGGAGTGCCTATTTATAAAAATAGTATTATAAAACAAATGACGGCAGAATATGCGTTTGCACCTTCACATATGGCAATGCAAAGAGCCGGTGCGGTATGTAATCGTGCGGAACAGTTATATCAAGAGGGTATTGTTGAAACGGCTAGAGAGCACAGTCCGAATTATTTAAGACTTTCTCAGGCTGAGCGCGAGCGAAATGAAAGTCTGGCTGAAAGCAAAGAATTATGATGATACGAAGAATGGAAGAGAGGGATTTGAATCAAGTATGTGCTATAGAAAATGATATGTTTTCAATGCCGTGGACACAACAAAGCTTTTTAGATTCGCTTTTGATTCTAGATAATATATATTTGGTTGCAGAGAAAGAAACTTCCATTGTTGGTTATTGTGGGGTATGGGTGATTGCTAATGAGGGTCAAATTAACAATATTGCAGTGAAAAAGGAATACCAAAATCAAGGAATAGGAAAACAAATTCTTCAATTTCTTTTTCGGGAGGGTCAAAAAAAACAGATTCAACAGTTTACCTTAGAAGTTCGCAAAAGCAATCAAATTGCAATTTTATTGTATCAAACGCTTGGTTTTGTTAATCTTGGTATACGACCCAATTTTTATGAAAGACCCAAAGAAGATGCGGTTATTATGACAGTAATTACCTATAGGAAAGATGAAATTACACTGGTATAATAGGAATTAGGACGATTAGCCTATTTTATAGCGGAGGAAAAGGATATGAAAAAAAGTATACAGTGTAATGTTTGTGGAAAAGAAGTAAAAAAAGAAAATGGATTTTTAAAAGAAGATTTTTTAATGATAAACAAAGAATGGGGTTATTTTTCAAATAAAGATATTGAAATACACTCTTTTAAAATATGCGAAGAATGCTACGATAAATGGATTGCAACATTTGCAATTCCGGTTGTGAAAAAGAAAGTTTCAGAAATTATGTAGATGCTGATGGAAAGGAAATTAGATGTTAGATGTATGTTTATTAGGGACAGGAGGAATGATGCCACTTCCAGGAAGATGGCTTACTTCACTTATGACACGATTAAATGGAAGTAGTCTTTTAATTGATTGTGGAGAAGGAACTCAGATTGCAATAAAAGAAAAAGGGTGGAGCTTTCATCCAATTGATATTATATGTTTTACACATTATCATGGAGATCATATTAGTGGATTACCAGGGTTGTTGCTCTCTATGGGGAATGCGGATCGGGTAGAACCAATTACTATGATTGGACCTAAGGGGCTGGAGCGAGTTGTAAATTCGCTTCGTGTGATAGCACCCGAATTACCATTTTCTATTTCTTTTATAGAGATTGAAGCACCTTGTAAGGAAATTCGAATCAATGATTACATTATACAACCATTTAAAGTGAATCATAATGTCGTGTGTTACGGTTATAATATTGAGCTCGCTAGAGCCGGTCGGTTTATGCCAGAAAAAGCGGAAGAGAATCAGGTGCCAAAGCTGGCATGGAATCGATTGCAAAAAGGGGAAGATGTTACATTAGATGGGAAAACCTATACACAAGATATGGTTCTTGGATTACCCAGAAAAGGTATCAAGCTTACTTACTGCACGGATACAAGACCAGTAAAAACAATTATTGATTATGCAAACAAAGCAGATCTATTTATTTGTGAAGGTATGTATGGCGAGATTGAGAAGGCAGCAAAAGCAAGAGAATACAAACACATGACCTTTTATGAGGCAGCACAGTTAGCAAAGGCTGCGGACGTTTCTGAAATGTGGCTTACACATTTTAGCCCATCTTTAGTAAAACCAGAAATTTTCTTACGTGATACACGCAAGATTTTTGAAAAGACAGAGATAGGGAAAGACGGAAAAAGCGTAACTTTAGAGTTTTCAAAAGAGGAGTAGCGCCAAAGGGGGGAGTTATATGAAAAAGACTCATAGAACAGTAGCTTTTACAATTATAACGATGGGTATTTTAGCAATGCTTATTATATGGAGTTTTTACAATATGACAAAAAAAACAGCACAAAAAGAAGAAGTGCCTATGACCGAAGTTGAAAAATTAATTGACAAGAATATTGAAGAAAATTACCCAGGAACACCGCGGGGGGTATTGAAGCTTTATGGAAGAATGACGCAGTGTATGTACAATGAGAAGATGACAGAGGAACAGTTTGAAAAAATAGCAGATCAGCTTCGACTTTTATTAGACAATGAACTATTGGAAAATAATGAAAGGAAGGCCTATCTTAAAAATCTTAGAGATGATATTTCGACGTATCATGAGAATGAAGAAAAAATTAGTAGTTATGAGATACAATTAGGCAGTGCTACGCATTATGCTACAATAAAAGAAAAAGAGTATGCAACATTAAAATTATCCTTTTTAACGCAAAAAGCGGGAAAAGAAAAAACCTATAGTAAGACCTATGAGCAATTTTTGCTCCGTCGGAATGATGGGGAAAAATGGAAGATTCTCCAATGGAAATTGGCAAGTGAAGATGATTTAGAATAGAAAAGATAGTTAATATGCACATAAATTGTGCGCAGGAATGGTGATAAAAATGGAAAAAGATATATTGATATTAGGAATTGAGAGCTCTTGCGATGAAACAGCAGCATCAGTTATTAAAAATGGTCGCACGGTATTATCAAATGTGATTTCATCTCAAATTGAACTTCACAAATTGTATGGAGGAGTTGTACCTGAAATAGCTTCAAGAAAACATATTGAAAAAATGAATCAAGTTATTGAAGAAGCTATCAAAGAAGCTAGAGTTACTCTAGAAGATATTGACGCGATTGCAGTTACATATGGACCGGGATTAGTCGGAGCCCTATTGGTAGGTGTTGCAGAAGCAAAAGCTATCAGCTATGCAATGAAGAAGCCTTTAGTCGGGGTACATCATATTGAAGGACATATTTCTGCTAATTATATTGAACATAAAGAACTAGAACCGCCCTTTTTATGTTTAGTTGTATCGGGAGGCCATACGCATCTTGTATTAGTAAAAGACTATGGAACATATGAAATTATTGGTAGAACGCGTGATGATGCAGCAGGGGAAGCATTTGATAAAGTAGCACGTGCGATTGGATTAGGATATCCAGGCGGACCTAAGATTGATAAATTAGCGAAACAAGGAACGAGGGGAGTGATAAAATTCCCAAGAGCTCATGTAAATGGGGCAGAATATGACTTTAGTTTTAGTGGGGTTAAATCAGCGGTATTAAATCATATTAATGGTTGCAAGATGAAGGGTGAAGAAATTATACCAGCAGATATTGCTATGGCATTCCAAGATTCGGTGATTGATGTACTAGTAAGTAAAACTATAGAAGCTGCCAAAGAATATAAAATGGAAAAAGTGGCGCTTGCTGGAGGTGTAGCATCAAATTCAGCATTGCGTGAGGAAATGAAAGTAGCTTGTGAAAAAAATCATTTGAAACTATATTATCCATCTCCTATTTTTTGTACTGATAATGGTGCAATGATTGGTGTGGCTGGGTATTATGAATATATCAATGGAACACGTCATGGACTTGATTTAAATGCAGTACCAAACTTGAAGATTGGACAAAGAATTTAATATGAAGACAACAGCAATTATTCTGGCTGCAGGAAAAGGGAAGCGGATGCGTTCAGATGTTCCAAAACAGTATCTGGAAGTTTCGGGGAAGCCATTATTGTTTTATTCAATAAAGGCATTTGAAGATAGTTGTGTAGATGAAATTATGATAGTTATGGATGATGTGAAATACGGGAAAGAACAAATTGTAAACCGATTTGGCTTTAAAAAAGTAGTTAATATTATTGTTGGAGGTAAAGAACGCTATCATTCCGTGTATTGTGGTTTGAATGCAGCAAAAGGGAGCGACTACGTTCTAATTCATGATGGAGCAAGACCTTTTATAACAAAACAACAAATAGAAGTACTTTTAGCAGAAACCTACCAAGCGGGTGCTTGTGTTTCGGGTATGCCAGTAAAAGATACAATTAAGATTGCAGACAAAAGGAATCAAGTAAAAGAAACTCCAAATCGAGATGATGTTTGGATGGTGCAAACACCTCAAGTATTTTCGTATTCGTTAATTAAGAATGCATATGACCGATTTATGGAAGATGATAGAAAAGAAGTAACGGATGATGCTATGGTTTTAGAAAAGTATGGAAGTCATTCTGTTAAATTAGTAAAAACAAGCTATCGAAATATCAAGATTACAACACCAGAAGATATTTTGATTGCTGAGGCATTTATACAATCCGAATTGTATCATTAAGAGGATAATCATTTGTGGATGTACACTCTTAGGTAGAGAAAACCATAGAAAAGTTTGTCATAATTAGAACTGTACATATTTTGTACAAAATTTATACAAAAGTTATTGACAGATGCTGTTTAGAATGATATACTAGCAAAGCAACGTTAGGAGAGGTGTCCGAGTGGTTTAAGGAGCCGGTCTTGAAAACCGGTGACTCCGTAAGGGGCCGTGGGTTCGAATCCCACCTTCTCCGTTACAATAAAACCACCAAGCTATGGTGGTTTTATTGATGAAATTAATACTAATACAAGTGATTTAGACTGTTTGGAGAAGTACCCAAGAGGCTGAAGGGACACCCCTGGAAAGGGTGCAGGTCGTTAATAGCGGCGCGAGGGTTCAAATCCCTCCTTCTCCGTTTTTGAATTGTTTCAAACAATTTGAAAAATTAATAAAAAAAGTATTGACAAGCACTATACAGTGTGCTAAACTAAATAAGCTGACTTCGAGAGAAGAAGCAGACAGAACCTTGATAATTGAACAGTGAAACAACCTTGAAAATTCTA
>JBGUEO010000009.1:0-136498 GCA_041821315.1 Velocimicrobium sp. | reverse complement strand
TCTTATCAGGCTCCTTGTTTTGAGCCCCTGACTTAGAACTTTTCTAATCTATTCAAAAGGGGATTTATGATAGGGAATAAAGGATTATTAAATGTAAAAGAATTTTGCTTTTATTTAGGTATTGGGCAATCGAAAGCAAGAGAATTATTAAATGAACCTCATAATGGATTTACTGTTAGGATTGGTACAGTAATAGATTGTATGCAAATAAGAAAAATTTAGATAAATGGATAGATATGCAAACAGCAAAATAATTTGAAAATGGAGTAAATCAATGATATAATATTATCATGCTAAATGCTTCATTTTCTTTCAATAGAAAGGGATGATTACATGGGAAAAGCGTTAAATGGAACAGATCTAGGAGTTGGTATATCTCAACGACAAGATGGACGATATATTGCAAGATATACTAATAAGTTGGGAAAAAGAAAAACATTTTATAGTTTTAAACTTAAGGATATTAAAAAGAATTTAAGAGACGCAAAGTATGAAGATGAACATGGATTAAATGGTAATGGCATTGATTTGAGTCTTAATAAATGGTTTGAAACTTGGCTTGAATTATATAAAAGAAACAATCTGAAATCAACATCTTTATATAAAATACGATCATACCATCAATGCAGGGTATCACCTGTTTTAGGAGAAATGAATCTAAAAGATATTAGACTTGTTCATGTTCAAAAATTTATTAATGATTTGTTTGAAGATGGTTTGTCTTATGGTAGTGTAGCAAATATAAAATTTCAATTAAGCGATATGTTTAATAAAGCAATATTGAATGAATATATTGTTAAAAATCCATGTGACGGATTGGAAATGCCAAAGAAAGTAAAAGTAGAACGAAGGGTATTAACTATCGATGAACAAAAAAGATTCTTTGAATTTGCAGAGACGTATATTCATATTAATGTATTGAAATTTGCTGTCCTTACAGGAGCTAGAATCGGAGAGGTTTTAGGATTAAAATGGTCTGATGTTGATTTCGGCAATAAAACCATTACAATTGATAAGACTATTCATTATAGTAAAGCAGCAAGTCCTAATGAAGGATCGAAATTCTTTTATACCTCAACAAAAACAACTGCAAGCCAAAGGACATTGCCGATGACCGAAGAAGTTATAAGCGTTCTAAAATCTCAAAAAATCAAACAATTTCAAGAGAAGATGTTTCGTGGAAAGAATTGGAAACAAGTAAAGGAATTTGAAAATTTGGTTTTTACTCAAAACGATGGTAAACCAATTTATTATTATAATGTAGAAGATGCTATAAAAACTTATGTAGAGAAATTAAATGTAATTGAAATTGCATTAGCCAAAGAAGAAAAAAGAGAGCCTATAATCATTGAATCATTTACTTGCCATACGCTAAGACACACATATGCAACAAGATGTTATGAGCAGAACATTCCAGACAAAGTAATTCAAGCGTTGTTGGGTCACTCAAAATTAGAAACTACAATGGATACTTATACCCATGTAACAGAAGAAACAATGAAGGATGAAGTTTCAAAGTTGAAAATTCTTGCTTAATTCAGTGGAGTAAAAGTGGAATAAAATTTTGGTGATGTTGTTCAAAGTACTGAAAATAGCTAAGTTGAACAAGAATCGTAAATATTGTAATGAAATAAGCAGTAAAATGAAATCAGCACTACCCGCTATTTTGTGGGTGGTGCTGATTTGTTTTTGAAAATTACTGTGCGACATAGAAGATTCTACCATCCGATGGAGTAACAGTAGGAACCAAGTTCGTTGTATTTTCAAACGTAAAGGTTACAGGAGTATCCGCTGCAACAGTACCTTCAGCAACTTCATCAACTGCGAAAGTAACTTCTCTTGTCAGAGGAGTACCTGCTGTTGAGTCAGTAAGATATGCGTAGTAGTAGATGGTTGAGTTTGCAGCATAACTAAATGCATTTGTATTTGTGAATATAATATCGAAGAACACGTTTTCTTCACTGGTATTGAATGTTTCGGCATTCGTTACGGTAACATTAATAGCGATAAGATCACCTCCTTTATAAGGAATAGTCTTGAATGTTTGATTAATTTATACCTCCCATACTACTATATTCCATTGTCGAAAAAAGGTGAAAAAGGCGAAATTATATATATAATATATGAATCGGGAGTTGATTTGTGTCAAAATATAAAAATAAACATAGGATGATAGGGGGGGTGACAAAAATGAGTGTACTTGATATAAAATGTGACAATGCAGTTAGCTCTACTAAAAATTGTTGTTGTATGGAAAAGAATAAAGGATATTTACGCTTAGGATGTGAGTATCAAATATACGTATCGTTTAATTTGCCTTCGTACTCCTATTTAGAGTCGTTAAAGGAAGCCAGACTTATTTTATTTAAAATACCGATGCAAGGTAGAGATAATCTAGTGGATAAAGAGTGCAATGATTACAGTGTATACCCATTGTTAGATTTTTTTAGCAACTATAGTTGTATGTATCTACCTCCACAGCTAGATTTTAGTCGAAAAAAATCATTTGTAGATAAGGAATGCGTAAACCATACGGAAGTAGATATAACGGATATTGTAAAGGCCTGGATTCATGAAGAAATAGAAAACAAAGGGTTGTTGTTAACAGGGAAGGATGACACAAGAGGGATTACGTATGCATCCGATCGATATAGTATAAATGGAATGCGTCCAATGCTGCGATTAATTTATGAGGACGTAAGTATATGCCATCCATTGACTATGATTCCATGTACGATTGAAATAGAAAATCTGACTTAAACGATGTAAATGGTTATAAATAAAAACTTATCAAAAGGGAGACAATGGGGCTTGTGAAATATAATAAAAAGTGCTACCATAATTATACATTTATCAGAGGAAAGAGAGGAACTTTATATGAAATTATCAAGTAAGTTACAAAAAGTCTTATCCGTATTGATGGTCATTGTGTTAGTACTTGGTATGTCTAGTCTACCAACTCAGATGATAAAAGCGGAAACGACGGCAGCTACAACGACACCAACTACAACGACACCAGCAGACAGTGTATCAAGTAGTGACATTGTTATTCTTTATGATAATGATGTTCATTGTGCTGTTGATGGATATGAAACGATTGCGGCATTAAAAAAGGATATGAAGGAAAAGACCAATTATGTATCTGTAGTATCTTGTGGGGATTTTGCACAAGGTGCAACGATTGGAGCTCTATCCAAGGGAGAAAATATTATAAATATTATGAATCAGGTTGGATATGATGTAGTTACGCTTGGTAATCATGAATTTGATTATCAGATGGATCAATTAAAAGTCCTGACTAATATGTTACAAAGTAAAGTTGTAAGTTGTAATTTCATGAATTTGAAAACCAAGAAATCGGTGTACGCAGCGTATACTATGAAAAAATATGGAGATAAAAAGATAGCGTTTATTGGAATAACAACTCCAGAGTCTATTACAAAGTCAACACCTGCATATTTTCAAGATGAAGAGGGTAATTATATTTATGATTTTTGTAATGATAAAAAAGGGAAAGCACTCTATAAACGTGTACAAAAAACGGTTAATATAGCAAAAAAAGCAGGAGCAGATTATGTGGTTGCACTTGCTCATTTAGGAACGGATGGGATTACAGATCGTTGGACATCAACGAGTGTAATTGAAAACACAACGGGGATTGATGTTTTACTCGATGGACATTCTCATAGTACTTTTGCAGAAAATACAATCAAGAATAAAGAGGGAGAAGGGGTTGTTGTATCGTCTACTGGAACGAAATTTGCTAACATTGGCGAACTTATAATTGAAGACGATGGCGATATTTCGACGCAATTGGTTTCTTTAAAAGATTATACAAAAACAGATACGGCAGTGAAAACATACATTGAAGAAGTACAAAAAGAGTATGAGGCGCAAATATCAAAGGTAATTGGAAAAACAACAGTTGATTTAACTACACTCGATATAACAACAAAGGAACGTGCGATTCGTAATGCAGAAACAAATCTCGGAGATTTTTGTGCGGATGCGCTTCGTATGGTTCTTGACGCAGATGTTGCAATTATGAATGGTGGTGGTATCCGTGAAAATATAACAAGTGGGGATATTACATACAATAATTTATTATCGGTATTTCCGTGGAGCAATATGGGATGTGTGATGCAGGTAACAGGACAGCAGATTAAAGATGCACTTGAAATGGGTGCAAAAAATTATCCAGAAGAAAGTGGTGGATTCTTACAGGTGTCGGGTATGACATATGAAATCAATTCATCGATTGCTTCTTCTGTAAAAGTAGATGATTCTGGAATGTTTAAGCGTGTCAATGGAAAATATCGTGTGCAAAATATTAAGGTATTGAATAGCAAGACAGGAAAATATGTCAAGTTAGATCTTAAGAAAAAGTATTCATTAGCGGGTATCAATTACACATTAAAGAGCAGTGGTGATGGATATTCAATGTTTAAAAACTGTAAGATTTTAAAAGATGAAGTTGCGGTTGATAATGAAATTTTAATTACATATTTAACGGACAATTTAGGTGGCGTTGTTGGAAAAGATTATGCAGATCCAAAAGGCGAGGGAAGAATTAAAGTTGTAACCAAATAAAACAAAATAAAAAAGGGATGTGGCAAAATAAAAATATATTTTGCCACATCCCTTTTTTGAACGTTATGATAGAAAATAATTATCTCCGTAGCCATATTTTTCGACAACATAATCAATGTCTTTGTCTCCACGGCCGCTTAAGTTTACCAGGATGGAACCTTGTTCCATTTCTTTCGCCTTTTTCATTGCATAAGCAACCGCATGAGAACTCTCAAGAGCGGGAATAATACCTTCTAATCTTGAGAGTAGGAAGAAGGCTTCCATTGCTTCTTCATCAGTAGCAGTTTCATATTGAATGCGCCCCAAGTCTCGTAAGTAAGCATGCTCTGGACCAACGGAAGGGTAATCAAGACCGCTTGCTATGGAATAGACAGGAGCTGGATTTCCCTTGTCATCCATTAGCATAATACTTTCAAATCCATGCATGATTCCCTTTTCACCATAAGACATAGAAGCTGCATGATCTCCTAAGTGTGATCCTCTTCCAAGTGGTTCTACACCAATGATATCAACTGCCTCATTTAAGAAGGGAATGAACATTCCAGCTGCGTTACTTCCACCACCCACACAGGCACAAATTACGTCGGGCATCAATCCAGTCATCTCCTGAAACTGGTCTTTTGCTTCATATCCAATAACAGATTGAAAATCACGTACCATTAGGGGAAATGGATGAGGACCTAGAGCAGAACCAATGCAATAAATGGAATCTTTGTAATTTTTTGCATAGGATTCAAAGGCAGAATCAACCGCTTCCTTGAGTGTCTTTAATCCATGCGATACAGGAATTACTTTTGCACCGAGGATTTTCATACGCGTAACATTAGGAGCTTGTTTGGCAATATCGACTTCTCCCATATGAATTTCACATTCTAGACCAAAGAATGCTGCAGCAGTTGCAAGTGCAACACCATGTTGACCAGCACCGGTTTCTGCAATCAGACGTTTTTTACCCATAAATTTTGCCAAAAGTCCTTCACCCATACAATGATTCAACTTATGCGCTCCCGTATGATTTAAATCTTCGCGCTTTAGGTAAATTTGAGCACCGCCGCTATGTGCGGATAGTCGTTCGCAGTGATGCACTGGTGTTGGGCGTCCTTGGAATTCTTTCCGAATCCTTCGAAGTTCATTAATAAATTGAGAAGAATGGCAGATAGTTTGATAGGCTTTCGCTATTTCCTCAAATGCAGGGATGAGTTGGTCTGGAAGATAGGCACCGCCATATGGGCCGAAACGACCTTTTGAATCTGGATGATTGCGTAAATAAGTTCTGTAATCCATAGTAAAATCCTCCTAAATACGATGTACAATTTAATAAAGTAATGTATGAATGTTTTAACTTAGTATAGCAAGAATGGAAAAAGATTACAATGGATATGTTTTTTTGCTATACTATAATTTTAGATGTTAAGAAAATCTTAGGAATTTTGTAAATGATTTATTAAGATATGCCATATATAATAATTTTTGTAAGAAAGCTCCGCAAAAGGAGAAAAGGGGAGAAAGAAAATGTTTCGAATTTTAGTATGCGATGATGAAAAAGAAATTGCGGATGCACTTGAGATTTATTTAAAAAATGAGGGATATGAGGTGATAAAGGCTGATAATGGGATTCGCGCACTAGAGATAGTAGCACAAGTAGAGATCCATCTGATTATTATGGATATCATGATGCCAAAAATGGATGGTATGCGTGCAACACTTAAGATAAGAGAAAATAAAAATATTCCAATTTTGATGCTTTCAGCTAAGAGTGAAGATTATGACAAAATTATGGGACTTAATATGGGAGCGGATGATTATCTTACCAAACCATTTAATCCACTCGAACTTATTGCCAGAGTAAAAAGCCAATTGAGACGTTATACTCGGCTTGGAAGTATGGAAATTGTGGATCGTGAGGGTGTTTATACATCAGGGGGACTGTTTTTGAATGAACAGACAAGAGAGGTAAAAGTGGATGATGATCCAATTAAATTAACTCCGGTAGAATTTGGAATTCTTAATTTTTTAATAAAGAATGCGGGAAGAGTGTATTCCATTGAGCAAATTTATGAACATGTATGGAATGAACCTTCCTATAATCCAGAGAATACGGTATCGGTACATGTTCGAAGAATACGGGAAAAAATTGAAATTAATGCAAAAGAACCAAAATATTTAAAGGTGGTGTGGGGAATTGGCTATAAAGTTGAAAAATATAACTAGAGAGTGGTATATAAAAGTAATTGCCTATTTGATTTTAGCAGCATGTGTGATTGGAACCTTTCTTTTATTACACAACAAAAATATAGGTGAAACGGTAAACTTGAGTTATGATTATGCGGTTGATCGGTATGAAGAAAGTTATGACTTTCGAGATTCCATTGCAGACTATGTATGGGAAGTTTATGAAAAAGAAGCGTATGAAAGTACAGAGGCAATTCGAAAGGGTTCTTATGATCAGGAGATCAGAGATATTTTGAGTGAACCCTATCAAGAATGGGTTGAGTCGAATGGATTAATTCATATAACAATGTATGAAGATTATAACAAACAGATTAATTTTTCTTATGATTATGATAATAAAACGAGGGAATCTTATAATGATGAAGAAATTGATTTATCCTATTCGGCATTTTTAAAGGAGTATCCAGATTTAGAAGAACTGGTGAAAAAATCATATGTGGATGGGCGTATCCGAAATTTTGAAGAAGATATGGAACAGTTGGAAAGTGAAACGAGATTTGTATATCAGAGTGGAACAAAAGAGGAAGAAGAACGTTTGATTGAAACGTTCAAAGCATATCCAATTTATGGGTATATTAAAGAAAGCGGTGCAGTTACTTCAAATTCGGCAAAGCTGGAACATTTATTAGATGGATACAATGTATCAGGTAAAACTCTTTTTGTTGGTGTAAAAAAATCTTATTATGAGAAAAAAATGAGAGAGTGGAACCAAAAGAAAGAAGATTTAAAGGATATGGTTCAAATGGGACTAGTGCTTGTTTTAATAGGACTAGTGGCCTTTGTTTTTCTTATGGCGGTCACTGGACGAAAACCAAAGGAAGAAATGGTTCATTTATACTGGATCGATACGATTATATCGGAGATTGTCTGGGCTATCGGAATTCTATGTATAACGGTATTATATATGTTGTTAAAGGAAATATTTGTCTGGAGCATTGATGAAGACTGGTATTTTCAGTTATGGCTTTTTGGAGTTTTGGTTGCTGGAACTTTTTTGCTGGAATGCATTTTGATGCAGATAAGAAAGGTAAAGGCAGGAAAATTTTTGGATGGATTTCTTTGCTTTCGACTGGTAAAGAGAATAATTAAAGTCATACTTGCTTGTTGGAACAAGGGAAAGCTATCAAAGCGAGCAATTATTCTTGCAGTTTTTCTACCTATGCTTTGTGTGACTTTAGTAGGAGCACCGTTTGTGATTGTATTTTTGATATATGTGATTTATAAATATATTGGAGATTTTACAGAGATTACGGAAGGAACGCAAAAAATAAGAGGTGGGCAGTTAGATTACAAAATACAGGTTAAGAGTGAGACTGGAATACTTGGGCAATTAGCAGAGAATATTAATTCACTTTCTCAAGGTTTGGATGCTGCTGTATCAAAAGAGCTTCGATCGGAACGACTAAAAGCAGAGCTTATTTCTAATGTTTCTCATGATTTAAAGACTCCACTGACTTCGATTGTTACTTATGTCGATTTACTAAAACAAGAGAATATTGAAAATGAGACACAGAAAAACTACATTGATATCATTGATCGGAAAACACAGAGGCTCACCATATTGACAACTGACTTGTTTGAAGCAGCAAAGGCATCAAGTGGTGATATGCCAGTAAATTTGGAAAAGGTTGATTTAAATGCACTTATTAGGCAATCACTCGGTGAATTTGATGAGAAAATTCAAATGGAAAATCTTGAAATACGGACGAATCTTCCAGAAGGTGGAGCTTATATTTGTGCCGATGGAAAGCTAACGTGGCGTGTTTTAGAGAATCTGTTATCCAATGTAATGAAATATGGACAAAGTGGAAGCCGTGTTTATATGGAGGTTAAGGAAGAGGGAAGAGAGGTTTGCTTTGTAATAAAAAATATGTCTGCATATGAATTGAATATTCCGGTAGATGAGTTGTTGGATCGCTTTCGAAGAGGAGATGAATCACGAAATTCGGATGGAAGTGGGTTAGGGCTTAGTATAGCAAATAGCTTGGTTACGCTGCAACATGGAAGTTTTCAGATTGAAGTAGATGGTGATTTATTCAAAGTAACGATACGGTTTCCATCCTATCGAAAGTAGTATAGCAACAGTTGACAAAAAAAGGAATGCTTAGTATAATTTTTTTGGGCAATGAAGTTCGTTAGAACTTCATTGCCCATTTTTATGCAAAGACATAGAGTAGACGAAACGGTTTGTGTGTATAATCTTGAAAGGAGGCATGCCATACGTAGGCATAATTTTCTTATGATAAAAAAAAGAAATAATAAACAAATATTGGAAGAAGCAGAAATGATTACGAATAGTATTCATGAAATGGCAAATGGTTTTTTGGACTCGCAGATTGAACAATCAGAGGGTATGATGTTACTTGATTTGGCGAATGATTTTAATAAAATAAGTTTTTTATTAAATAGCTATATTCGAGAGATATCACATATTTTATCGCATTTATCAGCAGGAGATATGGCGGTAAAGATGGATAAAAATGTAAAATTTAAGGGGGATTTTATACCGATTAAGAATGCGATGTCCAAGATCAGCTATTCGCTAAATGCAACATTTTCTGAATTATCGGATTTATCCGTACATATTGATGATATGTGCGTTGAAATGGATGATTCGTCTGCAATAATCGCTGAAAATGCAACAAAACAGGCTGGCTTAATTGAAGACTTATCAACAAATATGGGAGATTTAACCAAGCAAACCTCATTAAATGTAGAATATGCCGTATTGGCATCAAAGAATGTACTAGAAGCAAAAAGAGAAGTGGGTGCTGGGGAGCTACTAATGAATCAAATGTTATCTTCTATGGAAAACGTGAAATCTTCTACGAATGAAATCGGTCATGTGATTGAAATTATAAATAAAATTTCTACACAAACAAAATTATTGGCATTAAATGCTTCGATAGAAGCAGCAAGAGCAGGTGAATCGGGCAAAGGATTCGCAGTGGTAGCACAACAAGTCGGAAGTTTAGCAGAACAGACGGCACTTGCACTAAACCAGACATCAGGCTTAATTCATCATAATGTTGAAACAGTAAAAGAAACAACACAAATCGCAGATAATACAGCAGAACATTTTTCTTCTATTCATAAATCAATCGAAAGCATTGCAAGTCTAAGCGAACAGATTGCAGAGTCTTCCAAAATTCAGGAAAGTAGTTTTCAAAATACAAGTAGTATCATACAAAATATTTCGGAAGTGGTGCAGTCGAATGCAGCGTTTGCGCAAGAGGGAGCGGCTACGATATCGAGTATCTTACAGCAATCCAATAAAATGAAAGATTTGATTTGCCAATTTCGTATAAGCGGGCAAGAACAACAAACCGATAAAAATTTGAAGATAGATAGTATGTATAATCAAAAAATCATGGAAGAACTAGTAAATTCATTAAAAAGTTGTAGGTCAGCAAGTGATATTGATACGGTTCTTTATGAACAAATAAAAGGGAAAAAAGAAGTAGAATGTTTTTATGTTTGTGATAAAAATGGAATACAAGAAAGTCATACTATTGTTAATTCAGATATTTTACTAGATGAAACGGCAGATTTTAAACCAAATGAGCCAGGAGTGGATAATTCTTCTAAAAAATATTTTAGGGAGGCAGCAAGGAACGACGGTGGAGTTTACTGCTCGCAAGATTATATTTCAGGAGCGACAGGAAAACTTTGTCGAACAATCTCAAAGCAATATCAGAATATGAATTACGAATATTTTGTGATATGTGCGGATATAAGCTGTAAGTTTTAATAAAGCAAGGAAATGGAAAAAGGGAAGACTGCAAACGGATAATCGTTTAACAGTTGCAACCTTCTTCTTTCTATTTATCTCCTTGCTTAATTGTAATTTTTTCTACTCTTACAGTTCTCTGTTTTCGTAGAGCTGCATTGAGAAAAAATAAGATATTAAATAAAAAACAAAGCCGATAAGAATCGATAGTGTACTAATCCCTTTCATAGTTGTATTTTGCTTAAAGAAATTAAGTACTGGATTTAGATATCCTTTTGTAGCAAATAAAGCAGTTACAATGGTAGGAATAAAAATAAGACCTAGCATAGTATATCGGCTTTTTTCTACACCAAACGTTAAAGCAATCGGAAAACATATCGAGAAATATAGGAAGCAGACCCCTAAAAGAGTGCCAAGAAGAAAAATAGCTTCCATACGATCTTCCTTAATTAAAAGCAGTATCGAAATAATGCCAATAGAAAAGCTACCAAGAATGAGAAGTAAACCAAGTAGAAACCGGCTGCTTACGAGGTCACGTCTGGTAAGCGGCATACAAAGAAAGAGTTTGTCACATTGATTTTTTTCATCGTATGCCATGGCGGTAAGAGGCATCATTGCAGAAAATACAAGTAAAAAAACGAGAAAGAAGGTGGGATTGTTATTCAAATAACCAAATATCATATAAACTAAGAGAATGATAAACATTATTTTCCCTTGCTTTTTTAATGTATATAAATCTTTTTGTAATAATCCTAGCATGTTTTTGCTCCTTTCGTGTAATATAACATGATGTCTTCAATGGTTGCTTTATCAATCGGTTTGTTTCCTGTGTACTTATTTTTATTAATCAAGGATTCTACACCAAAAGAATTCTCTCTTGTTCCGATGATAGCAGCAGTAGAGATGCTTGCAATTTCTTCTTTTGAAGTTTTTAAAATACCGTATTTTTCAAGAAGAGCATCTTTTTCCTCAAAAAACAAGAGCTTTCCCTTATGTATAAATGCAATATAATCGCAGATTTTTTCAAGGTCGCTTAAGATATGAGAAGAAATAAAAATGGTATGATCTTCTGTTTGAATAAACTCCAAAAAGATATCCAAGAGCTCATCTCGAACAATTGGATCGAGCCCACTGGTTGCTTCATCTAAAATTAAAAGCTTGGAATCATGGGAGAGAGCAACACAAAGGGATAGTTTCATTTTCATTCCACGTGAAAAATCTTTTATTTCCTTTTTTTGGGGGAGTGAAAGCATGGAACATAATTCCAAAAAGCGTTTACTGTTCCATGTTTTATAGATGCGTGATACGACAGATTCAATTTGTTTTAAATTCATACTGTCTGGATAACCGGCCTCTTCTAGTACGACACCAATATGCTCCTTGATTTCACGAGAATCGGTTTTGTTTGATTTCCCAAATACTTTGATTTCACCGGTGTCGGCTTTCACTAAATCAAAAATTAACTTCATTGTGGTTGTTTTGCCAGCTCCGTTTTCTCCAATAAAACCGACGATACAACCACTTGGAATTGTTAGATTCAAATGATCAAGCGTAAAATCGTCATACCGCTTGCTTACATTTCTAAATTCTAATGCATTCATACAATATCTCCTTCATCATACATAATATTTATCATAGTAATGATATCATCCCTTGAAATACCACAAACAAAGGCTTCTGTTTTAATGGCTTCTAGATGTTCTTCAATTCGTTTCAGATGTTCTTCTCGAATAAAAGCATGATTCATTCCTGAAACAAAGCTTCCTCGTCCAGTAAAGGATTGGATGAAGCCATCGCGTTCTAAGTCTTCATAAGATCGTTTTGTGGTAATGACACTAATACGAAGTTCTTTGGCTAATAATCGCATCGAAGGAAGTGTATCTCCCTCTTTTAGTGTTCCAGATAAAATCAACGACTTAATTTGCGATGTGATTTGTTCATAGATCGGAACACCACTCGAATTGCTGATATTAATATTCACATGAGTCCTCCTTTATTTACTATAATGTATATACATAATATATACATTATATACGATTATGTCAAGAGATATTTTTTGCATTTATGATATGCCTTTGATTAGTAGGTGCGCTCTGGTGTTAAGCGTTCGTTCATACCGGCAAAGACGTTCTTGGATACTAGAGAAATCATACAAGATACGACAGTTGCTCCAAAGAAAATGATATACGGCGTTTTTGAAAAGAATTGAAACAAGGTTCCATATAATGCCTGACCAAGAGGGGAGGCACACATACCAATGCACAAGGCGCATGAGATTACCTTTCCAATTAAATGTGATGGTGTCAATATTTGAAGGTATGCCATCATGCGAATAGAGAATAAGGTAGCGAATAACATCATAAAGAAGCAACTGATAACAATGATGAAATAGGCATATATTGGGGGAATTGAAAAAGCGAGTGCAGTGCCAATTGGTAGGAGTGTTAAGGTGCATAGAAGCAGAAGAATATAATTATTTTCAGCATTCAGTTTTTTTGTAAGCATACTAGTGAGAATACCGCCTGCAAGACTGCCGGCAGCAAGTGCACCCTGTGAATAGCCATATAGTCTACTTCCTGTTTGAGAATCAAATGAAAGGGTTTGCGTTACGATAATTGGGAGACCAATTATAATAAGAGCACTCAAAAATAGATTGATTGCTGCAATAATGAGTGATACTTTCCAGAGGATAGGTTGTTTGTGTCTCATAAAAGAGAAACTTTCGCTTAGGTCGCTAATTGCTAGCTTGAACATATTACTTGAAGTTTTTTCTCTTGTAAATGGGATATGGATGAAAAGTTCCATAATTGCGGAAGTTAAAAAACAAAGGATGCTAACATAGAGAATTGGTGAAATCCCAAAGAAAGCATATAATGCTCCACCGATAACAGGTCCGATTAATCCAGCAAGTGAGTTTACAAGGTTAATCATAGCATTAGCCTGCAAAATTTTATTTGGTGTGACAAGTTGAGGAATACTTGCCTGAACGGCAGGCTGATATGCACCTTGGATTCCGTATAGAATGGCAAGTGTTACAAGGAGTAGTCCAACCAGGTTAATTTTACCTAGGAGAAGAGTGAAAACAAGTGTTAGTGCTGCAGTAGAAAAATCGAGAAAAACCATAATGTTTTTCTTGTTGACACGATCTGCAATAATACCTCCAATTGGGGAGAGAAGGATCATTGGAAAGAAGGAACAGGCAGATACAATGCCAAATAATGCTGCAGATTTTGTTTGATTTAATAAGTAAAGTGGTAGGGCAAAGCGAAGTATCTGGTTTCCAAAGAGCGAAATAATTTGTCCCATAAGTACAAGATAAAAATCCTTGCAAAAAGGTTGCTTTTTTAGTACATGGTTTTCTTTCATAATAGATAGTCTCCTTAATTTAACGGTTAATTTTCTGCTTACATACCATTGGTATGTAAACGAGTAAAAATAATCTACCCGGTATAGGGTAGTTATTTTTATTCGTTTACTGTTTGAAATTGAGTGAACCTCATAATTAAGTCATCGCTTAAAATTTTTAAACCAAAAGGACACATCATTTGATTTAAAAGCTTTGCTTTTCTTGTTAGCTGCTCGGCTGTCATATGAAAAATCAAAGGGTTTAGCCAAATATCACTTAGGAACATGATGATATCTGCGAGTTCCTCAGGATACAAGGTTGTAATTGATCCATCTGCAACACCTGTTTTGATAGCTGGTAAAATATAGCATGGTACGGTCTCGGATACGACCATTTTGATATAATAGGATAAAAAAGTTGGATTATCGAGAAGATTTGGGGTAACAGCAAAAACGTCTTTCTGGTTTGGATTTTGAAGAGAATCTGAAAACATTTTTTCCAAACGTTCTTTTCCTGTTAGTGATGTATCATCACGAATGGCAGCCATGCGAAATTCATTATCCTTACAGATATGAGAAACCACCGCATAGAGAATCGCATCTTTTGATTGGAAGTGATGATAGATCGCACCTTTTGTTAGTCCACCCAAGTGATTGATAATATCTTGCAGCGAAGTTTTTTCATAACCATTTGTCATGAAAAGCTCAGTGGCAACATCAATGATTAATTGTTTTGTTTCTTCTGGATACTTATTTCGTGACATAAGTTCATCTCCTTCTATACATACCAATGGTATGTATAGAATAACAAATACCTGTATATTTGTCAACAATAGTATATAGAAAAACTTCGCTGACTAATCTGGCATTTCATTAGCAGCGAAGTTTTTATGTATTTATAATGCAAAAAGATGTGTTGCAATTTGAAAATAAATCAAAATAGAAAAGGTATCAACTAACGTCGTAATGAGTGGTGCGGACATAATGGCAGGATCTAATTTACATTTCGTTGCAACCATTGGAAGTAAACTACCAATCAATTTTGCCATGATAATGGTAGCAAATAAAGAAACAGAAATGAGAATTGCCATCATTAGATCGTTGTACATCATAAAAATCCGTAATCCATTCACCAAGGCCAAAACACAACTTACAACGATTGCAATTCGAAATTCTTTAAAGCCAACTTTTAAAAAATCAGAAAGCTTTATTTCATCCAAAGCGAGACCGCGAATGATTAAGGTTGAGCTTTGAGATCCGCAATTTCCACCAGTGTCCATTAACATGGGAATGAAGGAAACCAAAAGAGGTATTGCAGAAAATGCATGTTCATATTTTGTAATAATGGTTCCCGTAATGGTAGCGGATAACATAAGGACTAAAAGCCATACAATACGACTCTTTGCATGTGCAAAGATAGAAGTTCCAAAATAAGTATCTTCGCCAGGTACAATACCAGACATCATAGCAATATCTTCATCTACTTCCTCTTGAATAACAGCCATAGCATCATCGTAAGTAACAATACCAACCATACACTGTTCGGTATCTACAACGGGGATTGCAAGAAATCCGTATTTGGAAAAGAGCTTTGCTACTTTTTCTTTATCATCATGTGTATCTGCAAAAATGAGATTTGTTTCCATAATGGTTTCGATTTTTATATCATTGTCAGAAAGTAGTAAATCTTTGGCAGATACGATTCCAATTAATTTTTTTGAATCAATGACATAACAGGTGTAAATCGTTTCTTTGTCGATACCGACATGCTTGATTTTATTGATTGCCTCATAAACGGTCATATTTCTTTTGAGATCGACGTATTCGATGGTCATAATACTTCCAGCGCTATCTTCGGGGTAGTTTAGAAGTGTATTTATGGATGTTCTAGTTGCGGGGTCGGTAACACTTAAAATATGTTCCACTACATTAGCAGGCATTTCTTCTAACAAATCTGCGGTATCATCTAGGAACATTTCATCTAAAATTTCTTTTAATTCTTTTTCGGTAAATGCAGCAATTAGTAATTCCTGTATTCTTACATTCATGTGTGAAAAGGTAGCAGCGGCTTTTGTTTTATCAATGAGACGAAACACCATAATCATTTCTTTTTCGTCTAAATTTTCTAAAATAGAAGCTAAATCCACTTCATTAAGAACAGAAATAATCTGCTTTAGTTCACCAAACTTTTTCTCTTGTAAGAGAGATAGAATAATTTTTTGGGTCATAACTTTGCCTCCTTATTTATTGTTTTTGAGAAAGCAAAGTATCGATGATTCATCTGCCCTGCGGCAGCTAAACGAAAGGGGGAGGGCAGGGCTCAGGTACATCTATACTTTGCGATTGACTACTGTCTGGTACCATACTCTCACCATCCTTTCGATACAATTAAAAAAAACGTCACTAACGATGACGTGTAAAAAAATAAACATAAAATATGCCATCGTTCAAGCTTTAACTCCACAGGGCGATGTAATTACATTATTCTATGCCTTGAAATCGACATAGATTGTTGACCAACTTATAGTGTCTCCACTACTTTGCGGCAGTAACCCGTATCCCTATGGTAGCCTCACCTACCGAATAATCTGTATTCCTATAAAGTATAGAGCCCAGAATCTGGTTTGTCAAGGAAAATCATTTTTGCTGCTGCATAGTTGAAACTTGATTAAAAGCTAGTTATAATGGGCATATAAAGATTTAAAAAGAACACGAGTGTTGGGACAGGTAAAGAGATGGAAAAACTTATCGATTGACTTTTTTAAATTGCTATGCTATTTTAGCAATGCAATGGTGAAAAATGTTTAAAGGTACGAAGATGGGAGCAAGTATGGGAAAAAATATAAAAATAGCACTAATTCTACTCTTAGGTGTTAGTTTAGTTGCTTGTGGAAAAAGGGAGGAGACAATGGCTCCAACACCAGAAGTGACAAATATTGAACCGATAAATCAAGAACCAGAAGAAAGTGTGAAACCAGAAGAAAGCATAGAGCCAGAAGTAAGTGCCAAACCAGATGAAGAAGTAGAGCCTGAGAAAGAGACAACTTCGGATCGTATTGTAACGGATAAAGCACAAATTCTTGGTATGGCACAAGCAATACGAAATAATATGACATTGGAAGAAAAAATTGGGCAGCTATTTATTGTGAATTTTGAACAGTTAGATAACAGAAAAGGAGAGACCCACGACTTTACAAAGGTAACGGCAACGATGCGGGAAGCACTTAAAACATATCATGTGGGTGGAGTTATCTTCTTTTCTAGAAATAGTAAGACACCCGAACAAACAAAAAAATTTATTGATAAACTACAGGGATTTTCGAGTGTACCACTTTTTATTTCGGTGGATGAAGAAGGCGGAGAGGTTGCACGAATTGCAAAAAATAAAGCAATGAATACAACGAGCTTTCCAAATATGAGCGAAGTAGGGGCAATGGATGATGAAGAGTATGCCTATAATATGGGGAAGACGATTGGAAAGGAAATAAATGATCTGGGATTTAATTTAGATTTTGCTCCTGTAGCTGATGTTAGGAGCACTCAATTACATTCTGAAATTGGAAATAGATCCTTTGGGAGTGATCCAGACTTAGTTGCAAAAATGGTTCGTCAGGTAGTAACTGGATTACAAGAGGAACATGTAATTTCAACATTAAAGCATTTCCCAGGTTTAGGCAGTACTTCGAAAGATACGCATGAGGGTGCAGTTGATGTGGATAGTGATATTAACGAACTTCGAAAGGTATCATTTATTCCGTTTAAAGAAGGGATTAGGGCAGGGGCTGATATGATTATGGTATCGCATATTTCGATTTCAAATGTGACCGGAAGCATAAAGCCAGCATCCATGACAGAATTGGTGATGAAGGACATCCTTCGTACGGAATTGTCTTTCGATGGTGTTATTATTACAGATGCCATGAATATGAAATCCGTTACAAATTATTATACATCGGGTGAGGCCGCTGTAAATGCGATAGCGGCAGGCACAGATATGATTTTGATGCCAGAAAATTTTGTGGCAGCCTATCAGGCAGTGTATCAGGCAGTCGTCGATGGAGAAATTGATGAAAAAACAATTGATAACAATGTACAAAGAATTTTGGAATTAAAGATAAAAAGAGGAATTATTCTTGAAGATACACCTCTTTTAGCGGATAAAACGGAAGAATAGGGTTATAAATAGAATAAGTAAATATAATAAGTAAACCTATTGTCAAACGAAGGTGGTTGTTTATAATGAAACTGTAGTTAACAACGAAATTAGAGTAGATAAAGGATAGGTGTTCATGTTGAAAAAATTAGAGTTACTTTACGAAGGAAAAGCAAAGAAAGTTTATGTTAGCGATGTGGAAGATGTCCTAATTGTAGATTATAAGGACGACGCTACAGCATTTAATGGAGAAAAAAAAGGAACCATTAAAGGAAAAGGTGTGATTAACAACCGAATGACAAACTATTTATTCCAGATCCTTGAGAAAGAAGGAGTTCCAACTCATTTTGTGGAAGAACTTAGTGAACGAATGACTGCAGTTAAAAAAGTTGAAATTGTTCCCCTAGAGGTTATTATACGAAATGTAGCAGCAGGAAGTTTTTCCAAGAGACTTGGAATTGAAGAAGGAAAAAATCTTCTTGCACCTACCTTGGAATTTAGCTATAAGGATGATGAATTGGGTGATCCTTTAATTAATGATTATCATGCGATAGCAATTGGTGCAGCAACAAGAGAAGAAATAGATCGTATTACAGAGTTAGTGTTTAAAATAAATGAAGTATTAGTTAAGTTTTTTAAAGAATGTGGAATTGAGCTAATTGATTTTAAGGTGGAATTTGGACGTTACCATGGAGAGATTATTCTTGCAGATGAAATTTCACCAGATACTTGTAGATTTTGGGATGTTAATACCCGTGAAAAATTGGATAAGGATCGTTTTAGACGTGATATGGGTGGAGTAGAAGATGCCTATGTAGAAGTTGCTAAGAGGATTGGATTATATGAATAATCAAACAATAAGTGAATTTATTGGAGGAGAGCTACATGAAGAATGTGGAGTATTTGGCGCATATTCGTTAAACCACATAGAAGACGTAGCTTCTTCTATTTATTATGGACTATTTGCTCTACAACACAGAGGACAGGAAAGTTGTGGAATTGCGGTAAGTGACACAAATGGACCCAAGGGAGTCGTATCCTCAAGCAAGGGAATGGGACTTGTGAATGAAGCATTTACAGAAGAAAAATTGAATGGTTTAATAGGAAATATTGGAGTGGGACATGTTCGTTATTCTACGGCAGGTGCAAGTTCGATTGAAAATACACAGCCATTGGTGTTAAACTATGTAAAAGGAACGCTTGCACTGGCGCATAATGGAAATTTAGTGAATGCATTGGAGCTTCGGGAAGAGCTTTCTTACACAGGTGCAATTTTTCAGACAACGATTGACACGGAAGTAATTGCTTATCATATAGCGAGGCAGCGTCTGCAAACAAAGACAGTTGAAGAAGCCGTAAAAAATGCAATGAAGAAGCTTTCTGGTGCATATTCCCTTGTAATTATGAGTCCAAGAAAACTGATAGGAGCAAGAGATCCATTTGGATTTCGTCCACTTTGCATCGGAAAGAGAGGAACGACCTATTTTTTATCCTCCGAAACTTGTGCATTGGATGCAGTAGATGCAGAATTTGTCCGTGATGTTTTGCCGGGTGAAATCGTAAAGATAGACAAAGATGGAATTCATTCAGATATATCCCTTTGTCAAGAAAAAATTGCAACTTGCATTTTTGAATATATCTATTTTGCAAGACCAGATAGTTATCTTGATAAAATAAGTGTATATAATTCTCGGATTATGGCAGGTAAAATATTAGCTCAAATGCATCCAGTGGAGGCTGATATCGTGGTTGGTGTACCCGATTCTGGAAATGTTGCGGCAATGGGTTTTGCCGAAGAATCAAAAATTCCATACGGGATAGCCTTTATTAAAAATAGTTATGTGGGTAGAACTTTTATAAAACCAAAACAAACGATTCGTGAATCTTCGGTTAAAATAAAACTAAATGTTTTAAAAGAAGTGGTGCGAGGAAAACGAGTGGTTATGATTGATGATTCCATTGTTCGGGGAACGACAAGTGAGAGAATCGTCCGCATGTTGAAACAAGCTGGAGCAACGGAGGTTCATGTAAGAATCAGCTCACCACCTTTTTTGTATCCTTGTTACTTTGGTACCGATGTACCATCGTGTGATCAATTGATCGCACATAACAATACCATTGATCAAATTTGTCAAAAGCTAGGTGCTGATTCCCTCGGTTATCTAGATGGAGAACGATTAAATGAATTAATTGGTGGAGAACGAGGATATTGTGATGCTTGTTTTTCTGGGAATTATCCAATTGAACCACCCAAAGCGGATATTCGCGGAGAATATGATCGATAAAACAAAACGTATAGTACAAAATAGGAGGACTAGAATAGAATGAATACAGATCGATATATAAGTCCGCTCTCGGAGCGATATGCTAGTAAGGAGATGCAGTACATTTTTTCTCAGGATATGAAGTTTCGTACGTGGAGAAAACTTTGGATTGCTTTGGCTGAAACCGAGAAAGAACTTGGGTTAAACATTACACAAGAGCAAATTGAAGAAATGAAGTTACATGCAGAAGATATCAATTATGAAGTTGCAAAAGAACGTGAAAAGCGAGTGCGTCATGATGTCATGAGTCATGTATATGCATATGGGGTGCAATGTCCAAATGCAAAAGGAATCATTCATCTAGGTGCAACCTCTTGTTATGTGGGAGACAATACCGATATCATTATAATGAAAGAAGCCCTTTTACTGGTAAAGACAAAATTGGTTAACGTGATAGCAGAGCTTGCTGATTTTTCGAATCAATATAAAGAATTACCAACGCTTGCATTTACACATTTTCAACCAGCTCAACCAACTACCGTTGGTAAGCGAGCAACTCTTTGGATGCAAGAATTTCTTATGGATTTAGAAGATCTGGAATATGTTCTTCAAAGCCTTAAGTTATTAGGATCTAAGGGAACAACAGGAACACAGGCTTCTTTTTTAGAACTCTTTGACGGAAATCATGAAACGATTGAACAAATTGATCCAATGATAGCAAAAAAGATGGGATTTGATGCTTGTTATCCTGTTTCAGGTCAAACCTATTCTAGAAAAGTAGATACCAGAGTTTGTAATATACTTGCGGGAATCGCAGCAAGTGCACACAAGATGTCCAATGATATCCGATTGTTACAACATTTAAAAGAAATTGAAGAACCGTTTGAGAAAAGTCAGATTGGATCCTCAGCAATGGCATACAAGCGTAATCCAATGCGGAGTGAACGTATCGCATCGCTTTCTCGTTATGTGATGATTGATGCACTAAATCCTGCAATTACATCTGCCACTCAGTGGTTTGAGCGTACATTAGATGATTCTGCGAATAAGCGTCTTTCCATAGCAGAAGGATTTTTAGCAACGGATGGAATTCTTGATCTTTGTCTGAATGTAGTGGACGGACTGGTAGTATATCCGAAAGTAATTGAAAAGCATATGATGAGTGAGCTGCCTTTTATGGCAACGGAAAACATTATGATGGATGCAGTTAAATTGGGCGGTGATCGTCAGGAACTTCATGAGAAAATACGAACACTTTCTATGGAGGCTGGGAGAATTGTAAAACAAGAAGGCAAAGACAATAACTTGTTGGAAGAAATTGCAAAGGATGAAGTGTTTAACATGTCTTTGGATGATTTAGAGAAAACGATGGAACCTTCGTTATATATCGGACGTTCAAAAGAGCAGGTAGATACCTTTTTAAAACAAGTAATTTCACCGATTTTAGAAAAAAATAATGAAATTCTCGGAATTAAAGCTAAAATTGAAGTATAGAAAATGAATCCAATAAAATAAATATAAATTGTCAAGTATAAGTGCTTAAGTTCTGAAAATTCGAGCGCTTATGCTTGTTTTGTTTTTTAATAAATGGTATAATATGAAATTATATACTTTTTATATTTATGGGGATAATTGTAAAGAGAAGTGATCGAAACTTTTTGGGGAAGTGGGGAGAGCGTAAAGTGAGTGTAGAAGAAGAGTTAGTATTGGAGAGGGAAAAAAACAAAAAATTACAGATGGAATTACAATTTTATCAAAGATTTGATGCAGTGTCTGGGTTATACAATCGTGTAACCTTTTATTCACAAACGAAAACAATGTTGATGGAAAACTGCGAAAAGCGTTTTGTTATGCTTCGAATGGACATTGAACGATTTAAGGTAATCAATGAATTGTGGGGAAGAGCAGAAGGAGACCATTTACTTCGCTATATTGGGAATATGCTTCGCAGCGCGTTATGTTCGAAAAGCAATGTTACATTTGGAAGAACAGAAGCGGATATTTTTTATATCTGTTTTTTGTATACAGAGAAAGCTGTGAACGACATGATTTCATATATTGAAAAAATATTGGAAGAGTATAAGGTTGATTTTCGAATTGTTCCGTATTTTGGTCTTTATATCATTGTGAATCATGATATGCCAATTAATCTGATGTGTGATCGAACAAATTTAGCAATTCGTACCATTAAGGGCAATTATATGAAAAGGGTTGCCTATTATGATGATAACCTGCGAAAAACAATGCTTTGGGAACAAGAGATTATCAACCAAATGGGAAATGCTTTATCAAATGAAGAATTTCAAATTTATTTACAACCAAAGTGTGATATACAATCTGGAAGACCAGTTGGTGCAGAAGCCTTGGTTCGTTGGAGTCATCCCGAACGAGGCGTTTTGTCACCAGCTGATTTTATTCCTATTTTCGAGAAAAATCGATTTATTATCAAATTGGATTTTTATGTATGGGAACAAACTTGTATGCTTTTACGGCGTTGGATTGATGAGGGGAAACGGCCGCATCCAATTTCTGTTAATGTTTCAAGGATTAACTTACATAACCCCAAGCTTTGTGATATTTTAATCGAATTAATTGAAACGTATCAAATTCCACCAAGCTTACTGGAATTAGAAATTACGGAAAGTGCTTATGTAGATAATCAAAAGCGTTTAGTTGGTGTTATAGAAAATTTGCAAGCATATGGATTTGTGGTGCTAATGGATGATTTTGGAAGTGGCTATTCGTCGCTAAATATGCTAAAGGAAGCAGTTGTGGATATATTAAAACTTGATTTGGTTTTTTTGACGGGCGATGACAAACAAAATCGAGGCGGAAATATTTTGGCATCCGTCATGAATATGGCGGGATGGTTGAATTTATCGGTTATTGCAGAAGGCGTTGAAACAAAGGAGCAGGCAGAGTTTCTTCGAAGTATCGGATGTCAGGTTGCACAAGGATATTATTATGCGAAACCGATGCCGATTAAGGATTATGAAACGTATCTTTTGCAAGGAGCAGACAATTCTTCCCGTTTATACACGGCGAAAGCATAGACATTTATTTCGGAAAGAATACATAATTAGGAGTAATGCTATCTATAATAATTATTGATTTTACTTATACTATTTGTTATGCTACAATGGCTAAGTAAAATGTGTAAATATGTAGGAGGTTATGAATATGGTAAAAGCAGTTGTAGGAGCAAACTGGGGCGATGAAGGAAAAGGAAAGATTACGGACATGCTGGCGAAAGAGGCCGATATTATTGTAAGATTTCAAGGAGGGGCAAATGCAGGACATACGATAGTGAATGATTATGGAAAATTTGCGCTTCACACATTGCCATCGGGAGTATTCTATGAACATACAACAAGTATTATCGGAAATGGAGTTGCACTAAATATACCAAAACTTTTTAAGGAAGTACAGTCGATTGTTGATCGTGGGGTACCAGCACCAAAAATTTTAGTATCCGATCGTGCACAGATTGTTATGCCTTATCATATCCTTTTTGATGAATATGAAGAAGAACGATTAGCAGGTAAATCGTTTGGTTCCACGAAATCCGGTATAGCACCATTTTATTCTGATAAATATGCGAAAATTGGTTTTCAGGTAAATGAATTATTCCATGAGGATATAATAAAAGAAAAGGTGGCACGTGTTTGTGAACAAAAAAATGTCATTTTAGAGTATTTATATCACAAACCACTCCTTAATCCAGAAGAAATTTTAGAAACCTTAAGGGAATACAAAGATATGGTAGCACCCTTTGTTTGTGATGTATCGGCGTATTTGTGGAACGCAATCAAAGAGGGAAAGGAAATATTGCTGGAAGGTCAATTGGGTACGTTAAAAGACCCAGATCATGGAATCTATCCAATGGTTACCTCCTCTTCTACCTTAGCAGCATATGGTGCAATTGGCGCAGGAATTCCACCCTATGAAATCAAGAAAATTGTTACGGTATGCAAAGCGTATTCAAGTGCAGTAGGAGCAGGAGCATTTGTAAGTGAAATCCATGGAGATGAAGCGGAGGAGCTGAGGAAACGTGGAGGTGATGGTGGAGAATATGGAGCAACGACAGGTCGTCCGAGACGTATGGGCTGGTTTGATTGTGTTGCGTCTAAGTATGGATGCCGCCTGCAAGGTACAACGGATGTAGCATTTACCGTACTTGATGTGCTTGGTTATTTGGAAGAAATCCCAGTATGCGTGGGCTATGAAATTGATGGAGTGAAAACAACTGATTTTCCAATAACAGCCTTGCTTGAGAGTGCAAAACCAGTGATTGAAGTGCTTCCAGGTTGGAAGTGTGATATACGTGGCATTAAGAAATATAGCCAACTTCCAGAAAATTGTAGAATGTACATTGAATTTGTAGAAGAACACATTGGATTCCCAATTACTATGATTTCCAATGGACCAGGAAGAGATGATATTATTTTTCGCGAAGAATAGGAGGATTAACGATGGACATCTTTAATAAAATGAGTGAAGAACTTAGCAATATGGGAAGTGAATTTGTAAAGTTAACAAAAGATGCAACGGATACGGCGAAACAACATGCAACGATCGTATCAGAAAATAGCAAAATCAGTGAACAATATCGAATCATTGGGGAATCTCTTTATAATGAATATAAAGATGATGTAGAAATGAAAGAGATTTTGGGAGAAGATTTTGTTGAAGCTTTTGTAAAAATAGAATATTCCATGCAAAAAATAGTGCAGGCCAAAGAGTCGATTGCTCAAAATAAAGGTGGAATACTTTGTCCAGATTGCGGGAATACCGTTTCAAAAGCGTCTGCATTTTGCAATAAATGTGGAAGAAAGATGTGATTTGACCAATTTTTGACAAGAAAGGTGGCTAATATGAAGCTAGCGATAATGAGTGATATTCATAGTAATATTGTTGCTTTTGAAGCCTGCCTTACCTATATAAACCAAAATCCAGTCGATGCAGTTATACTCCTTGGAGATTTTGTCAGTGATTGTCCAGATCCAAGGCTTACCTTAGGTAAGATTTATGAACTTATGGATAAGATGCCAGTTTATGCTGTGCGTGGAAATCGTGAGGAGTACTTTCTTCGGTATCGTGATGGTATAGAAGAAAATTGGACTTCGTCTTCTTATAAAGGTAGTCTTTTATATACCTATGAACGATTAAATAAACAGGATTTAGACTGGTTTGATAGTCTTACATCTACAAGGATTTTGCATTTTCCGGATACAGAACCAATTCGTTTGGCACATGGCTCTCCGTATTCTACAAGAGAGCTTTTAGATGACGAGAAGGAAAATACAAAGGAATGTTTACAGCGGCTTGATACAAAGTATTTGTTGGCTGGTCATACACATCGTCAAATGAGTTTTGGCTATAAGGGAAAGATGATTATCAATCCAGGTTCGGTTGGTGTTGCCATTGGAGTTAAGAAACGGGCACATATGGCATATCTATCTTGGAATCAGAATTGCTGGGATTACGAGTTTTTAAGTATTCCATTTTCATTTGAACGGGTAGTGAACTGGTTTCGTGAGAGTACGTTGTTTGATCGGGCATTCATTTGGCCAACTTGTATCCTAAAATCGATGGAGCTGGGTGAAAATATGGGACCGCTGTGTGCAAAAAGAGCATATGACTTGGCAGTAGCAAATCAAGCACTCAGTGAGGACGGAAATCCACCAGAAGAATATTGGCGGAGAGCAGCAGGAGAGTTGGGCGTAATATAGGGTAGAGTGGGAAGAACACAATGGAGGTACATAAGATGAGAAGTCGAAAATTATTATGTGGCGTATTGAGTTTGACCTTGGTTTTCCAATTAAATAGTCTATGTAGAGTAGTACAAGCTAGTGGGGGGGCGAACGAAACTCCCTCACATTTCGTTGCGGAAAGTCCGATAAATGATTATGCAGAAAATGAACTATTGGTTACATACAAAACAGACAATGGAAGAGTTACCAATTTGCCAGATGACGTAAAAGAAGATACCATTTCGGGTACTTG
The DNA here is from genome assembly GCA_041821315.1 of Velocimicrobium sp. Taxonomy (GTDB): domain Bacteria; phylum Bacillota; class Clostridia; order Lachnospirales; family Lachnospiraceae; genus DIGJ01. The sequence continues at coordinate 110,178 of JBGUEO010000009.1, read as the reverse complement.
TTCGCTTTTTACAGTAGAAGATGACGCAAGTATGTCCGATGCGATATGGAAGATTGCAACCGACGCAGATGTAGAATATGTGGAGCCAAATTATTCGGTAGATTTATTGGATACAAATGATACCTATAGCAATAAGCAATGGGCATATTATGATACGAATAGTAATATAAATGCTATGGATGCATGGGCACTTGGAAACGGTAAAAATAAAGAAGTAGTAGTTGCAATTATTGATACTGGTATTGATTATCAGCATGCAGATTTGTCAGCTAATATGTGGGAAAATACGGATGAGTCATATTTGAGTTCCTATGATAATGATGGAAATGAATATCCAGGAGATTACTATGGATGGAATTTTTCGGATAATGATGCTAGTATTTGTGATTATGAGTTTGAAGATGAACATGGACAACTTGTTGCAGTTGACATGCATGGTACTCATGTTGCAGGTATTATTGACGCGGTTGCCGATAATGGGAAAGGAATTGCAGGACTTGCCTCTTATGCAAATGTAAAGATTATGTCTTTAAAAGTTATGGGGTTAAGGCGGAGCGGGGCTATTTCAGATATTATACGAGCCATTGATTATGCACAAGATAATGGAGCAACTATATGTAATTTAAGTCTTGGTACGGAGGCCTATAGTAAGACACTTTATCAGGCGATGCAAAATTCATCTATGTTATTTGTATGTGCTGCAGGTAATGGGGATGAAACAACAAATGAACAAGGCTATGACATTACGAACACGCCGGTTTATCCTGCTTCCTTTGACTTGAACAATATTATTTCCGTGGCAAACGTAAATAGCACGGGACGCTTGGATAATTCTTCCTGCTATAGTTCTACGGATGTGGATATTGCAGCACCTGGAACTTTAATTGCCAGTTGCTATGTAGATGAAAAACATTCAGAAACTGGTCTTTATGTAGAATCGACAGGAACATCAATGGCGGCTCCTTTTGTGACGGCGACGGCTGCTATGATTTCTTCTTATTATGGGGATGTGTCAATCTCCAACATAAAACAAATGATTCTAGGCGGAAGCAAAAAGGTGGATGCGCTGGCTTCAAAGGTAGCAAAGGGAGCATATCTTGATGTGTATGGAGCGATGACTTATCAAGGGCTTCAAGCGGGTGTAACAACCAGTATTAAAGATATTTCTAAATCTAATAATAAAAACTATGTAATTAAAGTAACCAATCCACTTGCAGAGGATTTGACGCTTCTTTATGCAAAAGGAGAAAAGGATATTAGTTATTTTGAAGATGGAGAAAAAGGAGCCACCCTGGTTTTAACGAATCAAAAGGCAATCATTAAGGTTAAGAAGACGTCGAGCTATACTGTGTACATAAAAGATTCGCAGGGAAACGAGGCAATCTATACGGATAATGTGGTTGTCCCTAAATTAACGAAACTATCGGTGGTTTGGAAAAAGACATTGCATGCGGACGATACCTATCGCCTAAAAGCAAAGTTATCACAGAGTGATGTATATGCAAAGGTTACTTATAAAAGCAGTAATTTAAAGATTGCAAAAGTGTCTTCACACGGAAACGTGAGGGCAATAAAAAAAGGAATTGCAGTCATAACGGTTACAGCTAGATATGGTAGTGTTACAAAAACATCAACTTGCAAAATTGTTGTAAAGTAAATAGCCAAAATAAAGTATTTGAAAGGTATGGGATTAATGATGAAGATAGCTGGAATGCAAAAAACATCCTTATTGGATTTTCCAGACAAACTATGTAGTACCATTTTTACAGATGGTTGCAATCTTCGATGCCCTTTTTGCCAAAATGCATCTCTTGTTTTAGAATCAGGGACAAATCCCATGATTTTTGAACAAGAGATTTTTACATTTCTTAACAAACGAAGGGGACTTCTAGATGGAGTTTGCATTACAGGTGGAGAACCACTGTTACAAGAGGGTGTGGAAGAATTTATAAGTAAGATTAAGGAGTTAGGGTTTCTCGTCAAGTTAGATACCAATGGAACCTTTCCTGAACAATTGATGGAGCTTACAAAAAAGGGACTGATTGATTATGTTGCGATGGACATTAAAAATTCTTTGAAGAATTACCACAAATCAGTGGGGTTTTGTGATTTTGATACATCAAAGGTTGAAAGAAGTGTTGCGTTTTTAAAAGAAGCTGGGATTCCTTATGAATTTCGTACCACAGTTGTAAAGGAGTTTCATACAAAAAAAGATTTTGAATTAATCGGAACATGGCTAACTAAAACAGAACATTATTTTTTACAAGAGTTTAAACTCTCAGATGATGTAATCAACCCTAATTTGCATGCCTGCAGTAGGGAAGAGATGGAAGAATTTCGAAATATTTTGCTAAAACATGCAATAAACGCGCAATTGCGTGGAATGGACTAAATATACTATAAATGTGCATTTTAACGACATTTAGTACGTATAAGCAAAATTGATACTATATATTGTGTTTTGTATTGACAATAATTCTTACATATGCTACTGTATTTAGTAAAGATGTAAATAAACTTAGCATAAAACGAATAGAGGGGGATTTGTATGTACCAAGTAATAAAAAGAGATGGAACGATTGTTGATTTTGATCTTAATAAAATAAATGCAGCGATTACAAAAGCATTTGAAGCACAGAATAAACAATATAATAAGAGCATTATTGATTTGCTAACACTAAAAGCTACGGCTCATTATGAAGGAAGAATTAAAAATTCTATGGCTTATGTGGAAGATATTCAGGATAGTGTTGAGGTGATATTGGAAGAATCTGGATATGCAGATGTTGCCAAAGCTTATATTTTGTATCGCAAGCAAAGAGAAAAGATTCGTAATATGAAATCAACTATTTTAGATTATAAAGAAATTGTAGATAATTATGTGCATTTATCGGATTGGCGTGTAAAAGAAAATTCAACAGTAACCTATTCCGTGGGTGGATTGATTTTAAGTAACTCAGGAGCAATTACTGCAAATTACTGGTTATCAGAAATCTATGATGAAGAAATTGCCAATGCGCATCGTAATGCCGATATACATATTCATGATTTGTCCATGCTCACGGGATATTGTGCAGGATGGTCCCTAAAACAATTGATTCAAGACGGTCTTGGAGGAGTTCCAGGCAAGATAACCTCAGCACCAGCGGCTCATCTTGCAACCCTTTGTAATCAAATGGTTAACTTTTTGGGAATTATGCAAAATGAATGGGCAGGCGCACAAGCCTTTTCTTCGTTTGATACCTATTTAGCTCCGTTTGTTAAGGTTGATAATCTGAGTTTTAATCAGGTTAAAAAATGCGTGGAATCTTTTATCTTTGGAGTAAATACACCGAGTCGATGGGGAACACAAGCACCATTTTCAAATATTACACTTGATTGGACGGTGCCAGGAGATTTGGCGGAGCAATATGCAATTGTTGGCGGAAAAGAAATGGATTTTAAATATAAAGATTGCAAAGTGGAAATGGATTTGGTAAATAAAGCGTTCATCGAAATTATGATAGAGGGAGATGCGAACGGAAGAGGCTTCCAATATCCAATACCAACGTATTCGATTACCAAAGATTTTGACTGGTCTGAAACGGAAAATAACAAATTGTTATTTGAGATGACTTCAAAATACGGAACGCCATATTTTTCAAATTATATCAATAGTGAGATGGAACCAAATGATGTTCGAAGTATGTGCTGTCGACTACGTCTGGATCTTCGCGAACTTCGTAAAAAATCAGGAGGATTTTTTGGTAGTGGGGAAAGTACCGGGTCAGTGGGGGTTGTCACAATTAATCTTCCACGTATTGCATATCTTTCAGCAACAGCGGAAGAATTTTATAAGCGTCTTGATAAAATGATGGATATATCGGCACGTTCGCTTAAGACAAAACGTACTATTATTTCAAGACTTTTAGAAGAAGGGTTGTATCCATATACAAAACGGTATTTAGGCAGCTTTAATAATCATTTTTCAACCATTGGTATAATTGGTATGAATGAAGTTGGATTGAATGCAGCCTGGCTTAAGGAAGATATGACGCATGATAAGACACAGCAATTTGCAAAAGATGTGCTCAATCATATGAGAAAACGGTTGTCTGATTATCAAGAAGAGTTTGGCGATTTATACAATTTAGAGGCTACACCAGCAGAGTCAACGACGTATCGTTTGGCAAAACATGACGTGGAACAGTTTCCACATATAAAAACTGCTTGTAATGATAATAAAACGCCATATTATACAAATAGTTCTCACTTGCCAGTTGGGTTTACCGACGATATTTTTGAAGCACTAGATATACAAGATGATCTACAGACACTTTATACGTCAGGAACTGTATTCCATGCGTTTTTAGGGGAAAAAATGCCTTCGTGGAAGGCAGCAGCAACCCTAGTGAAAAAGATTGCTGAAAATTATAAGCTTCCGTATTATACGATATCGCCAACCTATTCTATTTGTAAAAACCATGGTTATATTGCAGGAGAATATTATAGTTGCCCAGAGTGTGGAGCAGTGACAGAGGTTTATAGCCGTATCACGGGATACTATCGACCAGTAAAGAATTGGAATGAAGGGAAGAGCGAAGAATTTAAGGAACGAAAATTATATGATATTAATAACTCAAAGTTAAAGACGGAAAGACGTGTGAAGATGGCTAAAGTGCCACAAATGCCAAAAAAATCAGTAAGAGAAGAAAGTTTGCGTGTATGTTCTGATGATGTGACAAATCATATATTAGTGATTACCAAGACTTGTCCAAATTGTAGAACGGCTAAGGAAATTCTTGATGATGCAAATATTTCATATAAAACGGCATTTGCAGAAGAAAATAGCGATTTAGTTGAACAATATGGGATACGCCAAGCACCAACCCTCATAGTTATTAATGGAGAAGAATCTTACAGTCACGCATCGGTACCAAAAATCAAGGAATATGTGGAGACGAAGCAAATTCTGGTTTAAAGGGGTCAACGGACGCAAAAACAGGGGTAGGTAATTGAACTGTTTTTGCTGACGATTGAAAATTTTACGCTGTCTGTTTCAATCGTCAAATACAAAATTTACAGTTCATTTTGTCCTATTAAGAAGAAAGCAACCTATCCGATAAATTCTGTATTTATGGTTAAATCCAACCGCAAAATGTCTTAGAAAATCAGCAAAAAAAGATGCTCCAATACCTTACGGTTGAATCAAAATGGGAATGGACGATTGATTTTCAAGTGTCCATTCCTATTTTGATTCAAATATATAGATACCTTTGTAGCATCTTTGATAGCGCCCGTTTTCAAGATTTTTCTACGTCTGTTGCTCTCCTAAATCAGAATTTATTCAAATGCACAGTGTTCGGATGATACTATCCATAGTTCCTGCCAAATTTTCCTTACTGTGATGACGTGCTTCTTCAAATGCAGTTGCAGTACGATTGATACTAAAGATAGCGGAAACACCTAAATCATAAGCTTTTTCGGCACCTTCACCAATTGCACCTACAACGGTAATAACTGGTATATTTTTCTTTTTTGCTCGTTTCGCGATTCCAATTACTACTTTTCCGCGAATGCTCTGACTATCTATTTTTCCCTCTCCGGTAAAGACAATATCGGTATCATTTAATAATTCATTAAAATCAACAATATCTAAGACGGTATCTATTCCAGATTTCAATGAACCACCTAGAAAAGCTACAATTCCTGCACCCATTGCACCTGCTGCACCAGCACCAGGTATTTTTGAAACATCACGGCCTAAGCAAGTTTCTATGGTGTTTGATAAGGATTCTAAGTTTTTGTCAAGTAATTTAACCATTTTGGTATCGGCACCTTTTTGTGGGGCAAAGATATAAGCAGCACCTGATTTTCCAAACATTGGATTATCAATATCGCACATAGCGGTAACGCAGCATTTTTTTAAAAACTGGTTTGCCTTTGAAATGTCAAATGATTTAATTTGCGCAAGTGTATCACCTTCTGGAATAAATGAATGTCCAAGTTCATTATAAAATATAACACCAAGCGCTCGTGCAGCGCCCACGCCTGCATCGTTGGTACAACTTCCACCAAGACCAATGATGATTTCAGTACAATCATTTCTCACAGCATGTGCAATCATTTCTCCAGTTCCATATGTTGTTGTTTTTGCAGGATTTAAGTTTCCTTCTACGAGAGGGAGACCTGCCGTTTGCGCCATTTCGATAATTGCTGTATTTTCATGTCTTGCATAGTAGCAAGAAACCGGTTCACCATAAGGGCCAGTGGCGGTTATTTGAATTTTTCTTGCATTTTTAAGTGCATGCAGGAAACAATCAACGGTTCCTTCTCCACCATCGGCAACTGGGATTGTTATAACATCGCAATCTTTTTGCAAGGACTTAATTTGTTCTTTCATAATGCGACACACTTCGAATGAGCTAAGGGTTCCTTTGAACGAGTCTGGGATTACAATGCATTTTTTCAAGGCGTTTTTCATAAAGTGCTCCTTTGGAATTAAAGATTCTTTTATTTTTAGGATTATTATAAGTATTTTAGTTTATAGAAGTATTATAGAAAATAAAAGAGTCTAGTACTATGGAAAATAAAAACAAAAATGATCGTAATATTTCGGTAAAATAGTTAAAGTGCAAAGATTGAAATTAAAACGGAGAAAATGATTTCAATATGAAATGAAACGTTCAATAAGGGGAAGAAAATGAAGTTTTTAAAAAAGCATATTCTTTTTTTTAAAGTTGAAATAATATAAGATACTGTTATAATGAAACATATTTAGAGTAACCGTTCGAAAGGAGAGGGAGATGTCAGGAATTGCATTATTATTGCCTCGCGAACATATGGCACAAGAGGCAAGAGCATTAGTAGAGAGAGAAGGCTATCGTATTGATGAAATAAAAAGCATAAAAACGGCAAATTCGGTGAGTGAAGCAAGAATGGCAGTTGCCAAAGGTGCTTCTATTATCATCGCAAGAGGCTATCAAGCACTTATGATAAAACGCTACACCAATGTAACGGTAATTGATATTATACTCACAGGGCAAGAGCTTGGACTATTGGTGATGAAAGCAAAAAAACTGGTAAAAAAAGAAAATCCAAAGATTGCTTTGGTTGGTTTTAGTAATATGTTTTCGAATACGAATTACTTTAATCAGCTTTTTCAGGTTGAACTAATCACTTACCTTGGAGATACGGAAGAAAAAATACAGACAGCTGCAGATCAGGCAATTGCAGATAAAGTAGATGTTATTATAGGTGGAGATACGGTTATAATGGCAGCGAAAGAAGCTGAAATTTCAAGCCTATTTTTAGAGGCAACCGAAGACTCAATCCGAGAGGCAATTCAAATTGCTCAAAAAGCTGCCTATGCTGCAAATGTCGAGAAAAAGCATAATGCACAAATGGAAGCAATGCTTGATAATTCCTTTAGTGGTATTGTACGCTTGAATATAGCGGGGGAAATCATAAATGCTAATCGAATTATAGAAAAATTGTTCTTGCTAAATAAATCAGAGTTAATTGGGAAAAAAATATCAGAAGTAATTGAGGGAATCGATGAACGCAAGGTACAAAGCGTATTATGTGGAGAAGATGAGATATATAGTAGCTTTATTCGTATTAAGGAGACTGCAGTTGTATTTATGCTTGCAGCTGTTTCAATAGAGGGGGTTATTGATGGGGCAATTTTCTCTTGCAATATTGTAAAAAAACCAGAACAAAAAGAAGCAGAAACGATGCGTGAAATGTATCTGCATGGTTTTGTTGCAAAAGGTAATTTTCATAATCTACTCTATAAAAGCAAGAAAATGCATGAGTGTGTGGAGCTGGCAAAAATATATGCGATGTCCAATCGTTCAATATTGATATATGGAGAAGTTGGAACAGAAAAAGAACGAATGGCAGAGGCGATTCATAATACTAGTTTGCGTAAAAGTTCGCCTTTTATTAGCATTAATTGCAATGACTTGACCGAAGAAATGCAGGAAAAGATTTTGTTTGGTGCTTTTGAAGAGGCGGATAGTGATGAAAATAAATTAGGTGCATTAGGGACTGCAAAGCATGGAACGGTTCTTCTAGGTGAGATAGAACGGCTGGGAAAACGAATGCAGTATAAGCTCTATCGGGCGATAAAAGATCAAATTTTAACTAAAAATGATATTGAAAAGGCTATGACTTTGGATACAAGAATTATTGCGACTACCAATGCGAATCTATATGAGATGGTAAAGATGGAAACCTTTCGAGAAGATTTGTATTATCTTTTAAATGGCCTTTGCATTACGATTCCGCCACTTCGAAGTCGACCGGAGGATTTGGAAAAATTAATTTATCAAGAAATGAAAAAAGTTCTAGATAAGTATTCTAGATATCATGTTCTGACAACTGCAGCAAAAGATGTTTTGCTTCGATATTATTGGAGTGGTAATTTAGTGCAGGTAGAAAGTTTTATGGATCGTATGATTTTGACAGCAAAACGCAGAAGTATTGATGCAGACTATGTGGAAAAATTGTTAGCAGATTTATATCCATTGATACAAACGGTGGATGGGGAAGAGAAAAAAGTGATTTACAAGAATCCAAAGGCACAGGAATTAATAAAGACGTTAGAAAAACATGGAGGCGATCGTGCGCTTGTAGCCAAGGAACTTGGAATTAGTAAAACTACGTTATGGCGTCATATGAAAAAATATGGTATTACAGGAACTTTTGATGTATAGAAAAACCGCGAAGGAAACAATTGAATTTCTTGAACCAAAGACAAAACTATATTTGAATATTGTGTAGGAGGAAGCGTTTGGACGTATTTTGGAACATGATGAGTTTGCAAATTGTATTACTAATCTATCTGTTGGCAGGCATGTTTGCAAAGAAAAAAGAAATTATTACAAAAGAGAATCAATCTAAATTTATCGACTTTGTTTTACAAATTATTATGCCCTGCATGGTATTTCAGTCATTTAATCAAAACTTAACATGGAATATGATGAAGCAGGCGATGACAATATTAATGGTATCATTTGGTATATGTTTCTTTTCTATGTTGTTGGGAAAAATAATTTATCGTGGATTTCCATTTGGAAAGAGAAGCATTATGCAGTATGCAACATTGATAAATAATGCTGGATTTGCTGGTTTGCCAATGACAGAAGGAATTTATGGCAACTTGGGATTGTTTTATGCTTCGATTGCAATCGTACCAAATCGTATTTTCATGTGGTCTGCGGGAATTTCACTATTTACAACCGCAGATTTTAAGACGAAGGTTAAAAATGTAATCTTGAACCCCAATATTATTGCAGTATTTTTAGGCTTAATCCGTGCCTTTTGTGGAACTAGTCTTCCACTACCACTTGATAAAGCACTCACTAATATGGGAAATATGGTAGCGCCAATGGCGATGATCGTTGTGGGGGCTATACTCGCAGAAGTTAATATTAAAACAGTGATAGAACCGGGTGTTTTATTTGTTTCTGCAATACGTTTAATTATACTTCCGGTAGTATGCGTAGCACTGCTTCATCTTTTGCCAATTGATGAAACTGCTCGTGGTGTATCATTAATTTTAACTTCTATGCCGGCTGGAACAACGACTGCACTTCTTGCAGCAAAGTATGGTGCAGATGTTGAATTTGCATCTAAATGTGTATTTGTAACGACCATGTTATCATTAATTACAGTGCCTTGTATGATGTTGCTCTTATAGCAGATTTCTGTTATTAAAGGAATATAGAGTAGCAAAATGTGTTCAATCATTGGACATGGAAGAAATGAAAGTAACTGTGTGATTTTTTGTCAAAAAAAATATAAAAAAATATGAAATAGTAAACGAAACATGGAAAATAATCAATGAATTCATGTTTCGTTTTTGATTTATGAAAGGTTAGTGAAATGATTTCTAATAAATGAAATTTTTAATGAAACAATAATTTCAAATTATGAAAGAGTGGTTAAAACGTAGAATTGCACAGTGAAAAATCATATTTTTTGTCAATAGTAATCAAAATGCACAACGATTATAATCATAAATAGAGCAAGGGCAAAAAAAGCCTATGGTTTAGTATTTAAAAATGGAGGTAACTAGAATGAAATTAGGATTTATTGGACTTGGAATCATGGGAAAACCTATGAGTAAAAATCTTTTAAAAGCAGGACATGAATTGGTAGTATGTGACTTTAATAAAGCAGCAGTTGCAGAGCTAGCAGTATTAGGAGCAAAGGAAGCCAAAAATGCAGCAGCAGTAGCAAAAGAATGTGATGTTATTATCACTATGTTACCAAATTCTCCTCATGTAAGAGCAGTAGCACTTGGCGAAGATGGAGTAATCGAAGGAGCAAAAGAAGGCACGGTATTGATTGATATGAGTTCCATTGACCCAGTGGAGAGCAAAGCAATTGGAGCTGAACTTGCGAAAAAGGGAATTGAAATGCTAGATGCACCAGTAAGTGGTGGAGAGCCAAAAGCAGTGGATGGAACGTTATCGGTTATGGTTGGTGGTAAAAAGGAATTATTCGATCAATACTATGATGTATTAATGGTCATGGCTGGTTCCACCGTTTATGTTGGAGAACTTGGTGCAGGTAATATCGCGAAGCTTTCGAATCAGATGATTGTAGCACTAAATATTGCTGCAATGTCAGAGGCACTTACGTTAGCAAAGAAAGCGGGCGCAGACCCAGAACTTGTATATCAGGCAATTCGTGGTGGGTTAGCTGGATCTACTGTTTTAGACGCAAAAGCACCAATGGTACTTGGTAGAAACTTTAAACCTGGTTTTCGTATCGAGCTGCATATCAAAGATCTAACGAATGCTTTAAATGCTGCACATTCTGTTACAGCACCAGTTCCTCTTACTTCACAGGTTATGGAGATGATGCAGGCACTAAAAGCGGACGGATATGAAAAAGAAGATCATGCAAGTTTAGTTAAGTATTATGAAAAAATTGCAAATGTTACGGTAGAATCTTAATTATATATGTGAAGGAGAACTGTTGATGATACCGATTATTACGAATATGGAAGTATATCCAGTAGCAGGCAAAGACTGCATGCTTCTTAACTTAAGTGGGGCACATGCTCCGTACTTTACCAGAAATGTCGTGATATTGACAGATAGTATGGGTGAAGTAGGTGTGGGTGAAGTTCCCGGAGGAATAAAAATAACCAATGCGTTGGAAGAATGTAAAAAATTAGTACTTGGGACAAGTATTGGAGAATATAAAAACACAGTATTAAAGGTGAAAAAATATTTAGAACAAAAAGGTGAAGAAGATGTTCGTGGTTCTCAAACGTTTGATTTAAGAACAGGAGTACATGTTGCTACTGCAATTGAAACACCACTTCTTGATTTACTTGGTAAGTATTTAAATGTACCAGTTGCAGCTTTGCTTGGAGATGGAATGCAAAGAGATAAGGTTCGCATGTTAGGATACCTTTTTTATATTGCGGATCGTAAAAAAACAGATTTGAACTATGACGATGAACCAAATGGGGATTGTGAATGGTATCAAATTCGCCATGAAGAAGCAATGACGCCTGAAAAAATAGTAGCACTTGCGAAAGCAGCTAAGGATAAATATGGATTTTGTGATTTTAAACTAAAGGGTGGTGTTTTAGAAGGAAAGGAAGAAATTAAGGCTGTAAAAGCACTGAAAGAAACTTTTCCAAAAGCAAGAATAACACTTGATCCAAATGGAGGGTGGTTTTTGAAAGATGCCATTGAACTTTGTAAGGATATGCATGGAATTTTAACTTATTGTGAAGATCCATGTGGAGCAGAAGGCGTTTATTCTGGACGTGAAATTTTAGCTGAATTTAGAAGAGCAACGGGACTTCCGACTGCAACTAATATGATAGCAACGGATTGGAGACAGATGTGTCATTCGATTGCATTGCAATCGGTCGATATTCCTCTAGCTGATCCACATTTTTGGACAATGGCTGGTTCCGTTCGAGTCGGACAGATGTGCAATGAATTTGGGCTTACCTGGGGATCACATTCCAATAATCATTTTGACATCTCGCTTGCTATGTTTACCCATGCTGCAGCTGCAGTACCAGGTGATATTAACGCAATTGATACCCATTGGATTTGGCAAGAAGGTGTGGAACGTTTAACGAAAGAACCACTGCAAATTGTCGATGGATGTATCTCAATTCCTAATAAGCCGGGGCTTGGAATTGAAGTAGATATGGAACAAATTAAAAAAGCAAACGAAGTTTACAAGTCGAATTGCCTTGGTGGTCGTGATGATTCACTTGGAATGCAGTATTTGATTCCTCATTGGAAATTTGATGCGAAACGACCATGTCTAGTACGCGAATGAAAGGAGGAAAAAATGTTTAAACCACACGGAGTCATTCCGCCAATCATTACTCCGCTAACGGAGGATGGAAAATTTAATGAACCAGTTTTTCGCCAAATGATTAATCACTTAATTGAAGAGGGGGTTCATGGTATTTTTCCGCTTGGCACGACCGGAGAATTTTATGCATTTACAAACCAAGAAGTAAGGCACATTCTTACAGTAGCAGTGGAGGAAGCAAGTGGTAGAGTCGCTGTATATGCAGGTGCAAATCATATTACAACAAGAGGTGTCATGGAACTTGTAAAAATAGCAGAAGAGGTTGGTGTTGATGCAGTATCGGTACTAACACCAATGTTTGTTTCCCAGACGCAAGAAGAAGTATATGAATTTTATAAAACAATTGCAAACAATACAAAATTACCGATAATCATCTATAATAACAAACCGAAAACAAATGTAACAGTTGAGCCAAAGACAGTTGCAAGGCTTGCTAAAATTAAAAATATTATAGCTGTAAAAGATAGTACAGGAGACTTTACAAACACGGAAGAATATTTGAGATTAACAAAAAATATAGAGAATTTTGATGTGTTACTTGGAAGAGATACATTAATTTACGCAGGATTATGCTATGGAGCAGTGGGAGCGATAGCATCTTGTGCAAATGTAGCCCCAAGAATCGCAGCGGATATCTATGATAAGTATGTAGCAGGTGATTTGGAAGGAGCGCTGGAATCGCAGTTTACTCTTGCACCGCTTAGAATTGCTTGTAACATGGGTACATTTCCTGCTGTTATTAAGGAGGGATTAGTCCAAGAGGGCTTTCCAGTTGGAAAATGCTTAGAACCAATTGCAGAATTAAAAACAGCAGAAAAAGAAGAACTTCGTAAAGTGTTAAAGGAAATGAATTTAATTTAAAGAGAAATTTATAAGGAGATTAAAGGTATGAGAAAGAGAATTATGATGCTATTTATGACAGCAGTAATGGTAACGGGGCTTATTACTGGGTGCTCAAAAAAAGAAGAAGCAAACTCATTTGAAGGAAAAAATGTTCGTGTTGTAATTGGATCAACTTCTACATCAGGAGATTCCTATTTGATTGCTGAAACAGTTTCTAGACATCTTGCAAAAGAATTAAATGCAACTGCAAAAGTTGATGCAGTTGGGGCAGCAGAGGCATTGGATGCTATGCAGACATGCAAACCAGATGGAACAACAATTATGATGTTCCATGATATGACATATTTAGGTGTTTCATTCGGAGCATTTGGTGACGAATATGCACTTGAAAATATGATAGTAGGCCCTCGTATTGCCCAAAATCCAGGAGCTGCTTGGGCAGCAAGCGTTGATGCACCATATGAAACATTAGCAGAAATTCCAGAATACCTAAAAGAGAATTCGGATACAATTTGTCGTATGGCATGCGAATCAGGAGGGGTATCCCATGTTGCATTTATTGTATTTTATGAGTGGGTTGTTGAAAATTATGGTCAGGATATAGCAGATCGTATCGTAGTTGTAGTAGGAGGATCCACTGCAGATAAATGTCAGTTATTATGGGATGGTAACTGTGATGTGATTTTTGCTGATTATACTTCACTTTATGATTATACACAGACAGATGATGCAACAATCGCTATGAAATTTATGGGATTGCTCGATAATATTGATGGCATAGATGTTCCATCTTATGTAGATCTTGGAATTACAATGGATGACGCAGAGTTCAGATTCTCTAAAGATTTCCTGATTTATCTTCCGAAAGATATTCCACAGGAATATGTAGATGAATTGGATACAGCAATGGAAACTGTATCCAATGATGAAACCTTCCAATCTGATTTAGAAGCAATGTCTTATCGCGCAGCTTACTTAAATTCCGCAGAAGCAAAGACTTTTATCTATGATAAAAGAGATAAATTGCAATCACTCATTGAATCAGCCCCATCACTTGATGATTTAACTCAGTAATATTTGGGGGGATTACTAAATTTAATCCCCCTTTAAAGGAGGAACTAGTTTTGTTTACAGTAAAGTATACACCATCAACATCACATTGGATTGTCCCTCCGATTATTATGGGGATTTTAGTAATATTGATAATTGTGATGTTAATTCAGGGATTTGTAAAAGCAAAAAAAGAAAAACGCTCATTTATACAAGTAACGGGAAAGAAATTCTTCGAAGAAAATTGGGATAAAATAAAGTTATTTGGAACGCTTGTTTTGTTTATCTTTTATATATTTGCAATGGAGCAATTGGGGTTTTTAATTGCAAGCATTATCTTTATTTTCATGTTTAACCTTTTATTCGCTGGCATCGAACTGCTAAAAGAAATTCCAAAGGCATTCAAAGAAAAATCATATTTAAGAAATATAGGATTTCGTTCGGTATGTATATCTATGCTTATTTCAGTAATCTTCTCAGTTGGAATTTGGTTCTTGTTTGGAGAAGTATTTAGCATTACATTACCGTAGAAAGGAGTGAATCAAAATGATTGAATTTGGCTTGTTACAGCTAGTAATGGCAGCAGTAGGCGTTTTGGTTGGCATTATTTTTGGTGCACTACCTGGAATGACGGCAACTATGGCGATTGCAATCTTTTTGCCATTAACCTATGCATATGATTTAAATACCTCTCTATTCTTATTACTTGGATTATATGTGGGAGGTATTAGTGGAGGATTGATTCCGGCAATTCTATTAAATATTCCAGGGACACCTTCTTCTATTACAACGGGCTTTGATGGTTACCCAATGGCAAAACGAGGAGAAGCTGAAAAAGCGTTAAAGATAGGTATTACTGCATCATTAATTGGGGGCATGATAAGCTTAGTAGCTCTTTGCTTATTTACACCTCCATTGGCAAAATTAGCAATTCAGTTTTCAGCAGTAGAAAAGTTCTTGATTATTCTATTTGCAATGACGGTAATTGCGGCTCTATCGAAAGGAAATATGGTTCGGGGTATTTTCGCAGGTTTCTTAGGAGTATTAATTTCTTTGATCGGAGCATTTGCGGATAATAATCAACTTCGTATGGTTCCTGACTTTTTAAAAGTTGAACTTCGATCTGGTTTTCAATTACTACCAGTATTAATAGGACTCTTTGCATTGGCACAGATTTTCCAAGAAGCAGAAAAAGGAATGAAAACAAATAAAGCACTGTTTGACATCGATAGTAGCGATAAATCTAAAAAGTTTTCCTTTCGGGATTTAAAAGGGCAGGGAGTAAATTTGCTTCGTTCAAGTGTGATAGGCACTTTTATGGGAATTCTTCCAGGTGTTGGTGGAAGCGCAGCCTCTTTGCTTTCTTATTCACAGGCAAAAAACTTTTCGAAAGAACCAGATAAATTAGGAAGTGGTGCAGTGGAGGGTTTAATTGCGAGTGAATCAGCTAATAATGGTTTAACAGGTGGGGCATTGATTCCATTATTATCACTTGGAATTCCTGGTGATAGTACAACAGCGGTATTGATAGGAGCTTTTATGCTTCAAGGTATTCAAGTTGGTCCACTTTTTATAACAAATAATAAAGGAACATGGTATACGATTTTATTTGCTCTGGCATTATGCAATATCATCATGTTTATTACCATGTTCTATCCAATCAAACATATTGCAAAAGTTATTAAGCTTCCAAAGAATCGTATTTATCCAGTTATTATACTTATGTGTGTAGTTGGTGCATATGCAATTCGTAATGGAAATATGTTTGATGTTTGGACATTAATCTTGTTCGGAGTCATTGGCTATATTTTTAGTAAAATCAATATTCCTTCTGCACCATTTTTAATTGGTTTTATTTTAGGTCGTGATTTAGAAAAATATTTTGTTGATTCAATTAAGGGTTCCGGTGGAAGTTTAACATGCTTCTTTACAAGACCAATTGGTTGGGTAATTTGGGCTCTGATTATTGCTTCTATCGTATTTGCCATCTTTGATAACAAAAAAGCCAAGAAACAGGAACAATCATAAGAAAGGATACAACTTGCTATGGAAAAAACATATATCAAAATAAATGAGAGAGATAACGTAGCCATCACAATCCATACTATAGCAAAAGGAACGAAAGTCTTAGATGATGTTGTTTCAAATGAAGAAATTCCACAAGGACATAAGATAGCTTTATGCGATATACAAAAAGACGGTAAAATTATTCGCTATGGTGTCGTATTAGGGTATGCAATTCATTTCATTCAAAAGGGTGACTGGATTAATGAAACGATGATTTATCTCCCAAATCCACCTTCGGTATACAATATGGAATTTGCTAAAAATTTGGTTACCGATTTGCCAGTTGCACCAGTAAGAACTTTTGATGGATATAAAAATCCAAATGGTGGTTATGCAGGGACAAGGAATATCTTAGGAATCAGCACAACGGTTCAATGCGTAACCGGTGTTTTGAATGTGGCAGTAAAGAAAATGAAGGATGAACTGCTTCCAAAATATAAAAACGTAGATGATATTGTAGCTATCAATCATGCATATGGGTGTGGAGTTGCTATCAACGCACCTGAAGCAAAGATACCAATCCGTGCATTAAAAAATTTGACAAAGAACCCTAATTTTGGCGGAGAATTGATGGTGGTATCTTTAGGCTGTGAGAAACTAACGGTTGAAATGCTCTTGGATGAAGTAGATATTAAACCTGAGAATGTAATTGTTTTACAAGAACTTGAAGGTTTTCAGGCGATGGTTGCTGCACTTATGAATATGGCAGAAAAGAAGCTGCTTATTTTGAATAGCAGAAAAAGAGAAACGTTACCATTAGCAGAACTTTGTATTGGAATGCAATGTGGTGGGAGTGATGCTTTTTCTGGAGTCACAGCTAATCCAAGTGCTGGTTATGCGGCTGATATGCTTGTAGAAGCTGGTGCAACGGTTATGTTTTCTGAGGTTACAGAAGTTCGAGATGGCGTTCATATAATTGCGGAACGCTGTGTCAACGAAGAAGTAGGGAAAAAATTAGCGAAAGAAATGAAGTGGTACGATAATTATTTGGAGCGTGCACAAGTAGACAGGAGTGCGAACCCTACTCCTGGAAACAAAATGGGTGGGCTCTCCAATATCGTAGAAAAAGCCATGGGATCGATCGCTAAGTCTGGACGGTCTCCTATTGTGGAAGTTTTATCGCCGGCAGAGCGACCAAGCAAACAGGGGCTTATTTATGCAGCAACCCCAGCTAGTGATATCGTGTGTGGACCGTGTCAATTGGCATCGGGTATTACGCTTCAGGTATTTATGACAGGAAGAGGAACTCCATACGGTCTTGCAGCTGCCCCTGTAATTAAAGTTTGTTCTAGGAATGAGATGAAGAAGATGTGGCAAGACTTGATTGATATCAATGCAGGTAAAATTGCCACAGGAGATGCAACGATTGAAGAAATAGGAATGGAACTTTTCTATCTTATTATTGATGTAGCAAGTGGCAGAAAAAAAAGCTTTGCAGAAGCTTATCAACTGCATAATGATTTCTGTATTTTTAATCCTGCACCAATTACGTAACCATTATATTTTAAAGCTTACCAAAGAATACGAATAAAAATAGTTCTCATTACAGATAGAAATGAGAACTATTTTTATTCACTTTATTGTGAGAATTTTAATTAGAAGTAATAGCTCTACAAATTCATAAGTACTTCAAGTAGTTCATCATTTTTCTCACGATTCATAAAGCAAAAGCGGATATAGGTGCTATCTAAAAAAGGAAAGGTGGAACAATCTCGAATCATAAGACCTTTTTGAATGCAGCTATCAAACACATCACTTGCTGTGAGATGTTTGCGAAGAATCCGAAGCAAAACAAAGTTAGCAGATGGCTCGTAGACTTTAAATGTTTTTGACTCTTTTAATATAGTACAGACACGTTTTCTTTCTTCAAAGATCAATTCTTTAGTATCCTTTATATAGTTCGTATCCTTAAACATAATTTCGCCTGCAATTGATGCGAGGGAATTTATCGTCCAGGGATTCTTTTTTTCATTGACGTTTGTCAAAAGTTCTTGATTTCCACAAATTGCATAGCCTAAACGAAGTCCGGGTGCAGCAAAAAATTTCGAAATACCTCGTAATACGATGAGGTTATCATATTGGTTCGTAAGAGGAATGGCAGTTATATCATTGATATCTTTTGTAAATTCAACATAGGTTTCATCCACTAAGACGAAGGTATTGTTTTGTTTACAGAGTTTTAATATGGACGCCATATCACGAGAAGTGATATGGGAGGAGGTTGGGTTATTGGGGTTGCAGATAATAACGAGGTCGGTTTGAGGAAGCAGTTCATTGGAAAAACGCCCCAAATTAAATGTAAAATCCTCAATTTCTTTTAATTCAAAATAGTGACAATGGCCTTCTTCTAATGCAATCTCTCTTTCGTATTCGGAATAGGTGGGAGATACAATTAGGGCATCCTTTGGGTGGATAAACTGAATGAATAAAGAAATTAATTCAGTGGAACCATTTCCAACAAGAATACGATCTATATTCACCCCAACATAGGAAGCAATGGAGGTTCGAAGGGAAGTGTATTCTCTATCTGGATAAGAGGTAATGGCATCTATGTGAGAAGCAAGGGTTTCTTTTAATTGGAAGGAAATACCAAGAGGGTTAACGTTTGCTGAAAAGCTGGTAATCTCTTCTTTTTTGATAGCATAAAATTGTTCTATTTTTTCTAAATCACTTCCATGAAACTGTTCTTTTGGTTTTAACATGTTTACATAAATTCCTTTCCTAAAGTGTTGAATGTTGTGAGTCTACAGTGTTATAATTATTTTATCTGTATTTGTAATTATACTTGTTTTTAGTGAAATTGCAAATTATATGTCGGATTTTAAAAGGTAAGCAGGAGGGGAAATGCTTGAAAGAAAAAATGAGACAATTAGCAAAAGAAGAGTTTGAGTATGAACTGCCCCATATTTTTTTGTCAGAGGAAACAATTCAGATTACAGTAGAGGCTGGGAAAACCTTTATTGGAAAGGTTGTAATTTCAAACAGTGAACAAAAAGATATGAAAGGTATTGTCTATACATTTGTTTCAAACCTGAAAATCACAAATCCAATGTTTATTGGAGCAACAAATGAAGTCCGATTTTTATATGATGCAAAGAAGGAAGTTTCAGGACGGAAAATTAATGGAAAAATTTATATAGTTAGTAATTGTGGCGAAATGAGTGTGAGTGTCAAAATTGTAATTGTAAAACCTTATATTGCGACATCAATAGGAAAAATCAAAGATCTATTTCATTTTGCAAACCTTGCACATAGTAATTGGGAAGAAGCAGTTAACGTATTTGAATCTCCAGATTTTGAGCGTGTTTTGTTGAAAGAGGAAGAGCTGAAAGCGTTATACTATGGTTTATTGCACGGGATTGACCATAATACTTCATTGGAAGAATTTTTGATTCAAATACAAAAGAAAAATAGTATTAATTTTCAAATAGACCGGGTAAATTGTACCTACCAAAATCCGTCGAAAAATTTTATGGATCAAATCATAATAGAAAAAGATAATTGGGGATATCAAAGTTTTCGAGTTACTACCGATTGCGATTTTATTGCAATTGAGAAAGACGTATTTACAACAAAAAACTTTGTTGGAAATAGCTATGCGTTGGAACTTTTAATTGAAACCGATAAACTTCGTGTAGGAAATCATTATGGAACGATTTATCTACATAGCAAAGTTGAAACAAAGGAGGTTCATGTTTTAGTTCAATTGAGCCATCCATCGAAGGAACATGAAAAAAATAGAAAAAGAAAAGAACTATTATTAATTTTCACGCAAAATTATTTGAACCTTAGAACAAACCAGATAGCTTATGATAAATACATTACAGATTTGGTGGATTTAGTTAAACATAGTAAGGATGTGCTTTCTTACTGGAGTCAAAAGTTATTAGAACTGCATTATTATATTATGGATCATCATGCGGGTGTAGAAACTTTATTTCGAGAAATGGAGGAACAAGTAGAGGCAATCAAAGAAGACTCTTTGCTCAGCTATACCACATATCTTTACCTTCGGGCGCTTTATTCGAAAAAGGAAGAATTAATAAATGAAGCATCTTCTTTTATTGGTGCATACTATGAAAATGGATTTGACTCGTGGCAATTGCTATGGTTTTTGCTTTATTTAGATGACCAATATCAAAAGAATCCGGAGAAAAAATGGGAAGTTATTGCGCATTGTATTGATGTGGGAGCGAATAGTCCAATTCTTTTTTATGAAGCTTGCATTTGTCTAGAAAGTGATCGAAAGGCAAGAGTATATTTTCAAAAATCACTTCATAAGATACTTGCATTTGGTATAAAAACAAATTGTTTGTCAAATGACTTAAAAGATTTATTCTGCTTTTTGTCGGAACAAGAGGGAAAGGTGTTACCTTGGATTATGAATGGTCTCTATTTACTTTACGAGACGACACGGAGTAAAGAAGTATTATATACAATTTGTAAATTATTAATTCAAAACAAGAAAAAAGAACAGAGATATTTTAAGTGGTTTCAAAAAGGAGAAAAAGAAAAACTTAAAATTGAGAATTTGTATGAATATTATATTTATACAATGCAAGAAGATTTTAGCTTGAAGATTCCTACAAACCTTATTTTGTTTTTTCAATATGATAATCAATTGAGTTTTGAAAAAAAAGCATTTTTCTATGCGTATTTAATAAAAAACAAGAATCATGATATGGGGAGTTTTGTAATTCATGAAAAGATGATACGAAAATTTGCGCGAGAGGCGTTAAAACAAGAAAAAATCAATCGAAATTTAGCGATTTTATATGAAGAATTTTTTCAATTAGATGATGTAGATGAACGTATTTCTCTTGCATTTTGTAAGATTATGTTTCGTCATGAACTGCAATGTGATAATTCTAAAATGGTAGGAGTATATGTAAGCCACAAAGAACTTTTGAAGGAAGTGTATACACCACTTATAAATGGAACGTGCTATATTGACATATTTACGGAAAATCCTTGTATTATATTTGTGGATGCAAAAGGAAATCGTTTTTTAGATATGGACGCTTACAAGATAGTACGATTATTTCATATACACGGATTATCTTTAAAGTGTTATCAATATTGCAAGAACAATTATATGCTTATGTTAAATATATTTGAGAAAATATTCAAATATCAAAAGCAAAATGAAAATTCTGTGTTTGTACAAAGAAGATGTGTTTTACTTCCTACGTTTAAGGACTACTATAAAGGTCAGTGTTATGAAACTTTGATTCAATATTATTTTGATAATATGGAAACAGAGGCGTTAACAGAAATGCTTTTGTTGTCTGATTTTAATTTGTTACGAAAGGAGTTTCGTCCAAACGCAATTTATTATTGCATGATTTATGATTTGAAGGATAAAGCAAGTTTTATGATGAGTGAATATGGGTTTGAAGGAATACCAATCAATCGATTGATTCATTTTTGTACGGAAGAAATCAAAATAAAGGGAATGGATATAAAAAATAAATTTCTTTTGGACATGGCATATTTCATTTTTTGCGATGGAAAGTACAATGAAAGCATTCTCACGTATCTCATACTGTATTTAGAGGGTGATAGTGAAACACTTCTAAAGCTTTGGAAAAGTTGTATAAATTTTGATTTGGATGCATATGTGCTAGAAGAACGTATCTTGAGTCAGGTATTATTTACGGAAGAACAAGTGATGAAAGCGATGGAGGCTTTTAAATCGTATTATAAAAAAGGTGGAGATGAGACAATCGTACGAGCCTATTTGGCTTATACATCGTATAAATATTTAATAAACGAACGCATAGCGTGTGAAGATCTTTTCCCTATTATGAAAAAAGAGGTTTTTTACGAAGAAAGTAGGGTAGGAACGCTTGCATTGTTATCTTACTTTAGTAAAAAACAAACGCTTTTGAAAGAAGAATTAGCCTTTAGTGAGCAAGCCATTAGTAGTTTAACAAAATTGGGTTATATTTTTCCGTTTTATAAGGATTTTTCAGGAAAAATAAAATTACCACAGCAAATCAAAGATTATTTTTATGTGTCATATAGGTGTAATCCAAAGAAACGAGTGAGGATTCACTATATGTTAGCCGAAGATGATAGCCAGGCAGATTATATAACCAAATGCATGAAAAATACATATTATGGAATTCATGTGATTCCATTTTTATTATTCAAAGACGAGACGCTTCAGTATTATATTACAGAAGATGACGGAAGCGAGGAAATAATAACAGAGAGTATTCGTATTGATGGAAATAGAGAATTAGAATTAGAAGAAAGTAAATTTGGACTCATCAATTTGATGTTAACGGCAAAAGAAATGAAGGATGAGAAAACATTGCTTGAACTAATGGAGATGTATATTAAATGTAATTATGTGGAGCAGGAGTTAATAAAAATTTTGTAAGGTAGAACGGAGGAAAGACAAGTAATGGAGCAAACACGGAACTTATATGTTGGATTTGATCTTGGAAACGAAAATTCACAGATGAGTTGTTTCCATCCGCGAACCGGCGAAATTGAAACAATAGGAGCAAAAGGAAAGGATTATTATTTTATCCCAACCTGTCTTGCTGTGAATAGAGATAAGCGGGAATGGTTATTTGGAGAAGAAGCAATTGCTGCTTGTGAACAAGAAGATGTAAGCTTGATTGATAATATAGTAGATCAAATTTGTAAAAATGAAACCTTTACTGTGTTTGAAACTACCTATGAAGCGGTAACAATTCTTGAAAAATTTTTTCGAAAGACACTGATCTTGCTTCAAGCATACTATTCCAATGATTTTATAAGTAAGCTAGTAGTAACAATAGAAAAAGACAATTCGTATTTAGTAAAGGCAATTGATCAGGCACTTGGCAATATGGGGATTTTTAAAGATCGAGTCTTGGTAGAGACGTACACACAAAGCTACATTTATTATGCGCTTAATCAAAAGAGAGAGTTGTGGCCAAAAAATATTGGGTTATTTGATTATAGTAAACGAGGGCTAGTGTATAAGTATATTCAAGTAAATCGGAAGAGTCAACCATGGGTTATTTCTTGTGTAAACGAGGATTTGTCTACTCAACTATCCTATGATATATTTTTGCAGAACGAGAAAAAACAAGTAGCCAGGGCTTTTTTAGAAGCTGCTCAATCGGTGTTGTATAATCAAGACGTTGCAACCCTATATTTTGCTGGAGAAGGATTTTTATCGAATTGGTCAGATGCAGCACTTTCGGAGCTTTGTGCAGGAAAGCGTGGCTTTCGAGGACCGAATATCTACACGAGGGGAGCGGCTTATCACGCCAAAAATCTTGTTACAAATGAGTTTGAGAGAAGGTTCCTTTTATTATCGGAAGGTGTTTTGGAATATGCATTACTGCTAAAAGGATATAAAGATGGAAAAATAAGAGATATTGAAATGATACCAGCTGGAATTTTATGGAATCAGGCAAAACATTCCGTGACAATTATTTTGGATGAAGAAGAGGAAATTCGCTTAGTGATAAAAAATGTACTTGATATGACGACAAGTGAACGTATGATTAATTTAGAAGGAATGCCAAAGAGACCTAATCGGATGGGACGCTTTCAACTTGATTTTCAGTTTGAGAACTTGAGAACTTGTGTTATATATATTCGGGATGTAGGGTTTGGTGAGTATGCACCTTCAACAAAACGAGTCTGGGAAAAACGAATTGAACTTTAGGAGGAATGGTGAATGGGAAAGGTAATTTTATGTACTGGTAATATAACGGATGAAGCATACTTGTTTCCAGATACAAATACCAGAATTTATTCGATTGAAGAGATGTGCTATTATATTTATCATAATATTTATTCCCTTTCTGAGGCAGATTTCACCATAAAAATGGCGGATTGGATAAAAAACAATCTTTTAATAGCAGAGACTTCTGAAAAACTAAAGAAAATGATTCGAAAAAAAGGAACTTTGAAAGATATGGTCGTTACTGTTTTGTGCAGTGCAGATTTTTATGAGGAAGATGAAATTAAACAGTTAATTCGTGTTATAGATAAACTGGAAACGTGTAGCTTGATGGAGCGAAAGAAATTGCGTGGTGATAATTTTTTAAAAGGACGGGATTATAAAAATGCGGCGGTTGTTTATTATAGCATTTTGAAAGAAGAAAAAGATATGTCTTGTTCGAAGAAGTTTCTTGGGGACATATTGCACAATCTAGGAATTATAAAAATGAATACATCTACCTACGAAGATGCAGCAAAGACTTTTCAAAGAGCATATGAAAAGAACAAAAACAAAGATTCCCTGCTTGCATACTTGATGTGTATAAAATTTGCAAAAAAAGATGATTCGATTTTGAAAGAAACAACTCAATATAAGGATGTGATTGTAGATATAAATACTTTGCTATCTGAAATTGAAGGAAGTATGTTGAAAGCAGAAACCATAGAGGAGTTTCAAAAATTCGAAAATAGTAAGAAATTAAAAAATGAAGGAAAAATGCTAGAGTACTACGAAGGATTGGAACGAATGATTACTCAGTGGAAGGATGAATATAAAAATGGGCTTATTTAACTGGTTAAAAAAACCTAAGCCAAACGTGGACATAAAGGATGAACAGCCAAACAGTTCAAATTTATATACGCAAATGGAGGAAGTGCAACCACAGAAAATACAAACGATAGGTAACGTGGTGGATTGTTGTGAGCAGATGGTAGAGGTAAACCACCAGATGCAGGAAATGAGGCAAGAGTACGAGGTGGTTACCTCGTATTTGACTGATATTCAAAAAATAGAGCGCATACCAGAATTAGAAAAAGAAAAAATAGAGCGCGCAGCACGTAATATTTGTGTCTATACAAAGGAGAGGGAAAAGTATAAAACAAAAGATTCGAACCTTACAAATACGCAGCGAAGTATAATGGAGAAACAAGAAAATTCCATTGCAAACGAATTAAAAAATATGAAAAAGAATGAAATATACAATGGAGTAATTAAAGGTGATTTGCAGCACCTAGAGGGAGAAAAAGGTGTTCTACGTTATGAACAAGAAGAAATTATGGCAAAGCAGGAATTTTTAAAGAAGATGTCCATTGCAATGGTAGTTTTGGTGGTTAGCATCATTGCATTGTTAGCCGCAATCTCTCTTGCATTTCAAAAGAGTATGGTGATTCCTTATTTGTTAACAATTGTGATGGCGGCGTTAACTGAAACATATATCTTTTTGGAAGAAAATAAAAATCGAAAAGAGTTAAAACTCCTTGATCGAAAAAGACATAAAGCAATTATGCTTTTAAATAAAGTCA
The DNA here is from genome assembly GCA_041821315.1 of Velocimicrobium sp. Classification (GTDB taxonomy): domain Bacteria; phylum Bacillota; class Clostridia; order Lachnospirales; family Lachnospiraceae; genus DIGJ01. The sequence goes on along the minus strand of JBGUEO010000009.1, from coordinate 84,618 downwards.
AAATAAAATATGTTAACAATATGAGTTTGTTAGAATACTCCTATGAAAAATATGATGTTAGTAGTTTCGCAGAGCTTGAATACATCTGGAAGCAATATTTAGGGGAAAAAGAAAAAGAATCAAAATACGCAAAACATACAGATAAGATAAATCAAGCAAAAGAAATACTACTGGAAGAATTAAATGAATATCAGCTTTTCGATAGGGAAGTATGGGGGCATCAAGCACTTGCAATCATTGATAAACGAGAAATGGTTGAAGTAAGGCATCGACTCAATGTGAGAAGACAAAAATTGCGCGATAATCTGGACTATAATGCGAAAACTTATACGAAAAATAAGCAGGAAATTTTTGATTTTATGGATGAAAATAAGCAGATGCAAGAGGAGATTCGAGACATCCTTAGAAACTATAGTCTAGAGCTGTAAAAATACTTGACAAGTCTGATATTTTTAACTAATCTTGTAGGATAGGAAATGATAAAGTATTGCAGTGAAAAGCAGTACTTCAATAAAGGAGAATTTTATGAAGAAAGAACTAGAAAAAACATACAATCCAAAAGAAATTGAAGATAGATTGTACGAGAAATGGATAAAAAACCGATATTTTCACGCAACTGTGAATAAAAATAAGAAACCATTTACCATTGTGATTCCACCACCAAACATTACGGGAAAACTTCATATGGGACACGCCCTAGATGAAACCATGCAAGATATCTTAATCCGTTTTAAACGTATGCAAGGATATGAAGCGTTGTGGCTTCCAGGAACGGATCATGCAAGTATTTCAACAGAAGTAAAAGTAATCAACCAATTAAAAGAAGAAGGCATTGATAAGAAAGAATTGGGTCGGGAAGGATTCTTAAAGCGTACGTGGGAATGGAAAGAAGAGTATGGCGGAACAATAGTAGAACAACTTAAAAAATTAGGATCTTCTTGCGATTGGGAACGGGAACGGTTTACCCTAGATATGGGATGTTCTAAGGCAGTGGAAGAAGTGTTTATAAAACTGTATGAAAAAGGATTAATCTATAAAGGATCACGGATTATAAATTGGTGCCCAGTATGTAAAACCTCGATTTCAGATGCCGAAGTAGAACACGAAGAACAGGCTGGACATTTCTGGCATATAAATTATCCAATTGTTGGAGAAGAAGGAAGATTTGTTGAGATTGCAACTACTCGACCAGAAACATTATTAGGTGACACTGCAGTTGCCGTAAATCCAGAGGATGAAAGATACCAGGATTTGATTGGAAAAATGGTACTTTTACCACTTGTAAATCGTAAAATTCCTGTAATTGCAGATTCTTATGTGGATAGAGAATTTGGTACTGGTGTTGTTAAAATTACTCCAGCACATGATCCGAATGACTTTGAAGTTGGGAAACGACATAATTTACCTGAAATTAATATTTTAAATGATGATGCAACGATTAATGATAAAGGTGGAAAATATGCCGGGTTGGATCGTTACGAAGCTAGAAAGCAAATGGTACAAGAATTAAACGAGTTGGGTTTGTTAGTAAAAATAGAAGATCACGTGCATAATGTCGGAACACATGACCGTTGCAGCACAACGGTTGAACCAATGATTAAGCAGCAGTGGTTTGTTAAGATGGATGAGTTGATTCAGCCAGCGGTAGAGGCAATCAAATCTGGGGAAATAAAATTAATTCCAGAACGTATGGAAAAGACATATTTTAATTGGACAGATAACATCAGAGATTGGTGTATTTCAAGGCAACTATGGTGGGGGCACAGAATTCCTGCCTATTATTGTAATAAATGCGGTGAGGTTATTGTTGCAAAAGAATCACAAAAGCCAAGTGTATGCCCAAAATGTGGCAATGCACACATGACACAGGACGAGGATACACTTGATACGTGGTTTAGTTCTGCACTATGGCCATTTTCTACCTTGGGGTGGCCAGAACATACGGAGGAACTTGACTATTTTTATCCAACTAATGTATTGGTTACAGGATATGATATTATTTTCTTTTGGGTAATACGTATGGTGTTTTCTGGGTATGAACACATGGGAAAGAAGCCGTTTGATACGGTATTATTCCATGGATTAATACGAGATTCACAAGGACGAAAAATGAGCAAGTCGCTCGGAAATGGAATTGATCCGTTGGAAATTATTTCACAGTTTGGTGCCGATGCACTACGCTTTACTTTAATTACTGGAAATGCGCCTGGAAATGATATGCGTTTTTATTTGGAACGTGTGGAAGCAAGTCGTAATTTCGCGAATAAAGTATGGAACGCATCTCGATTTATTATGATGAATGTAGATAAGATTTCAGAGGAAGAAAAAGCATTATTGGAACAAACGGAGTTTGATGTAGCTACAAATTGTACACAAGCAGATAAGTGGATTTTATCAAAAGTAAATTCATTGACAAAAGAAGTTACTGCAAATATGGAAGTATTTGAATTAGGAATCGCTGTTCAAAAAGTTTATGACTTTATTTGGGAAGAATTTTGTGACTGGTATATTGAAATGGTGAAACCAAGGTTATATAATGAAGAAGACAAAACAAGAGCGTCTGCTGTTTGGACATTAAGAACGGTATTAATTCAGTCACTAAAACTTCTTCACCCATATATGCCATTTTTAACAGAAGAAATATTTTGCACCTTGCAAAGTGCAGAAGAGTCAATTATGATTTCTAATTGGCCGATATATAAAGAAGAATATAATTTTGGAATGGATGAAGAAGCGGTAGAAGTTATTAAATCTGCTGTGAAGGGGATTCGTAATGTTCGAGCGGAAATGAATGTACCGCCAAGTAAGAAGGCAACCGTTATCGTTGTTTCACAAGAAAGTAATCTTCGTACTATTTTTGAAAATAGCCGTGTGTTTTTTGCTACATTAGGATATGCAAGTGAGGTAATCGTTAAAGAAGTGAAATCAGATATTCCAGATGATGCAGTTTCAGCAGTAATTCAAGGAGCGGTTATTTATATGCCTTTTGCGGAATTAGTTGATATCGCAAAAGAAATCGAACGATTGGAAAAGGAAAAAACACGTTTGGAAAGTGAATTAAATCGTGTCAATGGTATGCTTTCTAATGAACGTTTTGTTAGCAAGGCTCCTGCGAATAAGATTAAGGAAGAAAAAGCAAAGCATGAAAAATATACAAATATGTTAGAACAGGTTACCGAACGTATAATAAATCTTAAATAAAAAAACTGGAGGTAGGAAGATGGCAATGAATATGGAAACGACCCGTGTTTTGGTTCGAGTATCAGATGATTTGGTACAGGCCTATCTGAGCCTATATCCCGTTGATAAAGATGAAGTTTATGCAGTAAGTGATTTGGAATCAATTTTGGAAGATAATAATATAGTAGTAGGCATAAAAATAGAAACCCTGCGTTCTATTGTTTCAAATAAACTCTACTATACAGAACAGTTAGTTGCACAGGGAATAGCACCAGAGCAAGGGCGAGATGGTGAATTTGAATTTATGTTTAGCATTGAGCAAGACACAAAGCCTAAAATTTTGCCAGATGGCAGTGTCGATTATGGAAATATGCAGGATGTAAGTGTAATAGAGGCAGGGCAAGAGCTGGTACGTTATAAACCAGCAGTTGTAGGCGCAAATGGAGTTGATGTATATGGAAAGCCGATTGTAGCTAAAATTGGAAGAGAACTACCTGTGTTAAAAGGAAAAGGATTTAAAGTATCAGATGATAAACGATTATATACTGCTATGATTACTGGAAAAGTGGAATTTAAAAATGATCGTTTAACGGTTAGCAATATGATTAAAATTGATGGAGATGTAACAATTTTAACGGGCAACATTCATTTTTCGGGAGATGTACTTGTAACTGGAAATGTAGTTTCTGGGATGACAATCCATGCAAAAGGAAACATCACAGTGAATGGTCATGTAGAAGGGGCGCAACTGATTGCTGATCGGGATGTAATCCTTAAAAACGGGATGCAAGGAGCTGGAAGAGGAGAAATTCGTGCGGGTGGACATGTTTGCGCCAAATTTTTTGAACAAACGACCATTTATGCAAAGGGAAGTGTAAAGGCAAATGCAATTTTAAATTGCAATATCATGTCTGAACAAGAAATAATTGTATCTGGGAAAAAGGGTATCATCGTAGGTGGATCACTTAGTGCAATACGAAAAATCGAGGCAACTATGGTCGGGAATATGTCTGAAGTTAAAACTAGAATTGATCTGGGTGTTGATAAAGAAATATATGAACATATCAGAAAGGTAAAAAATAAGTACAAATATGTTTTAGATGAAATTGCCCGCATTGAAGATGGTGTATTGAAGATAAACAGTATATTAGAAAAGGCAGATAACCAGGAGCTGGCAGAAAAGAAACTCTCTTTGATACGAGCAAAAATTGCAAAAGATTCCGTTGTAGCAAGTGTTTTAAAGGAGATAGAAAATCTTCGTACCAATGTAGAAAATTCAATTGGTTCAACATTAGTGGTACATAAAAGTATTTATCGTGGAGCGAAAATCACTATAAATGGATGTGTAAAACTAATTGAATCCGAAAACTATAATGTAACATATTTTTCGAAGAATGGAGAAATAGGTAGCAGACAGAATATTTAGTCGATTCATGACGACCTTATTTAGTTGCAATATTTTGTTATTGTAGATATGATTAGAGTATATTTGTAATAATGTTTGAGTGCCGCTAAAGCGGCGGATAGGAGCGCAGACACTGATGATTAATTTTGATGATGAGATTGCAAAGTTTCAACCAAGTCTTGAAGTGGAGCAGGCAGAAGATGCAATTTATAGCAATGATTCTACGGATGTTACCGATTTGATTCGTGACATGTTAAAAGAAATAAAGAACCAATAGGAGGCACATCGAATGATTTGTCCAGTATGTGAGAAAGAAACATCATTCCAAAACTTGACTTGTAGTAATTGTGGACAAGATTTGGCGATATACAAACGAGCAATCGGTATATCTAATATGTATTATAATGTTGGATTGGAAAAGGCAAGAGTCCGTGACTTGTCAGGAGCGGTAAACTTTTTGCAAAAAAGTCTTCGATTCGATAAAAAGAATACAGAAGCTAGGAATCTCTTGGGGCTTATTTATTATGAAATGGGCGAAGTTGTGGAAGCACTAAGTGAATGGGTATTAAGTAAAAATTTTCAAAATGAGGATAATTCGGCCGATTATTATATGAATGCAATTCAAAAGAATGCATCGAGTCTTGAATCCATTAATCAGACGATAAAAAAATATAATAGTGCATTATCTTATGCCAAACAAGGCAGTGAAGATTTGGCTGTTATGCAACTTGAGAAAGTGATTAGTTTAAATCCAAAGTTTATTCGAAGTTATCAACTTTTATCTGTCTTGTATATGAAGATAGGAGATAATAAAAAAGCGGCAAAATGCTTATCAAAAGCAAATAAGATAGATAGAAACAATACGTTAACTCTAAAGTATATGAGTGAATTACCAGGAACGTTTGTAAACTCAAATGAGAAAATAAAAGGGGAAAACTCGAATGTCTTATCTGAGCAAGATATGAGTCTAAAAGCGTTTAGTCAAGGCTCTTATCGAGAAGAAAAATTTAATTTCTGGCCCTATTTAAATTTATTAATCGGAGCAATTTTAGGAATCGCAGTTGTTTATTATTTAATTGTACCAACCGCGAAAAAGAGCATTGCATCTCAATATGAGGAGCAATTTAAAACGTATAGTGACCAAATGGCATCTCAAAGTGCAACGACGACGCAGCTTACTGCTGAAAATGAAGAGTTGAAAACGAAAGCAAAAGAGCTTCAAACAAAACTTGCAACATTGCAAGAAGAGGGCGTTGATGAAGATTCAATGAATTACTACTTTAAGGCGATTCAATACTATATGCAAGATGATAAAGAAAAAGCTGCGGACATGCTTTCAAATGTAAAAGAAGCTGCAATAGAAAACAGTAAGGCAAAGCAAATTTATAATTTAATAAAAGAAGATACCTTTTCAAAAGCCGCTGAAGTGATGGCGGAAGAAGGTCGCGTAACGTATAATAGCGGAAAGTATGAAAAAGCAATTGAGACACTACAAAAAGCGATTGTTATGCAGCCGGAAAATGTAAAGGCAATGTATTTTTTAGGCAGATCGTATCACCGATTAGGAAAATATGACAAAGCAAGAGAATACTATGAAATGATTATTAATAATTACCCGGATTCGGATCGAGTTGCAGATGCAACGCGTAGAATTGCAGAAATAGAGAATCAATAAACAAAAAATTACATACCTACAAAAGAAAATCCTTATGATAATAAATGGGCAATTCCCTGTACATTATCATAGGGATTTTTTGATCCAATAGAAAAAATTTTTATTAAAACCATAAAAGAAAGGAAAGAAACGATGAAACATATGTCAGAAACAGAGACAAACTTTGAAATAATGGAGCAATGCTTGGTAATCTATATGCAAGACGAATTAGATCATCACAAGGCATTAGTGCTTCGTAAGGGGTTTGACAAGCTGATTGACCGAGAGAATATCAGGCACATTATTTTTGATTTTCAAGGTGTCGATTTCATGGATAGTTCGGGAATTGGAATGATCATGGGACGTTATAAGAAAGTAATTTTTGTAGGAGGAAAAGTGGCAGTTACATCAGTAAATAGTTCAGTAGATCGCATATTTCGTCTATCTGGATTATACAAGATTATTGAAAAACATAATACGGTGAAAGAGGCGTTGGAGGCGCTATAAGAGGGGGAAGATAAGTATGGTTGCAAACGAAATGTTTTTAGAATTTGATAGTACATCTCAAAATGAAAGTTTTGCAAGAATGGTGGTAGCCGCATTTGTTGCACGGCTGAATCCAACGATTGAAGAAGTCGCTGATATTAAAACAGCGGTTTCAGAAGCTGTAACAAATTCAATTATACATGGTTACGAAAATGAAGAAGGAAAAATTCAAATCACTTGTAAGATCAGTGAGCAAGATTTTATAGTAGAGATTCAAGATCAGGGAGTAGGAATTGAAAATATCGAGAAAGCAAGAGAACCATTATATACAACAAGACCGGAATGGGAACGCTCTGGAATGGGTTTTGTATTTATGGAGACATTTATGGATAGTTTGGAGATTGAATCAAAGATAAGCGAAGGAACAAAAATACGAATGAAAAAAAAGATTGGAGGAGATAAAAGGAGGAGCGGGGATGAGTGATGGAAAATGTTCAAAGATTAATAACCGAGGCTCAAGGAGGAGATAAAGATGCCAGAGAGCAGTTAATATTAGATAACATGGCATTGGTGTGGAGCATTGTGAGACGTTTTTCAAATCGCGGATACGAAGCACAAGATTTATTTCAAATTGGTAGCATAGGACTAATCAAAGCTATTGATAAATTTGACATATCATTTGAAGTCAAATTTTCAACCTATGCCGTCCCTATGATTAGTGGTGAGATAAAGCGTTTTTTACGTGACGATGGAATGATAAAAATGAGTCGTTCGATTAAAGAAAATGGTTGGAAAGTTAGAAGATCCATTGAAAAACTCGCCTATTTACTAGGACGCGATGCAACTCTTACAGAGATAGCGGAGGATGCAATGCTCTCTCTTGAGGAGGTTGTAATGGCACTTGAAGCAAATGTAGAGGTGGAATCTATTTATAAAACAATTTATCAAGGAGAGGGCAATGAAATTACACTAGAAGACAAATTGCCATCTGAAAACGATGAAAGTGAAAAAATCGTAAATCATATGTTAATGGAACAATTATTGGAACTATTATCTGAAGACGAAAGGGAGCTTATTCATCTACGATATTATCAAGATAAAACGCAAACAGAAGTAGCAAAACGATTAGGCGTTTCTCAAGTTCAAGTGAGTCGTTTAGAGAAGAAAATATTGAAACGAATGCGAAATAATTTATAATTTTGTAAAAATGTAGTATAAAGAAAAAAAGAATACAAATAATAAGGTTAAATTAATCAGGCGGTGGTCTTATGAAAAAACGAATTTTTGCCATAGTCACGCTAACACTCGTATTAATAGGCCTTATTTTTTTTGTTATGAAATCATCTCCCAAAGAAGAAAAAAATGAGGGTGTTTTTGTAAAAGAAGAAATTGATAGAGGATGGAAGGAAATATGAGTGGTGACATTATTTATGTAAAAGCAGAACAAAATATGATTATTAGTAATAAAAAAGTCTTTTTAGAGGATGTTGTTAAGTTATATGGAGAGAATAAAAGTCTGGTAAAAGATCTTTCCAAATTAATATTTATGACTCTAAAAGAGGGGGATAAAGATATTGCCGTTTCTATTTTAAAAGTAATGGAAACTATGCATGCATATGCACATGGAATCGAGATTGTTAATATTGGGGAAACCGATTTTATCATAGAATATCGTGTTCCAGAACACAAGAAAAAGAGCTTTGAATATCTAAAGACGGGAGTGGTTACCTTGATTGCTTTTTTTGGGGCAGCATTTTCTATTATGACCTTTAACACAGATGTGAGTGTAGGTCAATTGTTTCAAAAAATCTATCAATTGGTGTTAGGAACCAATGGAGAAGGAAGTCATATTATTGAACTTAGTTACTCAATTGGATTAAGCATGGGCATTCTTATTTTTTATAATCATTTTACGAAAAAACATTTACGAGATGATCCTACACCAATTCAAATTGAAATGAGAACATTCGAAACAGATAAGACAAAAGCAAAAATAAAAACAGCCTCACGAGAAGGGAAGACAATGGATGCTAATTAAGAATATGATAGCTTGCATGATAGGATTATCGGGTGGATTTATTGTCGGTGCTGGTGTTTTCGCTTTCATCACAATGATAGGAATTTTTCCAAGACTTGCAGATCGCACCAATACAGCAAGTAGAATTAAATTATATGAAACTGCAATTATATGGGGGGGGAGTATAGGAAATGTCATTATTATTTTTAACCTAAACTGTCATTTGGGGACACCTATTCTTTCGTTATTTGGACTTTTTTCAGGAATATATGTGGGGTGTCTGGCCATGGCACTTGCCGAGGAACTAAAGGTGATTCCTATATTTGTTCAACGTGCCAAGTTGAAGTATGGTATAGTTATTGTAATTTTGGCAATTGCATTGGGAAAAGGAATTGGTACGTTATACCAATTTTGGTAAAAGAAAGAGGGGATCCTATGAAAGAGAAAACAAAAATCTCAGATGTATTAAAAGAAAGTGATGAAAAACGACGAAACAAAAAATATAATCAGTATGTGAAGGATGTTACACCAACGCACAATATGTTGGTAAATTTATTGAATGCATACTGGGTAGGTGGACTTATTTGTGTAATTGGTCAGTTTTTAATCAATTGGTTTATGAGCATGGGAGTTGATAAGGAGAGTGCTGGAGCTTATAACATTTTGATTTTAGTTGGCTTGAGTGTTTTGCTAACAGGGCTTCAAATTTATCCTAAAATCGCGAAGATGGCAGGGGCAGGAACGATTGTTCCTATCACGGGTTTTGCTAATTCGGTAGCAGCATCTGCAATTGAGTTTAAAAAAGAGGGGCAAGTTTTTGGCATTGGATGTAAAATATTTACGATTGCAGGACCAGTTATTTTATATGGAATTTTCTCTAGTTGGATATTAGGACTTATTTACTGGATACTGAAAGTAACATAAAGATTAGGATGAAAATTTGTAATAGAAAGGGTACAAAAAGGGATGAATAATAAACAATTTGGTAGACAGAGCATTTTATTTGGAGAACCGCCATACATCATAGAAGAAAGTTCCATTGCTGGTAAAAAAGAAGGGGAGGGACCACTAGGAGGATATTTTGATGAAGTCGAAGAAGATCCAATGTGTGGTGGAAATACTTGGGAAGAGGCAGAGAGCCGTTTGCAGTCCCGTGTGATTGCTCGTCTTTTAAAAAAGGCAAATCTTGAGGCAATCGATATTCGATATTTGCTTGGGGGAGATTTGCTGGGGCAGCTAATTGCAACTTCTTTCGGAATTGAAACATTTGAGATTCCATTATTTGGGCTATATGGGGCTTGTTCCACCATGGGGGAGTCAATATCATTAGGTTCTATGTTAATCGCAGGAGGATATGCGGATAAAGTGATTGCGATTACTTCCAGTCATTTTGCAAGTGCAGAAAAGCAATTTCGATTTCCACTAGGTTATGGGAACCAAAGACCATTGGCAGCGACGTATACGGTAACCGGAAGTGGTGCTATTGTATTAAGTAAGCAAGCGGGTGAAAGAAAAAAAGGTCAAAAGGTATGCGTAACAGGAATAACAACAGGACGAATTATTGATTACGGAGTGAAAGATTCTATGAATATGGGAGCTTGTATGGCTCCAGCAGCAGCTGATTTAATCTATAATCATTTAAAAGATTTTAGTCGAATACCAGCATATTATGATAAGATAATTACTGGAGATTTGGGATATATTGGGCAGGAGATTCTCTTGGATATTTTACAGGAAAAAGGGTATGATATTACAGAAAATCACATGGATTGTGGGATAGAAATTTATGATACGCAAGAACAAGATACACATGCGGGTGGTAGTGGCTGTGGTTGTAGTGCAATCACACTTACAAGCTTTATTCTTCGTAAAATGAGGAAAGAAGAATGGAAAAAGGTGCTATTTGTTCCAACAGGAGCATTATTATCAACGGTGAGCTTTAATGAGGGAAATACGGTTCCATCCATTGCTCATGGTGTTGTTTTGGAGGTGGTATAATGGATTATGTTCGTGCATTTTTTGTTGGAGGAGCAATTTGTATGTTAGTTCAAATCCTTATGGATAAAACGAAGCTTTTACCAGGAAGAATCATGGTGATTTTAGTATGTCTTGGAGCATTTCTTGGAGCAGTAGGTGTCTATGAGCCTTTTGTAAACTGGGCAAAGGCAGGCGCGAGTGTACCTTTAATTGGATTTGGGAATACATTATTTCAGGGTGTGAAAAAAGCAGTGGATGAGGAGGGATTTTTAGGCATATTCAAAGGAGGATTTACTGCAAGCGCAGTAGGCGTTTCTTCAGCACTTATCTTTAGTTACCTTGCCTCTATCGTCTTTAACCCAAAACTTAAAAAGTAAATATTCAAGCAGCCGGCTGCTTTTAAAATAAAAAAAGATACCTGTAAACTAAAATCATTGGTTTACAGGTATTTTTATTGTTCTAATGGTATTTAATTATCGTCCATCGCTGGAAGAGTAGGATCTGTTGTAGGATTGGTAGGTTCAGCGGTGGCCTCTTCTGGAGTAGACGAAGGTTGTGGAGAAGCACTTACACTAGGTGGTGTATCAATTGGAGACACGCTAGGTTCGGGATCTTTTACTTGTGGTGCTGTATGAATATGACAGGTTTTTGTATACTGATCTGCTGATATTGCATTCGCTGAATCGGCGGTATGCCCCGTTTCATCCTTTATTAAGAAAATCTTTTCTTCTACTTGATCTTCTGGGCAATATTCGCCTGCCAGTTCACCAGATTCCTTACAAATTCGATATTTTACATGAACATCACATTTTTCTTTTGGCACGGTGTTAACGTCAAAATATTCAACCCGGGAAGTTGCATTACATAAGCCATCCACAGCAAGCTTACCTGATTTGGTACAAATTTTAGCGGTAACGATACTACTTGGCTTTTCAAATTCTTTATATTCTTTTTTTGCTTTGATATGGATATTTTCCATTACCGTTTTCCATAAGGTCTTGTGATAAGAGGTTTCGGTTTGTGAAGTATTCCCATCATCAAAACCAGACCAAATGCCTGCTGTATAATATGGAGTAAAACCAACAAACCACGTGTCAACATTATTGGATGTTGTTCCTGTCTTTCCAGCTAATGGCATAGAAATTTTATTTGTATCAAATCTTGCCCGAGTTCCGGTACCAATCTTTACAACATCTTCCATGGCACTTGTAAGTAACCATGCAGTAGATTCTTTCATAACTTGACGAGTCTTAGGTTCTTTATCAATTAAAATATTACCATCATGGTCGACAACCTTTGTATATAAGGTTGGTTCTGTATAAACACCTTTGTTGGCAATTGCTGCAAAAGAAGCCGTCAATTCAAAATTTGTAACTCCTTTGGTCAAGCCTCCAAGAGCAGTTGGATAACCAATATCAGAGTAAATTTTTCCATCGTCGCCAACATAATTATCATATACGGTAGTAAAGCCTAGTTTTAACAAATAATCATAAGCAACTTGTGGCGTGACGTCTACCATAGTTTTGACAGTAACTACATTCATTGAGTTGACAATACCGTCACGTAATGGAGTAAGGCCTTTATAATTTTCACCGTTCCAGTTTTTTACTTGCTTCTTTGTACCAGGATAGTAGTATTCACTGTCATCTTCCACCGATGCAAGTGTCATGCCTTTTGTATCGAGAGCAGGAAGATAGGTTGAAACTACTTTAAAGGTAGAACCTGGCTGTCTAGGTGAATCAGTTGCACGATTGAGCGTACGACTTGCTGTTTTTTTCCCACGACCTCCAATCATTGCCAATACTTTTCCATTGCTTTGATTCATTAGGACAAAGGAAACCTGAGGTTCTAAGGTATAATTAATTACTTCACCAGTTATTTCATCACTGTCTTTTAAAACAAAATTACGATATTCCTCAATATAAGGTTCTGCATCCTCTTTTTTGTTAAAATACAAATTAAAATGGTTGTTTCCTTTTTCATAGATAAAATAGTTTGCTAATGTAGTTTCCGAATAGTTGTGTTCATCCCCATGTTTATCAATTACAGACAAACGATAAGTTAAGGCAAGTTTTGAGTTTGCTGGATATAAAGATTCATCGGAGAATACCTTGTCACAGACTTTTTGAAGTTTTTTGCTTTGCGTGGTATAAATTTGTAATCCACCACGGTAAAGCATATTAACTGCCTGTGCTTCGCTATAACCGAGTTCCGTTTGGAAATCCTCGATAACATCATCGATGAGAGCATCATCAAAATAACTATTAACGGTAGAAGATGAGTCAGAATATTGCTCGTCATTGACTAATTGGATACGGGAATAAACGTCATCGGCAAGCGCATCTTCTTTTTCAAGGGAAGTAATGTAGCCTTGTTCTTCCATGTAGTCCAATATAATTTCGCGTTTTGCGGCGTTGTCCTCTGGATGCGTTAAAGGATTTAGCCCGGATGGGTTTTGTGTGATTCCAGCAATCACAGTAGCTTCGGATAAGGTCAAATCACTGATATCTTTATTAAAGTAACGTTCAGATGCAGCTTGTACACCTAATGTATTTTGTCCTAAGTTAATGGTGTTTAAATAGTACTCTAAAATAAGCTCTTTTGCATGTTGTTTATCAGAGCCTTCTGCTAGTTTTTGCTCTAATTTGACCGCTAAATATTGTTCCTGAATTTTACGTTGAATTTTATCACCAATTGCAGTTTCTGAACCACCGTTAAAGACTTGGTTTTTTAAAAGCTGCTGGGTAAGAGTACTGGCACCAGAGTCTAGCTCTCGTTTTGCAATGACTTCTCCAAATGCACGCATAATTCCTTTTACATCAATTCCATTATGCTCCCAGAAACGTTTGTCTTCAATGGCAATGAATGAATTGTATACAACATCTGGAATTTTATCGAGCGTTACATAGACACGATTTGCCGCCGATCCAACGAGCTGTTGACTTTCTGCTCCATTGGAATAATAAAGAGTAGTAACAAATCCACTTGGAGCCACATCAATAGAGTCTATACTAGGTGCGTTGTCAATGATGCCTTTTAGCACACCAACCCCAGCAAAGATACCGACAATGCACATGACGACAAAGCAAATGATAAAAGCTCGAAAAAAAGAAACGCCGGCTTTCGTTAGCATGCGATGTTTGTTTGACTTAAGTTGTTTTTGTCTTTTTGCCGTTCCTTTCTTACTATAGTTCATAAAGCACCTCCTTGAGTTTGCATCTTATGCAAACCCTAAAGTAAATTATACCAAATAATTAACCTGAAATAAAGTAAAAAATGTGTTACAACTACTTTGCGAATTGAATCATCCTTTGGTATACTAAGAGTAGATTGTAAATTCAATACTTTAATAGAAAGGATTGACATTTTATGTTAGAAACATACCGAGTTGTTTATTCTGGTGGAGAAAAAGAAATTGTTGAAAAAAAGTCAAGATTTATTGCCACAATTTTCCCAATCAATACGGAGGAAGAGGCAAATGATTTTATAGAGAAAGTAAGGAAAAAACATTTTAATGCAAGCCACCATTGTTTTTCGTATGTAATTGGGGATAAACATCAGATTCAACGGATTAGTGATGATGGAGAACCATCGGGAACAGCTGGAAGACCAATGCTTGATGTTTTATTAGGAGAAGATATTCATAACGTTTTAGTTGTTGTTACTAGATATTTTGGAGGGACTTTACTAGGGACAGGAGGTCTTGTCAGAGCGTATTCAAAAGCAGTACAAGCAGGACTTACAAATAGTATAATTTTGGAAAAAAGATTGGGAGTAAACTATACGATACAAACGGATTACAACGGAATCGGAAAAGTCCAATATATCATAGGACAGCTTGAATTTATAATGCTCGATACAGAATATACAGATATTGTAAAGGCTGATGTGTTGGTACCCATCAAGGATTGCAATCAATTCGAACAAAAAGTGACAGAAGCTACGAATGGAAAGGCAAAGATTGTACGAGTAAAAGAGATGTACTTTGGGATTGTACAAGGAAATGTTATATTTTTTTGACTTAGATTTTATTTAAATTGATTGGATGGGCGGTCATAGCTATAATCGACCTGTTCAAGTTTTGAAACAAGAGAAGTCTTGTCAATGTTCATAGAAAGGCACAAATCCTCTAGACTTTCATAAAAATCACGAAGTTGTGTATTAATAAAACTTAAAAGTATGATAGGGTCATTTGGTATCGTCATTTAAAAACCTTCTTTCGTAATATAAGTATGTATCATGTGTACATTTTAAAAAGAAAACAGCAGTATTTTAACATAGACAATGAAAAAAAGCAAGAGAGAAACAGGAGAAGCAGCATGGATTTATTTGAATATATGCGGGAGGTTAATCAGGACAAGGAATCTCCCCTAGCAAGTCGATTAAGACCCACTTTGTTGGAAGAAGTAGTGGGACAGGAACATATTATTGGTAAAGATAAGCTATTGTATCGCGCAATTAAAGCGGATAAATTAAGTTCTATTCTTTTCTATGGACCACCAGGAACAGGGAAGACAACATTAGCAAAAGTAATAGCAAATACGACGAGTGCTGATTTTAAACAAATAAATGCAACCAGTTCAGGAAAAAAGGATATGGAGGAAGTTATTAATCAAGCGAAGCAGACAAATGGGATGTATGGGAAAAAAACGATTCTTTTTATTGATGAGATCCATCGCTTTAATAAGGGGCAACAGGATTTCTTACTTCCATTTGTAGAAGATGGTACGATTATTTTAATCGGAGCAACCACAGAAAATCCATATTTTGAAGTAAACAGAGCGTTGATTTCTAGATCCATCGTATTTGAATTAAAAGCGCTTGATAAGGAAGATATAAAAAAATTGATTCTTCGTGCATTTCATGATGAAGAAAAAGGTCTTGCTTCCTACCAAGCGGTGATTGAAGAGGATGCGCTTGAATTTTTAGCGGATGTTTCAAATGGAGATGCAAGAGCTGCATTAAATGCCGTCGAGCTTGGAATTTTAACGACCACGAGAAGTGAGGATGGGAAAATTCATATTACCCTTGCAGTTGCCGCTGAGTGTATTCAAAAAAGAGTGCTCGGTTATGATAAAAAAGGGGATAATCATTATGATACGATTTCTGCATTTATTAAAAGTATGAGAGGGTCTGACCCGGATGCAGCAATCTACTATCTTGCAAGAATGCTCTACGCTGGGGAGGATATCACATTTATAGCCAGAAGAATTATGATTTGTGCTGCGGAAGATGTATCGAATGCAGATCCCAATGCAATTGTGGTGGCGACAGCAGCAGCACAGGCGGTCGAACGAATTGGAATGCCAGAAGCTCAAATTATTTTAGCACAAGCGGTTTCTTATGTAGCATGTGCACCAAAGAGCAATTCTGCAGTGAATGCAATATTTGAAGCAATGCGTGTCGTTTCTTCTGAAAAGACGGATTCCATACCGCCGCACCTGATGGATGCACATTACAATGGTGCGAAAGATTTATCCCATGGTATTGGATATAAATATGCACATGATTACCCAAATCACTATGTGAATCAACAATACTTACCGGACAATCTTGTAGGAAGAAAATTTTATCAATTATCAGAAAATGGATATGAAAAAGAGATAGCAAAGTGGCTTGATATGATAAAAAAGAGAGAGTAATAAAAAATTTTAACTTTAGGATTGTAATTTTTATAAGTTATTGATACAATATGCGGGAGGCAAAAATAATGGAAAATTGTAAGCTGTTAGTGAAAGGTATTGTTAGGAGCAATGACAAGTTCTTAGTTGTTGCAAAATGGTATGATGATTGTATTTCAAATCCATACCAATGGCAATTTGTAGATGGTAGTGTAGAACATGGAGAATCTCCGGATGCAGCTGTTATTCGTTTAATTACAGAGCAAACGGGAATTGCAGCAGAAGTAAATCGTATGATTTATACGTGGTCATTTATGGTGGGGGATACGCACAAAGTTGGAATTGCTTATGAATGTATCGCGGAACAAGATACCATTATGCTGTCGGAAGACTTAAATGATGCGAAATGGATTACAAGGGAAGAATTTGGACAATATATTGATAATGATAAAGTACTAGAAGATTTTTTAAAGGCTGAATACTAGGTTTAGGGGTGGTAAATTCATGAAGATATTGATTAAAAACGGACATGTATTAGACCCAGCATCCAAAAAGGATGGCTGTTTTGACCTTCTGATTGAGAATGGAATAATTAAAGCAGTGGAAACAAAGATTATTACCGAAGCAGATGAGATAATTGATGCAACAGGGCATTATGTTATGCCTGGATTTGTTGACCTTCACGTTCATTTTAGAGAACCTGGATTTGAAGAAAAAGAAACGATAAAGACAGGATCTATGGCAGCGGCAAGAGGTGGATTTACCAGTGTTTGCCCAATGCCAAATACCATGCCAGTAATTGATTCGGTTGAAATGATTGAATTTATCAAGAAAAAAGAAAAAGAAGATTCTTTGGTTCACTTGATTCCGGTAGGTGCTGTAACCCGTGGACAACAAGGTCAAGAAGTAAATGACATTAAAGCCATGGCAAAAGCAGGAATGAAAGCAATTAGTGAAGATGGAAAATCAGTAATGAATAGTAAGATCTACCAAGAGGCGATGCTACTTGCAAGAGAGGCAGACATTGTCGTTTTAGCACATTGTGAAGATAAAAGTTTAGTAGGAAATGGAGTTATCAACGCGGGTGCAAAAGCTGATTTACTTAAAGTTCCTGGAATTAGCAATGCAGTGGAAGACATCATTGTCGCAAGAGATAT
The DNA here is from genome assembly GCA_041821315.1 of Velocimicrobium sp. Lineage (GTDB taxonomy): Bacteria > Bacillota > Clostridia > Lachnospirales > Lachnospiraceae > DIGJ01. The sequence goes on along the minus strand of JBGUEO010000009.1, from coordinate 67,121 downwards.
CCTATTAGCGAAAGAAACGGGTGTAAAATTACATCTTTGCCATTGTTCTACGAAAGATAGTGTAAGCCTTATAAAATGGGCTAAAAAGCAAGGACAAGCAGTAAGTGGTGAGGTATGCCCACATCATTTCGCTTTGTCTGAGGACGATATAGTAAGTGATAATGCAAACTTTAAGATGAATCCGCCGCTTCGAAGTAAAAGCGATGTGGAGGCATTAAAAAAAGGTTTGAGTGAGAATATTATGGAAGTAATAGCAACGGATCATGCGCCACATCAAATGTGTGAAAAAGAAAAATCCTTAAAAGAAGCACCGTTTGGTATTGTAGGGCTAGAGACAGCCTTTTCTTTGACGATGACAGAACTTGTTAATGCGGGGTTTTTGTCACCGATGCAGATGGTGGAGTGCTTAAGTTTTCATCCAGCACGTATTATTGGAATTGATAAGGGTACGTTGTTACCAGGAATGCCAGCGGATGTTGTGATTGCAGATCCGAGAAAAGAATATACGGTTCATAGTAATGCGTTTGCTTCAAAAGGCAAAAATACCCCATTTGAAAATCGAAGCGTAATTGGAAAAGTAATGGTAACGATAGTAGATGGGAAAATTGTTTATAGAGAGAGTATGAGTTAGTATCATACTCTCTTTTTATAGGAAATGAGGAACAAAGTGGTTTGCCATATTGGCAGAAGGGAGAACATATGATTGAACAACTTGTAAAACAAATTGAACAAACGAGGGCACCAATTGTAGTTGGATTAGACCCAATGATGGGGTTTATTCCTGCACATATTCAAAAAAAAGCATTTGCAGAATATGGGGAAACGCTAGAGGGGGCAGCAGAAGCAATCTGGCAATTTAACAAAGGGATTGTTGATGCAATTTATGATTTGATTCCCGCAGTAAAACCACAAATTGCAATGTATGAGCAATTTGGTATACCAGGACTGATTAGTTTTAAAAAAACGGTGGACTATTGTAAAAAAATGGGACTTATTGTAATTGGAGATATCAAACGTGGAGATATCGGTTCTACTTCTAAAGCATATGCAACTGCACACTTGGGAAAGATTAAAGTAGGAACGAGCGAGGTATCTGTATTTAATGAAGATTTTGCTACAGTAAATCCATATCTTGGAACCGATGGAGTCATGCCGTTTGTAGAAGAGTGTAAAAAGGAAAATAAAGGAATATTTGTATTGGTGAAAACATCAAATCCATCCAGTGGAGAATTTCAGGATCAATTAATTAATGGTGTACCATTATATGAGATAGTAGCAAAAAAAGTAGTTGAATGGGGAGATGCCTGTCAAAGAGATGGAGTTGATTACAGTGACGTAGGATGTGTGATTGGAGCAACCTATCCAAAGATGGCTAAGATTCTTCGTGAAATTATGCCTAAACAGTATATCTTAGTTCCAGGGTATGGAGCGCAAGGAGGTACAGCGAAAGATTTGATTCCTTATTTTAACAAAGATGGTCTTGGTGCAATTGTGAATTCTTCAAGAGGAATCATTGCAGCATATCGCATGGAAACCTATCAAAGTTATGGAGAAACTGCATATGCCGATGCTGCAAGACAGGCTGTCATTGATATGAAAAACGATATTATGGGTGCACTTGGAGGAAAGCAATGATAGATACGAAAAAGAAAATCGAACGAGAAGATGCTATCGTAACTTCGATGAATGAAATCGGCATTGGGATGATGGATGTATGGATTCAAAGCAAACACATTGCTCAACTCGCAAAGCCAGGACAATTTGTCTCACTTTACTGTAATGATAGCAGCCGCCTATTGCCAAGACCAATTAGTATTTGCGAAATTGATAAAAAAAAGAATGAGGTGCGCTTAGTATTCCGTGTGGTTGGGAAGGGAACTTTGGAGCTTGCAAAAGTGAAAGCGGGAGATCGTGTACGAATTATGGGACCGTTAGGAAATGGATTTTCAGTGGAGCGAGTTCCTGCAATCATTATTGGAGGAGGGGTTGGAATACCACCTCTATTGGAACTTTCGAAACAATTAAAAGCAGACAATATAACAGATGAGGTAAAGATAATTTTAGGATATCGTGACAGTCAATTATTTCTACAATCAGAGTTTGAAGCGTATGGAGAAGTGTTTGTTGCAACGGAAGATGGGAGTGCTGGTATCAAAGGAAATGTTATGAATATAGTAGAAAATTTAAAACTAAATAATGATTTAATTTATGCTTGTGGTCCAAAACCGATGCTTAAGGCAATCAAAGACTTTGCACAGAAAAACCAGATAAAAGCTCAAATTTCCATGGAAGAGAAAATGGCATGTGGAATCGGTGCTTGCCTTGTATGCGTATGCAAATCAACGAATCAGGATGATCATAGTAATGTTCATAATAAACGAGTATGTAAAGATGGACCGGTTTTTTACAGCGATGAAATTGAGATTGATTGCTAGGAGGAGATAAGATGAATCTATCGGTTAATATTGCAAATATTACATTGAAAAATCCGGTTATGACAGCGTCTGGAACGTTTGGCTCAGGGATGGAATACGCGGAATTTTTTGACTTAAATAGGCTGGGAGCAGTGGTTACAAAGGGAGTCTCTAATATTCCATGGGAAGGAAATCCGACACCACGTATTGCGGAAACTAGCTCGGGAATGCTAAATGCAGTAGGATTGCAAAATCCAGGAATTGATAAATTTTTGGAGCGTGACTTACCATTTTTGGAGAAATTTGATACAAAGAAAATAGTAAATGTATCTGGAAAAACAATAAAGGATTATTGCGTGGTAGTAGAAAAACTCTATGATAGTTCCGTCGATTTATTAGAAATAAATATCTCTTGTCCAAACGTGAAAGAGGGCGGAATTGCCTTTGGACAAGATCCAATGGCAGTTGAGAAAATTACAAAGGAAATAAAAAAACATGCGAGACAGCCAATTATTATGAAGTTAAGTCCAAATGTAACAAATATATGTGACATGGCAAAAGCTGCTGAATCGGGTGGCGCAGATGCATTATCATTAATTAATACACTTACTGGAATGAAAATTGATGTAGAGCGTAGAAATTTTTTACTTGCTAACAAGACGGGAGGGCTTTCAGGTCCAGCAATTAAACCAATTGCGGTACGTATGGTTTATCAAGTGGCGCATGCCGTTAGACTGCCAATTGTTGGTATGGGTGGAATAAGTACGGCGGAAGATGCCCTGGAATTTATTATGGCTGGTGCAAGTGCAGTTGCCATTGGAACTGCAAATTTTATTAATCCCTATGCAACACTTGATGTAATCGAGGGTATAACGGATTATATGAATCGACATAAGATAGAATGTATAAATGAGCTGATTGGTTGTGTAGGAGAATAGTTGAGTGAAAGGAGATAAAAAATGAAACAGTACAAAGAGGAATTTATTGAGTTTATGGTAGATTGTGGGGTTCTTCAATTTGGTGATTTTACAACAAAAAGTGGAAGAAAGACACCATTTTTTGTGAATACAGGTTTTTATAGAACGGGAGGACAGCTACGAAGATTAGGGGAGTATTATGCAAAAGCGATTTGCGATGCATATGGAACTGATTTTGATATTTTATTTGGACCGGCATATAAAGGAATTCCACTTAGTGTTGCGACCTCGATGGCAATGAATGAGCTTTATGATGCAGATATTGCATATTCTGCAAATCGTAAAGAAGTAAAAGATCATGGAGATACTGGAATCTTACTTGGCAGTAAAATTAAGGATGGCGATAAGATTGTTATTATAGAGGATGTTACGACAGCAGGAACATCCATCAATGAGACATTGCCTATTTTAAAAGCACAGGGGAAGGTTGATATCGTTGGGCTTGTTGTTTCAGTGGATCGGATGGAACGCGGGCAGGGGGAGAGAAGTGCCCTTGAAGAAATTAAAAATACGTATGGAATTGTAACAACATCGATCGTTACTATGAAAGAAGTAGTGGAACATTTATACAATAAGGAGTATAATGGAAGAGTCGTAATTGATGATACAATGAAAGAAGCAATCAATCGCTATTATGAGCAATATGGAGTAAGATAGTGAAGGAAGGGCTAGAGATATGGGTGAAAAAATTTATTCTACAATGAAATCAGTTGGGTTAGCCAATCTTATAATTGGGATTATTATTATTGTGGCTGGTGTTGCAGCAGGAGTTTCTATTATCGTAAGCGGAGCTCGGCTATTAATTAAAAAATCGGACTTATTGTTTTAAAAAAGACGACTGCAAAAATAAAGAGTTTTATCTTCTTTGTTTTTGCAATCGTCTTTTTATTTTATGGAAAATTTTATGGAAAGAATCGTTTGACAAAATAAAAATTTGTTTAATCTATTGTTTTATCGAGGCTGCGGTCTACTTTTATGTGAACTTTATCAATTCTATTTTTATTGATGGCTTTCACCGTATAACATACATTTTCATCGATTATGGATTCACCAACTTTTGGAAGATGTTCCAAAAGGCAGATGATATGTCCTGCGATGGAATCATAATCATCGGATTCTAAATTAAGTCCAATATATTCATTTACTTCGTCCAAACGAGCAGTACCTTCTGCAATATATTCATCCTTACCCACTCTTTGAATGGGGTCTACTTCATCGGCGTCATATTCATCACGAATTTCTCCAACAATTTCTTCTAATAAATCCTCAAGAGTTATTAATCCAGCAGTTGAACCATATTCATCCAATACAATTGCGACAGAAGAAGATGCTTTTCTAAGTTCAATCATAAGTTCCGAAGTTTTTTGAAACTCATACGTAAAATATGGTTCACGCATAATGTCGCGAATGGAAAAATCTTGCGTTAGCCCTTTGTAGAAAAAGACATCTTTTAAGTTAATAATACCAATAATATTATCACGCGAATCTTCATAGACAGGGAGTCTAGAAAACTTATCTTTTTCAAAGATAAAAACAAGTTGATCGTAGGTATAATTTACATTAGCAAAAACCATATCAATATGTGGAACCATGACATCTTTTGCATAAGAATCACCAAAATCTACTACATTTGTAATCATTCTTCTCTCTTCGCTTTCAATGACTCCTTCTTCATGACTAAAATCAACAATCGTACGAAGTTCGCTCTCTGTAATGGCAGATTCTCTACGATTTGGATCAACGCGGAGAAGAATTAAGATACCTAAAGTCAATTTATTGATAACAAAAATGATGGGTGTCAATAGTTGCGTTAAAAAGTAAATAAACCCAGCGTACATTAAAGAAAGCTTCTCAGAATGTATGGTCGCAAGCGATTTTGGTGTGATTTCACCAAAAATTAATATTAGTATTGTAACAATTCCAGTTGCAATACCAATCGCAAAGCTGGTATTTTGACCCATTCCAATATTTTTAGAAATACTCATAGCTAAGGCAGTTGCAATGGAAGAGGTAGACAAATTCACTACATTATTTCCAATCAAAATTGCACTTAACATTTTTGAAGGATTCTCAAGCAGTTTGTGTACTGTTGTTGCTTTCTTTACACCTTCCTCACTAAGACTTCGAATACGAAGCTTATTTACTGCAGTTAATGCAGTTTCTGCGGAAGAGAAAAAGGCAGATAATACCAAGAGCAATAAAAGTATAATTATCTGTCGCACGTCACTCGGGTCCAAATCATCATCTCCAATCTTTTTTTATACATCTTAGCGACTATTTTACAATAATCTATAAGATATTGTCAAGATATGCATAAAATATGAATAGACTTTTAACATTCGTTAAATTTATGTAAAGCCTATTGCTTAATGAAATGAATAATAGTACAATCAGAATATGGTCTAATAGTCCCAACAGTGGAGGTACTAACAGTGAGAAAAAAATCGCATATTTCAGTGGCAAAATATTTATTAAATAGCACAGGGATGGAATACCTGCAAGGATATAAAAAATCATTTTATATTGGAAGTATTCTTCCAGATTGTGTTCCAACTTTTATTACAAGAAGACATTGCATTGAAGATACTATAGAAATATTGAAAAAGGAAATTGATAAGATTACAACCAACTATGATGCAAACCAAGGTTTATCTAGATATTTTTGTCGACATTTGGGTGTGATTACACATTATGTAGCCGATTATTTTACGTTTCCTCATAACTCAATTTACCCAGGAAATATAAAAGATCATTGTATGTATGAAAAAGATTTAAAACAGGCAATGCGTGTATATGTAAATTCAAATGATGCAAAAAAAATACGAGAGAAAAATGGATTGTTTCAAACTTCAGATGAAATAATTGCTTTTATAAAAAGTGTACATACAGAGTATTTACACTTGATGTTACAAGTTAAGATTGATTGTATGTATATCGTGGAACTTTGCCACAAGGTAGTGGATGCAATATTACAAATGTTTGAATTAGAGCGAAAGCAAGTAGAAAAACTTCAAATGGCATAAGGGAAAACCTCCACTATTTCGTGGAGGTTTTTGTTCTTAACTTGTGAAAAGAACCAAAATAATTTTTATTATTGATTCGTTTATATGCTCTTATCTTGAACGTGTAGGAAGTGCTTTTTTCTAGATTTTTGCAAACATAAGTTTGATCATTTGCTGATACGGTTATGAGTTTTACATATTTTTTAGCTGATTTATCATAAAAATAAATTTGATAACCATTTGCGCCTGCTACTTTGCTCCAATTGAGACGAATCCGGGATGTGGTTTTTCCACCGACAGAAAGATCTGCTATTTTGACTGGTAGTGGAGACGATACAATCCATTTGGAGGGACTACCAAAACGCGCCTTCGTATGGATCCTTGAAAAAGCAGATATCCGATATTGATAGTTAGTAGCAGAATCTAGATTCGTATGTGTGTATGTAGTTTTGTCTGCGTTAGTAAGTGTCTTTAATTTTACAAATTTTTGTAAATTATCATCGTAATAGTAGACTCGATAACCATCACAGTCGTCTACTTTATCCCATTTAACTGTAATTGAACTGGTTGAGCTAGGTTTTGCTGTTACCTGTTCAACAGTATTTGGTAAAGTGTAGGTAGTGATTCGACTGGAAAAACTTCCAAAATAGTTATTTCCACCAAATTTTAAATAAGCACGAACTTTGTAATAATAAGGAGTTGATGATTTTATGCTCGTATCAATATAAGTTGTTATTGCGGCGCCAGAAACCGAATCGATGCGAGTATAGGGACCACTTTTTGAAGAACTTCGATATAGTTGATACCCTTGCGCACCGTTTGTTTTTTTCCATTGCAAGGTAATATTAGAGGAAGAATGACCAATTGTAGATAAATTTGTTACTTTATCTGGTGTTTTTTTATACCAAAAATTACTATCTACCCTTCCTACAATTCCATCAACGGTTCCACTACTTGTGTATTGCCAAAAACTGTAATCTCCAGTATAGCTCGTTTCATTGGTATAGTTAGCTAACCAAATATCATAACGATCAGAAATTTGATCGGCATATAAGCCTTTTTTTAACATGGTTAGATTGGCGTAAACCATTGGCGTATATCCGCTTGACTGAATTGTATTACAGAATGCTAGACAGACATTGGTAGCTTTTTGCTGAGATAAGTTTGCATCATAGAGACGTCCTGTTTGCCCTCCATTTGCACTAGCATATTCAAAATCCATAACAATTGGTAAGGATATTTGATATCTGCTAATTTGTTCTAACGTATAATTTGCTTCTTCGATTGCTTCTGCTTCACTCGTTGCCTGTGAAAAAAAATACACTCCCACTGGAATGCCAGCGGCAATTGCACCTTGCATATTTTGGTCATAATAAGCATCGGCACCAAAATTTCCTCCAGTACCATATCCGCGAAAACCGACACGGATGAATGCAAAGTCGACGCCAGAAGCTTTCGCCTTATCCCAGTCAATTTCAGCTTGGTATTTTGATACATCAATACCATTTAATAAAATACAATCATCATAGATTGGATTATGATTGAAATCAATTGGATAAAAGGGGGTAGAGAGAAGTTTAATTCCTGATTTGTTTTGCGTTTCCATGTTTGAACCTAGGCGGCCGATTCCTGGATCATCAATTGTAGTTGCACGGCTCGTTGTTCCAATCAGGGAGCTTAGTATTAAACTAAGAAGCAAAAGTGGAATTGCTTTGTTATTCCATTTTTTTCTAAACATAGTAGTTCCTCCATTTGTAAAAGATGTAGCTATCTATAAAAAGGCTAAAGGAAAAGTATAGCAAAAGTGTGGCAGACACTTAATTTTATTCAATTAAAAAGAATAGAGCTGCGAAATTGAAGATTATCTTCTAATTTGCAGTCTCTATTCCCTTTAGCAAAGCTTTACTTGTAACGGAGAAAAATTAATCTTCATTCTCTTCTGACTGAACACTGAGCACCTGACGTTTACGTGCCATGTCATCACTATCTAGATATTCATCATAGGTCGCAACTTTATCAAGCAAACCATTTGGAGTAATCTCCATGATATGGTTCGCAATGGTTTGAATGAATTGGTGATCTTGTGATGTAAATAGTACAACGCCTGGGAATTTCATAATACCATTGTTTAATGCTGTAATGGATTCCATGTCCAGATGATTCGTAGGTTCATCCATAATAAGTACATTGGATGCCATAAGCATCATCTTAGATAACATAACGCGTACTTTTTCACCACCAGAAAGTATATTTACTTTTTTCATACCATCATCACCAGCAAATAACATTCTTCCCATAAATCCACGAACGTAAGTTACATCTTTTTCAGGAGAATATGGCATCAACCAATCAACAATGGTTTCACTACCGGAAAACTCTTTTGTGTTGTCCTTTGGGAAATAAGCTTGGCTTGTTGTGATACCCCACTGGTAAGAACCCTCGTCTGGTTCCATTTCTCCAGCTAGAATTTTAAATAGGGTGGTTGTAGCATTGGTATTTCCTCCGACGAAGGCAACTTTGTCATTGTGTGAAATGATAAAAGAAAGATTATCTAGTACTTTTACGCCATCAATTGTTTTCGATAAATTGCTTACGGTTAATACTTCATTTCCAATATCGCGACTTGGACGAAAATCAATATAAGGATATTTACGACTGGATGGACGAATGTCATCGAGTTCAATTTTTTCCAAAGCTTTTTTACGCGAAGTTGCTTGTTTTGATTTGGAAGCATTTGCACTAAAGCGTTGTATAAAGTCTTGTAGTTCTTTGATTTTTTCTTCTTTCTTTTTATTGGCATCTTTCATTTGCTTTACCATTAACTGACTTGATTCATACCAAAAGTCATAATTGCCGGCATAGAGTTGGATTTTTGCATAATCAATGTCAGCAGTATGAGTACAAACTTTATTGAGAAAATACCGGTCATGCGATACGACGATTACGGTATTGTCAAAGTTTATCAAAAACTCTTCTAGCCAACGGATAGCATCTAAGTCTAAATGGTTTGTCGGTTCGTCGAGTAGAAGGATGTCTGGATTTCCAAACAGTGCCTGAGCTAATAATACTTTGATTTTTTGTGAACCACTCAAATCTTTCATAAGGGAGTAATGGATATCGTTATCAATTCCTAGTCCGTTAAGAAGTGAAGCGGAATCAGATTCTGCTTCCCAACCATTGAGTGTTGCAAATTCACCTTCTAATTCACTTGCTTTTATTCCATCTTCTTCTGTAAAATCCTCTTTTGCATAGATTACTTCTTTTTCCTTCATGATATCGTAGAGTCTTTCATTACCCATAATAACGGTATCAAGTACGGTAAATTCATCAAATTTGAAGTGATCTTGTTTTAAGAAGGAGAGCCTTTGACCAGGAGTGATAATAACATCACCATTGGTAGGTTCTAACTCTCCGGTTAAGATGCGAAGAAATGTAGATTTTCCTGCACCGTTTGCACCAATCAAACCATAGCAGTTTCCCTCGGTGAATTTAATGTTTACTTCTTCAAATAAGGCTTTCTTGCCCAATCTAAGTGTAATGTTACTTGCTTGAATCATAGTAAGTTCCTTTCTATTTCAATTTATTAATAGTTTCGTTCATTTTATAGACATCAGATTTTATTTTATCGTATATTCTCCATTTTGCAAGTGTTTTTTTACTTTTCCTTGTATTGATATTCTATTTTCGTTATAATAAATGAAAATGACATTCCTGATACGGCATATAGAGAAAGGAAACGTAAGAAATTTATGAATGTATTAACTGGGGAAAAAATAGAAAAAAGTTTTACGGATAAAATTTTACTAAAAGATGTATCATTTGGCATAGATGAGGGCGATAAAATTGGGGTTATTGGAATTAATGGAACTGGAAAATCCACCTTACTTAAAATGATTGCAGGTCTTTTAAAACCCGATCTTGGAGCAATTACAAAAGGAAATAAAATTAAAATTGAATATCTAGCACAGTCTCCAATTTTTGATGAAACTCTTACAATATTAGAAAATGTGATAGAGGGCAAGCAAGTAGAAGAAAGCCATTGGAATATTCGAGGGCAGGCAAAGTCCATGTTGGAGAAACTGGGAATTGAACAAGTAGATGGAATGGTTACTACACTCTCAGGAGGACAAAAAAAGAGAGTGGCGCTTGTTCGAACGTTACTTTCACCTGCGGATATTTTAGTCCTGGATGAACCCACAAACCATCTAGATCACGCGATGGCAGAGTGGTTGGAAAACTATCTGAGTCAGTGGAAGAAATCATTTATTATGGTAACACATGACCGCTATTTTTTAGATAAAGTCACCAATCGAATTTTTGAAATTGATAAAGGAAATCTTTATACCTATCAAGCAAATTATAGGGGGTTTTTAGAACTAAAGGCACAAAGAGAAGAGATGGAGTTGGCTACTGAAAGAAAGAAAAAAAGTTTGTACCAACAGGATTTGGAATGGATGATGCGGGGAGCAAGAGCTCGTTCTACAAAACAAAAGGCTCATATTTTGCGATTTGAAGAATTAAAAGGTCGGGAGAAAATCGTAGAAGATGGAGCGGTTGAGGTAAACATGCTAGCTTCAAGACTTGGTAAAAAGACAGTTGAGTTATCAGGCATTGCAAAGGCATATAAGGATAAAAAGTTGTTTGAAGCATTTTCTTACATTTTTTTAAGAGGGGATCGGATTGGTATTATTGGTTACAATGGATGTGGGAAATCTACCTTACTTAAAATTATAAATGGAATCGAAAAACCAGATGCTGGAGAAGTGATTATTGGAGAAACGGTTAAACTGGGATACTTTTCGCAAGAAAATGAGTATATGGACGAAAATCAAAAGGTATTAGACTATATTAAAGGAACCGCAGAATATATAAAAACAGCAGATGGAGAGATAACCGCCTCTCAGATGTGTGAAAAATTTTTATTTGATGGAACCTTACAACACGCATTGATTGAAAAACTCTCTGGTGGAGAGAAACGTCGACTATATTTGTTGAAAATATTAATGGAGGCACCTAATGTTTTGATTTTGGACGAGCCAACGAATGATTTGGATATTCAGACGTTAACTATATTGGAGGATTATTTAAAAGACTATGATGGGATTGTGGTTGCTGTCTCCCATGACCGCTATTTTCTTGATAAACTTACGACTCGTATCTTTTCCTTTGAAAAACAGCAAATACATTGTTATGAGGGAAATTATAGTGATTATGTGTCACGAAAAGGAACAACTATTTTTGAAGGGTTAGAGAAACCGAAGGAAGAAAAACAAAAAACAGAAAAAAGTAAAGAACCAAAGAAGCTTAAATTTTCCTACAAAGAGCAAAAAGAGTTCGATGAAATTGATGAAACGATTCAACGATTGGAAGAGCAAATCGATATCATCGGTAAAGAAATGGAAGTACAAGCAACAAATTATGCAAAACTTTCGGCATTAACGAAAGAAAAAGAAGAACTGGAGCAAATGCTTGATGAAAAGATGGAACGCTGGGTTTATCTAAATGATCTGGCAGAAAAAATGGAGAAGGAAAAATGCAAAGAGTAAGTATAGGAACGCCACTTCCACTTGGAATGAATCAGACAATAAGCGGAGTGCAATTTGCATTACATGAGATATATGCCAAACGATGTAGTCTGCTTCTTTTTAATCCTGGTGAAAAATTGCCTATAGTTACCGTAGACATAACAGAGCATAGAATAGGGAATGTATTTTCTGTGTGTTTTCAAGACAAAAAAATTACGGATTTTGCGGGATTAGAGTATTTGTTTGAAGTAGATGGTAAGCAGATTGTTGATCCCTATGCAACAAAACTAGCAGGTTGCGAGCATTGGGGAAGTAACCAAAATGAAAGACAGAAAAGAGGAGTTGTTTGTGATCAAACGTTTGATTGGGAGTCGGACAGTTCACCCAATATTGCATATTCTGACTTGTATTTGTATCAGCTTCATGTGAGAGGATATACCAAGCATTCTTCTTCTAATGTGGTTCACAAAGGCACATTTCAAGGAGTGACAGAAAAAATACCGTACATAAAAGAATTGGGAATGAATGCTTTACTTTTATTGCCTTGTTATGAGTTTGATGAGTATGATGCCAAGGAGGATATCACAAAATATGAACCAATTATTAGGAGCAATCCGAAGATTAATTATTGGGGATATGCGAATCGGGCGTTTTATTTTGCACCAAAGGCATCCTTTACGTCAAAAAATGGAAATCCTCAAATAGAAGTAAAAGAGCTGATAAAAAAGCTTCATAGAGAAAAGATGGAAGTGCTTATGGACATGTTCTTCCCAAAAGGTACCAATGTAAGTCTCATCATTGATTGTCTTCGCCACTGGAAATTAAATTACCATGTCGATGGTTTTCGTGTGAATGATAATGTGGTGCCTGTTGAAATTATTTCGAACGATCCGATCCTCGGATGTGTGAAATTACTAGCCGCTTCTTGGAGTGGAGAGGAACAAGTCGTTGATACAAGCGATGGAAGCAAGCATCATAGCGCTGAATTTAATGAAGGCTTTTTGACGGATGCACGCCGTTTTCTTAAGGGAGATGAGGGACAAGTACGTGCATTCATGCATCGTATGAAAAAAAATCCCAAGAATCAGGCGGTAATTAACTATATTACTTATGTGAATGGGTTTACCTTGATGGATTTGTTTTCCTATGATATTAAACATAATGAACCAAACGGAGAACAAGGGAGAGATGGTACCGATTTTAATTATAGTTGGAATTGCGGGAAAGAAGGGGAGACAAAGAAAAAGCAAGTATTAATGATTCGAAATAAGCAGATAAAAAATGCTTTACTGATGTTATATCTAAGTCAGGGAACACCAATGCTACTTGCTGGTGATGAGTTTGGTAATTCACAAAAAGGAAATAACAATCCGTATTGTCAGGACAATGCGATTACCTGGCTTAACTGGAATTTGATAAAAGCAAATAATGATATCCTTGAATTCGTCAAAAAATTAGTCGCTTTTCGTAAGGAACATCCGATTTTACATAAAGAGGAGGAACTAACGGGGATGGATTATATTTCGTGTGGCAGTCCAGACATTTCGTTTCACGGAACAAAAGCATGGTATATTGATGATTCAAATTATAGTCGATTACTTTCGGTTATGCTAAATGGAGATTACCAACTGTTAGAAAACGGGAAAAAGGATGATACGTTCTATATCGCATTTAATATGCATTGGGAATCACATACCTTTGATTTACCAATGCTTTCTAAGACTCGAGAATGGAAACTAAAATGGGATACATCTAAGAGTGTGATAGAGGAAGATCAACTGTTAAATCAGAGAACCTATTTGGTAAAACCTAGAACCATAGTAGTATTGCAGGGAATCATTTGTGAAAAATAAGGAATAAGTAGGGGAAATGTCAGAGTGAAAATTTCGATAGAAGAAATTGTGCGAAGTAAAGAAGAAGAAATCGTAATTCGTTGCTATGAAGTGAATGAAGAAATTTTGCAATTGATTCAGGAAATAAAACAAAAAAGAGGTACATTAATTGGGATGGATGGAGATAAGATTCATAAAATTTTATTGAAAGAGGTCTACTATTTTGAAAGTGTGGATAATCGGACATTTATCTATGGAAAAGAAAAAGTGTTTGAATCCAAGCAAAAGCTGTATGAATTAGAAGCAAAATGTGCAGGAAATCATTTTTTCCGTGCTTCGAAATCTTTAATTATAAACGCTTCAAAAATTGAATGTATTCGTCCTGTATTAAGCGGACGCTTTGAGGCACAGCTTCGTAATGGAGAAAGTCTCATGGTTTCGAGACAGTTTGTGCCAGTATTAAAAAAGTTATTGGGAATCTAGGAGGAAAAAAGGATGAGTATCGAAGAAATAAGGAAAGCGTTTGTCTATGATTACTTTGTGATTGTTACTGGAACGGTTGCAGGAACTTTCATATTTTGTCTAATCCTTGATAAGAATGCAACCTTTTCTCTGCTTTATTTTGGTTGGGTATTACTTTTTTCATTCTTGGCTGATATACCGTTATTTATTTTTTATTCCAAGAAGGAATTGCCGGAACATAAATGGAGAATACGAATTGTACTGCATTTTATTGTACTTGAAGCATTGCTTTTGTTGTTAGCGTATATTGCAGATATGTATGAGAATATAGTGGGAGGCATGTTTTTTGCAATAATTGTTGCAGGAGTCTATGTGATGGTTCGGTTTATTGGTCATCAAATGAATTTACGTCTTGCAATTAAAATGAATGAACGATTAAAGAGGATACAAGAAGAGTAGTAAGCACACCGCTTACTACTCTTTTTTTACCACTTACCGCTCAAAGTGAACACCTTACTTTTTACTATATTTACTTGAAAATGGCAGTGTGATATAGTCTATGAAAACAATAAAGGAGAAAATAATGGATAAAATTATTGAAGTGAATCACTTGAAAAAGTCATATGGTTCCTTAACTGCGGTAAAGAATCTAGACTTTTATGTGGAACGGGGAAAGTTATTTGCATTTTTAGGACCCAATGGAGCGGGAAAGTCAACCACAATTAATACCATTTGTACATTTTTGGAAGCGGATGAAGGAAACGTAGTAGTAGATGGTCATACACTTGGAAGCGAAGATGAAGCAATTCGAGAGAGTATAGGGGTGGTATTTCAGGAAAGTTTACTAGATTCCGTACTAACGGTAGAAGAAAATTTAATGCTTCGTGGAAGTTTTTATGGGTCCTCAAAGCGGGAACGATTGGAACGTTTAAAAGTGGTAGCCATGGAAACCGAAATCGTTGAATTATTGAAACGACCATATGGAAAACTATCGGGTGGGCAAAGACGTCGTTGTGATATTGCACGTGCGCTGCTTCATACTCCTAATATTTTATTTTTAGATGAACCGACGACAGGACTTGATCCGCAAACACGAAAAAGCGTATGGGATACAATAAAACGACTGCAAAAAGAGCAAGGGATGACCGTTTTTCTTACGACACACTATATGGAAGAGGCAAAAGAGGCAGATTATGTCATTGTGATTGACCACGGTGAAATTGCAGCAAAAGGTACGCCGGCACAGTTAAAAGAAGAGTATGCAAGTGATAGTGTAACGTTGATTGGTGGAAATGTAGCGAAGATGGAAGATATACTAGATTCCCAACAGGTAAACTACCATGTTTGTGCAGATCAAATCGTAATTAATGTAGAGTCTACCATGGAAGCACTGCCAATTATTGAATCATGCAAAACATATTTCGAGGGGTTTACCGTTTCAACGGGGACGATGGATGATGCATTTATTCATATAACAGGGAAGGAGATAAGAGAATGATTGCTTTTGCAAATCGTAATTTAAAATTATACCTTAGAGATAAGGCAAGTGTATTGTTTTCGTTGCTCTCAGTATTTATAGTAATAGGATTATATGTTGTTTTTTTAGGGGATGTTTGGACGCAAGATTTGGAAGAGTTTTCGAATGCACGAGAACTGATGGATAATTGGGTTATGGCAGGTGTTTTAGCAATAACAAGTGTCACAACAACAATGGGGATATTATCCAATATGGTGCGAGATAAAGAAAACAATATATATAAAGATTTTTATGTATCTCCAATTAAAAGGGGACAGTTAATCGGGGGATATATCATAAGTGCGATTGTAGTTGGTCTTGTTATGTCATGTATTGCGTTCCTTGTAGCAGAAGGATATATTGTAGCAAATGGAGGTAACATGGTAACAGTTGTTAACTTTTTAAAAGTGCTCGTACTGCTTGTGTTGACTACATTTATGAATACTACAATTATGTTTTTGTTTGTTTCTTTTTTTCAGACGACCAATGCGTTTGCAACAGCAAGCACGGTAATTGGAACATTGATTGGGTTTATTACAGGAATCTATCTCCCGATTGGAATGTATCCAGAAGGAGTACAGTGGATTATTAAAATTTGTCCGGTATCGCATGCGGCCTTATTATTTCGCCAGGTGATGATGGAAGATGCAATGAATACTGCATTTCAGGGGGTTCCAACATCTGCGGTTTATGAGGTAAAGACACAGCTAGGTATTATTTATGAATTTGGAACACATACGGTATCCTTTAGACAAAGCCTTCTTGTTATTCTGATATCTGGAGTTGTATGTTCAATCTTGTCTTTTCTTATTCACCGAAAAAGGAGAAATGCGTCATAATGGTATTCTTGACAAACTAACACGGTTCGTTTATTATAAATCAGAACGAATCGTGTTAGGAAAAAGAGAATTCTATGGCAAAATAAGAATTAATAGAAGAGTTTTTAATCGAAGCTGCAATTGAATTCATTTCGCTAAATGAATTCAATTGCAGCTTTTTCTATGCATAATTTAGCAAAGTCGATAGGCGTAAAACGACATCGTTATATAAGTATATGTTGGGCTTAAGTGACTTGCTTGGAGAAGGACGGTATTTTAATGGAGGATAGCATAAATGAGTGACACATTACAACAAGAAAAATTTGACCAAATGACAAAAGATCCAGTTGAAGGGCTGATATGTAAAATGGCTGTACCTTCGATAATCAGCATGTTGGTGAGTGCTTTTTATAATATGGCAGATACTTTTTTTGTAGGCCAGATTAGCACACAAGCTACGGCAGCAGTTGGTATTATATTTTCTTATATGGCTTTGATTCAGGCGGTTTCCTTTTTCTTTGGACATGGTTCTGGTAATTTTATATCCCGTGCCCTTGGACGTCAAGATACTTTGGATGCAAAAAGAATGGCAGCAACTGGTTTTTTCTCTGCCATTTTATTCGGCTGTCTTATAATAATTCCTTGTTTTTTTTGGAATGATGCAATACTTCGTATGCTAGGAGCAACGCCGACAATATTACCTGAGGCAAAAAAATACTTTTTATATATTTTAGTTGCAACGCCGTTTATGATGGGTTCCCTCGTTTTAAACAATCAAATGCGATTTCAAGGAAATGCGCGATTGGGAATGATTGGAATTTCGACTGGCGCAGTTCTTAATATCTTGCTCGATCCAATTCTTATTTTTGGATGTCATTTAGGAATCAGCGGTGCTGCGTTAGCAACCGCAATTTCACAAAGTGTAGGTTTTTTTGTTTTGCTTGTAATGAGTCATCGCAGTGATGGAGTAAAAATCAGATGGTCTGCATTTTCACCGACATGGAAGTCCTATAAAGAAATTATAGCGGGAGGACTCCCATCTCTTTTAAGGCAAGGACTTGCCAGTGTTGCAGCGATTTACTTAAATCAGGCAGCGGGTCTATATGGTGATTCAGCCATTGCCGCCTTTTCTATTGTTAATCGAAGTATGATGATTGCAGCATCAGCACTGATTGGATTTGGTCAAGGATTCCAACCAGTGTGCGGCTTTAATTATGGAGCAGGGCTATATGAAAGGGTTAGAAAGTCATTTTGGTTTTCTGTTTGGGTGGCAACTGCGGTTTTATTTGCTTTATCTATTTTAGGATTTTTGTTTGCAAAACCGATTGTTCGTGTATTTCGTGCCGATGATGCAAAAGTGATTGAAATTGGAGCAAGAGCACTTACCTATCAGAGTATTGTCTTTACACTGCAAGGCTGGGTAATTATTGTAAATATGTTCCTCCAAACGACACGAAAAACAATTCGAGCATCCATAACGGCGATGTCTCGTCAAGGAATTGTATTTATTCCAGTACTACTAATCACATCGCACATCTTTGGATTAAATGGAATTTGCCTGACACAGCCAATTTCGGATGTACTAACGTTTCTTTTGTCTATTCCACTTGGATTATCTGGACTCAGGGAAATGAAAGAGGAAGAAAAAAATTAAAATTAACTTGACAAGGAAATACTTCGAGTATAGAATTAAATTAATTCGAATGATGAAGTAATTGGAGGTGGTCATAATTACAATCGAAACATTCGAGCAAGATATGTTTCAATATATCGATCATATAAAAGATTTGCTCTCGCCTAAGTTGTGGGAGAATGTGTTACTTGATTGCTCGAAAAATGAGCTTTTTATTTTATGGTTGCTTTTTCGTAAAGACGAAGCGAACATGACACAGATTGCGGAATATATACATGTACCACTTAATACGGCAACAGGAATTGTGACGCGTATGGAGAAGAAGTGTCTGGTAAAAAGAGAACGTAGTTTTGAAGACAAAAGGATTGTTACCATTCATATGGGAGAGTCTGGAAGTAACCAAATACATGCCGTATTGTCAGAATTTGTGTATTACGGGAAAAAGATAGTTTCAACATTTAGTGAAGAAGAAATAAAACTTCTATTTCGTATGATGGATCAACTCGTGCTTGTCATGAAAGAAGACCATACAAGGGTAGAAGAGAAAAAGAAAATAAGAAAGATTTCTATTGAGTAAAACAAGCTGTTATCTTCGGATAGCGGCATTTTCTAAAACGAATACTTCGAGTATCGAACTATTCGAAAAGAGAAGTATACAGATGAAACATACAAGAAGGGAGATTGCTATGAATCGAATTTATATTTTTACAGGAAAAGGTGGGGTTGGGAAAACCAGTATAGCAGCAGCACATGCAATTAAGAGCGCAGAGCAAGGACATAATACATTATTAGTAAGTACAGATATGGCACATAATCTAGGAGATTTATTTGAAATTTCGCTGGGAAACGAACCTAAAAAAATTTTGGATAATTTGGAACTTTATGAAATTGATCCAAACTTTGTTATGGAACATGATTTTGGGGATATGATGAAGTGCTTAACCAAAATGCTTCCAGTAAGTGAAGGAAGTACATTAGAAGATTTTGGTATGCTTCCAGGGATGGATGAGTTGTTTGCTCTTTTAAAAATATCGGAATTATATAAAGAAGGGCAATATGAGAGGATAGTGGTTGATTGCGCGCCAACAGGAGAAACCTTATCTTTGCTAAAATTTCCAGAATTACTTTCTTGGTACATGGAAAAATTATTTCCAGTGGGAAAGGTAGCGGTTCGCATCCTGGCACCAATTTCGAAACAATTTTTTAAAGTGGAACTTCCTAATAAGGCGGCTATGACGGATATCGAAACCATGTATCTAAAACTTTTTGAGTTACAAGAACTATTTAAAAACCGAGAGACAACAAGTGTTCGCCTTGTTGCAACACCAGAAAAAATGGTAGTGGAAGAGACAAAACGAAATTATATGTACATGAATTTATACAACTTTAATGTGGATGGATTGTATATTAATCGGATTCTTCCCAAAGAAATAAAAAATGATTTTTTTGAAGAATGGGTTGTAATTCAAAAAAAATATATCAACCAATTAACGGATAGTTTTTCTTCGATTCCCATTTACAAGATTCCTTGGTATGACGAGGAAGTAAAAGGAGTGAAGGCAGTAAAACGTATCTCGAATGATGTCCTTATATCCAATACAGTATTTGATGCAGTTGTGATTACACAGCGTGAATGTTTTCAAAAAAATAAAGATGGCTATGTCTTGACGTTGTCCATTCCCTATGTAAAAAAAGAAGATATGGATTTGTATCAATCTGAAACTGATGTGATAATAAAGCTTGGCAATTTCAAACGAAATATACCACTACCGAATTCTCTAAGAAATTATGAGATTCATTCCGCAAAATTTGACCAGGAGAGTTTGCATTTACAGTTTGTGAAAGGAGAATTGAACCATGAATGAAGAGATGAAAAGTAGAATCAAAGAAGCAAAACACTATCAAAATTTAGCAGTGAAGGCACTACTTCCCAAAGAAGCACAGGGACATATTACTGTTATTAAAAAAGAAATCAAAGCGATACTTTTTGAGTGTGTGTTAGAGCTTGTCAAGCAAGAGAAGGCACAAGCGTCTACAAAAGATAGAGAACAACAAGAAAAACAGATAAAAAAGGTGACAATCCAATAATAAAAATAGAGTCGAAAAGTCGACGGATAGGATCAAAATATGAGAATTATTTTATATACGGGAAAAGGTGGAGTTGGGAAGACGAGTATAGCAGCAGCAACGGCCTGTCGCATTGCAGCAGATGGGAAAAAAGTACTGATTATGAGTACAGATCAGGCGCATAGCTTAGGGGATTCTTATGGAATAATGTTGGGAGAAGAACCAGTTATAGTTACGAAGAATTTGTATGCTTTGGAAATAAATAGCGTGTATGAAAGTGAGAAAAGTTGGGGACATTTAAAAGAATATATGAAAGAAATGCTTACCATAAACGGAGACGGTGGAATTGAGGTAGAAGAACTGCTTGTATTTCCCGGGATGGAAGAATTGTTTTCTATGTTTAAGATTCAATCGATATATGAAAGTGGCGAATATGATGTATTAATTGTAGATTGCGCTCCGACTGGTGAAACCTTATCTTTACTCAAATATCCAGAGAAACTTTCTGGTTTTATGGAAAAAATATTACCGATTAAACGAAAGGGGATTAAAGTAGCAGGACCTGCCGTTGAAAAATTACTAAAGATTCCAATGCCAGAGGAGAGTGTTTTTGACGATATTGAATATATTATGGATCGAATGGGGCGGTTGCAGCGATTGTTGACAAACAAAGATATTGTAAGTTTACGTATTGTGACAACACCTGAAAAAATTGTAATTTCAGAATCAAAAAGAAACTTTACTTGTCTGCATCTTTACAATTATAATGTGGATGCGATTATTATTAACCGTATTTACCCTAAAAAAGCAATGGAGGGTTACTTTAGTAAGTGGATGGTTATGCAAGAGGAGGGGATTTTGGAAATAGAGGAAAGTTTTTTTGAAATACCTCGTTTTTATTTAGAACTTCAAAAAAACGAGCTTTGTTCCCTTCCTGTATTAGAAAAAGTAAGTAAAACGATATTTGGAGATGTTGATCCAGTGGATGTTTTGTTTAAGGAAGAAATATTTCGAGTGGAACGAGATAATATGGGTACGAAGATGAAGATTTTATTGCCCTTTGCCAATAAAGAAGAGTTAAATTTAAATCAAAATGGAACGGAATTGATTTTAAGTGTTAAAAATGAACAGAGACGATTTCAACTTCCTGTGGAATTAGGGAATATGCAAATAAGTGGAGCAAAATTCGAAGATGGATATTTAATTCTCTCGTTTTAATGGAGCACTCGATTGGAACGGTATAGATAATCAAGTATCATAATCCTAACAAATGGGGTTATGATACTTGAATTAAGATTATTTGACTGGAGTAATTATTAGATTTCGTTTACAATTCGATCATATAGATCAAGGTTACAATGATTCGATTCAAAATGTTCGCAACTTACACACGATACGTGATCTCCTTCTCCGATTGCATTTGAATATCGATCATTTTGCTCCAGTGGGCTATATTCACTACATTTTTCGGCAACTTTTTGATAAGAATTGGTGAACGATGAATTCATAAAATTCTCCTTTCTATGATTACTTTACAAAGATTAGTATTTCATGGAAAGGGGAAACTATACTTGTAAATTATGGAAATTAAGCAGAGAAAAATGAAACGATTAGTTTATTTAAGGAGGCTTGATCCTTTGCTCCCATTAATTCTCTGGCTGAGTGCATTGCAAGCAGTGGAACACCAAGATCAACTGTCTTCATTGGAAGCCAAGAAGAAGATAGAGGGCCTAGTGTTTGACCACCTGAGATATCCGATCGATTTACATATTTTTGGTAAGGAATCGCATAAGTAGTACAAAGCTGTTGCAAAATGGCAATCGCCTCAGAATCGGTTGCGTATTTTTGATTGCTATTTATTTTTAGAGAAATGCCTTTATTAAGTAAGGTAACATTGGTTGGGTCGTTCTTTCCCGGATAGTTTGGATGATATCCATGTGCAACATCTACACTTATCATATGACTTTTTAGTATTGTATTATACAGCCCTGCATTTGATTGAAATAATCCAAGGTAAATTTTTTCGAGTAATAAATTGCTAATAATAGAATCAGCACCTTGTTTGGTGTGACTTCCGATTTCTTCATTGTCAAATAAAGCAATTATATTGATCGTATTTTCATTGTTACCGGTTATAATTCCTTTGGTACAAGCGAAAACAGAAGTAAGATTATCAAGGCGTGGGGCAGACACAAAATCATTGGATAGCCCCAGTTCACAACCATCATCCTGGCTATATATATACAAGTCAAAATCCAGAATATCTTCGCTTGCAACGTTTAACTCTTGTGCAAGAAAATCAAGAAAATAGTGATCCTTATTGAGTGTTTCATTCATTGTTCCAAGGAGTGGAATCATCTCAATCTGATTGTTTAGTTCAACACCTTTGTTTAAATCATGATTCATATGAATTGCAATATTTGGAATTGTCAACAGTGGACGCTTACAATCAAGCAAAATAGTATTAGGATGAAAAACATCTTCGCTTTTTAAAGCTATCTTTCCTGCAATGGAAAGTGGGCGATCAAGCCAGGTGTTTTTTGTCATTCCACCATAAAGTTCAACATTGACACGCAAGTAATCATTTTGAGTATATTCTGCGTTCGGTTTAATGTGAAGGCAAGGATGGTCGGTATGAGCAGAGGCAATACGGAATGTATGT
Source organism: Velocimicrobium sp. (assembly GCA_041821315.1). Classification (GTDB taxonomy): domain Bacteria; phylum Bacillota; class Clostridia; order Lachnospirales; family Lachnospiraceae; genus DIGJ01. The sequence continues at coordinate 44,213 of JBGUEO010000009.1, read as the reverse complement.
GAATCGGACAAGTGTTTCCCAATGGTGAAGGCAAATAAAGTCGTATCATGTACCTTAGTAAAATAGGAGTTCCCTTGTTGTAATTCCCATGGTTCATCAAAAATGAGTGCTTCAAAACCAGCTGCTTTTAACATAGCTTCACTTTGCAAGACAACGTGAAAAGGGGATGTTGCCTCTTTAATAAATGCAAGAAGTTCTTTTATTTCGTTCATAGATTATTAACCTTTCTATATTAAAATTAAGATACAGGTAAGTTTATTTTGTGTATCTATCTTAATGTTACTTGAATGAAAAATAAAATACAAGAAAAAAATAGATTCTATATTGACATTCAATATGTGTCGTGATACGATATAAACGACATACGATATGTCGTCACTCGATACAACATATGCCGACATGTTAACCTAAGGAGGAATCGTAAGAAAGGATAATTAGATGAAACAGGAACCATTAACTGAGAGTTATTACTATATTTTACTATGCTTATATCAAGGTCCTAGTCATGGCTATGGAATTATGCAAAAGACAATGATTCTTTCAAATAATCGAGTCAAGATTGGATCAGGTACAATGTATGGTGCGGTGAGTAATATGATGAAGAAAGGGTTCATACAAGAGACAAAAAGCAAAAAAACAGAAGATGAAAGAAAGCGGCTCTATGAGTTGACAGAGATGGGGCGTGAAGTATTAAAAGGTGAGCGGATGCGTTTGATGGAACTTTTGGAGAGTGCGAAAAAAGTAATGGAGGATTTTATATGAAGAAAATTGGAACGGTCATTGTGGGAGTATTAATTGTAATAGGGGCGATGATTCTTCGCGAATTGGTAGCGGCAGTCGAAATATTTGTATATGCAGGATATAAAATTATAAATGGAACAATCAAAAGGGATGAAATAATGACTTTTATACAGTCAATGGCAGGAAATTCTGATTTGTTGATACTGATTTCTATGGTAGGGACAATCGTTTGGATCATTGTATTTGGAATTTTGTATAAGAATACCAGAAAATTAGAGAGGAAAACATTGTTTGAAGGAATTCTTACATGGAAGCGAGTGGGGATACTGTTTGTGATGGGACTGGGACTACAATTTTTGATAAATAGTATTTTAGGTATAGTACTTAAAATTGCACCCTCTGCCCTGGAGAGTTATAAACAAGTGATTGAGACACTTGGAATGGGCAATTCATTGCTCTCTCTTGTTTATGTTGTAGTGATTGCACCAATTGGAGAAGAGTTAGTCTTTCGTGCGACGACGATGCACTATTTAAAGCAGCATCTTACTTTTTTTGCGGCCAATCTAATTCAGGCACTTTTCTTTGGATTTTTTCACATGAATCTCGTACAGGGAATTTATGCGTTTGCACTTGGATTGGTATTAGGATGGGTAGCGGAAAAATACGGATCGATTCGAGAATCAATTGTACTTCATATGGCAGTTAACGCAAGTGGATGTCTGGTTGGTTTTATTATGCCAGAGGCACTTTTTGAAAACGGATGGGGGCTAGCACTTCTTTTCTTTGTCGCAATTTGCCTTCTTGTATTTTCTGGAAAAACTGTTAGAATGGAAAAAGTAAGAATAGAAAATATGAATATGGTGGAATAAGTATGGTAGCACTTAACGTGGTTGAGGTAAAGCAATTTATGGGGCACTTATTGCTTCGTGAAGTGTTTGACAATTTTTTAGTTTCAGAGATTGAAGTTCTCACTTCAAATCGATTTAAAATCAATGGTCGATTGAATAAGGCTTGGTTTGATGAAACACAAAATGAAGAACTACAAGATGAGAAATTACAAGAAAAGGAATACTTAGAATGGAAAGATCTAAAAGGCATCGTATATCACATAATTAAGGGAAATAAAACACCGCATTTTATGAAAATAGTATTTCAACTCTCGAAAGAGAATCAGCAAAAGGTTCTTGAACGGGTAGGGCATGAATTTTCGATGGAAGATGTGGATGGCTTGTTTTTAAACATTCGCTATGAAAAAGGAGAGCTTACTCTTATTACAGGGACTTCGATGCAGACCTTTACACTGAACAAAGCGTTGGAACATGAATGGGATGAGAATATAAAGAAATATTTAAAGCACTTTGAAATCGCATTTGAAGAAAACTAAACAACGAGCGGTTGCAAAATAAAAGGCAAAGACAGAATGCTTTTATTTTGTAACCGCTCGTTTGGTAACAAAATTACTATAAATTAATGATTGCGAACATCATATTCAGTTGGGATAATAATCGCTGCAATTATGTAGGCTACAATTCCAGGTCCTGTTAATCCCAAAAGTACGAATAATAATCGGAGAATCGTTGGGTCAATGTGAATGTATTCTGCAATGCCTCCGCACACACCTGCAATCATCTTGTTTGTTTCAGAACGATATAATTTTTTCTCTTCCATTTGAATTTCCTCCTAAAAAAATAATGTCATTTTATAACTATAGTATAAGCCCAAAATGTAGTTTGTGTTAGTACCATTTGTAATAAAGGTAATATGACGATTGTCATATTAGTAGCACTCTTATTAATTGAGTGCTAAAAAAATCTTGACAATTTATATGGAAGGTATTAATATAAATGTTATCAAAATATACGTAAGGAGTGATTATGAATGGCAGTGGAACAAGGCAGTTTGTCAATTAATTCAGAGAACATATTTCCGATTATTAAAAAGTGGTTATATTCCGATCATGATATTTTTGTAAGGGAACTGGTCTCTAATGGTTGTGATGCTATTACAAAATTAAAAAAACTTGAGTTGATGGGTGAAACATCCATTCCAGAAGATCATAAGTTTAAACTTTTAATTGAAGTTAATCCAGAAGAAAAGACCTTATCGTTTACCGATAATGGAATTGGTATGACAGCAGATGAGGTCAAAGAATATATTAATCAGATTGCATTCTCAGGAGCAGCTGATTTCTTAGAAAAATATAAAGATAAGGCAAATGAAGAGCAAATTATTGGGCACTTTGGACTTGGCTTTTATTCAGCATTTATGGTAGCTGATAAAGTGTCGATTGATACCTTATCCTATCAAGAGGGTGCAAAACCAGTTCATTGGGAATCCGAAGGCGGGATTGAATTCTCCATGGAAGAGGGTGATAAGGACGCATTTGGAACCAAAATCACATTATTCCTAAATGAAGATTCTTATGAATTCTCAAATGAATACCGTATGAAAGAAATTATTGAAAAATATTGTTCTTTTATGCCAGTTGAGATTTTCTTAACCAAAGAAAATGCAGAGCAAGAATTTGAAACAATCGACAAAGAAGACATCAAAGAAGAAGATGTTGTTGTTGAAGAGTTTGTAGAAGAAGCAAAAACAGAAGAGAAAGAAAATGAAAATGGAGAAAAAGAAGTAGTAGAAATTTCTCCTAGAAAAGAAAAGGCAAAAATTAATAAGCGTCCTGTTTCTTTGAGTGATACAACGCCACTTTGGACAAAACATCCAAATGAGTGTACCGATGAAGAGTATAAGGCTTTTTATCGTAATGTGTTCCACGATTATAAAGAACCTTTATTTTGGATTCATTTAAATATGGATTACCCATTTAACTTAAAGGGTATTTTGTATTTCCCAAAATTAAATACGGAATATGACCGCATTGAAGGAATGATTAAGTTATATAACAATCAAGTGTTTATCGCAGATAATATAAAAGAAGTAATACCGGAATTTTTATTATTATTGAAGGGTGTAATTGATTGCCCTGATTTACCATTGAATGTATCAAGAAGTGCATTGCAAAATGATGGATTTGTGAAAAAGATTTCCGATTATATTACCAAAAAAGTGGCAGATAAACTTACGGGTATGTATAAGGTGGATCGTGAAAAATATGAAAAATATTGGGATGACATCAGTCCTTTCATTAAATTTGGCTGTTTAAAAGATGACAAATTTGCTGAAAAAGTGAAGGATTATATTATTTTCAAAAACTTAGATAAAAAATATGTAACCTTGCCAGAATATGTCGATGCTACAAAACCGGAAGCAGAAAAAGCAACGACAGAAGATGGAAAAGAAGTCGAAGTAGATGTTGTGGAAAATGAACCAAACACAGAAGATGGACAAGAAGAAAAAGAAAAAGTAAAAGATACCATATATTATGTAACCGACGAGCAACAGCAAAGTCAATACATCAATATGTTCAAAGCAGAGGGCATTGATGCTTTAATCCTTACACATAACATTGATCAGCCATTTGTTACTCATTTAGAACAGATAAATGATCAAGTTCGTTTCCAGAGAATTGATGCAGAACTGACAGAGACCTTTAAAGAAGAATTGGACGAGGATACCTGGAAAGAAGAAGCAGATACGTTGACAGAAACTTTCAAAAAAGCATTGGGAAAAGAAAATTTAGTTGTTAAAGTTGAAAAACTAAAGAATGAAAATCTATCTTCTATGATTACTTTATCCGAAGAAAGTCGTAGAATGCAGGATATGATGAAGATGTATGCAATGGATGGAATGGATCCTGGCATGTTTGGTGCTGGTGGAGAAACACTTGTTTTGAATGTTAACAATGCACTTGTTAAATATGTATTTGAAAACAAAGAAGGTGAAAACACTCCATTATTCTGCAAGCAATTATATGATCTGGCGGCAATTAGCCAAAGACCATTAAGTCCGGCAGCTATGACTGACTTTATTGCAAGAAGCAATCAGATAATGATGCTTTTAGCCAAATAATTATGTAGAAGTAGTGAAAAGAAGGATATTGATTTAAGAGGGGTTACAGATGAAATTAGGTGTTTATATTCTTGTAAGCCTTGGAAGCAGACAGCGAAAATAGTTTAAACAGACAGCAAAAACAGTTCGAATACAGATATCTCTGACAGAAAAATAGGAAGTCGGAAACAGTCATTTTAGCATACGAAGCAGAAACTCTAACGAACCTTCACTCCCACATGAGTGAAGATCCGTTGCATTGAGGTTCTGAGTAGTGTTTATACGCTTGATTGTTTCCGGCTTCCTATTTTTCTGTTAGAGAGCAAGTATACCTACGTCTTTTTTTGCGTGGACACGCCAAAATTCCAAAATTGACTTATTTCAATGCGAATGGTATAGTAATTTAAAATGAAATAATGGAGTAATGAGTATGTTAGACCGTGTAATAGCGTTAATAATTGGTTATAGTCTGGATCTGATCTTTGGAGATCCCCTATGGCTATGGCATCCAGTAATGGGTATAGGTAAACTCATTCATTGGGGGCAAAAGAGACTCGAGCAAATCTTTTCGTTTGATTTAGAAGATAGTAATAAAAGAAATCAAACAAAAGAGCGGATAGCAGGAGTGATACTTGTAGTTTTTGTACTTGCTATACCAACTGCTTTTGTTTTTGTAATACTTTGTATTGCAGGTAAGATACATCCCCTTATAAGGATTTTTATAGAGGCTATTCTATGCTATCAAATCTTGGCGATAAAGTCGCTCAAAACAGAAAGCATGAAGGTATATCGAAAGCTGTATGAGCATGATCTTGATGGAGCAAGAAGAGCGGTTTCTATGATTGTGGGAAGAGATACCAATCTTCTTTCCGAAGAAGGCATTACAAAAGCTACGGTAGAAACCATTGCGGAGAATACTTCGGATGGAGTGATCGCACCGATGTTTTGTTTTTTAGTAGGTGGAGCTATGCTTGGCATTTTATATAAGGCGGCAAATACGATGGATTCTATGATTGGATACAAAAATGATCATTATATGCATTTTGGACGTGCAGCAGCAAAATTTGATGATATTATAAATTACATTCCGGCTAGAATAGCAGCGGTATTTATGATTGCTTCAGCCTATTTATTGCAGTTAAATGGAAGAGGTGCTATTGAGATTTTTAAGCGGGATCGTTACAAACATGCAAGTCCAAATTCGGCACAAACCGAAGCGGTATGTGCCGGTGCACTTTCAATTGAGCTGGCCGGTGATGCTTCTTATTTTGGAAGAGTCCATCACAAGCAAACGATTGGAGATGCAAAACAGCGGGTGGAAATGAAAGACATAAAGAGAGCAAATGGATTGTTATATATGACTTCCTTGCTTTTCTTTCTTGTTTCATGTGCTATATTAATTTATATGAGATAAAAGGAGAACTGCATGCAATACGTTCATGGAGGAGATTATCATAAAAACAAGGGAATGTTAGATTTTTCCGCAAATATAAATCCACTTGGAATGCCGAAGGGATGTATGAAAGAAGCAATGCGAGGAGTTTTGGAGTCTGTTCACTATCCAGATTACGAGGGACGAAAGCTTTTACATGCATTGACGCAGTCAGAGGGGGTTGACTCTCATGCGATTATACTTGGAAATGGTGCAGCTGAATTGATTTATGCAATATGCTATGCCATTTTTCCCCAAAAAGCACTAGTGGCAGTACCCTGTTTTCAAGAATATGAGATAGCATTGCATAACGTTGGTTGCCAGGTGGAGCATTATTGTTTAAAGCGTGAAATGGAATATCAATTGGATGAAGATTTCTTGCTTGCAATTACAAAAGAAATAGATCTTGTTTTTTTATGTAATCCCAATAATCCAACAGGAAAGTTAATCGAGAAGGAATTACTTACTCAGATTGTAACACGATGTCAGGAATGTAATACATATTTGGTTATAGACGAGTGCTTTCTTCCCTTTGTGATAGAGGAAGAAAATTATTCCATGAAGGCAGCGTTAGAAAACAATCCATATCTTTTCATTTTGCGTGCATTTACGAAGATATATGCAATGCCAGGATTGCGATTGGGTTATTTTATTTCCTTGAACGAAACTATGCGTACAAAAATCCGTAGTTGTATGCAACCATGGAATACTTCGATTCCGGCTCAATATGCCGGACTAAAGGCATTAAAAGATCAGGAATTTATAGCAAGGACAAGGGCATTTATTGAAAAAGAGAGAACCTATTTGGAGAAGCGCCTACGATTACCCGTAATTGATCATGTATTCAAAGGACAAGCAAATTTTATATTTTTTGAAGCTTCAAAAGATTTGTACCGTCATTTACAGGACAAACAGATTATAATACGTGACTGCAGTAATTTCGAAAATTTGAGCAAGGGGTTCTATCGGATTGCAATTTTGATGCATAAAGAAAATGAAACACTAATCCGGGCAATTGAGGAGGCAACCGAATATGGATATGAAAAAGAGTTATTAAATAATGGAGGAAAAGAATGAATATAATTAAATGCAATGTATTATCAGAGAATCAAAGGAGGGAAATCAAAGAATTAGAAGAGTCTTGTTTTTTGTTGGAAAAGCTTCAAAATCATGCATTTTTGTCAAATGAAATTAATTTTAATCAAGAATTTCCGTGTTTTTATCTTGGATATGAAGAAGATAAGCTGGTTGCATTCTTAACCACGTTTATTCCAACACGTACTGAGGCAGAAATACTTGCTGTTACGCATCCTGAGTATCGGAAACAAGGGAAGTTTCATGCATTACTTCTTGCGGCATTGGAAGAACTCAAAACGGTTGGTACTTCGCATATATTATTTGTTGTAGAAGCAAAGAGTGAGAGCGGAGCACAAGTGATCCATTCGATGGGACTAGACACAATTGATCATTCCGAATATCGAATGAAATGGGACTTACACAAAGATAGTCTGGCGAAGACGAAACAAACGCTCTCGTTTGAACTTGTAACCGAAGAGAATAAGAATTTGCTAAAGCAAATATTAATGGAAGCCTTTGAAGATGCAGAAGATAATGACAGTTTTATTGATTCTGTGGTTGATTCAAATGACCGGAAAGGATTTTTGGCATTTGATGATACGAAAGCAGTCGGAAGTTTTAGTTTAAACAAAGAGGATGGAGATTGTTCTATTTACGGGGTCAGTATTCTAAAGCAATACCGAGGTAATGGGTATGGTAAGCAGCTTGTTTATAAAGCACTCGAAGAAAGCAAAAAATTATCGAATACCTTGGTACTTGATGTGGATTCAAAAAATCCAGTAGCATTCTCTCTTTATCAATCCTGTGGATTTGTTATAACATTTCAAGTTGATTATTATAAACAAATCATTCTTTATGCCGATATTATTTATAAGACCTAAGTAATTCATAAAATAGGAGCGAATAATTAGTAGGGAGCGGAAACTATGAATGGTAATCAAATATCAAAATGCATGCAAGTAAATCAGATGCAAGGAGGACAAAATGGCACGGTTTTGTTTCAAGGAAAAGTAAGTGGGATTGAAGTAAGGGAAGAGAGTACAATACAAGGTGGAGCACTTTTTGCTGGAAACTTAGATACAACGAGTGATTCTATACAGGAGCGAAAAGCATTTGCACATAAGCAAGCGATGAAGGTCGTTATGGACACCTATGATGGTGACAAATCAATTGATGATACGATTGAGGAGTGTAAGGAGAATGCACAGGCATATAAGGAAGAAGCAGGCGAAGCCATCAAGCAGCTAAAAGAACTAAAAGAGCTACGAAAACAAAGTAAGGAAGTGTGTTCTCAAAGTGAGTATAAAGAAGCTTGTGTTGAATATGACGAGATGGAAAAAGTATGGCAACGTCGAGCGGATGATGCAAAAAATGCAGCCATGTCTGAAAATCATACAGTAGAAGGAATTAAATTGGAATGCTTAAAATCAAACCCTATGGTTACCGCAAGTAATAAGGCAGCAGATATCCTTGAGGCTGCGAGTAAGAAAGCGGTCAAACAGCTTATGGATCAGGCAAAAGATACCGTTGATAAAAAAATGGAAGAAGACAAAGAAAAAGAAGATAAACTCCGGGAAAAACAGGAAGAAAACGAAAAGCTAGAAAATGAAACAGAGCCTACGACGGACACGAGCCAGAGAGCGCCTGAGAATGCGGAGGAACTTCAAACCGCTGATATCAAGCAAGATGCCGTGAAACAGCAAATTCAAACTATTTTGGAAGAACAAAAAATTTTGGATGAAGATATAAAAGGAATGAATATAGATGCGAGCTTGTAAAGATAGGAGCAGGAATGAATGTAGCGCGATTAAGAAGTACATTATATGAAATGATAAAAGAACAGCAAATTAAATTGGGGTTTGCTGAGGAGACGGTGCGTTTATATTTTCCAAAAGATTCGTTTGACAAACTACTAGGTCTTTCGAGGGAAGCATCAAAGGAAGAGCGAAGAGAAGCAATTGCTTTGTTTAAGGAAATGGTAAAGGCGGAATTAGGAAATATTAAAGTTACCTATAAAGATGAGCGCTTTTGTATTGGAGTATCCGCCAAGGGAAGCTGTTATATTCATGAACATGTGCTGGAACCTCCTTTTTTGGTAGATCTCATCCATCTTTTTCAGCAACATGATATTACAATTGGGGATGTGAAACAGGTGTTTGATCAAACAGAAAGATCCTATATCTGTGAAAAGCAGGTAGATGGAGAATTTGATTATCTGATTCATTTTGAGGATAGCAAAGAAGATCCATATTATTATTGCATAAAATTTGATGAAGGGCATGCAAGTTATCATCGCTTTCATCAATTTGATGTTGCATCAATTTTAGAATGAAAGAATCGAAAAAAAAATTCTATGTGGAAAGAAATCAAGTCAAGACTATTTCTTTCCACATAGAATTTTTTCGTAAATTAAACTCATAATTAACCAAAGAGGAGCATAGTCGAATCGAATCAGTCCTTTGTAATTGAGAGGACATTTGCTATAATCCCAGGGACAAGCTTCCCGTTTACGAAGCCAAGAGCCTGTCAAAAATTCAGTCATAAAAATAAAAATAGTATAAATCATGCCACGTGAGAAGGTCGGAAAGTGTTTGATTAAATGGCTGACAGGTTTTATAAATGCCGCCATTCCATATATGGGGAACATCCAAATGGAAGTATTACAAATGAATCGCCGATCCTCCTTTTTTCTTATTGCTCCTAGTCCCGTCCAAAAGCATTCAAAGCACCAACCACACAACCCACAAAGAATAAAATTAATGGGTAGACAACGTTTCATAGGTGTAGTATGAACGGTAAATTAAGATACTATGCATACTTTATAGCTCTATGTAGCAAGACAGGCGTTTTGTAAGTAAAATAGCCAATGCCATTTTGAAAAAATCAGGAATGATAAAAGGAAATACACACCAACTTAGCGCAGTAATAACGCCAATTGCACCTTTTGACTTTGTATATATCAGTATGAACCAAACAGTTCCAAACGTGTAGCAGACAAATAATCCAATCAACATGGCGAGGATCATGATGGGAACTTTTGTACCAAAAAAATAAGTTATTATGGAGTAAATGATACCAATTAGAACAAAGCCAAGAATATAACCACCAGTGGAACCAAAGAGAACACCAAGGCCTCCAGTAAAACCTGAAAAAACAGGGATACCAATTGCTCCAAGTAAGAGCCAGACAATGACGGACAAGGTTCCTCTTTTCCCACCAAGAAGTCCAAGTGCTGCAAAGATAGCAAAGGTTTGTAGCGTAAATGGTACGGCAAATGGAATCGAAATCCAAGAGCAAATGGTAATAATAACAGAAAATAAAGCGATGTAAACCATTTCTACTGTTTTTGAATGCTGTTTTGTATTCATAATATGATTCTCCTAACGTATCGTTTTTAAATCTGATAGGAGTATAATACAAAAAAAACAGATTGTCAACCAAAAATAAAAAACAGGTTGACAATCTGCAAATTCACTAAATGGAATGAAACCCCTTTCCAATAATCTCACTGGTATTGGTGATTAAAATAAAAGCAGCTGGATCTACCATTTTGATATAGTTTCGTAGTTTTATGGCTTCGGTGCGGTTGAGCACCGTAAATACAATGCTTTTATGCGTACCGCTAAAAGCGCCGGTTGCATCACATATGGTTGCACTTCGATCCAGTTCATGTACAATATAATTACAGATTAAATGCGGCTCCTGACAGACAACATTGAAATATTTGCATAGATTGATACTTTCAATGATAGTATCAACCAGTAAGGCTTTGATAATCAAACCCAGACTAGAAAATAGACCTGTTTTAATGTCAAATACAAAGAATGAACTTGCCGTGATTAATATGTCTGTAAGTAAAAGTGATTTTCCAATATCAAAGTTAGAGTATTTTTTTAGTAACATTGCAATGACATCAGTACCGCCACTTGATGCATTCATATTAAATAAAATAGCCGAACCAAATGCAGGAAGAGCAATTGCGAAAATGAGCTCTAGTAAGGGTTGATCGGTCAAAGGAGCGGATAGGGGAACTGTTTTTTCTAATACAGAAATACTCACGGATAGCAAGATACTGGTATACGCTGTTTTTACAGCGAACGGCTTTCCCAAAAAGATTAGACCAATTACTAAAAGAAGCATGTTAATGATAAGTGTATATTCACCCGCTGAAAGGCGAAATAGTTTTGCAATAATGATAGCAAACCCTGTGACACCCCCAAATGTAAAATTATTTGGAAATTTAAAGAAGTACACACCCATTGCCATAATGAGGGTGCTAAAGGTCAGTAAGATGAAATCTCGAATTTTACTACTTGTAATTTTTATCATGGTTTTCCTCTGAAATCTAATGATTTTTATCGTCGATGAAATGATACTTCTATAGTTTATCATGTTTCATTTTGAAGTCAAATAGATTTTGTGGTATTATAGTCGTGGAATAAAAAAGAAATTCAAAGAAATGGAGTTTAAATATATGGAAACAGTAATAGTAACCCTGAAAAAGGGAGAAGGCAGAGCACTAAAAGCAGGTGGAGCCTGGGTCTATGACAATGAAATTGCAACGATAGAAGGTAATTTTATAAATGGAGATTTGGTAAGTGTAGTCGATTTTGATGGGTTTGCCATGGGAATTGGCTTTATCAATACCAATTCGAAAATAACAGTTCGTATGTTATCTCGTAAGAGGGATACAATTATTGATGACAAATTCTTGCGAATGCGTCTAAGGGCAGCGTGGGAATATCGAAAGAAGACGGTCGATAGTAGTAGTTGCCGTATTATTTTTGGTGAAGCAGATTTTTTGCCTGGTATAATAATTGACAAATTTTCAGATGTTCTTGTGGTACAGTCATTAGCGCTTGGGATTGATCGATGGAAAGAAACAATAATTGATCTTTTAAAACAAATATTGAATGAGGACGGAATTAAAATAAGAGGCGTGTATGAAAGAAGTGATGCTAAGGTTCGCTTGCAAGAGGGAATGGAGCGCTATAAGGGATTTATAGGTGAAGCTTTTGATACAAAGGTTCCAATTGTCGAAAATGGGGTAAGCTATATAGTAGACGTTGCAGAAGGGCAGAAGACAGGATTTTTTCTTGATCAAAAATACAATCGTCTGGCAGTTCAAAAATTATGTAAAGATGCAAGCGTATTGGATTGCTTTACACATACGGGTTCGTTTGCTTTAAATGCAGGAATCGCAGGTGCAAAAGAAGTGCTTGGTGTGGATGCATCCCAACTTGGCATTGATCAGGCGATGGAGAATGCAAAACGAAATGGTCTGGAAGATACTGTTCACTTTACCTGTGCTGATGTATTTGATTTATTGCCAAAGCTAGCGGAGAGAGGGGAACATTTTGATCTGGTAATTCTAGATCCACCAGCGTTTACAAAATCCAGAAACTCTATTAAGAATGCAATCAAAGGATATCGTGAAATTAATATGCGCGGTTTAAAGCTTGTGAATGATGGAGGCTATTTAGCGACTTGCTCATGTTCACATTTTATGACACCGGAATTGTTTGCAGAAACGATTAATCAGGCAGCTAGAAGTGTGCATAAACGAATTCGCCAAGTAGAATATAGAACACAGGCAGCTGACCATCCAATTCTTTGGGCAGCCGATGAATCCTATTATTTGAAATTTTATATTTTTCAGGTGTGTGAGGAAAAATAATGAATACTTACGAAGAAGCAATGGCTTATATTGAAACAGTCTCAAGGTATGGAAGTGTCTTAGGACTTGAAAACACAAAAGAATTGATGAGACGATTAGGAAATCCTCAGGACACACTTTCATTTGTCCATGTTGCAGGCACAAATGGGAAAGGATCAACGTGTGCATATATTGCATCCATATTAAAGACGGCTGGATACAAAGTAGGACGCTATGTCTCTCCGACTATTTTTGCTTATCGAGAACGAATACAAGTAGATGGTAAATGGATTTTTCCAGATGATTTTACAAAGCAATTGAAACAGGTAAAGATTGCAGTGGAGGAAATGGAGAAGGAAGGGCATGCTCACCCCACCCAGTTTGAAATTGAAACGGCAGTGGCGTTTTTGGAGTTCAAGGATAAAGAATGTGATGTTGTCGTATTAGAGGTTGGACTTGGTGGAAGATTAGATGCTACAAATGTAATTCAAACGACAATTTGTTCGGTAATGACCTCGATTAGTATGGATCATATGGCGATTTTGGGAAATAGTCTCGAAATGATTACAAAAGAAAAAGCAGGGATTATTAAAGCAGGGATTCCAGTTGTTTCGCACCAACAAAAACAAGAGGTTACGAAGCTGTTGCAAAAGCGATGCAGTGAAATGAAAACTACGTTAAAAAGTGTAGAATTAAGTGAAGCTGTGGATGTATCGTATTCTCTTGAAAAAACAGAATTTTCTTATGTTTGCAAGGAGTTTGGTGCGAAAATGAGAGTAGAAACAAAAATGCTTGCTAAAAATCAAGTGTTAAATGCGATGACAGCGATTGAGACAACTGCTAAATTGAAAAAGATTGGGTATCATATTACAAGGGATGATGTTATAAAAGGAGTGAAGGATACCTGCTGGGACGGAAGGTTTTCAATTGTTCATCAGTGTCCATATGTGATTGTAGATGGTGCACATAATGAGGAGGCAGCTATTTCATTAAGGCAGTCAACAAAGCTTTATTTTAATGACAAGCCAATCGTACGAATTATAGGAGTTTTTCGAGATAAGGAATATGAAAAAATACTTGCCAATACAGTCTGTAAGGAGGATATTGTAATCGCAATTCGCCCAGATTGTGAGCGTGGATTGGAGGCTGCTATACTCAAAGAATGCGCAGAAAACTATTGCAATCAGGTATATCAGGAAACGAGTGTAGCGAAAGCTTTAAAATTGGCACTGACCTTGACAGATTATGAAGATGTGATTCTTGTATATGGATCACTATCTATCTTACATGAGGTTTATGCTTTTTTCAAAAATAGAAAGGCAAAATAATAATGGAAATTAGTATTTTAAATGTACTAGGTCCTGTGATGATAGGACCTAGTAGTTCACATACGGCCGGAGCAGCAAAGCTTTCTATGGTAGCTAGAAACTTATTAACCAAACCGTTCATGCATGTATCTTTTGGTCTATATGGCTCGTTTGCTAAAACATACAAAGGACATGGAACAGACATTGCACTAGTGGCAGGTGCCCTTGGTATTCGCGAGGATGATGAACGATTAAAACAGGCTTTTTCAATTGCGAAAGAGCAAGGGATTAGCTATGATTTTTATGAGGTTGAGCTGGAAAATGCACATGAAAATACAGTGGTTATGACATTTACTTATGTGGATGGTGATAGCATGGAAGTGGTTGGGTCTTCGATTGGTGGTGGTGAGATTTTAATTCGTAAGATTCAAGGGTTTGATACGGCACTTTCTATGAATGCAAGTACTTTATTAATTCGACATAAAGATCGTGTGGGAGTTATTCATGAAATAACAAAAGTCTTAGCAGAAGAAGAAATTAATATTGGGGTTATGACGCTTAATCGAAAAGCAAGAGGCGAGGAAGCTTGCTGCACGATTGAAACGGATCGTTATTTGACAAACAAAATGGTAGAGAAGCTAAAAAAACTTGATGATATCGCTTCTGTACAAGCGATTAATATTGAATAGAGGAGAAGCAAATGTATCAGAATATGCAAGATATGATTCGGCTTACCAAAGAACAAAATATTCCACTCTTTGAACTTGTATTAAGAAATGAAATGCGATTGACGGAAAAAGAAGAATCAGAGATTTGGTACGAACTTTCCATGCGTTATGCAGTTATGAAAGAATCAGCGGCAAAGGCACTTTTTGAAGAAGGGAAGACGGTAGGAAATTTAATTACTGGTATTACGAAACAGCATTATCAATATACACAAACAAAAGATACGGTATGTGGTTCCTTTATTAATCAAGTTATGGCACGTGCACTTTCTTGTAGTGAAGTAAATGCCTCTATGGGGAAGATATGTGCAGCACCAACTGCGGGTTCTTGTGGCATTTTGCCCGCTGTTTTAATTACATTACAGGAGGAAAGAGCATATTCGGAGCGAAAAATTTTGGAAGGTCTTATGGTTGCTTCGGGCATTGGTGCAGTCATTGTGAAAAATGCAACAATTTCTGGTGCAGAAGGCGGATGTCAGGCAGAGTGTGGAGTCGCAGCAGCAATGGCAGCGGCAGCGGTTGTTTATCTATCTGGGGGAAGTAATGAAATGGTGATGGAGAGCGTAGCATTTTCACTCATGAATTGTATGGGATTGGTATGTGATCCAGTAGCAGGACTTGTTCAGGTTCCTTGTGCACAAAGAAATGCTTCACAAGCCGTAAATGCACTAATAAGTGCAGATTTGGCACTTGGAGGCATGAAGAGTGTGATTCCTCCGGACCAAGTGATAGATGCAATGTATAAGGTTGGAAAGATGCTGCCGCTTTCTCTAAAGGAGACGGCAATGGGTGGGATTGCAAATACACCAAAAGGCAAGCAAATTGCAAAAGAAATTTTTGGAAAATAGGAGTAGCCTTATAAGGTAGGCTTGACTATGGAAAACAAGGAATGGAGAAGAGAAATGATTGATGAAAAGAAAATACAAGAAGCAGTGGTATTGTTTCTAGAAGGAATCGGAGAAGATACAACAAGAGAAGGCCTACAAGATACGCCTAAGAGAATTAGTGCAATGTGTCATGAATTATTTGAAGGAATCGGAAAAGATGCATCAATTCAACTGTCTCGGACATTTACAGCAAACAATAATGAAATGGTCGTAGAAAAGGATATCTCGTTTTATTCCGTATGCGAACATCATTTTTTACCATTTTACGGGACAGTTCATATTGCATATATTCCAGATGGTAAGGTTGTGGGATTAAGCAAACTTGCACGTTGTGTCGAAGTTTATGCAAGGAGAGCTCAAATTCAAGAACAGATGACATCAGAGATTGCAGAAGATATTATGAAACACTTAAAACCAAAGGGTGTTATGGTTATGATAGAAGCAGAACATATGTGTATGACGATGCGGGGAATTAAGAAACCAGGAAGTAAAACGGTAAGCTATGCAACACTTGGTAGTTTCAAGAACAATATAGAGCTGACTGAGCGTTTTCTTGCGTTTGTCAAATAATGGAGTACCTGAAAAGACATAAGAAGGAAGGGAGACTAGAATGAAGATTGGAAATCAAGAGTTTAAAAAAAAGGGAAAGACATATATTATGGGGATATTAAATGTAACACCCGATTCTTTTTCCGATGGTGGTAGATATCATCAACGAGAACAGGCAATGCTTCATGTAAGTGAGATGATTAAGGATGGTGCTGATGTTATTGATGTGGGTGGAGAATCGACCAGACCCAATCACACGAAAATTTCAGAGGAGCAGGAAATAGAACGAGTTGTTCCAATGATTCGAATGATTCGTGAAAATTTTGATATCCCAGTATCCATCGATACGTATAAAAGTCAGGTGGCGAAAGAGGCATTAGCAGCAGGAGCTGATCTCGTAAATGATATTTGGGGACTTAAGTATGATGATAGTATGGCAAAGGTAATAAAGGAAGCGGATGCATCTGTTTGTATCATGCATAATCGCGAAAATATAGAGTATCAAAACTTTATATATGATGTTATGAACGAGTTAGGACAATCGATTCAAATTGCAAAACAAAATGGAATTTCGGATGATAGAATACTTCTAGATCCAGGTGTTGGATTTGCCAAGACGCTTGCAATGAATCTTTCATGTGTCAATCATCTTGAGAAGTTTCATGAATTAAATTATCCAATTTTGCTAGGCACATCGCGAAAGTCTATGATAGGGCTTGCGCTTGATCTTCCTGTTTCAGAACGAGAAGAAGGAACGCTTGCAACGACAGTGATGGCTGTAATGAAGGGATGCCAATTTGTACGAGTACATAATGTGAAAGCAAATAAAAGGGCAATTA
Organism: Velocimicrobium sp.; assembly: GCA_041821315.1. Taxonomy (GTDB): domain Bacteria; phylum Bacillota; class Clostridia; order Lachnospirales; family Lachnospiraceae; genus DIGJ01. The sequence goes on along the minus strand of JBGUEO010000009.1, from coordinate 27,052 downwards.
TGATGACAGAAGAAATTATGAGAAGTGATGATAACATGCTGAATACAGAGGAATATTATGGATAAAATTAAAATTAAAGATTTGGAAGTATATGGGAAGCATGGAGTTTTAAAAGAAGAAAATGTATTAGGGCAGAAGTTTTTAGTCTCGTTGACTTTGTTTTTAGATATTACGAGTGCTGGAAAACAAGATGCACTGGAACATTCTGTGAGTTATGCACAAGTGGCACATTTTGTAAATGCGTTTATGAAAGAGCGAACATTTAAGTTACTTGAGGCGGTAGCAGAACATCTTTCGGAAGAAATTTTACTTCATTTTTCTTTTGTGGAAAAAGTGGAAATTGAAATTAAGAAACCGTGGGCACCAATTCTTTTGCCACTTGACACGGTATCAGTGGAAATCGAAAGAAGCTGGCATAAGGTTTATCTTGCACTTGGCTCTAACATGGGAGATAAGGAAGCAAACTTGCAGCAAGCCATTGCATATTTAGAAGAAGATGAGCGATCGAGCGTAACTAAAATATCATCTTTTATTGCATCGAAACCGATGGGAGACGTTATACAAGAGGATTTTTTAAACGGCGCGATAGAGCTAAAAACACTTCGCACACCAGAAGAAATGTTGTTTCTGATTTGGAAAATTGAAGAGAAGTTGAAGCGAGTGAAGACGCTTCGATGGGGACCTAGAACGATTGATCTTGATCTTATTTTTTATGATGATGTGGTAATACAAACGGAGCAATTGACGATTCCTCATATTGGAGTGCAAGAGAGAGATTTTGTATTAATTCCATTATCAGAAATTGCGCCTCAAGTGCGCCATCCATTACTTCAACAAACGGTGTACCAAATGAAGCGTAGTTTAAACAATTATTATGTGAAAGAAAGGATTAATCAAGCACATCGGGATTGAATCGTTCAATTTTTCCAGTTGCAGTGGTTATATAATAAAAGTGATTGGTATCAAATTTTCTGAAAAATACATAGTGATCGGTGACATGAATACTATTAAAATTGCCCTCTTTTAATGGTTCAGTTTCCAAGGTAGCAAGATTCATGCGACATAGACGATTGTTGTCTCCCCCATCTACTTGATAATAAAGATATTTTTCATCTGGACTTAAGTTAAAGAAAGAACACCGCTCCTTTTCTAGGATGGATGCATGGGAACCGTCTAGGTTTGCACGAGCAATCGCATAGTCATTGGAGAGCGATAAGAAATAGATATAGTTATCCGTTGTAACTATATTGTAGCAATTGCCAGAATATACAGTGGATATGGATTTTGTATCAAGATTCATGGAATGAATATCATGATCGTTATCTACACCATTGTAATAAAGACAGTTTTTACCAAAAGAGGCAGGTGCAATTGCTTCTTTTAAAAGTTCTTTTTCATGGTTGGAATCAATGTCCACCTGATAAAAGTGAAGTCCCTCCTTGGCGTTATAATGCTGATAATACACATAATTTCCTTTCAGGGAAGTAAGACCAGCAGGTTTTCCATAAAGCTGTTTGATATTATTCCCATTTTTTTTGTCGAGCCGAAAGATGCCAACCGTATTAAAGTTAAAGAATTCACCCGTTGTATTTTTTCGTGCGTGATTGTCACGGACATAAATGAGGTAATGGTTGGTTGCATTGATATAAGAACAGTTATCATTACTTAGTTTTTTGAAATTTGACATGTCAGAATTCATTACATATAAAGCACCATCATCATTTGGATTACTAAAATAGATTTTGCCATCATTTTCGCAGAATAATCCTCCATTTAACAGATTAGAAGCGGTATTTCCGATTGCATTATCTTCATTTTTTACGGTACGGGTAGAAAAGTAAGAAAAACAGACAATACCAATAAAAATGGTACACAAAAGTGTGAGTGTAATTATTTTTTTCATGGGTATCGACTTCCTTCCATTCTCTTTTTATTAGAAGTTACCAAGTATTTTTAAATCAACGGCTTCTTCTTTAATTCCATTAATTGCATTCTTTACTCCTGGCTCTTGCAAATTCCCTTCAAAATCAACAAAAAAGCGGTATTCCCAAGGACTTCCAAGAATTGGTCTTGACTCGATTTTTGTCATGTTCAAATTATTATAGATAAAGTGAGAAAGCATATTATAGAGAGTTCCGCTTTCGTGAGGAAGCTCAAAGCAAAGGGAAACTTTAGATGCTTCTTTGCGATATATTTTTTTGTTGGTAATAATAATAAAACGTGTGGAATTAAACGTCTCAAAGTTTAAGTTTTCTTGTATTACATCAAGGTTATAATAGGCAGCAGCACGTTCACTCGCAATGGCAGCCTGTGAAGGATCTCTATCCTCTTTTACCTTTTTTGCACTGGCAGAAGTACTCATATATTCTTTTGCCTCAATGGCTGGATGTGACGCAAAGAAAGTGGCACATTGAAGGATTCCTTGTGGATGCGAATAAACTGTTTTTAAATGTTCGATGGTTGCGCCCTTTAATCCAATAAGTGCTTGATTAATTTTAAGAATATGTTCACCAATAATATAGTTGTCATAAGAGAGAAGTAAGTCATACGTATCTAGGACTCCACCAGTCGAGCTATTTTCAATTGGAAGGACACCATATTCCATAGAACCATCATGTACCTTTTTCATAACTTCTCGAAATGTACTTGCATAGTAGGCAGAAACTTCGTTTCCAAAGAAATTGTCCATTGCTTGCTCAGAATAAGAAGCTGGCTCACCAAAACAAATAACTTTTGTATTCGGTTGGATGAATAGAGAATCTACTGGTGTAAAAGCTAATTCCTTTGAATAGGTTGGGATTAAGCTATATTGATATTTTCGGCTCATTGACATAATCTGAGTGAAAAGCTCACGAATTGGATAACGGTTATAGTCATCTTTTACAAGGGACTGCAGAGTATTTAATTTTATTTCTTCTCGTTCTTTATCAAGAACAGCTTTTCCAGTTTCTATTTTATACGCAGCAACTTCTTTTGCTAGAAGCATTCTATCTTCGAAAAGTTTTACAATTTCTTTATCAATGCCATCAATTTTTTCTCTTGTTTTCTCTAAATCTAACAATTAGGTATCCTCCATTTTGTCTATTCAAGTATATATTTACTTATTATATACTAATACACTCTATCTTGCAAAAAATACTTTTGAAATAGTGCGTAAGATTCGATATACTAGAAGAGAAATAAGTTGAAAAATAAGTTGAAAAGTGGAGATTAAAATGCAAACAATCATAGTGATAATAGGATATCTGATTATAATTAATATCATAGGTTTTTTATCAATGGGAATCGATAAGGATAGGGCAATTCATAAAAAGTGGAGAATGCCAGAAAAAAAATTATTTTTGATTGCAATATTGGGTGGGAGCATTGGTTCTATAGTAGGGATGCAGATTTTTCGTCATAAAACAAAGCATGCCACTTTTACGATTGGAATGCCTTCTATTTTGATAGTCCAAAGCTTGCTTATTTTGGTATTATATAGGTTGCAACCATAGGTTGACAATTTGCAAACTGTAAGGTTCTTGTATCCTTAATTGGAGGATGATATAGTTTAAGCAGAAAAATGAAGTGGAGGAACATTAAATGCAAATTTGTGATAAATTATTACAATTAAGAAAAGAAAAAGGATACTCGCAGGAACAATTAGCAAACATATTACATGTATCCAGGCAGGCTGTAAGTAAATGGGAAGCGGGAAATGCAATTCCCGAGCTTGAAAAACTTATAAGTTTATCCGATATTTATCAAATTACGCTAGATTATCTGGTCAGAGATGATGTAGATGATATGCAGAAAATACAGACGAATAATAATCCAGATGCTACGGATGTCATGATGCAGCTTGATGAAATTAAGCAGTGCATAAAAAAGAAAGATGGTTATGAATATAAGAGTAAAAAAAGAATTGCAGGTATTCCGCTGGTGCATATTAAATTTTCAAAGAATGGATCAGCTCTTGCATGCGGAATTGTTGCAATTGGAAATGTTTCAATTGGGGTGATTAGTATAGGAGGAGTCGCACTAGGAGGAATCTGCTTTGGAGGTGTTGCATTTGGAGCTATATTAGCACTTGCTGCTGTGGCGATTGGTAGTATTTCATTTGGTGGAGTTAGTATAGGTGTAGTTGCAATAGGAGGGGTTGCACTTGGGCAATATGCAGTTGGTGCAGTAGCAGCGGCATCAAAAATTGCAATTGGTACGGTAGCTTCTGGAACAATAGCAATTGGAAAAGTGGTAGATGGAACAAACACAATATTGAGTGATACGGCTACAAGTGAGCAGATAAAAGATATTATTTTGAAACAATATCCACACTTTAACAAGATAATATTAAATCTGATTTTAACATTTTTTTCAAAGTAATATGTAATTAGTTAATTATAGAGTAGATCAATCCATAAAAAAATAAAACCTTCAAACAGATGATGCATAAAGATGCTTCATGTTTGAAGGTTTTATTCTGCAAAATAGAATATAAATCGTTTGCCTTTTAATATCTTGGTTCTGGAAGGATTAAGGTTTTTAGGGCGGGACTTTCATTTGCGAGTCCAAGCACATAGACGGTATAATAATTATTTCCTTTGAGTTCGACATTTGGAACCGTTAACACGGAATCATTGGTTCCAGCAAGTAGGATGTCAAACGAATAGGTTCCTTCGGGGATACAGATATAGTTTGTAATGTTTTTATTTGCGACATCAGCGAATAGAATGGGACCATCCACTTGCTTTATATCAACATTTGGTGCATCGGGAGATAAATGAGCAAAGCGTACACAGGCTTTTCCGGATTGCTGGCCAGTAATGGGCTCTTGAATTGGATACAGACTCAAATCAGGAAGAACTCCTGTTACAGCAATTGTAAAGATTCCATTGGAAGGAATAAAAATTGATGTATCGATCACAGGAGAATTCATCTGACCAGATGGATATACCGTAATTGTATAATTGCCTGTTGGAAAGGCAAGATAATCCGAATATTCGCCATAAGCTAGGTCTTTCGCAATCAGAGAATCATTCATATAGACATCAACAGAGGGTGCATTTGGTGCAGCATGAAGTAATCGTATATAGGAATTCATTTGCTGATTGCGATTGATTGGAGAGGGGTTATTGTTATTATTATTTGTATTCGCATATTGATTATAATACATGTAAGAAACTCCTTTTTGTTTGCTAGAATTATTATATTAACAAAAATGAAATATGTTAATGAATTTTAAATAATTTGTGAAGTTTTTTATTTTGGAGGTAAGAGTATAGGCTGTAGTTGAGTACTCTCTAATGCGAGTTGAGCAGTTTCTAAAATTAAGCTTGCCTCTGAAACTAACGAGTTGGGCTTTTTTATAGGATTATCTTGTGTAAATGGCACAAAATATATATTTTTTGAATTTAATAAAGCACCAATATTTTTTAAATTCATGCTTAATCCATCATTGGTAGAAAGAAAAATAACGACTGGCTTATTATTACGAAGGTGCGCTTTTGCAGCCATTAGAACAGGGGAGTCTGTAATTGCTAAGCTTAATTTTGCCAGACTATTTCCGGTACAAGGTGCGATAATTAGTAAATCTAATAAGCTTTTGGGTCCAATTGGTTCGGCAGTTTCTAATGTCAAAATGGGAGTGTGACCTGTGATTTTTTTTGCCGTTTCATAAAATTCGTTTGAGTTTCCAAATCGGCAGTTAATATGCTGTACTGCATTTGAAAAGATAGGTGTAACATTTGCTCCGGTTGCTACAATTCGTTCCAGTTCCTTAAATATTAGGGAAAAGGTACAAAAAGAGCCTGTCATAGCGAAGCCAATTTCTTTACTATTTAAGGTCATGGTGATACCTTCTTTCTACAAGATAATTTTTTAAGACAATAATTCGCCAATAGTTTGGCGGATGCTTTTGGTGCTACTTTTCCAGGAATGCCAAGGGAAAGAGATGCATTTAGATTAAGCGCTCTTGCAGTCGAATAGTCTAATCCCCCAGGAGATGATGCAATATCAATAATGGTAGTGTCTTTTGAAACTTGGTAAAGTAATTCTTTTGACAATACCATATAAGGAATCGAGTTAAAAATGTAGGAATATGAGTTTATTTTTGCAGGGAGATCACACAGGGTACAAGTTTCATATCCAAATGCTTCGGCATAGGCTAGATCCGAATCATTTCTCGCACAGACGGTAACATAAGCATCAAGACCGTCTAACTTATGTGCAAGAATTTTTGCACATCGACCAAACCCTAGGACCAGGGTAGAGGATTTATGGAGATTTCCGGTGCTTTTTCCGATAGCTTCCATAATGGCACCTTCTGCGGTTGCAATTCCGTTTGCAATTGCGACAGAGTCTTCTTTCATAAAATCATAACAGATAATTTGGTTTTTATCACAATACTCAACCACGGAAGTTGATATCATTCCTGCAAATAGAACTTGATCTTTGCGAATCGTATCAAGTAATGTATCAAGGTTTAAATCAGAGCAAGAGGTTAGAGATGGAATATTTGTTTGGTCGTTTGATAATGGAATCGGTCCAATCAATATACTTCCCAAAGAAATTGCCTCTTGAAAGGATGAAGCTTGTTTGCATATATCTTGAATCAAAGGATGAGAAAGTCCATAGGTGATAACAGAATAATCAAGGGCTCTAAAATATTGTGCCATGTAAATCTGGCGAATATCGCCGCCAAATAATACAATTTCGTACATAATGCCTCCAAAAAAATGCTAAGTTTATATATCATTCTATGTGAAAACAATAAAAAAGGTCCGGCTTTTGCCGAACCTTTCAAAAAATTATTCTTCTGTTTCCTCATCATCAAAAAAATCATCGTCATAATCGTCATCGAAATCATCTTCAAAATCTTCTAAATAATCTGGAATAAAGTATTTGTATACGGTATAAGCGATTGCGGCAACAGCGGCAACAGCTCCGATTACAGCAAGTATCCAAACAATGCAGGATTTTTTTTCTTCATCTAACTGCTTTTTATGGACTAATTCGTTAATCTTTGCGGCGTTCAACAAATCTTCAATCTTATTTGACATAATATGCACATCCTTTCTAATCGTAAGGTTTATAAGTTTAATTAAAAAACTTAAGGTTATTATACCACAATTTGTATGATTTTACTATAAAATATTTTTTATGAAAACTGGTTTGATGGAGTTTCATTGATTAATTTTACTTAATTTTGCAAAAGAGGCTCTCATCTTTTTGACTCCCTGTGTATCGAAAACCACGCTAACTTCATAGTCGTTTGGTAATGCTTTCATATCGGTTACTATGCCTGTCCCAAAACGCGTATGTTCAATACGATCACCGATTGTATAGGCGGGAGGAAAACTTGATTTGTCCGGAGTTTGTGTTACCTTCTTTGGCTTGTCAAAAATAGTATCATTTAACTGTTCGCGGCTGTTCGAAAATCCCTTTTGAATCATTGGGTTGTTTGAAAAAAGATTGGAAGGATTGCTCGAAAAAGCAGTAGTATTTATTTTTGGATATCGAGGTTTTACGCTTTCTCTCGTTTCCTTTAGTAGGTAGCGAGGGATTTCTCTTACAAAGCGAGAGGGCTTATTAAACTGAGTTTCTCCGTGTACCATTCGCTGTCTTGCACAGCTGATGGATAATCGCTTCTTTGCACGTGTAATTCCAACGTAGCAAAGGCGGCGTTCTTCTTCAAGTTCGCTTATATCATCTGAATTAATTGTCATATAGCTAGGGAAAATGCCATCTTCCATACCACAAAGATATACAAAAGGAAATTCAAGACCCTTTGCACTATGTAGTGTCATGAGAACGACTAGATTCGTACTGTCTTCCAACGTATCAATATCAGCCACTAAGGCAACTTCTTCTAAGAATTGGCTTAGTGTAGGTGCTTCATCGGCAGCACGTTCAAATGCAATAATTTTATTGAGTAATTCTTCTATATTTTCGATACGTGTCTGTGCCTCAATGGATTCTTCACCCTTTAGGGCTTCAACATATCCAGTTGCTTCTATGATTTCATTCATTAAATCTTCAATGGTATAATCAAGCTGCTTTATTTTGCCCTTTAGAACTTCAATAAAAGAAACGAACGATTCAATTTTATTGATACCTCTACCAATACCTGGAATCATAGAAGCATGTTGTAAAGCCTGATAGAAACTGAGATTTTGTTTGATGGCATAGTCGGTCACCCGATCAATGGTTGTAAGTCCGATTCCTCTACGAGGTACATTAATAATACGTTTTACAGCAACATCATCGAGACCATTATCAACAGTTTTTAGATATGCTAATAAATCCTTGACCTCTCTACGAGCATAGAAGTTAACAGCACCGACTATTTTATAAGGGATATTTTTGCGTACTAGCTTTTCCTCAAAAATACGTGATTGTGCGTTCGTACGATAGAGAATAGCAAAATCGTTGTAATTGTAGCCATCCTCAAAAACAGCATTGTAAATATCTGTTACAATTGCATCCGATTCTTCGTATTCATTGTTAAATTGAGTAAAGGCAATGGGAGCCCCTTCCTCATTGTCAGTCCAAAGGGATTTGTCCGTACGTTCTAAATTATTGTGAATCACTTCATTTGCAGCATTTAAAATTGTCTTTGTTGAACGGTAATTTTGTTCTAATTTTATAACATGGGTAGACGGATATTGTTTTTCAAAGTTTAAAATATTGTGAATATTTGCACCACGAAACTTGTAAATTGATTGGTCATCGTCGCCAACTACACAAAGATTATGCTCCATAACGCCATCTGCATTCTTGGTCGATGCGAGAAGACGTATTAGATGAAATTGTGCGGTATTGGTATCTTGGTATTCATCAACCATTATGTATTGAAAGCGGTTTTGATAATAAACTAAGACATCGGGATGATTTTCAAACAATTCAACGGTCTTAACAATTAAGTCATCAAAATCGAGTGCATTGTTTTGTTTCAAGCGCTTTTGATATTCCATATAGATTTTAGCATAGCGCTCCTGATTATAATCACCGATGGCGTTTTGGGAAAAAGCATAAGGAGTAATCAGTTCATCCTTTGCATTGGATATAACGGAGAGAACTGCACGTTCCTTTGTAGTTTTCGTATCAATATTTAAATATTTTAAAACCTCGCGAATGAGAGTCTTTTGATCGTCGGAATCATAAATAGTAAAACTCTTATCATATCCAATGACATCAATGTAACGTCTAAGGATACGAACGCAGGTAGAATGGAAGGTGCTTACCCAAATATTTTCTGATCCATAACCGACAATTCGATCGACACGTTCGCGCATTTCACTGGCTGCTTTATTCGTAAAAGTGAGTGCTAGTATATTCCAAGGGTTTATTTGGCATTCATCAATCAAATAGGCAATTCGGTGAGTCAGTACCCTGGTTTTTCCTGAACCAGCACCTGCCAAAATAAGAAGTGGTCCAGTGTTATGCATTACTGCCTTGGCCTGCTCTGGATTTAGTCCTTTCAATATTTCATTCATATGAGTACTCCTAACTATATATATTTGTTGCACAAAAAAGATGTTGTGAAATAACAATAAGGTTATTATACAACATCTTAATCAATCATTCTACTTTTCCTTGGTCTTTGTTTTATCCTTTGGTTTATCTTTTGCTTTTTCCCTTGGTTTATCTTTTGTTTTATCCTTTGTATTATCCTTTGTTTTATCCTTTGTTTCAGGATGTCTGATACCAGAAAGTGATTGGTCAATGAGTCGTTCAATAATCATCTTTTTGGTGTATACATCAAAGCTCAACATACTAATAAATGCAAAGGTCTGAAGAAATTCGCGATCCGTTTCATTTTTTGCTTCAGGGAACGAATCTTTTGCCTTACTGTACTTACGAACAACATCCTTTACCAAATTATCAATTTGTCCTTTTTCCATTTGGAATACTTGACTATAAATCTCTTCTAGGGTAATTCCATCCGATACATTGTAAAAGTGTTCGGTTAATGGATGAAAGAGATTTTGAATATCATTGATGGATAAGATGTTTTTAAAATAGTAGATAAAAATCAGTAAAAGCATGTGCTCCTTTGAATATTTCTTCTTATTTGGAGGAGGAAGCAGTGCATTTTTTGTATAGTTGTTTATCATCGTCTTTGTTAGGAGTTTATCCTCTGGATAGCGCTTGGAAGCGTTTAGATGTTCATCCATAAAAGTTGTTACTTGATCCATATACAAGGCGATGTTTGGTATTTCACTTGGTTTGATGTAATCAATATTTTGTAAACTTCGGATAATTTCCATGACATAATCATGATTGTCTATGCTCATTATAATCACCTCATATACATTATATAGTAATTAATACTATATGACAAGTCTAAAAAAGAGCAAAGCATCAGAGCTTTACTCTTGAAATTACATTTGATAAAAGCATGTACTAATCGCGATTCTTTTTGTAATCTGGATTAACTCTTGAGAATACCATATCATATCCATCGTTGCCATAATTAAGAGAACGATTTACTCGACTAATAGTAGCAGTCGAAGCACCTGTTTTTTCAGCAATTTCTAAATAAGTTTTCTGCTCACGAAGCATTTTAGCAACTTCAAACCGCTGAGAAAGGGATAACAATTCATTGATGGTACAAATGTCTTCAAAAAATGTATAGCATTCCTCCGAAGATTCTAAACTTAAAACTGCATCAAATAGATGATCAACGGCAGGTGTCTTAATTTTATTGTTCATTTACTTATCACTCCTTATAACTTTTTCTTTCCTACAGTGCATTATCAAAAAGATCATTTTTGATTGACAAATGTCCGCACATGAAGAACAAAATGGTCAAAAAATGTCGAATTTGTTCTTTCTATAAAACCATTTTATCACAATGAAGTTGTAAAGTAAAGGGTTAATTTATTTTCAAAAAAGCCTGTATTTTAGGGGTTTTTTCACTATATTGTTAAAAAAAATATCCTGTTTGACTTCCGTTTGACTTCCGAGATAATGATTGTACTTATGTAGTAAAAAAAATGATAAAAATATAGGAGTGTTAGAGTTCAAAAATTATAAATACTAGTAAGTTGAAGTAAAAGTATGGAGATAGGACAAAGCATTTATAAAAGACTCTTACATTTTTATTAGTATAGGCATATTCAAATATGATTTTTTGTCTATATTACCATTAGCAAAAAATTGGGTCATCAATTCCTTAGAGGAAGGGATTGTTGTATTGTCTAAGGATGGAAAGGTTTTGGAAGCTAACACTGCGGCATCAATATTTTTAGAAGACTTTGGATGTATGATTGATAAAAATGCTTTAAATAACATGTATAGTAGTGTAGAAGATTCTGTTCATTATTTGAAATTTGATACAGCATCAGGTGCCAATTATTATGAAGTTAAGATTCATCACTTGCTAATGACAAATGGAAAAAAACGAGGAATTGTCGCTGTTATCAGGAATATAACTATGCAGATGATTAAACAATTTGAGTTGGAAGAAAAGGCTGAGTTGGATGGATTAACGCAAATTTTTAACCGGAAAACGATTGAAGGAGAGTATGAGATTCTTAAAAATAGTCCGATTAGTATTGTGATTATAGACATTGATAAGTTTAAAAAAATTAATGACACCTATGGTCATCCGATTGGTGATGCAGTTATCGTTGGTATTGTAGATGCAATTAAAATCCATCGATATGAAGTGACTTGCAAATTGCCTGCCATTGGAGTTAGTATTGGGGCATTCACTAATCTGGAAATAGGAGCTATATCCTTTAAGGAAGCCTATAAGAAGGCAGATTCAATGCTTTATAAAGCAAAACAAAACGGAGGAAATTGTGCGATGATACAATGAAATGATAGCCGCCAAGACTATGTCACAGACGGTGTATCTATATGTGATATCCAACTGCGGAAAAACAAATGTTCACTTAGGTTCTATAACGATAGGTGAATTTTCTTTGTTGTATTATATTGGGCTAATTCTCTTTTATATATTTTTTTTACTTTTTACATACTCAATATAGTTTACTATTTCATCTAATTCACTTTTGGTAAATTCATCACCATCAAAATGGGCAGCAATTGTATGTGGGACGTAGGTTTCCTCTATTTCATTTCGTCCTAGAAGATAATCCACGGTCACATTAAAATAGTCTGCAACTTTTGCAAGCCTGTCCCCAGATGGTGTAGCAGTACCCCATTTTTTAACAGTTCCATTACCAAAGCCACATGCACGTTCTAATGCTGCAATTGTTATACTTCTAGATTTACATAGTCTTTGAACTATTGAAAATAAATTATCCATTATTTTGCCCCCTAAAAAGTATTGTGCTAAATATGCAATATTCTTGAATTTAGTCTGTAACCTAATAGTAGAATATTTTCTAATGTTTGTCAATCCTATATTTATAATAATAAAAAATACTTGAAATAAAAGATGTTTCAATGTAAAATCAATAGCTATAAATTAAGTTGCATACAAGCAAATAGAGGATGTATTTCTTGACGAGCCAAGGAGGGCAAATGAATAAACAACAAAAGGAGTTAAATTCTCCTAGTTTTAAGAAAAATCAATGGATTATTAATGCAATTCTTTTTAGCATACATATCATTTTGCTAGTTCTGTTTTTAAAATTAAAGATTGATTGGATGATAGCTATAAATATAGGAAGTGTGTTATTGTACCTAATAAATTTCAAATTGATAGAAAGGGATCGCTATATTATTGTATTTCGACTCACTTATTTTGAAATTGTAATACACTTGGTATTAGCCACGATTTCTCTTGGAGTTAGCAGTGGATTTATAATGTTTGGAACGGTATTACCAGCCTATTTTTATTTTACAATGAGAGGAATTTTATCGGGAACGGATGATAGTAACGTAGAAAATGTATTTGTATATCAGCTATTTGCAACTGGTGCAATGGTAGCTTCAACGGCATGGTCTTTAAAATATGGATCCATATATGTGATTACAAAGCAAATGCAGCTCATTTTTCATAGCATGAGTATTGTATTAATAATGTTTGTATTTAGCTATGTTATGGGATATTTTTTAAGACAGGTGCAATATTTTGAATTTCATTTGATTGCTCAAAAAAATAAATTTATAAAGATGTCAAAGTATGATGCATTAACGGGACTTCATAACCGGCATAGTATTCAAGATTATTTAGAAAACATACGCCTAAATAAAATAGATTTTTCAGTAATTTTGTGTGATATTGATGATTTTAAAAAAATCAATGATACCTATGGACATGTATGCGGAGATCAAGTGTTAGTATATATTTCCAATGTTTTAAAGTCCTTAATTCGGGAAAATGGTATTATTAGTCGTTGGGGAGGCGAAGAAATACTGATAGTTTTGCCCAATTATTCGTTGGAGCAAGCAAAGGAAATAGCAGAACAATTACGATTTGAAATCGAACAGGAAATTTTTTCCTATGAAGAGGAAAAAATTTCTTTGACGATGACACTTGGTGTTTTAAGGGCAAGTAAGAATCAGACATTAACCGAAATAATAAAACAAGTAGATTTATACTTATATAAAGGAAAAGAGGCAGGAAAAAACTGCGTTATTGTAGAATAATGTCATTTGTTTCGATTCAAATGTTGCATTAATTTTTCAGTGGAGGTATTTAATATGAGTGAGTCAGGAAAGGCAACCTCCTCTAAAACTTTTGAGGCATAGCCAAAGTTAGCAATATCAAAGCATACATGGGCATCACTTCCAAGGGATATTGGTACCTCATATTCTTTACAAAGTTTTAGATAGTTTAAATCATTTTCATATGCATTGACACGAAATCCACTAGGATTTAGTGAACTGTTATTTAATTCGATGGCGATTTTGTGCTTTTTTGCTGCCGCAACAAAGCGTTCATATTCGATAGGGATTCTTGCATCGTCAGGATGTCCTATGATGTCAATGAGCGGGTTACTCATAGCACCGATATATGCATCGGTATTTTCTTTTGCATTCCCAACTTTCATACAAGGATTGTGAATGCTTGCAATCTTTAATGCGAGCTGCTTTAATGTGGATTCATCCATATCAACCGTACCTTTGTAATCAAGAATATTTAATTCAACACCAAAAAGTACGGGAATGCCAAAGTCATAATCGTTGAAAATACGATAGTTGTGAAAGTAGAATGGATGGCAAGTGCCAGGCATATTTGGTGCATGTTCTGTAATTGTAAGTAGCGATAAACCGATATCTTTTGCATAAGTTATCATTTCGCTTAGGGTACTATATGCATGACCACTGGCAATGGTATGTGTGTGTGTATCTAAAAGATATTTCATAAAAAGACCTTCTTTCCTTGGTTGAGTAATAAAATGCGAGTCCCCTATATTATAGGAGACTTGTTTCAAAATAACAATATTGAATGTTATCCTTTTAGATTTAGTTGCTTAATTTAGCTTTTTTCGCTATAATTTACAAAGCATTCTATTTTTGGTTGGAATGCACTAATCTGGAATGCGAAAGGAATCGAAAGGAGCTATTAATGAAAAAAGGTGATATCTTAGAAGGACAAGTATGTGACTATAAATTTCCCAATAAAGGGATTGTAACAATAGAAGAGGATAAGGTTACGGTAAAAAACGCTTTATTCGGTCAGACAGTACGATTTGCTATTAATAAAAAAAGAAAAGGAAGATGCGAAGGTCGTCTTCTTGAGGTGACGCAGGATTCTTTACTTGAAACAAGAGAACCACTGTGTGAGCACTTTGGGTCATGTGGTGGATGCACGTATCAGAAGCTGTCTTATGAAGAACAACTCAGACTAAAAAGTAACATGGTCAAAGATATAATAGATGAAGTATGTGAAGAATACGAGTTTTTGGGAATTAAAGGGAGTCCTAGCGAATGGCAGTATCGAAATAAAATGGAATTTTCGTTTGGCGATGAATACAAAAATGGACCGCTTGCACTTGGACTTCATAAAAGAGGTAGTATGTATGATATTGTGAACGCAGATGAGTGCAAGATTGTAAATTTGGATTATTCCTTGATTTTAAACTGCGTATTGGATTATTTTCGCTCGAGGGAAGTATCCTTTTATCATAAATTGACGCATGAAGGTTACTTGCGACATTTGTTGATCCGTCGTGCAACGAAAACAGGAGAGATGACGGTAAGTCTTGTTACATCGAGTCAAAAACCTGCCATAGCGCAAGGAAAGAGCCCAGTAGATTTAGAAGAATTAAAAGAGATGCTTTTAGTACTTCCATTGGAAGGAAAATTGGTTGGTATCGCGCATATTATTAATGATAGTTTGGCGGATGTGGTAAAAAGCGATAAAACGAATGTGCTTTATGGGCAGGAATATTTTTATGAAGAGTTATTAGGTCTAATGTTTAAAATTTCTACCTTCTCATTTTTTCAGACAAATTCAATGGGAGCGGAGGTACTTTATAGCACAGCACGTGAATTGATTGGAGACACAGAGGACAAGTTGATTTTTGATTTATACAGTGGAACTGGGACAATCGCACAGATCCTTGCACCGATTGCAAAAAAAGTAATTGGTGTAGAAATTGTAGAAGAGGCAGTCGAAGCTGCAAAGGAGAATGCAAAGAAAAATAATCTCACTAATTGTGAATTTATTGCTGGCGATGTGCTTAAAGTAATCGATGATATCAAAGAGAGACCAGACCTTATTGTACTTGACCCACCAAGAGACGGTATTCATCCAAAAGCGTTGGATAAAATCATTAATTACGGTGTAGAGCG
Organism: Velocimicrobium sp.; assembly: GCA_041821315.1. Classification (GTDB taxonomy): domain Bacteria; phylum Bacillota; class Clostridia; order Lachnospirales; family Lachnospiraceae; genus DIGJ01. The sequence goes on along the minus strand of JBGUEO010000009.1, from coordinate 11,356 downwards.
AATAATCTACATTTCTTGTAAACCGACAAGTTTAGCGAGAGATTTGATCATATTACAAGAGCGAGGTTATCGGGTGGAAAAGGTTTGTGCTGTGGACATGTTCCCTCAGACGGTGCACGTTGAGTCGGTTGTGTTGATGTCAAAAGTAAAATAGAAGAACGCCAAAATGTGTAGATTATAAGGGATTTCCGAGAGTTTAGACTTGTCTGCCGGATGGGTTCGACTCTCGGATTTTTTATGTGCGGGAACATATCCAGTGGTAGAAAACCGTAGGGTCGAGTTGACAAGATTGATATTGGGTAGGTTGAGTTGATAGGATTGATGTTTTTGGGTTGAGTTGACAGGATTGTTAAAAAGGGCATTATAAAAGATAAGTGTATATTGATAAATATCACTGAATATCAATAAATATCATTGAATTTTGTAAGCGTTAGTGCTATGATTTAATAGATATATTGTATCTTTTCGATGAAAAATTGAGGTGTAAAATGAGCAAAAATATAGATGATAATTATATCAGCCTAGATGAAGCGGCTAACTATTTAAATATTAAGCCAGTTACGTTGCGAAAATGGATAAAAAGCAAGGTGGATTTGCCCGCGCACCAAATAGGAAGGTTATGGAAGTTTAAACGCTCTGAACTGGATGAATGGGTTAATAGTGGCAAAAGCGCTATTGAATAAAGATTTAGTAAATTAAACGAAAATAAAAATGGAAACTAAGAATGGAGATAAAAGAGGGCTATGGCTGTGAAAAAATCAGAATTGTACTCCCTGCTATGGGAAGCGTGTAACAAATTAAGAGGCGGCGTAGAGCCAGCTCGCTATAAGGATTATGTATTGGTATTACTGTTTTTTAAATATGTGTCCGATAGATATAAAGATCAGCCATTTGCTGAGTTTACCATTGGCAAAGGTGCGTCTTTTGAGGATTTGATTGCCGCAAAAGGAAAGAGTGATGTCGGAGAACGTGTGGATAAAATCATTCAGAAGTTCTTAGAGGACAACAGACTTCAAGGCTCTCTTCCTGATGTAAGCTTTAACAATCCAGACGAACTTGGAACAGGAAAAGAACTTGTTGATAAGGTTTCTGGGTTGATTTCAGTTTTTCAGAACCCTGCAATAGATTTTAAAAATAATAGAGCCAGCGGTGACGATATTATCGGAGACGCATATGAGTATTTCATGATGAAGTTTGCTCAGGAATCTGGCAAAAGTAAGGGACAATTCTATACACCAAGTGAAATTTCCAGAATCATTGCTCGTTTGATTGGAATTGGCAATATCCAAGCAACTCCAATGAAGAAATGGACGCTGTATGACCCAGCAGCAGGAAGCGGGAGTCTTCTCATTAGGTCGGCAGATGAAGCCCCTGTGAATGTGAATGGCGATACTATAGTGACTATTTTCGGACAGGAAAAAGATCATGCAACAGCTGGATTGGCAAAAATGAACCTGATTCTTCATCAGAAGGGAACTGGCGAAATCAAGAAAGGTAATACTCTGGTTGATCCGGCTTTTATAGATGACTTTGGAGAATTGAAGAAGTTTGATTTCATTGTTATGAATCCGCCATTCTCAGATAAGGCTTGGAGTGATGGAATTAAAGTATCTGAGGATAAATACAAGAGGTTTGATGGCTATGGAATTCCGCCTGAAAAGAACGGGGATTACGCATGGTTTTTACACGTTCTGAAATCTTTGGACAGCAACGGGAAAGCAGGTATTATTTTGCCTCATGGTGTCTTGTTTAGAGGAAACGCTGAAGAGAGCATTCGAATCGAAATCTTAAAGAAGAAATATATTAAAGGCATTGTAAGTTTGCCGGCTAATCTATTTTACGGAACAGGTATCCCTGCGTGTATTATCGTAATTGACAAAGAATATGCTGAATCTAGAGAAGGCGTTTTCTTGGTTGATGCAAGCCGTGGATTTAAAAAAGACGGCAACAAGAATAGACTGCGTGAGCAAGATATTGAGAAAATAGTGCAGACTTTTATCAATCAGGATGCAATTAAAGGGTACTCTCGTTTTGTGAAGTATTCGGATATTTTGGAAGAAAACGCAGGTAATATGAATGTACCTCGTTATATCCAGAAAATTGATGATGCACTTCCACAAAATATTGCTGCACATTTAAGGGGTGGTATTCCAGGAGATGATATTGATTCGCTTGAAAGGCTGTGGAAAATCTCTCCAACCTTGAAGAAGAAAATATTTACCTGTACGGATGAGAAACACGGTATTTACCATCTTGCACTTACGTCTAGTGAGATTGAAGGAATTATCATACAGGACAGTAATATACAGAGAGAACAGCAAAACGAAGTTGAGACTATATTTACAAACTGGATGGAATCTGTCAAAGCGCTCTTGCTTGATATACAGAAAAATACTGAACCAAAGGAACTGATTCGCAGGATTGCCACGATACTGCTGGAGGATTATAAATCGGCACGGCTACTTGACAACTATGATGTTTATGACTGTCTACTTAATTATTGGAATACAAAATTGCAGGATGATGTGTATGTCATCAAGGTCAGTGGTTATGAGGCTGCAAAAGAAATCGAATATGAATATGCGCAGAAGAAACAGAAGGACGAAAATGGGGATATAGTTTCAGTTGATGATAAATCAAAAGTAAAGTCTTTTGAGGGTGCCTTGATTCCAAGAGAGATTATCGAAAGTGTATACTTTGCAGAGGAACTGGTGGCTATCACTGATCTGATGGAGCAGTCGGGGGTACTTGAGGGCGAATTGGATGAAATGCGCGAGGAGGAATCTGGCGATGACGGACTTTTGAAGGAAATTTTAAACGACAAGGGCGATAGTATTCCAAAGGCAAATCTGAATAAGCGTTTGAAAGAATTGAATGCTAAAAAGACATCTGTATTAATGGATGCAATGGTAGAGTTGGCTACTCTCTTTGAAAATGGTAAAACTGCTGAGATGGAAAGTCTCATCAGAAAAAATTCTCAGCTTGAAGAGTATGATATCAGAAATAAGAACGGCACTTTCGGTAAAGCAAAGATAAAATTCGCTTTGAATGCTGTGATGGAAACGGCTACTGTTCCTGAAATCTACAAAGAGGAGTATGATGCTTTGCTTCTTTATCAGACCAAGATGTCTGATAAGGAAGAAGTTGATAAGGCATGGAAGGAAGCCCGAAAGATTCTTGATGATAAGGTTCTCGAAAAATATGGAGAACTTACCATAGAGGAAATCAAACACTTGCTCTTTGATATGAAGTGGATGGCAAAGATGGAATCTAATATCAAGGATGAAATTAATCAGGTTCTTAATGTTTTGTCTTCGAGGGTTATCCTTATTGCAAAGCGATATGAGCATACGCTTGGTGAAATCGAAGAAAAAACGGTGAAATCAAGAGAAGGTGTGATGAAGGCATTGGAAAGGATGGGATATAAATGGTAATATATCATGAGGATTGGAAACATATGCAACTAAAAGATTTAGGATATATTCAAATGTGCCGTAGAATTTTCCAAAATCAAACTAAAAATCATGGTGCAATACCTTTTTATAAAATAAGTACATTTGGAAGAAAAGCTGATGCCTATATCTCAAAGAAGCTGTATGAGAAGTATAGGGCGTTGTATCCATATCCAGAAAAGGATGATGTACTTATTTCAGCAGCTGGAACAGTTGGCAAGGTAGTAATATATGATGGCAGAGATTCCTATTTTCAGGATTCTAATATTGTTTGGCTTAAAGTAAATAAAGACGAAATTAACAGAGAATATTTGTGGTGGTTTTATCGCTCTTATCCATGGAAAGCCTTGGAAGGCACAACTATTCAAAGGCTGTATAACAACATTATCTTGAATACAGATATTAACTTGCCTGATCTCCCAGAGCAGAATGATATTGCTAAAACACTTGCTAATTTTGACTCTTATATAAATGACCTTGCAAAATTGATTGAAAAGAAAAAAGGAATCCGTGATGGTGCATTGGAAGATTTAATTTGCAGAAGAACGAGGATTGATGGATTTGATGAGGACTGGGAGCAGGTTTCATTCAACCAAGTTATTACACCGAAAGCAAGAATCGGCTGGCAAGGTTTGAAAAAACATGAGTATTTAAGAATTGGGTATAGTTATTTAATTGGCGGTACAGATTTTTGTAAAGGAACAGTAGATTTGAAAGCTATATCTTATGTTTCAAAGGAACGTTATGAAATGGATGCTAATATTCAAGTTACATCAAATGATGTTTTGGTAACGAAAGATGGAACTATAGGTAAGATTGCAATCGTTCCAAAATTGGATAAACCAGCTACGTTAAACAGTGGTGTATTTGTCTTTAGGACAAGTCCTCGACTTTTACCAACATTTCTTTATAGAGTGTTAACTTCATCTGTTTTTAGAGAATTTATCGACATATTGTCTGCGGGGTCTACGATAAAGCACCTGTATCAAAAGGATTTAAAAAACTTTGAATTTGAAATGCCAAGGGATGCAAAGGAACAGGAAGCTATAGCGTCTGTCCTTACAGCAATGGATGACGAAATTGAAACACTGGAAATAGAGCGAGAAAAAATGATGCAAATCAGAGAAGGTGCAATGGATGACCTATTAACTGGTCGTGTGCGCCTCACTGTGTAAAACAGGAGGGATATAATGGCAACGGTAGATGCAGAGAAAAAAATGCAAAATAGAGTCCTGCACTGGCTGATTAATGATTTGGGATATACCTATCTTGGTAATCTTGAAGATATAGATAATACGTCCGTAAGAGAAGATTTACTGAAAGACAATCTGAAAAATCGTGGCTACAGTGCTGACCAAGTAACAAGAGCTATGAATGAACTTGTCAGCAAGACACGAAACCAAGTTGATAAGCTATACACCATTAATCGCAGCACATACTCGTTGCTGCGTTATGGTCTTCAAGGGGCGAAGGACTCAAACGGACATCGACAAACAGTACATTATATTGATTGGGAAGATATTGAAAAGAATAATTTTTATGTTGCTGAAGAAGTATCCGTTCTTCGCTATGATAATGTCACAAGAAAACGACCGGATATTGTGCTGTATATCAATGGTATTGCATTAGGAGTATTTGAACTGAAAAGTTCATGTGTCAGTGTAGGAAAAGGAATTCGGCAGATGCTGACCAATCAAAAAAGAGAAAATATTTTGAACTTCTTTAGTACCACACAGCTTTTGTTCGCAGGAAATGAAGCAGAAGGTCTTTATTACGGTACGATTAGTACACCGGAAAAATATTATTTACAATGGAAAGAGGACAAAAAAGCCACTGACAAATTATCGGCAACCATCAAAATGTTGCAGGTAAAAGAAGTGAACCGATTAAGAGATGGGATTGTTTCACTTTGTCAAAAAGATCGCTTTTTGTCACTCATCCATGATTTTGTTATTTTTGATGCTGGCATAAAAAAAGTTACACGCCATAATCAGTATTTTGCAAATATTGCTGCCAGAGCGCGAATCCATGCAAATGAGGGTGGTATCATCTGGAATACTCAGGGTTCTGGAAAATCGCTCATTATGGTGTGGCTTACCAAGTGGATTATTGAAAATATTTCTGATAGCCGTATTGTAATTATTACGGACAGGGATGAACTAGATGATCAGATTGAAAGTCTATTTATTGATGTAGGGGAAAAGGTAAAAAGAGCCAAAAGCTGTGCTGACCTTCGTGAGACTTTAGATAAGAATGAAGATGATATTATTTGTTCTTTGATTCATAAATATGGTCATAATGCAGGAAAGCAGGCTGACATAGACCAGTATCGCAAAGAACTGTTAAAGGATTTACCGAGGAATTTCAAAGCAAAAGGAAACATTATCGCTTTTATTGATGAATGCCATCGCACCAACTCAGGTAAATTGCACGAGGCTGTCAAGGCACTTATGCCTGTCGCAGTTTTGATAGGTTTTACTGGAACTCCATTATTGAAATCGGATAAACAGACAAGTCTGGAAACCTTTGGTACATATATTCATACCTATAAATTTGATGAAGGTGTAGCGGATGGTGTTGTTCTGGATCTGAGATACGAAGCGAGAGATGTGGATCAGGATTTATCTAGCCAAGACAAGGTAGATTTGTGGTTTGAACAGAAAACAAATGGATTGACGGAACGTGCCAAGCTTCAATTGAAACAAAGCTGGACTTGCATCAATAAACTGTATAGTTCTAAACAACGACTGGAGAAAATTGCTTCTGATATAGTTTTTGATATGAGTATGAAAGCAAGGCTTCGAGATGATAGAGGAACAGCTATGCTTGTTGCGGGAAGTATTTATGAAGCTTGCAAATACTGGGAAATATTTATGAGCATGGGCTTTACCAGATGTGCTATAGTAACTTCTTATGAGCCGACTACACAAAGTGTGAGAACGGCTACTTCGGATTTGTCACAGGAAAGTGAAGACGAGTATAAAAAAACAGTTTACGAGCGTATGCTTGGCAGTAAAAAATTGGCTGAATTTGAAAAAGAAGTAAAGGAACAGTTTAAAGATGAACCGGCGCAAATGAAACTACTTATAGTTGTTGATAAGTTGCTGACTGGTTTTGATGCTCCGAGTGCCACATATTTGTATATTGATAAATCAATGCGTGACCATGATCTTTTTCAGGCTATATGCCGTGTAAACAGACCGGATGGTGAAGATAAGGATTATGGATATATTGTTGATTATATGGATTTGTTCCGTAATGTTCAGCTTGCAGTATCTGATTACACAACCGAAGCATTTGACCAATTCGATAAGGAAGATGTAGAAGGACTTATTAAAAACCGTTATGATGAGGCAAAATCCGAGTTAGAAGGTACACTCACCTCACTTGAGGCACTGATTGAGAATGTTGAGACGCCACAGGAAGGTACTGATTTTATTCAATATTTCTGTGGTGATGATAGCGAGAATGATGAAAAAACGGCACGAAGAGATACCTTGTATTCATTAACAGCTGCACTTTCTCGCGCTTTTGCAAATTGTTGTGACAAGCTTGTATCAGATTATGGATATAGTGAGAATGATGTAGTCTATTTGAGAAATGATATCTCTGGCTACAATAAAATCAAAGAAATGATTAAGTTGGCGAGCTGCGATTATATTGACTTAAAACCATATGAAGTGGATATGAGGTATATTCTTGACACGTATATCCGTGCTGAAGATACAAAAGTTGTCAGTGAGCTTGGGAATATGTCTCTGGTAGAACTATTATTGCAGGGGAAGACTACAACACCAACAGATTTAGTAAAAGACCTGCCGGGTAATGAAGAAGCAAAGGCTGAAACCATTGATAACAATTTACAACATGAGATCGTCAGAAAGATGAGTTCTAATAGCGTGTATTATGGCAAGTTGTCAGAAATGTTGAAGAAAATCATTATGCAGCGCAAGGTTGAAGCTATGAGTTACGAGGAGTATCTTCGCCAAGTAGTGGAATTGGCTGAAGCAATCTTACATCCCGAATCGAATTCAGCATATCCAGATGAAGTGAAGGGTAGTGCTGCAAGGCGTGCATTGTTTGACCATTTTGGTGCAGATGTAGAATTGACAATTGACGTTGATGGTGCAATTCGTGTTTCAATCGAGCCTGAGTGGAAGCGAAACTTTCAAAAACAGCAGCGTATTAGGCTTGCAATTTATAAAAAATTGCTAATTCATTTGTATACATATGAAAAGGCCACAGAAGAAACAAATGATGTTTTTGATATAGCACAAAGGCAGGACGAATACGATGCGTAAAGAAGAAATTACAGTTGGTGGGTTACTGATTGAGGTTATAAGGAAAGTAAATTTGAAAAATCTCTATATTCGTGTGATTCCACCAGAAGGAAATGTTACTGTAAGTACTCCAGCGAACCTTAAGGACGAAGATATAAAACTTTTTGTCCTGAAGAAACTGCCGGAAATAATCGGAGTGAGAGAGAGGATGCTTGCGCAAGAACGCCAGAGCAAAAGAGAATATGTATCTGGCGAATCACATTATTTGTGGGGGAAACCTTATCGTCTGCAAGTGGTTAATGCAGGAGCAAAGTATCAAATTGTAAAAACACCGACAAAAATCATCTTAACTGCACCGGAAGGTGCAGCAACGGAATCCAAAGAAAAAGCTTTTATTGAATGGTATCGGCAAGAATTAAAAAGAGTACTTCAGCCTATTATTCAAAGGTGTGAGAAAAAAGTAGGAGTTCATGTAGAGGAATTCAGAATTAAGAATATGAAGACAAAATGGGGTACGTGTAATATTGAACAGAACAGAATCTGGATAAACCTTCAGCTTGCAAAAAAACCGATGGAGTGTCTTGAGTATGTTGTTATTCATGAGTTGGTACACCTGTTAGAAAAGAATCATACCCACAAATTTCAGTCTCTTGTTGAGGGATTTTGTCCGACATGGAAAGAAGCAAAGAAACTGTTAAATAGAATGCCATTGGATTATATGGAAAAAGGAGAAGAAGACATAGATGACGAGGAAACTGACATCGAGCGATATCTTTGATATTAATAAAAAAACAGGAGCTTTAATTCTTGGAAAGAATCGTTTAGACGACTATGCCACTAAATATCTAACCAAGCATTGTAAGAAGGCTTTGATGGAACCTATGCCGTTACCTATTGATGAAATATTTCAAGAAGTTGGACTAACGGTACAGGAAGCATCACTTTCTTGTAATTTGGATATATTTGGCTGCTGTTTATTGCTTGACGGTGAGGTTGACATCTATGACGATGGAACGGATGAACCACATTCTACATTTTATTCTGCGGGAACTGTTCTTATTGACCCGAAATCTGAATCTGTGTATGGTGAGGGGGCAAAGCGAAATACTCTTATTCATGAAGCGCTTCATTGGGAAAAGGATAAGACCTTTTTTGCAATCATGGCGGTAAAAAATGCTGAAGTATCAGAAAAACTGTATCCGATAATGTGTCGGCAATCAGAGACATTTTTTGAACCACAAGAAGGTAAGAAGACTAAAGAGAATGAGGTCAAATGGCTAGAGTGGCAGGCGCATCGTTTGGCACCGCGAGTTTTAATGCCCCAAAATAGCTTTAAGAAAAAAGCTTTTGAGATTATTGAAAACCAAAAGGATTCTTTATTATCCTGTGATTTGCTTATAGAAGAGTTAAGTGATTTTTTTATTGTTTCTAGAGAATCTGTTAAATACAGGCTGTTAGAAGTTGGACTCGAGGAAACAATATCTACATTTGATGATTATGCTAATGTGTATGAGGAAATAAAAGAAAATACAACTTATGTAAAACTAAGTGCTTTAGAGGCATATGAATTACTGAGTTCTAATAATATTTTATACCAATGGATTAAAGAAGGAAATTTTATTTTTGCGGAAGGTTACTTTGTTCTTGCAAAGAGCGAGTATGTAACATTACGAGAAGGTACACCACGTTTAACATCGAAAGCAAAGAGAAATTTATCAAAATGTGTGCTCAACATATGTGAGCATAGAGTTGTTAAATATCAAAATTATGACAGGGATTTTCAGGAATTTGCTTATTTAACAAGAGGGGCAGGGACAGCTCAAAAGGCAGTAACATTTCATCCAAAGAGTCAAAGCAAATTAAATGTAGCAACGAATGAGCTGTATCATTCTAAATATCAATCACTTGATGAATATGATATGGATGAAGAGATTCAGTTGACGAAAATGTTAGGTGATCCAACAACAAGTTTGTGCAATTGCCTGTGGTTCTTAATGGAAAAAAGAAAGTGGAATTATCCAGAACAGTTTAATGAAAAAACAGAACTTCACAAAAACTATCATGGGAAAATAAAAAACGATAAATGTAATAATATGAAAACCAATACATTAATGGCCATTTGCGTAGGTTTACAGTTGACATTACGTATAGTTGAAAAAATATTTAATAAATCTGATAATAAATTAGATTTTTATAAAGATCCAGACATGACATATGCTCATATTCTTGAATGGTTTCCTGGAATTTCGCTTATGGAGTTTAATGATATGCTTGAATCTAAAGACCTCCCCAAATTAGAAACAAAATCTAGAAATTAAATATTGAAAACTCAAGAAGTTGGTTTTAGACCTCGAAAGGGGTCTTTTTTTTATGCCCTGAAACGAATAATCAGTATAAATGTCTGCCATATGACCAACTTCTTGAGTTGGTCATGAAAAATTAAAATATGCGAAAATAGTGTCATGAGGAGGTGATCCAAATGGCTAAGAACGCAAGGCAAACTTCAAAATCAGTAGCATCAAAAGCAAGTAAGAAAAAGTAATATTACAAACAAATGATAGGCAGAGACGGTTTTTAAATAAACAACCTGCCTATCCCCTTCAAGGGGGTTATCAAAGTAAAAGGTATAACAGAATGAGTTCCATTTGTCTGGCTTTGAGATGAGACCATAGGTTCTATGTTCCCATCTGAGTGCCAGACACTCAAATAAAAAATAATCTCACAGCCTGAGATGCGCATTAAGGCGGCGGGATACATAGGAAGTTTGAACACAGTTTATCTGTGGACAAACCAATGATGTACCCACCGTGTCTTGTTATGCCATTTTCAGGTGCAGGAGTCGGTGGATACATAAAAATCCATCGACTCCTTTTTGTATCCCTGCCGCCCCATCCAGGCGGAAAGGCAGGGACTTTATGAGAAAGTTCAAAACAGCAGAAAAAAACCGTACCAATTATGTCTACTACACCGCAGAGGACAGAAAGATTGTTCTTACCCCGGATGATGTGAACAGCAACTGGATTGCATTCTTACATGGCGAAGATGATGAGGCCGTAGATGCAGAACGCAGGGAGGATTATCACGTTCCCATTCATTATGATTCTTACTCCGATGGCGAGGGCGATGATGCAGCCGATCACAATTCTTATATGGAAGATGATGCACCAGATCCATTTGAGAGTCTGATTCAGTCAATGGATGCTGCGGAGTATGAGGACAAGCTGAAAAAACTGAAAGCAGCTATCGAGACTTTACAGCTACAGCAGAAAGCACTGATTCAGAAAGTGTTCTATGAGAACCGCACCAACGTGGATATTGCAGCAGAGGAAGGTGTCAGTGAAACGGCCATCCGCAACCGCCTGAAAAAGATTTATGCGAACCTCGCAAAAAAGATTTGAGAAAAGGGGGTTCGATTTCACCGTTCCTTTGGCTTATAGACAGAGGGGCAGGAAAAGAACCTCTCGGAAAGGAGCTATTGATATGGCCGTAAAACACAAAGTCACAATCAATGTCTCTGATGTAAACGGAAGGAAGTCCACTGTTTTGCGAGGTGCAGATATGAAAATCCCGGTGTAATACTACAAATTATTAATACTCCTAGCATCCTATTTATATCAGATTATT
>JBGUEO010000008.1:93620-143878 GCA_041821315.1 Velocimicrobium sp. | reverse complement strand
ATGTCTGCTGAAAGTTCAATTCCATACAAATCCTGTAATTGGTCATGGATGTCTCTTGTTGTCATTCCTCTGGCATAAAGTGAAATCACTTTTTCTTCTATTCCCGAAATATCTCGCTGGTATTTAGGAATGATTTTCGGTTCGAATTCTCCCTCTCGGTCACGTGGGATATCTAGTTGGAACTCACCATACTGGCTTTTAACAGTTTTAGGAGAATATCCATTTCGTTTGTTTTCTGATTTCATGTTCTGCTTATTATTTTTGGAGTATCCGATGGAAGCCCACAGAGAGAGCAGATCACACGACAAATACGAAGACGGAGCAAACCACTAGGAGATTTGATAGAACGATGGTAATAACCGTGAATGGAAAGACAACCAGAGTGTCCACAAGAGCAGGTTAACTGGTGGAATTGAAGTTGAAATAATAGTTCGTCATATGATTTTTGAGAAATAGGATTGAAATAATCGACAAGTAAGGTTATCATAATTATGCATACGTTGCTGGGATATCCCATAACGTGAGTGTGTGTAGCAGGAAACCAAGCTTTCGACGGGGAGGTTCCTGCTACTTTTTTATTAAGTGACTTAATCATGATAACACAAGAAGGTACAGGATAAAACAATCTGACGTATCATAGAGCAGAATAATTTACCGTGTACCTTCTTTTAATTTGATTTAAAATACGAGGATTGGATGCGTGTAAAGTTACGAATAACACAATGGAAATTTCAATCTGGATCTGGATATTGATTATAGTTATGACCAGGAGAATAAACTTAAAACCGTAACCAAAGGAACTTCTACTACAACAATGAGCAATTATGCGCAGTATAGTGCACTTTATGATGCATATGGGAATCTTAGACTGCAAAAGAACAATGCAACAGGAATCATCCAGTCAAAGTATTACTATAATACGATGCAACGAGTTACAACTTCCATTGATGCAGTAGGAAATACAATAAAGCAGTCTTATGATCCATGGGGGGAAGTAAAAGAGGTGATGGATGCCACTGGGAATCTATATGTGAACAGTTATGATACACTGAATAATAAGAGCATAAACTATTTTGTTGCAAAAAATAATATTTCAGTTTATCGGGCGAATACATCCGCTGATGCATATAAGGAGAGTTATTTGGAGATAGGTTATGATCAGTTTGATCAACCGATTCAAAAAAAAGTCTTTGAAAAATGGCCAACAAGGAGTGGTGAGCTTGCGGAAGAATATAGCTATGATATCGTAGGAAATCTGACAAGCTATACCGATCCTAAGAAAAATAAAAATGCAGATGGTGTAACGGTATCCTATCAATATGACGCTCTAAACCGAATTGTTGGTGTCAAGAATGCAGAAAATCAGATGACAAATGTTTCGTACACCACGTTAGGCGAGATATCAGCAGTTACACTTAATGTAGGAAGCTACTCGACCAATATATACACTAAGTCTTACGATGAGCGCGGGAGCATTATCAGTAAAAATCAGAATGCGAATGTTGATACGAGCTACTCATATAATACAATTGGGCTTCAAACGAAAACGATTGATCGAAACAAAAATGTTCAGACTTTAACGTATGACGGACTGAATCGGTTAATTGAATATGGTAAGACAAATTCAGATGGCACAAAGAGTGTTCGTTATAAAAGCAACTATACGAACCCGTTTGGATATTCAAACGTCCAATTATACAATAATGGTAGATTAACAAATCAAGAAATCTACAACTATGACACAAATGGGCAAGTCACACAGCGTGATAGCTTGGCAAATGATATCAACACGAGTTTAAACTATCAATATGATGATTCGGGAAGGTTGCTAAGCGTAGGGGCTGGAGTCAAAGATCAAGGCTATTTTTATAGCAAATTTAAATATGCAAATAATCGTCTTACAAAGGTACAAACAAACGGACAAAATAGCAATAGTGATTCTGCTAAAGATAACGCAAGCTATGAGTATTACCCGGAGGGAAAGCTTAAGAAAATAACATATCCACAGCTTAATGATAACTCCTTTTTAACAACAGAGTATTCCTATAATCCAATCGGAAGGCTGAAATCCGTTGTTAATAAAAAGGGGAGTAATGTGCTATCTCAGTTTTATTATGCCTATGATGCCAACGGGAATATAACCTCTGTCAATGATGGTCATATCACTAAGAACTATGTATATGACAAGCTGAACCAGTTAGTAGAAATTCGAAATCCAGACGGAAAGAGTATAAAGTATACCTATGACTATAGAGGAAACCGGGTTGGAGAAGTTGGCGGATATTTCGATATGGATCTAGACGTTGATTTTAGTTATGATCTGGAGAATAAGCTTAAGACAGTAACAAAAGGAACCGCTACCACAACAATGAGCTACTATGCTGATGGAATGCGAGCGAAGAAAGAGTCAAAAGCTGGTGTAACAAAGTATATTTACAATTTGTCTGGTAAGTTAATTGCAGAAGCGAAAAATTCCTCTGCAATAACTGCGAACTATGTATGGGGACCAGATCGAGTGATATCCCAAAAGAATAGTGGGGGAGAATACTACTATTTATATAATGGACATGGCGATGTCATTCAAGTAGTTGACAGAAATGGTAATATCGTGAATAATTATGAGTATGATGAATGGGGAAATGTGCTGTATGGTAAGGAAACAGTAAGTAACCCATTTAAGTATGCTGGAGAGGTGTATGACGAAGAGACCGGATTATATTATCTGAGAGCGAGATATTATGATCCAAAGATGGGACGATTCATAAATGAGGATACATATGAAGGACAGATTAATGATGCTCTTTCCTTGAATGGATACTCCTATTGCAATAATAATCCACTTATACATATAGATCCAAGTGGGCATGTGCCGGTTGAAACTATTTTTGACGTAGCAAGTATAGCGTTAAGTGTTAGTGACTTCGCCAAAAATCCAACTTTGAAAAATGGAGCATATCTTGCATGGGATGTTGTGGCTGCGGCGTTACCTTATATTCCAGGTTCTTATGTTGCAAAAGGTGGTAAAGCATTAAGAAAAGTTGATCATGCTATTGATGGAGCAAAAGCAGTCAGCAAAGCAGATAAAGTTAAAGATTCAGCAAGAGCTACTCAAAAGATTCTCAGTAAATCAAAGGTTATTAAGGGAGCGAGTAATGCTGTACCAGAGTTTGGTAAAAAACTAGAATATGTATTTGGTAATGCAACAGGCAATATACACAATATTGAGCGTTCTGTAGAAATGGAACGTCAATTAAAAAGTATTGGTATATTTGATAACGCAAGTGGAAGAAATTTAGTCCTTGACAATCTTACTGAAGCTTATAACAATTCATCTAGTATATTAAAAGTACAGGAAAACGGTAGGGTTGTTAGAGAATCATTACTTTCAGGACCCAATGGTTTGGTTAAGGTTGAATCCATTTGGGAGGGTGCAAAATTAATTACTGTAACGTTATTTGGAGGAAAATGATGAGGATAGTGAATATTAATAATGAAATTTATCTATATGAATTAGATTCTGAGTCAGAATTGATTGAATACACTAAGGAAAAATATGGAATAATTATAGGCAATAATATTCAGAATAAGAATAAGTTTTATGTGTTTGAATTCTTAATCAATTCTGTAAAAAGTGTTGTGGGAGTTTTGAATGAAGGGCATGGTATTATACCCCAAGGAATAAAAATCAGTAATGAAAATGTAATGGTTTTATCATCTGATAAGTCAGTTTACTTTTACAACACAATAAGTAAGGAAGTAGTTAATAAGATACAATGTGATTCGTTGGTATATGATGTTATAAGTATTGAAAATGAAGAAAAAATACTTGTTTGCTGTGAGTTAGGTATTCAATCATTAACTACTAAGGGGGATAAAGCATGGATATATGATTGTGATATTATCGATGATTTTATACTTAAAGAAAATTATATGAGTTTGATAATTAATGAAACAGAGCACAAAATTTCTTTAGCAGATGGTAAGGAAATATAATAATTTCTAATTACAAAAGGCGGTTATCTTAGGATAGCTGTCTTTTCTGGTTATTGTATCTAAATTGTAAATTATTTAAAGAGCAATTCCTAATCATTGCATCATCAGTAATGAAGAGTTATGATGAGATGCAAAGTGGGTGGTACTGATGATAGATATTGAAGAAGAACTAAAAATGGCACAGATTAAGTATGTTCAGAAAGAATTGGAACAACTTCGGCATTACTATAGTGATATCACTGACATTGAGTTCTTACATATTTTTTGTAGTTATGAGGAAATGTTGGAATTAGCAGTTTCAACAGATGACAGGCTGTTGCTGTATAAGAAGATGTATCAGGATAGCTTGAATTATCTTTTTAAAGAAAGTGAATATACATCATTAGAAGCAGATTATTTATGTAAAGACAGCAATAATATTGAATATGGAAGAAAGACAATAGTCTTCTATTTTAAGTTTCTACAGTTATATATTACTGAAAGGCATCTATTATGAAAAAGTTGGGCACATTCTAAGGGACATAAAACATTAATAAGGGAAGAGAATATCTAATATTTCAGAAAGATATTGAAAAACCAACATAGTTGGACAAAATGACGTTGGTAACATCAGCAACAAGTAGATAGGGAGGAGAACAGACTTGAAGACAACTACGATAAGAAAATTACTATCAGTAGCAGTAGCGCAAGCATTTAAGCAGGAACATTTATTTTGGATTCTAAGTATTCAGATAATGGAAAAATTTGGGCTAGTGATTTAGAAGGAATAAACAGAAATATAGATTTAGTGTTAGAAAACAAATCAACTGGTAAAAAATAACAATTAAATGCTATGTGAGTGATATTAAAGCACACTCATATAATGAATATAAGGACAATAATAACACGGCATCATTTGATACTGAGAACGGATTAATTCAGACAGGTATTGCTTATCCTAATTCATGGAATGCAAAACATGGAAGTGCTTTTGCATCTGAAAATATTGATGGAAGTGTTATAGAGTTTGCAGGGCATTCGACGGGTGACTTTAATCCTAATGATTATAAGTTGATTGAAATTCATGTGTATAAATAAAACAAGTTAATGGTATAAGGAGTAACATAAAGATGATTAAGAAAAAAATGTTGTGGATGTTTTTATCAATTGTAGTGATAATGATTACTGTTGCTTGCGGTAATAGGGAAGATGATAAAAAGAATAAAAGTTCTGATGAAGAGACGGTAAATTCTTCCTCTTCACAAGAGGAAAATTTAGCAGAAAAAACCTCGCCAATATCAACAGAAAGTAATAAAATCACCGAAATTGAGTCTGATAATTATACGATTTTAAATAGTAGTGAAACAAAATTTGAGGATTTGAGTTTTATACACGAAGATATATACAAAGTGTTTAGCAAAAAAATAGGAGATATTGATTTTAATGGGATTTTTGAAAATGGAGATGTTGCAGACAGTGAAACTATTCTAAAAAAATATTATAAAGTAGTAGTTGGGGAGGAACCGTACATTAATGAAGCAAAAGAAAAAGAAGAATATGAGGGTGAATTTGATTCGGTAGATCCCAATGATTGTAGTTATTATTACTTTGATATGGATAATGATGGACTCCCTGAATTGATAATTTTCGATCATAAAACATATGAGTATATTTTCAAATATGATACAGAAAAGAATGAAGTTATGCTTATCAGCATAATAAGAACAACAAGTCAACTTCTAGGTAATAATAAAATAAGTTATTGGAGTGGGGGGATAGGACTCACATACGGATATTATGAGTTAGATGATGCTGGAGAAAGGAATTCAGAAATAAGGTTCTATTCATCATCCTATCTTAACGACAAAACGCAGCAAGAAGATGAAATATATATGGTTGGGTATCCAAAAGATTCAGAGGAAATCAAAACGTTTCATCAAAATGAAAAAGTAGAAGTTTACTTTGATGAATTGACTGAAACGTATTATTTTAAAATGACCGAAAAACAATATAATCAATTAACAAAGGATTATTTTAGGTCAAGAAAAGAAGCAGAAGAAAATATTAAGGAAGTCACATATACCTTTAAAAAATTGTTTGGACAGTTCAAATAATACTAAAAGAATATAACAAAATGGAAAATTAGGGTAGAGAATGCAAAAAAGGATTTGGTGATATCTATCAATTTCAGTTCACAGAAATCATGGAAAATGGTTTGGAGACGACAACTACTTTTAAACCTTCAAACTGATGTAAGATAAACTTGCACAGTTTGGAAATTTTTTGGCTAGAAAAAATGACAGCCCATAAAAGGCAAGTAAGTGCTTCAAAAGAAGGCGTTATTCCATAACCTAACAGAAAGTGATATTCTTTCTATAGTACAGTATAACAGGGAAGACAACATTACTGAGTAAAACAGATTCCATTACATTATGGAGAAAAAGAATTGAAAGCAGAAAACTCAGCGGCCTAAAAGTGAATGCTGGTGCAAGCAAAACAATGTCTCCAGATATGCTTATTATTACTGGTTTCGCAAGCTCAAAGATATTCGAGAAGTGCAGGGGGATGTATTTGTAGAAGTATCTTTAGAACCAAAATCGACCCTTTCGGTAGAAAAGGTTGAAAGACCAAAAATTTTAATTAGTGTCTGCTGATTAAACCTCAAACTATCGATTTTACTGACTTTCTCGGCATTCCATGGTACAATAAGTGCAAGGGTTCTTGAGTTTTTGAAGCATTTTTCTTGCAGTTTTTCGAACAATTATCATGAGAAAAGGCCAAAATCGTGTACAAATCAACTGACAATTCGCAAAGCAACTTTCTCTGCTTCAATCAACCACTTGAACTTCATACGAATCCAAACAATCGCTGGATCAAAATATAAGGGAGATGGTGGTTCGTATCGACTACTAGGTAATAAAACTAAAAGCGGAGAAATTTTTTGGGAAGTTTTCGAAAAGACGCATAAATAAAGGGAGTGTATTATTGTGACAACAGTTAAAGATATTATTATACAGACTGATTTTAATTCAATAGAAAAAGAGATAAAATTACATTATGGTGATAAGCACATAAAAAAATAAAAAGAATATATACAAAATTGAGAGATATGACATTTAAAGATAACATACACAATATGGTAATATTTATCAGAGTTCTAAAAGAAAATATTGTTATACAAGATTTTGATAATAATGATAATACGTTAATGTTTGATGTGTGTGGAGAAGACAACCTATATGATGGATTATATTCAATAGCATCGTCAGACTATGGTGAATTAATGGGTTATTATGTCGAGCAATTTACAATAGAGAAGTTTACGGCTTCTCAGATAATTTCCCATATTCTATGGGAAATTGAATGGAAATAAGTGTGGTCTTCAGCATTAAAGAATGTTTGAAAAAATGAAGAAATAACTAATAAACTACTTGGAAATTGTGATAGAAAAGTTAGTATTTGAAGAAGGCATCATTATCTTCAAGAAGTTCTGATCTACCCGGAGTGCCGAAAAGATGGTGATGGAACGATTGTTCAAGCAAGAACACCTACACCACTGTTACCACACAGCCCGGCATCCCCATCCGCAGTTGCATATGTTATGTATCATAAGAGTTTTGTGAATAGTATAGAAATGCTACTGCCATGGAGTGATTTTATAAACGAACGCTGCATAGGTCTAATCGATACAGAAACGATAACCCCGGAAAACAGGGGATTATTTCCAATATAATCTATTTTATTTGAAACGATGGTAAGTGGTGAACGGTAAGGTATTCATCGCTTACCATTCATCGTCTTTTTTTAAAAAATATTCTAGAGTTCACGCCACTTACCGCTTTAATCGAGGAAGCAGCTACTGGTAAATTCTAAAATCCAGAAAACAAGGGCTATAGAAGCTGTTAGAGATAAAAGGCAGTTAAAATGATACTATTAGTGAAGTACTAGTATATCGGATTAGTACACCGAGAAATTTTATGAGAAATATAAGAACTTTATTTTGATTTTAGAAGATAATGGAAGTATAATTATTGTAGGTGTATATTAATAAGGGACTCGAAAGAGAAATACATTTGAAGGTATAAGAGTAAGGGGATATGTATTATGAAGGGAACAGGGATTATTGTATTTAAAAATAGGTGTATTGCTATGTGAAAATAGTAGTACTTTTTTTGTGCAAAAAAGATTGCAAAGAAGTTTGCCCGTACAGAAATGAACAAAACTAAGCGTTACAATATGGATGCGAGGGAATGAAGAGTTAGAGCCACTCTTGAAGGTAGAAGATAAGTTGGAGGAATTAGAAAATGAATGATTGGTTTACAATAGATCAGATAGACAAAGAAACATATATTATTAGTGAGTATCGTCATTGGGAAGAAACACATTGTTATTTGCTTAATGGCTCTGAGCGCAGCCTTTTGATTGATACAGGACTTGGTATTTGCAATATTTACGACGAGGTAATCAAGTTGACTGACAAACCGATTACAGCTGTCGCAACCCATATTCACTGGGATCATATTGGTGGGCACAAATATTTTCCTGATTTTTATGCTCAAGAAGATGAACTGAATTGGTTGAACGGAGAATTTCCACTTACTATGGAACAAATTAGAGAAATGGTCATCGATCGCTGTGACTTACCGGAAGGTTATAATGTTGATACCTATGACTTCTTTCAGGGTACACCTACAAGAGTCTTGAAAGATAATGACAGAATTGATCTTGGTAATCGATCTATTTATGTGCTACATACGCCCGGTCACTCACCCGGACATATGAGCTTTTTTGAAAAAGAACGAGGGTATTTGTTTACCGGTGATTTGGTTTATAAAGATACACTATTTGCCTATTATCCATCTACTGATCCCAAAGCCTATCTTTCGTCTTTAAATAAAGTTGCAGCACTTCCAGTAAAGAGGGTATTCCCTGCTCATCACACATTGGACATTCACCCTGAAATACTTGTTAGAATGAGGGACGCATTTGAACAACTGAAGACAGAGGGTAAACTACATCATGGAAGCGGAACATTTGAATATGGGGATTGGGCTGTATGGCTTTAATCTAACAAAGAATCAAGATATGCTTTAAATGCAAAGATTTACAAATTAAAGATCATGGAGCCTATTGGAGAAACGCAATGGATTATAGAATTGATACACTGTCTTCCTTTTCAGTAATTGGAATGGAAACACAACTGACAAATCGTCAATCACAGTATATAATATGAAGAACTTAGGAGGTTAGTATGAAAAGATCAATGATGCAAGCATATGTTATAAAAAGTGATGAGGCTGTAGCTCTTTATCAAGAGGCTTTTGACGCTGTTCTCATCAGCAGTTATCTAAATAAAGATGGAACTTTTTTTCATTCAGAGCTTGATATTCAAGGGGAAATTTTAGCTGTGGCAGAACGAAATTCAGAATATTCCATTATTGGTGAAGAATCGGTTACCGGAAACGTAATGCAGTTTTGCTTGCATTATGGAGATGGCAATGAAGAAAAAGTGCGGAAAGCATATGAAGTGTTAAAAACGGATGCTAAAATTTTGATGCCACTTGCACCATGTGAATTCAGTTCACTAATGACAGATTTAATTGATAAATATGGTATTAGATGGTGTTTATTTGTATAGCGGATTTTTCGAATAATAGGAATAGAATGAGCATAACTGGCAGTATGTCGATAAATGCAATAAGGGAAAAAGCAATTACCGATATTTTAGTGGAGGAATCAATATGGATTTAATAATGCACAAGGACAAGCTATTTTGGGTAAATGAACCAAAAACCTACACGATAGAAGATAATAAAATTGTGATTAACACAGAAGCAAGAACCGATTTTTGGCAAAGAACATATTACGGCTTTCAAAATGATAATGCACCTGCGTTGCTAATGAAAACCAATGAGCAATATTTTTCGTTTTTAATCAAGACTGAATTTGACAGTAAACATCGTTTTGATCAGTGCGGTGTAATTATCTATCAAAATAGTGATAACTGGATAAAAGCTTCTATCGAATACGAAAATGAAGAATTTCAAAGACTGGGAAGCGTTGTAACAAATTTAGGATATTCTGATTGGGCAACTATAGATATACCGGCATCGCAATCATTTATGTATTATAGGTTAAGCAGGCGAGAAAGCGACTTTTGCATTGAAAATTCTTATGATGGTATAAACTATAAACAAATGCGAATTGCCCATTTGTTTGAGGGGAAAGACGAGATAAAAATAGGTGTTTATGCCTGCAGTCCAGAAGAATCATCATTTAGTGCCACCTTTACAGATATAAAGTTTATTGAATGCCAATGGAAAGAACATAAATAATTGTAATATCAATCGATGTAGATTAGAATGGATAGAGGTAAGGATGATGGAAGCAAAAGAAATGTGGGAAAGATTTTCAAAGAAGAACAATTTGAAGGAAACAAAGTATGAAGCATGGGCATTTGGTGGGAATCCAGATAAGTTAGCAGAATTGGTTTTACAAGGAGTTAAAACTGGTACAGCTTCTGCATTTGCATTATATGAAATTGAGGGCGAGCAACTCCCTAAAGAGGGCGATTATAGTGTAATCTTAGACATTTCTAATGAGGCTAAGTGTATCATTCAAACAACTAAAGTATATATAGTTCCATTTGACGAAGTTAGCGAATCTCACGCTTATAAAGAAGGAGAAGGCGATCGAAGTTTAGCTTATTGGAGGCGCGTTCATGAGGAATTTTTTGGAGATTGTCTTCAGGAAGTTGAAGTAGATTTTAGTAGTACAATGCAAGTTGTATGCGAAGAGTTCAAAGTGGTATATCAATAAAAAATTTACAAAAAGATTATTTTGTACAAGGTTACCTAAAAATTAAAAAAATAAAAATGTTAAATTTGTCGAATGGGGGAACAAAAATATGAATGTTAGTGTGATTGGTGGTTCGGATGGACCAACATCTATATTTGTTGCAGAAAAAATTGGACCAAGCTGGTTAAATATATTTGGTTTAGTTATTGTAATATTGATGTTGTTACCAAACATTATATATGCAGTAAAAATGCATGGTATAGAGAATAAATGCAAAAACAAAGTAATGAATATCATAGAGCAAATTGGTAGATTTTCATCAATGTTTTTCATCATTTTCAATATTGGTTTGGCTGAATTTGGATTTTTATCCGTAGAGGCTTTTGTAATTTATTTTATTGGAAACACCATATTTTTAATTGTCTACTGGATTATATGGATTCTGTATTTTAAGAAAAAGGTTTTATGGAAAAGCATGGCGCTTGCCATTATTCCAATAGCAATATTTCTATTAAATGGGATTACCTTAAGACACTATTTGTTAGTGATCAGTGCTATTATTTTCGGAATTGGGCATGTTTATGTAACTTATCAAAATGCAAAGTGATATTAGCTAAAGTAAATTGGACCAAAATGGGAAATTGTATTGTTAATTATTTATGAATTTATCGGAATGAATAATAGAATTTAGGAAGGAATTAAATGAAAAAGAGTAATAGAGCATGGGGTGAAATGCAAATATATGAGAAGATATCATTTATTGTGGGGATTATTTGTTCCGTAAGTGTAATTATATTGGCATTTTTGCAGCTAATTGGTATATGGGAAAAAGCAATAAACATTTTTGAACCATTATTAGGTGTTCTTATGGTAACACAAGGAGTATTACAATGGAGGAGAAATAAAGCAGTAGCAGTATTATCTTTTTGTGTAGCAATATTTATATTTATCATAACCTTTATTATTTATTTTATTAAATGAAGATAAGAGTTGGAGAGAGTATGAAAAAAACAACTTTTAATGACAGAGTAGGTGAGGGAATATTAATGTCAGTATTCAAATTCGAATCCATGACACTGATTAAAAAAGGCTGGTCGAGTGATACAAAATATTGTGTTACAATAATGGACGGGAAAAAGCACCTACTACGTATTTCGCCTGCAGAGCAATACAACCGTAAAAAGGTTGAATTCGAAATGATGCAGCGAGTTGCGGTTCTGGGTGTGCCAATGTGTCAGCCTATTGAATTCGGAATTTGTGATGAGGGTGTTTATTCTCTGCAAAGTTGGATTGAAGGATTAGATGCCGAAGAAATGATTCCGTTTTTATCGGATACAGAGCAGTATGCATATGGACTGGAGGCAGGTCGAATTTTAAAAAAGATCCATTCGTTTCCAATTTTATCAATGAAAGAAGATTGGGATATCCGTTTTAATCGTAAAATCGATCGAAAAATTCAAATTTACAATGATTGCCCAATAAAATATAAAAGCGCACAAATCTTTATAACTTATATAAATGCAAACCGTCATTTATTGAAAGATCGCCCGCAATGCTATCAACATGGTGACTATCATATTGGAAATATGATGATTGATAATGAAGGAAAATTGCAAATTATTGATTTTGACCGTAATGATTATGGCGATCCATGGGAAGAGTTCAATCGCATCGTATGGTGTGCACAAAAAGCACCAGCATTTGCTTCGGGTATGGTAAATGGCTATTTTAGTAATAATGTGCCGATGAATTTTTGGCAATTGCTAGTCCTTTATATTTCAAGTAATACGCTTTCGTCGATTCCCTGGGCAATTTCGTTCGGACAAAGTGAAATTGACACGATGATAAATCAAGCAAATGATATTCTTAATTGGTATGACAATATGAAGAATCCTGTCCCAACATGGTATAAAGCTATCTTATAATAATCAATTTGTTAAGTGGAAACAAAATCCAAAGAGTAAAATTAGTTGACTAATTAAAAGGACAGATTATTTTGTAATTTACGTAGGAGCTAAGAATGAGTAATAATATAAAATGTCTTATTGACATGATTGCAATATTTTTAATATATTTCATTTTTTATTACAAAAAATGGAAAAACAAAGGGAAAGATACACTTGTAGTAAATACACTTATGTATGTATACATTTGCCTGGTTCTTTATGTTACGCTGATGCCTATCATTGTCTCACTTCCGTTTATTATGAATCATTCGTATATACCAATGAATTTATTACCGTTTGATGATTACTTAAATGGTAGAGGCGATACGTTACGGCAAATAGTATTAAATGTTATTATGATGATGCCATTTGGTTTTTTATTACCGATTGTTAAAAAGAAGTCGTTATTCACCTGTACCATGCAAACGATTCTGTTTAGTTTAACCATTGAATTACTTCAACCTTTGATTAATGGTTTTCGCTCATCCGATGTAACGGATGTGATTACAAACACAATTGGCGGGATTATTGGGTATTTACTACATTTATTTTTTAGACCAAAGGTAAATGCTGTTTTACTTCGATTCAAATCAAATTCTGCACAGTGAGCAAACTAAGAAGAATTTAGCTGATTTTTTGTATAAATTTGATTTTAGGGGGGAATTAACATAATACTTTCATTACAAGGATGCATGGCAGTAGGAAAAACAACTGCAGTAAAATATTTGCAAGAAAATGCACCATATGTAAATATTAGTTATGAGATTAATACGGATACAATTGAAGAAGTAAAAAGACGTCAGCTAGACAAAAATAAATATGAAGATTATCTAGAAATTCAGAAGTTATGGCTTAATAAAGAAGTTGTTCGCTGGAATAAAGCAAAGGACTTTTCTTGTAGTATTATGGATTTTGGTGCAGAAGAAATAGAGTTTTATACATTGAATTATCCAAAAACAATTGGTCAAGATTGGAATATAGAACACGCATTAAAAGAGGAATTGTCGACTGTTCGGCAATGTATGCCAACTAGAATACTATTTTTGGATGCATCAGATGAAGTATTAAGACAACACAAAGAGAAGGATTGTACACGTTCAAGAAATTTCTTTGAATATCATTTGAAATACTTCCTTAAGTTAAAAAAGGAATGGTTCTTTGGAAAAGAAAATGTTGATGTTTTAAATGTTGATAATTTAAGCGTAAATGAAGTTGGACAAAAGGTAAAAGAATGGGTAGATTTTTGTATCAGTGCCAAGTTCTCCCAAAAAGTATAAAATGGCAACCATATATGGCTGCCATTTAGAAAAGAGAATATTTATGAAAAAAAGGTATAAGTTATTATTAACTTGTTTTTAGTATAACCAGTAATTATGTAGAAAGAGTGTTATTGAAGTGAACAATTTGTAAATATCATATGAACAAATGTTGTAACTGAAAATGGAGTGCCATAGTTGCTGAAAATTGTAAATATAAGAATAGTACGAAATGATACCAGATACTCTTAACAAAACAGACCATATGCTCTACTGCATATTATAGACTATGTAGTCTAAGGAGAAAAAGATGAATATTGTATTTTTGTGTTTGGGTTCAAGAGGAGATGTGCAACCATATGTTGCAATAGGAAGGACTGCTAAGGAGTTAGGTCATAAGGTCACGGTATGTACTGGAAAAACATTTGAAAAACTTGTGCAACAAAATGGTTTAGAATTTGAAGAATGCAGCTTGGATTTAATGGCTATATTGCGAACTCCAGAAGGAAAGCAAGTGTTCGAAGAAGGGATGAGACATCCCATAAGAGCCATGCAATATGCAAGAGAAGTAATTAATCCCCTATATAGAAAAGCTATGACAGAATTTTATGCAGCGTGTCAAACAAAAGATGTTATTATATATCATCCTAAAGCATTTGGAGCAGTTGATATAGCTGAGAAATTAGGAATCCTATGTATATCGATGCCACCAATACCAATCATATATCCGATTTCAGAATTCCCAAACCTTGCAATTACAACTAGAAATCTTGGTGGAACGTTAAATAAACTGACCTATATATTGGCAAATTTAGGGGCTGAAAGTAATAATATAAAAGATATTAATGAGTTTAGAGAGACAGAACTTCGTTTGAAAAAAAGGAAATCTGGAGAATATATGATTAGAAGAAATGGTTATCCAATACCAATCATATATCCAATTTCGTCAAGCTTATTTATGAATATTAAAGAATTTGAAGAAAAAGTATATTTATCAGGTTTTCCTGTGTTAGAAGATGGGATATTCCTTGATAGCGAAACAGAAGAATTTTTAAAAAACGGTAAACAACCGATTGTAGTAACATTTTCATCGATGCCATTGAAAAATCCACAGTCTTTTTTGAAAAAAATAGTTGCTTCCTTATCGATAAGTGGAAATAGAGGAATTATTATCACTGGAAATAGTGGGATTAAGATGGAGTCTAATAAGGACGTATTGATAAAAGAGTTTATACCTCATGATGCAGTGTTTAAGCGGGCAAAAGGAATTTTACATCATGGAGGTGTTGGGACAATGGCTACGGCATTACGTAGTGGGACTCCCCAGGTGATTATGCCATTTAATGTAGATCAACCATTTTGGGCAAAGAGGTTATTTGATTTGGGTTACACATTAGAACCGTTAAAAGAAAGCGATGAAGAGAAAGAATTTGTAAGCAGGTTTACTGCAATGAACAAAGAAACTGTAATTCTCCAGTCAGAGAAAATTGCAATTATTTTAAATGAAGAAAAAGCGAATAAAAAAGCGGTATGTCATATAGAACAGGCATACAAGGAATGGAACAAAAGCTACTGCTCATAATTAAAGTATTAAAAATGGAGCAGAACAAAAATGAGTCTTTTAAGTATAAAGGCTCATTTTTGTTTGTCTGCCTGTTATCTGTAGAATATGTTATTGCTCTAACTTAATCTGCATACAAGTGCAACCTGGTATAAAGGTTGCATCTACGGTTTTTGTTATCGGAGATTTAGGGGGATTAGCCATTAATTCAAAAAGCTCCTTAGCTAAAGCTGGAATATTTTGACGTACAGTCGTAATTTGAGGATAGTGAATTTTATCTAACACACCATCGAATCCAACAATTGAAAATGTATCAGGAATCCGGATATTTCTAAAGACAGCATCGTTAATTAAACCTAAAGCCACTAAATCACAACTGCATATGATTGCAGTTGGAGGAGTTGGGAGAGACATAAAGTAACCAAGAGCAGCCTGACCAGTTTCAATATTTAATCCGGTGTCGCTGTATATATATTCTGAAAGAATAGGTATATTTTTGTCAATCAAGGATTCTTTATAACCACGGAAACGTGACTCTATCGAATCAAATACAGTTTCACTGCCTATAAATCCAATTTTTCTGTGATTTAAATTATATAAATAATCAACAACCTTATGTATCATTTCTCTGTTGTTTGAGCGAACAGTAGAGTATAAACCTTTTGTACGTCGGTCCAATGAAACAATGGGTATTTGATTTTTATATGGTTCAAATAAGCTGTAATTTAGACCTTCTGTTAGAATTATACCGGCACATCTATTCGAAATGCAGTATTCAATGTAACTAGTTTCACGTTCGGTATTATTTTCGGTATCTAGAATTAATAATGTATATTTATTATCAAGACATATCTTATTTAAATCTTTAATTAAGGTTATAAAAAAAGGATTTTCCATATCATAAATAAATATTGCAATTGAGTTTGATGTTTTAGAAAAAATATTTTTGATATTCTGGTTTGGAATATAATTATATTCCTTGATAAGTTCTTCTACTTTTGTCCGTACTTTTGGTGAAGTTTTATCCGGTGAATTTATAACTCTAGAGACAGTTGCTGTAGATACTCCTGCCAGTTTAGCAATATCTCTTATACCAATATAACCATTATTATTGTCTGAATTTTGCATCGTTTATCCTACCTTTACAAGGACTATAATTTATAAATAAAAATATATATTTGTATAGTTATTATAGTATAAATTATTCAAAGTGTAAAGATATTTGCTTGAAAATGTAATAAGATACATTTTTGTAAGAAATATAGAAATAAATATGTTGAATAATATAAAAATAAATATGAAATATCGAATTAAATAGTTATGTAACACAAAAAAAATATGTAAAAATTAATATAAGTGTACATAAAGTATAAAAACATATTGACAAAAATAATAATATGGTTTAATATCTAATTGTAACAAGTTACATTTTATCAGGAGGTGGTTTTGTGAATACAAGAATACAAAGATTAAGGAATAGGCTTTTTGATCAAGAACCGAGAATTTGCTCGGAACGCTGTGTGATTTTTACAAATTCCATGAAAGAATCTGAGGGTAAGCCAATTGCACTTAGAAGGTCACAAGCATTTTATGATGTTTTAGATAAAATGGAAGTATATGTAAAAGAGGATGAGATAATTGTTGGTAATCAAGCAAAATGGCCAAAAGCTTCTCCTATTTTTCCAGAGTATTCAACAGAATGGCTGGAAAATGAATTAAATGGGAAACCATATTATCCACATGAAAGACCTGGGGATAAGTTTTATTATGAGGAAGAAGATAAAACTAAAATTTTGGATTGTGTAAGTTATTGGAAAGGAAAATCTTTATATGAAAATTTAAGGAAAACACTTCCTGATTACATCAATGCGGCATGGGATGCAAACGTAATTGATGATACATGGGTATCGGCAGCAGGACTGGGAAATGAAGTTGTAGATTATGAATTAGTTATAAATAAAGGTATTGAAGATGTTATGAGAAGAATTGAAGAAAAAAGAAATTCTCTTGATCTGAAAGAACCTGGAAACGTTAGGAAAAGTTGGTTTTTAGACGCGGCGCTGCAAGGGAATAAGGCGGTTGTTAATTTCTCAAATCGTATCGCTCATGAATGTGAAAAACAAGTGAACCTAACAAAGGATGAAAAACGTAAGCAAGAATTACAAAAACTTGCAGATGTTTGTAGAAATGTGCCACTTCATCCGGCGAAAACATTTCATGAAGCGGTACAATCAATTTATATGATTTTACTAGCCGTGCATTTAGAATCAAATGGGCATGCAATTTCACTTGGAAGATTTGATCAATATGTATATCCGCTTTATAAAAAGGATTTAGAAGAAGGTAGGATTACGAGAGAAGAAGCTTTGGAAATAATTGAAGCCTTTTTTATAAAATGTAATGAACTAAATAAATTAAGAAGTTGGCCAGATACAGAGTTTTTTCTTGGATATCAAATGTTTATAAATTTAGCGGTTGCTGGTCAACATGCAGATGGAAGTGATGCGACAAACACAGTTTCTGAATTATGCGTAGAAGCTTGTGAAGATGTTAGATTATTTACACCTTCGATTTCCGTAAAATATTGTGATGCAACAACCGATGATTTTTTAATGAAAGCCCTTCTTGCAATGGAAAAACACGAAGGTGGCCAACCGGCTTTTTATAATGACAAAGCATTCATGAGAACGCTTGAAAATATGGGAATCGCAAAAGAAGACAGATATAATTGGGTACCAGATGGATGTATTGAAGCATCGATTCCTGGTAAATGGGATTTTGCTGCGAAAGGACCATGGTTAAATGTTGAAAAGGTATTGGAAATTACACTTAATAATGGTACCGATCCTAAGACGGAGGTTCATTTCTTTGACTTAGATAAAAAGATAGAGAACTGTACTTGTACCAAGGATATTTTAGAAGAATATAAGAAAGCGCTTAAATATTTTATTGATTTACAAGTTGAAACAGAGCATGTGAATGATGAATTACATGTTCTTATGGATATAAATGCATTTAGAGCATCTTTGGTAGAGGACTGTATTGGACGCGGTTTAGATTTAGTTGAGGGTGGTGCTGTTTATTCTGCGGATGGTGGACCAACAGCGGGAAGTATTAGTGCTGGTGATGCATTGTCGGCAATTGACAATATTGTTTTTGAACAAAAAATGATAACACTTCAAGAGCTATTACACGCGTTAAAAACAAATTTTGATGATGAAACGACTACGCCAACGGGTGCCGAGATAAGAGCCATTTTGTTGAACAAAGCTCCTAAATTTGGAAACGATGATGATAGAGCAGATAAATGGATTGTAGCAGTGGAAGAATTTATTGGACATACATATCGTTATGAGTGTAAGAGCTCTAAGTATGGAAAAGGACCGATTCCTTGTTGCTATTCCTATAGCCAAAGTCCTGTAACAGGGAATGTTGCATTTGGTTCTAGCGTTGGAGCAACACCAGATGGACGTAAGGATGGTGAGCCTGTAAATAATGGCGTTTCACCTGCAAATGGTTCCGAAAAAAATGGAGCGACAGCTGCATGTAACTCGGTTATGAAACTTCCAACAATTTATATTCAAAAGGGCGGAATATTTAATATGAGGCTTACCAAAGCGGCATTGGAAACAACAGAAAATAAGAAAAAAATTATTGATATGATTAAAGTTTTCTTTGATAACTATGGGGAGCAAATTCAGTTTAATGTCGTTGATACTAAGGTATACAAAGATGCGATGGAAAACCCAGATAAGTATAAAGATTTGATGGTTCGTGTTTCCGGATATAGTGCATTATTTACCTCATTATCGCCTTCTTGTCAGATTGACGTAATTAATAGAACGGAATTGGATATTTAAATATAAAAAGAGAAAGGTATGGAGACTATTGTGCATGCAAATGTATTTAATATTGAGAGATACGCTACGGAAGATGGCCCTGGAATTCGAACTGTTATTTTTTTGAAAGGATGTCAGTTACGATGCAGATGGTGTGCTAACCCTGAATCACAAGAATATAAACCGCAGGTCTTAGTTAATGTAAATACGTGCATATCTTGTGGTAAATGTGAGGGTATATGTCCGAATCATGCTATTTCATATGAGGAAGGCTATGGATATATTTCAAATACAGATAAGTGCACAGCATGTGGGAGATGTATCACACATTGTTATATGGATGCAAGAACACGCATGGGAACACAATATAACAAACAAGAACTACTGGGCTTAATACTAAAGGATGAACAGTATTATAAAATGTCTGGTGGAGGTGTAACCTTTAGTGGAGGAGAACCATTTTATTATGCTCAAATGATTCGGGAACTTGCTATAAAACTAAAAGAAAAAAATTATAATACATTGGTTGAAACATGTGGGCAAGTTCCATTGGAAAAAATAAAAATAGCAGTGAATGATTTGGATTACATTTATTATGATTTTAAACACTATGATTCCCAAAAACATAAAGAACTAACAGGATTTGATAATTCTTTAATTCTTAGCAATTTAAGATGGTTAGATAATGAATTTATGGGGCATTTAGCCGTGCGATACCCATATATTCCTTCCTGCAATAGTGATGAAGATGCGATTCGTGGATTCTTTCGATATATGAAGGAAATGAAAAATGTCAAAGAAATCGTATTTTTACCATATCATAGACTTGGGCTTCCAAAGTATCAGGGGTTAGGAAGAAAATATGAAATGGGTGATATGAAGTCGTTAAAGAAAGCAGAAATGAAACATTTATTTGAACTTGCTAAAGAGTATGAACTAAATATAAAAATACAATAATTGGGGTGATAATGTGGCGGTAAAAACTATAGTGGGATTTGATTGTGGAAATTCG
The DNA here is from genome assembly GCA_041821315.1 of Velocimicrobium sp. Classification (GTDB taxonomy): domain Bacteria; phylum Bacillota; class Clostridia; order Lachnospirales; family Lachnospiraceae; genus DIGJ01. The sequence continues at coordinate 123,494 of JBGUEO010000008.1, read as the reverse complement.
TCCTATAGAGTAGTATTGGGAAAATACGATGGTTATCGTATCATTACAGAGGTAATTGATCAAATTCCAAATGATATGGTAAAGGTAGGAGATTACTACTATTGGAATATATTAAAAATTTTTTCGGATTTTAAAATGATCCTTAAAAAATTAGTTAGAAGAGGAGAAAAAATAGATTCAATTGGTATATGTACCTGGGGTGTAGATTTTGCATTATTTGATAAAATGGGAAATATGCTTAATAATCCTTTGTCATATCGAAACTTATTTGGAGAAGTTCATTTGTCAAAACTGACAGAACAAGATAAGAATGAAATGTTTCACAATACAGGTATTTTGTGTGACAAAATAAATTCAATCTATTTACTGGAAGGCATGAAAGAGAAAATGCCTGAAATTTACAAGGCAGCAGACAAGCTTTTAATGATTCCTGATATATTAAATTACATGTTGACAAGTAAAATGTTAAATGAGCCAAGTGAATTTAGTACATCACAGATTATGAATGTGAACAGCAGGTCTGTAAGCGAATTAGTGTGTCAAAGGATGAATATTTCAAATGAATTGTTTAGTAACATAGGAAAGCATGGAGACTTGATTGGATATTTACAAAATGATATAAAAGAAGAGATTGGTGCGGACTATGATATTCCAGTAATATGTGTACCGTCTCATGATACAGCAGCAGCTGTATTAGCAGTACCAGCAACGGAAAACAATTTTGCATTTATTAGTTCTGGAACATGGGCATTGGTAGGTACGGAACTTAATAAACCAATACTATCGGATGAGATATATCAATCTACTTTGACAAATGAGCTGGGTGCATTTGATACCATTACTTTATTAAAAAATGGAACTGGAATGTTTATCATTCAAAGAATTAAAAAGGAATATGAGATTGATGGAAAGAAAGATATAACATGGTCTGATATGGTAGAACTTTCTAATAACTATAGGGGGGATCGTATTCCGTTAATTAATGTCAACAATATTCGTTTTTTTAATCCCAGACAAATGGGTAGAGAAGTTTGGAACTATCTAAAAGAAACAAATCAGGTGGAAGGAGATTTTTCTTGGAGTACAGTTGTTAGAGCCGTTTATGAATCGATGGCATGTAGTTATGCAATTACAATTCATGATACACAAAAGGTTACTAAGGAAAATTTTGATTATATTTACATTGTTGGTGGAGGTGCCAAAAATGAGGTTGTAAATCAAATGACGGCTAATTGTACTGGTAAAAAGGTAATTGCCTGTTTTGGAGAAAGTACAGCTATGGGTAACATAGCAGCACAGCTTAAATTTTTTGATAATTCTCTTGATTTGAAAAGCATAAGAGAAGTTGTTAAGCATTCTGTTGATACGAAGACCTATACTACAAATATGGATGCTTCCTATTTACTTGATAATTATAAAGAATTATTAGAAAAGGAGTTGATGATGGAATGAGTGACATAATTCTAAAAATGGAAGGAATATCAAAAAGTTTTTTTGGTGTACAGGTTTTAAAAGATACGAAGCTTGATGTAAAAAAAGGCGAAGTTCATGTGCTTTTGGGAGAAAATGGAGCAGGAAAATCAACGCTAATTAAAATTTTATCGGGTGCTTATAAGCGAGAAAGTGGAAGTGTTGTTTTAGATGGTCAAGAAATTCCAATTATGACACCAAAGGAGGTAATAGATAAAGGTATTAGCGTAATCTATCAGGAGTTTAATTTAAATCCATATGTTTCGATATGGGAAAATATTTTCTTGGGCAAGGAATTTGAAAAGTTCGGAATTATTGATAGTAGCAAAAGTCGAACAGAAGCTAAGAAGTATATGGAATTGATAGGATTAGATTGTGACCCTAATACATTAGTTGGTAATCTAAGCATTGCACAAAAGCAAATGGTCGAAATTGCCAAGGCCATATCCATGGATGTTAAGGTTTTAGTTTTGGACGAACCAACAGCATCTATTACAGAGAAAGAAACTAAAAAATTATTTTCAATTGTAAGAGAACTAAAGTTGAAAGGTATCGGAATCATATATATTTCACATCGTATGAGTGAGCTTTTTGAAATAGGAGACAGATGTACGGTTATGAGAGATGGTGAGTATGTAAATACGGTAGAACTTAGTAATACAACGGTGGAAGAACTTACTCAAATGATGGTAGGCAGAAGTGTAAGTTTTGAACGTTATTATAACAAATCATTGGATAACACAACGAAGGTGTTAAAAGTAGAAAGACTTTGTTATAAAGAGTTGCTTAAGAATATTTCCTTTCAGCTTCACAAAGGCGAGATTTTAGGAATGTCTGGATTGGTAGGTGCAGGGAGAACTGAACTGGCAAAATGTATTATTGGGGCATATACAAAAAAATCTGGAAACATTTATTTAAATGGAAAGGAGTATTCAAATTCATCTGTTTGTAAGTCAATTGAACAAGGAATTGTTTACTTGAGTGAAGACAGAAAGGATGAAGGACTTGTACTTATGCATTCATTAAAAGATAATATTGCACTTCCTAATCTTTCTATGTTTGGTAAGTTTATATTAAACAAATGCAAAATCGAATGTACAGCAAAAGAGTCAATTGAAAAATTACTTATTAAGACGCATTCGACGGATACACAGGCGAAGAACTTATCCGGGGGCAACCAACAAAAGGTTGTTATTGCAAAATGGTTATTAACGAATGCACAAATATTCATATTTGATGAACCAACAAGAGGAATCGACGTTGGCGCTAGAGATGAAATATATCAGATTATGGGTAAATTGGTAAAAGAGGGGAAATCTATTATTATGATTTCGTCTGATATTCCAGAAATTCAAAAAATGTGCGATAGAGTTTTGGTGTTAAAGGATGGGGAAATAGCTGCTGATGTTGAAAATACAACGGAGTTAACACAAGAGAAAATACTATCATACGCATTAACAGGAGGAAAGTAACATGGAGAAATTATGGAAAGGCAAAAAAATTGATGTACAAGCGTTTACACTTTATTTTGGGGGAATCATAATTTTGCTGGCATTTACAATTTTATGTCAATTAAAAGGTAAAGATTTCTTTTCCGTGCAAAACATTATGAATATAATTCAGCAGTCTGCTATTATTGGTATTACTGGAATTGGTGCATCTATCGTTATTTTGACGGGTGGTATTGATTTGTCTGTTGGCTCAGTTATTGCATTTGTTGGTATTTCGGGTGGGCTGCTGTTAAAAGCTGGAATTCCACTTCCAATCACCGTATTAATATGTATGGTGATTGGTGCTCTTATTGGAGTGTTTAATGGATATTTTGTAAGTGTTGGAAAAGTTCCGGCGTTTATTGTAACGTTAGGTTCCATGCAAATTTTTCGAGGATTTACAAAGGTTTTAACGGATGGAAAACCGGTATCTGGTTTTGATGATAATTTGGCAAACCTTACGAGCGGTAAGCTTTTTGGTATACCAGCACTTGTATACTATGTATTTATTCTTTATGCAATTATGATATTTGTAACTTTAAAAACCAAATTTGGCAGAAGGTTATATGCTATTGGCGGGAATCCGAATGCAGCTAAACTTTCTGGTGTAAAAATTCGAAAGATTGAAATTTCAGCTTATGCAATAGCAGGACTATTTTTTGCTATTGGAGGAATTTGCCTTTTATCCAGATTGTCTTATGCAGACCCTAATGCAGGTTCTGGTTATGAAATGGATGCCATTGCAGCTACGGTATTAGGAGGAATTGCATTATCTGGTGGTAAAGGGAAAGTTGGTAATACATTAGTTGGAGCTTTAGTTTTAGGAATATTAAAGTGTGGTCTTCAGATATTAAATGTAGCTACGTATTGGCAAACTGTAATTATTGGAGTGGTTATTATACTTGCCGTTTATGCAGATAAAGCAAATGATCGAAAGGCAGAATAGTGATATTAACCCATAAGGGTATAATATAAATTTCATATAATAAAGGAGAATAGGATATGAAAAAACAAATTTTAAGTGTGGTGTTGGTAGTTGCTATGGCAATGGGGATGCTAGCAGGATGTGGAGAAAAGGCAAGTAACAAAGAAACAAGTGATCAAGCAGCAGATAGTTATACGATAGGATTTGTACCGATGACATTGAATAATGAATATTTCATTGCAATGTGTAATGGTGCACAAGAAAAAGCGGATGAGTTAGGGGTTAAATTAGAGGTTCAGGCGGCTGATTCTCATGCAAGTGCAGCGGATCAGCTGACAATTGTAGAAAATATGATTACATCAGGGGTAGATGCGATATGTATCGTTCCTTCTTCATCCGAAGGTCTTGAAACAGCTCTTAAAAAATGTGAAGAGGCAGGAATTCTTGTATTTAATATTGACACAATGCTTGATGAGTCTGTAACGAGCAAAGTATCGATGGAAATTCCTTTTTATGGAACTGATAACAAAGCAGGAGGTGTAAAAGCAGGAGAGTACGTGAAAGAGAATTTTGCAAAAGGTACCAAGACTGCTATATTAACCGGAATTGAAACACAACAAAACTCATGGGATAGACGTGATGGATTTATAGAGGGTGTAGGCGATGCAGTTGAAATTGTTGCAACACAATCGGCTAATTGGGAAGTAGACCAAGGCTATGATGCAGCACAAAATATTATTACAGCAAATCCAGATCTTGAGTTAATATATTGTTGTAATGACAGTATGGCAATTGGAGCTAGTAAGGCAGTTAAAGAAGCAGGTTTAGAAAGTCAAATTAAAATAATTGGATTTGACGGTGCATCTGAAGCACTAAACTTGGTTAAAGATGGTGAATTTGCCGGAACGGTAGCACAAGATCCAGTTCAAATGGGAAAACTTGGTGTTGAAAATGCAGTAAAATCACTAAAGGGTGAAAAAGTTGAGCAATATTTAGATACAGGTTCTAAATTAATTACTGCTGATAACGTGGATGAACAATTAAAATATATTACTCCATATATTGGAGAATAAATAAAAATTCAAAGGAGAAATAAAAAATGAATTATCGTAAGCTTATAGTGGAAAATGGATTAAGAATGCTAGAATCAGGATTAACAGTAGCAACATGGGGAAATATTAGTTGTCGCGATTCGAAGACAGGATTAGTATATATGACGCCAAGTGCTATGGATTATAAAACCATTACGGAGGAGGATGTTGTCGTTTGCTCTTTGGATGGGACGATAGTAGAAGGCATACGGAAACCTACAATTGAGAAAGACTTACATTTATCAATTTATCGGGCTAGAGGTGAAGTAAATGCAGTGGTACATACACATCCAATTTATTCAATGATATATTCTTGTCAAGGTAAGGATATTCCATTGATAATTGATGAAGCAGCACAAGCTTTGGGAGATGTGTGTAAAAGTACAAATTATGCCCTACCTGGATCCCCGGAATTAGCGAAAGAGTGTGTAAAAGCATTGGGAAATGAGGCAAATTCATGTTTACTTCACTCACATGGTGCAGTTTGCATTGGAGATAATATGGATGGAGCATTTAAAGTAGCAACCGTGCTAGAAGCTACTGCACAAATTTATTATATGATTGAATCAACAAGTGGAAAAGCTGTAGTAATATCCAATGAAAATGTAATGGCGATGAAAGATTTTGTAAAAAATTATTATGGTCAAGGTAAGTAAGAATTAAGGAATGATTCTGATAATATAATAAGAGAAGAGTTTGTATAGCAGAAAGAATCGAAAAATGTTATATAGGCTCTTTTTTATTAAGAAATGCAGAATAATACTTTGATTTTAGAAGAAACCAAAGTATAATTATTTTAACCTTATCAAGTAGCAAAAAAAAATGCAGTATTATGTTTAAAAATAAGTGTATGCTTGTGTAAAAATAGAGAGGTGAAAATAGCAGTGAAAATTACTAGGTTAGAGGGAGATTTTTCTCCCGTTGAAATAAGAGGATATAATTCAAAATCAAGGAAAACATATTCTGATTATGCAGTTATCGCAAGCGATGAAGCGCATAAGATTATTGCAATTGGAAAAGAGGCATACAAATATATTGATGCAGTAGAAAGAACTGCAATGGGCGAGGTTTCTGTCTATTCCACATTTAAGAGAAATGTAGTTGCTGAATTTGAAGAAACCGTTGCAGTAGTGAAATTAATATTTAAAGAAATTCTTATAGGAGCAAAAAATAAAATCTTTAAGCCAACTGTTGTTGTATGTATTCCCTTTGAATTAACAGGTGTAGAAACAAGAGCGTTTCAAGAAGTGTTCATTATGGCTGGAGCGAAGAATGTTATAATTCTAGAGCGTGATTTTGAAGATAATAAAAGAGAATTAGCAAATAATTATAGTATTGTTATTGGTATTATACCTAATAAACTTTAGTACAAAATGATTAAAATATGCCATCAACAGAGGAAGTTACGGGGACTGAGCGGTAATTACAAAGTGTAAGGGAAATATGAATGCCCAATAAGAAAGGATGTAGGCGTAAAAAAGCAATTAAAGATTTCCTATCATGTATCTTCGCATAAATGGTTGCTTTTATAACCGTAAGGAGAGAATTCCTTGGAATAAGACAAAATAGATTGACTGTATATACGAATAATACTTGTATCTTTGAAAAAAAGCCTCAATGGGAAGTGGTTTTTAGCTCTTTATGACCATTATACTTTTTATCCGTAATTTTTCTATATTTTCTATACATATTTTTCTTTCAAAATGCAAAACTATAGAATGTTAATATCTATTGAACCAGTGAAAGGAGATTGTGTTATGGGACAACTGTCAGAAAAAGAATTATCTTGTTTAAAAGATGCATTGTCTGAGGAAGAGCTTTTGGTAAAAAAATATCAAATGTTTGCGGGAGAAGCTACGGATCCAGAAATCAAAACAAAATTTACGGATATTTCAAACAAGCATCAAGGACATTTAGATTCACTTTATGAACATTTAAGATAACAGGAGGAAAATTATGAATCAGTCATTTTCAGAAAAAGAAATATTAGCAGATGCGCTTGCATCACAAAAGAGTTCTACCAGTAATTATAATTTGTTTGCGAATGAGTGTGTGCATGAAGAAGTTCGAAATACATTTATGAAGGTCTTGGATCAGGAACATGCCATTCAACAGGATGTATTTGATATGATGCATAGTAAAGGTTATTATCCAACACCAAATGCAGAAGAAAAAAAAGTGGAAGAAACAAAACAGAAATTTGAAAGTTGTACAACAGGCCGTAACCGTATGTTTTAATCGGAATATCATTCAATATAATGTAGTTGCAGAAGAAAAAAGCATGAAGGCTATCTGGGGAAGGATAGCTGTTCATGCTTTCTTTTTTGTATCGGAGTGCATCCATATTTTTCGTGAAACATGTGCATAAACACTTTATAATTGGTAAAACCATGAGTAGATAGAATTTGTGTAATACTTTGGTTGGTATTTATAATATTCTGGTAAACATAGGACATTCTTACTTCATTAACATAGTTGAGGAAGGTTGTACCCATATTTTTTTTAAAGTAGCGGCAAAAATACTCTGGATTAAGTGATACTAAACCAGCCGCTTCTTTTAGTGTAATTGGTTCAGCATAATGCTCTTTTACATAGTTCATAACTAAAGTTAGTCGTTTGTGAGTTATATCATTTTGTGATTTTTTTGTAGAACTAATGTCTTGCCAGCAGTATTTTACCAAAAGATAGAGTAACTCATAGATCAAGCTGGTAAACTTTAGTGTATAGCCGTTTTCTTTTGATTCATAAACTTCTCCCATCTGTATTAAAAAGGAATGAAGGGATAAAAGGATGTCATCTCTTTGTTCTGGATTGGATATGCAATCTGGGTTAAATCGGATCGTATCCATATCCGCTACACTTTCCTTTAAAAATGAATAGGGAATCTGGAGCAGTTGAATGATAGAAGGCTCAAGGCATTTGGTAGCATGAATATCCTTTGAATTAATGATAACTAGATCATCTTTGACCGCTAATTTTAGATGGTCATCTACCCAAATATTCATTTTTCCAGATTTTATAAGTAAAATTTCTAGACTGTTATGCCAATGATTGTTAACTAAATGGCTACTGTCTTCATAGGTAAAGAATTGAACTTTTATATCGGGTTGGATTTGAATATTTTCATGAGTAAAATCCTTCATATTGACTCCTCTCTTTTCTATATTGAAACTGAACATATTGTCCCATGCAAAGAAAGAAAAGTCAATATTAACCTATAAATAAGTCATTTATTCAAATAGAAGAATGCGTTTTTTTATGATAAGATGAATAGGATAATATAGCAACAAATCATAAAGGAGGTTGTGTATGGAACGGGAGAAAATAAAAGAAAAAATTGCTCAAATGACATTGGAAGAAAAAGCGTCTTTTTGTTCAGGAGCGGATTTTTGGCATACAGAAGCACTAGAGCGGCTTGGAATACCAGCAGTTATGGTAACAGATGGACCTCATGGACTTCGCAAACAGGATATGGAGGGAGACCACCTGGGTGTCAATGACAGTATAAAAGCAGTATGTTTTCCAGCTGGATGTGGAACCGCGGCCTCTTTTAACCGGGAACTTTTGGTTGAAATGGGAGAAGCTCTTGGAAATGAATGCCAAGCAGAAGGAGTTAGTACAATTTTAGGACCTGCGGTCAATATTAAGCGTTCTCCGCTTTGTGGACGTAACTTTGAATACCTGTCTGAGGATCCGCTTCTTGCAACCGAAATGGCAGGAGCTTTGATTCAGGGGATTCAGAGTAAAAATGTGGGAACCAGTATCAAGCATTTTCTTGCAAATAACCAGGAGACCCGAAGGATGTCTTCCTCATCTGAGATTGATGAAAGGACGTTACGAGAAATTTATCTTGCGGCCTTTGAGGGTGCTGTAATGAAACAGAAACCTTGGACGCTTATGTGCTCTTATAATAAAATTAATGGGGTTTATGCAGCAGAAAATAAAACTTATCTTACCGACATTCTTCGGAATGAATGGGGATTTGATGGCTATGTGATGAGTGATTGGGGAGCAGTCAATGACCGGGTTGAAGACCTTAAAGCAGGACTTGATCTAGAAATGCCATCATCTCATGGAAGAAATGATGCTCTTATCGTGCAAGCGGTAAAGGAAGGCAGGCTTAAAGAGAGTGTTTTGGATGCAGCGGTGGAGCGTATTTTAAATATTGTATTTCGTTTTGAAGAAAACCGCGATAGAACGGTGGTATTTGACCGGAATAGGGATCATGAGTTAGCAAAAAAGATTGCTTATGAAACTATTGTACTCCTAAAAAATGAGGAAAAAATACTTCCATTAAAAAAGAATGCTTCCATTGCTTTTATTGGAGAATTTGCAAAAAAACCACGGTATCAAGGGGGCGGAAGTTCTCATATTAATAGTCATAAAGTTAGCTCAGTTATGGATGCCGTATCCAAAGTTAAAGATTCTGTAATGATAACCTATGCCAAAGGATTTTCAGCAGATAAGGATGAGTTGGATGAAACATTGACAAAAGAAGCAGTTAAGGTTGCAAAAGAGGCAGAGGTTGTAGTTATATTTGCTGGACTTCCAGATTCCTTTGAATCCGAAGGTTATGATAGAAATCATATGGGGCTTCCTGATTGCCAGAATATATTAATTAATGCTATTTTAGATGTACAGCCAAATACTGTGGTGGTATTGCATAATGGATCTCCGGTGGAGATGCCGTGGGCAGGTAGGGTAAAAGGAATTGTAGAAGCATATCTTGGCGGGCAGGCAGTTGGAGCTGCATTGTTGGATATCTTGCTTGGAACTGTAAATCCAAGTGCAAGACTTCCCGAGTCATTTCCTCTATATTTGGAAGATAACCCTTCTTATCTTTCCTATATCGGAGAGGAAAATCGTGTTGAATATAGGGAAGGCATCTTTGTGGGATACCGTTATTATGATAAGAAAAAAAGAGAGGTTTTATTTCCATTTGGACATGGGCTTTCCTATACTACATTTGTATACTCAAATTTGAAACTAAGTAAACCATATATCGAAGATACGGATACGGTAGAAGTTTCCGTTGATGTTACGAATACAGGAAGCCGGAAAGGGAAGGAAGTAGTTCAACTTTATGTGTCAGACAAAGAAAGTACGGTAATTCGCCCGGTAAAAGAATTAAGGGATTTTGCAAAGATAGAGCTTAAACCAGGAGAAACAAAGACAGTTATGTTCACGCTGGGGAAACGAGCATTTGCTTATTGGAATATACAACTTCATGACTGGCATGTAGAAACCGGAGCGTTTGATATTATTGTTGCAAAGTCTTCAAAGGATGTTTGTTTGTCTCAGACTATTATGGTAAACTCTACGGTAAAGCTTCCGATGATTTATACAAGAGATACTATTTTTTCTGATATTTTTTCGAATGAAACAGCTATGAATATTGTAAAACCGTTAATGGCGCTGGAGATATTTGATGATTCAAAGGAAGAAGATAGCGAGGTAGAAGCGGATGCAATCGGTAAGGAAATGAAAGAAGCGATGCTTAAGTATATGCCACTCCGGGGAGTTTTAAGTTTTGGAAGTTCTATTACCCAGGAGCAACTAGATGAGGTAATTGAACGATTGAACAAGGAAGTGGGGAATCTATAATATAACATGATTGGACGGTGCGTGTAATTGGTATTCTTATGCTAGTTTCTATATTTACTATGGTCTTTAGTACGGCAAAAATAGAAAATTTCAAAAAGTAAACGCTAATTATATATGGAGGGAACAGTATGATTAAAAATCAGTGGTATGCAGTTTTAGATTCCAAAGAATTAAAGAAAAATAAACCAATTGGTGTAACAAGATTTTCTGAGAAATTAGTGTTTTGGCGGGATGAATCGAACAATATCAGCTGTATTTTTGACAAGTGCTGTCATAGGGGAGCTAGTTTAGCACATGGAAAAATTAAAAATAATCATATAGAATGTCCATTTCATGGATTCCAATATGATTCATCTGGAAAGGTTACCAGCATACCAGCTAATGGAAAAGATAAGGCGGTACCGAGAAATTATATTGTAAACTATTATATAGCGAAAGAAGCGCATGGGTTCGTATGGGTTTGGTATGGTGAGCCAAGCGAGGATCTACCTCAAATAAATTTTTTCGCAGAATTAAAAGAAGGATTTTCTTATGGAGAGTTTTCGGAAAGTTGGGGAGTTCACTATACAAGAGCAATAGAAAATCAGTTAGATGTGGTTCATTTACCGTTTGTTCATAATACAACGATAGGAAAAGGGAATAAAACGCTTGTCAATGGTCCTGTAGTAAAGTGGAAGGACAACTTAATGACTTTTTATGTAAAAAATGTAGAAGATGAGGGACAAGCACCGCAAAAGCCTAATGAAATAAAAGGGTATGAAACGCTCTTTAGCCTACAGCTTCAAATGCCTAATATATGGCAGAATAGAATATCAGATCAGGTACGGATTGTAGCTGCTTTTGCACCGATTGATGAAGAAAATACAAAAATTTATTTGAGGTTTTATCAAAGTTTTATGAAACTTCCTGTTTTGAAGCAAATGATAAATAGGTTTAGTAATGTATTAAATAAAGTTATTTTACATCAAGATAAAAGGGTCGTTATGACTCAGGTTCCAAAGAAGAGCGAACTTTTAATGGGAGAAAATTTAATTCAGGGGGATTTGCCAATTATTGAGTTTAGAAAAAGAAGAGATGCTCTTAAAAAAGAAAATAATTGAAATGCAATATGGTTTAGATGTTCTAATAGTATTGAGCCAATTAAGAAAAAAAGTTGGAGGTGAAATTTTGTGAATCAAGAGCATGTAGCACATTGTATTAACACGCTTGGTGCATTTTGCGGTCGGCGGGATATTCCGTCGCTGACTCCATACGAATTGAGAAAAAAATATGGTTTTGAACAGGCCGATATTATGGTGCTGTTTGGTGGAAGCATTATATGTGGCAGCGATATTTTGGCAAATGCCATGCAAAAAGGTATTGCAAAAAAGTACATCATTGTTGGTGGAGTCGGTCATACCACGGAAACTTTGCGAATTAAAATGCACCAACAATTTCCGGAAGTAACAACTGCCGGTTTGCCGGAAGCGAAAGTTTTTGCCAATTATCTAAAATTCAAATATAAACTGGAACCAGATTATTTAGAGTGTAGTTCAACTAATTGTGGAAATAACATTACTTACTTGCTTGATTTACTAAAAGAGCATCATATAGTGTTCCGTTCCATCATTCTCTGCCAGGATGCAACTATGCAGCTTCGTATGGCTGCTAGCTTGCGTAAATATAAACCAGATATTACAATTGTCAATTATGCAGCATACTTGGTTGATGTTGTAGTAAGGGATAATAAGCTGATATACAATGAAGTTCCGTGGGGAATGTGGGATATGGAACGTTACATCGCTCTTTTAACAGGTGAAATTTCCAGATTATCGGATGATGCTGATGGCTATGGACCAAAGGGAAAGAACTATCTTGTGCATGTAGAAGTTCCACAGGATGTTCGTAATGCATTCGAATCGCTAAAAGAAAAATATGGGGATATCGTGCGTAAAGCAAACCCGGCGAAATGCACTCAAACAATAAATGAAAAAGAGATTGACAGAGTAAACATACTTTGATAGTATCAATGTAATAGTAAAATCGGATGATAGATTCGAGAGAGAGCACAAAGGTGTGCCGCCGAAGGGGAAAGCGGAAACTCTCAGGCAAAAGGATCGAATTTGGACGAAACTCTGGAGAACATTTATGTACCGAAGAAGTGAATCTTTCAGGTAAAAGGACAGAGGCAGATAGAGTACTTTATATAAGTACGCTTATCTGCCTTTTTTATATGCAAAAATAAGCAAGGTATATAAAAAAGGCTAACTAGCAGGTTTTTGTTTGCGCTGTTTTCAGAACTTGCTACATATCTTGTTTCTCATAAAAAGGGCAATAAAACAGCGCAGAAATGAGGGAAAATGGACTTAAAAACGTCGCTTTATGAAACACATCTTAAGTATCATGGGAAGATGGTTTCGTTTGCTGGATATCTCCTTCCGATTCAATATGATTTGGGAATTATGAAGGAGCATATGGCAGTACGAACAGGGGCAGGTATTTTTGATGTTTCCCATATGGGAGAAATCTGTTGTAGTGGGAAGGATGCACTTTATAACCTTCAGCATTTGCTTACCAATGATTTTACCAATATGGAGGATGGGCAAGCAAGATATAGCCCTATGTGCAATGAACAAGGCGGAACAGTGGATGATCTCATTGTTTACAAAAGGAAGGATGAAGATTATTTCATTGTGGTGAATGCATCTAATAAAGAAAAAGACTACCAGTGGATGTTAGACCATAAATCAGGGGATGTTGAGTTTAAGGATTGTTCAAACCGCTTTGCACAAATCGCTTTGCAAGGACCAAAATCGCTGGAAATTCTTCAAAAGATAACGACACAAGAGCAAATTCCAAAAAAATATTATCATGCAATTTTCGATGCGAAAGTGTCAGGAATTTCCTGCATTGTTTCAAAAACCGGATACACCGGAGAGGATGGCTATGAACTATACATGAATAGCGAAGATGCGGTAAGAATGTGGGAGGCACTAATGGAAGCCGGAAGGGAAGAGGGGCTTATTTGCTGTGGATTAGGATCCAGGGACACCTTAAGGTTGGAAGCGGCTATGCCGCTTTATGGACATGAGATGAATGAGGAGATAAATCCCATTGAAACTGGCCTTGGGTTTGCAGTAAAGATGCAAAAGGAAGATTTTATCGGAAAACAGTATTTGCCGGAAAAGGATGATTTGAAAAGAAAACGAGTCGGTCTTAAAGTAAGGGGAAGGGGAATCATAAGAGAGGAACAGGAAGTGCTTTTTGAGGGAAAGAAAATAGGGAGTACTACATCAGGTACCCACTGCCCGTATCTTGGATATCCGGTAGCTATGGCAATTTTAGATATGGAATACACGGTCATCGGTACGATAGTTACGGTTATTGTACGGGGTAGAGAAGTAGAAGCAGAAGTAGTGGCTTTACCATTTTATAGACGTATCCAATAACTGATTTAGCGAAAGGAGAAAGAAAGATGAAAGCATTAGAACATTTACTTTATACAAAATCACATGAATGGGTGAAATTTGAAACGGAAACAACAGCAATCGTGGGGTTGACTGATTACGCGCAGCATACCTTGGGGGAACTTGTCTATGTAAATCTTCCGGAAGAAGGAGATCGGGTTGCAGCAGGCGAAGTTTTTGCAGATGTAGAATCGGTTAAGGCGGTATCGGATGTCTATAGCCCGGTAAGCGGCATTGTGTCGGAAGTAAACGAAGGCTTGCTTGATGCACCAGAGTCAATAAACGAATCTCCTTATGAGTCTTGGTTTGTGAGAATTACTGAAATTGATACAAAAGAGGAATTCTTAAGTCCAGGCGAATATGAAGCATTTGTAAAAGCCGAAATGGAATCCTAAGGAGGCAGCAGGAAAAGGAGATATGTGTATGGGATCATTTGTACCAGCAACAGAGAATGATAGACAAGAAATGTTTGCCGCCATTGGAATTGAAAGCATGGAAGAGCTTTTTGAACACTTACCACGGGAGGCAAGGTTAAAGGACGGGTTGGATCTGCCTAAGGGAATGTCAGAGATGGAAGTGCGTCAAAAAATGGAATCGATTGCCGCAAAAAACAAAGTATTTTCGGTGATATTTCGGGGAGCCGGAGCGTACAGACATTACATTCCTTCCATTGTTAAAAGTGTACTCTCAAAGGAAACACTCTATACAGCCTACACTCCTTATCAGGCAGAAATTAGTCAGGGAATTTTACAGTCCATATTTGAATACCAAACCATGATGTGTGAGCTTACGGGTATGGATACAGCCAATGCATCCGTATATGATGGCGCATCTGCTGCGGCAGAAGCAGTAGCTATGTGCAGGGATCGAAAGAAAAATAAGGCACTGGTTTCGGAGACAATTCATCCTGAAGTAATGGAGACGATCAAGACCTATTGCTATGGAAATGGCATGGAACTTATCCTGATACCAGAAAAGAATGGAGTAACCGACTTGGATTCCTTACAGGAACAGATGGATGAAACTACCGCATGTATATATATTCAACACCCCAATTTTTATGGGCAATTGGAGCCTGCAAGTGAAATTGGAGAAATCACAAAAGAAACCAAAGCACGGTTCATCGTGGGAGTTAATCCTATTTCTCTTGGAATCTTAAAAACACCAAGAGAATATGGAGCGGATATTGCTGTGGGTGAGGGTCAGCCGCTGGGACTTCCGCTGTCCTTTGGAGGACCTTACATTGGATTTATGACATGTACGACGGAATTAACCAGAAAACTTCCTGGGCGGATTGTTGGAGAAACATTGGATTCCAATGGAAAAACGGGGTATGTGCTGACTCTTCAGGCAAGAGAACAACATATTCGAAGAGAAAAAGCCTCCAGCAACATCTGCTCTAACCAAGCACTTTGTGCATTGGCAGTGAGTGTGTATTTATCAGCAATGGGAGCAGAAGGACTAAAGCAGACAGCAATCCAGTGTATGTCCAAGGCACACTATATGGCAACGCAGTTGGAAGCCATTGGATATCCGCTTGTACAAAAGGGTGAATATTTCCATGAGTTTGTTACATTCTCGAAAAAACCGCCACAACAGGTGATGGAAGCACTCGAAGAAGCCGGGATTCTTGGAGGATATCCATTGGTGGGAAAGCAGGAAGGGCAAATTCTTTGGTGTTGTACGGAACGAAACACAAAGGACGAAATCGATAAAGTAATTAGGATATTAAAGGAGGTGTAGTGCTATGCTCATATTTGAAAAGAGTCAGAACGGAAGGAAAATGAGTCTTTTGCCGGATTGTGATGTACCTGTAGTGTTGCCAGAGGAAGAAAATTTGAGAAAACAGAGCCTTCATCTTCCAGAGCTATCGGAACATGATTTAAGCAGGCACTATACGGAAATCGAAAAAAAGGCATATGGTGTGAATGATGGATTTTATCCACTTGGATCTTGTACAATGAAATACAATCCAAAAATAAATGAGGAAACTGCTTCACTTCCTGGGTTTCGAGAAATCCATCCGCTTCAGCCGGAACATACGGTAAAAGGCTGTCTGGAAGTGTTAAAGACAGCGGAGGAATATTTATGTGAAATAACAGGGATGGACTTTATGACATTTCAGCCGGCAGCTGGTGCCCATGGCGAATTTACGGGGTTACTGCTGGTAAAGGCATATCATGAAAGCCGTAGGGATCATAAAAGAACCAAAGTCCTTGTTCCAGATTCTGCCCATGGAACCAATCCTGCAAGCGCCTCTATGGTTGGTTATTCAGTAATAACTATACCTTCTATGAAAGATGGAGGGGTAGATCTGGAGGCACTACGAAAGGCAGTGGGAGAAGATACAGCCGGGATTATGTTAACCAATCCAAATACACTGGGGCTTTTTGATAAAAATATCTTGGAAATTACAAAAATTATTCATGAGGCTGGAGGGCTGGCCTATTATGATGGAGCCAACCTAAATGCGATTATGGGAATGATTCGACCTGGAGACATGGGATTTGATATTGTACATCTAAATCTTCATAAGACCTTTTCTACTCCTCATGGAGGCGGAGGACCTGGAAGCGGTCCGGTTGGATGCAAAGCATTTCTGGCAGATTTTATGCCCCACTACATGGTAGGTGGAAATGATGGAAACTACTATTTTGAAAATCCAGCAAAAAGTATCGGACAGGTAAAAGGTTATTATGGAAACTTTCTTGTTATAGTAAGAGCTATGACCTATCTTTTTACGCTCGGAAAAGAAGGAATTTTAGAAGCATCGGAGCATGCAGTACTAAATGCCAACTATATGATGGCAAAACTAAAGGACATTTATGAGATGCCATACAAAGGATTTTGTATGCATGAGTTTGTTATGAGTCTGGAAGGTTTAAAAAGGGAGACTGGAGTGTCAGCTCTTGATATTGCCAAGGGATTGCTAGATTGTGGGATTCATCCGCCTACCATGTATTTTCCACTGATTGTGCCGGAAGCATTGATGGCAGAGCCTACGGAAACAGAATCCAAAGAGACTTTGGATTCTGCAATTGTAGCACTTAGAAATCTATATGAAACAGCAAAGAACAGACCGGAAACCCTTCATGCGGCTCCGATTCATGCGGCAGTTACCAGATTGGATGAAGTGCGGGCGGCAAGGAACCCAAAACTTCGATACGAGTGGAAGGAATAGAATATGATTCGAAACATTCAATATATGAATGCAATCGGTTTTGATCCTTATCAAAATCTGGCAATGGAAGAATACCTCTTGGAAATAGTTGAAAAAGATACTTGTATTTTGTATCTTTGGCAAAATGAAAATACGGTGGTAATTGGAAGAAACCAAAATCCATGGAAAGAATGTAAAATCGAAGAATTGAAACAGGATGGTGGACATCTGGTAAGAAGGCTTTCTGGCGGGGGAGCTGTATTTCATGATCTTGGAAACCTAAATTTTACGTTTCTTTTGCACAAGGACAATTATGATTTGGAGAAACAGCTGGAAGTTATTTTACGTGGAGTAAAAAAGTTTGGGATACAGGCAGAAAAATCTGGGAGAAACGATATCACTGTATCTGGAAAAAAGTTTTCTGGAAATGCATTTTATACCAGAGGAAATCATTGTTATCACCATGGAACCTTGCTGGTACATGCAGATATTGGTAAATTGTCAAATTACCTACAGGTTTCAAAGGAAAAACTGTGTTTAAAAGGAATTGATTCTGTTCGTTCCAGAGTAGGAAATTTGTCTGATTATGGGCAAAGAATTACCATAGTGCAGTTGAAGGAATCTTTGTTGGAAGCCTTTGGAGAAATCTATGGAATTGTCGTAACGCCATGTGAAAGTGAAGATTTTGATAAACAAAGGCTGGAAGAAGGAAAAGCGAAGTTTTCTTCTTGGGATTGGATCTATGGTCGAAACATGGAATTTCAACATGAAAAATCCAAACAGTTTATCTGGGGAAATACCATCTGGCAGTTTCAAGTAAATCGTGGAAGAATAGAAGATCTGCAACTATTTTCCGATTCGGTGGAATCGGATTTGATTGAAAAGATCCCGAATTATATGAAGGGATGCAAGTATGAAAAGGAAGCGGTTTGCAAAAGACTTCATTTGTTATCAGTAGAAGGAGAAAACCAGTCCGTCATCAAAAAGGATCTGGAGACTTATTTTGCAGGTATTGAATGGTAAAGAAATAGGAGGCAGTTTATGCGGGATGAATATGAACTTATCATCATTGGAGCAGGTCCAGGAGGCTATGTGGCAGCAGTTAAGGCGTCAAAGCTTGGTCTCAAAACTGCGGTGATTGAAAACCAAGAGTTGGGAGGAACTTGTCTGAACCGTGGATGTATTCCAACAAAAGCGCTTTTGCATGCCGCAAAGCGATACAGGGAAGTACAGTTAGGAGAACAATTTGGGATCATCGCAAAGGAAGTCAGTTTTGATTATAGTAAGGTCACTTCCTATAAGAATGAGACAAAAGAAAGTCTCAGAGCCGGAGTAGCGCAGCTTTTAAAAACGAATAAAGTAGAGGTAATCAAGGGAAAAGGAACGCTTTTAAAAGATGGAAGTGTTCAGGTGAAAAGTCAAGAAGGAGAGGAAATATACAGGGGAAAAAACGTACTTTTAGCAACTGGATCAAAAGCGGTATTACCATCAATTGAAGGTGCAAATCTTGCTGGAATTATGACCAGTGATGAAATGCTTGATTTTGACCATATCCCGGAGCATCTATTGATTATTGGTGGAGGTGTCATTGGGGTTGAGTTTGCTACGGTATTTTCTTCCTTTGGATCGCATGTTACAATTTTTGAAGCAGCGGAACGGATTTTGCCAACATTAGATTTGGATATTTCAAGAAATACAGCAATCCTTTTAAAGAAAAGAGGTGTTAGCCTTCATACAAAGGCTTTCATCCAAAAAATTGAAAAAGAGAGAGATGAATTTGTCTGTACCTATGAAGAAGATGGAAAGGATGGAGGATGGCAAAAAACTATAAAATCTACAAGTGTTCTTTTTGCTGTGGGACGTCGGGCAAATACGGAGGGGCTTTTCGACGAAGGGGTAGAGTTGGAAATGAGCCGGGGGAATATTGCGGTGAAAGAAAACTTTGAGACCAGTATGGCTCATGTATATGCAATCGGAGATGTGATTGGTGGAATGCAGTTGGCACATAATGCAAGTTCACAGGGAATTTATGTTGCAGAGTGTATATCTGGCGAAACTCCTTTTGTTGATTTATCGGTGGTTCCATCCTGTGTTTACTTTGATCCGGAAGTCGCAAGTGTTGGCATGACCCAGGAGGAAGCAAAGAAAAAGGGGATAGATGTTGTCCTTGGAAAATTTGTAACCCATGCTAACGGAAAATCTATTATAACAAAAGAAGACAGAGGATTTGTAAAAATTGTGGCGGAGAAAGAGACAAAAATCTTGCTAGGAGCACAGTTCATGTGTGCGAATGCGACGGACATGATTGGCGAAATGGGAACTGCAATTTCCAATAAAATGACGGTTCAACAACTTCGAAAGTCTATGAGGGCACATCCAACCTATAATGAGTCCATAGGAGAGGCATTGGAAGACTGTCTGGAAAAATCTATTCATAGATAAGAATTAGGAGAAAAGATATGACGAATGCTGCAAAACGAATCATAATTGTTTTGCAGCATCTTTTTTGATTATTTTCTATTTGTTCCAACCGGTGCAATTGAATTGATGCCAACTGGAGCCATTAATAGTTTTCCACTACCCCGGTACACATTTACCAATCCTTCACCAGATACTGCAGAACCTAAGAGGCTCTTTCCAGATTTTTCAACGGTAAATTTCAATGTGTTTGACCATGCAATCGCCATATTACCATCTATTTTAATTTCATCATTATCCAATTCAAATTCAATTAATTCTTCCCTAGGAACTGGACTTTCTAAAATGGCAATTCCTGTACCTTCCAGACAAAGATTGAAAAGACCTTCACTTCCCAAAACAGCGGAAGAGAAATTTGACCTGGCTACAATTTTTTGCTTAATACCAGCATCGCAAGCTAAAAATAGACCATCATCCAATACCAAACCATTCCACTTTTCTACAGATTCTAATAAGATGTAGCGGTAGGTAGGTTCTAGCATAAGCATGCCGCTTCCGCTATATTCGGGTTTGATTACGGACTCCTTGGAAACTTTAGCAGATAATGCTTTACCAAATAAATCACCAATACCTTTTACACCAGAACTCATTTTTACATCTCCAGCCATCCATTGCATTGCCCCGGCACTTAAGGAAAAAGATCTGCCATTGAGTTCAATCAGTACCTGCCGTTTCTTGATATTCATTTCAGACGCATAGTAAGCTATAATTGCATTTTCAGGGGATACACTTAAATCCTTTTGAAATTCAAAAATATGGATTCCCTCTTTGAACTCAAGTTCTCGCATATTTGAGTTATTGAATAAATTATTACATTTTAACATAATTTCCCTCTTTTCTAGATTCATATTTCGTTTCGATTATATCGTGTTTTGTCGAAAAATACAATGAAAGAATCCTCATATTGTTTGGGCAATGGCTGTGGTTGCATAATTTATTAAACGTGGATAAGGGGAGTTGGAAAATATAGAATTATATGATAGTATAAATTATCTTATATTTTAGCAATAATCATGTGATAAAAGCAGATTATAGAATATCCTCAGGAGGTAAATTAAATGAGTAAAAATCCATATGAACAGTTCCCGCATATTACAACGGACGAAATTACATTGCGGAAAATTGTTCCGTCTGATATTGATAGCCTTTTTGAAATATACAGTAACGAAAAGCTTTTTTTGCATTCTCCCACTATGTTAAAAAAGAATAAGGAGACAGTTGCTAATATGATTGGACACTTTGAACGGGATTTTTCTAAGAAAAAATGTATTTTCCTTGGAATTACGTTAAATGATAATACCAATTTTATTGTCGGGGTAGCAGAGTTATTTGACTATGATAATAAGGTGAATATGATAACGATAGGATATCGGTTGAATGACCACTTCTGGGGAAATGGGGTTGTTACGAAAACAGTAAAAGCAATAACCGACTACTTGTTTAATGATATTGGCATAAACCGGATTCAGGCATTCGTTATGCCCCAAAATGTCAAGTCCATCAATGTTTTAAAAAGAAATAATTTTATAGAAGAAGGCGTTATCAGACAAGGGAACATTTGGAAAGGTCAGGGGGTTGTAGACTTGACACTGTTTTCATTGTTAAAATCTGAGTACAAGTAATCGGAAGACTTATTATATTGTTCTGTAATTCTATTAGCGAGGATTAGAAAATTTCCAATTTGCATGTAAAAATAGGAGTATAAAACAAAACATACCCTGACACAGAGAGTGATTTTAGAATATAAAGAAATTGGTTATAAAATGAAAATTTGGGGGATATATATGAAAATCGATCATATTGCTATGTATGTAAATGACTTGGAGCAGGCAAAAAAATTCTTTTGTACTTATTTTAATGCAAAAGCAAACGGTGGTTATCGTAATATTAAAACCAATTTCAGCTCATATTTTTTGATGTTTGAAGATGGTCCACGATTGGAACTTATGAATAAACCCATTATGGATGACACAAGTAAAACACTAACGCGTACCGGATATATTCATATTGCATTAAGTGTTGGAAGTAAAGAAAAAGTTGATAAACTTACTGAACAGCTGAAACAAGATGGTTATGAAGTGGTGAGTGGCCCAAGAACTACTGGTGATGGATATTATGAAAGCTGTATTGTTGGAATTGAGGGCAATCAAATTGAAATAACAGTGTAAAAGTTGATTTGACTTATTAGAGAGGATAATAAAATAGCATGGAAATATTAAAAATTAAGAGCAAAACTTTTAAAGAAGGTGCATGGATACCAACTAGAAATTCTGCCCGTGGAGAAAATTTATCTCCAGATTTTGAATTAGATGGAATCGCCAAAAATGCAAAATCTATTGCAATTACTTTAGATGATGCGTCACACCCTATTTTTCAAAACTATAACCATTGGGTGATATGGAATATACCGGTACAGACAGTTATCCCCAAAGGTATAGCTCAGGGAAAATCTGTAGATAGTTTGGGAGGAGCCATACAGGGAATTGCTTACGGAAGAAATCGATATAAAGGACCCAAGCCACCACTTAAATCTATCCATACATATGTATTTACTATTTATATTTTGGACAGTAAAGTAGATTTAAATGCAAAGAGTAAAAAGCGAAATCTTTTAAATAAAATAGAAGGACATATTTTGCAACAGGCGACTCTTTCTGGAAAATTTCAAAGCGGTAAAAAATGACTATTAGGAAAAGGTGGCACATTTTTCAGCAATTGATGGAATAAATTCACCTGAAATTCCTGCTTTCGTGATAGCCCAAACAACAGATGAATGAAAAAGGCTCTGGCAAAAGCCAGAGCCTAAGAATCTATTAGCATCCAAAACAACTACGGATAAAAGCTGCTAAATCGCTACAGTTATAAAATCTGAAACACATAATCATATCCTCCTTTGGTAAATTTGTATTAGCTAAGTACAAAGTGATTGTAACACTTTTGTAACATTTAAACCATAGGAGATTACTGGGAATTAAGAAAAAGAGATTTAGCAAAGTGAATTTTGACAAAATAAATGAAAGGCATGGGATTACATCTTAATAGCGATGTTCAGTATCTTGTTTTGTAACCTCAACTGTACCATAAGGATGTTGAGGTGGTGCGTATATAGAGTACAATTTTAGTGGCACATTGCCTGTATTGATAAGGTTGTGCCAAGTGCCGGCAGGAATTATAATTGCGTAATTTTCATAAACTCTTTTTTGAAAACACAAATTATCGTTTCGTTCTCCCATCATAACAATTCCTTGACCTTGTTCAATTCGAAGAAACTGATCGAGTTCAGGATGTATTTCTAAGCCTATATCTTCGCCAGGGTTGATAGACATTAAAGTGAGTTGTAGATAATTACCTGTCCATAGAGCGGTTCGAAAATAATTATTTTGTAAAGTTGCTTTTTCAATATTAATAACAAATGGATTTGGTCCATAATCATTTGATCTATTATTGCAATACATAGTAATATCCTTTCACAAGCTATTAAGATATGATATGCACATTAATTGAAGATGTTGAGTTAAATAAGCAATATAATTATTTAAAATAGAGGGTTAACGAAGTATGATAAGAGAAAAATAAAAAAGCTACCATATTTGGTCGCTTTTTTGAGGAGTATATATTTTTGAAAAAAAGATTAAGTTATTTACTAACTTGATAGTAGTTTTTTTGTACGTATTTTTTATGCAATATCATCAACTTAGATATTTTTATGAGATTTTAGATCCTTGAATGAGGATGCTATGTAAGCTGACTTCACAGCATGACTATTCGCCTTTGCCAATGGAATTATGGCAAGTGAATGCATTTTTATTTCTCGTTGACCCAACGTGTTAATATGCAATAGATTGATAATATAAGAACGATGAGGTTTTATAAAAAAATCATTCGTAAGAAGCTCATTTTCTAGTTTAGTCATGGAACCAACAGCTTGGATAACAGAACCATCCGTGATATGGTAGAAAATAGTTTTACCGATAACTTCTGCAAATTCTAAGCGGTTGATAAAAATTCGGGATAAACCACCCTTGCCTTTTACTAAAATAGTAGATTCTTTTTCAATTTCCATTTCAGAAATCAACTTATCTAAAAGAGGATTTAATGTTTCTGCCCCTACAGGTTTAAGTGCATAATAATAAGCACTAACGGAATAAGAAGCAACAGCAAATTCAGGAGAAGAGGTCATAAAGATAATTTTTACATTTTGATTGAATTTCCGTATTTCCTTTGCGGCATCTATGCCGGTAATATGAGGCATAAGAATATCCAGCAACACAACATCATAGGGATGTCCTATCTCTAGTTCAGCAATTAAATCCACTGCATTGTGGAATGTTGTATATTCAATAATGTGTTTATGTTTTTGTAAGAGTTTATAGTTATTTAAAAGAGAAACTATATTGGAAAGATCCCTTTTGTTATCATCGCAAACAGCAATTTTCAATATAAAACGCTCCTAATAGTTTATTTTACATTATTCTATCATTAACAGGTGGTATAAAGCAATTTATTTTCTTAATTATTTCATGTCGAAAAAAGGGCTCTTCATGCAAAGGGAAGTTTTTAGCGCTGTATATTTGTTATAATAATACTTGTTCGCTGGTTGGGATACTATAAAATAATATTCAGTTTAAAAACATATTCCTCTGCGGTAAATGAGTAGATTCCGTTGTACTTTTGTACAGTTGCTGCAATGCTGGTTGTCCCAAACCCATGATTTTGCTCCTCCGTTACAGGCATATCATTTTTAAAGGTTACAACACCAGTAAAATTGTTGGAAATTTGGATTAGCAGTTTTTGATTCTTTGATAAACAGCTGATATGTATTGTTCTGTCAGTAGAATCCTTGATATTTATACAAGCATGAATTGCATTTTCTATGGCATTGGCTAAGATAACGCATAAATCCATGTCGGCTATTTCACAAGTTTCAGAGATTGAAACCTGCGTTTGTACGGTGATACCCTCGTTTCTTGCCATGTTAATGTAAGAAGATAGAATTAAATTGACGGCTTCATTGGTACAATATTTGGTAATGACATGTTCATATATATTTTTTTCGATTTCAGACAGGTAGGACTTAGCCTTTTTGATATTATCCGTCATTAGATAACCATTGATTAGATGAAGATGGTGTCGAAGATCATGCCTTAGAATGATTGCCCGTTCCTCCGCTTGTTTCATGGCTTCGACTCTAGAATGCAGGGCAGATATTTGAACCGCCAAGATATTTTGTTCATTTGTCAATTCGAATCTTTTTTCCATTTCGTTAAAATAAACAATAAAAGAATAACATAAGGTAGAAGTAGCAACGATAGTCACTATTCCAACAACCACAATTCTGGAGGTATAGAGTAACTGGGTATATACAGTGGTCAGGTATGAAAAAACATAGTAGACGGAGGGTATGATTAACAAAAAACGGATTTTTACATCAGAAGAAATGATTACTTTTATGATATAAGGACGAAAATATTTGTAAATGAGGATTAGTAAAGGAATGGTCACTATGATTTGAATAATTGCAGCAATACGAAGATCACTATGAAATGTAAGAGAAATTAAATCTCCGATCCACCTTCGTGGAATGGTAAGTAAGTAAGCAGTACAAAGAACAAATAGCACGTTGTCAAATCGTTTTTTAAAAAAGACACAAAAAAAGATAAGCAGCGGTAAATGGACAAGGAAAGGATATGATTTTTGTAAGAATTGCTCACCAAAATAGAAATAAATAAAAATATGGAAAATGAAACTAATGAAGGTATAAGAGATGATGGATATAAAATTTTTCTTATCCATTTTAATATCAAGGAAAAAAATCATAATTAAAAGTCCATATGTAAAAACGGATAAATAATTTATAGAAAAAAGCATTATAGGTTCCCTCCAAAGTTATTTTTTCCTGATGTAATCCTTTTTGGACACTTTATGCAGATAATATATAATAGCTGATTTTATCCCAAAATTCAAGTTAGTTTGGGTATTATCTAAAATAGTATTTGCAATGGAGGCATTATAAAACTCCGCTTCAGAAATCATAATCTATTCGAAATAAATTTACAAATATTATGATGTTTAGCAAAAATATCACAATATTCAAAGAAATTAAATTGTAAATTCATTGTTCATATAGTAAAATTAAAATAATATATATAGTGTTTGGAATGACTTATCCTAGTAAAAATCGATGAAAGAGGAGATGAAAATATGAGATCTAAAAGGAAGAGCTATAAAAAAAGTATTAGTTTTTTAATAATAATTTCATTTTTGCTACAGATGTTTCAAGGAACGGTGGCAAAGGCTTCATGGGTAGCAGATATTGACAATGGAAATGATAATGCATTTACAGTTTTGAATGAAGATATATCCCACATGGTTTCTAGTGTTGTGCCACAGGCAGTGGAATATGGGGGGAATCTTTATCTAACATGGATAGAAAAAAATTCGAGTGGAAAAGCACAAGTCAGAGTTTGTCAATATGATGGAACAACATGGACTTTTATTGATGGAAATGGGGAAAATGGACTTAATTTTGACCCAACACAGGACGATGCAAAGGATGTTTCGATTGCTGTTAGTAATGGAATAATTTATGTCAGTTGGTATGAATGGAGTCAGTCAAGTCCAAATGGACATTTTACGCATGTCAAAAGATACGATGGTACGCCAGGTGTATGGACAAGTGTTGATGGAGGAGATGCATATGGAATCCGAAGTAATACAGCGGTAAGTGGAACAACATATTATTTGGCACAGAATTTTGTAATGATAAATTATCAAAATACGCTTTATGCTACATGGAGTGAAAGACTAAATGGATCGTCCAATTATAATATTGTGTTGGCAAAACTAAATGGTACTACATGGGAGACAATAAATGCAAAGATTAATACGGAATCGGTAGGGGCAAATCCAGAACTAGCAGTGTATAATAGTGAGTTATACCTTTCCTTTGAAGAGGGAATTGCTTCATATACGGATGCCAAAGTCGATCTTTTAGTAAAAAAATATTCTGGAACGGGTGTAACACTTACTGATGTAACATCCGGTTTTCCATTAGAATACGATGCTACGATAGCCTGCACCCATCAGGCAAAGCTCGATTCGGATGGCTCATATCTATATGCAGTATGGAATGAGAAAAATGCAGCAGGATATCGTCAAATCCGGGCGAAAAAGTATGATGGAACAAGTTGGACTTCAATAGATGGTGGGGGAATAACAGGAATAAATTATGATATAACAAAAGATGGATTTAATAATAATGCAGTATGTTTTGGAGGAGATTTATATGTAACATATAGAGAATCCAATGGTACCCCATTTAATCAGATGCGTGTTAAAAAATATGATCCAGAGACGGATTTATGGACTTTTGAAGATGATAATGGCTTGACAGGAGGAATCGGATTTCCTTATGGACTAAATCTTTATCCACAAGAAAATAATATTTATGTATCTAGTCTTGCGGCATTTAATAGTGAACTATATTTGTTCTGGGAAGAAAATGGAAAATTATATGTAAAAAAGCAAGACACTGCATGGAATAT
Organism: Velocimicrobium sp.; assembly: GCA_041821315.1. Taxonomy (GTDB): domain Bacteria; phylum Bacillota; class Clostridia; order Lachnospirales; family Lachnospiraceae; genus DIGJ01. The sequence continues at coordinate 96,286 of JBGUEO010000008.1, read as the reverse complement.
TACTTCAAATACAGCAAATTTAAGTAATTTACAAATAAGCGAGGGAAACCTATATCCGGACTTTGATCCAGATACAAAAAATTATGTGGTACTTGTAGATAATAGTGTGACAGCTATTACGCTAACTCCAACAGCATATGAAGCGAATGCAACGGTTATGGTAAATGATGTGGTGGTAAATAGCACAGAAGCTTCAGGAATAATTAACTTGGAAGTAGGATCAAATGATGTGGAGATAAAGGTAGTTTCACATCGAGGGGTATTGATTCAAAAATACGTTGTCAAAGTTATCCGATATACCACAGAAGGAACAATCTTATTAACGCCAATCGAAGATGGATCTCTTTATGATGGAGATAATTACAGTACCGATCCTACGAACTATATAGGCTGTGATAGCGCTGCGCTTTGTCAATCGTTTGAAAAATTTGATTATAGTTTTTTGCAGGGTGGCACAATTACAGATGCAAAGTTTAAAATATATCTGAATGATTCAATAAGTGGAACAACAACGTATGACTTATATTATTCCAATAATGATACATGGGATGAAACGACATCAACGTTGCCAGAAAATGCAGGTAATATAGAGGAAGGACTTACCATGACCACTTCTATTCCCACAAAAGCATATTATACATATAATCAGCCGGCTCTTTTAACGGCAGTAAATGCTTGTACTGATAAAATTATTACACTTGTATTAGATGGGAAATCAACCACTGCGGGATATTTTATCTATAATTCAGATGATGCAACATCAAATAAACCGCTGTTAGAGCTTACATATGTTCCTCTAGCAAGTTCAAAAAAAGAAATCACTGCATTTTCTCTGGATGGATTTACACCAGCAGTAACAGGAACGGTGGATGAAAGTGCTCATACAGTTACTATAACAGTGCCATATGGAACGGATGTAGCAGCATTGGTGCCAACAATTACTCAAAATGGAGCAAGTGTATCACCAAATAGCAACATAGCACAGGATTTTACAAGTCCAGTAACGTATACGGTAACGGCGGATGATGGAACGACACAAGAATATATTGTAGTCATAACAGTAGCAAAGAATTCTTCCAAAGCAATTACTGGACTTACCTTTACTGGACTAGATCCTATCGTTGTGGGTAGTGTAAATGAAATAGCTAAAAATGTCATAGTAAATGTGCCATATGGAACGGATGTAACGGCGCTTGTTCCAACTATTGTGTATACGGGAGCTACGATATCACCAAATAGTAACGTGGCACAGGATTTTACAAGCGCAGTGACGTATACGGTAACAGCCGAAGATGGAATGAGCCAAAATTATAGTGTGACCGTGACGGTAGCGAAGAATCCAGCAAAAGCCATTACAAGTTTTAACTTTGGAGGACTCACGCCAGGAGTAGCGGGAACAATAAATGAAACGAACAAAACAGTAAGTGTAGCCGTACCATATGGAACGGATGTAACGGCACTGGTACCAACGATTTTACATACGGGAGCAAGTGTATCACCAAATAGTAACGTGGCACAGGATTTTACAAGCGCAGTGACGTATACGGTAACAGCCGAAGATGGAATGAGCCAAAATTATAGTGTGACCGTGACGGTAGCGAAGAATCCAGCAAAAGCCATTACAAGTTTTAACTTTGGAGGACTCACGCCAGGAGTAGCGGGAACAATAAATGAAACGAACAAAACAGTAAGTGTAGCCGTACCATATGGAACGGATGTAACGGCACTGGTACCAACGATTTTACATACGGGAGCAAGTGTATCGCCAAATAGCAACGTAGCGCAGGATTTTACAAATGCAGTGACGTATACGGTAACAGCCGAAGATGGAATGAGCCAAAATTATAGTGTGACCGTGACGGTAGCGAAGAATCCAGCAAAAGCCATTACAAGTTTTAACTTTGGAGGACTCACGCCAGGAGTAGCGGGAACAATAAATGAAACGAACAAAACAGTAAGTGTAGCCGTACCATATGGAACGGATGTAACGGCACTGGTACCAACGATTTTACATACGGGAGCAAGTGTATCGCCAAATAGCAACGTAGCGCAGGATTTTACAAATGCAGTGACATACACGGTAACAGCCGAAGATGGAATGAGCCAAAATTATAGTGTGACCGTGACGGTAGCGAAGAATCCAGCAAAAGCCATTACAAGTTTTAACTTTGGAGGACTCACGCCAGGAGTAGCGGGAACAATAAATGAAACGAACAAAACAGTAAGTGTAGCCGTACCATATGGAACGGATGTAACGGCACTGGTACCAACGATTTTACATACGGGAGCAAGTGTATCGCCAAATAGCAACGTAGCGCAGGATTTTACAAATGCAGTGACATACACGGTAACAGCCGAAGATGGAATGAGCCAAAATTATAGTGTGACCGTGACGGTAGCGAAGAATCCAGCAAAAGCCATTACAAGTTTTAACTTTGGAGGACTCACGCCAGGAGTAGCGGGAACAATAAATGAAACGAACAAAACAGTAAGTGTAGCCGTACCATATGGAACGGATGTAACGGCACTGGTACCAACGATTTTACATACGGGAGCAAGTGTATCGCCAAATAGCAACGTAGCGCAGGATTTTACAAATGCAGTGACATACACGGTAACAGCCGAAGATGGAATGAGCCAAAATTATAGTGTGACCGTGACGGTAG
>JBGUEO010000008.1:0-93520 GCA_041821315.1 Velocimicrobium sp. | reverse complement strand
GAGCAAGTGTATCGCCAAATAGCAACGTAGCGCAGGATTTTACAAATGCAGTGACGTATACGGTAACAGCCGAAGATGGAATGAGCCAAAATTATAGTGTGACCGTGACGGTAGCGAAGAATCCAGCAAAAGCCATTACAAGTTTTAACTTTGGAGGACTCACGCCAGGAGTAGCGGGAACAATAAATGAAACGAACAAAACAGTAAGTGTAGCCGTACCATATGGAACGGATGTAACGGCACTGGTACCAACGATTTTACATACGGGAGCAAGTGTATCGCCAAATAGCAACGTAGCGCAGGATTTTACAAATGCAGTGACATACACGGTAACAGCCGAAGATGGAATGAGCCAAAATTATAGTGTGACCGTGACGGTAGCGAAGAATCCAGCAAAAGCCATTACAAGTTTTAACTTTGGAGGACTCACGCCAGGAGTAGCGGGAACAATAAATGAAACGAACAAAACAGTAAGTGTAGCCGTACCATATGGAACGGATGTAACGGCACTGGTACCAACGATTTTACATACGGGAGCAAGTGTATCGCCAAATAGCAACGTAGCGCAGGATTTTACAAATGCAGTGACGTATACGGTAACAGCCGAAGATGGAATGAGCCAAAATTATAGTGTGACCGTGACGGTAGCGAAGAATCCAGCAAAAGCCATTACAAGTTTTAACTTTGGAGGACTCACGCCAGGAGTAGCGGGAACAATAAATGAAACGAACAAAACAGTAAGTGTAGCCGTACCATATGGAACGGATGTAACGGCACTGGTACCAACGATTTTACATACGGGAGCAAGTGTATCGCCAAATAGCAACGTAGCGCAGGATTTTACAAATGCAGTGACATACACGGTAACAGCCGAAGATGGAACAACTCAGGCATATAGAGTAATGGTAACGGTAGTAGAATATTCAGGATCGTCACAGGGATCAACAAAGACTGATGTGAATACGAGTCAAATAACTGTTGATGTAAAAGAAGGAGAAAGCGATGATGTGATTTCTCAGATAACAGTGGAGCGTGCTACGGACTCAGAGGGGAAAAAGACCGATACAGTAGTCTATCAAGAGAAAGAAATACTAGAAACCATTGAAAAATTAAAAGAATCTGAAAAAAATGTTGCGCGTGTTGTAATACCAGATAAAAAGGATGAAGTAACGAAAACAAATGTTACCATTCCATCTAAATCAGTAAATGCTTTAGCCGATGGAGCAATTGACTTAAACATTGAAACGGAAAATGCAAGCGTTTATATTCCAAGTAGTTCCTTACAGACGATGCAAAAAAATAATATGGATAATTTGTACTTCAATTTAGTACCAATGAAACAAAAAGAAGATAAAGATGTTCTTACTATCCGTGTTAAGCAAGAACTTGGAAACATGAATAAGATTGAGGAAAATACGATATCAGTACTTGGAAGACCAGTGGGAATTGAAACCAATATGCCTTCTGCAAAAGTAGATATTGTACTTCCGTTAACGGGAATAGACCTTCCTACAGATGAAACAAAAAAAGAAGCATTTTTAAAACAACTAGGAGTTTTTGTTGAACATAGTGATGGGACGAAAGAGTTTGTACAAGGTGAAATTGTAACGTACAAAGAAGGCGTTTTGGGAATCAAATTTATGATTACAAAATTTAGTACCTTTACGATAGTCAAGATGGAGAGCAAATCTTCTCAATCTGAAGTTACAAAGGTAATGACACCTTCGAAAGCAACTATCCGTAGCAAAACAATTACAGCAACAGTATCAAACAAAACAAATAAATTAATCCTAAAGCTTACGGTTAGCAAGAATGCTTCTTGGAAATTGTATAAAGATAAAACCTGCAAGAAGGAAGTAAGCAATCATAAATTAAAACTTTCCGTAGGAACGAATACCTACTATGTAAAAGTAATAGCAGAAGATGGAACAAACAAGATATACAAGTTAATTATAAAACGTAGAAGTGCCTCTAGAAAAGTCATCATCGTAGCTACAAAATATGATTTTTCCGATGCAGTGGCAGGTGGAGTTTTAGCAAGTCAGTTAGGCGGAGAAGTGGTTCGTACTGGAATTACAGATAAAGATGCAACAAAGATGGTAAGTTATATTAAGAAAAACTATAAAAAAACAGATCGCATCTATATTATTGGTTTGGAAAAATCTATAAATCGTAATTTAGAAAAGATTTTGAACAAAAAAGGATACAAAAATATCATTAAAATAGGCGGCAGGGATAAGTACGAAACAGCTGCAAAAATTGCAGAAAAAATAAAACGTTCAAAACATCCAAAGGTGGTATTAATCAATGGAGGGGTAGAGCCAAATAATATAGAAGCAATTGAACGTGTTTGCGGTGAAAAGGGATATCCAATTTTATTTGTAAAGAAGAATGAATTGGGTGATTATACAAGCCAGGCACTCAAAGATATCTTGCCAGAAGAAATATACATCATAGGAAGTAAAGCTAAAGTAAGTGTAGCCATAACAAAAGAAATTGAGAGCATATTTAATCAACCAAAAGGAAAGATTACCAGAACAAGAACAAGTAAGGGAATTAAGTAAAAACATGAAGTAAAGAACTGAAAAAGAGTCAATTCGAATTTTTTCGAATTGACTCTTTTTTTGTAATGCGTCAAAAAAATAAGGTAACAGGAAAACTGTGCATACAAAAGCTGATTCCTATATTATCTTGAAAAACTTATCTTTTGTAAGAACAATGAACAGTAGAAAAATAAGTAATGTTCAACGAATGAAATGTAAATAGTAAAAAAGTGACTAAAAACATAAAATTAAAGTTGACAATTTGGATAATGTGACATATTATATTCAATATAATAGAAAATCAAGTTAAAACAATTAATATAAAAATAAAAAAAATACTTGTAGTGTTAAATAAATAAACTAAAAAAACTCGCAAATAAGATGATAGATATGGGGGAAGATATGAAACATGGTATGAATAGTAATGAAATGCAGAAAACAAATCGCTCACTGGTTCTTAAGATACTGTTAGAAAATGGAAGTATGACACGAACTGAACTTTCTGGAAGAGTTGGCCTTCAAAAAGCGACAATTACAAATATTATAAATGAGTTTTTGGAAATGGGAATTATTGCCATTGATGGTGACTTGGCATCTGGACGACGTGGTGAGCTTATTTGTCTTAAGCTGAATGCAATTTATATTATGTCGATTAGCATTAATCGAAAGGATTACCAAATTAGAATATCAACACCAAATGGAGAAGCAGTAAATCATGTTAAGGTTCAATTTGCTGCAAAAAAAGATATATATGAAATATTAGATGGTATAAAAACAAATGCAATGACACTGATTGAACAATACGGAAAACAATGCATTATTGGCGTTAGCCTTGGATTGCCGGGTCCATATATTAGAAAAGATATGGATGATGACAAGGAAGTGAATCTTGTTTCAGAGTTTGAGCAGTTAAGTATGATCAATATACATAAAGAATTAGAAAGCGCATTAGGACTTCAAGTCATGTCAGAACATGATGCAAAGTTATCTGCATATGCTGAATGGAAAAATGCAGAAGAATCACACATTAATAAAAATGCCAGTTTGATAACTCTTACATCCATAGGAATCGGTATTGGTGCTGGAATTATAATCAATGGAAATATTGTTGAAGGACAGTTGGGAATCGCTGGTGAGATTGGACACATGGGAATCAACTACAATGGCAAACACATAAATAATAAATATGAAAGTACATTTGAATATTGTGCTGGAACAGAAAGTTCAGTGCGCTATATGTTAGAACGACTGTATGAGTTCCCAAACAGTGTTTTAAATGAAAACAGTACTTATAATGACATTATAAATGCTTACAAAACAAATGATTCATTAGCTACCTATGCAGTGGAAAAAATGGCTTGGATGCTTGGTTATGGAATTGCAAACATTATTTACATTATAAATCCTGATTGCATTATTTTAGGACAGGAATATCCAGACTTTTTGCCTTTCCTTGATAAAGTGCAATTATCAGTAAAACAATTTGTTCATCCGTCTATTTTAGAAAGTGTTTCCATACGATGTTCCAAATTGAGTGAAGATACAGTTTTGTTAGGTGGATATTATCTAGTGCTTGAGAAATTATTTAAAGAAAATTTGTTTTTGGATCGAATACGAGAAGCGATTGATTAAATGGTAAAAATTATTTTATCAAAATGATTATATATACAGCATTTGTGAATTTAGCATGATATTAATTGCCGTTTGGTTTGAAAAGGCAAACAATATAAATTAAAAAATTGGAGGATACAAAAATGAAATTGAAAAAGGTATTGGGGATTACAATGACAGTAGCAATGGTAGTTGGGCTTATGGGATGCGGTTCGAAAACATCCAATACAGACAGCGCAACGCAAGCACCAACTGACGAAAAAACAAGCACAGATGCATCTACAGTTGAGAGTGGTGATTTAACAATTGCTTTTGTTCCGACTACTATGAACAATCCATTCTGGACAGCAATGATGGGCGGTATAAAAGATGAAATGACTGCAAAAGGCTTGAATCCAGATACACAGTTAGTAACCGTTGATGCGGAAAGTGATCAGGTAACAATGAACAATTACATCTATGATTTAATTAATCAAAAAGTAGATGCTATTATTATGGCTCCTATGGATTGTACCGCTTGCACAGAAGCACTTCAGGCATGCGCAGACGCTAATATTCCTGTTATTAATGTTGATACAGCAGTAGATCGTAAAGATTTAGTTGTATCGGTTATTGCTTCGGATAACTATAAAGCGGGTGTAGAATGCGCAACTGATATGATGGGAAAATTGGAAAAAGGATCAAAAATCTATATTATGAATCAGCCTTCTGGTAGTGCATGTGTTCAACGTGAAGAAGGATTCTTAGATACAGTTGGCGATTATTTTAATATTATAGGTACTTCTGATACTTCAGGTGATACTGCAAAATCTTTACCAGTAGCTGAAGATGCGATTACGAGTGAAAACGAATTAGCTGGATTCTTCTGCATCAATGATATGGCAGCATTAGGATGTGTTCAGGCTTGTCAAGCAGCAAATAGAAAGGATATTGTCATTTATGGTGTTGATGGAAATCCTGATTTTATGGGTTATGTAGCAGATGGTTCTGCCACGGGCTCTGCTGCACAGCAGCCATCCGTTGTGGGTGCTTCTGCTGTAGATTCTGTAATTGCACATCTTTCAGGAGAAAAGGTAGAATCTGAAATAGTTGTTCCTGTTGAACTGATTACACAAGATAACATTAGCAAGTTTGATATTACAGATTGGCAGTAATTATGCAATAGATTTTATAATGTGTGCTTTCGGAAACGAAATGTGCAAAAACATTTCGTTTCCGATTTGCTTCAACTATGATCATATGAGGTGTAAAGGATGAAGAAAGAACTTTTACGAATGGAAAAGATAGTAAAAACCTTTCCTGGCGTCTGTGCATTAAGCAACGGTGCAATAACACTACAGGCAGGAAAAATCATGGGATTTATGGGTGAGAATGGAGCTGGTAAATCGACGCTTATGAATGTTTTAGGTGGTGTGTTTCCTGCTGATTCGGGAGATATTTTTATAAATGGCGAAAAAGTTTTCATTCATTCAGTTCATGATTCTCAAGCTTTAGGAATAGCATTTATTCATCAGGAACTCGCGCTTGAACCATATCTTACAATTGCTGAAAATATTTTTCTTGGTCGTGAAATGCGAAATAGATTAGGAATGATTAGTAAAGATAAGATGGCAGAAGCGGCAAGACCATTTTTGAAAAGAGTTGGTTTGGATGTTGATCCGAATGAATTTGTTGGACAGCTTTCTCTGGGACAGCAACAAATGGTTGAGATTGCAAAATCATTTTCTTTAAATGCCAAAATATTAATATTAGATGAACCAACATCCTCTCTATCAGAAAGAGAAGTTGATGTTTTGTTTAAAACGGTAAAAGATTTAAAAAATCAGGGGTTAGGAATTGTATTTATAACACATAAAATGGCAGAAGTATTTCAGCTATGTGATGCAGTTACCGTTATGCGTGATGGTGAATTTATGGGAACACTCCAATCGGAAGAGTGCACAGAAAATCAACTGATTTCTATGATGGTTGGTCGTGATTTAGGCAATTACTATATTAGAACATTTAATGAGCCTGGCTCTGTAATATTAGAAGCAAAAAATATATGTGCGGGAAGAAGAGTATCAAATTGTAGCTTTTCTGTTCGAAGTGGAGAAATACTTGGTTTTTATGGTTTAGTTGGCGCAGGACGCTCTGAACTAATGAAAGCAGTAATGGGACTTGATCCAATGAATTCAGGAGAAATTTATTTAAATGGAGAATTGGTAAAAAATCCGAATCCAAGGCTTATGCAGAATAAAGGTGTAGTTTTGGTTCCAGAAAGCCGTAAGATGGAAGGATTATTGTTAAAGAATACAATTGCATTTAATATTTCTTTGCCAATACTTAATATATTTATGAAACATTTAAGCGTAGATGTTGATAAAGAAGCAGAAATTGTCGCGGAGGGAATTAAATCACTCCATATTAAAACACCGTCAGCTAATGTGAATTGCTCTACTTTGTCTGGAGGTAATCAGCAAAAAGTATTGCTCGCAAAATGGTTGGCAACAAAACCAAAAGTGTTGATATTGGATGAACCTACGCGTGGTATTGACGTTGGTGCAAAGGCTGAAATCTATTCGATTATTAATAATCTCGCAAAATCAGGATTAGCTATTGTGCTAATTTCTTCTGAGATGCCAGAAGTTATGAATATGAGCGATCGTGTAATTGTAATGCATGAAAGCCAAATTAGAGGAGAATTGGTACAAGACGATTTTTCGCAAGAATTAATTTTAAAATATGCCATGGGAGTGAGAAAAGATGAAAAAAATTTCCAATAATTATATTATACGGCCAGTCAAAAATTATTTTAAACAGAACTGGGGGATATTGACTGCTTTATTTGCAATGTGTATTTTCTTTTCTGTTTTTGGTAGTAATTTCTTGACAAATACAAATGTCGTCAATTTGTTACGTACTTGCGCAACGAACTGCTATCTTGCAATTGGTGTACAGTTGGCCATTATCATGGCTGGAATTGATCTTACAGGTGGTGCACTAGCTGCTCTCAGCGGGGTTGTGTGTGTTATGACATTTGAAAACTTTGGATTACCGATTGGAATGGGAATTCTTTTTGGTATTATAATAGGTGCTATCGTTGGTTTGCTAAATGGATTAGTTATTACATATACAGGAATTCATCCATTTGTAGTTACATTAGCAATGCAGTCGATTTGCCGAGGAACGGCCTACTTGATTGCTAATGGTTCGCCGGTAACCACATCAAGTAAGAGTTTTGGCTCTTTTGGAACCGGTTCATTAGGTCCAATTCCGTATCCGGTTATCTATATGGTTGTTTTTTTAATTATTGATTACTTCTTATTAAACAAGATGAAAACAGGCCGCCACATTTATGCAGTTGGAGGAAATGAGGTAGCTGCATGTTTTTCTGGTATTAATGTGAAAAAGATCAAAACGGTGGTATGGACTATTAGTGGTATGATTGCAGGATTTTGTGGGGTTGTTTTAGCAGCTCGATTATCTTCAGGCCAACCATCAACAGGTGAAGGCTACGAAACAGATGCAATTGCGGCAGCTGTTCTTGGAGGAACATCCTTTTTTGGAGGTACTGGTACGGTAGGCGGTTTGATTATTGGTGTTTTGATTATTGGTGTTATTTCTAATGGACTAAACCTTATGCATGTTAATTCATATTGGCAATTTGTTCTAAAAGGTGTAATTATCATTGCAGCAGTATACTTTGATATGTTGAAACAGAAACGTCAGAATACATCAAAATAAAAAGAGGGATGCGAAATAAATATCCTACAATCAACAAATAAAAATATTATGATATTTGAGGAGTCAAATGACTATGAATAGTAAAACAAAAAAAGAATTACAATTACAAGCTTACAAAATTCGTAAACTTGCATTGCAAACAATTCAGACTGCTGGATCAGGACATATTGGGGGATCTTTTTCAATAGCAGAAATTTTATCTGTATTGTATTTTGATCAGATGAATGTGAATCCGGAAGAACCAAGAAAAATAGACCGCGACAGATTGGTATTATCGAAAGGGCATTGCTCCCCAACTATGTATACAACATTAGCATTAAAAGGATTTTTTCCAGTAGGTCACTTGGAAACTTTTAGAAAAATTGACAGTAATCTTTCTGGACATGTAGAATTTCATGTCCCAGGTGTTGATATGTCGGCAGGTTCGCTAGGACAGGGATTATCAGTGGCATTAGGAATGTCCATGTATGGAAAGAGTAAAAACATTAATTATCGTGTTTTCTGTATTATGGGAGATGGCGAAATTGAGGAAGGACAAGTCTGGGAAGCTGCAATGGCTGCTGGATTTTATAAAGCAAATAATTTAATTGCATTTGTTGATAACAATAACCTGCAGTTGGATGGAGCGTTAGAAGAAGTGATGTCTCCATATCCGATTGCTGAAAAATTTAAAGCGTTTGGTTGGGATACAATCGAAATTGATGGAAATGATGTAGAACAGATTCATAATGCGATAGAGTTAGCGTCTGTTACAAAGGGAAAACCAACTATGATTGTAGCAAATACAATCAAAGGAAAAGGTGTTTCTGTTTTTGAAAATCAGGTTCGTTTTCATGGCTCATACCCAACTGGTGATGAATTTAAGATTGCATATACAGAATTAGATACAATAATTGCTGAACTGGAGGAGTTATAAGATGGGTGAGAATATATCTACAAGAGTTGCATATGGTCGTGCATTGCAAGAATATGGTGGAGAAGATAATATTTATGTGTTCGATTCAGATTTAAAGAGCTGTACGATGACACAGTATTTTGCAGAAAAATATCCAGAACGTTTTTATAACGTTGGTATAGCTGAAGCAAATATGGTTGACATTGCAGCTGGATTTGCAACGTGCGGAAGCATTTCTCTTGTTCATACATTTGCAATGTTTGCTTCGGGACGTGTGTACGATCAGGTTCGTAATAATGTGGCTTACCCTTTACTGAATGTAAAAGTAGTTGGCAGTCATGCGGGATTAACTGTAGGGGAAGACGGAGCAACGCATCAGTGTATTGAAGATATTAGTTTAATGCGTACCATGCCGGGAATGACTGTGATTGTTCCATGTGATTCGAATGAAACACGTTTTGCAACAAAAGCGATTTTGGAATATGAAGGTCCGTGTTATTTAAGAACTGGTCGTTGTGCGTTAGACTGTGTGACCGATAAATTTGATAATTACAAATTTGAAATTGGTAGGGGAATTGAACTTGTTAAAGGTAGTGAGGTAACGATTATAGCTTGTGGGTTAATGGTACAAAAAGCATTGGAAGCAGAAAAAATTTTAAAAAAAATGGGAATCGATGCTCGCGTAATTGATATGCATACAATTAAGCCAATTGATAAAGAAATTATTAGGAAAGCAGCAAAAGAAACAGGCGCGATTGTAACTGCGGAAGAGCACAATATAATCGGCGGACTGGGCAGTGCAGTAGCGGAAGTGATTGTGGGAACTGAGCTAGTACCAATAGAATTTGTTGGTGTAGAAGACACATTTGGACATTCTGGTCATCCACAGGAATTGCTGGAAAAATTTGGATTAACTCCAGAACATATCGTGGAATGTGCACAAAGAGCCATTCAACGTAAAGTATAAAAATCAGAAGATAATTTAATAAGGTTGACAGTTATAGTAAAGGAATATGAATTTTATCCCTAAATCCCAAATATCCAAACGAAATTTGGATGTTTGATTTAGGGATAATTTTCTTTTCTTACTACAAATAATTAAGGAATATGGAAAAGAAAAATGTGTAAAAGAAAGGTGTAAAATATGGAGAGTAAGTATGTTATAGGTGTCGATTATGGTACTTTGTCAGCTAGAGCAGTACTGGTTAGATGTACGGATGGTAAAATTATGGAATCAGCGGTAGGGGAATATGCCAATGGAGTAATTAGTCAGAAATTGTTAAATGGGGAAAAATCATTATCGCAGAATTGTTTTTTACAGTATCCACTGGATTATCTAGAAGTTTTAGTAGAAACAATATCAGCTATAATAAAAGTAAGTGGTATAAATGGGAATGATATTATTGGATTAACAATAGACTTTACTTCTTGCACGATGTTGCCTGTTGATCAAAATAAAATACCTTTATGCATAAAAAAGGGATTTGAAGATAGACCGCATGCATATGTCAAGCTTTGGAAACATCACGGAGCGCAAAAAGAAGCCAATGAAATAAACCAAATTCTACAAAATGAAAAAAAATTAAAAGAATATGTTGGTGAAAAAATATCCTCAGAAGTATTTTTACCCAAAGTACTAGAGATGGTTCATAAAGATTATGAAATTTATAAGGTATCTGATAAAATTATGGAAGCGGCAGATTGGCTGACATGGATTTTGACAGATTCCGATAAGAGAAGTTCATCTATGGCTGGTTATAAGGCGTGGTGGTCGCCGGAGAGCGGATATCCAAATCACCAGTTTCTAAAGAAGCTAGACAGTAGAATGGAGTATTTTATTGAGGAAAAGATTGACTCTGAAATCTGCCCAGTTGGTGGAAAGATAGGTTTATTAAATAAAACTTGGAGTCAAAAACTTGGTCTAAAGGAAGGAATTGCAGTAGGAGCAAGTGTTATTGATTCGCATGCTGGAGCACCGGGAAGTGGTATTTACAGATTAGATCAGCTAATGTTGGTCCTTGGTACCTCAAGTGTAGTGATGGCATTAAGCAATAATCCGTTAAATGTAGATGGAATTTGTGGGTCCTTTAGAGGGGGAATTGTTCCAGGCTTTTATGCATTGGAATCTGGACTTGCAGCAGTTGGTGATATGCTAAATTGGTTTGTTGAGCGATGTGTGCCAGAGCAGTATGTTCAAAATGCGGAGAGGAAGGAAGTTGATATCCATCAATTACTGTCAGAGTTAGCAATGAATATTCAACCTGGATCGAGTGGGTTATTAGCACTTGACTGGTGGAACGGTAATAAAACTCCTTTTATAAATGCAGAATTATCCGGTACAATAATAGGCATGACATTAAATACGAAACCAGAAGAAATTTACAAAGCACTAATTGAGGCGACTGCGTTTGGAACAAGAAAAATTATTGAAATTATGGAAAAATCCGGAGTTGAAATTAATGAAATTGTTGCTAGTGGTGGGATAGCCGAAAAGAACAAGATTTTCTTACAGATATATGCGGATATAACGGGTAAGATTATAAAAGTTGCTGACTGCAACCAAACAGGTGCATTAGGAGCTGCTATTTATGCGTCACTTGCAGCAGGAAAAGAATTGGGTGGATATGATTCTTATATAGATGCAGTGAAGGCAATGTCGCATTTAAAAGAGATAGTATTTGAGCCTAATAAAAAAAATCGAGAAGTATATGATAACCTTTATCGGTTATACAATAATCTCAGTAATTATATGGGGGCATCCAATGGTATTATGGAGGAACTATCGGAACTAAAAAACAATAATTCGACAAAATAGCTTAGTTTGTGTCAAATTATTCCATTATGCATATATTAAAGTATAATAACTTCTCAAAAAAGAGAATCTATTGGCGCTTATACGGACGTAGTATAAAGCTTTTCTGATATAGTTCTTTTTTTATGTCTTACGGATTCTAAGAAGATATTTCAATAGTTAGAGGGAGGATCGTGTACGTATAATGGTAAAAAATAAATTTGTTATATTTAGTATTCCATTTAATAATTTGAACTATAACGCTGACAGACTAACCAAAGAATGGATAACAACGCGTATGGACATATTTTTCCGATATACTTTAAAATCGCTTCGATGTCAAACCAATCAAAACTTTGAAGCGTTCCTTAATTGTGATGGAGAATCGATGAACATAATCAGAGAACTTTTAAAAGAAAGAGAAGAACTTCCGTGTAACATACATTTTGTAGATGCGAAGCAAATTACTGCGTTAATCAATCAAACCGTAAAAGAGTATGAGTATTTTTACTTAGTGCGAATCGATTCCGATAATTTGTATCATAAAGATTTTGTACAAATACTATATGATTCACACCCAAAGATTGAAACAGAAGCATTCCTCTGTCAGTGTGGATATTTATTTGACATTAAAACGAATAAATTAGCGTACAGTTTCCATCCTTCGCCTTCGTATTATACACTCATCTATAAGACAGGTGAGTATCAATCAGGAAAGCGATATAGCATGACTTCACATAAAAAAATAATTACAGATTTTAAAGTTGAATTATTAAATGATTATTTCTATATTACTACAATTACTGGAGAAAATGTGCTGTTTACTCCAAGGCATATGACTGGCAAAATGGTAACAGGTTTTGTGGAAGAAGAGAATAAAATGCAAACATTACTCAATTTTGGATTAGCGGATTAAAGGATGGAGGGAAGGCAATCGTATGTATGAAAACAAGGTTATTTTAGTAACGGGGGGAACGGGATCGTGGGGAAGAGAACTGGTAAAACAATTACTTGCAAAAGAACCTAAAGAAATTCGTATTTTTTCAAGAGGAGAACAAAAGCAAGTCACAATGAAACGGGAATTTCATAATAGCAAGTTGAAGTTTATTATTGGTGATATTAGAGATTTAGAAGCAATTCAAAAAGCAAGTAAGAGTGTTGATTATATCTTTCATTTAGCAGCACTAAAACATGTGCCTATTTGTGAAGAACAACCGGAGGAAGCAGTAAAAACCAATATTCTTGGAATTCAAAATTTAATCAAAGCAAGTCTAGTAAATCACATAGAAAAATTCATATATGTTTCCACGGATAAAGCAGTTGCTGCTCAAAATTTATATGGTATGACAAAAGCGATTGGAGAGCGATTGGTAATACAAGCAAATAAATCTTCCAAAGCAACTAAATTTATATGCATTCGTGCAGGGAACGTGTTAGGTTCTAATGGAAGTGTAGTTCCATTTTTTATGGAACAAATAAAAAGAGACCATCGAGTTACCATTACACATAAAGAAATGACAAGATTTTTTATTACGTTACCAGAGGCAATTCAATTACTTTTTCAGGCTACAGAGTATAGCTATGGTGGAGAAATCTTCGTAATGCGTATGCCTGCTTACAAAATCATTGATGTAGCCAATGTGTTAATTGAAGATAGTAATATCAAAAATGTTTCCATAATTGAAATTGGAATGTTTGCAGGAGAAAAGTTGCATGAAGTATTGATTTCGGAACATGAATCGAAAGACACCTTATGTTTTGATGATAAATATTTTGTGATTTTGCCGTCCCTTTCATTACCTGGTTTAGTAAACTTTTATAAAGAGAAAGGGTTAAAGAAAGTAACGTTTAAGAGCTATTCTTCGAGTGATGTCGTGTTAGGGAAAGGTGAAGTGAAAAATTTACTTGTAAAAGGTGATTTTTTGGCTCATAAATAATAAAGTTAATAAAAATTTGGGTACTGTCGCATGAACTAATTTGTGCGACAGTTTATTTTTGTGAATTGTACATTGTTTCTTTCCTAAAAATAAATCCCTGACTTCGAAAAGTAAAGGATTTATAGTGAGATTAGAGTATGCAATCGAATCCTTAGTTATAATAATGAGAATAAAGAGCTGAATGATCATCGATCCATTGTTTCATATCTATCATCATTGTTTTGTAATTTGATACTTGATAAGAAAAATCAGTTCTTGTATTGACTAATTGTTTGTTAGAATTTTGCACTTTTATTGGAAAAATCAAAAGAGAATTTTTTTGAAAGACTTCCTTACAGAGTAATAGTAAGTTATATTTTGAAATAGATTCCTTTGGAACAAGATGATATAGACCAGTAATATTGCAAGTTATAGAAAATTCAATTGCTTTGGCAAGTTCAAGAGTAGTAATCCCATTCCAAAACACATTACCATAGCCATAGATCGATTTTGTTTGAGCCATAAACCAGTTAAAAAGTCCAATTCCATTTTGGTTACGGTCAGGACCTATTATTGACATTCGAAATGTCAAATCTTTCTCATTTCTCAATTCTCCAATTGATTTTACCCGATCATAGAAGAGCTCACCATCAGGGAGAGTATTTTCATAGTATGGTGGGTGTTTTCCTGAAAACACACAATCTGTACTTAGCTGGATCACTTTTGTTTGGCTATCTTTATAAAAATTCTCTAAAAAATGAGGGAGATAAGCATTCACGAGTACAGCCTTTGCTTTGTTCTCTTCACAATCCTTAATTAATAATCCGATACAGTTTATTACCAAATCAAATTTATGAGATCTAAGATATTCTGATAATAGTTTTGTATTTTGTACATCAAGGATTACTGTTTCCAAATCAAATTGTGTATGTCCAGAAAGTGTAGAAACAGTATATCCTTTTTCTTTTAGATAAGTGGAAATCATATGTCCAGCCATTCCACTCGCACCTAGAACAAGTATGTTCATATAAGCCCTCCAATCACTTTTACAATACTATATGCAACGATTGAAATAAAAGTGCAGAATATGGAATGATAACACACATTATAGACATTGATAGTAGTCACTGTCGAAAATTGGTATCAGAGTAAAAGCTCGTTGCATATATTAAAATATACAAAGAGGGGGGGAATTAATATGCATATAGCAGTTGCTGGAACTGGGTATGTTGGACTTGTCACAGGGGTCTGTTTAGCAGAAGTTGGACATAATGTGATTTGCGTTGACATGGATGAATCAAAAATTATAAGTATGAAAGCTGGTATTTCTCCAATTTATGAACAAGGTTTAGAACAATTATTAAAGAAAAACTTAGAGAGTGGTAATTTAGACTTTACAACCGATTATAAAAAAGCATATCGTGATGTGGATGCAATCTTAATTGGAGTAGGAACTCCAGAAAAAGAGGATGGATCGGCGAATCTTGAACATTTATATCGAGTTTGTGAACAAATTGCAACTTCAATTACAAAAGATTGTCTGGTTGTGATTAAATCTACGGTACCAATCGGTACCAATGAGAAAATCGATGAGTATTTTAGAGAAGTATTAAATAAAGAAATAAAAGTTGAAGTAGCTTCAAATCCTGAATTCCTAGCGCAAGGAAGTGCGGTGAAGGATACCTTGAATGCAAGTCGTATTGTAATCGGAGTAGAGAGTGAAAGGGCAGGAGAGACACTTCATAAGATATATGAAAAATTTGAGCTGCCAATTGTCGTTACGAGTCGTCGCAATGCAGAAATGATAAAATATGCATCCAATGATTTTTTGGCTTTAAAAATATCATACATGAATGAAATTGCTAATTTTTGTGAACTGATTGGAGCGAATGTCGATGAGGTTGCGTTAGGAATGAGTCTTGATCCACGTATTGGCGAACGATTTTTAAATGCAGGAATTGGCTATGGTGGATCCTGTTTTCCGAAGGACACGAAAGCATTATATTGGTTGGGAAATGAGTATGGATATGAGTTTAAGACGATTAAAGCAACAATTGAAGTTAATGATAGTCAAAAATATAGGATATATCAACAAATAAGAAGGCGTTTTCAAAATCTAAAAGGAGTAAAAATTGCGGTACTTGGTCTCACCTTTAAGCCGGAAACAGATGATTTACGGGAGGCACCTTCTATTGTTAATGTCAAACAATTATTAGCAGACGGAGCTATTTTAACTGCCTATGATCCAGCAGGCACTAAAAACTTTCGGAAATTAATGTCCGATGAAAATTTATGTTATGCCAATAGTCCAATCGATGCCCTGCAGGATGCTCAGATAGCACTTATCTTTACGGAATGGAAGGATATCAAAGCCTTAACACCAAATGAATTTAAGAAAGCAATGAAAAATCCTATTATTTATGATGGGAGAAACTGTTATGAGGTTGTCTCGTTTATCGATACAGGAGTTGAATATCATTCCATTGGTCGGAAGAGTGTAAAGTAGTGAGTCTTTATTGATCCAAAACGCCCACACCTCCACGCTGTGTCACATTATGGAGAAATTAATCATAATATGTAATATACAGTTCAAAATATTTAAAACGAATGAGACTTTAGCTAGGGCTTGATTAAAATTATAAGAAAAACAACGAATATGTAAGGCGGAACAGGAAGAGGGGAAATAGGATGGAGAGAGAAGTAGCGATAGAGTTTCATGCTAATGTAGTAATTCCACCAGGCTATATTTTATTAAACTATGATGATTTTAAGGATAGCATAGCATTAGATGAGAGTGAGTTAGCTACCAATATTATAATGGGTAGATGCAATTGTGAAGAAGCAGGAAATTATATGGATACCAAAAACCTTGCGCTATTAACTGGGATACTAAATTACAATGTGACGTTTGAAAATTTGATACCTGCACAGCCAATTAATAGCATACTTAGTAGTATGACAACTCAGTTTTCAAGCAATGGATTTTTACAAGTAAACAAGATTTTAACAAGTTCATTGAATAATGATTTTGTTAGTACGGATTACTGGATAGATTGTACAAAAGGGGAAGAATTTATAACGTGTAACAATGGTGTAAGTCTTTATAGAATAAGGGATTGCTGCTCCTTTATGAGAATGCTAAATAATCCAAATCAAGAGAAAGTGGTTCGTGTACCGTATCGAATAAAAATCCATTCAGGGATAAAAAGGGGATGATGTGAGATGGAATATGTGATTATATTGACACACACACAAATAGAGTATGATAGTCGAATAAGGAGACAATTGAGTATACTTAGCAAAAAATACGATATTATTTTGTGCTGTAAAAAGGGAAGTGGAGACAATCTAAAATTTTTACCGCCTAATGTGCAATATTTTTTCTATGACGAAACGGTGTGTCAATTAGGACTAAGATTGTTAGAAGTATTTATTGACAAGGATCCAGAAAAAATAAAGTATTTGTCACAATGTAACAGTAAATTACAAATCAATATTAGTGCATATTCTGCTTATGAGGCTTTTCGAGTTGATTTAACAAATGCTTATAAAAAAATCTACGATTATGTAAGAAAAAATCATATCACCGTACGTTCGATTATTGCCAATGATGTATTTGTATTGCCGATGGCAAATCGAATAAAAAATTTTGTGGTAACTACAAATCCAAATGTAAAATTGATTGGAGATATGCATGAAGTTCATTTTGACTATATAGGAAATGATGCCGATATTCATCAAAAGGTTCGCACATGGCTTTGCGATACATTTTTACCAAAATGTGATTTAATCGCTTCCGTTTCAGACTGGGGAGTGAATCTTTACAAGGATCGATATAAAAAAGCATCCGTAGTGAGAGTTCGAAATGTGGCAGAATTTCAAGAAATTGTACCTAAGATGGCGGGAGATACTATTCGGTTAGTACATGTAGGAAACGCACAAAAAGCCAGAAGAATCGAAGAAATGATAAAGCTCATGGAGCTATTAGAGCCAAGGTTTCAATTAGATTTGTACCTTGTTTCGAGTAATGAAGCAGCCATTCAATATATTAATGATTTGAATACACTGATTCGGCAAAAGGGAATGCAAAATAGAATTCGAATTTTGAAACCTGTAGTTTCAGAGCAATTGATTCAAACGATCGATCAATATGACATTGGAATCTTTCATATTGAACCAATCATAGGAAATCACAAGTATATTTTACCAAATAAGTTATTTGAATTTATTCAGGGAAGAGTAGCTGTTGTTATGACACCTGTAGTTTCTATGAAGGAAATTATTGAAACCTACGAGGTGGGAAAAGTGTCAAGTGATTATTCGTTGGAGAGTTTTGCGAAAGCAGTAAATGAGGTTGCTCTAAACTTAGAATATTATAAAGGAAAATCGAATGAAGCTGCAAAAATATTGAATACGGCAAGTGAATGGGATGTGATTATGAAATATATAGAATAAAAAGTAAACGAGGTGCTATGATGCAAATACCTTTCATGGATGTAAAAGCACAATATCATACGATAGAAGACGAGATAAAACACGCAATACTAGATGTTTTGAATAGTGGAGAATATATCTTAGGAGAGCAAGTGAAACGTTTTGAAGAAGAATTTGCAACGTATAATAAAGTATCATATGCAGTTGCAGTAGGCAATGGGACAGAGGCATTAATCATAGCATTAAAAGCATTGGGGATTGGTCCAGGAGATGAGATTATCACCACACCTTCTACTTTTTATGCAACCACAGAAAGTATTCTTCAAGTTGGTGCAGTGCCTGTGTATGTTGACATCAATATGGATACGTATTTGTTGGATGAGACTAAGATTGAAAGTTGCATTACAGATAAGACAAAGGCAATTTTGCCAGTACACTTATATGGACAGTGTGCCAACATGGAAGCAATTCTTGCGATTGCTAAGAAATATCAACTCAAAGTAATAGAAGATTCCTGCCAGGCAGTGGGAGCAGAGTTTAAAGGAAAGAAAGCTGGAAGTATGGGAGATATCGGGTGCTTTTCCTTCTTTCCTACAAAAAACTTAGGATGTGCTGGTGATGGTGGAATGATTGTTACAAATAACAAGGAATTAGCCACTGTCTGCAAAAGTTTGAGAGCTCATTGTAGTGGCATCAATGGGTATGAAGCTTACCACATAATGAAGCCGAATCATTTAGAAGAAATCCAAAAACCACCGCAAAACATCTCAAAGTATAATCACTACGGGGTATGCTATAATTCAAGATTGGATGAATTACAGGCTGCAATCTTGCGTGTGAAGTTACCACATTTGGAGGAATGGAATGGCTTAAGAAGAGAACATGCCGCATATTATTGTGAGCGGCTGTTGGGAGTAAAGACTCCAATTGAAGCAAAGGATTGTTATCATACGTATCATTTATTTATATTGCGGGTAAATAATCAGGCATATTATATTAATTATTTAAAAAAGAAGGGAATCCAAAGTGGTGTATATTATCCGGTTCCTATGCATCTTCAGACCGTGTGTAATTTTGAAAAAAAGGATCACCAGATACTTAAAAATGCAGAGATATTAGCTTCCAAATCCATTGCAATTCCTGTTTACCCAGAATTAAGCAAGGAGGAACTTGATTACATTATAGGTGCAATTTTGGAGGCAAACCATGGATACTAAAAAAAAATCAAAATAATAGATCAATGGATGTATCAGTTTCTTCAAAAAAATGTGGCTATCGTTCCGAAGCGAGCTGTAAAATTTATAGCGAATTATTATACCGATGCAAGGATACGGAAACTTTACTGGGCTAGGCTTGGTGTAAGTATGGGAAAAAATACGTATGCAAACTTAGGGTTTACGACGACAAGCAATTTTAGAAAGCTTATCTTTATAGGTGATAATGTGTCAATTGGCCCCAATGTAACAATTATATGTGATTCCTGTGCGAATAACGGGAAAGAAATAAACGAGATTAACGAAGTAAGAGAAAAATTGACAAAATGTGAGCCTGTTGTGATTGAAGATGAAGTATGGATTGGTGCAGGTGCCATTATTCTACCAGGAGTGCGAATTGGGAGGTGCGCTATCATTGGTGCAGGAAGTGTTGTGACGAAAGATGTTGAACCATATAGTATTTGTGTAGGAGTACCAGCAAAAAAATTAAGAATGTTAGAGGGGCATACGAATCATGACAAATAAGGAAAAATATCAATTATTTTGTGAAAATAATAAGGATATCCCTATTTTTTCTTGTTGGTGGTGGATGGAGGAAGTGACAGATGGAACATGGGATGTCCTTTTATGTGAAAAAAATGGTGCAATTGTAGGGAGCTTAGTATATTATCCGATAAATCGAGAGAATAAGACGCTTATTTTAAGACCAGTACTTACTCAGAATAATGGGATTTACATTAAATATCCGAAATATATCAAAACAGCTAAAAAAGCTGCAATATATGAAGAAATCATAACTGATTTACTAAATCAGCTCGAACAGCTAGATATTTATTATTATGAACAAAATTATCATTATAACATAACTAACTGGCTCCCTATGTTTTGGAGAGGTTATCATGAAATTACACGATATACTTATGTGATTGAAGATACGAAAGATTTAGAACGCGTGGTAAGTGAGTTTGGAGCGAGCGTACGAAGTTCAATAAAAAAAGCAGAAAAGACAGTCCGTATTTATGATGATATTTCTACCGAAGAATTTTATAACATAAATGAGAAAACATTTTTACGTCAAAAGCTAAGGACTCCGTTTTCTTATGAATTATTTAAACACCTAGATGCTGCATGTGAAAAACGTGGTTGTAAAAAAGTATATTATGCAAAAGATACGAAAGGAAATATTCATGGTGCCAGCTATTTCGTTTGGGATGAAACGAGCGTTTATTATCTGTTAAGCGGTGGGAATCCAGAATATCGTAGCAGTCAGGCACAAACCTTACTAATCTACGAGGGAATTAAATTAGCACATAAATTGGGAAAAAAGTTTGACTTTGAAGGAAGTGTACTACCTCATGTGGAACCTTTTGTTCGGCGATTTGGTGGGGTTCAAAAACCTTACTTTCGGATATGGAAAGAGTTTTTGTGAGGTATCGTGTATAGGGGGAAATAATATGCAAAGTTTGAAGTATGGTCTGATCGGATGTGGTCGCATTTCTATCAACCATCTAATGGCTGCAAGAAAGAACAACTTAGAGATAGCAGCACTCTGTGACCTTGTGCCTAATCGAACAAAAGAGATGATTGAGACATGTCAATTGAATTCAAGTAATATACGATGTTATACCAACTATCTTGAAATGCTAAACAAGGAAAACTTAGATGTCGTGGCAATTGCTACGGATAGTGGATCTCATGGAATGATTGCAAAAGAAAGTATCAAACATAAAATTAATACAATTATTGAAAAGCCAATTGCTCTCTCTATAAAAGAGGCAGATGAAATTATAAAGTTAAGTAAAGAGTATGGTGTAAAAGTAACGGTTTGCCATCAAAATCGATTTAATAAATCAATACAAAAATTACATGAAGCAGTACAACAGGAACGGTTTGGAAAGATATTTTATGCGAGTGCGAATATTCGTTGGCATCGTAATGAAAATTATTATAAGCAGGCACCATGGAGAGGAACTTGGGAAAAAGATGGCGGAGCTTTGATGAATCAGTGTATTCACAATATTGATTTACTAAAGTGGATGTTGGGGGATCAAGTAAAAGAAGTAGTAGCCATGACTGATAACTTAAGTCATCCGTATATCGAAGCAGAAGATTTTGGAATTGCCCTTATTAAGTTTGAGAATGGCGCATATGGTGTAGTTGAAGGAACGACTTGTATTTATCCGAAAAACTTAGAAGAAACCTTATTTTTGTTTGGAGAAAAAGGAACAGCAAAAGTTGGTGGGACATCAGTTAATGTAATTGAATTGTGGGATTTTGAAGATAAGAGAGACAGCCTAGAGTCAATTCGGGAAATCTATAAAGAGGAACCAGAAAATATATATGGATATGGACACTACCTAGTGTATCATGACATGATGGATGCAATTTTTTTAAATAGAGAGCCAGAAATTACAGCAAAAGCAGGAAGAGATGCGCTAGCCTTAGTGCTTGCAATTTATGAATCTTCACGGAGGAAGAGTATAGTTTTGTGGCCATTAAGCTCAGGGAGTACATTCGATTATAAATAAGGGAACTCTCTCTTTGGAGAGTTTGCCATTGAGAGAATCAAATGGATGGAAGCTAAGAAAATTATAAGAAAGGAAAGGAGAAGCAGAATGGATATTAACGAAAATCTATTTTATTTCAATGATGAGACAATACAACGAAAAGATTTATGTGAATTAAGAACTCCGTTTGTGATTGGCAACGATTGGCCGGACTCAAATGACATTTGGTTACCAATCGTAAAAGAGTTAGTAGTATTAATCCCGATTCCGGAAGGATATCAACCAATACAAGGAGAACAAATTTGTTTACAGACGAGTTTTGATCAACATAACGTAAAGGCAGTCGTAATGAAAGAAGAACTTCCTGCATGTTTAAATTTTGTAGAGGAATCAGGAAACATCATCAATATGGATACGCCAGCCAATAGTCATCTTATCAAATTAGTCGGTACTTTATATTACAATTCAGTAGCAAGTAATTTTGAGCCAATCGAAACATCCCTTGGTAAAAAAAACACAGCATTTAATGCATTTGGCAAAATTCTTTTGAATGATAAATTGGGTTATGTGAGCAATTTGAGTCATGTACCACCAAATATAAAAGAATATTTAAGCTATAATATTATAAGTAACCCTTGCTGTTCGATTAATAGTAACTTTGTGAATTTGGATGAAACTAATCAAGTAAGTGCTATGGCAATACAGGATTATATAACAATTTCTATGACAATAGAAATTCATTTTAATCAAGGACCTATTTCTTAATGAAGGGATCGATTCTTTTTATTGTTATGAATGGGGATGGATTGGGACATCTGACAAGGGCATTAGCAGTTGCTAAGAGACTGAGAAATCTATGTTTTGACTTTGAAATAGTCTTTTATACGACATCCCTGGCAACTAAAATAGTAAGAGATCTTGGATTTCTATACTACGATACACATGTTAGGGAGCGAATGCCAAAACAAACCCCTTTTATGAATAGGAAAATTGAAATTCAAACGCAGCTAGAAGTGATTTTGGATATTCATCATCCTACAATAGTAGTTTTTGATGGAGCTTATCCAGGCACTGCAATTTTGACTCCATTGATGAACGAGGGTACAATAAAGAAACTATGGATAAAACGAGAAGGTGATCGTCCAAATATGAAGGCATTTGATGTATATGAAAAATATTTTGACTTCATTCTTGTACCGAAAGAAGTTGGGCTTGAATATAGCGATACTTCGAAAAAAAAACAATATTTTTCTCCAATTTTGTTGTTAGATAAAACGGAAAGTTATAAAAGGTATTGGGTGAGGGAGAGATTTGGGCTAAAGGAAGAGAATCGTTTGTGGTATGTTCAATTAGGGAATGATGAAACCGATAATAAAAAAAGGGATGTAACGTTCCTATTAAATCATTTATTACAGAATAAAAAGAATGTTATCTTATTAGGAGAATCAATTTTGAATGCTTCTCTTAACTTGGCGTATGAGAGAGTAATTACAATACGAAACTATCCAAATAGCATTTATTTTGAGGGGATCGATTTTGCAGTGTCTGCAGCGGGGTACAATACAGTTCATGAACTGCTAGCTTTTAAAGTTCCAAGTATTTTTATACCAAATAAAAGAGTTGTAAAAGATGATCAGCTTGCAAGAGCAAAACGTGCACAAGCCATGGGGGTCGGAATTGCTATGAATCATACGTATGAATTCTTAGAGGTACTGACAACTTTTGAAAACACATATGAGAAATTTCGTAGTAATTTGGAAAATGTACAGTTTGAGAATGGTGCTTTGCAGGTAGCTGAATATATGGTTAAACAAATGAGCAATAATGAATAAAAGGACACAAATACAGGGAATTAAACGCATCAACCCAAAATATGGTTGGTGCGTTTAATTCCTGTAACTTGATACATAGAATCATTGGATATCTTGGTCGTTACCGTAAAGTACGGGTTCATCAATTCGCTAAGAGCATCTTCTGACATAAGTCCTAGAGATACGTTGCTTGCAGCCCCCTTATGATGTTGGTCGATTTTAGCACGGTTCATTCCATGTGCGATTGTTAATGTTCCATGCACATTCAACATATCAGCTAAAACGCGAATTAGATTTTCTGGTGATGGAAAATGAGGAAATGCATTATATACAACACAACAATCAAATTTTTGCGAAATAGATACCGTTTCAATGTCTGCACATACAAACTGAACAATTGTATCTTGAAACTTTTTTTGAGCAATCTCAATCATTTTAGAAGAAATATCAATGGCCAGAACGGAGTTCACATCTCGTTTTAAGTAGTCTGGAATAAGAACTCCTGTACCACAGGCTACATCCAACACGGATGTTCCAGCAAAAACGCCAGCATTGTCTAAAATAGTGTTTATAATGGAATCATTGCGAATCATATCCGCATCCCACTGTGATGCATAATGGTCAAAAAACTTGATTACATCTTGCTTTATCATACATTCTCCTTATGTTGTTTGTTTTACTTTTGGATAGCGGAATGGAATTAGGTTTGCTTTCATAAGTGCAAATATGATACTTGGTATCAATACCATTTGAATTATAATTCCAGGTAATGCAGTAACAAAATAACTGGTTCCCCAAACTGCCAGCGAATATTTTCCAGATGCAAATATGAGTGCTCTGGCAGCACCAGCAATAATTCGGCCTGTTAGCATTGCAACAATAAGACTTATGTAGAGATCTGCATACACATTTTTAGTTTTTACAAACTTCATCATAAGGCCACATACACAACCGTATATGGCTAGTTCAATCATCATTGGTGGAAGATAAGCTGCTGGTGGCATTCCTGTAAATACACTTGATAGAAACGGTGTTACAAGTCCAGCAAGCAGTCCATACTGCCAACCACAGATTAACCCGCAGATTAGTACTGGAATGTGCATTGGACAGTAGATGGAGCCAGCATTGGGGATTGCATGAAACGCTTGTGGCAATACAACTCCAAGTGCAATACATACTGCCGTGATGATTGACTTCTTAATAGTAGTCATTTTCATTTTAATACCTCCGTCATTTCGTTTTTATTATTTCGTGTCTGTAGTTGCGAAGCAATTACAAATTATTGAAATCAGCAAATAACACATTGAATAACACATAATCCAATCATCATGAAGATTGTAGCAATATCTTCACATTTTATATGGAGATGCCCTTTTCGCATCCCTACTTTATCTAACCGATATCCTCTGGATTCCATTGCCATAGCCAGCTCATCTGCACGCTTAAAAGATGTTATAAAGATAGGTATGATAAGAGGCATAACGGCACCCGCCCTTTTAAATATATTGTGACTTTCAAAACGAGCACCTCGGGCTATTTGAGCTTTACGAATCATCTCTGTTTCTTCAAACAAGGTAGGTATGAATTGTATTGCTACAGAAATAATCATAGATATGTTCTTAACGGGAACTCTTAGATATCCAAGTGGTGATAATATCTGCTCAAGGGCTTCGGTTATCTTTAGGGGAGGGGTTGTACTAACAAGGACATTGTAAAATGCCATTGTAAAGGCTACGCGACAAACCACATTCATTCCCTGTATCATTCCTGATACCGATGGATTTATAAAATAAAAAGAAAAAAATGAATCTTCTGGACTAAAAAAACAGGTATTCATTAAAAATATAATCACAAAGAACGGTATTAACTGTCTTATGGATGCCAAAATGAGTTTGAATCCTGTTTTTGAAAGCAAGATGGAAATCAATGTCATCAATAATATCCCAGCATATCCAAATAACGTATCCGTATTCACAAGTGCGACAATTGCAATAAGTAAGGAGCCTAATTTCGTAATGGCAGTTAAGCGATGAACAAATGAATCCTTAAGTATGTAGGTTCCAGCGGTCAGATTATAACTATTCATGTTCGAACCTTCGCTTTCCATAGGCAGTCAATGCCAGAATCATTTCATCATAGTTATAAATATTTTTTGGAAATATAGTATCATAGGAGTGCATAAATCTTGCAACCTCATATGTCTGACTGACTCCAACTCCTGTTTGAATTAAAAATTCAGGATGTTCCATAGCTTCTTCGATTAAGCCATCAAAAGCAAGTGTTCCAGTGTCCAATATAAGGAGCCGTTTCGCATGTTCAAAGATTATATCAATATTATGTGAAACCATAATAATAGTAACTCCGTTTGCATGCAATTGATCAATTAAACGTAAAAATTCGTCACGTCCTGATGGATCAAGTCCTGCAATCGGTTCGTCGAAAATCAGTATGCTAGGCTGCATAGCTAATACTCCTGCGATTGCAATACGTCTTTTTTCACCACCTGATAAACTAAAGGGGGAGAGTGCTTTCACTTCCTCAAATTCAAAACCAACGAATTCAATAGCACTTCGTACACGGTTGTTGACCTCATCTTTTGAAAGCTCGTAATGTTTTAAACCAAATGAAACATCCTTTTCAACAGTGCTTTCAAATAGTTGATATTCAGGAAATTGAAATACAATACCAATGGTTTGACGCAATTTATTTCGATTGTATCGCTTGTCATTGATATCTTCGTTATTTAATAAAATAGTTCCGTTTAAAGGCTCTAATAATCCGGCCATTAGTTGGATTAATGTTGACTTGCCACAACCTGTTCTTCCCATAATTCCAAGATATTCGCCATCCTGTATTTCTAAATGGACATGATCTAAGGCCAATGTTTCATAGGGAGTGCCACAAGCATAGGCATAGCTAAGATTATCTATTATAATTGACATAATTCTTGCACAAGCTCCTTAATTGTTAATGGACAATGTCTCAACTTTATTCCAGAATCAAACAAATCATAGTATGTCTTTACCGGTAACAATGGTGCTAGACCAGTTTGCGTTAATAATTCAAGATTTATCAATAGTTCTTGTGGTTTGCCTTCTGCAATAATCTGTCCGTTATCCATAAAAATAATTTTGTCTGCTAAAACTGCTTCTTCCACATAGTGAGTGATCATTAGGATGGTTTTGTTTTCTTCATGGTGTAGTTTTTGCATCGTTTTAAGGACTTCGCGTCTTCCCTCTGGATCTAACATGGAAGTTGCTTCATCAAAAATCATGAGTTCTGGTTCCAAAGCTAAGACGCCAGCAATTGCTATCCGCTGTTTCTGACCTCCCGATAACATATGTGGTGATTTATCTTCATAGCCAGTCATTCCTACTAAGGTTAAGGCGGATTGTACTTTATGTGGAACGGATGCCTCTGGTATGTCATAGTTGCGTAGTCCAAATGCAATATCTTCATATACAATACTTGATACAAACTGATTATCCGGGTTTTGAAATACCATTCCACAATGTTTTCGTATATCCCATACATTTGTCTTATCACGCACATCGAATCCACAGACTGATAATTCACCCTGTTGTATTTCTAAAAGTGCATTAAAATGTTTGGCAAGTGTGGATTTTCCACAACCATTGCGCCCTAAAATTGCTACAAATTCACCTTTATTTATATTTAAATTAATATCACGCAACGAATAATTGTGGCTTCCCTCAAATTCGTATGAATGATACATATTTTTTGCATTAATAATACACATATATCCTCCAATTGTTATTACTATTTATTATATCGAATTTTAAAGTCCATACAAGCCTAGTGGGGGGATATATTAACAGTTCCTTTTAAAATGAGAGAGATTATTTCAAAAAAATGAACGTTCATAACTGAAAAATGAACGTTCATGACCAAAATGGATTAGTTTGACTGGAGGAGAACCATTTTTTAGAGATGATTGGGATTTGATAACGGATCGATTGAAAGAACATGGCATTGCATTCAAAGGCTATGCCAATATAGAAAGGATGTAATGCAGGTATACGGTCTTTGGGAATTTTACATAATGGGGATATTGTAGTATTTGCAAGGAGAGGTAGTTGCAGTTGGAAGCTCTATAATACTTTATTTCCGTTTGCTGTAAGTTTGAATTTCATTTTAAGTAACTCAGCGGCTCTTCTACACATTAACATTCTTTCTAGAAAAATTTCAAAATAATCCAATACAGAACAGGTTTCTTCATCAAGGTCTATATCTAGATGTATGACACCTTTTTCTTTATTAACAAATATTTTTGACTTTAATACAGCATAATTGACGCGGTCATGTTTATCAAAATTAGCGATTTCCTTGTTCCTTACTCGGTTTCTTCTTACATCTGATTTATCTGCAAGTATGATAGCAGCAGAAATAGGGGTAACGGCGTTCCCTGTACTTTCATCATGATTTCCAATTGCTGAAACAATGATTGCAATATCGGTTGCATCCATTTGCAGTTCTTTCAAAATCTGAAACGCCATAATAGCACCACTGTGAGCATGGTCACTTCTGTTTATTGAATTTCCGATATCATGCATAAACCCTGCTATTTTAGCAAGTTCAATTTCTTCTTTTGAATAACCCAAATCATCAAGAATCTTACTTGCAACATCGGCCACCTTAATGGCATGAGTTCTGGAGTGATCCGTATAGCCTAACACTCCCAATACATTATTTCCCATTTCAATATATGTATTAATTTCTTTATTCTTTAAAATATCTTCGTAACTTATGTTTATCACTTCAATTTCTCCAATTTCTACTATGTTTATTATTTTATTTACTGTATTACAATAACCCTTCTATTAAAATAATACTACCAATACTGGGTAATATTTTTGTAAAATGGCTGTAAAAGTTAAAATCGGAGGTTATAACTCCAAGTAAAGACGATGCAGCCTCTATCAATAAACAATAAAAAAAGCAACTACGCATAGTTGCTTTTTTGAGGAGTAGGGTATTTATGAAAAAAAGATAAGTTATTTATTAACTTGGTATTAGTATAACCAGTAATTGTGTAGAAATAGTGTTATTAAAGTGAACAATTTGTAAATATCATATGAACAATAATTATAACTAGTAGGATAGTTGTCTTTTATTGAGCAATGCATTGAATTAAAAAAAATATGTGATATGATTGTGATAGGATACGTAGTAGCAAATATTGTCTGGGGTTATGTTAATGCAACGTGGTGACTTACTTATACCGATGAATGGAGATAATATGAAACGAATTAGAACGAATGTTTTAGTGGTTTGTCTGATTGCAAGTATGCTATTTTTGGTTCCCACTACAATTAGTAAGGCAGATGGAATAGGAAATGACGAGGACTATACGCCGTTTCTTTCACTTGGCGCAGACTTAAAAGAGAGTGAACGATCTGATGTGCTTTCGTTAATGGGATTAACACAAGAACAGGTAGATGATTTTGACGTAATCGAAGTAACCAACGAAGAAGAAAAACAATACTTGGGAGAATATTTGGATGCTTCGGTTATTGGGACTCGAGCACTTTCTTCTGCTTTAATCATAAAGAAAGAGGATGGTTATGGAATTACGGTTGAAACACATAATATTAATTATTGTACACAAGGAATGTATTGTAATGCACTAGTTACTGCGGGTGTTAAAAATGCGCAGATGGTTGTAGCTGGTCCATTTGAAATAACAGGTACAGCGGCATTGATTGGAGCAATGGAATCGTATTCGGTCATGATGGGAGAAGAAATCACACAAGAAACAATGGATACCGCAGTAAATGAACTTGTACTTACTGGAAGCCTTGCAGAAAAGATAGGAGATTCACAAAAGGCAGAAGAGTTAATGGCTATGGTAAAGCAACAGATAGTAGAAGGAAAACTTACAAGCCCGGAGGAAATAAAATTGGCTATTGAAGATGCTGCTGGTGAATTAAATCTTAATCTGACGGAAGAACAACTAGATACCATAAAGGCTTTAATGGAAAAAATATCAAAACTTGACTTGGATGCAGATACGATCAAAGAGCAAGCAAATCGTATTTTTGATAAATTAGATGATATGGGTGTGGATACCGATAAAATTGGAACAAGTTTTAGCAATTTTTTTCAGGAATTAATGCAAGCAATTGTTGAATTCTTCAAGGGTTTATTTTGATAACGCGTTACACATACAATAGAGTGAATGCAAAAAGTACTTGTCAAATGAATGCTTTTATGATAAGGTTAGTATCAAATTGATTAATATATAGTGAAGAAGCAATGAAAGAGACTAAAATTTACTGATTGCATGGAAAGACAGGAACGTAGAGTCACCGACTGAGAGCTCTCGATTCATGATAAGTAGATGGAGGAACACTCTGGAGCTCATAGGCTGAACAAATGTCATAGGACAAAAGTAGGTTTATGCGTTAATACGCGTTAAGTGTTTATGAGAGGAAGAAGTTGATTGACAGTAACTTTTTCAATGCGGGTGGTACCGCGGATTTGAACAATCCGTCCCGAAGTAGCAAACACTACTTCGGGATTTTTTTGCGTGTGGGCAATAAATTAAGCATTTTGAAAAATTTC
The DNA here is from genome assembly GCA_041821315.1 of Velocimicrobium sp. Lineage (GTDB taxonomy): Bacteria > Bacillota > Clostridia > Lachnospirales > Lachnospiraceae > DIGJ01. The sequence goes on along the minus strand of JBGUEO010000008.1, from coordinate 63,487 downwards.
GATGTAGGAAACAATCTTATTTACAGGAGGACATAATTATGGAATTTGTATCAGGAGTTAAGAAAAAAGATACATTAGAACTCTCCCAGTTATTAGAAGAAGATAGGGAAGGAACTACTGTAAAAGTAAATGGAGCGGTTCATACCATTCGTGATATGGGAGATGTTGCATTTGTAGTTTTAAGAAAAAGAGAAGGACTTTTACAATGTGTGTTTGAAGAAGGAGTTACAAACTTTGAACTAAAAGACATCAAAGAAGCAAGTACACTTTTAGTGGAAGGAATTGTACAAAGCGAAGACAGAGCACCCAATGGAGTAGAACTTCGTTTGCGCGAAGTAACGGTATTATCGGAGCCTGTTGAAGCAATGCCAATACCAATAGCAAAATGGAAACTAAATACGTCGCTCGAAACAAAGCTATCACTTCGTCCGATTTCACTGAGAAATATTAGAGAGAGAGCAATCTTTAAATTACAAGAAGGTCTTGTTCGCGGATTTCGTGATTTTTTATATCAGGAAGGATTTACGGAAATTAGAACACCGAAAATAGGAGCAAAAGGGGCAGAAGGTGGTTCCAATATTTTTAAGTTGGACTATTTTGGGAAAAAAGCAATTCTGGAACAGAGCCCTCAGTTTTATAAACAAACTATGGTTGGTGTGTATGATCGTGTCTTTGAGACAGCGCCTGTATTTCGTGCAGAAAAACATAATACGAAACGGCATTTAAATGAGTATACCAGTCTTGATTTTGAAATGGGATATATTGAAGGATTCGAAGATATAATGTCAATGGAAACTGGATTTTTACAGTATGCAATGCATCTTTTAGAAAGAGAGTATGCGAAGGAATTAAAAATTTTAGGGGTTAATCTGCCAAAGACGGATGTGATTCCTCAAGTTCGTTTTGATGATGCAAAACGGTTGGTATCCGAAAAATATAATCGAACCATTAAAAACCCATATGATTTAGAACCAGAAGAGGAAGTACTAATCAGTCGTTATTTCAAAGAAGAATTGGATGCGGATTTTGTTTTTGTTACGCATTACCCATCTAAAAAGCGACCATTCTATGCAATGGATGATCCAGATGATACTACATTTACTTTGAGTTTTGATTTGTTATTTAAAGGAATGGAAATTACAACGGGTGGACAAAGGATTCATGACTACTCGATGTTGTTAGAAAAAATAGAAAAACGAGGCATGACCACAGAAGGAATGGAGCATTATCTTATGATATTTAAACATGGAATGCCCCCTCATGGTGGACTTGGACTTGGATTGGAACGACTTACGATGAAATTACTCGACGAAGAAAATGTAAGAGAAACGACAATGTTCCCAAGAGACTTAAGCAGATTAGAACCATAGGAGGCCAAAAAGTGGCAAATATAATTACGGATGAAACCATCGAATATGTAGGTATTTTAGCAAAACTTGAATTATCGGAAGAAGATAAGGAGCATGCAAAACGGGATATGGGAAGTATGCTTGACTATATTGATAAATTAAATGAATTAGATACAAAAGGTGTTGAGCCAATGTCACATGTTTTTCCAGTAAATAATGTATTTCGAGAAGATGAGATCACAAACCACGATGAGCGTGACGCAATCCTTAGAAATGCTCCAGCACAAAAAGATGGAAGTTTTATAGTTCCCAAAACAGTAGATTAGGAGGTGGTAAAAATGGATAACATTTTAGAATTGACAGCGATCGACCTTGCCAAAAAGATAAAGGCAGGAGAGACTACAAGTGTAGAAGCAACTGAAGCGGTTTTAGATCAAATAAAGAAATCAGAAAATGTATTTCACTGTTATGTAACAGTGGATGCGGAAGGTGCAAGAAAAAGAGCAGTTCAGGTACAAAAACAAATTGAAGAAGGCATTCTTACAGGACCTCTTGCAGGAGTACCAATAGCGATCAAAGATAATATGTGTACCAAGGATTTGTTAACTACGTGTAGCTCCAAAATATTAGAAAATTTTATTCCTACTTATACTGCACAAGCAGTACTTCGCTTAGAAGAGGCAGGAGCGATTATTATTGGAAAGACAAACATGGATGAGTTTGCAATGGGAAGTACAACGGAGACTTCGTATTTTGGAGTAACAAAAAACCCATGGAATGAAGAACATGTACCAGGTGGATCATCGGGTGGATCGTGTGCTGCAGTAGCAGCCAAAGAAACTTTTTGTGCACTTGGTTCAGATACAGGGGGTTCGATTCGTCAACCGAGTTCCTTTTGCGGTGTAACCGGAATTAAGCCGACCTATGGAACGGTATCTCGATATGGATTGATTGCCTATGGATCGTCTCTCGATCAGATTGGACCAGTAGCAAAGGATGTTAGTGATTGTGCAGCAATCTTAGAAACGATTGCCTGCTATGATAAAAAGGATAGTACCAGTGTAGAGAGAGAGGAATATGATTTTACATCGGCATTAACGGAAGATGTAAGAGGATTAAAGATTGGTCTTCCGAAAGGATATTTTGCAGAGGGTCTTGACGAAGAAGTAAAAGATGCAGTTTTAAAGGTAGCTGATGTCTTGAAGAAAAAAGGAGCCATTGTAGAATGGTTTGACCTTCCACTGGTAGAATATGCGATTCCTGCTTATTATGTGATTGCTTCTGCCGAAGCAAGCTCGAACTTAGCAAGGTTTGATGGAGTTAAATATGGATATCGAACTAAAAACTTTGATGGGCTTCATAAAATGTATAAAAAGACGCGTTCGGAAGGCTTTGGAGCAGAAGTGAAGCGCAGAATTATGCTAGGTTCCTTTGTTTTAAGCTCTGGATACTATGATGCCTATTATTTAAAAGCATTACGCACAAAAGCATTAATTAAGAAAGCATTTGATGAGGCATTTAAGACATATGATGTTATTTTAGGTCCAGTGGCACCAACAACTGCACCAAAGTTAGGTCAGAGTCTAGTGGATCCAATCAAGATGTATTTGGGAGATATCTATACGATTGCTATTAATCTCGCTGGACTTCCGGCAATGAGTTTGCCATGTGGTAAGGATCAGAAAGGTTTGCCAATTGGGGTACAGTTGATTGGAGATTGCTTTCAGGAAAAAACAATCATTCGTGCAGCATATGCATATGAAACAATAAGAAAAAATGGGGAAGAATAGGAGGAGAAAAGAGTGAAACAATATGAAACTGTAATTGGACTTGAAGTCCATGTTGAACTGGCAACGAAAACAAAAATATTCTGCTCCTGCAGCACAGCATTTGGTGGTGCACCCAATACGCATACTTGTCCTGTTTGTACTGGTATGCCAGGTTCGCTTCCTGTATTAAATAAGCAGGTGGTTGAATATGCAATGGCAGTGGGGCTTGCAACAGATTGTAACATAACGCAATATTGCAAATTTGATCGTAAAAATTATTTTTATCCAGATAATCCACAAAATTATCAGATTTCACAGTTGTATCTTCCAATTTGTCGTGATGGAGGAATTGAAATTGAGACAATAGCGGGAAAGAAAGTAATCGGAATTCATGAGATTCATATGGAAGAAGATGCAGGAAAGTTAATTCATGATGAATGGGAGGATTGTTCATTAGTCGATTACAATCGTTCTGGAGTACCGTTAATAGAGATTGTTTCTGAGCCAGATATGCGTTCGGCAGATGAGGTAATTGCATATTTAGAAAAACTTCGACTTATCATTCAGTATTTGGGAGCTTCCGATTGTAAATTACAGGAAGGCTCCATGCGGGCGGATGTGAATTTATCTATACGTGAAGTCGGTGAAAAGGAATTTGGTACTCGAACGGAAATGAAAAATCTAAACTCTTTTAAGGCAATTGCGAGAGCAATTGAAGGGGAAAGAAAACGCCAAATTGAACTGATTGAAGATGGGAAAAGAGTGATTCAAGAGACAAGACGATGGGATGATAACAAAGAATATTCGTATGCGATGCGATCCAAAGAAGACGCACAAGATTATCGTTATTTTCCAGAACCAGACTTAGTACCAATTGTAATTAGTGATGAATGGTTAAGAGATGTAAAAGAGAGACAGCCAGAGTTACGGGATGAAAAAATAGTTCGTTATAAAAAAGAATACGATATACCGGAGTATGATATTTCTATTATCACTGGATCTAAAAAATTATCTGATATTTTTGAAGAAACAGTTGCTATTTGCAATCTTCCGAAAAAAGTATCCAATTGGCTTATGGTAGAGACATTGCGTCTTTTAAAAGAAAAAGAAATGGATGTGGATGAAATAAAATTTTCACCAAAGCATCTTGCAAAATTGATTGAACTCGTAGAGAGTAAGGTAATCAATGGTACCGTTGCAAAGGAAGTATTTGAACAAATATTCTTAGAAGATATGGAACCAGAATGTTACGTAGAGGAAAAAGGCTTAAAAACTGTAAACGATGAAGGTGCACTTCGAGAAACCGTAGAAAAGATGATACAAGCAAATCCTCAATCGGTTTTAGACTATAAAGCAGGAAAAACAAAGGCAATGGGATTTATTGTTGGTCAGACAATGAGGGAAATGAAGGGGAAAGCGGATCCAAGTGTGGTAAATGAAGTAGTGAAAGAGCTGATGGATTTACAATAATTATAGATGGATTCCTTGTGTTTATAAGAGGATAATGAAAATCGAGTGTTAAAGCCACTCGATTTTTTGTTGCAACAGAGTATAGTGGCAAGCATAATAACTAGGAGCAAGGAGAGAATAAAAAGGGATATAGTAATAGAGACATGAATGCTTTCAAATCAAGTATTCATGTCTCTAAACTATGATTAAATTACGAGGGAAGGAGCAGTATATACTCTAGTTGATAGCTCGGAATCCAGTAGATATAGACCCTTCGCATCACTCCCAAATAAATCGTATTTCTTTATGATATCTTCTGTATTTTTTTCTTCTTCTCCTTGTTCTTTTACAAACCAATCCAAAAACTGCATGGTTCGGAAATCCTTTTGATCATGAGATAAACCATAAATATCATGAATAAAAGCAGTTACTTTTAATTCATGTTCAAAGGCTGAGACAAGCGGTTCGCGGAAATCATGAAAGAGGGTTTTTGAGGCCTTTACATCTTGAAGAACTACTTTTTCACTGTTATTAAGCAAGTATTTCATAAAAAGCATAGCATGATCTCGTTCTTCTTGTGTTTGTATCATAAACCAGTTTGAGAAACCATTTAGATTATTGTCTGCATAATAATTGGAAATATCAAGATATAGGTATGCAGAATAGAGTTCATAGTTTAATTGATTTGTTATCTTTGTTACAATTTCCTGATTAAGCATAAGTTGTACCTCCTACTATATTTTTGAAAATAATTTCCCGACTTTTGAAGCTTATAGCAAGGAAAAATTCTTTTGTTCAAGTTAATTTTAGCAGTTATTCTCATTTTATTCAATAGAATGTTTTGCATATATTTTTTGTTTGAAAAGAAAAGGAATGACGATTATAATAAGCATAGTAAATTAGATTGGAGTTAGCATGAAAAAATTATTACGATTTTTAAAATATTATAAAAAAGAAAGTATTTTGGCTCCATTATTCAAGATGCTAGAAGCTTCATTTGAGCTAATGGTGCCAATTGTAATGGCATATATCATTGATGTAGGGATCGTAAACCAAGATAGAACGCTTGTTTTGGGTCTAGGCGGAGTGTTAGTGTTACTTGGAGTAATTGGATTGATCTGTTCCATTACAGCACAATATTTTTCTGCCAAGGCGGCAGTTGGTTTTGCGGGAAAATTACGGCATGCACTATTTTTACACATTCAAGGTCTTTCATATAATGAGATGGATCAAATTGGATCTGCAACTTTGATTACTCGAATAACCAGCGATATCAATCAATTGCAAACGGGTGTGAATATGGTGTTGCGATTATTTTTACGATCCCCATTTATTGTATTTGGAGCAATGATTATGGCATTTACGATTGATGCAAAAATTGCAATCATTTTTGCTGTTATGATTTTGCTGTTATCGTTAATCATTTATGGAATTATGGGTATTAGCATCCCTTTATACAATCAAGTACAGAAAAATTTAGATCAAGTACTTTCGATTCTTCGGGAGAATTTAAGCGGTGTTCGTGTTGTGCGAGCTTTTAATATAGAAGAGAGGGAGATTGAAAGATTTGAGAAGCAAAACAAAGGCTTAATGAAGCAGCAGGTATTTGTGGGAAGAATTTCGGCACTTATGAATCCGATTACGTATGTTATTGTAAACATCAGTCTTATTGTTTTGATTTATACAGGAGCATTTCGTGTAGATTCAGGAATTTTAACACAGGGACAAGTAATTGCACTCGTAAGTTATATGTCACAAATATTAGTAGAATTAATTAAGATGGCTAATTTAATTATTACGATAATGAAGGCGGTCGCGTGCGGTAATCGAGTACAGGCAATTTTTGAAATGCAGACATCGATGCAAAATCAGGGAAGTGAGGAACTGGTGAAAACAAGCCAGAGTGTTGTGTTTGATCATGTTTCCTTTGCTTATCCAAACGCAAAAGAGTATTCGCTTACAGATATTTCATTTACAAGCATGGTGGGAGAGACGATTGGGATTATAGGAGGAACTGGAAGTGGTAAATCAACACTGGTTCAATTGATACCAAGATTATATGATGTCACATCTGGAGTGGTAGAGTTGTATGGGAAAGGCATTGGGGAATATCGGATTGAGGAACTGCGAGAAAAAATTTCTTTGGTTTTGCAAAAAGCAACATTATTCCATGGGACTGTTCGTGAAAACATACAATGGGGAAAAGAAAATGCCAGTGATGCGGATATTATGGAAGCACTTGAGGTTGCGCAGGCTAGTAATTTTGTGTCTGAAAGAAAAGAAGGACTTGATTTTGAAATCGAACAAGAGGGCCAAAATTTATCGGGAGGACAAAAACAGAGACTTAGTATTGCACGTTCGTGGATAAAAAAACCAAATATTTTGATTTTAGACGATAGTGCTTCTGCGCTTGATTTTACTACGGAAGCAAAGCTTCGTGCTTCGCTGCGTAAGAAAAAAGAAGATCAAACCGTATTTATTGTCTCGCAGCGTATTAGCTCGATACAGTATGCAGATCAAATATTGGTATTAGAAGATGGAAAATTAGTAGGATGTGGATCGCATAAACAATTACTCACAGGGTGCAGTGTATATCAGGAAATATACGAATCACAGGTAAGTAGTCATTAAGTGGTAGGACGGAATTTGAATGAAAAAACTTGTGGAAGTGGAGACTAAGTATGAAAAAAGGAACCATTCAAAAAATAGGAATTTATTTAAAAAAATATTGGTTGTTTGTTATTTTATCAGTGTTATTGGCGGCAGGAACGGTTGTTACTACCTTATATATTCCAATTTTAATCGGAAATGCAATTGATCGAATTATTGGAGCGGGAACGGTCTTTATTGAGCAGATTATACCAATCTTATGGAAAATTGCAATTTGTATGATTGCAACATCCATTTTTCAATGGTTATTGAATACCTGTAATAACTATATTACGTATCATGTGACAAATGATATAAGGAGTCGTGCGTTTAAAAAAATAACGATTTTGCCTCTAAATTATATGGATCAAAATGGACATGGGGAAATCTTAAGTAAAATAGTAACGGATGTAGATCAATTTGCAGATGGTCTCTTAATGGGATTTACGCAGTTCTTTAGCGGAGTATTGACAATTGTCGGAACTATTTGTTTTATGCTGTCAATTAACTTGACCATCACTTGTGTTGTAGTTTTAATTACGCCACTATCGTTATTTGTTGCATCATATATCGCAAAAAAAACATATATGATGTTTCGCCTACAATCGCAAACAAGAGCCGAAATCACGGGATATATTGATGAAATGATTGGAAATCAAAAGGTGGTAATTGCTTTCTCGCATCAAAAAAAATCACTGGAAGAGTTTGATGAGATGAATGTACGGTTAGAAAAGGCTAGTTTGAGCGCAACCTTTTTTTCTTCCATAACCAATCCTGCTACAAGGTTTGTCAATTCGATTGTTTATACAAGTGTGGGGGTCGTAGGGGCTTATCTTGTAATATTGGGTCGAATTAGCGTAGGACAGTTATCCAGTTTTTTGAGTTATTCCAATCAATATACAAAACCGTTTAATGAAATAACGGGAGTTATTAGCGAATTACAAAATGCAATTGCATGTGCAGAGAGAATTTTTGAATTTATTGAAGAGAAACCACAAGTTCCAGATGCTCAAAATGCGATAGATAGTTTTTTGGCTGATGGGCAAGTTACGTTATCCCATCTTGTATTCTCTTATACGAAAGACAGAGAATTGATACGTGATTTTAATCTTTCGGTAAAACCTGGACAGCGTGTCGCAATTGTGGGTCCAACTGGATGTGGAAAGACAACGATTATCAATCTATTGATGCGTTTTTATGATGTGGAAGCTGGAAGCATTCAAATTGATGGATATAATAGTGAAAATCTTACCAGACGAAGTATTCGAGAAAATTTTGGTATGGTGCTGCAAGACACCTGGTTAAAGACGGCAAGTATTCGGGAAAATATTGCATTGGGAAAACCGGATTCTACGGAAGAAGAAATCGTTGAAGCTGCAAAAGCTACGCACGCGCATAGCTTTATCAAAAGACTTCCTAATGGGTATGATACGTTAATTACAGAAGATGGTGGAAATTTATCCCAAGGTCAAAAGCAGCTCTTGTGTATTACGCGAGTTATGCTTTGTCTGCCGCCAATGCTTATTTTGGACGAAGCAACTTCATCGATTGATACACGGACAGAAATAAAAATTCAAAAAGCATTTGATACGCTTATGGAAGGCAGAACTAGTTTTGTTGTTGCACATCGCTTGTCTACAATAAAAGAAGCAGACATCATACTTGTTATGAAGGATGGTAAAATTATAGAACAAGGAAAGCATGAGGAGCTTCTTTATAAAAATGGATTTTATGCAAATTTATACAATAGTCAGTTTGCAGATGCTTCTATATAATGGGCTAGAATAGGAGCTGAATTAATTTCGTAAATTGTTTTGACTGGTTCTGGCGTTTTATCAAAGTCACCAATACGTTTTACGAGGCGAGTAACGCCAAGCCATTTGCCAAATTTGTAGCCAGTCTTGTCGTGATGTCCTTCAATCTCAAATCCGAGTTTTTTATGAAAGGATAAACTAATCGGGTTTTGACTGGTTACGAGTGCATATATGTTAAAGTATCCCATTTCTTTCATAAGAAGGAAAAGCGTTTTATAAAGTATTGTTCCGATTCCTTTTCCTTGATAGGAGAGATCCATATAAATGGAGCAGTCACAATCCCAAGCATATGCAGCCCGCGGATGAAAGGAAGAAGCATAGGCGTAACCGATGATGATTCCATTTCGTTCATATACGATAAAAGGAAATTTTTGTATAATGGTGCGCATTCGTTCTTCGAAGTGGGCTAAGCTTAGTTTGTTATATTCGAATGTTATACTTGTAGTTTCAATATAAGGATTATAAATTTCTAGAATTTTTTTTGCATCGTCTAGGGTTGCTAGACGTATCGTTGTATTAGACATAGGTTAACCTCCAATTGTTTTTAGCAAAGTCCTAAAAATATTATAATCACAATCAGAAAGATTGCAAGGAAAATTTTATCAAGTAGCACTTTAAACTTAAAAAGTGCTTGCTTTTCCATTTTAGCTATTGTATAATGGGCATTACGAACAAAGGTGTTCTTAGGATATAAAATCCCGAGGATCGCCTTTTTTGTCTATACGCAGAGCCTTTCTTATGTAAATCTCTAATGTATTTTATTAATTTTTCATGGGGCTTTGTGTATGATTATAAGAATGTATGATTTGAATATTCATGTATTCATCGCCGCATATTTGGTAGGTGGCGAACGCTAAGGTTAATAATAGACATAATTTTTTATAGGATAGAATTAGAAAGGAGAACTATTTTCATGATAAAAGGAAATGTTGAAGAAACAAAACGACAGGTGAGTGGGTTGTATCATCCATCGTTTGAACATGATAACTGCGGCATTGGAGCAATTGTAAATATTAAAGGAAAGCAGACTCATGATACAGTAGAGGGGGCACTTCGTATTGTAGAAAATCTGGAACATCGTGCAGGTAAAGATGGAGAAGGAAAGACTGGAGACGGTGTGGGTATTCTTTTACAAATATCACATAAATTCTTTGCAAAAGAAGCAAAAAAAGAAGGCATAGCAGTTGGTGGCGCTAGAGAATATGGAATCGGAATGTTCTTCTTTTCTCAAGATGAATTCGAACGAAATCAAGCAAAAAAGATGTTCGAGATTATCGTTGAAAAAGAAGGACTTGAGTTTTTAGGATGGAGAAAAGTGCCAAATTGTCCTGATATTTTGGGACAAAAAGCGGTAGAGTGCATGCCTTATATTATGCAAGGGTTTGTTAAAAAACCAAAAGAAATCAAAAAAGGTCTTGATTTTGATCGTAAATTATATATTGCCAGAAGAATATTTGAGCAATCGAATGATAATACGTATGTAGTATCGCTTTCGAGTCGAACAATTGTATACAAAGGGATGTTTTTAGTAGGACAGTTACGTTCTTTCTTTTTCGATTTGCAGGATGTTGATTATGAGTCTGCAATTGCGATTGTACATTCTCGCTTTAGTACCAATACCAATCCAAGTTGGCAAAGAGCACATCCAAATCGTTTCATTGTTCACAATGGAGAGATTAATACCATCCGAGGAAATGCAGATAAGATGCTTGCTCGTGAGGAAACGATGGAATCACTTCATTTACAGGGAGAGCTACATAAAGTACTGCCAGTGGTAAATACACAAGGATCTGACTCGGCAATGCTTGACAATACCCTGGAATTTTTAGTGATGAGCGGAATGGAACTTCCACTTGCAGTTATGATCACGATTCCGGAACCATGGGAAAACGATAAGGGAATACGTCGTAAAAAGAGAGATTTTTATCAATACTATGCAACGATGATGGAACCATGGGATGGTCCAGCTTCTATCCTTTTCTCAGATGGTGATATTATGGGAGCAGTACTTGACAGAAATGGTCTTCGACCATCCAGATATTACATTACAGATGATGATCAACTTATATTAGCATCTGAGGTTGGAGTGTTTGAAATTCCACCAGAGAAGATTATTAAGAAGGAACGCCTTCGTCCAGGCAAAATGCTTTTAGTTGATACCATCAAAGGGATAGTCGTTGGTGACGATGATATTAAGATGAAATATGCAAGCAGGCAGCCATACGGGGAATGGTTAGACGGTAATTTAATTAAATTAAAGGACTTACGTATTCCGAATAAAAAAGTAGAAGAGTATTCAGATGAAGAACGTGCAAGATTGCAAAAAGCATTTGGATATACGTATGAAGAATTAAAGACTTCAATTTTGCCGATGGCTATGACAGCAACAGAGCCTATTTCTGCAATGGGAGTTGATACTCCACTTCCGGCACTATCGGATAAACCACAAGCCCTTTTTAATTACTTTAAACAACTTTTCGCACAGGTAACAAATCCGCCAATTGATGCAATTCGCGAAGAAATCGTAACATCTACATCTGTATATATTGGAGAGGATGGAAATCTTTTAGAGGAAAAACCAGAGAACTGTTCGGTGATTAAGATTCATAATCCAATTCTTAGCAGTACGGATTTACTAAAAATAAAAACGATGAAGTCTGAAGGCTTTAAAGTTGAAGTCTTACCGATTACTTATTATAAAAATACATCGCTTGCAAAAGCAATTGAACGATTATTTGTAGAGGCTGATCGAGCATATAAAGAAGGATGTAATGTTCTTATTTTGTCCGATCGTGGAGTTGATGAAAACCATGTAGCAGTTCCATCATTGCTTGCGGTATCAGCCATGCAACAGCATTTGGTTACTACGAAAAAAAGAACAAGCGTTGCAATGATTCTAGAAAGTGCAGAACCGCGTGAAGTTCATCATTTTGCAACCCTTTTAGGGTATGGAGCATGCGCAATTAATCCATATCTTGCACAAGAGAGTATCCGCCAATTAATTGAAGAGGAAACATTAGATAAGGATTATTATGCAGCGGTAGAAGATTATAACAATGCAATTTTACATGGTATTGTAAAAATTGCATCGAAGATGGGGATTTCGACGATTCAATCTTATCAAGGATCTAAGATTTTTGAAGCAATTGGAATCAATCCAGAAGTGATTGATAAATACTTTACTGGAACGGTGAGTCGTATCGGTGGGATTGGATTAGATGAAATACAAAAACAAGTGCATGATTTGCATCGTAAAGCATTTGATCCATTGGGACTCAATGTAGATCTTACACTTGATAGCTTTGGTAGTCACAAGCTACGAAGCAACAAAGAAGAACATCTATATAATCCTCAAACGATATATCTACTTCAAAAGGCAACTAGAGAAGGAAATTATGATACGTTTAAGGAATATGCAACATGTATCAATAAAGAAGAGGAACAGAGTAATCTACGAGGTCTTTTAGATTTCAATTGGGCAAAAAAACCGATTCCAATTGAGGAGGTTGAAAGCGTAGAGTCTATTGTTACTCGGTTTAAAACGGGTGCGATGTCCTATGGTTCAATATCACAGGAAGCACATGAAACTTTGGCAATTGCCATGAACCACTTAAAGGGTAAATCAAATAGTGGAGAAGGCGGCGAGAGTGCACAACGATTGCGGATTGGAAAAGATGGTGTGAACCGTTGTTCTGCAATCAAACAGGTTGCATCGGGTCGATTTGGGGTAACGAGTGAATATTTAGTGAGTGCAAAAGAAATACAAATAAAAATGGCACAGGGTGCAAAACCTGGCGAGGGCGGTCATTTACCAGGAGGAAAAGTATATCCATGGGTTGCAAGAACCAGACATTCCACACCTGGAGTTAGCTTGATTTCACCACCTCCGCACCACGATATTTATTCCATTGAAGATTTGGCACAATTAATTTATGATTTGAAAAATTCGAATAAAGAAGCAAGAATTTCAGTTAAGTTGGTATCGGAAGCAGGAGTTGGTACGGTTGCAGCAGGAGTTGCAAAGGCAGGGGCAGAAGTTATTTTAATTTCTGGCTATGACGGTGGTACGGGTGCTGCTCCAAGAAGTTCCATTTATAATGCAGGACTTCCATGGGAACTCGGACTTGCTGAAACCCAGCAAACCTTGATTATGAATGGACTTCGTTCAAAAGTTGTCATTGAAACCGATGGAAAACTTATGTCTGGCCGAGATGTACTAGTGGCTGCTTTACTTGGTGCAGAGGAATATGGATTTGCAACGGCACCACTTGTAAGTATGGGTTGTGTTATGATGCGAGTTTGTAATCTGGATACTTGCCCAGTTGGAATTGCAACACAAAATCCAAAACTGCGTAAGAACTTCAAAGGAAAACCAGAATATGTAGAGAACTTTATGCGTTTTATTGCGCAAGAATTAAGAGAGTATATGGCAAAATTGGGAGTTCGTTTTGTATCAGATTTGATTGGACGAACCGATTTATTAAGATTACGAGATGACATCAAAGAATCGAAATGCAGTATGCTTGATATGTCTGCTATTTTAGATAATTCATATTTGGGTGATAAAGATAACAAATTTGATAAGACACAAAAGTATGACTTTGAACTGGAAAAGACAGTAGATGAGAGCGTTTTGTTAAAGAAGCTTAAAAATCATCTTGCAAATGGAACAAAAAAAGAAATTGAGATTAATATTAATAATGTACAACGATCATTAGGAACGATTTTGGGATCAGAGATTACAAAACTTCATGGGGATACATTAGAAGAAGATACGTATTTAATTCACTGCAATGGTAGTGGTGGACAAAGTTTTGGAGCCTTTATTCCAAATGGACTTACATTAGAATTGTCTGGAGATTGTAATGATTATCTTGGAAAAGGTCTTTCTGGGGGAAAGATTATAGTATATCCACCAAAAGGAACGAAGTTTAAGGCAGATGAAAATATTATTATTGGAAATGTAGCCTTATATGGAGCAACAAGTGGTAAAGTCTTTATTAATGGTGTGGCAGGAGAACGTTTCTGTGTGCGTAATTCCGGGGCAACAGCTGTAGTAGAGGGAGTTGGCGACCATGGTTGTGAATATATGACTGGTGGACGTGTTGCTGTACTTGGAGAAACTGGAAAGAACTTTGCAGCAGGTATGAGCGGTGGAGTTGTTTATGTATTAGATGAAAATCGCGACTTATATTTAAAATTAAATAAAGAACTGGTATCCTTTACAAGTGTAACAGAAAAATATGACGTGATACAGCTTAAAACGATGATTGCGGAGCATGTGAAATATACCAATTCAGAAAAGGGTGCGATGATTTTGGAAAATTTTGCAGATTATCTTCCAAACTTTAAAAAAATTATTCCTCATGATTATAATCGGATGCTTCAAACAATTGCACAAATGGAAGAACGAGGACTTAGCAGCGAGGAAGCACAAATCGAAGCATTTTATATGAATAAAAAGAAGTAGAAAGGGGATGTAGAAGACATGGGAAAAGCAACAGGATTTATGGAATATGAAAGAAAGGATACAAAAGCCTCAAAACCTGAGGAACGTATCAAAAATTATAATGAATTTCACAGCCCTCTTTCGAAAGAAGAACGTAGATGCCAAGGAGCAAGATGTATGGATTGCGGAGTGCCTTTTTGTCAGTCGGGTATGATGATTGGGGGTATGACATCAGGCTGTCCACTAAATAACCTGATTCCAGAATGGAATGATTTAGTATATCAAGATAGTCTTGAACAAGCGTTGTATCGTTTACTTAAGACAAACAATTTTCCAGAGTTTACGGCAAGAGTATGTCCAGCACCTTGTGAGGCAGCGTGTACTTGTGGCTTAAATGGTAATCCGGTTACGATAAAAGAAAATGAATATGCAATTATTGAAACTGCTTTTGAAGAGGGTAATTTTGTAGCGAATCCGCCAAAAGTAAGAACAGGAAAGAGTGTTGCAATCATAGGGTCTGGACCTTCCGGTCTTGCAGCTGCGGATCAGTTGAATAAAAGAGGTCATCTTGTTACCGTATTTGAACGTTCCGACCGTGTAGGCGGGCTTATGATGTATGGAATTCCAAATATGAAATTAGAAAAGACTATTATTGAGCGTCGTGTAAAAATGATGGAAAAAGAAGGTATCACATTTATCACAGGTGTTGATGTTGGTAAAGATAAAAAAGTAGATAAAGTGTTAAGTCAGTTTGATGCAATTATTTTAGCATGTGGTGCATCCAATCCAAGAGACATCAATGCACCAGGACGAGATGCAAACGGGGTATACTTTGCAGTAGACTTTTTAAAGGCAACCACAAAGAGTTTATTGGATTCCAACCTAAAGGATGGAAACTTTATCAACACAAAGGGAAAAAATGTGGTTATTGTAGGCGGTGGAGACACTGGAAATGACTGCGTTGGTACATCCATTCGACAAGGGGCAAAATCGGTGCTTCAAATCGAAATGATGCCAAAAGCACCAGAGGAGAGACTTGCATCCAATCCATGGCCAGAATGGCCGAAAATTCTAAAAACTGACTATGGTCAAGAAGAAGCAATTGCTGTATTTGGTAGTGATCCAAGAATTTATCAAACGACAATCAAAGAATTTGTAAAAGATAAAAATGGAGTATTAAAGAAAGTAATCTGTGTGAAATTAGAAGCTAAAAAAGATGAAAAGACAGGACGCCTTAGTATGCAAGAAATAGTAGGAAGTGAGTTTAGCGTCGATGCAGACTTTGTTTTTATTGCAGCTGGTTTTTTAGGGACTCAAGACTATGTGGCAAAGGCATTTAATGTAACACTTAATGAGAGAACAAATGTGGCAACTCAGCCAGGGTATTATGCAACAAATATAGAAAAAGTATTTGTAGCTGGAGATATGCGCCGTGGACAGTCGTTAGTGGTATGGGCAATTAATGAAGGACGTGAAGTTGCAAAAGAAGTAGATGCTCATTTAATGGGATATACAAATCTTCAATAAGTAATCAATCAATATTTTTTTGATTTGATGGGGCTGTAGTGGAGCGATTACAATCGTTTCGCTACAGTCCTAATTTTATAGTCAAATCCATGGTATCATATTATTATAAATATTTGATTCGATGGATTTGACTATTGAAAACGGTTAACTTATATGATAAAATTTTTTTAGCAATAAAAAATAATTTTATCATATAAGTGGGGGGAATACTATATGTCCGTGAGAAAAAAATTGGGACTATTAATCGTAGTTGCAATTACAATTATGATTGGTTGCTTGATTCTTCAAAACATGCAACAGCAGACAAAGGTAGCAAAAGGGTTAGATGAGACAGTAGTAACATTATCTGAAAAATCAAAAGAGGATATTCAATATAATTTGGTTGATATGTCCAAAGGTATTGCCGAGTACATGACTTCGTTGGAAGAGTCGATTGATGTAACAATGCTGAATGCATCCTATTATTTGCAAGAGATCTTTGATGCTAACCCGCATTTAACCGATACTCAGTTACATGCAATTACAAAGAAAATGGGAATGAGTGATTTACAAGTTACCAATAAGACGGGTGATTTTATTCTTTCTACGGATCCAGCTTCTCTATCCATTAATCTGTTTGATATTTGGGATGGATACCGGGATTTATTGAAAAATAAAGATATGGTAATAACATCAAACTTAAAAATTTCGGTTCAAAGTGGAAATATTTTCAAGTACACAGCAATTGCAAGAAAAGATGGACAAGGATGTATTGAAGCAGCACTTAATTCGGATCATATTAAAGAATCGGTGGCAAAGTTTACAGAAGGAACGGAAGGCTTTTCATCACTAGTCGTTGTAGACAGTGAAAGTACAGTTTTAATGACAATTGGCGAGAATTTAAGTGGCTCTGAATATGTAGAAGGACAGGAAACAAAGGACGGAGAATTTAAGAAGGTCTTTTCTAGTGGGAAAGAGAGTATCACATCAAAGGATGCTATAAGTTCTATTTATTATCCAGTAAGCAGTGATGATTCGGTAAGTTATGTATTGAAGCTTACGATTGAAGAGGCTCCATATTTCAAAAATGTTGAAGTTCTTTCTCAAAAAACAAGCAGTTTGGTAAATGATTTAAAAGAAAGTTTAAATCTAGGAATTGGAGTAAGTTTTCTTATCCTAGTTGTAATGGGACTTATTATGATTTTACTTATCAATCAGATTATGAAACCGATTGTAACCATGACCAAGATTGCTGAGAAAGTAGCAAAAGGGGATTTGAATGTGTCCGTAGAGGGAAAACATGGTGGTGAAATGGGGATATTAATCAAAGCATTTAATAGTATGACGTTTGATTTGAAAGGAATGCTTACAAATGTAAAACAAACTTCAAGTACGATTAAAGATTCTTCTGGTACTATTCGAAATTCACTGGAGGCAATTACGCATTCCAGCAGTGAAATTTCAAATGCAACGGAAGAAATTTCGCAAGGAACCTATGACTTAGCACAAGAGAATAGTCAGGTATATGAAAATACCAGTGAATTATCAATGCACTTAGATAGCATGATTTCAAGTATTGAAAGTGTGAATGATAATATAGATATCATGGAACAAATGAGTCATGAAGGAATGGGAACACTTAATAACTTGGATGGTCATTTTAAAGATAGCATGTATGCATTGGATGAAGTGGAAGAGCGAATTGAGCAATTACAGGAAAAATCCAAATCCATTCGATTGATTGTAGATACAATAGGAGGGATTGCGACACAGACGAATTTACTTGCTCTAAATGCTTCAATCGAAGCCGCCAGAGCTGGCGAACAGGGAAAGGGATTTGCTGTTGTGGCAGACGAAGTTCGTAAGTTAGCAGAACTGTCAACAAAGGAAACACAAGGAATTGCGAAGATAATCAATGAAATTATTATAATTGTAAAAGCTACCAATGATAAGATGGGGACGACTAAATCAGCAATTGCTGATACAAAAGAGGCGCTTAGTAATACAAAAGAGATGTTTCAAAAGTTAAATGGTACTACTGCACAAGTTGGCGGGAGTTCTCGCGTAATAACAGAGAGTATTCAGTATGTATCAAATGCTAAAAATGCATTACTGAGCTTAGTCGAAAATATCTCGGCAATATCTGAAGAATCGGCAGCATCCTCCAAAGAGGTCTCGGAATCCACAATTCGACAGGCAGAGGAACTAGAGGGTGTTTCAAGGCAGATTAAAAAAATGGATACAATAGTAAATGAATTAAATGTGTTAGTCAAAAAATATACAATTGAGTAAAGAAAAAATCCAGTTCTTTTTTGTGAAATATTCATGATAAAAGAACTGGATTTTTATTATATATTCTGCTAAAGTCAAATAGACAAACGCATATTCTTTTGGTAGAATGTAGGCAATGAAGATTAAAATAGAAAAGGCAAAGAGAGGTAATATAGGAATGCTTGGAATTATTGGTGCAATGGATGAAGAAGTCTTAAAGCTGAAAGAGTGTATGGAAGATATTTCAATTATAAAAAAAGCAGGCATGGAGTTTTTTACAGGAAAACTTTGTAAAAAAGAGGTAGTAGTAGTTCGAAGTGGAATAGGAAAGGTGAATGCAGCAGTTTGTGCTCAGATTCTTGTGGATGATTATAAGGTGCATGCTTTAATTAATACGGGAATTGCTGGATCTTTAAAAAATGAAATTAATATTGGTGATATTGTGTTATCAAGTGATGTATTGCATCATGATATGGATGCGGGTGCATTTGGATATGAGGTTGGACAGATACCAAGAATGGATGTACTTTCGTTTCCTGCGGATCAAAAGCTAGTTCATTTGGCTAAAGAATCTTGTGAAAAGGTGAACTCTGAAATTTGTGTGTTTGTAGGACGCGTGGTAAGTGGTGACCAGTTTATCTCAAGTAAAGAGAAGAAAGACTGGATTTATGAGAATTTTCAAGGGTATTGTACGGAAATGGAAGGTGCAGCAATTGCACAGACCGCATTTCTTAATGATGTTCCCTTTGTTATCATACGTGCAATATCGGATAAAGCAGATGATAGTGCTCAGATGGATTATCCTGCATTTGAAGCGTTAGCAATTGAGAGAAGTATAAAATTAATGATAGAAATGGTGGGTCAATACGAATGAAAAAAATAGCAAGTTTTACCGTGAACCATCTAAATTTACTCCCAGGGATCTACAATTCTAGAAAAGATTATGTGGGGAATGAAACGATTACTACATTTGATCTTCGATTAACAAGACCGAATAAAGAACCAGTGATGAATACAGCAGAAATGCATACGATTGAACATTTGGCTGCAACCTATCTAAGAAATGATAAAGAATATGCAGATAAAACCATTTATTTTGGTCCAATGGGTTGTCGTACCGGTTTTTATCTATTGTTATCAGGAAACTATGAATCAAAGGATGTTGTGGAATTGATTCAAAATCTTTTTATTTTTATTCGAGATTTTGAAGGAGATATTCCTGGTGCATCCGCAAGAGATTGTGGAAACTATCTGGATATGAATTTACCAATGGCGAAATGGATAGCAAATCGTTATTTAGAGGAGACTCTTCTTTGTATCAAAACAGAAAATTTGGAATATCCAGAGTAGGAGATAATATGGCAAGAGACATGACAAGTGGCAATCCGTTGCCACTTATCTTTCGATTTTTTATTCCTTTATTTTTAGGAAATTTATTTCAACAACTATATAGCATGGTGGATTCTATTATAGTTGGGAAATTTGTTGGAGTTAATGCTTTGGCAGGAGTGGGAGCTACTGGAGCTTTTAATTTTTTAATACTTGGATTTGCAATGGGTGCTTGTGGCGGATTTGGTATTATGTTTGGGCAACGTTTTGGTGCAAAAGATTTTAAAGGAATGCGCAATTATATTGCAAATTCTTATTATCTTACGATTATAATTTCAGCGATTCTGACACCAATTACAATGTTATATTGTCGTAAGATTTTAATTGTAATGAATACACCGGATGAAATTTTAGAAGATGCCTATCGTTATATTATCATAATTTTAGCAGGTATTATAGTAAGTATGTTATATAATATTACAGCGGCTATACTTCGATCGATTGGGGATAGTAAGACACCTTTATTTGCTTTAATGGGGGCATCGCTAATTAACATTATTTTGGATTTGGTGTTTGTATTAGTCTTTCATTTAGGCACATTTGGGGTAGGATTAGCGACCGTTATTTCTCAGGGGGTATCGGGTATAGTCTGTATGGTATATATGTATAAAAAATATGAAGTATTGCAGTTTGAACGTGGTGAAATAAAAATTGATACGATAAAAATGGTACACCTTCTTGGAACAGGTATCCCTATGGCATTACAGTTTTCTATAACGGCAATTGGTACTATTATCATTCAAGTTGCGGTGAATGGACTTGGCGCAATTGCGGTTGCGGCAATGACAGCAGGCGGTAAGATATGTATGCTGTTTAATGGTGCGTTTGAAATGATTGGAATGTCAATGGCAACGTATTGCAGCCAAAACAAGGGAGCTCTCGAATATGGAAGAATTAGGAAGGGTGTAAAAGCTAGTTTTATTTTAATGATAGCGGCGTGCATCATAACAATTTCAGTTGTGCAGTTGTTAGGGCATCAGGTGGCACTCCTTTTTATTGATCGTTCACAAACCCAAATTATGTCTTACATAATCTTATTTATTCGATATAATTCGTTTAGTTTTCCAATGCTTGGAACACTATTTGTTCTTCGAAATACATTGCAAGGAATGGGATATAGTTTTATAGCTATGTTTGCAGGAGTCAGTGAGTTAATTGGACGTGCGGCAGTTGCATTTTTACTAGTTGGGAAATTGGGATTTGAAGGAGCATGCCTTGCAAACCCAGCAGCATGGTTGCTGGCAGATTTTATTTTAGTTGTAAGTTATATATATGCGGTAAAAAGGATGAATCAATATGAAAAAGAAAATGTGTTAGCTTAGAGGAGGTCAAGGAGTGGAAGAAACAAAAAGTGTGATTCGTGATACGTATGAACAGATACAAAAAGGAATTGAGGTGAGACAGAATTTAAGTCTGTTACGAAAAATATTGAAGGAAGGGAAAGAAAGACATGCCTTTCTATATTTTTTAAGTGGTGATTATTCTCTCTTTGAAACCTTATTACAACATGAAGATCCAAAGGTAAGAAAAAATGTAGCGTTAATCATGGGTGAACTTGATGCAAAAGATCTTTTAAAACCTTTGTATGAAGCCTATGAAAAAGAAGAAACGTTATTTGTTAAGAGCTCCTATTTACTGGCAATAAAAGAATATGATTTTAGAGAGTATGCAACGAAATTGAAACAAAGACTGAACGAAATTTCAAGTAAGGAAATTAGTCTTGAACATAAGAAACATATGACTGAGGAACTACGAGTTTTGTCTGATATGATGATTATGCTAGAAGGAGTAAAACCACATAAGTTTAAAGGGGAACATATACCTTCGGAATATATTTTGTTGACAAATCGTAATCATATTTTAAAAATCATAGACAAGCTTCCTGATTCGGTAGAGGCAAAGCCGTTTAATGCTGGCATTATTGTTAAGACAGATTCTTTGGAGCAAATGTTAGAACTTCGTTATTATGAGGAACTATTATTTGTTGTGAATGATATAAAGACTTGCCCGATGAATCCGGAAGAAGCGGCTCGAAAAATAGCAGAATCAAATATTGTAACATTTATAAAAGACCGTCATCAAGGAAAAGCACCTTTTTATTTTCGAATTGAATGTAAATCGCGACTTGCTTTGGATAAAAAAAGTGCATTAACTAAAAAACTTTCCAGCGAATTAGAGCGTTTGACAAGTCGTGAATTTGTTAATTCAACTTCGAATTATGAATTTGAAATTCGGTTAATTGAAAACAAATCGGGTGCATTTAATGTTTTGGTTAAATTATTTACCTTAGAGGATACTCGTTTTATGTATCGGAAGGAAGTAATTGCAAGTAGTATAAAACCGGTAAATGCAGCACTTTCTTGTTTGTTAGCATCCGATTATTTAAAAGATGATGCTAAGATTTTAGATCCATTTTGTGGTACAGGAACAATGCTAATTGAACGACACAAGTTTAGAAAAGCAAACACAATGTATGGAATTGATCTATATGGTGAAGCAATCGAAAAGGCAAAAGTAAATACAGAAGGTGCACATCAGATAATCCACTATATCAATCGTGATTTTTTTGATTTTAAACATGAGTATCTATTTGATGAAATTATATCGGATATGCCATTTACAAAAGGGAAAAGTATGGAAGCAGATATTCAAGTGTTATATGAAAAATTCTTTCAAAAAGCAAAGATACATTTGAATCCGGAAGGAATTATAGTGCTGTATTCTCATAATCGAGAGTTGGTAAAAAAGCTTTCAACAAAAAATGGATATATGATAAAAGAGGAATATGAAATTTCAAAAAAAGAAGGAACTTATTTATATGTATTAAAGATATAGGCGAAGAAAGGAAGATATGATGTCAAAAGTTGCAATTTTTATAGCAGAGGGTTTAGAAGAGATTGAAGGGTTGACCGTTGTTGATTTACTCCGAAGAGCAGGTATTACAATTGATACCGTTTCGATTAGTGGTTCTTTAAAAATTACGGGGTCTCATCAGATTTGTTTTGAAGCGGATTATTTATTTGAAGCGTATGATTTTGATACAGTTGATATGCTAGTCCTTCCAGGTGGAATGCCTGGAACAAAATATTTACTTGCACATAGTGGTGTAAATCAAAAAATAAAAGAGTTTTATGTTAGTGGTAAGGCATTAGCGGCAGTTTGTGCAGCACCTAGTGTGCTAGGACAGGCGGGGATTTTAGATGGAAAGAGGGCGACATGTTATCCAGGGTATGAAGATAAGCTACTAGGAGCTGATATCTGTTATGAAGAAGTCGTGACCGATAAAACAGTAATTACAAGTCGTGGACTTGGAACAGCTATTCCATTTTCTTTATCGATTATCACGTATTTATGTGGAAAAGAAATGGCAGAAAAGATAAGGGATAGTATTCAATATAATCATTAGTTAGATGGATTTAAGTGGAGGTTTAATTAACTTTCGTAATGCATACAAAGCGATGAGATTTGGTATTGCCATGAGGATGTTAATACTATCTGTGATTTCCCAAACTAGATCAAGTGATAGTACGGCGCCTAAGAATATTGCTACTAAGTAAATTGTTTGATAAATGCGTAGATGTTTTTTTGCAAACAAATATAAGAAGGCTTGCTGCCCGAAATACGACCAGCCAATTAAGGTAGCAAATGCAAATAAAATAAGGCAGATGCCGATTAGTATTGAACCAAAGGGAAGTGCTTCAAAAGCAGCATTTGTTAAACCACCGATACTTTTTCCTTTTATGGAATTAGGAAAATGTAAAAGATTTGAAACAATGACAATTCCGGTGATAGCACACATGATAACTGTATCCCAGAACAGTATGAAAAGGTACACTTCATGACAAATAGAAAAAGAAGTCTATTTCATCAGCTTCTTTATTGTATACTATCTTTTCACATATAGAGCGTATCGCCTGGCTTTTCCTGAACATATCGGATTCTTCATCGGTAATAATACTAATTACATTTTCGATATTAGAAATCATTTTTTCTTTGTCTTCATTTGTTGGACTATTACTTGTTTGTAAATATTTGAGTAAGTCATTTTTTTCAGACTCTAGTTTTTCTTTGCTAGATTTATATTCGTCTAATGTGTCGATTCCATTTATAAAGGCTGATCTTATTCGTTTCAATTTTTTATCAATTTCACTGATTTGTTTGCTTATAGAGTTGAGGTCACTGCTTTGAGATTCCTGTATTGTCTTAAAGCAAAAATCTGTATCCAGTGTAGAAATATTCTTTAGACCATCTATAATATCACGTGTAAGCTTTGCTTCTGTCACATAATTTGGATGAGAGCACATACCACGGATGTATTCCTTACAACGAAAGTATGAATAGTTATGCTTTGATTCTTTACAATAAATTAAGGTGGCTCCGCAATGAGCACATTTTACAAGTCCTGAAATCCAATTTTTACAACCGTTTGCTCCACGACGTTTATGAGCACCTTGTCGGAGGCGTTTTTGATAAGACTGCTCAAATTCTTCCATTGTTATAATAGGCTCATGCTTTCCGTCCATAATAATCCATTCTGATATGGGTTTTAGATGTTTATTACCATCGTATGCTTTCCAACGTATTTTTCCGGCAAAGAATGGATTTACTAGCAAATCGGTTACATAACAGTTGTGCCACGGTCTATCAAATTTAGTTCGATGACCATTCTGATTAAGCCATTTTGTTATATAAGCTGCAGAACGGTCTTCTTTTAGATACATATCGAAAATTTTTCGCACAATCTTTATTTGCTCTTCATTTATGACCGGTACATCACCTTTTATATAATCATATCCATAAGGACAGGAGGCAGGATATCCACCTTTTAGTCTTTTCTCTTCCCAACCTCTTTTCGCTTCTCCAGAAAGATTTATAGAGTAGTATTCGTCCATCCATTCAAAGATACGTTCCACTAAGCCACCAACCATACCGTCAGGAACCGTCTCAGACACGCTGACGACCTCAATTTTAGCTTTATTTAGCAAGGACTTATAAAGTATCGACTCTTCTTGATTTCGTGCAAATCGGCTAAATTTCCATACGAGAATAACATCATATGGATGATCCTTTGATTTACAGTCTGAAATCATGGTTTGAAACTCTGGTCTCTTATCCGCTTTTCGACCACTTATACCTAAATCTTCATAGAATTTTGTAATAATTATATTATTCTTTTCAGCATAATCTTTCAATAATCTTTTTTGACTATCTGGAGATAATTCTTCTTGCTGTTCCGTAGATACACGGATATAAGCGCAAGCAGATTTTAGGTTTTGTCTTGTCTCTTTCATATCATCATTCCTTTTCATAGTATTTGCATAACTCAATTGTTATTCAATTGTCTTTTTTTGTTGGTGCTCGATTTGTTTTATGCTTTTTTTGGGAGTTTGGAGATTTTCTGGCATAGTTCCTCCAAGACGATTTATTGTGTTTCGAACTTCTTTTCCAACATCATAGTGGGTTTGATTTGCATTTTCTTTACCAGAAATATTTTCACGACGCAGTTTGGCTTCTGCTTGAGTGGCACGAAAAAGATTAGCGGCAAGTTCTTCATATCCCATATGGTCTAGAATATTTTGACTTTTTTTAAGCCCCTTCATTAAATGAATATCTTTTGCTTTTAAACCACCATATAATCCCATATATCCATAATTTTGAAATATAGCGTAATCCAAGTTAGATTCTACACCAGATTCTTTTGCAGCAGCAACAAGCTGTTTGTTATGCTCTGACATTTCGCGACGGATTGCAAGACGTTTTTGATCTTCATTTAAAATATCGTAATTATCGATTAATTCTTGTTGGCGTGTTTTTACAGCAAAATATGATTGACCAAGTGCAATAACGTTCTTTCGCGAGTCTCCATTTTGGACTATTAGATAACAGGCATAACGAGATAGCTTATAATCCATAATTTCCTTCTCTGCATTTTTAGGCATTCCTATCGTTTTGTTAACTTCAACAAAATGTTCAGTAGAAACATTATTGCTATTATTACAAGATATTATTGCTTTATCAATTACCTTATTAAAATTACGCCATTCAGAATATTCTAAAGTATCTTGCAATTCTCTTGCAAACCAAAATTCTTGATCATATTCATTAAAATGCTTAATGGATTCAAATAAAGATTCTGTATAGCTGTTTTCAGCATCAGAAGATAGTAAACTTGGTAGATGACGTTTTGATATAGCATTTACTTTTTTCTCAAATTCATCGTTCCGCATAATAAAATTCCCCCTTATTGAAGTATATTTTACCATCATTTTTTGCAAAAAGAAATAGTGAAAGTATAAAATGAAAGGAAAGCGCCGGCAACAAAATATGTGCCGGCGCTTTATATATAATTATTTATTGGTCAATCTTATCAATAAGTACCGATGGTATAGTTATAGTTCCACCTAAAGTTGATTTATAACTTAATAAACCTTTTGAAACACCATAAAGAGTGATTATATCATCGTCTAGTATTCTTGATTTTACAATATCGCTTGCGTATTCACAATAGATAACTTGATCATAATCTTTATCAATTGCTAAACGTATTTGAGTAGAATTCGTTCCTTCCATCACTTGAAGGACTATTCCACTGAATTTAACTTTTTTATCAAGATAATCGTCCGGAGTTCTAGCTATTTGATCATATGTAATATCAGTATCATAACCTTTCTTTTCTTCTTTTTCTTTTTCTTTTTTTTCAGCTTTTTTTTCAGCAGCTTTTTCAGCAGCTTCTTTTGTATTCAACTCTTCCAGCTTAAGCTTATCTTTCTTTGCTTTTAGATTTGCCTTATTTGTATTTTCTAGTATTTCGGCTTCTGTTAAATCCTTATAAGGTTCAATAATTTCCTCATATTCTTGATTTACTTTTTTCAATGCAGTATAGTCATTATTTAAATCTTGATATTGTGTTTGTAAACTATCACGTTCAGCAACTACGGCATTGTAGGCTTCATTTGAAACCCCACACGATGTCAGTAACATAACGGCAGAACATAGTAAAATTGGAAAAAAGAATTGTTTCATTTAATACTCCTCCTAAGTAATTTTGTAATAATTTTAGCACAACTTTATAGAAAGTTAAATGAAAAAATGGAAAAATAATCCACAAGACAAAAAGATATATATTTTGTATCCTAAATTTGGAGGATACAAGATGGAAATACTGACTTGGCAGGCGCGAAATGACAAGAATATTAGTTTGCCTGAGTTGGAAAAATTGACGGGTATTGGTCATAGCACTTTGAATAATATAGAAAATGGAAAAACAATACCAACGATAATCCAGCTAGAAGCGATAGCAAAAGCTCTTAATACGAGGATAACCGCACTTTTTGAGTCAGAGTATAAATAATTAGTATAACATAAATAGAGGTTAATTTGTATAATTGGAGCAATATTTCCAATATTCTGGAAATATTATTCCAATTGTTTTCATATAAAAAAAAAGTAGTATAATGGATGAAAAGGGGGGATTGAAAATTTTAATATGAACATTTTAACAATATTTAATTCATACAAAAAATAAAAATAAGGGTGAGTTATATGACAGATGAGGAAAGAGAAAAATATATAAGGGAGATTATTGAAATGACAAAGTCGATGGATAAGCGAGATGATACGTTTATCAAACAAATATACACAATAATGAAAAAACATAATAGAGAAATATAAAAAAGAGAAAGAGAAGGCAATTAGTCTTCTCTTTCTCTTTTTTTTAGATTTATCAACAACTGCTTGCTAAAATCATCAATAACTTCTTGAGACTTTTCACTGCACTGCCCATAAGTATGCATAATTTCTTTGATGATGTCATAGAAAGGATTATCTTTCTCCAATAGTTCTGAGACTAAAGCAGCAGTTTCATCCTCTGGAAGAACTTCTTTAAACATATCACCAGTTCCATAACGGATCCATTCTTCGTTTACCTTGAATTCACGACAAATAGATAAGATGATAGAATCCATAGGAGTGCGAGAACCACTTTCATAACTAGCTATGGAGTTCCTAGCAAGTCCAAGTTGTTTTGCAAATATTTCTTGAGTCATACCTACGATTTTTCTAAGTTCTTTAATTCG
Organism: Velocimicrobium sp.; assembly: GCA_041821315.1. Lineage (GTDB taxonomy): Bacteria > Bacillota > Clostridia > Lachnospirales > Lachnospiraceae > DIGJ01. The sequence continues at coordinate 35,767 of JBGUEO010000008.1, read as the reverse complement.
TTCGTTCATACTTCCTCCTTTCTATAGTTGAATATTAAAGCACAAACGTCTCGATGTCAACAAAAAAATAAAAAAAAGTATTGACAGCGTCTCGTTGTGGTTGTATTATAGTCTCATAAGATACAAATAAGCATCGCAATGCAACATAAGGAACGGAGGTGAGTCATATGAAAGGGAAAAAACAAAAAATGGCCCCGGAAAAAGAAAAAGCAACTAGAGAGACGATTGAAATTCTAAAGCAATTAGACATAGAAAGCTTAATTCTTATAAGGAGCAACGCAAGTGTACTTAAGGCAAGAGACGAAATGGATCGTAAATCAGCTTAATTGATGTTAAGAGGAACGGAGAAAGGAGGAAAAGATGAGTAGAAAGAATAAAGAAAAAACAAAGAATGACACTTGGTTAGCACAAGTTGAAATTAAGAAAGCAATTAACGGAAAGGCGCAAATTTATATTGATGGAAGAAAAGTGAATGGAGTAGTTGGGTATAAGGTTGAACAAAATTCTCAAGAAAAAAGGGTACCAATTCTTGAACTTCAAATCCAATGTGAGATGAACTTAGAAACAGGAGCAGTACCGCTTTTACCTGAGCCTTGGTCTTGGTTTTATGAACCTAAGAGTCTAAATTTTGTTGGTTCTCATGATTTTTTTATAAAGGATAAGTCTTTTGATAACCAATAGGAAATTCTTTGTATAAATTACAGTTACTTGATTTGCGGCATAATCACAATATCCAACATTATCACTATTATAATTTTCAGCCATTTAATATACTCCTTTTCTATGTACTTGGCATGCCAGTGCCTGTACTTAAATTATAGGAGAAAAATGGAAAAAGAACAATAGAACGTACAATGAAAAGAGGAATTCACATGTTAGCAGAAAAAGAAATACAGGTGTCAGAATCAGACACCTGTACAAGAGAGTTTGAAACAACCCTAAAAAAGGGGACACATATGAAGTTAATCATTAGCTTTGAAGTAAATAAATGCAACAAAGAAGATTTAAATGAATTGCTATCATCCTATGCAATGAATTCACATCAATTTTACTTAGAAGCAGCAGAAAAACTAATAAAGAGCTTTTAATAATTCGGGTTGACCGCTGTACTTATCATATACAACACTGGAAATAACATAAGAACGGCTATCACAGATTAAAACGTCCCCAGGCGTTATGTCGCAACCTAACAAAAAAGCTATATGTTTACCGTCTTCATCATTTCCAAGAAGACCGAGAGCCGAACCGCAATTAATAGAATTTCTATTGATTGTATAAGTTTCTAATTCAAATGAAAAATCTTTAAAATATTGTTCGGCAGGAATAGGTAAATGTCCCATAGTAATATTACTCCTTTCCTATGTATGTACTTGGCATGCCAGTGCCTGTACTTAAATTATAGGAGAAATATGGGAAAAAACAATAGAAAGTAAAGATAGAAAATGGAAAAGGAGATTCTCTATGTGGGATGCAAGGATAAGGGAGCTTGAAAAACTACAAACAGAGCTTGATTTTAGAAATGAGATTGAAAACCATGCAATTAAATTAATAGGGGAGTGTAAGTTTGAGGACTCCATAAAGTGGCTACAAGAAAATATGAAATCAAATGAAAAAAAATGAAACAAGTACAAGCGTTTGCACATAGAATATAAAAAAACAGAGGGAAGCAGATATTATGAAGTATAGATATTTTATTAATGGAGAGGAAAGAGAACCCACATTGGAAGAACGTATTAGACTAACAGAGACATTTATAACAAATTTGGGATATCGAAAGGTAAAGAAAGAGGATGAGAAAAAAAAATCAAAAGGAAATACTGCTTAAGTAAGTTTTTCCATTTCTAATATAACATACTGAAACTATTAGCTATGGGACAGGCATATAGGAGAATACCGTATGAGACAAGGAAAAATGATTATGGTAACAACGTTTTGCGGAGTAGAGCGCATGACATCCGGTGTTGAGTTCCATGCCTCTCGGACAAGCAATAAAGAAATTTTGTATAGGATAAACGGTAGATGTACTGGTACAATATTTGAGATCGATTATGGACAAGACAGGATTCTTATGTGGAATAAGTTTTTAAAACTGCAAGAACAGCTTATAGAACAAGAACTAAGTTCAAATATGCTGCTGTAACTTATAAATGTTTTTAGAAAGGAAATTTGTATGGATATAAATTTGTCTGAATTAGCAGGTGGAGCACTGCAAGAAAAGGCTATGGGTGCCATTGAGGAAGTTGTTAAAAATATGCAAGATCCCAACACACCATGGAAGAATAAACGTGAGGTTAAAATAGCGTTAAAGTTTACGCAAAACGAGAACCGTGATGATTGTAATTGTGATATTTCGGTTGAAAAAAAATTAGCTTCGGTAAAGCCAGTAGAAACAAAATTTTCAATTGGAAAGGATTTAAGGACAGGGGAATTATTCGCAGAGGAATATGGTCCAAACATAAAAGGTCAAATGTCTCTCAATGACTTTGAAAAAACAAAAGAAGAAATTGACGAACAAATTATTGATGCTGAAACAGGTGAAATTGTTGATTTTAAAGCCGCAAGAAAGGCATAGGAGGATTTTATAATGCAAGAAGGATTAAAAGAGCTAGTGGTATATTGTAACGAGTTAGCAAAACCAAATTTTGAAAATTATGGAAGTAATCATTATGTTGACAAGGATATGAAAAGACTTGATGCAAATGTAAGAGCTGCAAGCCTTGAAATGACAACATTGACAAGCTTAATTGATTACATAAAAGCTGAAATTGACCAATCAACTATCAAGATGATTATTCACGTTGTTTCCCCAACAACAGTCAAGCTTATTTCGGAATTGGATTCTGATAGAAAAAGAGAAATATTAGTTACTGTAAATGCTGACATTCCGTCATTCAAATATGGAGAATATTTTGGACATGAGCAATTCATTATAGCATTACAATCTAAATTTATTGAGAACGAAGACAGAGCGTTATTGTTAAAGTTTGCGGGAACTGTAGAGAGTGGAACGGTTAAAGCTTATGGTGATGATGGAGTTTCACAAAAAGCAACCGTTAAAACAGGAGTTTCCGCAAAGGGTGATGCAATTATACCAAATCCAGTTTCACTAATTCCTTATCGCACATTTTTGGAAATTGAACAACCAGAGAGTAATTTTATTTTTCGAATGAAAGAAAATGAACGATCAGGATCAGTTGAATGTGCTATTTTTGAAGCAGATGGAGGAGCATGGAGTATTGATGCCATGAAATATATAAAAGAGTATTTAGAGGTGGAGCTTTCAGAATTTCCCGATTATACAGTTATTTCTTAACCTGTAGCAAGTAACAAGGACACGGCCTCTTTTTTAACGTCTCACACCGTTATGGCGATAACGTGATCTTCTTATTATCAGAGGGGCATAAGCCCCTCTCAATTATGAAAAAAGAAAAGGGAGAAAGTATGGCAAGACCACAAGAGAATGGTATTGACTACTTTCCTTTAAATGTTGATTTTTTTGATGACAAGGAGAATATTAAACCAATCATCTCACAGTTTGGTGCAGATGGAATATCTCTTCTTATTTATTTGTATTGTGATATATATAAAAATGGATTTTATTCAAAGGTTAATGATGATTTTATATATATTGCAAGTATGGATTTACGCATGAATCACAATAAAATTAGGCAGATGTTGAACAACTTTCTGATACGGTCACTTTTTGATAAAACACTTTATCAGACGGTCAAGGTCCTTACTGCCCCGGGAATACAGAAAAGATACCAGCTTGCAATTAAGGAGAGGGTACGAAAACGTAAAAACCCGGTTATAGTGGATAGAAATATTTGGTTGATACCAGAAAATGAAATTGAGGAGATTTCGGTAAAAGTTAATAATGTATCAACGCTTATTAAAGTCATATCTTTTTATGATATTCCACGGAATAATTTAGTTTTTCCACGGAATAATGCAGTTTATCCATTGAATAATCAACAAAGTAAAGTAAAGGAAAGTAATTATTATATTTATAAGGCAATTATAGATCGGCTGAATGAAAAATGTAGTGCAAGTTATAGAAATGATTCAAGTAAAACAATGCAACTGATTGATGAAAAAATATCATCTGGGTATACAGTAGAAGATTTTTTTAAGGTAATAGATAAAAAAGCAAGTGAGTGGATAAAGACTGAATGGCAACAATACCTTACTCCAGATACCTTATTTGGTAACAAATTTGAAAAGTATCTGAATCAAAAGATGGTAGTAGCACATACTCGAGAGACTAAAAGGAAGCCTGAAAATAAATTTCATAACTTTCCACAAAGAAATTATTCAGAAAATTATTACACAGAGTTAGAGTCTAATCTTTTGAAAAAAAAATATGAACAAGGGAAGGAACAGGAAGCGCAGTTATCCGGGAAGTGAAGAAGTAAAAGCTGCTTTATAAACGGAGATTTAACGCAGTAAAAGAAAGGAACGAACCCCGGCCGGGTAAAGATATATCGGTTCCTGGATAAAAAATGGATTTGAACAACTATAATTGCAACAATCAAATGAATATATTTGATTTAACGATGCCCATGATTCAAATTGTAAATAAGATTCGCCTAATAGAGTTATTCGCTGGATATGGTTCTCAAGCAATGGCCTTTGATGAAATGGGCGTTGATTATGAACACTGGAGAGTAGTTGAGTTTGATAAATTTGCAATAAAAAGTTACAACGCCGTGCATGGAACAAACTTTAAACCAACAGACATACGAAACGTACATGGAAATGACCTTGATATAAGAGATTTGGATAAGTATACATACTTTTTAACCTATTCATTCCCCTGTACTGATTTATCGGTTGCCGGAAAGCAAAAAGGAATGAAAAAGGGAAGTGGTACACGTTCAGGCCTTTTGTGGGAGGTTGAAAGAATACTCAAAGAGATATTCAAAAGCGGTAGTGAGCTTCCGCAAATACTGTTTATGGAAAATGTACCACAGGTTATAGCTGCAGCAAATATCAAAGACTTTAATGCATGGCAAGACTTTCTTGTTTCTCTTGGTTACACGAATTATGTAGCGGTTTTGAATGCAAAGGACTTCGGAGTAGCACAGAACAGGGAAAGATGCTTTATGTTTTCATTTTTGGGTGAATATAATTATAAATTTCCAACGCCGATTCCTTTGAAAAAGACTATATCTGACTACTTGGAAGATGAAGTAAGCGAGAAATATTATATTAAATCGGAAAAGGCTCAAAACTTGATAAGACAATTAATTGAAAATGGCCACCTAGTTGATAAAAAAATAGTAGCAGATATGAGCATAAATTCCCCAAAAGTTAAAGTAGTAAGCAATTGTATACTAGCAAAAGACAGAGGAATAAGTAAGCAAAAATTGTGTGGGGGGGGCAGTGATCGAGTGTGTGAAATAGGGTTTATCGAAAAAGGAACTGGAAAGCACCAAAGCAACACGGTATATAGTAAAGATGGAATCTCTCCATGCTTAAATTCTGTAAATTATAAAGAACCAGTGAAAGTGATGATTAAAAATGAGCAAAGTAAAACAGATAGGTAACTACGAAGCAGAAAGCACATGGGATAATCCACAGGTCGGGAGAGTTTATTCAACCGGCGGAATAAGCCCAACGCTTAATACATGCGGGGGGGGGCGGTCATGAAGTGAAAATATTAGAACCGACTATATTGACTCCAAAGCGCACAGAGTATGGGAAAGAAGTAAGAATTGCATACGAGAGTGGAAAATTAAATGAAAGTAGACATAATATGACAGAATTACAGCCTAGAAATGATGGGGTTAGCAATACCCTTACAACAGTACAAAAGGACAACCTTTTACTTGAACCAACCGTAAAAATCAAACAGGCAACAGTAGATGGATACATAGAATGCAAAATAGGGGGGGTGGCAGACCTGAGTTTCCCTAGCTCAACAACAAGAAGAGGTAGAGTTCAGGACAATGGAGATACTTGCCCAACTATAACAGCTACAGAAACTGGCGTATGCAAAATCGAAAGCAGATATAGAATCCGAAAACTGATACCACGAGAATGCGGAAGGTTAATGTCTGTCACGGATGAAAATATAACAAAGATGGAATTAGTAAATAGTAACTCGCAACTTTATAAGGAATTTGGCAATTCAATCGTAGTTGCTTGTATGGTTGCTATGTATAGCAATTTGAATATACAGAGGTTGCCTAATTGGGATGGAATAAAAAACAGATATTAAATGGAGGTTGCCATGAGAAGGGATGCAGAGATTGAAATGCTAAAAGAAGCAGCAAAACAGAAAATGGAGGATGAATTGGAAGAGAAACTTCATCCTCTTTCAAAATATTCAACAACGGAATTGAAAAAAGAACTTAGGAGAAGAAAAAAACTAGAATAAATGGAGGTTTAGCGAACTATGAAAGATATACTGGATGCGTGTTGTGGAAGTAGAATGTTTTGGTTTGATAAGAATAATCCGAACGTACTTTTTGTGGATAACAGGAAGTTGGAAACTACTCTTTGTGACGGAAGAAGTCTTGTTATCAAGCCCGATGAAACGATAGATTTCCGCAATATGCCTTATAAGAACAATTCATTTAAGATGGTTGTGTTTGACCCTCCTCATTTAATTCGCGCAGGCGAAAAATCATGGCTAAGTCAAAAATATGGAGTTCTTCCAAGCGAGTGGAAGGAATATATAAGGCAGGGATTTTCGGAGTGCATGAGAGTTTTAGAACCTTATGGAGTAATGATTTTCAAGTGGAATGAGGAGCAAATAAAAACATCCGAAGTTTTGGCCAACATTGATTTTAAGCCGTTGTTCGGAGATAAGAGAAGCAAGACGCACTGGATTGTGTTTATGAAAAATATTAGCTAGGAGGTTTAACGAAGTATGAGTAAAATAGATGAATTTTATGAAAACTTAAAAGATGGTAGATGCAAAGGATGCAAAGATGCAAGACGCGTTAGTGCAAGTCAAGGTTTTTCTTTTCTCGGATGTTACCATGAACCGAACAAAGGTAAAAATGTTACTGAAATAAAAGATTGTCCTAAGACTATGCAAGAAAAGGTAGATGAAATAACCACTGAAATGATAGAGCATGTCTGTGACAATATATGCAAGCATCTTGGGAATGTTTCCGATACTGGGATAACACAGGACGAGCTTGAAGAGATTTGCTGTGAGTGCAAGATGGGTGAGTATGTTTGCAACTTGCTGAATTTATCAGAAAACGGCGGTTTGAAAATAGCACATAATCCAGCTACAGAGCAAGAAAAAGAGCGATTAGCGGAGTATGGAGCATAGGAGGTAGCAAGATGAAAATAGGACAATTAGAACAGCATTGTGGCAACTGTTCAGTAATAGACTACTGTGCTGAACCATTTGACGATTTATGCTTATGTACAGATTCAAGGCTGAAAGAGGTAGAGGAAGAAACTTATATAGAACTTGCAGAACAAAGCCACGAATCAGAAAATGCGGATATTTGCGAGGATGTTATAAAAATGCTACAAGAGCAGGAGGTTTAACGAAGTATGAGCAAAGTAGTTATTAGCAAAAATATTTGTGATAGATGCGGAAAGGAATTGAGATATCCACGGATGCATATTATGCGTGGTAAAAAAAATAAAGTTGAAACGTTGGCAAGTAGGGAGACTTGGGGCGACGGATATCCAATAGATAAAATAATTGATCTTTGCTATGAGTGTGCAAAAGAATTTGATTCGTTTATGGATCATGAGGTAGCAAGATGAAATATGACAAGGATTTGTACATAGATAGCGGTTTTTATGGTTGTGATGAAGATTTAGAATGCCACAAAGAAAAGGTAGTAAAGTGCCGAAAACCTCACACTTGCGCTTCTTGCGAAAAAGAAATAAAAGCAGGAGATTATGCACTGAATGAAAGCGGATTCTTTGATGGTCAACCAGTATCGTCTTATACATGCTTAGAATGCATAGAGGAATGGTTGCAAGAATCGGGACAGGTTGAAGCAGAGGAACCGGAAGAGTAGGAGATAGAAAATGAAAAATATTACAGAATGGGTAGATTTTACTCACAAGACTACAGATGATCTCGAACACAAGGCAAATGAAAAGCGTGCAAAAGATATTCAAAAAGCAAAAGCTTATTGCGAAGGATATACACAGGCGTGTGAGGATTTTGCAAGGGTTATGCGACAAGAGTTTTCACAAGAGCAAGGCTGACAAATTAAAATTTAATTCATGAAAGGAATAAAATATGAAAACCAAAAAAATGATTAACGAATTAAGAAGATTAGAAGAAAAACACAAAAACGATAAGGTTTTTACAGGAGAGATTAATTGGTCTGTGATGTGTCATGACGTGGCAAGTAAGCTAGAAGAATTAAGCGATACACAGCATTTTGAAGAAGTATTACAGAATATCAAAATGGTAGTATTAGAAACTGAACCTAGAGACAAATATCATGAAAAAGAACTGATTGGTTTTGGAAAAGGTGTAGAGCAATCAATAAATACAGTTAGAGAATTACTTGGATAAACTAAAATTTAGAAATTTAGTAGTACCGTTTGGCGGTACCAGAAGGAGTAAAAGCATGAGCGAATTATATGAACTTTTTAAGAGACATACCGAAATAAATGTGCCTGTCTTAGTTGGCACAAATGATTTGAAAGAAGTGACAGATGCACTAAAGAAACAGGTGGAATATGAGGACATTGGTCTTACACCTGCACAACTTCTTAAAGTAGACAAGCTCTATACAGAGAAGTGCAAGGAGCTGGGAGAACTGAAAAAGAAACTTCTCCCATTTTTGATAGGAGATAAAGCATATTGCATCTATGAGAACGGAGAAATAAAAGAAAAAGAAGTTATTAAAATTATCATCAACGAAACGCGGACAGCATACTATACCAATCAAAATGGTAATGGATTCTATGGAAATATGATTGGGAACACTGTATTTTCTACTCGTGAAGCTGCCGAAACGGCTCTTGCAGAAATGGAGGTTAAGCATGAAACTTGAAGATTGTAGCAAGGAAGAGTTAATTTGGTACATAAAAAACAGGACATTCACTGACTTTAATCGCATAGAATCAGATATTTTGTTTCGTAGGATTGATTTAACAATAGTCAAGCAAGAAGAAGTAGGGGAAAAGGCTGATAAGGCACTTGGAAAATACATTGAACTGATGCAACCGTATGAAGGGAAAAAATATTTAGATATCCCAGATGCGGTAATTAAGAAAGCAAGTGAAGCTATGAAAGAATGGAAAAAGCTTACCGAACAGTCGAACAGGCTTCACAAACAATGGGAAAAGATTAATGCACAGATAGATAATATTCAAAGGGAGGGAGAGCATGGATGCTGACTATACAAAAGAACTTAACCGTCTTAGTGTAGAAAACGCAAATTTAGCAGAGGATTTGCTTGATGCAGAAATGAAAAATACAGAGTTACGATATTTTTTTGAAAAACAGGCGGAAAACATGCTTAAAAAGAATAATAAGTTAGTTGCAGAGCTTGATTATTGGAGAAGAAAATCAATCGAAAAAAAATCAACAGAAAATTAGGTACATATAAGGGGAGGAAACTATTATGGAATGTTTAAAAGACAATATAATAAATGAGGTAATGCTAAAAATGCAGTTTAATATTGATTCGTTGCAACTAAAATTACTGGAAAAGTCATTGAATGTTGTTCTATACAACGTAGATGTTGTAAAAATGGAAACGGAACTAAGTACACAATTAGATGATAACGAATATTTGCTCAATGTGTACCAAATGAGACGAAGAAATAGACTAGCGGACAATACAATTGAACAGTATATGCTAAGCATGAAAGGACTTTTGACGTTCCGTAATAAAAATATCCGTGAAATAACGCATAATGATATTGATTTTTATTTGGATTACTTGCGGATGAAAGGAAATAACCCGGTATCGATTGATAATGTAAGGAGAAATATATCGGCAGTATACACATGGTTTCGCAAACAAGAAATTGTACAAGCTAATCCTGTTGAACGTGTAGAACGGCAAAAACAGATTAAAAAGCCAATCGATCACTTATCTGGGATTGAAGTAGAACAGATAAGAAATGCATGTGAAACAGAAAGAGAACATGCTATTTTTGAAGGGCTTCTATCTACAATGTGTAGAGTGGGGGAGCTTTTAACGATAAAAATTGAAGATATTGATTTTCAAACAGGAGACATATTGATTCTTGGCGAAAAGAACAACGAGTACCGAACAGTGTTTTTAAACGATAAAGCTAGATTATGGATTAAATCGTACATAGGAAATCGAACGGAAGGGGATGTATTTGTTAGGGATAAAAAGCCTTATAAGTGTCTTACAGAAGAAGGAATAAGGTTCATATTAAAGAAAATAGCTAAGAGAGTAACAGACAGGCGAATATATCCTCATTTACTTCGTAAAACAGGAGCTACCGCATATAAGGAAAAAGGTTGTTCATTAGAATCAATTAGTAAAATGTTAGGGCATTCAAATGTAGCAGTCACGGAACGATGGTATGCAAAGACAAGTACAGAGAGTTTGAGAATTGAACATAGGAAATACGCATAAGGGAGGGATTAGCATTACAGAGAAAGAGACAAAAGAACAAAACGAAATAAAAAAAGAATATTTGAATGAGTACTTAAAGCTGAAAAGAAAGATTATATCATTAAATGAGCAAATAGATCAGCTAAGATGCGAGAAGATGCAAGCTAAAGGTCAGGTAATTACGGACATGCCAAGAGCAGGTAAGATATCTGATATTTCAGATTATATTACTCAGCTAGAAAAGATAGAGTGTGAAATTGCAAATACAACACGAATGATGTATTTGAGAAGACTAAAGATAGAAAAATCAATAATGTATTTGGATGATGGAATAGAATCCGACTTACTTAGAAAGAGATACATAGAAGGAAAGCCGTGGGAAGAAATCTGCAATGAAATAAACAGTAGCTGGAGAAACACTCACTACATACATTCGAGAGCTTTAAAAAATATAAATATTGCATAGTATTGCACACTAGTATTATGCTATAATTACAATAGAACGAGTAGAACATAAAAAGTTTATACTCCTCCTAAAATTATTTACCTCCACAAAAGAGCTGCTTAGAAACCTAGGTGGCTCTTTTATTAGTAGAAAGGAGATTTGATTTGAAAGTAAAGAAAGTAATAGTAGATGTAAAGATAAAGGATTGCAGCCTGTGCCCGTTAGCAAGAGAATACAAAAAGGATTGTGGTAAGCAGACGGTAACGAATGATAATGGTGGAGTTAAGTATGGAAAGATACCAAACAGCAAATGTAAATTGAAAATACAAGATTAAAAATTTTCAGTTATATATAATTAAAAAGGATACGATCATTGCTATTTAAAAGAGAAGGTGAAGTTGATTGAATACAGTTGAACCAATCAGAGACATAGGCTTAGTATTGGACATTGCGGACTACATGAAAGCAAGAAATGAAAGGGATTATGTAATGTTTATGTTTGGAATTTATTCTGGATTAAGGATTTCAGATATCCTTCTTTTCCGTGTAAGAGATGTAAGAGATAAAGACTCAATCATGATACGTGAGAAAAAAACAAATAAGGAAAAAAGATTTGCAATCAATGAAGAGCTAAAGCGGATTATTAAAGAGTATATCAAAGAAAAAAAAGATTATGAATATTTATTTAAATCAAGAGAGAAATCAAGAGAAGGAAAGAATCGGTCAATATCACGACAGCAAGCGTACAACATAATGAATGATGCTGCTAAGATATTTGGTTTAGAATCCATTGGAACGCATACGCTTAGAAAAACATTTGGGTATCATACATATCAACAGACAAAAGATGCAGTAACATTGATGAAGATATTTAATCATGCAGATATATCGGTCACATTAAGATATATAGGAGTAAATCAGGATTCAATGGATGCAGTAATAAAAAAATTGAAGTTTGAAAGATAGCTTTATTTTTTTGAGCTTTTTTACAAGTAAATACGGAAGCAAATTTTCATTTGTTAATTAGTTTGACATATTGAGAAGTTGTAAAACTATATAGAAATATTTTTATCGGGTTATATGGAAGAAAGAACTACAAACGTATTTGACACAATTATAAGATATGACAAACTAAAAGTAGGTCAAAAGACCCAAAAGCAACCGCAGAGATGACCAGAAAAAGTGCACAAAGAGGGGATTTAGGGTAGGTTCTTCCAGAGACCTAAATAGCCTTGCGGGTCGTTCGAGCCCAAGCTTTGGCTAGGGACTAGTAAAAAATAATTAAAGTTTCCGTTTCCGTTTAAAGGAGGGATTGAGATGGCTGCAAATAAGCTGGATGAGATAGACAGCATAACCGTATCTGCAAAAGTACTGAGTAAGATGCTTCGGGTAAGTGAGCGGATGGTTCGGTATCTTGCCCAGGATGGAATTATGGTGAAAACATCATCAGGAAGATACAAGCTGGAAGAAAGTATATCAAATTATGTCGCAAACCTTCGTGTGAACAATGATTTGAAAAAAGACAAGACACAACTTGAGGATGATCTAGATTTAAATACAGAAAAGGCTCTGCACGAAAGAGTGAAACGCCACATAACGGATTTAAAGTATGGATTAATGAAAGGAAATGTTCATAAATCAGAGGATGTTGAAGCGGTTATGATTGATATGCTTACAAATTTCAAAACAAAAATGACGGCATTACCATCAAAGTTAACACCAATGATTCTGGACAAGGATAAAGCACAAATACAGATGATTCTTTCAGAGGAAATCTATGAAGCATTAAGAGAAATTTCAGGTTATAATGCTGCAGACTTTTATGGCAAAGAATATATCGATAGTGATGAAGAGGATGATTTGGAAGATGAAGGGGATGAAGATGTAGAGCATGAATAGAAATAGAAAGACGGTTGAATTTAAGACCGTATTATTATTTACAAAAATCGCAAAAGTTATGGAGCCACCACCAAAGTATCTGATAAGTGATTGGGCTGATGAAAATCGGAGACTTTCACCAGAAGCAAGCGCAGAACCGGGACGTTGGAAAACATCTAGAGCGGAGTTTCAAAGAGAAATCATGAACTGTGTGAATGATGCCCAAGTACAGGATGTAGTTGTTATGTCGAGTGCGCAGGTAGGAAAGACAGAAATCATCTTATGCATCATTGGTTATTTTATTGACTATGAACCATCACCAATAATGCTTATACAGCCAACCATTGAAATGGCTGAGACATTTTCAAAAGACCGTTTAGCACCAATGATTAGAGATACAGAGGTGCTGCGAAAAAAAATTAAGACCGTCAGATCACGCGATAGCGACAATACGATTTCACATAAAACTTTTCCAGGCGGACATATTACAATGGCAGGAGCAAATTCTCCATCGAGCCTTGCATCAAGACCGATTCGTATTGCTTTAATGGATGAGGTTGACCGATACCCGGATAGTGCTGGAACCGAAGGGGATCCAGTAAAGTTGGTTGAAAAAAGAACAAATAACTTTTGGAATCGAAAAAAAATCAAGGTGTCAACACCAACCATAGAAGGATATTCAAAGATTCAGAAAGAATTTAAGAAAGGGTCACAGGAGGAATGGTGTGTACAGTGCCCTTGTTGCGGAAAATATCAGCCTTATGAATTTAAACGCTTGCATTTTTCAACGCTTGAAATGGAATGTTTATATTGCAAAGAAACAATTGGTGAAATGGAATGGAAAGAACAGAATCATAAATGGATAGCTGCCAGACCGGAAAGAAAGCGAGTAAGAAGTTTTCATCTAAATGAACTATGTTCCCCTTGGAGAAAATGGGAAGAAATAATCGAGGACTTTAAGGAAGCAAAGGAAGACCATGTAAAGACAGGATCCACTGAAAAGCTACAAGTTTTCATTAATACTTCTCTTGGAGAAACATGGGAAGAAAAAGGTGATGGAGCAGATGATAGTGCTTTGCTGAATCGAAGAGAAACTTATCTAGCTGATTTACCAGATGGAATATTGGTAATCACAGCTGGTGTAGATGTTCAGGATGATCGTCTTGAAATTGAGATATGTGGATGGGCAAGAGGTTATGAAAGTTGGGGGCTTTATAAAACCGAAATCAAAAAAGACCCTCAACTTGAAAGTACTTGGGATGAACTGGAAGAATTTCTTGATACAGAATATTTCTTTTATAACGGAACCGGACTTTTGGTTGCCGCAACATGTATTGATACTGGTGGACATCATACGAATATGGTTTATGAATTCATTAAAAAAGTGGCTCAAAAAAATAAACGGATTTATGGTATTAAAGGGTATTCCAACACACCTGGTATTCCTCTTATTTATAAAAAGACAAAGGTTGATATAAAAAATGAAAGAGGATTAATTGTAGATCATACGGATATATATATCCTTGGAGTGGATTCTGGTAAAGATGATATAACTGCAAGGCTTAAGTTAGAAAATAGTGGTCCTGGATATTGTCATTTTCCGGAAAACAAAGAAAGGGGCTATAACCAAACCTACATGCAGGGTATTACATCCGAAGAAAAATTAACAAAATATGTGAAAGGAAAACTTAAAATAGTATGGGTAAAAAAGACGGGAATTAGAAATGAACCGCTTGATCTTCGAAATTATGCATATGCAGCAGTAGAAATTTTAAATCCTAATTGGAATATGTTGGAACAAAAAATAGAAAATGGTATTAATTACATGAAACAAGGCAGTACAGAGAAAAAGAAAAAGAAGACAGGCATTGTGAAATCTCAAATATCGGTTTAAGGGGTGGATAGATTGACAGAGTTAGAACGGTTACAGCAAAGGCTAGACCTTTATTATGCAGCTGAAACTGCGATTTTGAGCGGTCAGGAATATTCGTTTGCAGGAAAATCATTGAAACGAGCAGATTTAAAGGCAGTACAACAGCAGATCAGTAACTTGAAAAAAGAAATAAAATTATCTAAAAATGGTGGTAAAAACAGGGCTTTTCGTGGTGTCCCATATGACATTTAGAATGGAGGTCGTATATGTTTATTGATTCAATTATTGAAACAATCAGTCCTAAGTCAGCACTAAACCGCGAAATCAAGAGACAACAGTTGCAGATGTTAAGAAAAGTGAGTAATTCTGGTTACGATGAAAGCGGGGCAAGTCACTCAAAAAGTTCAATGAAAGGATGGAATCCAAGGAGTCTTTCTCCACAAGAAGATATTGATAAAAATCTTTATACACTGCGTCAAAGGTCGAGAAGTTTAATGACATCGTCTCCAATTGCTACATCAGCCATAAAGACCAGCCGAACCAATATAGTTGGCACAGGTCTTAGACTTCGCCCTACTGTTGACGCAGAGGCATTGGGTCTAACACATGAACAGGCAACTGAATGGAACAAAAAAACACAAAGGGAGTTTAAAGCATGGGCGGAATCAAGATATTGTGATGCAACGAGGCAAAATAATTTTTATGAAATGCAACAGCTTGTTATGATGTCAACATTAATTAACGGAGATACATGCGCTGTTCATCAGTATGATAAAAAACAGATGAAATTTATACCATACGGATTAAAGATTAAGTTAGTGGAAGCAGATAAAGTTTCAACACCAAATTCGCCAGGAAGTTATATTAATTTAAATGAAAAGGCAGAAAATGGCAATCGTATTTATAATGGTGTTGAAATGGATGAAAATGGAGCAGTTACCGCATATTATATCTGCAATTCTTATCCGTATTCCGCACTACATGTGGAGAAGAAATGGATAAGAGTGGATGCATTTAATAAGGCTACAGGTCTTCCAAACGTATTAATGGTTTTTGAATCTGAAAGAGTAGATCAATATAGAGGCGTTCCATTTCTGGCACCGGTTATTGAAACGGTGAAGCAGTTGACACGTTACAGCGAAGCAGAAATTATGGCAGCTGTTATCAATGGCTTTTTTACGGTATTTGTAACATCAGAAGGAGATAAAGGTTCAACCGTCTTCAACGGAATCAATCAATCCGAAGAAGACATAGACGAAACAAATGAATATGGGTTGGGACCAGGAATGATTAATGTGCTATCGCCTGGTGAACATATTGAAATGGCAGATGCAAAAAGACCATCAACAAATTTTGATGCTTTTACATCTTCGTTTGCAAAATACATAGGAGCAGCCCTTGAAATACCCCAAGAATTACTTTTAAAAAGCTTTAATTCTTCTTATTCTGCTTCGAAAGCCGCTATTGAGGAAGGATTTCGTTCTTATTTAATGAGAAGAAGCTGGTTAGTAAGCGATTTTTGTCAGCCTGTTTATGAGACATTTATGTATGAATCAATTGCAAGTGGAAGGATAGTTGCACCTGGATTTTTCTTTGATCCATTAATTCGCAAAGCATATTGCAAAGCAGAATGGAATGGACCTACAAAACTTATGCTTGATCCGGTAAAAGAAATTACGGCAGCAGAAAAACGGATTGACCTTGGGGTATCTACCCATGAAATTGAAACTATAGAACTAAAAGGTGGAGATTTTGATAGTAATGTACAGCAACTAAAGATTGAAAATGAAAAACTAAAAGAAGCGAAAGGTGAAGACAAGGTGGTGTAGTATGGCAAAAAATATTACTGTAAAAGGTGTGATTGTTCCTAACGAAGACAAGTGGATTTATGAATGGTTTGGAATGGATGCGACTTGTCCTCAAGATGTTCAGGATGCAATTGCGGAAGCAAATGGGGAAGATCTTGTAATTGAAATAAGTTCAGGCGGTGGAGATGTATTTTGTGGAGATGAGATTTACTCAGCTATAATTAATTATGACGGAAATGTAATGATACAATGTATTTATGCTGGAAGTGCTGCAAGTGTTATTTTGTGTGCCGCAAAAAGTGAAATTACTGCTCCTGGCATGGTTATGATTCATAATGCATCGACAGGTGCAAGTGGAGATTACAATGTTATGGATAAAACATCAGAGTTTCTTAAAAAAGTAAATGAAGCAATTTCCGCTGCATATATGGAAAAGACTGGTCTTTCAAAAGAAGAGTTACTAGATTTAATGAATAAAGCAACTTGGATGACGGCAGAGGAAGCGGTGGAATATGGTTTTTGTGATGCTATAATGAAAAGTAAAAATAAAAACAGCCCAAAATCAAGTCAATTAAATAATGAAAAAATGGTTGCTGTAAACGCAGATCATGTATTAGACAGAGAAGTTATCGAAAAAATTAGAAGTACAATCCAAAATTCGAATGTAAAAAACAATGCTCCTTTCAATAGTATCTTAGATGGTACTGGGAAAGAGCATTTTTTTAATAACAAAAGTAACCAGAAAAATAAAAAGAAAGAAGGTATTAAAATGGAAATCACAAATGTGGAACAATTGAAAGCAGAATATCCAGCATTGGTGCAGGAAGTTGAGAACGATGCAGCGGAAAATGCAGTTAATGAAGAGAGAGTAAGGATGCAGGAAATTGATAGTATTGCAGGAAGTCTTACTTCGGATATTGTAAATGATGCAAAATACAAGAATCCAGTCAATGCGGAAAAGTTAGCATTTCAGGCAATGCAGACAAATGCAACACTTGGAGCATCTCTTCTTAACCAAATGGTAAAAGATATTGAAGATAGTAATGCAAATGAAGTGACAACAAATTCGGCAAATTCAGGTAATAATGATGGAAAAGATGATGCAAAGGCTGAAAGTCAGAAAAAAGCATCCGGGTTTGCAGCAGCTTTATCAAAAGCAAAAGGTAAACAATAAAAAAGGAGGTAATTTTATCATGGCAGATTTATTTAAAAAAACGGGGAGTTTTATTCCAGATAAGTTATTGGCAGGAAATGAGTTCCCGTTTCTTGTACAAGGAGTTTCATTGGCTGATTCTCAAGGAACGGTAAAAAGAGGAACTTTGATTGGTATCGTATCAGAAAAAGGATATTTAACAGGGTCTACCGTTTCAGAAGAGACAGTTGGAGTGTCTGGAATTATGACGGATGATGTGGATACGTCTACATTAGGCGAAGACCATATTGCAACTATGTATATTACCGGTTTATTCAATCCAGATGCGTTAGTATTAGCAGAAGGAGCATCTCTAGATACATACAAAGACGATATGAAAAAACTAGGTATTTTTACCAAGGCTGTACAAACGTATTAATAGGAGGATAGGAAAATGGCAGATTATACGACAATTGAAATGATTGAGGGAATTGAACTTACACCACCAGTAAGAAGTTTTTTAACTCGGACATTTTTCCCGATTGAAAGAACGCATGTAGCGGAGAAAGTTGAATTCGATGTAAAAAAAGGGAAAAGAATTATGGCACCTTTCGTTTCGCCAAGGATAGGTGGAAAAGTTATTACAAGAAATGGTTTCCAGACGAAAGAATTCACAACACCACGGATTGCTCCAGAAAGAGAAATGTCAATCGACGATGTAGCTAAGCGAGGATTTGGGGAAAACATTTATAGCACAAAAACACCATCCGAACGTGAAGATGAATTGCTTGCAGAAGATATGACGGATCTGGATGCATCCATTCAAAGAAGAGTTGAATGGATGTCACGTAGTGTTTTATTTACAGGAAAGCTTGATGTAGTTGATGAAGAACTTGGAGTAGATTTTCAAGTTGACTATGGATTTGATAACATTTTAGTGATTCCATCTACGGAATATTGGAGTTTGGATACAGCAAATCCAATTCCAATTTTGAAAAGCGAGAGACGCGAAGTAATCAAAGAAAGTGGAATTGCTCCAGACATGCTTATCTTTGGCTCTGATGTAATAGACGAATTTCTGGACAATCCATTCATTAAAGAAGCTCTGAATAAGCTTAATATGAAAAATATCATTATTGAACCACGTGTGATTGATCCAGCAATGACGTTTTATGGACGAATTTCAGAGCTTGATATGGATATTTATTCTTATGATGAATATTTCATTGATGATGATGGTAATGACAAAGGAATTGTTCCTGCAAATGTATGTCTTATGGCAAACTCAAAAGGAATTGGAAGTGTGGAATACGGTCTGATATCTCAGTATGAGAAAGATGAAAAGCTACATTCTTATGAGGCAAAACAAGTACCTAAGATTTTTGTTGAGCATGAAGTTAAAAAAGCAAGATTGACATCAAGACCACTTCCTATGCCTAAAGATGTCGCTTCGTGGGCTGTTATTTATCCAATTGGTGGGGAGGTGCTATAGTATGTCAGTGATTGCTAAGACGCGGATTTTAGTAAAGAAAAAGATTTATAAGCCAGGTGAATTAATTACGGAGTTGTCCGAAGCAGAAGAAGAAATTCTTATAAAACAACGTGCGGCGGAGAAAAATAAATTTGAAACAGCAACAATTTCTAAGAATCATGAAAAATCCTTGAAAGATGATTTGTTTCCCGGAGCTAATGTTAAAGAGACAGATTCATTTATGACGGAGGATGAACTAAAGAAAATGACAAAGCAGAAATTAGTAGAATATGCGGAATCCATTGGACTGGAAGGCTTGGATGCAAGAGATAAGTTAGATTCCTTGGTATCAGATATATTGAATTTTATGGAAGAGTCAGAAGACGAATAGGAGTGAGATTATGAGGTTTCAGGAGCAACTTGAAATAGATTTTGCTACTGTATTTTTTAATCTAGATGAATTTGCAGGTGAGCACACGTTGAACGGACAGAGTATATTGTTGGTAATCGAAGAAGAAACAGAAGAAGATTATAAGAATACAAGACAAAGTCTTTATACGGATGGTATTCATATACAGGCAAAAATAATCCATGTGTTAAAAAAAGACCTTGATTTTGAGCCGTTCAAAGGGCAAATACTGATGCTGGATGAAGAAGTATATCAGATCGAATGGATTGCTCCAGATGATGTCTGCTATCAAATTGGACTGGGGGCGAATGAAAGTTGAGTGATAAGGTACAAATCGAGGTAGATGAAAGTGATTTTGTAAAAATCATGGAAACACTTGGAACTATGAAAAAAAAGGCACCTGTAATTTTAAAAAATGCTATTAATAGAACAGCTACAAATGCAAAAACGAATATGGCAAAAGGTGCAACTAAAAAGTACAGGGTGAAACAAAAGCAAGTGAATGAAAGTATCTCAATAAAAAAAGCAACAAACTCAAACCTTTCGGCGAAAGTAAAGTCGAAAGGTTTTGTTGTTGATTTGATTGATTTTAGAGTATCTCCCAATCATCCAGTTCGATACATCGGCAAGGAAAAGAAAAAACGCCCATCTCCGAAAGTATATAAAGCTGCCACAGAAAAGGGTAGTCAACTAAAACCACTGATTGGAACGATAAAACCATTTGTGCAGAAAATGGAAACGGGGCATATCGGTGTATTTGCTCGTGTTTTGAACGGAACAAAGATCAAGCAGCTCTATGGACCGTCCATTCCTCAGATGATAAAGAGAGAGGAAGTAATTGCTGATATTGAGCAAAAAGCAAATGAAATGCTTGCAAAACGTATCCAACATGAAATCAATCGTATATTGGAAGGGGGGAGTTAATTGCTTGATATTTATTTACAAGATGCGCTGGTTGAGGAAGTAAAATCTGTGCTCAGTGGATACCATTCTTGGAATAAGAAAAAAGAATATTCCGTGGTAAATGTATATGCCCAGGAACTTCCAAAGAAAAGAACGAAGGAAGAAAAGGAGCCGTTTCCTTATGTGTTGGTTTGCCTGGATGAAGAAAATATTGTAGATATAGAATCTGATTTCAATGTAAAAATATATTTTCTGATTGGAACTTATGACGACGATGCAGAATGCCAGGGGCACAGAGATGTGCTTAATATTTCAAATAAAATTTATCAGCACTTCGTTCAAAAGCGTTTTATACAAGATAGGTATAAGATCATATATCCTATAAACATTAAGTTACAGACAGAAAATGAAACATTTCCATATTACTATGGAGTGTTATTTACAAACTGGAAATTAGAAAAAATGGAGCAAGAGGAGGATGAATTTATTTGAAAAAAGTGAAAGAGACTGTTGGAGAGGAAATAACAGTAGAAGAAACAAACATGCAGAAGGATGTAAAAGGAACATCTTCTACAGTATCAACGGATACATTAACAGAATCCGTTGTGATAAGTGGTAGAAAAGAAATACTTGTCTATTGTGGTCCTACCATAAGAAATTCGGTTTCAAGGAATGAGATGTTTACAAATGGAATTCCTGAAACTTTGAAAAAATTATCAGAGAGCCATAAAGCCGTAAAAAGACTTATCGTTCCGGTTGAAAAAATGGTTCAAATCACACGCAATATTGCAACAAAAGGAACGGTAGAATATGTTTCTTATCAAAAAGTATTAGAAATCGGAGGTAAATAAGAATGGCAATATATGAACATGGGATAATTTCTACAGAAAAAGCAACTGTAGTTGCAACCCCAGAGGTAGTAGATAGTGCAATTGGTGTCATTTTTGGTACGGCACCAGTTAATTTAGCATCAGATCCATACAATGTAACAAATAAGCCAATTCTAGCAAAGTCATATGATGGAATTGTATCTCGCCTTGGGTATAGTACGGATTTTGCAAACTATACATTGTGCCAAAGCATCTTCGCAAGGTTTAAAAAGAACAATTACCAACCGGTAGTATTTGTTAATGTGCTTGATCCAACCGTACATAAGGAAGATGTTGCCGAGACGGCTTTCAATATTGTAAGCGCAGTTATTTCAATTGATGTGACAGGTATTTTACTTGATACCATCGTAGTGAAGTCGGAGGATGGGGTAACAACTTATACGGAAGAGGAAGACTATATAACTAGCTTTGCTGATGCGGCGACGGTAAAGATTTCAATTCCTTCGGATAGTTCAATATCGGGTACAACTGTCAAAATAGCCTATACAAAAATTGATCCATCAAAGGTTACTGATTTAGACATTATTGGAGGTAAAGACGTAACTACTGGGAAAACAACAGGTATTTCTTGTGTAAGTCAGGTATTAGGAAAGACAAGCTATGTACCAAGGCACCTGCTTGCGCCAGGCTGGTCGCAGAAGCCGGTTATTGCAGCAGTTTTAATTGCAAAAGCAAAATTAATTAACGGATTATTCAATGCGATTGCAATCACTGACATTGATACAACAGCGGTTACATCCGTAGAAAGCCTATTGCAGTATAAAATTGGCAATGGGTATGATGATGAATTTAACATGGTATGCTATCCAAAAGTTAAAGTGTCAGAGGGATATGAAATCTTCCTTTCTGCAATGATTGATTGTGCATTGGCTTCCACAGACAATACCTATAGTGGACCGTATGCTTCACCTTCTAATAAATCAATTCCTATCACCGGTATGTGTAAGCAAGGTGGGGAAGAGATTGATTATGATATTGAAACTGCAAATATCATCAACTCTCATGGGATTATGACGGTTCTTAGTATGAACGGTTGGAGGAGTTGGGGAAATGAGATGGGATGCTATCCAGGAAATACCGATGTAAAAGACCGGTATATTGTAAGCCGTCGCGTTTTCAATCATCGTGATGTAGCATTCAAACTGAATTTCTTTGCCAATGTGGATGACCCTACAAACTACCGTTTAATTGAGACAGTCGTAAATGGGGAAAATAAGGAACTTGCAGCATTAGCGACGCAAGGGCTGATTGCTGGTGGAAGCATATCATATAATGCAGATGATAACCCAGTGGAGCAAATCATGGAGGGAAAAATTATTTTTACAAAGATATTATCACCATTTACCCCTGCAAAAGCATTTGAGACAGAAACTTCATTTGATCCCACATTAAATATCCAAGCATTAGGAGGAGAATAAGATGTATAGAATTCCAGAAACAGTAAACCTGTTTAATGTGTACAATGGAAATAACCGCCAGACCGGTGTTACAGGAGCCGTTGAACTTCCATCTTTTGAATATATGACGAATACGGTGAGTCCGGCCGGGGTTGCAGGTGAATATGAAGCACCTACAATCGGACATTTTGGATCTCAGAAAATAAAAATACCGTTTGCACAAATTGATGAGCAGGAATATTTCAAGCTTGTAAAAAGCGAGGAGGATATTATACTGAGGGCATCCATTCAGGCAAAAAATGTTGAGACAAGCAAAGTGGAAAAGGTGCCAATGAACATTACAGTTCGAGGTGCTACGACAACATTTGAGCCGGGTAGTATTGAAAAAGGCAAGGCAATGAGTGCCAGTGTTACGAAGGAAATTGCATATATCAAAATTATTATTAATAATGTGGTGTGCCTTGAGCTGGATAAATTCAACAGTGTATATATTTTAGACGGTGAAGATGTATTTAAGGAAGTGAGGGCACAGATCTGATGGAAGATAACGAATTGATGGCACAGGAAAAAGAAGAAAAGAAAGCCATAGAAAAAAAGAGATGGGTATTGCCGCTTAGTAAGCCATTTATATTTGAAGGAAATACGTATAAGGAACTTGATTTGTCTGGACTGGAAGATTTGAGTGCAGACGATCTTATCAATGCAGAAAAGATATATCAGCGTATGGGTGGGACCTCTGTTAGCCCAGAGACAACCGTACTATATGGAGTGATAATTACAGCTATGGTTGCTCAGCTTCCAAACGAGTTTTTTATTAAATTTCCTGCTAAGGACGCAAATCGGATTAAAAACATGGTATACCGTTTTTTTTACAGATAGGGATGCAATATGATAGCGGACACACAGTAAGAAAATTGTGTGTCCGTCTTTCTATGCGTCTTAATACCAGTTTTGAATATTTTACCAAAATGCCAATTCTGGAACTGAATGAAATCTTGAAGGAGGTATGCAAGAGTGGCAAAAAGAACGGAACGTGAATTTGATGTCATAATCGGTGGGCGCGTAGATAAGTCATTAAACAAAAGTGTAAAAGAAATAAATAATAGAATGGATGATTTTGGGAGCACGGCAAAAAAAGTCGCAGCAATAGCGACGGCTGCTTTTGCATCCATTCAGGTTGGCGATTTTATAAATGAAACTCTAGTCGAATCAAAAAAGATGGAAACATCAATGGCGGGTGTTTCAAAAGTAGTTGATGGATTGAAAGGAAGCAATGGAGAGCTTACGGATTCTTATTATGCCATGAAAGACTCCATTGTGGAAATGAGTACGGATATGCCAATGGTTGCGGATGGTATTTCAGCAATCATGGAGGCAGCAGGGCAATCCAATATTCCGAAAAAAGAGTTAGAAGAATTTACAGAAGATGCAGTCCAGATGGGTATTGCATTCGATTCTACTGCAGATCAAGCAGGTGAATGGATGGCAGCTTGGAGGACTGCCCTTAATATGGATCAAAGTCAAGTGGTAGAGCTTGCTGATCAGATTAATTATCTTGGCAATACTTCATCTGAGGATGCAATCAAATTATCAGAGGTAGTAACAATAGTCGGATCACTTGCTAAGACTGCGGGTGTATCTACTTCCAGTGTTGCTGCAATGGCAGCGTCTATGACAAAAGTAGATTCCGCTGTGGCCGCAACTGGGATTAAAAACTTTTCCCTTGGTCTTGTAATGGGGGAGAGTGCAACTAAAAAGCAGAAAACGGCATTTGATGAACTTGGACTATCGGCTGAAAATGTTGCAAAGTCCATGCAGACTGATTCGAAGGGGACTATCATTGATGTGTTAGAACGAATTAATGCATTAAGCAAAGAAGAACAGACATCTGTTCTTAAAAATCTGTTCGGAAAAGAGTCGATTTCATCTATAGCACCGATGGTATCCAACCTTGACAATCTAAAAGAGCAATTGAATAAAGTTGGAGATTCTGCCCTTTATGCAAACAGTATGCAACAAGAATATCTTATTGCATCTTCAACATCTGAAAATTTGGACACGCTTACAGAAAACAAGTATAAAGCAATGCAGATGGAAATTGGAGATTCCTTACTTCCATTGGCAAATGAGTTTACCGAGGTTAAAGGTCAGATTTTTGATTCTATTCGTGGATTGGTATCCGATAATGCACCTGAAATCGGGGATGCAATTGAAGATATGTCAGAATCTTTGGAAAAATTTCTTCCAAATGCGGTGTATGGAATAAAGGATATAACAAAAGGTATCAAAGACTTTGCGGAGCCATTTATTCCGATTGCGAAATTCTTAGTTGAAAACCCAGATATAATAGGAAAGTCATTGATTGGTATAGGTGTTGCCACAGAAACTTATAATATTGCAGGAAAAATATCCAGTATTGCCAAGGCAGCAAGTGAAGCGGGTGGTCCACTGAAATATCTGTCTGGTGTTATAACAAATCCGTGGGGGCTTGCTATAGCAGGAGTAGCAGTGGGGGTATCGGCGTTAGCAATTGCGTTTCAAACGACCAACAAAATTATGGTTGAAGAGAATCTAAATGAACATTTTGGAGATATATCACTTTCACTGGAAGATTTGGATGAAGTTGCAAAACAAATACTTGGTTCAAAAAGATTGGAAAAACTGCAAGTAAGCATGCAGTCTTTTGATAAGTTAGATGGAATACAGGATACTATCGATGATGCAGTAGAATCCTTGAATAAATTGAACTGGAAAGTTGAAGTCGGAATGGAGTTATCTTCTGATGAAAACCAAGAATATATCCAATCCGTTCACACCTTTATTAATAATACACAAGATTTATTGGAACAGGAGCAATACACAGTAAATTTAAACCTTGATTTATTACTTGGTGACAGTCCAGAAGGGCAAAGCCTTAAGACAAAAATAAATCAGTTTTATCAAGATAGTCTTTCTTCACTGACTGGTCTTGGAAATCAGCTGAGCAAAGCAACTACAAAAGCTTTTGAAGATGGGTTCCTTGATTTCGATGAAAAGAAAGAACTTGCAGAATTGCAAAGTAAGATTGCAAACTTAACGGAGATGTATTCTTCCAGTGAGTTTGATGCAAAACTATCTGTTCTTGGAATGGAATTTGGTGGAGATCTTACGGTTGATTCTCTTAAAAATCTTATGGGGAAAATAGATGAGCAGATAGGTGAAACAAAAGAAGGATATAAAGAAGCTTTAACTTACAATCTGGCTAATCTGAATGAGATGAAATCTGAGGGTGTTTTATCAGAAGATGAGTATAATCAAGGTTTTAATGAATACCAAAGTGGATATCGAAATAATATAGCAGATTTAGAATCAAGAGGGACAAATTTTCTTTCATCATTAATCCAGCAACAGTATGTAGATGATTTTGAAAATGGGAAGCCTTCTCTAAATGATAGTTTAAATGAATATTCGGATATAATAAACAACTATTTGAACAGTGGATTGGATGGAATCGATGCATCTGTTCTTTGGGACACTGTAGCAACAGGAATTGCTGACTATGATGGCATGGATAGTGAAACAAAACAAGGATTAAATAAACTTTTTGAATTACTGAAACCGAGAGCTGAACAATTAGAAGAAATGAAAAAGCAGTATGTTGAAGCAGGTATGCAGGTTCCTGAGGGAGTGAGTGAAGGATTGAATGATGCCGATCTGATTGGAGCTTTATCTGGTGATCCTGATTCTATATTTAAACTTTTAGGAGAAGAGGCAACAAATAATTCGGAGTTTATTAGTGTATTGCAAGAATACAGAAAGCATGGCGGTGACATACCAGAATCTTTTTCTGATGGAATAGAAGAAAACAAATATAAAATATCAGATAAGGTATCATCCATGCATAATTACACGCAGATGTCTCTTGATGCTACATTTGGTATTGGATTCACTGTAGATGTTCCCATAAATTTGAAAGAAACAGTTACAGAAAAGAAAAATGGTTGGGCTGCTTATGCGAATGGAACAGGCCTTCCTGGACATGCAGAAGGTGGTATTTTTACACAACCACATATTGCATGGTTTGCGGAGGATGGACCAGAGGCAGCAGTACCACTTGATGGATCAAAAGAAGCGATCACAATCTGGGAAATGGCAGGAAGAGCTCTTGGAGTTTTGCAAGAACAGACAGGTAGTAATATTTCTGGTGGGTATTCTGCATATTCGGGTAAAGAAAGTAACTATCAAAGCAATGGTTACAACATTTCGTATTCTCCCAATATTATTATACAGGGGAATGCGGATGAAAAAGTAATAAATAAGGCTCTTGGAATGGATAAAGAAAGTTTTAAAAAAATGGCTGATGAGTATTTTAGGCAGAAAGTGCGGACATCATATGGACACTAAAAGTAGAAGGGAGTTTTATTTTGGGTACATATATAACTTCCCAGGGTGACACTTGGGATATGATTTCCTATAAAGTCTATGGATCTGAGAAATATGTTGGTCTTTTGATGCAAAATAATTTTGAACTCCTTGATATCTTTCAATTTTCTTCTGGTGTTGAAGTCTATATACCAGAAATTACAGAGGATGATACACAAGATTTACCAAATTGGAGGTGATAGATTGGCAGATACCTATGAAAAAGGAGATAAATACCATGTCTATAAAACATTGGTAGGATATTACACTTCGGAAGAGGCGAAAAAACAGAAAGCTATAAATCAATCAGGAAAAGTATATAAAGGAACGTACTATATATATAACACATCCAAAGGAATGGTAAATGTAACCAAAGTTAAAGGTGTTCCTGGTTCGTGGATAAATCCAACGGTAAATATATTCAATGTAACGTCAAAGATTACAAGAAAAAAGTCTAAAAAGGTTACGAAACTAAATGTTGAGACGAATAAGACCGTAGAATCGCTATTTGATATTCCACGGTCTACTGCTTTGAGGTTGATATATGGAGGAGCAAAAGTAACATGGCTTCTTAAAGCAGACGATGGAGAGGATACACAATACCATCCTGAAAGATTTGTATATACGGATTATGCTTGCGATACGGCTGACACTATAGATATAACATATTCAGACGCTTATCATAATTGGATTACAACATTCATTCCGAAAGAAGGAGATTATCTACAGGCAAGCATATATGTTAAGAATTGGGAGAAGAAGGGAGATACAAGAAAACTTCCGTGTGGAAAATTTATGATTGATGATTTTTATTTTGATGGACCACCGGATAAGCATATTATGTCAGCAATTTCGTGTCCCATCAATACTTCGTTTTCCTCTACGAAGAAAAATAAGACATGGAAAAATATAACGATTAAAAGTATCGCAACTTCAATGGCTTCAACCGCAGGTGCAACACTATATTATGAATCAGATAATTATACGATAGAGGAAATTGAACAGTCGGATATATCGGATATGAATTTTCTTTATTCTGTTTGCAAGGATTATAATCTTGCAATGAAATTATACAATGATAAGATTGTGATATTTGATGAAGTAAAGTATGAGAAAAAAGAAACGGTTGGAACAATTAAGAAAGAACAGTGTTCTTCA
This sequence comes from Velocimicrobium sp., assembly GCA_041821315.1. GTDB lineage: Bacteria > Bacillota > Clostridia > Lachnospirales > Lachnospiraceae > DIGJ01. Next base: position 7,464 of record JBGUEO010000008.1, on the reverse strand, counting down.
TGGAACTTACAATCTACTCTTGTAGGAATATATAATGGAGTAACAATAGCGTATACGGATTCTAAGAACAGTACAACATTAAAGTATTCATTTATGGCTACAGATGGAAATCGTATTCTTAAAATTAATGAAAAAGCAGAGAGCTATAAGGAAGCTGAAATCAAAGCAAAATCAAAATTAAGGGAAACTAACAAAAATGCGGTACGCGTTTCAATTGGCATGAAAGGTGATGTGAATTATATAGCGGGAACCTGTTACAACGTAGAAGGATTTGGTAAGTTTGATGGGAAATATTACTTAGAACAGGTAAGACACTCGATAGCAAATGGGTATACCGTTGACCTTGAACTTCATAAAGTACTAGAAATCGAAATAGGAAAGTCAAAGGAAGAGGAATCTTTAGAAATTGATGCTTTATATCAGGTAAATACAACATTAATAGGTTATAAAACTGCAGCCGAAGCAAAGGCTTTAAATGCTTCCTCTTCCACAGGAAAGGTCTATAAGGGAAAATATTATATCTATAATACAGGTGTTGAAACCGTAAATGTGACAAAAGTAAAAATGATACCAGGTTCTTGGGTAAACACAGGAAAAAATGAGGAGGGATAGATGAAAGGTATATGTATAGCAACGGTATCAAAAGTAAACTATGACAAAGGGACTGTAGATGTTACTTTCCCAGATCGAGATGATTGTACATCCTCAGATCTATCTATCATGGATTCAGAATACAATCTTCCTTTTGTTGGTGATAAAGTATTGGTTGTATTTCTGACAAGTGATAATTCAACTGGTTTTGTGATAGGAAGGCCTTATAACAAAAAGAATATGCCGACTCATTACGGGAAAGAAACAATATTTAAGGAACTTGTGAAGGAAGGATATATAAAAGTTTCGGATGGTGCAATGGAAATACATATAGAGAAAATTGTTGTTGAAGGTGACATGGAGATAACAGGTAACTTGTTGGTAAGCGGTGATCTCACGGTATCTGGTGAAATAATAAATTAGGTGATGATATGGAAGTTGGATATTTTGGTGATATGAAGTTTGTTGTAAGCAGTAAAAAGATAAATAGTTTTTCAGATTTTAAACGTACGGTTACTGGTGTATGGCAGGAACATAGCCTATATAATAGTAAGCCAGAATCGGAATTCCTTGGTGCAGGACTACAGAACGTAAGCTTTACAGTAGTGCTGGATATAAGCTTAGGGGTAACACCAGAAAAAGAAGTTCGCAAATGGGTAAAATTGGTGGAGAATGGAAAGGTAGGATATCTTGTAATTGGATCTAGAAAAATAGGTAGCAAGAAATGGAAAGTTACAGAGATAACAGAACAGTTAAATGCCGTATTCGCAAATGGCAGGATAATTAAATCACAAATTGATGTAACGATGTCTGAATATTAAGTAGGAGGTATCATGATTGATTTAGGAAGTTTGGAAATAGTTTCTTCTGAGCTTACAGATGAAGATGTGGAAAATCTAATGCTTTTGTATACAACGCCACAGGGAACAATTCCATTAAACCGTGGAGGAGGTATTGATTTTTCAATAATCGGTCTTCCAATTGAAGAAGCAAAAAGTTTGTTTTTGGTAAATATTATTAATAAAACCAATGAATATAATGCATCGTTGGAAGTTGATACAGTCGAATTTGATATTGATACGGAGGAAGGAAAAATAAAACCAAAGGTGGTGATAAGCCGTGGCGAGTGATATTCAAAAATTATATGATCTTCCGGATATAAGTTTCATTGATGATTTAACGATGGATGATTTGAAAAACGAAATGTACAGTGATTTTAATTCCATTCGCGAGGATCAGACGGGAGAAACCTATGAGTTAAATGAAATGAGTAAATATGGTTTTTTAATTAATGCAACTGCATTAAAACTATATCAGGCTATGCAGTATATTGACAGAGCAGGGAAGATGAACCTATTAAAATACTCAACGGGGGATTTTCTTAAAAATCTTGGCGCAACAAGAAGTGTTGAGTATTCAGAACCTGTAAAAGCAATATCCGTGGAACGTTTTTCGATAACAGAAACAAGAACGGAAGCAATATCTATCCCAAGTGGTACTCGTGTGAGTGATGGAACGGATTTGTACTTTGAAACAATAGAAGATGTGGTTATATCGGCAGGTATCTTATATGTAGATGTTGGTATAACATGTATGGAGTATGGAACGATAGGGAATGGAAAGGAAATTGGCACAATAGTAACACTTGTAGATCCATATCCATTTGCTGATACGGTTAGCAATATAACGGAATCAGCTGGTGGTATTGATGAAGAAAGTGACGAAGATTATAGGGAGAAAGTCTACTTATCCACTTCTGGTTACGCGACAACAGGAACAGAGGATTCGTATCTTTATTGGTGTAAGCAATATGACAGTGAGTTAACTAGCAATAATGTAAAAATCCTTAATCCGCAAGAATTAGATATTAGCATAATTGTTGTAAAGGACGATGGTGAAATACCGAATAATGATTATCTAACTGGGTTAGAGCAATATATTAAAAACCAAAAGAAAAACCCAATGGGTGATCGGATAACTGCAGTGGCAGCATCCGTTGTATCGTATGATATTGAATTAACTTATTACATAAATAAAAGTGATTTATCCAATATTGATGATATTCAAGCAAACGTTTCTTCCGCTGTAGAAATTTATAAAAAATGGCAGCAAGCAAAAATAGGAAGAGATGTCAATTCAGATTACTTAAGATCGTTGCTTGTACAAGCTGGAATCAAACGAGTAAGCATAACTTCACAAGATTTTATTGTGGTAGATGATCTTTCAATTGCAAAGAATAATGCTACTACTATAAGCTATGGGGGTGTGGAGGATGACTAGTATAAAAGATAGCCGACTTATTAGTATACTACCTCCAAATCTGCAATTAGATGAAGAAGCAATTTCCTTTTGCTATGCATTAGATAATCAGATTAAAAAAATAATTGATTTGTGTGGAAGACTTGATATATGGTCTGATATTGAAAATGCATGGGAGCCAATTGTTGACTATCTTTCTGTAGAAATGCGTACGCAATTCTACGATAAGACACTTCCAGTAGAGGTAAAAAGAACACTTGTTTCTAGTACAATGCCTTGGTACGAAAAATCAGGAACAGATGAGGTTGTGAAAGAAGTAATAACTCATGCATTTGGTGATGGAGAAATAAAAGAATGGTATGAGTATGGTGGTGAAGTCGGTCATTTTAAAGTTATAACCAGTGATGTTGAGGCAAATGGTGAAAAAGAGGAATTGTTTCTATCGATTCTTGATAGCGTGAAGCGAAAAACGTCTAAATTGGATGGAATTCTTGTTACGCTTACTGGCCAAATGGATAACTTCTATGGAATTGGAATCCATGAAGTTACCAAAGAAACATACAAAATAGCAGAATAGGAAGTGATGGAATATATGGCTTTAATTAATAATAAGCTTACAAATGCTGGGAAAAGGATCATAGCTGATAGCATAGCGAGCGGAGAAGAAAACTATATCAAGTTTACTAAAATTGCTCTTGGGGATGGAACCACCTCACACGAATGGACTACACTAGCAAACCTGATACATACTGTATCCAATATAGCAATACAAAAAGTGAAAGCTTCTGGAGATTCAAACGATAATGTTACGGTTAGAGGGATATTTACAAATACTGAGCTAATCTCAGCTTTTTATTTTAGAGAATTGGGACTTTATGCCATTGATAAAACTACAGGCAATGAAGTCCTTTTTTCATACGGAAATGCAGGAGATAATGCGGAAGAAATACCGTTATCATCGTCAAAAATGGTGGAAAAAATTATTGATCTTGTAATAACTGTATCAAATACGTCAAGCGTATCACTTACGGTTGCATCGAGCGTATATGCAAGTAAAGAAGATTTAGAAGATGCAATTGATGTTTTAGCTAGTAAGGTAAATAGCGATTTACAGAACCAAGTTGCAACCGTGGAAGGTGTTTTAATTTCCGAGAAAACTGTAGATGGTAGCGTACTTCCAAAATACATATTTGGCAAAGGCGGTCAGCTAACTTTAACTGGGAAGAATAAATTACCTAAGCTTACAAATCAAACAGTATTAGGTGTTACTGCAACTGTAGCCGATGATGGAGCCGTAACTTTAAATGGCACTTCAACAGGTATTGTAGTATTCGGAGTAGCATTAGGATTTATATTAAATGGTACATACACAATAAGTACTAATAACACATCTACAAATGGTAATATCACAGCACGTCTTGCAAAAAGCGACGGTAGTTCAACTTTACTACAGAGTGTTTTAACGAGTGTTAATAGTTATGCTAGCGCTGATTTTTCTAATGTATCTGATTACTATTTTCAGATTAGAATTGCTTCCGGAACAACTTTAAGTAATTTTGTAATTAAGTCACAATTAGAAACTGGTTCGGTTGCAACAACCTATGAACAGTATTGTGGTGGAGTTCCATCCCCAAGTCCAGATTATCCACAAGAAGGCCAAAACCTAGGTACATACAATGCGACAACAGGAGAATACGAGACTGAAATTGTTGCACATGGGAAGAACTTTGCAGAAATTGTAAATTTAGGAACTGCATGGGAGTATACAACAAGCGGAATTAAGAACAAAGCACAAAATAACGCTGCCAATATTATTAATAAATTACTTCCACCGGGTACATACAAGATAGGAATAAAGTTCATGAGTTTACCCTCTACTGGAACGAGTTTTGCAGCCTATATTGACGAAGTGCAAAATGTAGGTATTGGAATTTATAATGTAAATAATTACGCTTTGAATACTGTATATTCTAAGACATTAACATTAACAAAAACATCAGTATTAAAATACATAATGTTTGGAAATACAAATATAGAGTTTTTTGAATTCCAGTTTTGGATTGAAAAAGAGATTTTAACATCTTACGAACAATACACAGGTAATGAAATCACCATTTCATTGGATGAACCATTGAGAGGAATCAAGCAAGCGTCAACTGCTACAGATTACACCTATATAGATAGTGATGGGAATAAGTGTATTGCAGATTATATCTATAGAAATAATTCTAGTTATTGGATTAAACGAAATATAGGTACAGTTGTACTTAATGGTGTTGAAACATATGCTTTCTACGCATTAGATGATACATATTTAACGGCTTACACAATGATTACTGGAATGAAAAAAGCTGTAGGCGTAGGCGTAATGTGTGATAAACTTATTCCGCTTTCATCCATAGCAGTTTTGTCAGAAGGTACACTGGGTGGTTTGGGAAGCACATATGGTACATTCTTCATTAAAATTCTAAAGTCAAGACTAGCAACCCCAGATGTAACAGGACTTAGAACATACTTAGCGACAAACAACATGACAGCATTCTTCCCACTTGCAACTCCAACAGACGAAGAACTAGACACAAACACAACACACGATTTATTTTCATTGCAATCATATGACGGTCAAACAAATGTGTATATCAACAGTCCGTTAAATCCGAGTTTAGTTTGCGAAGTTCCAAAAACTTCGGTCGGCGGTTATGCCTTGAAAGCGTTCTGCGATGCAAACCGACCAGATTATGAGGTGGTGGTAACGTTGGATTCTAGTTCGTGGATTGGAACGTCTGCTCCTTATACTTACACGATAACGAATAGCAATATTGACGGAAGGGACGTTGAAGTTAATCCAGCCGTAGTAACAACAGATGCAGAGGAAACAGCAATAAATAAAGCAATGTTTACTCGAAGACCAGTGATGGATTCAATCGCACATACAATTACCTTAAAAGCTCTTGGAGTAAAACCTACAATAGCAATTCCAGTTGTTTTGTCTTTTAAGGGGGTGGTCTAATGAACAATGCAATATGCAGATTAGCTGGAGGTGGCGCAGATGTTAGTCCAGTTAATGCTACGGCAAGTGATGTATTGGCAGGAAAAGTTATTGTAGATTCGAATGGGAATCCGCTTCCTGGAATTATACCAATAATAAGTACCACTGTAGCAGCTACAGCAATAAATTCAGACGGAACTAATATACGAATGACTCCTCCCGCACAAAAATACTATAATGGAGGACAAGTATATAAACCTTTTACAGATGTGCTAGCAGCTCATGGAGCAACACAATATTCTAATGGTACTAACGTAGCAGGTACTGTAACCACAGACAATATTAATGCATTAATAACACCACCAGCAAAGAGCTATATGAATGGTGGTGGGGTTTATGCAAGCGTATCTACTGTATTAAGTACCTTGGGGGCATCTAGGTATGAGAGAAAGATAAGTAATCCGGGATATACCAAGACATTTATATCTAATGGCACTGGATATAATGGAATAGGAATTACTTTTGAACCAATAACGGCATTTACTCCAAGAAATATAGGTTGTGAAATGGAATATGATATACCTGGACAAGAGGGATATTATAGGGTTAAATCTTATTTTGGTTGCATTAAAATTTATGTTAATGGAGTATGGATTACTATATCGTTTTGTAAGAAAATTATGTATAGCAGTGCTGACGTTTTTAGTACATATAATTATGCACGTGTATGTGAGGCTGCATCGAATGAATTAGCCTTTGTTGATATTCCGCCATCAGCCCTTACTAATCTAGTAGGAAAAACGCAGTACATTGACTTTCACTCAGTTTAAGGAGGTAAATATGAAACAAGCAATTTTTTATAACACGACAAATGGTGAACTATTCAAAGATAATTTTATACCAGAGGAAACTATCTCTCCAAGGTTAGCTTGTTTATGGGTAACTATTCCGGTAGGAAAAATTTTACAGGGGGTAAATATTACTGACATAAATAACCCAACACCGATATTGGTAGATTTGCCAAAGACGGAATCGCAGAAAGCAAACGAACAAGTTAGTGCGTTAAATGAATATTTGTTAGATATGCAATTTGATTTATGTAACCAAAAATTAGGATTATAAAAGGAGGATATGTATAATGAATACATACGAATTATGTGTAAAGGTAATTGAAGCAAACAAAGCAAAATTGACGGAGGAAGAGTTCAAAACGTATTCACAGAGTATGACTACTAAGCTTGCGGTCTTCTTGCTTGCCGATCCATCAATAAACGAGGAAAACTATAAAGAACTTATGGATATGTTAGATTTACCAGAAGAAGTTGCAGAGGAGACAACAACAGATGCTGCAGAAGAAACTATTGCAGATCAGACAATAACAGAATAAAAAATAGTAATTTAAGAGCCGGGAGAAATCCTTGGCTCTTTTAAATTTATCAAAAAAAGAAAAGTGAGGATAAGAAAATGGAAAAATATTTTAATGGAATCAGCGTAGTAATTGCACTGGTAGGCGGTTATTTTGGAAAGTTACTAGGAGGATGGGACATGCTTTTACAGGCGGTTATTTGGTTGATGGTGCTAGATTATTTTACAGGAATTATTAAAGGAATTTACACAAAAACCCT
>JBGUEO010000007.1:0-144898 GCA_041821315.1 Velocimicrobium sp. | reverse complement strand
TATTTGCAAGGATACAAGCTTGTTACTTTTCATAAGTACTTGCTTTCCATAATATATCTGAGTAGTCTGAAGAGATGCATGTCCAAGAAAGTTTTTTATTACTACTAAGGGAACTCCGGCTTCTAACATATGACTCGCTGTTGTATGCCGCATTGAGTGTGGTGTGTAGCTACTCTTAGAAAACAGCATTGGATGCCCTTTCTTTGCTATAGCAACATATTTCTTGAAGATTTCTTCAATACACGAAACGGTCATCTGCTCATGTGTTTGGCTCGAAAATACATGTTTATCTGGCTTGGTTTCAGCTTTTCTATGTTTTATATAGCCTTGCAGGAGTTTGGCGCATGGACTGGAGACTCCAATCCTCCTTGTCTTTCCACCTTTTCCCGTCAGGTTAAGTGACGCTCCAGTTGGAGTAAACTGTATATTTCCAACAGTCAGGTCGCAGATTTCCTGAGCTCTGGCACCAGTGGCATACATAACGCTTAGAATTACCTTATCCCTGAGTCCGGTTTCGCGTCTCTCTTGTGGAAGTTGAAGAAGAATTGTAACTTCTTCCATGGTGAACATCGCTGGTTGCTTCTTCGATGCTTTTTTCATTGGGATTTTTATAATACTACTCCGAAAAATAGAAGCTGCACTAAAATCCCGGTTTTGGGAGTATTCCGAAAACGATACAAGTGCTGATAATCGCTGGTTTTTTGTTGATGCAGTACATTTACGAACTGTCTCTATCCACTCTAAAAATTCGATCAGTGTATTGTAGTTTAGATCATCAAATGTAATTCTGTCTGCTTCAACTCCTTTTTCTGTATACATAAATTCAATCAACAACCGAAATGCATACTTATAGGATCTGACTGTATTCCTGCTTGCACCTACTGAATGTGGCATATAGCTATTAATATATGAATTCAGTAATTCCAGAAACTTCGAAGGCTCATTCATCGAAATTCACCTCCGGAAAAATCTGTGTTGTATAGTCGTCAAACAGTTCCATTGCTTCTGGGAACATCTCACTGCTAAACTTCAGATACTTTTCTGTCTCTCTGAGGCTGTCATGTCCAAGGTAAATAGAAAGGTATGGAACAAGATCATCAACCCTACGGCCTCCCATTTCAGCATTACGAAAAGCTTTGAATGTAAAAACATGCCTGAGACAGTGTAAACAGGGACCTCTCTCATGTTTCTTCCTTCCCGGAAGCGATATATTAGCTTGTTTTAGTATTGCCTCAAACTTATGCCTTGCAGAAGCTACTTTTAAAGCTTTGTCAAAGTATGATTCCGGAAAGAGATATGCATCAGGCATTCCTATGATTCCCATTGCCATACAGTAGTGTTTTAGGATATCTGTTAACGATGAATGCATCGGAACAAATCTCTGTTTATCGCCTTTGGTGTATCTTAACGTCAATACACCAAGTCCCATATCTACATCTTTCATCTGTAAGAAAAGAGTTTCACCAATCCTAAGTCCACATCCATACATTAATCTGATAATCATCGGAAGCTCTAGATGTATATACTTGTTCTTCAAGATGGGACCTGTTTTCAATCCATCTGTCAGAGTAAAAATTTCTACCAACTCTATATCTGAAAAAATATATGGTATATAGTCCTCATTAACTTTGGGAATTGGTGGAATATACGGTTGTATGCCATAACCGTTCAACTGTTCCAGAAAAATCCTAATAACAATCACTTGGTTAGCTTTCGAACTACTCTTGCCTTCTAGTGAGGTAAGCCATCCTGTTACCTCTTCCTCGGACAGATTCTTATCTTTACATCCAATGCCGCAGAGATAAGTATCAAAAAGCTGCAACGTATGCCTGTCATGGTCTGACGCACTTTTGCTCTTGGTTGCTATTCTCAACTGAAGGAATTGAAAAAACTCGTCCTTTAGAACACTGTTAAACTCTATCATGCAGTGCACCCTCCATTCAGGAATGCCAGGAATGTCCCTGTTGGTTCTGGAACCTCAATAGCGCACTCACGAAGTTTCTCTATATCCAGTTTTGCATAATGTTTTATGGCATCCGGATCAGAATGTCCCAAAACTTTCCGTACAGTCTCATATGGAATATCTCCATTAATCATGGAACTGGCCAATGATGATCTAAATACATGTGGTCCATGTTTCTTGGCTGTAGTATCAATTCCTGCCTTATGAAAATACTTTGCAGCTATAAATCGCAGTACAGAGGTGGTTATTCCCTGGTAAGGTGCATTATGCCTGATAAATATAACTTTATCCTTAGTGGCAGGTCTGGCATTGGTAATATAATCCATAAATGCAGTTTTTATATCTGGCAACATCGGAAGCTGGAGTATCTCTCCGGTTTTTTGTTGAGAAAAACATATCTTATCGTGATTGAAATCTATGTTTTCCATAGTCATCAGGACAATGTCACCTGAACGGATACCCAGCCTTGTTGCTAATAACATCATTGCATAGTCTCTTTTCCCAATGTCTGTAGACTGGTCAATTGCTTCTTCAAATCGGTGTATTTCTTCTTCACTATAAGTCACTGGGATATTGAACTTATGCTTGTAATACGGAACAAAGGTAGATAAATCTGTTTCAGTGGCACCAGTTTTAGCTAGAAATCGAAGAAAATCTCTTACCACGGCCCAGCTGTCCTTATTTTCTGTCATAATACATGTCTGACAGACGATAGGTGGATTAATTGAATTAACATCATTGCATCCGTTAGAAATGCAATCCTCTAGAAACTTAACTACGAATCTTTGCTTTGCATAGATTGTATTTGACTTATTACCTGCTTCCTTGCACTTGTATAAAAATGAATTAACATGTGCCTCAAATGCTTTGGGTATTAACATTTGCTCCTTAGTATGTTGCGGTCTATAAGCTCTACCATCATAATAGTCATTAAGTCTTCGAATAGCAGTTTCCATTGATTTCTGCCGAGACTTTTTTATATGATGTGTCTTTGCATAGTATGCATAGTATCCTCTACCAACTATGGGCGTGTATGCAACAATTCCTTCATTATGCATGTATCCATCAATTTTGCATAAAGTCCTACGATAGTTATCAAGGGTAAGTTTACCGTAATCTCTGCTCTCTAAATCCATTAGAAAACTTATTAGCAGGTGTCGATAAGATCTGTTCTGAATTTCTTCAATTGTCATTGTATTTTCCTCCTTTAGAATAGAAAAGAAATGTTTACTTTTCTATTCTAAAGGAGAATACATTTATCCGAGAAGTATATCATTAGATTCGCCACTCAGGCGGCTCTAAGTAATTTCTCTTGGATAATCATACTTCTAAGATAATGAGCCTTATCTAAGTTCTCGGATAAGGCTCATGCGAGACGCAGATTTGATGAAGCGGTTAAGGCTTTGCCAGCTGCAAGTCGAAAATGTGCACTCGCCTATCTTGCATTGAAACAGATCCAGGCTATTTACAGAGAGGAAAAAAAGCTCTGTGATAGGACGAAGGAAGAACGATTCGAACATCGTCAGCTGACGGTAAAACCCTTGGTTGATGCTTATTTCGCATGGGTAAAAGCGAATGTAAGCAAAGTTCCGACCAAAGGAAAAACCCACAATGGTTTTACCTATTCTATCAATCAAGAAAAATACCTCAGAGTGTTCCTTGAAGATGGAGAAGTTCCAATGGATAATAATTCTGCGGAGCAATCAATCAAATCTTTCTGTGTAGGAAAAAAGAACTGGATGATGATTGATACAATCGCAGGAGCAGAATCCAGCGCCATTATTTACAGCATAGCTGAGACAGCAAAAGCGAATAATCTGAAACCTTATGATTATTTTGAGTATCTTTTGACAGAGATTCCGAAACATCTGGATGAAAAAGATCAGAGCTTCTGCGAAGATCTGCTTCCTTGGTCGGATAAACTTCCAGCCAACTGCAGAAAGATACTAAAAACATGAGCCGCTCAAAAGAGCGGCTAGCTTTGTAGAGGTACCCACTATGGAGCGTTTACTAAACGACGAGGGTATATTAGGCGCTTACGTTATATATAAAGAGAGCTGAAAGCTCAACAATGAACTTCAGCTCAATTATTATCATAGAAGACCAGTAGTTACAGACTTTTCTTCACACACTTTTGAAAGCAGCGAATACATATAAAAGCAAAGGCATTTCTGTTATCATAATTTTTCAATACCTTTTTTGTCTGATTTTTGAAAATCACTCCATGTATATGAACATGCGGTTGAACAAGAAAAACAAGCTCTTTTCAAAAGATACATCATATCATTTCCTAAATGCATCACACATTAACTGGATACGTTTTACATCTTTACTTGCCGTAAAGATTGCCACTGAAGAAATTACTGATCTTACAGACAATGAGCGTGTAAATGTGTTAATTATTGATGATACCATGTTTGAACGTGCCAGTTCCAAAAAAGTTGAAATTTGTTATGCTATTACACTTGAAAATTTCTAACTGAAATTTTTGGTGGTATATCAGATATTACATCAACTATATCATTCATTGTTATAATAACATAATGTTGAAATTCAGTATAAATACCTGCACTTTCTTGTACTAACCAATTACAATATTCAGAATTTTCTACTTTAAATAAAGGCACTCCATAGAAATTCTCTCTATATTTTTGTATATCTGGAATTTCATTATATGTCTTAATCCTTCTCCCTTCATCAGTTATTCTTATTGAATCTACAAACTCAAATTCCAAAATTATATTATGTAATTCACTTTGTAATTTAATTGTTGTTCCATCACAATTCTGAATAGTTTCAATTACCTCATAATTTCCTAGTGGAATTTTCCCTCCATCATAATTCATCCATTTTTCCATTATCTAATCACTCTTTCTAATTAATATCGTATTTTTATTATTTTTTTTCCTGGAATTTTAATTTCTAATGTCGAACCTCCCGTTTTACTTCCTGGTCTTACAGAAATTGATGTTCCATCATTTAATTTTCCATACATTCCATCACCATATTGGGTCTCTATTTTTTTCTTACTTACAGGTCCTAGATCATCAAAATCTTTCAACGCTTGTTTATAACCACCTGATTTTTCATAGTTACTAGCCTTTCCAACTTTTCTTGTTGTCTCTTCAGCACCTTTAAGAATATCATTTACAGTCTTAGAGTCTCCCGTAGTCTTACCTACATCCTTGTCTTTTTTATCAGATATTTTTTTTGACTTCTTTTTATTTTTAGCCTCTTCATTCAAAGCCCTTTTTTTATCTGCTGCTCCTTTCTTTATCGCTACTGCTATTTCTTTTGCCGATTTTCGTACCTCAGGTGATGTTGCATAACGATAAGCAACGTATGCAACAGTTACCACAGCTGCAATTTTTACAGCTTCAATAGCAATAGATGTTAAATAATGTCCACTTGGATCTATATGTATAAGTGGATTATTATTGCAATAGGAGTATCCATTCAAGGAAAGAGCATCATTAATCTGTCCTTCATATGTATCCTCATTGATGAATCGTCCCATCTTTGGATCATAATACCTCGCTCTCAGATAATATAACCCTGTCTCTTCGTCATACACTTCACCCGCATATTTGAATGGATTGCTTACAGTCTCTTTACTGTATACTATATTTCCCCACTCATCATACTCATAATTATTAACGACATTACCATTTCTGTCAACTACTTGTATGACATCTCCATGCCCATTATACAAATAATAGTATTCTCCCTCATTGTTTTTTTTGGCCAATACACGATCTGGTCCCCAAACATAGTTCGACTCTACAAGAGCATAATTTTTCGCTTCTGCCACCAGCTGTCCAGACAGATTATATATATAATTCGTCATGCCAGCTTTTGACTCCTTCTTTGCTCGCATTCCATCTGCATAATAGCTCATTGTTGTAGTAGATGTATCTTTCGTTACTGTTTTAAGTTTATTCTCCTGATCATAACTATAATCAATATCCAGATCCAGATTGAAATCGCCACCAACTTCCCTAACTCTGTTACCTCTATAGTCATAATAATAATTTACCTTCTTCCTACTCCAGTTTTGGACTTCCACTAACTGGTTCAGCTTGTCATAAACATAGCTCTTTTCGCTCTGCCCATCATAGACCGATGTTATATTTCCATTGGCATCATAGGAATAATGGAACTGAGATAGCACTTCGCTGCCCTTTTTATTTACTAGGGAAGTCATTCTTCCGATCGGGTTATAGGAATATTCTGTTGTCAGATAAGAGTTATCATTGAGCTGTGGATAAGTTATTTTCTTGAGCTTCCCATCTGGGTAGTATTCATAAGTTGCATTATCTCTGGCTACAGTGCTGCTACTTTGCTGACCGTTTGTTTGTACTTGTGTCAACTTTTCATTTGTATATTTATAACTGGTGTAAAAGTTATTTTGGCCTCGAACGCCAGTTCCTACACGAAGCAACCTTCCTGCAGTATCATATTGAAATTCCAAACTTGAGTTGATATAATTTGTCAGATTACTACGGTATGTAACTTGACCGTTCGAATCATAGTTGTATAGTTCTTGATTTATTAAGGTACCATTATGATATAGTTGAACATTGGAATATCCAAACGGATTGGTATAGCAATACTTATAACCGATGCTCTTGGTGCCATCCGAATTAGTCTTGATACGCTCCATTAATTGATTCAGTCGGTCATAAGATAACATCTCTACATTTTTGTTTCGATCCACAGTTTTGGTATTTAGCCCGATGTTATTATACGAATAACTCGTCTCAAGATTCTTATTCTGATTTTTACTGATATTATTGCCAAGTTCATCATATGACTTTGTGTATACATTCGTGGAATCACTACCTGAACTAAGGGTAACGGATGCAATATCACCCAAAATAGTGTAGCATACATTGGTCATATAATTCTCAGCATTCTTAACACCAATGATTCGATTTAATGAATCATACTGGTATGTTACGGTTGCGCCGTCTGCATTTCTATTTTTTTTAGGATCCGTATAGCTAATTAGATTTCCTACTATATCATAGCTATATTCTTCTGAAAGTTCGCCACTCTGTGTTGGCCATTTCTCGAATACTTTTCTTTGAATTGGTCTATCGAACTGATCATAGCTTACTTCCAAGTAATTTTCTTTATAAGTATTGGCTGACGTATTCGCTCTATAGGCTGAAATATTATTTTTTGCTACAAAGTAGCTTGTGGCTTTGTTACTCATGACATCATAGCCAGTTATATATAGATTACCCGAAGCATCGCTCACTTCGCCTACATTTCCCCATGGATCATAAGACTGACTTACAGTATTACCAGTTGCATCAATGGATAAAATAACTCGTTGCATGGCATCATAATAATACTTTGATTGTATGACTCCAGTTGAACTTCCAGCTAAACGGTTCATTTCCAACCTAAGGTCTCCATAATCATCATAAAGTACACTATACTGGTTATAATAAGATGAGGTATTTTTTGCTTTATCAACATATTCGGTACACATATTGACAGTTGTTCCGTTAATGCCGTCATAATCGTCATCATGATAGTTCCAGTTATACCCATCAGAATAGGAATATTCTTGTTTTACCCCATAGGTGTCACCGTAACTATTAGTATAATCTGGTTGCTTGACCTGAGTAACCCTCCCATAGATATCGTACGAATAAGAGGTCGTCTTATTTTCATTATCAGTTTCCGTTAAAACAAGACCTAGGAGCATATTGTAGGT
Organism: Velocimicrobium sp.; assembly: GCA_041821315.1. Lineage (GTDB taxonomy): Bacteria > Bacillota > Clostridia > Lachnospirales > Lachnospiraceae > DIGJ01. Next base: position 137,207 of record JBGUEO010000007.1, on the reverse strand, counting down.
ATATTTTGTATTAACAGAAGTTATCGCCCCTTGATTATTTGTATACGTACTTATTATCTCCTTTGGATAAGCATATCCTGTTTCACTTCCATATATCGACTTCGTCTTTGCTACTTTTCCATTCTCAAGCTGTATGCTTTGTTCTTCAACTACGGTATTAGATTTCGTATAATAATTAAAGTTGGTCACTTCTCCTTTTGCATTGGTATAGCTCGAAAGTCTTCCCTGCGAATTATAACTATACGACTCACTTAATGCTACCGCATCACTCTGATACCATTGTGTTTTCGTAAGAAAATACTGAAAAGTAGGATTGTCATAATGATACGTAGTCGTATATTTGCTTTTTGTAGCCGCATTATTATACTGCTCTGCTGTTATCTCATTGGTCTCTGAAGCGATTCCACCCCATGGTGTATATGTCATTCCACTATAATAAGTGTGCGCCAAGGCCCCATTTGCAGTATATTCTGAATATTCTTTTTTCGTTGGAAGATAATCATACGTTTTATCGAATTCAAGATTCTTGACTAGCTGCTTTTCATTATTACTTGCTGTTGTTTCAATCTGGGTTAACTGTTTTTTACCATTAAATGATGTTTTTGTTTTTAGCCCATCGGATGCAGATTCCACGAAATCGAACTGATACGTATTGGACTTATACATGCTCTCTTCCGAAGTATATGTGGGGTATCCAGAACAATCTCCAATATATGTATAATTCATTTCATTATTCTTTAGCCAAACCCATGTATTGGAACCAGAGGATTTTCTCTGTATTTCATCATGTCTTTCCCTCACCCGATAAGCATAGGCAGCTCCATCTGTATCAAGATTCCTGGTCACTTGTTCATACTGATACAACGTCTTGGAACCTGGATATATGACTCCACCCAACAAGTATTTTTCTTTTGTATTTTTACCAACTATGTCTTTCGAGGTGTAGGAAAAGCTATCCATTGGATATGCATTATTCGAACGATATCTTTCGTAATATGTTTTTATTCCCTTTGGATCCATCACATAATCAAGTGTCGGGTATTGGTATTTTTCAACTGTTCCATTCCTATTAACGGATTGCTCTAAGAATTTTCTTCCATAGACTATTTTTATTGGATTTGCTTCATGCGGCGCCTTAACAGTAAGTTCTATGTTATCGCCTGTATAGGAAAAATTGATACATCTTCCAACACTATCTATAATCTGACTGATCAGTGGAAAGGATTTATCATAAATTGGGACATTTTGATACCTATATTTTATTTCATTATTTAATCTGTCCTTTATTCCTAATATTCTACCATCATTTCCAAAATATGTCGTGGTCAGATCACTATTAATAAATTTATAACTTGAAGAAATACCATCCGTATTAACATAAGAACCATTATCCCATAAGAATTTTACATCTTTTCCCTGATAGCCCTCTAAATTGCTCTCTCCAATGTCGGAAGTATTCGTGACACGATACGCTGCTCCAGAACCATCATGGAAATATATGCTGGTATTATATTCTTCTCTGATAATTTGAACAGATGGGAAACCCAAAGACCAACCTGCCCCAAGGAAGTATCTTGTTTTGTTATAACTATATTTGTCTGTGTAATCATTTTTGATATAATCGGTTATATACTCGGTTATAATTTTATCTTCATACCATATTTTTGATGTCTCATATATGAAGCCATTAATTTCGCGACCATCCAAAAAGTCAAGAGCTTCCACCGCCATATCGTAACTACCTTGAGGAATCGTTTTATGCGTTGTTGCTCCCGACGTTATATTATAAAGTATAACGTCGAGCCTCCATCCAGCATCATGATAGGACTCTGTACGCACTTTTGTAGTTATATTGACCCCATTTTCGTATTCACCTTGAGATGAGTTATATATTCTTGTGATATCAAGATCCAACCCATCCTTTCCTGTTAAAGACAAATCGTTTTGTTTAAGAATTAAATTCCCAGTAATTGGATCTATCGTTTCCACCACATTATTTCTTTCGGCATATTTCGGATTGTTAACTTGGTTAATCTGTTGCTGTGACATTACATTTAAACGTCCTTGAAGTTCTTCAATATTAACCTCTGCATAGCATGTACTAGTAGCTGCCATAAAAAGTAACATTACAAGGATAATGGTTCTTACAATTTTTGAAACTGTTTTTTTCACTTCGTTATCCTCCATTAATTTATCTTATTATCAAAAGATTTTAATAATTCTTCCACTGATTTACCTGTTCTGTCTGCTAACTTCTCCATAGCAATAACTACGTCGTCGGTCAGTCCCTCCGCCTCTTTCGCCGATAATTTATATTTCGTTTTGTATTCTTTTGATAATTTACTTTCTTTTTCTTGTTCTTGAAAAAGTTTTTTGCCTTCACTTTTATATTCTTTTATGATTGAGTTTGTTAATTCCATCTGATTCATATCAAGATAGGAGATTAAGGAAATGATTTCATCCTCCGTAAATCCCTTTTTTAATAATTTGCTATATTCCCTCTCATATTCTTTTTTTATAGCTTTAACTCTTTCTTCCTTTCTTTCCTCCAGTACAAGATCCTTTACCTCATCAAGCATCTTACCCGTTTCTTTTTTCATCTGTAAGAGAATCATAGGATCTTCGAAAATGGTATTCGCAATGTCATCAGCCTCCAAGATATCCTCAGCTGTGAACCCTTGTTCCAATAAATCTTCCATATCATCTCCACCAATATTGTAGATATCTGTTTCCTCAGCATCATTAGTAATCCTTGTTTTCGTATAAATAACTTTACTTACATTCTTTTTAACCGTTTTTTTCCCTAATTTTATATTTTTTTCATTATGAATATCTGGCTCGAGTTCCGTAACACTAGGAATTGGTGCCAATTCGCTAAAATCAACTGTTTCATTATCAGCAGCACCCTTTTGAGCTTCCTCGCTCTTTGCGTAACTATTAAATACTCCGCCAAAACATGGCACCAACAAACTTAAAACTATTACAAAAGATATTATTTTCTTGTTTTTCATGATTAACCTCCGTATTATATGTTTACTCATGCATCGAATTCACTCTTAATAAATTTCCATTTTCGTCATATTCAAGATATGCTCTCACTGTTCCATTATTTTTAATTTCGCAAAGATTGCCTTGTGAATCATATGTATACTCCATATTTTTGCTTTCTTTTTCCTGTTTTGCAATCTGAAGTGTATACTGATCAAATGTAAAAATATGGCCTCGGGCTTTTATTTTAACATAATAGGTTCTACCTGCCTGAAGTCGAACTTTCCCTTCATATTTCTGTCCTCCACAATCTTTAGTATCTGCAAGCAAATTGTCATACTTATCATAAAGCTCAGCACACATCATATCAAATCTTACATATCCACCAAAAGTGTAATCCGTGGTTTCATCTGGTACAAATCTGAAGCAATCAACATCATTATCATAATTTATATCAGCACTTACGTTCTCACCAACAAATATCCTTGTAGCGGTGCTAAACCTATTACCATGGTCATCTTCTGGAGAAGCTATTCTGAACGTATATTCATCATAATCCACTGTATTTAAGGAGGATATTTTAACATAATATCTCTCATCTGCTTGTAGATGAATTTTTTCTTCTAACGAATGCTCTGGGGAATCTTGCTTAAATTCTGCTATTCTTGTAAATTTACTATCATAAAGTTCGACACATATCATGTCGTATCTAGCAGAAGCAAAGAAAGTATAATCAATGGTTTCCTTTGGAATGAAGCCAAAAAAGTCAGTGTCATTAACATAGTTAATTCTACCTATCTTATTATTTTCGTTTTCATAAACCCATCCTGCATTTGCAAAACCATCAGCGTAGTCATCAAATATTGGAATGGTTTCGATTAAATTACAATAGTTATCATTATTATCCTTACCACCTATAATATAAGCATCATTTCCGATGATAACTGCACAGCCACCGTATCTTGGCTCAGATAACGACTTTACTACTAACGACCATGTATCTGTTCTAGCATTATAAACTTCAATAGATTTTAACTTAGATGAACCATTCCTACCACCAATCGCATATAAAACGCCCTTATATGATACTAAAACAAAATCACTTCTTAAAGTGGGCATATACGCTAGCGTATCCCAGTCATTATATTTATATCCATTATACGCTGATGGTGGCCTATATGCTCTCATTGCATTGTTAAGGTAACCTCCCACATAATAAATTGTTTTATTTATTACTGCTGCGTTAGCCCTAGGTCCCTTTCCATCCATCGTATTAGGGCGACTAGTCCAACTTTCAACTGGATTGTACTCTTCAACAATACTAATTCCACTTATTTCTACACCTGACATCATATAAATCAAATCATCAACAGTTGCTACACTGATATTCTCTCTTGCCCTAGGCAAATTACATTTAAGCGTCCATATGTCAGTAGCAGGATCATATTCTTCTATAGCACATGGAATCCCATTTATTTTTCCACCAAACGCGTAAATTTTATCATTAGCGATTACCAAAGCCTGAGGACTTATGGAATGCATGCTGGATTTCTTTTGCCATGAATTTGTGGTAGGTGAATATTGATAAAAATCACTTGTATCATTCGTAACATAAATATCATCCGTAATATAAATATCATCCTTGAAAGCTACTGCTTGCACATTTCCTCTATTAGTAAACGGAAGTGTTATTACACTCTGACTTGAATATAAATTATATGTAGAATCAATTGCAGAACCACTTGCCGAGTAAACATTCGTATCTACAGAATCAATTTGTATAGCAGTACCAGAAGCTACCCCCGTTACTGAATTATTACAATTGATTTTATTTCCATCTCGTACTTTTCCCATTAATGACGACAGCTTGTCTGATGACTCCAATATCCTTTGTTTGATAATTGAGGATCTATATTCACTGTCAAGACTCGATAATAGCGCCGCTTCGCCAGATACAAAAGCAGCTGCCATGGATGTGCCATTTGTAGGAATATATTGATTTTCCGGAAATGTACTTATGATATGTTCCCCAGGTGCTGCTACATCAACAGCATCTTCTCCATAATTTGTAAAAACCGATAATATTCCTTTGCTATCCATAGAAGCTACCGAAATTATATTGTCATTTTCATATGCCGCTGGATATACTGGTGATATATCCAAATTATCATGATTGTTGCCTGCCGCACATACAAAAAGCATATTGGAATTGTCAATTGCCTCTTTTAAGGCAGGATTATTCTCCGTTGAGCCCCAACTACAATTAACTACTTTAGCTCCCATCTGTTCTGCATACTCTATTGCAGCAATAATATCACTCGTATAAGCAACACCGTTATGGAAAACTTTTAATGGTAATATTTTTGCTCCCGGTGCAACACCTGTTATTCCAATGTTATTGTTATCTTGTGCTGCAATGATTCCTGCAACTGCCGTTCCATGCGATTCTTCACTGTCATGACTTTGGTCATGAACGATATTTGATTTTTCTGCGAAATTCCAACCGTTCATATCATCAATAAAGCCATTCCCATCGTCATCTATGCCATTTACAGGTATTTCCTTTTCGTTCGCATAGATACTATCCTTTAAATCCTCCTGCATAATATCAATACCTGTATCAAGAACTGCTATCACGACTCCTTCTCCTCTTGTTTGACTCCAAGCATCCACGACGTTTATATCCATAGGATAACTAGCCATTATTGAGCTTCCTGAGACTACACTAGGATTAAAATCAGAGGAACTTTGATTTTCAAAAACTGCTTTATCTGCTAGAATATCATATACTCCCCATTGCTGATTAAAATAGGGATCCGCAGATGCTGCAGTGAATTGATAATCCGGCTGAATATATTCAATATCAGAATTTAAGTAAAAAGAGTCGCTTCCATTTATTCTCACAACTTTGCTTGTCTCAAGATTTTCAATGAAGGCTCCTGGTTCCACTTCTTTATCCAGTTTAATGATTTCGTAGTTCCCATCCATCCATTTATGTTTAGTGATTTTTCTATCCATATGCCTAGACAAATTTCTCCTACCCATGTTACTTTTATATTTAACAATATATCGATCGGTCTTATATTCAAATGCATTTTCCATTTCTATTTGCGGATTTACCGAGACCGCTTCACTTTCTATTGATCGATTCCCCGATTGATCAACTGCTATGACGGTGTATTTATCATTGCTTTCATCCTGTATCTTGTAATCAATAAAATTGTTTTCCTTCGTAAATCCGATTTTAACGCCATTTTTATATATTTCATATCCCTCAATTTCTTTATCATCGGAAGAAATATCCCAGGTAAGCAACAGAACTAAATCTGAGGCAGATATAATTTTCAAATTATATGGTGTAGCAGGCGGCTGTTTGTCCACAGTGATGTCCGGGTGCCCAACTGAAAAATATACTTCATTGCTTTTCGATGATTCATTACCCACCTTATCATAGGCTGTTATGTAAAATCCAAGGATATTATCCGTTGCCAATTCAGCATATACGTAATCTGTTTTATCCGTTTGTCCAACACGTATTCCATTACAATATACCTGATACCCTTCAACTCCGACATTATCAGTAGATGCATTCCATTTTAAATTAATAGCTGCACCGGATGAAACATCCATGTTTAAATTTGTTGGAGCTGTTGGAGCCTGTGTATCCCTGTTTGTCTTAGCATACGTTATTTGTCCTTTTGAAAAGCACCCATAACCATTTATGCATTGTATAACTAATATAAGAACTAATAGTACAGAAATTTTTCTAAATAATTTAATTGATTCTACTCCTTTTAAATTTTTAAAATGTTTTGATTTACTATTCATTATAAAATCCTCCCTATATACTCAAACATTTTTCCTTGAACAATCAAGGTAAGCATTTCTCTATCTTAGATAAATAAGCCATAGCCTGGTATCCGCATAAATCTGTTACAATATCTACGCCATATTGAACATATTCCTGCCAACGAAACTATATTTATCTAGAACCTTTAAGTACATTATATAAAACCCTATTTTTGCAATTCCATTCACAACATAAATCTTCATCCTCTCCCATCCTTTTCAAACCTTATACAACAGTTTCCTTTAGAGTTCTCTTCACACCTTTTACTTTCCCATTTTCTCACCCTACTTTCTCATATTTTCAAAATAGCTATAATATTTTACCATAATTCATGTAGTTACGACCATTTTCGTCATGAACGTTGAAAAATCGGTCTTAAACGTTAAATTTTTACACCAACTGATAAAATATGTACAAAATAGATTTACGAATTTTCTAATAATCTAGCATAATTAACTCCGTCTCTTTTTTCTGCATCTTCTTTTCGTCATGCAGGGATTGTCACATTATTTTTACTTTTTAATTATTCATGCAAGAGCTAGCAAACCCAAAAATATCATAATAAAACCCATTTTCATAAAATTTCATTTAAAAAAAGACACCAAACAAATTTGTTATTTGGTATCTCATTTAAGTGTAACCCTTGTTTTTACTGAATTTTAAAATTTACCAGCAGTAGCTTCTTTCTTGGAATTCCCTATATTTAAATTATACAGGACGTTGCTTGAACATAATAATTCAAGTGAATTTTCATTATTCTATACTTGCTAATATTGTTACACTCATTTTACCTTCTTCCATTTTATATTTCTCGTATATGTTTTTAATTGACAAGCTATTCTTTTGTGCATATTCAAATAATGCATGATACCCTTCCGCCTTTACGTTGATTTCACGACATTCGACCTTTATACATAATTCCCTCTCTTGACTTCGAACTCTATCGTTATCTTCGTTAAATGTATAAGCAAATATTTCCGAAATGCTATCAGAGTTTTCATCCATATTCATTTTAAAAATATGTGATTCTTTTAGGGAAATTCCTTTTGCATTTTCATAAAATAATCCGATTTTTTTTTGTATTTCTTCCATTTCGCAGTTTACTCTCATAGAGTACACAAATCCTTTTTCAATAAAATATCCCTTTTCAATGTTAAAAGAAGATTTGTCCGTTATATATTCACTCTTTTTTTTATAATTTAGAATTAAATGTTTTTGCCTTTCTAATAAGCGTTGTTCTTCTTCTATTTCACGCAAGCGTTTGTTATAACACTCTGTTTCTTGTGCATCGTCTTGACTCGTTAATATTTTGCTAATTAAATCCAAGGGAATTCCAATATCTTTAAGTCGAACAATTTCTTTCATAACAGCAATCTGGTTTTCTTTATAATATCGATATTGATTATTTGCATCAACAAAAGCGGGTTTAAATACTCCAATTTCATCATAGTATCTTAACGTTTTTTTATTTAGTTGAAACATTACAGAAAACTGACCAATACTATACATCTAATTTTCCTCCTTTACCCTTAATGATGGGATATTGTATAATTGATGATGCTCATATATATCATAGTCTGTTCTTCTGAGATAGGCTGCTGCACAATGCATAATCCTCTGTATCGTTGATTCATTAAGTGTTTTCCCGATTTCTTTAGAAGCTTTACTCGGATATCCCAGATGTCCATAATCTTTTGTTGCAGCACTGACTACTTGCGGATTAATCATATCTCTTCCATTCATCTTAATATCTAGCTGCTCCTTGTAATTGTCATGAACAAGATCCGGTCTGATTTCGAGCATATTTGAGGTTTCAATCCAGCCCGCATGAAAATCATCTGAAAATTGTTTCATTTGATTCTCTACACATATATCATCATCTATTTCCAAAGAAACTTTACCTGAAAAAACTGCTCCCATAGGTGCAAAAACAATCACACCACTCTCATTTTTAATTCTTTCACAGGCTTGCTCGATAGCAATAGTATGCCTTGGATCAGCATGTCCCGAAATCACAATGATATTTTTTCCCCCCCACTCAACCACATTACGGAGTGTAGCAAGAATCAAATCATAGAACAATTTCTGTGATAGATGAATATTGCCAGGAAAACCCTTCATAACTGCATGACCATAAGGTATTATTGGCAATGTAATAAATGTATGCTCTCTAAATTCGTTTTCCAGTTTTTTTATAGTATTATCCATCCAAAACTGTGTTTCATAAACGTCAACACCTAGTGGTAAATGTCTACCATGTTCTTCAATAGGAGCAACTCCCATAAACAGAACTGTTTTATTCATATCCATTTCCTGTAAATCATTCCATCTAATTTCCATTACATTTTGTATCATAATAAATCCTCCTAAAATAATAATATTATTCTAGAGGTTCCAGCTACGGGAAGGTCAAGAATTTTTAATATAAATTTCTGCAACTCCTTGCAATTCATCTGGAGCATATGCATTATACCTTGGACATTCTATACCCTATTGATCTTACAAAATTTTTGTCACTGTCCTGTTTAAGTATTTCCCTATAATAAATCCCATTGGGAATTAGATTAGCATTTTCCAGAGCAGCAACACTTCTTGCCACATTAGTAATTATTCATAATGGCTAATTAATCCGCCACTATCCTGGTACCCTATTTTATCTGTTGTTATCTCATATACTTTCCCACGTATACCTGATGTGTTTCCACGCAACAAAGACATCACCATAATACATAGAATAACGCTTACATAAATATAATAATGCTTACTCGATACAAATAAATTTTGTACCAAATAGGAAAACCACAACCCGCTGCCTGTAATAGAAAAAGTGGCGGAAGCTATTTATTTCCACACATAGTCAAAGCGGATATTCGCAATCGGGGAGCATTGAAATGCAAGCGTTTTATTCTCATCCCCAATAAATTTCATTATGCACATTACCCTTTTTTACATCGTGTAAAATAATTGGTTAATATCTCCAAGCTTTCTTCTCGCAATACACCTACAGTCACCGATGGTTTAAATGGAGAATTGTCAAATACAATTTTGCTGCAATTACTTCCCTCTTCTTTTAAAATATTGCTCAAGTCAATATTACTTGCCGCATAAACCAATCTCCCAAGTTTCATCCATACCAAAGCACCTGAACACATAAAGCATGGCTCACAGCTAGAATACAAGGTATATTCACTTAAATCTGTAACATGAGTCTCTTCGCAAAAATTACGAATTAGGCCTGCTTCGGCATGAAACGTAGGATCCGTTGCTGAATATATTTGGTTTTCATTTGTATAAACAATTTCATTATCTTTTACGAGCACTGCCCCAAATGGTTCATTTCCATGCTCTACTGCTAGTGCTGACAGTTCGATTGCTTTTTTCATAATAGTTTCATCTATAGTCATAATTTTTTCTCCCTTAACTTCCGTTATTATTGTGTTACTGTCAAACAGTTATCGAATTGGAGTTGTTAGTTCAATATGATTTCCTTCGCTATCCTCAAATTCTGCTACCCAGTTGTTTGCTATTTTAGTGACAGGAAAAATAATTTTGAGTCTTTCCAATTTTTTATTGAATATATCTATGTTTTCCACAGAAACACTGGGTAAGCAATTACTTCCAAATGTATGTGTTTCCTGCATTTTCTCAAATGCAAATAATCCCAATCGAAACCCATTTATATCAAAAACACTATATATATTGTCCTTCACAGTAACTTTCTGTTCAAAAAAGATTTCATAAAATAAAATTGCTCTTTCCATGTCCGTAACACATAAATATAATGATTTAATATTACAATTCATATAACCACTCCCTTTCAAATCCAAAATCATCTGCTGCTTTTACTTGATTTTTATCAATGAGCTTCATAATGGGAAGTTCACATTATGCATTCAGTTTTCCATTATTCTTTAAGTCATACTTATATGCTCTTCTAAAAACACTACCATCTGTCATATCTTTCTCTCTATCCACAGTATGATTAACCTTAATTAACAAACTCATTATCCAATTAATTATAATTAACTCACTTATCAATTTCAAATTTTTTTAACATTATATTGTAACATAAGATACCGCTTTCCAACCATTTCTGTCATGAACGTCGCATATTTTGTCATAACCGTCAAAAGTCCCGGATTTTTCCACGACATACGCACCCCACTCTCTATAATTATGGAGTATGCCGGACTCATTGCGAATAATGAAACAGTCACAATAAACTACTACAAATAAGTACTGTTATTAGAGTTTTTTTATTTCTACTATTGACAGGGTCTCCTTTGCGTCATATAATGTACTTGTTCAATAAGTACATTATATGACACAAAGGAGATTTACTGTGGAAATTATAATCAGCAGCAATACAAGTAAGCCTATTTATGAGCAGATCACTTCGCAAATAAAGGCACTAATCATGAGCGGAGAACTGCAAACGGGCGACCCTATTCCATCCATGCGGGCATTGGCCAAATCCATTCATGTCAGTGTCATTACTGTACAAAAGGCATATGAGGATTTACAGCGAGACGGTTTTATTGAAACAACCGTTGGGCGAGGCAGCTTTGTATCAGCACAAAACAAAGATTTCTTTCAGGAAGAACAGCAGAAAAAAGCTGAGGAATATCTCCAAGCGGCCGCAGATATAGCACTTACCAGCGGTATATCACTCGACAAACTAATTGAGCTTTTGAGCATATTTTATTACGAGGAGGAATAAAAATGGAACCAATTTTGCAGGTTGAAAACCTGACGAAACAGTATCCAGATTTCAAGTTAGATCATGTATCGTTTTCCATTCCGAAAGGTACGATTATGGGATTGATTGGCGAGAATGGAGCCGGTAAAAGTACCACAATTAATGCTATTCTTGATCTTATTCAAAGGGATGATGGTGTTGTTAAATTTTTAGGTAAAGAACTTTCTTCCGATTCCAAAAACATCAAAGAAAATATAGGTGTTGTGTTTGACGGCATAAACTTTTATGAAACCCTTACACCAGCCAAAATCGGTACAATTTCGGAAGCTGCCTATCGGCAATGGGATAAAAGTGTATACAATAACCTTTTAAAAAAATTACAACTTCCGTCTCACAATGAGATTAAAACATTCTCCAAGGGAATGAAAATGAAACTTAGCATCGCAGTCGCCCTTTCACATAAGCCCAAACTACTGATTCTGGATGAAGCGACCAGTGGTCTTGACCCAGTTATGCGTGATGATATGCTGGATTTGTTTCTAGATTTCGTGCAGGATGAAAATCATTCGATTCTGATGTCATCACACATTTCTACAGACTTGGAAAAGGTGGCCGATTACATCACCTTTATTCATGAAGGAAAAGTCTTATTCTGTAAGCAAAAAGATGTATTACGCTACAATTATGGAATTATCCGATGTGGAGCAGCCCAGTTCGATGAAATCAACAAATCGGAGATTCTTGCCTATAGGAAACGTGACTATCAATGGGATGTGTTAGTGACAGATAAGGAGAAAATGCGGCGCAAATATAAGGAAACAGTGGTGGATGATGCCTCCATTGACGACATTCTTCTTCTCTATGTGAAAGGAGAGCAAGCAAATGAAAAGTCTGATTTTAAAAGATCTATATAACATTGGGCATAATGCTAAGTCCATGCTGTTTATGCTGCTGGTTATGTCCTTCATTATTATTCCTTTTAGCGGAGCTGAGGCCTATATTGTGATGAGTGATATATTGTGCAGCATGATGGTTATTACTACGTTCAGTTTTGATGACAATTCCAAATGGATGAAATATGCTATGGTAACACCAATTACCAAAAAGGATATGGTGACTAGCAAATTTATAGTTCTCCTGATTTTCTCAGCTATTGGCGCTGTCGTCGGCCTAGTAATTGGCTCCATAGGTGGGATTATTGTCCATAAGCTCAATTTTAGCAATATAAGTGACATTTTCACGCTACTATTTGTCAGTTTAGTGAGTATAGTAATTGCGGAAATTATCGGTAGTATATCAATTCCTCTTCTGTTTAAGTTTGGTGTGGAAAAAGCCCGTATGTTAACGTTTGTTTCTCTTATAATTCCCGCTGCAATTTGCTTTGGTGTTTATGAAATTTTAACCTTACTTGGTGTTTCATTTTCAGATCAATTAATATTCATCCTACTGTGTTGTTCTCCATTGATAGCACTGGTTTGGAATTTAGTAATGTACCAGATTAGCTATGTGATCTTTGCAAAGAAAGAACTCTTATATTAAGTAATGGAGGTAGTTATGGATGAAAAGAGATTTAAGATTATTGAGAGTGGAGGTTCTACAAAAGGCTTATTTGTAATTGTTGATAAGAAAACGGGGGTAAATTATCTTTTAGCCAAGTATGGTCTTGCTAGTGGATTATGCCCTCTTATCAATTAAGACGGTAAGCCTATAGTAACAAAGGTATCAATGAAAATAAACATCCAAACAGTGAAAAAACACTTTCTCCACATGATCCAGTTATTCGATGAGGGGGAAGTAAAAGTAGATGTGGACGCCATCTTCTTCGGAGGATGGCTTTTCGCATCTCTTGCAGAATATACTATTATATAATGTTGCGCATAGATAATTACAATTTGCGTGTCTTTACCAGCCATTGATATGTATTCTTGGGAATGAATGTTACACCTAAAACATCATGCTCAGCTAAGCTTAATAATATATTTTCAATACAGCACCATACCGACGCTAAACAATTTAAACCATAGACTCTATTACTATCTTTTACAAGGATCTTCGGCTTATAAACTACTACCAATAATTCAGGAGAAGTCAAAATCATCCGCTTCTGTTTGAGTTAAGGCTAATCTTAACTTGGCATCTCTTACCATAATAAAATCCCATTGGCTTAAATGATTATAACTCGGTGCCTTAAATCTAGCATCAAGAAATTCAATTATAATATCATTAGGGATTATTTCATTTGAGAATTCTCGAATAGTTCTTCTTTTATCAATAACTTGTTTAAATTCCATCTTCTCACTCCTGAAAGTTTAAATCTTACTAATACTTTTCATATATTCATTTTTCACAATGTCAATTGTTTTTCCGCCAATTCCAATATTTTTTTCTGGCAATTCCTTGATCGTAGTCATAAAAAATTCTGGTGGTACCTTCATTATCTCTGATGATACTTCGGTAAGCCGTTTAATCAACTGTTCTTTTTGTTCATCTGACAATACTCCACCTTCAACTGTAATATATGGCATTATATTTCTCCTTTCAAAGTTCAGTTTTCCTTACAAATTGTTCGTGCATATTTTTTTTCAGAATCTTCAACCACTCTGACACTTCCAGCTTTTATCATAAGTTCAATCCTTGAAGCATACCACCAATCACCTATACCTAATGGATAATGGCCCAGTATATCACCAATAACCCTTGCTTCCTTGACAGGATTGGATGAAAGACGTTTTCTAATCAAAAAATCATAAAAATCTTCTGGTACACCTATTACATTCCCACTAATCATTGCTCTAAGTGGACTATTATCTTCTACTAATTCTGCCCATTGATTACCGAACATTCTCATTTCGGACATAGTCATTTTTTTCTCATAGGCAAGAAATTGACCGAATTCTTCCGCTGATACTTCACCCCAGTTGCTATATTTTGTAATCGTGCGTTTTGCTGTTTGCACGTACTCAGGCAGCTTAACAACAAAGATATCATTTGAACAATTCCCTAGTATATTAATAAGTAGTAAAGCCCGCATAAAGAATATGGACTATTACTATACCATATTCGTATCGGTTCGCCTTTCTTTAAATACCCTGCAAGTCTGTTTATTTCATTAATGTATATTTTCCCAGCCATTCTAAGTTCTTTCAATACCTCTGGGCTATTATCCCACCCATTTTGTGTATACATAGATAAAATCAAATCTTGCCTATACTGGCTATCAATGGATTCTTTAATATCTCCAATATCCAACATAAACGCAAGGCAAATCACTTCATCCGAATTACCTGTAATCCACTCAGCTTTCTTTTCATTTGACTGCGGTGGATTTCCTATATATGAAGTTGGACCATTCATTCCACCAATAATTGTTGTATTACTACTTTTGGCAACCTTCATTGAGCCAGCTTCACTTTCCCCAAATAATATTTCTATCATTACTACTTCTCCTCAAATTCCAAATTTATGTTCTGCAAATCAGTATACATTCAGGTAACATCTCGCCATTAATTATAGAACTATCAATCATATCAAATCCATTCTTGCAGACAAATTCGACATATTCATCCGACTTCCACTTATGAAACGTGCGAAATCCAATAAACTCCATTATCCAAATTCGTATTTTGTTGATATTTCCATCATATACAAATGTCGGTGCAATCAGTAATCCTCCACTTTTTAAAACACGCCGAATTTCTGTCAATGCTCTTTCAGGGTTTGGCATAATATGAAGTGCATTTGCAATAATGACCGCATCAAATCTTTCATCCTCATATGATAGGTTCGTTGCATCCTGTACAGTAAATGTAACCGGAAAATCAGATGCTCTTGCAATTGCTTCTTCAATCATTTTCTCTGAAAAATCCGTTGCTTCCCAAGCAGCTACATTTTTACATAACGGAACTGTAAGTTGTCCGGTTCCACAAGCCAATTCTAACACCTGCATATTTTTATTCAACGATTTTGATATTATCTTACATAACTCCAGATATAGTTTTACGTTCTTTCTTTCCTGCATTGGTGTGTACAGCTTTGCAACCCTTTCCCAAAATTTTTTATTTGAAATTTCGTTATTCATACTATTTGATAACCCTCCATATTAAACGACTCTAAATCTTTGTTTATCCGGCATTTCACCACGATCTCTACAAATTGAAAGTTATCCCAATACCACTAATATAAAACTTATTGCTGAAAACAAATTACAAAAGCAATGAAAGAATATACTTATATACATATTCTTTTTCTTATAAGCTACATATGCAACTGGTGCAAATACTAAGATACGAAATATGTTATTGAAAGGCAACCAAAAATGGTACAGCGAAAATAAAACTGCTATTAGTATTGGCGTAAACGCACTCTGTTTTTCATAATGAGATGTTAAATATCCTCTAAAAAATAATTCTTCTGTTATCGGTGCAAGTAACACATTTAAAACACCATAATACACACAAGTCAAAATTAGCACTGGTCTGGAAAAAGATTTCAAATATTCATAATTGGTCCAATCAAAACCTGCTGGTAAATTATTAAGTACAGTAGCTCTCATTTCTGCAAAAATTTGATTTTCAATAGGTGCAATAAATGTTGAAAGCAGTCCTGCTATTCCAAAAAACACAAATGCAATTATTAAGGTTTGCCATATAGGTATTTTTTCCTGTCCCGTAAATGCACTTTTAAGTGAGTATGTACCATATTCATTTTTACTTGCAGATAAAATTACTCCCAACTCTATTGGCACTAAAATAACCGTTGCCAATATACAAAATAGTAATAAATATGGCATCTTGCAAAAATTTCCTAACAACAAATATGTCAAGCTTAAAACTAATGTAGGTATAAAAATTCTTAATAAAAGTCCTTTTGTATCTATTTTATTCATCTTAAATGCACCTCGTCAAATTTATCACTGCATTAATGCAAAAAATTAGTTCATAATCTAAACCAACGGTGAAACAAATAACCATGGGAATTGGAAATTATCGTTCTAAACACAGAACCTAGAATTTCACTTTTTGCAAAGTAGCTTTTTCTTTATAGTTGTTTCATCATCCAATAAGCATTTGCATAACTATCATCTTTGTATTTCATATTGTTTGGAAATGTGCCATATATTTCAAATCCCATTCTCTTATATAATGAAATTGCTCTTTCATTATCTGCTATGACCTCAAGTTCTATTTGCTCAATTCCAGTCTCTTTGGCAATAGCAAAAAGTTTTTCAATCATTGCTTTCCCAATACCTATGCCAGTATATTTTTGATATAAAGCTATTCCCATGCTAACACGATGCTGATATCTGCAAGGACTCATTCCCATAAATGAACAGTTCCCTACATACTCTCCATCAAGAAATCCTAATATCATCAAATTATTTTTTGATGAATTTTGATTTTTTATAAACTGGCGTTCTTCTTCTAATGTTAACGTAACTTCTTCTGGTTCTTTTACAAGAAATCTTGTCTCACCACATATTGTTTTTACATATTCCAACAGCATTTTTGCATCTTCTTCTTTTGCATTTCTAAGAATCAGTTCATGCTCATTGATATTTATTTTATCTTCACTAATATACACTCCGACTCTCCTTCAAAAATTTAGATTTATAATTGCATTACTGCAAAAATCTTTAGTTTACAATCACCACAAGCTGCGAATCACTATTTCTTAACGCATTATATCTCTCAATAAATTTAATGGAATCTTTCTTTTTCAAAATTATCCATTTCAATTCCTATTTTTTGCGTGCTTCTACCCACTTTTACAAAAAGAACCACTAAGCGAATATTGGCTAATGATTGTTTTTGTACGCCCAATTTTAACATAAGCGCTTCTTGCAATACTTTTGATACATAGAGGTATGCTTTATCGGCTTCCTTATTTACCCTCCAGTGCAAATGTCCCCTTTTTACCAGTCTCATTTTATATACTTTTTGAGATGTCAGTTTCATTATTGAATTAAACGTTATCTTTACATATTCATTTTTATTACCTTCACATTATGCTCATAACCTCATATGTTCTCTTCAAGCCATGCACAAACTATTTTTATATCCTCAACTTGCATAAAAGGATGATCACTGCTCTGAGAAATTGTCAATTTGCAATCATGTGCTTTCACAAATTTTTGAATAACATCTACCGATTGCATATTGTCTTTTCCACCATAAAGGATGGATGTGGGAATACACCATTTTTCAATGGGGTGCTCTTTAATGTATAGATAATAGTCCCAGCGTAATAAATCAACAGGAGTGGGAATTTCTTTTTCTTTGCTTAATTTTTCCTCTGTTACATTAAACCAAGCAAACATCTGCCTGATAAGATACTCCATGTTTAACACAGGCGATTGGAAAAGACAGTTCGTAAAATTCCTGTCTGCATACGTATTTAAACTAAAATATGCTCCTAGACTACAGGCAAACAAAGAAACATCATTCCATCTTGAAAAGACGTAATCGCCAATCACAGTAAGGTCATGCATACCATTCCAGATGTCACAACGATAATTACTATCTTTTCTTTCACCATGTTCCGGTAAATCAAAACTAAGTGTCTGATACCCTTTTTTCTCAGCTATTTTAGCAAAATTCTCTGCATATTCTTTACAAGACATTTTGCCATGAACATGGATATATATCTTGTCAGATTTTTCACCCCAAATAATAGCAGGGATGCTGCTGACTTTAATGTTTTGAACTTTCATTTTTACCTCCAACTATTGAGGTGTTACCCTCCACAGATTTTTGAATATTAAGTTGTTTGACATTTTAAATTCTCCCTTCTCGACTGATTACATTAAAAGAAATAAGTCGCAAAATATAAATAATCTTCATGAATAGATTACCATCAAACTTACTAACTATCAATATTAAGTTTCCAATATACAATAATCCCGTTAAATCTTAATTTTCCTGATTAACTTTCTATTCTTCTTCGGATGCCGAACATTCCCCTCCGAGATATTCATCTGTCGCTACTGCGCATCTACATGCCATATTTTTATCTCCTATCCTAATTTATTGTTCACAAATTTTTCAATAATTCTTCATACCATAGACACAATTACCCGATATACTAAGTTCATAAGATAATAACAAGGTTCCCCACCTTGTTTAAATACACTTTTTTTCATATACGGCCAGTAGGATAACCTGCTGGCCAATCCTCTGTTATTTTATTTGACATTATGTTTCCAATGGAGTATTATAATCATTGCACGTCACTAACCCTTATGGTGATTTGCAACCCTTATAATTATTTATACTCCCCTCAAAGATGCTGCCAATTGGTGGCATCTTTTTTATTGTATGACGTACAAAAAAAGAACGCACCAACCAATTTACTTGTTTGATGTGTTCTTTTTATCCTGTACTAATATTGTACTAATAGTATCTTTTAACTATTTCTTAGAATTTGCCAGCGTTAGCAGCTTCTTCAATCGAAACTGCTACCGCTACGGTCATCCCTACCATTGGGTTATTACCAGCACCAATAAGTCCCATCATTTCAACATGAGCAGGTACGGAAGATGAACCAGCAAACTGAGCATCCGAATGCATACGTCCCATTGTATCAGTCATACCATAAGAAGCAGGACCTGCTGCCATATTGTCTGGATGAAGAGTACGACCTGTACCACCACCAGAAGCTACAGAGAAGTATTTCTTTCCTTGTTCGATACATTCTTTTTTGTATGTACCTGCAACTGGATGCTGGAATCTGGTTGGATTTGTAGAGTTACCTGTGATAGAAACGTCAACTTTTTCTTTATGCATGATAGCAACACCTTCGGTTACATCATTTGCACCATAGCAATTAACTTTTGCACGAAGTCCTGTGGAGTATGATTTTCTAAATACTTCTTTTACTTCACCAGAATAATAATCCATGTCTGTTTCTACAAAAGTAAATCCGTTGATACGAGAAATTACCTGCGCCGCATCTTTTCCAAGACCATTTAAGATAACTCGTAACGGATTCTTACGAACTTTGTTTGCTTTTTCTGCAATACCAATTGCACCCTCTGCAGCTGCAAATGATTCATGACCAGCTAAAAATGCAAAACACTCGGTTTCCTCTTCTAATAACATTTTTCCAAGGTTACCATGTCCTAGACCTACTTTACGTTGGTCTGCAACAGAACCTGGGATACAAAAAGACTGAAGTCCTTCACCAATTGCAGCTGCAGCATCGGCAGCTCTTTTACAGCCTTTTTTGATTGCAATTGCTGCGCCTACTATATACGCCCATTTTGCATTTTCAAAACAGATTGGTTGAATGCTCTCAACTTGTTTATATACATCAAGACCTGCGTCTTTTGTTATTTTTTCAGCTTCTTCGATGGAAGAAATTCCATAGTTGCTTAACACTTCATTGATTTGTTTAATTCTTCTTTCATATGATTCAAATAAAGCCATTTTTCATTTCCTCCTTCTCTTATTCTTGTCTTGGATCGATAATCTTAACAGCGTCTGCTACACGGCCATATTGACCTTTTGCTTTTTCCCAAGCGGTATTAGGATCATCACCTTTTTTGATAAAGTCTGTCATTTTACCAAGGCTTACGAACTGATAACCAATAATTTGACCTTCGTCATCTAATGCAATCCCTGTTACATATCCCTCTGCCATTTCAAGGTAACGTGGACCTTTTTTCAAAGTTCCATACATAGTACCAACTTGACTTCTAAGACCTTTTCCTAAATCTTCTAATCCAGCTCCGATAGGAAGCCCATCTTCTGAAAATGCACTTTGCGTTCTTCCATAAACAATCTGTAAGAAAAGTTCTCTCATTGCTGTATTAATAGCATCGCATACTAAGTCTGTATTTAAAGCTTCAAGGATGGTTCTTCCTGGTAAAATTTCAGAAGCCATAGCTGCTGAATGAGTCATACCAGAACATCCGATTGTTTCTACTAATGCTTCCTGAATAACACCTTCTTTTACGTTTAGTGTTAATTTGCAAGCCCCCTGTTGTGGTGCACACCAGCCCACACCATGTGTCAAACCGGAAATATCACTTACATCTTTTGCTTTAACCCATTTTGCTTCTTCTGGGATTGGAGCAGCACCGTGGTTGACACCCTGTGCTACTATACACATTTCTTCTACTTCATGTGAATAAATCATGTTGTAACTCCTTTCGATACACATTTGTGTTATTTTTAACAAATTATCCTATTTTACGACAACAGAATAATTGTTATAAACATAATTTGCTCTAACTCAACGCATCTATTTTCGCATAAAAAGTCGAATTAGTCCATAGTAATTTTGCATATTTTACTTTATTTTGTTTTATTTTTCTTAACAATCTCGCTTTGTTTTTTATAAATACTTCCTGGAAGGACAAATCCTCTTACCGAAGAAAGCGGGTATATAATCGAGTTAGCGCCAATAATCGTGCCTGGATTTAGCACACTTCCACAACCTACTTCTACGTTATCTCCAAGAATAGCACCCATTTTTTTCAGTCCTGTTTCCAGTTTTTTCTCACCACTTTTAACCAAAACTAAGGTCTTATCAGATTTTACATTTGAAGTAATGGCTCCTGCTCCCATATGCGCCCGATATCCTAAAATAGAATCACCTACGTAGTTATAATGGGGTACTTGTACCTTATTGAAAAGAATAACATTTTTTAGCTCTGTGGAATTACCAATAACTGCACCATCTCCGACTATCACATTTCCCCGAATAAATGCTCCAGGTCTTACCTCGGTTTCCTTCCCAATAATAGTAGGTCCTTGAATATATGTATTCGGATATATTTTTGCGGATTTTGCAATCCAAACATCATCCCCACGCTTTTCATATTCCTCCATTGGTAATTCCTCACCGATTTGCATAATAAAAGAGCCAATCTGAGAAAGTGCTTCCCATGGATAATCCACCTTCTCTAGTAATTCCTTTGCAAGCGTTTGACTCAAATCTTTAAATAAATTTTTGATTTTTAATAATTCCATCGAATTTCTCCTCTATTCTTATTTATAATAGGTCGCCGCTTTATCAAAATACATTCTTAGATGGTTTTGATAATTTGCAGTTTTTACTCCGTTGATATTCCGCCTTACAAAAGCATCCAATTTTTCTATATAATCTTGTTCTGTTATTTGCCCCTCCGCTACCTGTGTCAATCCTTTTTCCCAACTAGCTGTAAGTTCTGGATTTAATAACGATTTAATCGAAAACGCTACAACATAATAAATCATCTCTCCTTGAAGCGTTGGCGTAACAATTTGCGTCTTTTTGTTTAAATTAAGATAAGCAATCTTCACAAGTTTATTTAATATTTCTGCTCTGGTTGCACTTGTGCCGATTCCACTTCCTTTCATTTGAGCACGTAATTCTTCATCTTCAATTAACTGACCCGCATTTTCCATTGCAAGTATCATAGACCCAGAATTGTAGCGTTTTGGAGGTGATGTTTCACCTTCCTTTATAACAAGTTGCGATAAATTAATTTCCATTCCTTTTTTTAATGACTGAATTACTTCTGTTAAAGAAATGTCTAGTTTATCTTCGCCCTCATCTTCCTTCTCTTCTTCCATCTCTTTTTCTTCCCTCTTCTTAAAAAAAGAATAGCTCATAACCGGAAGATAACCCTCGTCTAATAATATTTTAACCGAAGCGAAAAAACTTTCCTCATTGCGCTTCATTACAATACTCGTCTTTTGATAAACAGCCGGTGGATAAAATATACTTAAAAATCTTCGAACAATTGCCTCATATACTTTTTGTGCTGTAGGTGGCAAACCATTCAATGCTCCAAATCCCTGCCCCGTTGGTATGATTGCATAATGGTCTGTAATCTGCTTATCATTCACATATTTTGTTTTCGTAATATTTTTATAACTTCCAGACTGTAAAATCGTTTCTGCATATTCCTTTGCATAGTTATAATTCTTAAGTCCACTGATGTTTTTATAAATTTCTTTGCTTACCGCCGTTGAAAGCACTCTGGCATCCGTTCTAGGATAAGTGACTAATTTTTTTTCGTATAACTCCTGCGTTATTTTTAGTGTCTCATCCGGACTAATTTTAAACATACGGGAACAATCATTTTGCAATTCAGCCAAATTAAATAAAAGCGGTGGTTGTTTTTTTTCTTTTTTCTTTTCGACTTTATCAACGATTGCCTTCATTGGAGTAGGCACACGAAGTATTTCCAAAAGCTGCACCGCTGATTCTCGCTTTTTAAATCCATTTTCCTTGTATAAAAGAGGTGATTCAAAATAATGAGAACCTCCCACAGCCCTCCATTCCCCTTCAAATGGAGTTCCTGCACTCTCAAAAGTTCCTAGTACACGGTAAAATGGTGTTTTCACAAAATCACGAACTTCTTGTTCTCTTCGAACTACCATTCCAAGTACACAAGTCATAACACGCCCAACTGAAATCGAAGACCACTTCTTGTTTTGCAAATATCGATTTACTGTCTGCCCATATTTTAATGATAATACACGAGAAAAATTAATCCCCATCAGATAATCTTCCTTGGCGCGAAGATAGGCCGCCGCAGATAAATTATCATACTCAGATAATAACTTAGCTTCACGAATACCACGAAGAATCTCCTCTTCAGTTTGTGAGTCAATCCAAACTCTTCGCTTTTCTTTCGTATTTGGTACCGATGACATCTCATCCACTAGACGATAAATATATTCTCCCTCACGACCTGAATCGGTACAGACATAAATTTTATCTACATCGCTTCGATTTAAAAGGCCTTTTACAATTTGAAATTGCTTGCTTACACCTGGAATTACCTCATATAAGAATTTATCCGGCACAAAAGGAAGTGTTTCAAGTGACCACTTTTTGAATGCCGGATCATAAATTTCTGGATAGCTCATGGTAACCAAATGTCCTACACACCATGTAATAATCGAATCGGTTGATTCCATGAATCCATCCTGTTTTTTTGCATTTACTTTAAGCGCTTTTGCAAACTCTTGCGCAACGCTTGGTTTTTCAGATATATATAACGCTTTACCCAATTCTATTATTTCCTTTTCTCAAGTTCTGCCATTTTGTATGAAAATCTTGTTCCACATATAATTCCTACAACACAAACAGTCGCAATGCAACAATATTTCACAATTTTTGTAAAATCCACTTTTACTTCTATGCTAGGTGATTCTTCTTTTTGATTCATTAATAACCAAGCTCCTCTCCCACTAAAATTACTTTGATACGATTTGCTATCTTTGATTTTCTTGTAATAACAATTTGGTCACAAATACAATCCTCCGATAGGCAGTTTCCACATTTTCCAAGTATACTGCATGGAGTATTTTTGCCCAATCGTATCGTATTTGCAGGTGCCGCCATATTGCGTGCTCGTGCAATCCCTGCTTTTACATCCGGCACTATCTTATTCATTCCAGCAATTATTATAACATTGGCCGGACCATGAATCAAGCAAGCAACTCGGTTTCCAGCTCCATCGATGTTTACAAGTTCCCCATCTAGCGTAATTGCATTCGAGCTCATAAAAAAATAATCAACGGTCACAATTTTCCCATATAGTTCTCTTGCTTCTTCTTCATCATTTGCCGTCTTTCGGTCGTAAATTTGATAATCAGACTCTTGTAATACTTCAACTAAACCAATTTCCTCTAATGTTTCCGATCCGCCCCAAGATACGGAACATCCTGGCATCAAAAAGCGCTCCGCCATCAAAAGTGCCTCTTCCTTTGTCGTACAGTAATACCCTTCAATTCCTCTGATATTAAACTTCTCTATCATGGAGTCTGCAAGGTTTTCATAAGCCTGTTGTTTTGGCGACATCTAACCCCTCCGTTTCCATTCAATTTTTATAATTGTATCATATACTGGCTGTTTTTGCAAAAGCAACTAATTTTGCAGTGCTGCCTTTATACACCAAATACACTTTGTTTATTCCAATCGTTCCATTATTTTCAAACTATATCCAACACGCTCTAGTTCTTCACGATTTAGTAATACGCCTTCCGGCGGTCTTTCGTTTAATTTAAAAACTATGACAATTTGTCCTATCTCTTGATGAAATTGAATTCGATTCATTAAAATATTCAATCCTAATAAATCTGACATAACTTGGGCTGTAGCTTCATGGCCAATTGCTGATATAAAACCGTTTTGTTTTACATATTGTTTCGCAGTTTCTATATCTATATCTTTTATACGATATAAGCCATTGGTAGTGGCAACTGTCCCATTAAAAAAACCAACAGGTAAATTTTCATTTTCCATAAATTTTACCCTTTCTTTTTTTCCAAACCATTATAGTGACTACACTAATTATATAACGAACCATACCATACATCAATCCCTTTATGATTCCGGTATTAGAGTTCAAAAAATTCCTGCCGTTCAAATTCTTGAATGGATATATTGGTCTTATTCGGGTTAGCAAATACAAATGTCTTATCTACATTATCTACATAATTTTGAATCTTATCATTGGTGGCACTTATAATTGCCTGCACCCCTAGTTTTCGAATCAAACCAATGCAACTTCCCACCTTTTCTCCATCCATTTTCGAAAATGCTTCATCTAAAACGACCAAACGAATACTTGGTTTCCTTCGAACACTCGCATCTAAATTAATTCGATAAATTTGAGCAAAACTTGCTAACAGTGCAACATATAATGGATTCTGCCCTTCGCCTCCTGAATTTTTTGAAAGCATCTTTGATAAACGCATCACCGGCATACCTTCCACTCTTTGTTCCATATCAAAAGATAGATAGGTTCGATAATCGGCATAACGTTCCAAATTTGCTCTTGCATCTTCTAATGCTTTGGCATCTGCCATTTCAGGTGGCATAAACAGATCTAACAATTCATTCATATAATCATTGTATCTCGTTTCATGTTCCATAGAAAACAAGTTCATCTGATCATCCCCTACATCACTCAGTGTGCTTGGATTGATTTCCAGATTCTTATCCATAAACATATCATAGAATTTTCCTTCTACTCCACGATTTTTCGTAATTACAAAGTGATATTTATCTTTACCAAAATCAAGTTTGCTCAGTACACGGTTCAAATCATCTTTTTGCTGAATTGCTTCCTTAATCGCATCTCGAATTTTAAATACAAAGTCCGTTTTAAAATGATTCACTGCAATTTTCGCCTGATTATTTGCCTTTTCCATAAATTCAGTTAACTTTTCACTTTGTAGATTTTCCAATAAATCAGAATACGCTCTGTTTTCACGACTTGATATAGATAATCCCCGATATGCGTATGTTCGCTGGTATTCTTCTCGAACTTTGGTTAATTTTTCATACTCTGTATTCTCTTTTTCCTTTAACATTTCATTTTTTTGAAAACACAAGCTCATCAATTTTTGATATGCCACACCATCTTTTTCTTTCATGAATCCCAGATAGTTCTCTTCCCTTATCCCGACTCTCTCAAAGTGTTCGATTCTCATCTTCCACTTTTCATTAAACACAAGATATTCTGCTTTTATTGTTTCTAGTGCATGTTCACACTTGTTCATCGCATGTATCGTTTCATCTTTTTCATAATCTTTTGTTCGAATTGCCTTATCTAAAAACTCTTTTCTTTCCTTCCATTCATCGATATTTATTTCTCTCAATGCTTTCATTCGTTCATTACAAACAGCAATTTCTTGCTCCGTTTGTGGAATTGCTAGAATTGATGTTAGATATTCAAAGTAGTGTTCCTCTTCTTGCTCTAGCTTTTCAAAAGAAAGCACCCGGTTGCATTCAATAATCGCCGTTTGATACGGTTTCCCATCTTCTTTCAACTTATTTATTTTATGCGTTAATAAATCAATCTTTTGTCCGATTGCTTTTTCTCCTATATAGGCCTGTTCGTTGTAGTTTTTGGGATTAATATGCTGTAGTTTATACCCCTGATAAAGAATGCAATCACTCGTAATCGCCGATTTATGCAACTGCAATTCATCCATTGTTCCACATTTTATTACATGTCCCATCAAATAATCCACATATGCACGCACATATGGAATTGTAACCTCAATTTCTTCGCTTAACGCACCCGCTTTTACATTTTTTTTATGTTCTAAAATGCTGGCTGTGTCAATTACTGCTGCCTTATAAAAATAGGTTGGATCAAGACTTTTATATGCCTCTTTAGCCGCTCTTACATACTCTGGTGGAACAATTAAAGCAAACTTATTATTGCCCATATATCCTTCCACCGCATTTCTCCAAACCTCATTTTTCACCTCAATGGTATCTGCTAAAACTTCCACCGCTATCTCTTTATTATATTGATCAAAAAGTTTCTCCTTTATTGTTTCTCTTGCTTTGGATACAAATTTTGGATAAATTTTCTTTCCCTCACGCAAGCTCTTTAATTCACTTTCTGCATTACAAACTTCTTGTTTGATTCGATTATCTTGTTCAATTGCCACCTGCTTTTTTTCTTCCACCCCACCTCTCTCTAACGCAATTTTCTGTTTTAAAAGTTGTAACATCCCGCTGTCAATCTGATAATTTTTAAATGCCTCAATTCCTTCTAATACATCGATTTGGAAACAAAATACATCCGTCCAACATAAAAGATCACTTGCTATTTTATCCCAATTCATTTTACTTCTTTCGTATTGCTTCAATAACTTTGCCCGCGACTCTATTTCGTTTTGCAAATGTGTGAATCCACTATTTTCAATTGCAACAATCACTTGATCTCTCTCGTTTCCATACTTCTCTCGTTCCAATACCAGTCGATTGCTCTTCGCTTTAAGTTCAATTAAGTCCTCTTTGAGAACTGTTTGCTTTTCTGCAGATTTTTGTATTTCGTCTTCCAAATAGAGTAATTCCAAACGATTTCCATTGTAGGAAAGCTGTGTCCTACTTTCTAAAACAGTATGATATCGATTAAATTGTTCTTCTACTTTTTCAAGACTTTGAATTTCTAGCTTTACCTCTTCCAATCGTCTTTTTAATCGTACATACTGCGTAACGCTCTCTTGCATATTGTCAATATGAATGTCTTGTTCCACACATATATATTCTTTTACAAATTCCTCTAATTTCATATCCATTTTAAATGGAATGGCACGCTTAAATAAGGAAACAAATTTCTTTTCGTCTAACCCACCAAAATATTCATCATACAACTTGACACGAAATGCTTCAT
This sequence comes from Velocimicrobium sp., assembly GCA_041821315.1. Classification (GTDB taxonomy): domain Bacteria; phylum Bacillota; class Clostridia; order Lachnospirales; family Lachnospiraceae; genus DIGJ01. The sequence continues at coordinate 109,535 of JBGUEO010000007.1, read as the reverse complement.
TTGTCCTTCCGTAATAAATTTCATCTTTATCAAACTGATTTTTTAAGTAATCACGAATTTCACTAGAAGTTAGAACACGCTCATTGGAACGGTATTCATTCTCTAAGAGTCTTCCAGGGTGTCGAAAAAATAATCGATTAATATCATTTGTTGCCGTATCCACATCAAATGAAACTCCAATGCATTGAAATTCTCCCCGATTAGTATCTTCAAATTCAAGTACAATCGTACTAGAAAAATTGTTATTTCTTAAATAAGAAGCAACCCCATTATCTTGTACATTCTTCATACCCCGTAAATATTCAATTAACGTACGGTCTGAGTCTTCTTTTGCTGCCTTATTAAAAAAATTTCTACCATTCGTATCTGCGTACAATACCACTTGTAGCGCATCTAGTACCGTTGATTTTCCACTTCCGGAATGACCAGTAAAAAAATTAATTTCCGAGTGAAAGGATAGAACTTTTCGATTGATATAATGCCAATTATTTAAAGCAATTTTAGTTAAAGCTTGATATCTGTCCATCTTCTTCCTCCAACTCATCTTCTTCCTGATATTGCAAAATAACTTGTTCTATATCCATTCCATTTACTAGTAAATTTATGGTTGGATAAATAAGAATTCTAGTTTCGATATCCATCTCTCCCGTTGTGTCAAGTACCTCAATCACCTGATATTTTTTAAGTGTTGTTACTGCCTTTTTCACTTCTGTAATTGGTAATGCACGATTATCCCATAAACGAAAAAGTGCTATTTTCGCATAAATTTCTTCTAATGTAGTAAATACATGAACGGAATTAGACACCGTATTCATCTTCTCATCATAAATTAATTTTAATAAAAGGGTGAATAAGGTTGTTAGTTTAGAAAGCTTTTCTCCCTGTAAGCGATTGCTCATAAGCATCATAATTCCATATTGGCGGTTCTCGACTAGAGACAATCCACTAATGTTAAAATATTCCATTAAAAAGTCCAGATGTCTTTCGCACACTCGATAGTTTGCACTCACCTGATATCTTCCGTATTTTCGTTCATATTTCTTTTCTAGTAAGTAGGTTTGGTTCTGTAAAAGTTGAATAACGTTGGTTATTTCATTTTTTTCTTCATCATTTAATCGAGTAAAATATTCTATCATCGCAATGCTCCTTATTTTTTACAAAAGGTAAGTTTAGGATAACGATAGTTACCACTAGTTACAAATCCCTCTTCCGATTCAACAACCGAATATGGACTTCTCTTTCTTATCCCGTAGTCATATGCCAGAATCAACAGCTCAAATTGTTTTTCATTTTCCAGCATAAACTTGTCTGTTGCAAACACATCATTTTCCATATGATTAAATACAAAGCATTCGATATCCTCACTTGTATAGCGGCCATTTATTTTATTCAAATCAAGTACCTGATCTCTTGTAAGCTCTTCAAAGACCTCGTCGCTTTGAAGCGTCTCTTCAAATATTTTTCTTTGCTTCTTTTTATAAAACGATTTTTGTGATACAATCGTAAGATCATGAAAGTTAATTTTTTTAGAAACTTCAGTTATAATCTCATTTTTATTTCCTTCTCCAATTAAATGAAGCAAATCAATGATAGTTCCTCTTGTATTATCATCATTATTTAAAAGATACTCAAGCCGGCTTACTGTAGCTTTGATGTATTTGCTGTATTCTAAATCAATGCTCGTAATTCTCTTTTCCATATTAACAATTCCACGCTCAATTGCATCCAAAACCTCTGCTATTTCTTGTTCCGCTTCCTCTGCTGATTTTCCTTCCATTATCATCTTGTTTTTCAACCGGATACGTCTCTCTTCCTCTTCTGCTATATGTCGAAGAAGTGAACGTATATCATTTTTATAAATATAAAAATTATCATTTGTCTTTAACAAACTATACTTTTTGTTTACTGCATCCTCAACAAAAATTTCCAAATGTTCCGTCAATAGTTTTTGATAGGTATTTTGTACCAATAATTTTTCAAAAAAATCATCCATGTTATGAAGCAAATCCTGTAGCGAACGATTTAGTCTCGAAGTATTCACACGGGCAGTTTTCAAAAGCTCAATTCCGGCCTTCCTATCATGATAAAATGAATAAATATTCGTATACACATTTTGTATATAAAGATCTGCTTCACTCTCTTCGGGGTGATTTAGGCGATTGAACACATCAATAAACATAGACGCATAATCGGGTATTACAATATTTGTTTTGAAATTCGAATAATCTTCTACTTTCTTGAGCCAACGAAAATAAAGAAGTCGGTTAAGTATTTTTGTTGCAACCGGCTCCTTTTCTGCTGTTCTATTTTCTTCTTCCTCAATGATATCTGCTGAGACATCTACAACCCGTTTGGAAAAATAGTCTGCTAAAATTTGAATGCAAGTATCCTTGGTCAAAAAATAATCATTATACAAATATTCTTCATAAATTAATACCAGTGACTCTATATAAATATAACGGTTCTGGGATATAAATAAGCCCCAGAACCGTTCTGGAATTTGTTCCATACGTTCCATTTATTATCCTCTTTCTCATTGGCACACAACCATTTTATCAATAATACGTTCCATATTATTATAGTTAGTTTTCCATATTCTTGCAAGGAGGAATTCTTTTATATGTTTTCACTGAAAAGTTCATAATACCCTTGTGGATATCCACATACTGGACAGATGTCAGGTGCACATTCTCCCCATGCGATATTTCCACAATTTAGGCAAATCCAAACACGCTCACTTTGCTTACAAAACACTGTGTTATCTTCTATATTATCTTTTAACCGCTCATAACGAAAATCATGATGTCTTTCTATCGTTCCGACCTCTTCAAATAATGTTGCTATTGATTCAAATCCTTCTTCTTTAGCTACTCTGGCAAACTCTGGATACATCGTTTTCCATTCATAGCTCTCCCCTTTAATTGCATCAATTAAATTATCCAGGGTGTCTGGTATTTCGCCATCCTCCATCGACTTAAGCCAAAGTTGTGCATGTTCCCTTTCATTTTCTGCTGTTGTATCAAAAATATTGCCTATTTGCTGATAACCATCTTCTCTTGCCTTTTCAGCATAAATAGCATATTTTGTGCTTGCTTTTAACTCTCCATCAAACGCTTTTTGCAAATTTTCATATGTTTTGCTATCCTTTAATTCCATAGGGTTCCTTTTTTTCTTTTTTTACATTCTATGCAAACAATGCTCAATTCTGAAGCGCTTTAAAGGCTATTTATTTTACAACTATTCCAAATGAAACTGTAATGAATGCGATGTTAGCTGCTCAGAAACCTTTAATAATTCTTTGGTATCCTTTTCACAATGTTTAATAATTTCATTCAAAGCATGTAATGTCGCAGATGTTTCTTCCGTACTTGCTGCATTTTCTTCTGCAATTCCTGCCAAACTCTCCATACTATTTTGTACTGCATTCTTTACCATACTTAATTTTTTTTCATTTTCTAGTATCTGAGCCACCATGTTTATTGCATCCATTATCTCAACATTTAAATCTTCAAACGTTTTGATTGAAGACTTTATCTTTTTATCTTGCTCCAAAATTACGGTTTCAACGGCATCCATCAAAGTAACGCTATCATCTGAGTTTCCTCTAAGCTTACTTATTATTTTTGTGATTTGCTCCGCCATTTCCTTGGATTGTTCGGACAAAGAACGAATCTGCTGCGCAACGATTGAAAATCCATGACCATGCTCTCCAGCTCTTGCCGCTTCAATACTTGCATTCAAAGATAGTAAATTTGTTTGCGACGCTATATCCGTAATCATGTCTACCGCTTTTTGAATTTCTATTGCAGACTCATGGGTTTTATTTGTCTGCTCTTTCACCGACAAAACTGAGTCAATTGTCTTTTCATTGTTTTCACTTAAGATCATCACTGCTTCTTTTGCATAATTACTATAAGCTTCCATTTGCACTGAATTATCATGAAGATGACTTACTTGATTACTGGTTTCATCAATAAGATTTCCCATTTCGACAATACGTTCTGTACTTTTGGTCGTTTCGATTGCTTGTGATGTCGCTCCATTTGCAATTTCTTCTACGGAAGAATGTATATTTTCTACATCTACCGTAATTTTAGAAAACGATTCTAAAAAATCATGATTAAACTCCTTTAAGTCTTTGCAACTATGCTTAATATCTTTCACAATACGTATCAAATTTAATCGAAGCTCTCCCGTTGTTCTTGCAAGTATTCCAAATTCATCATGATTATGTTTCAAGTTCTTTGGAATTTCTTGTGTTAGATCTCCTTTTGCTAAAATACCAATTCCATATTCTATTTTTTTTAAACGCCGCATGAGAAGATAAATCCAAAGAATCGTAACAATCATTGATAGCAACAAAAGTGTCCCCATAACGATTAAAAATTGAATGATTGCCTTTTGAATGATTGTTTGAATACTCTCTTTCGAACAGTCTACGCAAATTGCACCGATTACTTCTCCTGTACTTGGCTGATAAAGAGGTGCAAAGCCGCAATAGGATTCGATTCCATCCAGTTCTTTGCTATCGTCAAATACAGTTTTCCCTTGTGATACTATATTCCATATCGAATCCGATAACACCTCATTACCTTCCGAATTTCCAATCATGCGTTCCGTCCCATAGAACACAGCTCCATTAATCCCTGACTCTTCGCAAAATTTCTGCAACAGTGCCTGACTCTCCGAAATTGAATACTCTCCTTTTTTATAACTCCCATTATCTTGTAAAAAGTCACCATCTGAAACCGTTTGATATAAAATATCGATTCCGCTGATTGCCATCTCCATACTCGCTTGCAATTGCTTTGTTGTCAAATACTCCTGGCTTTTTACATTAAAAACGATACTACACACCATAACTAGTACTAATGGAATTAATGTAATGCATAACAGTTTTCTCCCAATGCTAAATTGTTTTTTTCCTTCCATCCGCTTTCCCCTTATCCTTATGTTTTGTAATCTAACTTATCTGCTAACAGTCTCCTTTTTACTGTATACTCATATCCTGTTCTAATTTTACACACTTGAGTCTTTAATAACTATAGAATCCGTTTTCTTTTCCACGAACGTCTACAGACATTTGTAGACAAAAAGCGACAAAAAAGGATATGCTTCTGTCTAATTGATACTACAAGTGCTATAATTAATTTAATATTTTTGGAGGTAATGAATGGTGGCTAATTACAAAACACCTTTTGGGTTACTTATGGAGCTTACTGGTGTAAGAGCCTGTGATTTATCAAAAAAACTTCATGTTGACCGAAGCTTAATTGGCAAATGGAAAAATGGTGTTCGCCAAATTCCTGCAAGATCTTATTACTGGGAAGGAATCGTTGCCTGTCTTACAGAAACTGAATTTCAGCAAAAGCAAATTGATAATTTTTTTGAAAACTTTATTGGAGATGAATACTCATCAAAAATGCGAGAAAAACACATTATAAACTACATCTTATATGAGAATTTAGATCAACTAACTCATTCAAAACAAAACGAATCTAACTTCGATTACCTATACAAAACTACTGCCTATATCTATAAATCATTGGAAGGGCGTAAAAAAGCCTTTCGCAATCTTTTGGAATACGCACTACTCTTTCAAGGAAAAGTACTTTCTTTATATGATTGTACCAACTTTTCTTGGCTTTTTGATGATACCAACTATTTTGACCAAATTCATCCTCTCCTCGCTAGTTTTTTCAAAAACAAAAATAGCATCCGTCTCATTATTGCAATGAACGCCGAGTCGGAAACTACAACAAAACTGGTTAATTATCTATATCTTTATGCGTTCAGACAGGAAATAACCTGTTACTATTTTATGCCCTTTGACATAGCTTCTAGCTTGAGTATCTACGTATTTGAAGAGGATATAGCATTGTTTGGTAATTCCTGTGATACCGACTGGAATAAAACTTATACCCAAATCTGTACGGATTCTTTGACCATTTTGCAATATCAAGCGATTTTCAATCAATTGCTTCAAACTTCTCACTCGTTCAAAAGTGCAGTATTTCCTAATTTAATTGATTTTAAAGACTACGTTACCCTATTTTCCTCCATATCAGAGACTATATATGCCTTTATTCCAACCATATCGTTTTTTTCAATGGAAGAATCCTTGTTAAATAAGGTACTTACTTATAATAAAATCACAGCTGAGCAAACTGCTCAAATTCATTATTGGCGAACGATATTTACAGAGGAAATGAATCACCTTTTGAATCAAACGAATGTAAAGATTTATTTTATCCATGACTTAAATGCACTTCATTTGATGAGACAAAAAGACTATGTCATGTATTCAGATAATTTTTTTAGCTATATTCCAACCATACAGGTACATCAAAGTGACTTCAACCTTCATCTTGATGCTGTAGTGAATCGAATAAAAAATACCGATAATCTTGAAATTGGCATCCTAGAAAACGACTATCCTGCTTCCAGCATTATTCAAAATATTGGGTTTCGAATCTGTAAAAACAAATGCTGGTTCATGGGAACGATTCATGATGGTATTACGTTTACCAAAGACAAATATATGGTACAATTTCAATATATGGCTGCAAAAGCACTATGGGAGAGCATTCCGCATCACTTGAAGGACAAAGCGGATGTGATAAAAATATTATTAGAATAAACCAGACTAGAACCTTAGAGCTATCAACACTATGATACCTTTTATAACGATAAAAATAAAAATCGAGTGAATACACACTCGATTTTTATTTTCATCGTTATAAAGTTGTAACATTTATCTATGCTGGAAATGCAACCCCAGCTCTTAATATTATGTTTGGATACGGTGTAAATTCACCCGTTCGAATTGCAAATTTAGCATTCTTCGTAAGTTCTTTAAAATCAACATGTGGAATCATTTCATATTCAACCCCTTTTAATGATTTTTGAATGTAATCCAATAGTCGCTGATTTTTTACAAGAATTTCTTCTGCCAGAAAATAATACTCTACTTCTGTCTCTGTAAGTACTGCATCCATAACCTGTTCAAAAGTAGGTACTCCACCGCAAAGCGCTAAGTCAACAATTTCTACTTCCTTTGGAATTGGCATCCCGGCATCTCCAATTAAAAATATATCTTTATGCCCTAATCCTGCAATTAATCCTGCAAGCTGAGCATTAATAATCCCAGATTTTTTCATTTTACTCCCATCTGCTGCTTGAGCGGCACTACTATTTATTCTCGTTTCTTGCCTGCAATGCCATCTTTGCTTGCAAATTTCGCTGGAATTGATCAATGACAACCGCAAGAATTACTACCACACCTTTGATAATCTTTTGCCAAAATTCAGATACACCATACATGGTCATTCCATCATTGATAACGCCAATAATAAATGCACCAATGACGGTTCCTCCCGCCGTTCCAATGCCACCTGCCATAGAGGTTCCTCCAAGTACTGCAGAAGAAATTGCATTCATTTCCCAACCTTCCCCAGTTGCTGGATGGGCTGCCACCAGTTGGGCTGCTGCAATCATACCAACAACTGCAGAACATAAGCCAGAAAACATATATACATATGTTTTTTCTCGATTTACCTTGATTCCCGATAACTTGGCTGCTCTTTCATTCCCTCCGATTGCTAGGATATGCCATCCAAACGATGTATATTTAAGAACGATACCTGCAAGAATTGCGATAATAATTAAGATAATAACTCCCACTGGAATTCCCAATATATCTTTTCCCAAGAAATCAAAACCTGTATTTCCAAGGGCTTCATTTCCTACGATATTCGAGAATGTTGCTCCTCCTGATCTTAGGTTGGATAACCCCCTTGCGATATTCATGGTACCCAAAGTTGCGATAAATGGTACTACATTTAACTTTGTTATGATAACTCCATTCAACCATCCAAATAAAATACCTACACATGCAGTAATAAAGAATACCAGTGGAGCGCTAAAGTAAATGGATACACCAAACATTGGAAGGGTAAGCCCTTCATTAATAAGTCCCCCAGCTACCATTCCCGAAAGTCCTGCAACAGCCCCAACCGATAAGTCAATACCGCCCGTAATCAAAACATATGTCATACCAAGACCTAAAATTCCATAAAGTGCAACATGCTTTGCAATGGTAAGTCCCGTATTTAAGGTAAAAAAATTATTTGTAATAATACTAAATAAAACCACTAATATTGCTAAAATAATTAAGGTTCTTCCCTTTAAAAGGGTCATAATAATATCATTGCTGCTTCTTTTCTTTGCATTTCCCATAACTATCTCTCCTTCTCTGATTCATGCCCATGATGGCCTTTATATGAAGATAGTACCAACGTATCTTCCGTTATTTGCTCCTCAAAAAATTCTCCCGTCTTGATTCCATTTGATAATACAATGACACGGTCAGCAATCGAAACAATTTCTTTTAATTCCGAAGAAATAACAATAATGGATAATCCCAGTTCCGCATATTGATTGATAATATCAAAAACTTCTGTTTTTGCACCAATATCAATGCCACGACTTGGCTCATCTAATAAAAGGATTTCAGGATTTGTTAAGATACCCTTACCAATAACAACTTTTTGTTGGTTACCACCAGACAAGGAGAGGATTGGAAGTTTTTTATCCGCAACCTTAATCATAATATCCTTAATTTGTTTATCAATGTTTTTATTTTCTTCTTTTCCGTTAAGGAAAATAAACTTGCAATATTTTTTAAGACTCGATAACGAAATATTTTTTCCAATACTTAGGGTCTGAACCAATCCTTCCATTTGACGGTCTTCTGGAACAAGTGCAAACCCATGATCCAATTGTTGCGAAATATTTTGCACTTTTATTTTTTTCCCATTCTTATAGATTTCTCCTGTATGTTCTGGTCGAAGACCCATAATGCATTCAAAAATCTCGGTTCTACCAGCTCCCATAAGCCCATAGATTCCAAGGATTTCACCTTTTCGAAGACTAAAATCGACATGATCTAATAAGTATCCCCCACCACTTTTGGGAAGCGACAAATCTTTTACTTCAAGGACTTTTTCCTTTTTACTCCAATCAATGTTTCGCTCTTTTTTAGGGTAGGACTTTCCCGCACCCACCATTTTTTGCACAATCCAAGGTACATCAATATCTTCTACTTCTGCTCGAGCCACAAATTTTCCATCTCGAAGTATCGTTACATTATCGCCGATCTTCAAAATTTCTTCTAATCGGTGGGAAATATATACAATTGAAATTCCCTGATCGGTAAACTCCCTCATCAACTTAAATAATACATCTACTTCCTGTTGACTGAGAGAGGATGTAGGTTCATCCATAATTAATATTTTCAAATCATCCTGAATAAAGTTACGGGCAATTTCAATCATTTGCTGTTGCCCCACCCGCAAATCACCAACAATAGTATCTTCTTCTATTGGGTGTTCCAACTTCTCCAACACTTTTTTAGTCAACTGTGCATGTTTTCTATTATTGAGTTTGATACCTTGCGTAATCTCCCGCCCCATAAAGATATTTTGATAAACATTTAAATTGGGAAACAAACTAAGTTCTTGATGTATAATACCAATACCATGTTTTCTAGCTTCCGTGGTATCCTTAAACGAAACTTCTTCTCCTTCCAGAAAAAGCGTTCCAGAAGATGGTTGTTCAATTCCAGCAATTATTTTCATCAATGTTGACTTTCCTGCACCATTTTCGCCAATTAGAACATTAACCTTTCCTCGTTCCACATCATAGGAAACATCATCTAGTGCTTTTGTACCAGGATAAATCTTATTGACTGCTTCTGCATGCAATACTACCTTCTTATCCATTCCACTGCCTCCATTTTTTACTATTTTTCTGTCAAGGTTACTGGTGTAATTAAAATGGTATCATTTTCATTTACTGTAAAACATCCTGTAAATTCAATGTTCTTATCCTTCATTCCAGATGCTGATTCCGGATTAATAACAGTTTCCATTATAATACTGTTAATACTTTGACTGACTGATGCATATTCTCCTTGGTTCGTATAGTCTCCAAATTTAATGAAGGAGAGTGCGTCTCTTACGGATGAACCTTTCATCACGGATCCTACCTGAATATTTATTTTTTCACTACCCGTGTAATCATCAAGACTTATCGTCATATACCCTGCTTTTTTATCCGTTTCTACTGCTGTTATCGTACCAGAACCTTTTACGGTATAAGTGAGTTCTCCACTTGTACCCATTGAATATTTGCCATATTTATCCGCTAAAGAATTTAGGTCTCCATTTGCTTGTGTTAAGAAATCTCCCAAATCCACTGCTTTCTCTGTTAATTCTGGAATTGCTTTCGAATCCCAAAAACTTGCTACATCATCACCTGCGTTAAATTCTACTTCACCGGTTAGTTTTGCTTCTTCCCCTATTTTTACAATCTTGATACATCCTGTCATTGTTGCCATTGCAACCATAACTGCCATGCAAAGTGCTACCAATCTTTTCTTCATAGCCTTCTCCTTTTCTTACAAATCCTCACAAATACACTTATATAATGCTTATTTTAGTAAGGTACGATTGCTTACACAATCGCACCCCAAATTACAAATCAATTATTCCTGATAATCAAATGCTTTTAATTTATCTGCATTGTCTTTTGTAATTGCAACACAATCTACTAATTGTTTTTCATCAAGCCCTGTAGTACCATTTTTCAAATACCCGTCTGCCTGCTCAACTGCCATACGAGCGATGGTAGCACACTGCTGCAATGCAGTTGCAAGAATTTTCCCATCTTTAATCTTATCTCTAACATCATCAGATCCATCTACGCCAATAATTTGAACATCCTTAAGTCCTGCTGCTTCGATTGCTGCCTGAGCTCCCATAGCCATTGTATCATTTCCACAAATAACACCTTTGATGTCTGGATTTGACTGCAAAATACTTCCCATCTTGTCAAATGCTTCCGTTTGTTCCCAATTAGCCGATTGTTGTGCTGCCATTTCAAGATCTGGATACTGATCAATTACTTCATGGAATGCAGAAGAGCGTACGCCTGCGTTTGTATCGGACTCTTTACCAAGTAATTCTACGTATTTTCCTTCTTCACCCATAGCTTCTACCCAAAGTTCTGCTACTGCTTTTGCACCTTGATAGTTATTTGCTACGATTTGAGAGATTGCTACACCTTCTTCATTGATTTCACGATCAATTAAAAAAGTAGGAATGCCAGCGTCTTTTGCTTTTTTCACCGCTTCAATAGTTGCATCAGCACCTGCATTATCACAGATAATTGCTGCTGCTTTATCCGAAATTGCTGCCTCAAAATGCTCCATCTGCGTCGTTGCATCGTCATCATGAGATAATGTTTTTACCTCATACCCTAGCTCTTTTGCTTTTTCTTCTGCTGCTACTGCCTCTGTACCAAAGAAAGGATTGGAATGAGATGGTGTAATAATGTAAATGATATTACTTCCACCACCTTTCAACGCTTCCGTTGTTGTATCAGCTGTCTCATCTGTTTTCGTATCTGTTTGCGTGTCTGTCTTTGTTGACTCATCTGTGGTTTGATCTTGTGTTGTTTTGTTACCACAGCCTGCTAATAAAGATGCAACCATGGTTACCCCGAGTACTACACTTAATAATCTTTTTTTCATTTTTGTTTCCTCCTTAAAATTACATTATATAGGTTTTATTAGATACACGAAAGATTTCCTTTCGGCGAATCTCATCTTTTTTGCTAGCACTTTTTATTCGTACGTGCGAGAAAAAGTGCTTCCCTCCAGCCCATCTTTTTTTCATCTACCAATTCTATTTCCATAGTCGGTTCAAATATCAAACCTTTCCTTTTAGAAAATAAAGTATCTTTTTTATACATTCCCATTGCTATTCCCGCCGCATATGCTGCTCCAATACCGGATAGTTCTTCTTCTTTTGGTACATAAACATTTGTATGCAATAAATCGCTCTGAAACTGCATCAAATAGTCATTCTTAGTAGGTCCTCCATCCACACGAAGTTCTCCTACATTTATTTTTGCTGCATTACTCATTACATCCACAATATCCGTAATCTGATATGCAATACACTCAAGCGCAGCTCTTACAATCTCAGCTTTTTTGGTTATTCGTGTCATTCCACTTAATGTTGCCGTTGCTTCACTATCCCAATATGGAGCAGAAAGTCCAGTAAATGCTGGTACTAAATAGGTTCTATCTTTCTTATTTGCAGATTTTGCAAGTTCTTGTGTTTCGCTTGGAGATGTAATCAATCCCAAATCCTTTTGCAACCAAGTAATGACCGCTCCTGTATAATTAATATTCCCTTCCAATACATAATGAACCATTCCATCCATTGACCAAGCAAGCGAAGTTGCAATTCCTTGGTTTGTAAAGACAGGTCGTGTTCCTGTATTCATCATAATAGATGATCCCGTCCCATAGGTAGCCTTTATCATCCCTGCCTCCAGACATCCCTGCCCGTATAGGGCTGCATGTGAATCCCCAAAAACAGCGTGAATTGGAATTTTTGTTTCTAAAAATCCGTCAAAATCAGTAAATCCATATTCTGCATTGGAATCACAAACACGCGCTAAACATTCTGAGTTAATCCCAAATGCCTGACATATGGTATTGCTCCATGCTAGTTTTTCAATATCAAATAACTGTGTTCTCGATGCATTCGAATAATCCGTCTTAAACTCTGTTCGATTGGTTAGCCGATAAACAAGCCAACTATCAATCGTTCCACAACAGAGCAGCCCATATTCAGACTTTTTTCTCGCACCGTCTACATTTCGCAAAATCCATGCAATTTTTGCTGCAGAAAAATACGGTGATAGAGGAAGACCTGAGTGATCTTTGATATATTGGGACATTCCTGCATCTTCTAGCTCCTTACAAATTGGCTCTCCTCTAGAACACTGCCAAACAATGGCATTATAAATTGGCTTTCCTGTCGCTTTGTCCCATACAAGTGCTGTTTCTCTTTGATTGCTGATTCCGACTGCTTTTATTTTATCTTTACTTATACCACTCTTCTTAACGACGTCTTTCACTACTTGAATGGTATTTTCATATATTTCATTTGGATTGTGCTCCACCCATCCCTTTTCATTGATTTTTTGCTCATGCGCTCGATCACTTCGAAACAATAGGCATCCCTTTTCATCAAAGATCAGTGCTTTCGTTCCTTGTGTACTTTGATCAATTCCCAGTATAAATCCATCCTCCATAAAAACCTCCTACAAAAGCTCTCTGATTGTTTTCACAATACCCTTTGCATTTAGCCCATAATAATCAAATACTTCCTTTGACGAGCCAGTAATAACTGGTTCATCTGGCAATGCTAAATTGATCACTTTTTTTGGACATTCATGTGCTACTACTTGACTTACCATAGAGCCAAGTCCACCAAATGGTGCGTGTTCTTCTACTGTTAAAACAACATTCACACGTTTTGCAATTGAAATAATCGTCTTTGTATCGAGTGGCTTTACACAATACATGTCGACAACAATTACTTGAATTCCGTCTTTTTCTAAAAACTCAGCAGCATCTTGTGCTGGTTTTACCATTTCACCACATGCAATAATTGCTACTTGTGCTGTCTTTGATTGATCGTTCACTATCATTGCTTGATCCATCGTGAATTGACAATTTTCTTCCGAATAAACATCTTCAACTGCATTTCTCCCAACACGAATATAGGCTGGTTTTTCATCAAGCAATAAATGTTCTATCAAACATTTTGTTTGATGTCGATCACTTGGTAGATACACTCGCATATTGGGTATCGCTGACATTGCCGCTATATCCTGCGCAGAATGATGACTCATTCCAAGCGCTCCATAACTTACGCCTCCGCTGATTCCAATGAGCTTTACATTTGTATTGGAATATGCAACATCCACTTTGCATTGTTCATAACTACGTGTGGATAAAAAACAAGCTGGTGATGCGGCATACGATTTCTTTTTACATTTTGCAAGTCCAGCTGAAATACTCACTAAATTTTGTTCAGCGATTCCTGTTTCGACAAATTGCTCAGGAAATGCATTCGCAAATGGTGTCAATGAGGCTGACCCTCTTGAATCACTACATAACACAACAATCTCTTTATCTTCTTTTGCTTTTTCCATTAAAACATTACAAATAATTTGACGATTTGGTATCTTATTCATGAAGGCATTCCTCCCTTCTTGCTTCTAGATCAATCATGATCTGTTCATACTCTTCGTTGGTTGGAACTCTATGATGCCAGTTTGCTTTATTCTCCATAATACTTGACCCAAACCCTTTGATTGTATTTGCAAGGATAACCGTTGGTTTTTGCTTTATTGTCTTTGCACATTCAAAAGCCTCAATCAATGCATCGATATTATTTCCATTTTCCACATTGATAACATGCCATCCAAAACTACTAAAACGTTCGATGAGACTATCATGTGCCATTACTTCTTCCGTACTTCCTGAAATTTGCAAACGGTTTCGATCGACAACTCCACACAAATTATCCAACTTGTAATGACTTGCTGCCATAGCACCTTCCCAGACAGAACCCTCTGCCAACTCACCATCTCCCATAACCGTATACACCCGATACTCTTTATGGTTCATCTTCCCAGCAAGAGCCATTCCAACACATACCGGCAGTCCATGTCCTAGGGATCCTGAGTTCATTTCAATCCCGGGTAATTTATTATTCGGATGACCAATGTATTTTGATCCAAATTTAGAAAATGTCGCAATCACTTCTTCAATTGGGAAAAACCCTTTTTTTGCTAATACTGCATATAATGCTTCCACCGAATGCCCTTTACTCATAACAAAACGATCTCTATTTTCATCATCCATATTTTCCGGACTTATATTCATCTGTGAAAAGTAAAGTGTCACCAACGTATCCATTACGCTCATATCACCACCAATGTGCCCACCGTTTCCTTCCACAATCATGTCAATTACATTTTTACGTAATTCAAAGGATAATGCTTTTATATTTTCCATTGATACCTTCCTTCCTCACTTCTTCTACTACCTACTCGATTGTCTCGCCTCGTATATATGCTTTTACTTGTTCTTCAATTGGATCATAAAAATCTGGTTTCACCCCAATATACTTACATGCTTCATACAATACCGGCACTACGTTTTTATGAATTCCAACACAATGATGAATGTATGGACCACATACTAACTTATCTTCCAATCGTTTTAAATTCTCAACTTCAACCCAAACATAAGTACCTTTTGTGTATGGCCCTTCAATTCCTTTTGCATTTCCAAGCAACAAGGAATACTCCCCATTATCTCCGTCAAAACGACACAATGTCATATCGCCATGCTTTGCCTCTGCTTCTACGGCACCTGGATGATCAAATGCTAATGGATATCCTATCGTTGGTAATCCTTTAGCTACCGAGATTGGCCATGGTCCACAGTGTTGTAAAAGTTCTCCATTTTCATTATCCGGATGTCTGACCGTCCAATCAGCGAAAAATCCTCTTGCTTCATCCATACCTGCCGCTTCTACCATAACTGCCGTAATTGCACCATGAATATCCGTTTCGCAAACAACCGGAATTCCTTCTTCATTCAATAGTGAATTGGCCGCACATGGCATAATTCCAAGCTCACTTTGCAGGGCATTCCAACATTGAATTGCGATTGCATTACAACCATATTTTTTTGCAAGTCCCTTCATTGCTACTTTCAGCGCTGCAACATTTGTAAGCTCATTTTCTTTAATCTTTACGCACATATTATCTTTACAATATGCCGTCACGTTTTCCACTTCAACCCCTTGTGCAATTGCATCTTTTACCGCTTGTGTTAGCTCTGGCATTGGGATTGGAGCCAACTGAATATTAAATCGTTCCAGTAATTCTCCTTCGTTACACATTGTTGTCCAAAAGTCAAATGGTCTTGGAGCAATTTGTAGAATTCTGGTATGTCGAAATACCTTCACCACATTGCAAACGGAAAGAAAATCTTTTAGACCTCGTTCAAATTCCGGATCTGATAAACGACAGTTTGTAAGATAGGTAAAGGGAACTTGGAATCTTCGAAGCACTTTTCCGGTTGCAAACAATCCACACTGACTGTCTCTTAAGCGAATCCCATTTTCATCTGGTCGTTCATCTCTAGGTCCCCATAGTAAAACCGGTACACCTAATGCCTTTGCTAGTCTTGCACAAATATATTCGGTTCCAAAGTTACAATGAGGAATAAATAATCCCTCTATCCCTTCTTTTTGAAACTTGTCCAAAACCTTTTCCATATCACTGTCATTATAGAGAAGACCTTCTTCATTAATGTCCGTAATATCTACAAAATCAATATCCATATTCTTTAATTTTTCTCTTGTTAAATTTGCAAATTTAACAGCATCTGGCGCACTAAATATGCTTCTCCTCGTTGGTGCAAACCCTAATTTCATCTTTTTCATAGGATACCCTCTTTTCTTCTATGCTATAATATTCTTACACTGTCTCGCTCAATAAATTCTGTACAAACTTGTGTTTTTAATTTAATATTACTTTGATTTTTTATCATATCGTTGATTCTCCTTACTGCCAACTGTCCCATTTCTTGTTTTGGAACACGAAGACTGGTAAGTCTTGGAGAAGCAATCTCACAAAACGGCAAATCGTCAAAACCTACAATCGAAACATCTTCTGGTATTCGATATCCATGTTCTTGCAATGCCTTCATCGCGCCTAACGCAATCATATCGTTATCCGCAAAAAAAGCCGTAGGCAGATCCAACTTTTGTTTCAAATGCTCACTCATATCACGGTAAGAACCATCCATTGTTGTACGAAGTGTTACGATATATGAATTTTCAACCGGAAGCTCATGTTTATTCATTGCAATTTTGAATCCCACAGCCCTGGAGCGAAATGCCTTGATCCGAAATTGGCCTCTTAAATATCCAATCTTCTTATGCCCTCTTTTAATCAAGTATTCTACCGCCATTCGTGCAGAATCTGAATTATTAATAGTAACTCCATCTAAACTCATATCTGAACTCCAGTAATCCAATGTAAGAAATGGACATTTTGCTCCTTTAAATATTTCTAAATCATCCTCCATTAACTCTGCACCCATTAATGCAATTGCCGATGTGGTGTCATTTAGTAGCCATTTCACCTGCTCCTCAAAATCTGCATTTCTTCGATCCAAATAACAAAGTACCATTTCATATCCATATTCTCTGCATTCTTTTTCAAATCCATCAATCATAAGAGAGAAAAAAGGAGTATCTTCTGTAATCAACCCATTTCTTTTATATAAAACAAACTTTATCTTTGTTACACTTGCTTCATTGATATAACCCATCTCTTTTGCGACCTTAAAAATCCCAGCAGATGTCTCTTTATTTACACCCTTTTTCCGATTCAAAGCATTTGAAACCGTTGCTGGTGAATAACCTGTTTTCTCACTAATTTGTCGAATACTAACTTTCACGGTTTCAGCTCCTCTCAAAACTTATATAAATATTATTATAAATTATTTATATTTTTGTTCAATAGTTTTTATGTTTTTATTTTTATTTTTGTCACTATAATTAGTTTTTACTCTATTTTTTTGTTAGTTATGCACAATTTTTTAACACTAAAACGCAGTTTTTAAGTTTTTACGTATAAATATTTTTATAAATATTTATATAAACATTTACATATGTTTTTTACAAAAAAAATAAGAAGGGGATATTTATACTATCCTCTTCTTATTCAAATTCTATTCTATTATTTTATTACAAGTTCTTTTACGCTATCACGTTCCACAAAGCTTGTACAAACTTGTATTTTTAAATTAACTGCACTTGGCTTTTTAATTAATTCTATAATTCGTTTTGCTCCTGCCTGTCCCATTTCCTGCTTTGCAACACGGAGTGTGGTTAGTCTTGGTGTTGCAATCTCACAAAATGGCAAATCATCAAATCCAATAATCGAGATGTCTTCCGGTATTTTGTACCCAAATTCCGTCAGAGCCTTCATCGCACCAAGTGCAACCATATCATTATCCGCAAAAAAGGCCGTAGGCATTTCTGGTTTTTTCTGCAAAATTCTCACCATATCCGTATACGCCTCATTCATACTTGTTCCAATTGTAATTGTATACGCAGAATTTACTTTTATTCCAGCTTTATTCAAAGCAACGGTATACCCAACATGTCTGGATCGAAATGATTTAATGCGATATTTTCCTCTTAAATAGCCAATTTTTCGATGTCCCTTTCCAATTAAATATTCTGTCGCCATACGTGCAGAATCTGCATTATTGATTAACACTGCATTAAACTCCATATCAGAGCTCCAATAATCAAATAAAAGAAAAGGACATTTTGCTCCTTTGAATAACTCCAAATCTTCGTCCATCAACTCAGTTCCAAGAAGTACAACCGCCGAACTTGTATCATTAATCAGCCATTTTACTTGTTCCTCATAATCAAGTGATCTACTATCTAGGTTACAAATCACAACTTCATATCCCGATGCACCACACTCTTTTTCAAACCCATCAATCAGTAAAGAGAAAAAGGGGGTATCCTCAATAATGGAACCATTTTTACGATACATAACAAATTTTATCTTCGTAATCCGTTCTTCATCAATGTATCCAAGCTCTTTTGCTACCCGAAATATTTCCGCAGCCGTTTCTTTATTGACCCCTTTTTTACGATTCAATGCATTTGAAATTGTAGCAGGGGAAAATCCTGTTTTTTCACTAATCTGCCTTATGCTAACCTTCATCCATTCGCCCCCTAACAAAAACTCTCTTTATTGTATCATATTACAACGAAAATCGCCACTCAAAAACAGGACTGCTACCATCTGATTTTTTCAGATTATGTAGCAGTCCTTATATCTAGTTTGTTTTTGCAAATCGAATGACATTCCACGAACATTTTTTCATCGATGTCGTAAACATCTTTCCTTCGAATTGATAGGTTTCTTTCTTCTTTGGTTGAATGATTTCTTTCCCATATCCATTATATCGTTTGACATCATCATTTTCCAATACTATGTATTCTAACACCTTATAACCTTCAAACCCACGAACATCCACTTCAAACACAATGTCTTTGTTTACATTTCGATTGACTGCAAATATTGTAAGTTCCTCTTTTTCTTCATGATATACCGCCACAGATTCAATATCCGTAACATTCTCATGTTGAATTGTATCATGCTTATCACAAGTAACAATTGGCCAAAGCACAGTGCCTCTTCCGTATACGGAAGCATGTAAGAATGGATAATAAATGGATTGTTTCCATACTCCTCCCTCATTCTCTGTCATGATTGGTGCAATTACATTAACAAGCTGTGCCAAACATGCAATCTTAATGCGATCCGCATGTTTAATTAGGGTAATCAACATAAGACCAACCATCAAGGCATCTTCAAAGGTATATACATCTTCAAGCAAATGCGGTGCAACCTGCCATGGATGATTTTTCATCGTCTCATCATCTGCTTTTGACGAATGAAACCATACATTCCATTCATCAAAACTTAGGTTCATTGTTTTTTTGCTTCTTTTTTTCGCCTTAATATAATCGCAAGTAGAAATAACGGTATGAATAAAATGCTCCATATCCTGTGTCATAGCAAGATAATCCGCCGTGTCATTTTGCACATTGCCGTAATATTGATGAAGAGACACGTAATCTGCAACCTCATACGTATGTTCCAACGTAGTTGCTTCCCATTCTGGAAACGTCGGCATTTCCACAAAAGAACTTCCGCAAGAAACCAGTTCAATGGATGAATCCATTAATTTCATGGCTTTTCCTGTTTCCGCAGCAAGTCGTCCATATTCTGTGGCTGTTTTCTTACCTAACTGCCAATCTCCATCCATCTCGTTCCCAAGGCACCATGTTTTAATCTTATACGGTTCTTCTATCCCATGCTGTTTACGCAAATCACTATAATAACTTCCCGCTTGATGGTTGCAATATTCCAATAGATTCAAAGCATCCTTTGTCCCTCTGGTACCAAGATTTACTCCCATCATAATCTTTGAGTCTACCTTATTTGCCCATTTTGCAAACTCATTCAATCCAACTTCATTTGTTTCTAACGTTCGCCATGCCAAATCCAAACGCCTTTTTCTATCTTCCTTAGGACCTACTCCATCCTCCCAAAAATAATTTGAAACAAAATTACCTCCTGGATAACGTATCATCGGTATATTTAATTCTTTCACCAAATCAATTACGTCTGTTCGAAATCCTTCATCATCTGCATGCGCATGCTCTGGTTGATAAATTCCTTTGTATACTGCTCGCCCCAAATGTTCAATAAACGAGCTAAATAGTCGGTCATCCACTTTTGATATTGACAATTCTTTGTCTACGATCATTTTTGCATTCATTGATTGTAATCTCCTTTTATCCTTTTACCGCTCCGGCCACCATGCCTTCTATAAAATATTTCTGAAAACACAAAAACAAGATAAAAATTGGAATAATTGAAAAACAAGATCCTACGATTAATAAATCATAGTTATTCCCATATGGTGTAAGTAACGTATTTAACCCGATTGGCAATGTATATTTTCGTGATTCTTGCAACGTCAAGAGAGGCCAGAGGAAATTATTCCAATAAGTCATTCCATTCAATATTGCCATTGCTGCCATTGCTGGTTTCATAATTGGAAATATTAATCTTATAAAAATACCATATTCCGTTGCACCATCAACCCTGCCTGCTGAAATAATTTCTTTTGGTATCCCAGACAAATACTGACGAAAAAAGAATATCGTAGATGCATTTGCCATAAACGGCAATATTATCCCTGCATATGTATTATTAAGACCCATCTCTATCATTTGATTATACAACGGAAGCATCAATATTTCAAATGGAACCATCATAATTAAAAGTACGCAAACAAACAAAATATTTTTTCCCCTAAAATTGTATGCAGCAAATCCATATCCTACACATGCACTCGCAAATAACGTCAATATAACTTGCACAACTGTTAATAAAACACTATTAAAAAACCAGCGAAAATACTCGTGATCTCCCGTAAATAAGTATACATAATTATTAAGGTTCATTTTTTCTGGTTCAATTTTCAAATTTAATCCATACTGTATTAGTTCCTTTCCCTCTTTAAAACTTGCCAAAAAAATTGCTGCAAAGGGAAGTAGAACAAAGAGTGCTACAACCATGAAAAATAGAAATAACAGAATTTTTACAACACGTTTTTTCATGTCTAGTCCTCCTTTTTAAATAATCCAGATATACTTAACTGAGTTATATTTATAATCATTGTAATTACCAGCAATACAATTCCTACTGCACTGGCATATCCCATTTCATTTCTTTGTATTCCCTGACGATATAAATATCCTACAATCGTAAGGCCAATATTTTGCGGAGAATCTTTTCCCGCCCATAACATATAACTTTCTGTAAACATTGCTAAACCACCATATATACTAATGGTTAGTACATAAGTAATCGTAGGTTTTAGCATTGGAAGCGATACATACCAAAACTTTTTTACTGAATTTGCTCCGTCTATCGAAGCTGATTCATACAATTCATTTGGTATTCCATTCAACCCTGATAGAAAATAGAGCATATTAACTCCCATCCATCGCCAACAGGCAAGAATCAACAACGCCGCAAATGCAGTCGTATCATTTTTCAGCCATTTGATTGGTTCTGCACCAAATGCCGCTATGACTGTATTCATAAAAGCAGTATCCATTTCTCCAAACATAAGTCGGAATATTGTTCCTGCTACAACAATCGATGTAAGCACTGGTATAAAAAATACAGATTTAAACATATCCCTCGCAACCATCAGCTTACTATTTATCATATAAGCCAAAAGCAATGGTATTGGAATCAATAACACAAGAGTCCCAATCATATATCGCAAACTATTTTTAACTGCTACTAAAAATATCGAGTCCCCAAATAGCTTTTTATAATTTTTCAATCCAACAAATTCAATTTGCCCTGGCAGCACACTTTGAAAACTCATGATACCAGACTTTGTCAAAGGTAAGAGCCAGAAGATTAAAAAGGTAAGTACAAAGGGCAATATAAATACATAAGGGGCTACCTTCTGCGAATATAGCAGCTTTTTTAGCTTACTTTGACTTTCAATTTTACTATTCTGCGTTAACTTTGTCTCCTTCATCATTTAGCCCTCCTAACCGTTAAACGGTCGTAATTTAACCATTCATATAATAACCCTAGGAACGAGTTGTCGTCCATAGGGTTATTCATGAAATAGCAATTTTATTTTAATTCATTTTCAACTTGTTGTTGTGCATCTGCTAATGCTGAATCAATATCTGTTCCACTTTCAAAAATTGAATTTAGCGTAACTGATGAAAATGTACTATTAATGATAGGATATGCTTCGGTAGACTTAATTAGGCCAATCCCATCTTTGATTTCATTTAATACATCAAATGGATTGTTAATAAAGTACTGTACATACGCATTATCTGGGTTATGTGTAACATCTTCCATTGTCCAAACATCCATATTACAAGGGTCGAAACCAAGATTGTTCCAAAGTCCAATATTGCCGTCCACTGAAAGCTTTGCATATGCTAAGAAATCTTTTGCCAATTGAACATCCGCACACTGATTAGTTACACAAGTTCCAGTTCCTCCACCACCAACAGAAGATGGCATACCTTCTTCTAATACTGGTACTGGTGCAATCGCAATCTTATCTTTTAAATCGGTCATATAATTTGTATAACGTGACATATGCCATAATGGCATAACTGCACATGCTACTTCTCCAGTATTATAATATGCATACGCTTCTTCCGTATCTGGATTTCCGCCTGGAATTGTAACAGCAACACCTGCATCTTGAAGATCCTTTAACATTTCAAGTGCACGTTTTGCTTCTGGTATATTTACATTTACTTCATCCTTACTATTTACCCAGTCAACTCCTTGCTGAGACAGCAAATCATTTAACTGCCACAGTGCACCGGTATCTACAGAAATCATATATTTTCCAGTTGCATCTTTCACTTTAATTCCAGCTGCTTTTAAATCATCCCAAGTTTTGATTGTTGTATAATCAACCCCTGCTGCCTCTAAAATCTCTGTATTGTAAAATGCCACTGTCGCACCAACATGACTTGGTATTCCATAATTATTTCCGTCTTTGCTATAAAGTTCAATACGAGAAGATACGATTTTATCTCTATATGAGTCAATTACATCATTCAAAGGTTCCAATTGTGGTTCCCCTTTTAAGAAGTTTGCGAATTTTCCAAGTTCGATATCAACGATATCTGGCGCTCCATCCCCTGATTGCAATGCAATCTGTAATTTGTTATGCATTTCTTCATATGGCAACACATTAACGGTAAGCTTAATTTGTCGATCTGGATTGTCTTTATTCCAATTTTCAATCATCGTATCAAAATGTTTTCCATGTAATTCAACAAATGTCCACATTTCAAGTTCCGTTGGTTCCGCACTCTCCGTAACTGTATTATCTGTTTTTCCTTGCTCTGTTGTTGCTTCCTCTGCTGTTTTCGTTGTTTCCGCTGGTTTTGAACCACATCCTGCAAGTGTAGACACTGCAAGTGCTGCTGTCAAAGCAAGCGCAATCATTTTTTTACTTTTTTTCATTTTTACTTCCTCCTTAAATTAAAACAATTCTTTTACCCATACTGTCATTTCACCCTCTATGCGATTATTCCAATATGCATATGGAATAAATGTAAGATTACTTTCCTTAAATTGAGGTGAAATTTCTTTGTAAAGTTCCCCTTCGTTCCAATTGGCTTCCACAAGTTTTTTCCCTCTTGCTTTAATCACCGTTGTTCCCCCAAGTAAATCATCCTTATACACTTCTTCTAATTCACCCTTTGTATCCAGGAAAAATGCAGGAAGGTTTGATTCGTTATCTTCTTCTTCCATACAAAAAACCATAGGACCCTTTACAACTGCTACCTTTCCAACATCTTCTTTCACAAGAGGATTGGCGTGTACAATTCGTGCGCGTAAATCAAAATTAATTGCAACCTCTTGTTTTCCGATTCCCATATTAAGTATGGCATATCCCTTCTCTTTTGGAACTTGATTAACTTCCTTACCGTTAATTGCAATGCAATATTTCCCAACATAGTCAGGAATTCGAATTGCTATCGTTCCTTCTTGTACTTCTTTGTTCTCTATAGAAATCAGCACATTTCCATCATTTGGAAAATCCGTTTTTACATGAAGCAAAACTTCTTTTCCGTCAAACAGAAAAGTTGTACTGTTGGAAACAAATAAATTAATCCATATTCTTCTTTCGTCTTTGAAATAAAGATACTCTCCCAGTGAAGCTAACGTCCTCGCAATGTTTGGAGGACAACAAGCTACCCCAAACCACTTTTGTCTCGTCGATTTAACATGCTCCATCGAAGTTCGAGGGAGACAATTATTTGGCCATACTTCTAATGGATTTACATAAAAAAAGCTTTTTCCATCTTGCGCAATACCAGATAATAAGGTATTATACAATGCCTTCTCTACAATGTCGATGTACTTACTTTCTCTCGTTATTTGTGCCATTCTCCTGCTAAACAAAGCCAATCCAATGGAAGCACACGTCTCTGAATAGTTTGAATCATTCGGCAGATCATAATCCACCGTAAATCGTTCCAAAATACCAGAACTTCCGACACTTCCTGTTATGTACATGCGTTTTTCTATCACATTATTCCATAGATTCTTGCATACTTCCATAAGTTCTTTATCTGCATATTCATATGCTACATCTGCCATAGCACAGTACATATACATCGCTCTTACCGCATGCCCTTCTGCTGTTTTTTGCTCTCTTATAGGCAAATGAGACTGTGAATATAATGGAAGATAGTTCTCAAATTCCCGAAAAATACGTTTAAATTTTGGCTGCTTTTCCTCTTCCAGAAAATAATTTGGTTGTTCACCACGCCTATCCAAAAAAGACTTTGCCTGCTTTATGTATTTTCGCTTTCCAGTTACCTCATATAGTTTAATAAGTCCAATTTCAACTTCTTGATGCCCCGGATACCCTTTTTTATTTTTTTCTTGAGAAAATTCGTTGCAAATCAAATCAGCAAACCGCTCCATAATTTCAACAAATTCTAATTTTCCAGTTGCTTTATAATACGCAACTGCCGCTTCCATCAAATGTCCTGCCGTATAAAGTTCATGCCCCTCTTCTAAATTACTGAAACGAAGAGACGGTTCCTTTATCGTAAAGTAGGTATTGATATACCCATCTTCTTGTTGTGCTTCTCCAATAATTTGAATCACTTCATCCGCTCTCTCTTCCAATTCTGTATCTGGATGAGTGGCTAATGAAAAAGCTACGGCCTCTAGCCATTTTGCAACATCCGTATCCTGAAAAACTACCCCATAAAACTCGCCCGTTTCTCGCCCAGCAGCGATTTTAAAATTCGCAAGACTATGGCTTATTTCTATGTCTGGAATTCTATCATTGAGAACTTCCCATTGGTACGGAATAATCGTTTCTCTTACCAATCGTGTATAACGGTTCCAAAACCGATCTTCAATTACTATGTCACCTAGTCGTGCTAATGATAATTTCTGCATATATTATTCTCCGTTACTTTCAAGTGGTGATTAAACGTTTCATCATTTAAATATAATATACACTACTTTTTTCAATTTAGCAAGCTCTTTTTTTATATTATTTTTAAAAATATATAAAAAACGTATGCTTTCTCATACGAAACCATACGTTTTTTATAGAAGGAATATTATCCTTCTTTATTTTTTTACATGAATCTCTATAATAAAACGTTTAACCTTTAATAGAATTTCTCTCAATTAATCTGCATTCTATTTTATGAAGCAAACTTGTGTCTATCGTTTTATGCTCAATCATTTCAACTATTATTTTTCCAGCATGTTGACCAATTTGCTCTAATGGCAATGCCATCGATGTAAGGGTTGGGCGAAAAGCAGTGCAGATCTGGCGATCATCAAATCCAATTAAGTCTAACTCTTTTCCAATTATGATTTCTTTCTCATTTGCACAATCATAAATACCCGATGCCATCACATCACTCATAGAAAAGATTGCTGATACCCCCTTTTCTATGAGCTTTTTCCCAGCTTCATATCCGCTATCAACTGTCCAGTCTCCTTCTACAATAAGACTTGGATCACATAAAATTTTATGTTCGAACAGTGCCCGTTGATATCCTTTCATACGTTCAATTGTATGAAGACTTCCTTGTTCACCTGTTACCACTCCAATGCTTGTATTTCCCAATTGGATTAACTTGCTTACGGCTTCATATGCACCCTTTTCATCATCATAAATAACCGATGGCACATGCTGTTCCGAAGCATATCCGTAAGCAACAACAATTGGCAGGTCAAAATTTTTTGGTATACTTTTGATTTCACGGCTATGTGCTCCCACATAAATAATCCCTGCTACTTGTTTGCTTTTCATGATTTGAAATTCTTCTTCCACCTGTGCTTTATATCCCTCATGATGATAAAACATATTATTATACTTTTTGTACAATCGAAGATTTCCTAATAGAAAGGTGTAATCCACTTGATCAAGATAATCATTGATTCCATCGACGATATCGGCACAGTTAAAAACAGTTAAATCCTCTGTTATTATCCCAATGGTTTTCGTTACTTTTTGCTTTAGGTTTTTTGCCATCATATTGGGAATATATCCAATTTTCTTCGCTGTGTCTAATATCTTTCTTGATGTTTCTTCCCCTACGCGTCCAGTTCCGTTCAAAACATTGGATACTGTTGCTATTGAAACATCACATAGCTTTGCCAATTCCTTAATTGTTGCCATTTATACGCATCCCTTCTTAACCTTTATTCCCTTTTATATTACTCGTTATCTCTCTTTATCTCAAGCATTTTACGCAAAAAAGAGACTGCTGCAAAACGCAACATATTGTCTCATTTTGCAGCAAATCTCTGGTTTTATTATTTTTTTGCTTTTACTATTTTAAATGTTTTATTCGTTTTCAATGCTCTAAATAACTTTTGATATGCTTTTTCCTTTTTCGCTGGTACCACAATTTTTATGTTTTGTTTTGTTTTGTCAAACGCGAGCGCATTGATCTTCTTTATCTTTACACTATCAATAACAATTGTTTTTAATTTCTTATTCCCGGAAAATGCTGTTTTTTCAATCGATTCCACATCTTTTCCAAGCGTTACTTTTGTTAAAGAGGTGCATCCTCTAAAAGCACTTTTCCCGATTTTCTTCACATTTTCTCCAATTATTACTTTTTGCAAATGTTTATTATTTCGGAATGCATTAACACCAACTTTTGTTACCTTATATTCAATCCCTTCAATTGTAACGCTTGATGGTATTTTTATTGTTGTTTTATCCGAGGTTTTATCCGAGGTTTTATCCCCTTTATAAGTAACTGTCATTTTATCAGAAGACGCTGATGTCACAACATACAATGTATCTTTGTTGTAGATTTTTTCGCCTTTTGCAGGAGTAGTCTCTGGATCTTCTATCTCCGGATTAACAACAATTACCGGTCCTCCCCAAGGTTCTTCTGCCTTGGCATATGTTCCTATTACTTGCCATTCAACTAGTCCGATTCCTTCCTCATTTTCTTCTTGCTTATTTATGATTATTTTTATTGATTTTGTTGTTATGTCAGTAAGTTTTGTCTCATTATATTGATCTAACACTGCCTCTAATCCAGTCAGCTTTTCAACCTGCTTCCATTCCCCATTCTCATCCAAATATTCATAGGAATAGGCCGAAGGTGTTAATATACCGCCACCGTCATTCCAAAAATATGCGTTTGATTGATCGAGATTTACTTCTTTTCCCCAAGTATACGTCACTGTCTCATATGCAGATTCATTTCCCCAAGTTCCATAGTGGTCAATTCCAGCTGCCATCGAGTTATCCGCATCCACTCCATCATTCACAGCCGTCAGTTTTTCCCATGCGGAAATATAGCTAGTTGAAACTTTGGCAGTATATGCTAGGTTGTTATTGAGAGGCGTCAACCCTGCAATTGTTTTATACAATGAATCCGTAGCTTCATCTACTTGCTGTTGGTTTACCGAACTATCTTCTACTGCCTTCTTTGCGGCTAAAAGTGCAGGTGCTAACGTTTCATATCCTTTTGCAATTAAAGACTCTTTTATTCCTTCTGCCTGGGAAATTGCATCTTTTAATTCCGTCTTTGTAACTAATTTTGTATTACTGTAGCCATATACCTCCCACTCTATGACTCCACATCCAAGTGCCGCCGGTGTCATCACCATGCGAAGAGCCGTTGCCATAACAGGTGAAAAGGTTGTTTTATTAAATGTGTCCGCTTCTACACCTAACCCGACTGTCTTTGTAAGTTGCTTCCAGTTTCCATTGCTATCTTTATACTCATAATATGCGCTGGATGGTTTGAAATTTCCACCATTGTCTTTAAAGTAATAAGCAGATGTACTGGTTAAAACTATTTCTTCACTCCAATCATACTGCACCCAAGCAGTACCTCCTTGGTTTCCTAACCAATTATGCCATACTCCATGACTGGTATCCTTTGAATTTGTCGGAAGATAACCATCATTTAAACCTGCAACTCCACCTAAATCATTTACGGAATTAATAATAGCACTTGGTTCAGCAAGACTTGCTACATTGATTGCGTCTCCTTCTACCACATGAATTGTCAGAGTAATTGGATCTGTAATCCCTTGAACTTGACCTTTTAGTGTTACCATTCCCTTTTTATCAAAATCGGATGGTTTGATAGTTTCCCATATTACACTTCCCACATCATACGAACCATCCGTATACAGCACATCAATTTGATTTGGAAGTTCTGGGGTTGTTCCAGCCACGACTACCATATCAGAAATTTCTGCACTGACCGGAGACTTTTCTCCTTGATACTGATATTTTTGTAATATCTCTTGTGTGTCCATTGCATAAGAATTCATTTGAAAATTATCAATAAGTCCATTAAAAAATACCCCTGACTTATTATCTCCACGCCCAATAAAGTTTCTTTGCGTCTCTCCCAAATCGGATAATTTAAAATTGCAAGCTTCGATTCTTCCCTTTTCAATTCCTTCCACATACAAAATGGCAACATTATCTTTGAGTGTTACTTCTACATTTTTCCAATATCCTACGCCAAATTTGGCGCTTGTAGTTACCCGTTTCATTTCTTTGGTCAAAGAATCTGTGATTCCCATTTCCAATTGATTCCCATTCACAACGGAAACATAGAATTTATCTCCTTGTGTGTCTGCAAACTCAAACAGGCGTGCATCGTTTCCCTGCAAATCACCCAATTTAACATCCATTGCAATCGTTGTTTGATCAACTCGCTTCGTCAAGTTTTTTGACAAACGAATATACCCACAATAACTACTTTTAGAAGAAAGTGCCAAGCCATCCTTTCCTTCTGCAAGTTCTGGATTGCTGACTTGTTCTGCACGATAGCCTACTCCAGCATCATCTGCACTTTTTAGTTCACGATTACGTTTATCTTCTGATACATTGTCAAACGTATAATATGCTAAGACAAGCGGTAGGGGTTCGTCCTCTTTTACTGTTATTTTAACCGTATCAGCACTTGATAACGCTCCATCCGATACCGTCAGTTTGAATACATATTCTCCAATCTTATCAACATCCACAGACGTAATTAATTTGTCTATGTTGGAAATATTTACCGTTGCACCTTCTGGCATACTTTCTACACTCCAGCTAC
This sequence comes from Velocimicrobium sp., assembly GCA_041821315.1. Lineage (GTDB taxonomy): Bacteria > Bacillota > Clostridia > Lachnospirales > Lachnospiraceae > DIGJ01. Next base: position 79,848 of record JBGUEO010000007.1, on the reverse strand, counting down.
TATCTAGTGTCATATCTGGATACCCATCATCTGTTACGCTTGCTCTCAAATGAATATTCTCCGAAGCTGATACCGTGATATCTTCCCCCGCATCAACCTGCGGTGCCGTATTTTCCAATGCAGCTCCTGTTGCTATCTTAACATTTACCACTTTCATTGCTGGCATTGGAACAGAAACTATAACACTCGATGTATTCTCTTGTTCCTTTTCATCCGCAACCGTTGCCGTTCCCATTACCTGCCATTCTAAAACACCAAGCCCTCTTACTCCATCTGCCTTCTGCATCGTCATGCGCAATGCCTTGGTTGTAACTGGATCAAAACATGTTTTATTATATTGGTTGATTTCAATGCCAGCACCCGTTGCATTTTGAACATTCATCCAAGTTGTACCATCTTCCGATAGATACTGATAGCTCACAGCTCCAGGTGTCCACTGATCGGTAGTATTTTCCGGCGTGCACATATAATACGCGCTTGTCTCATCAATCGTTACTGCACTGTCCCAGTTATACTGTACATAGCAGCTTGATTCATAATCTTCAGCTGCCGGATCGTCACATTGCGCCCAGTTATGCCATACGATATTATCTTGCATTCCATCTGCACCGAAATATTGATCTGCAGTCGAAGACGACACTGGATCTATTCCATTATTGAGTGCTGCAACATGTGCATCTGTGCCCTCTCCACAGGTTCTTTGTGCACTTGGTGTAGCCAAGAGCGCAACATTTTTTCTCTCGGTTTGCTTTGTTGTTGTGTTTTGTATTCCTTCTTCGTCTACTTTAAAACTTCCTGTTATCTGATCATTTACCGACACTTGATACGATCCTTCTTTTAATCCAGTCAATTCAACATCAGTTACATGTTCTGACTCTTCCAGATTTTTCATAGATAACTCAATATAGTCTTTGTCTTTACTTACCACAGCTTGGCTATACTGATCTTTATCTAACTCAATATAGAGACCTTCGTTGATAAAATTAAGTCTTGTATATAGCCCATCGAGTGGTGTAACTTCATATTTATTATCCTTTTCCGCTACACTACATCCATACCCAAACAGACCGAAAACAGGATCATTGGCTACATCGGAGGATAGAATTCGCATTGCCCCAAACAGACCAGTATCTGCTTCTCCAGACATTTGCCTCCAGCCATTATGTATGTTACCACCGCCAGTTCCTTGTCCTCCTGAGTTCCCCAGTTCCGCCTGATACGTCCATGCAACCGTACCAATATTCTTTTCACTTGCATCAATCTGTCCTGAGTTAATACAGGTTAAATTTGCTAATTTTGCAGCATAGTTTACACGTGATGCAAGTGCCTTTTCATTTTCTGTTAATCCATTCTCTTGTAAACGGAGCCAATCATCCATACAATATCCAATTAAAGATGCAGAATACTGAAAATTCCACCAATTTTCACCACAAATCGTAGTAGGATTTCCATAGTGATACCAAATTGGCTGTACTCCACGACATGCTCGTGTTTTCAAATCAATCTTTTTCATCATATCAAGATTATTTTGAAGCTTTGCTAATACATATACCGCCTCTTCTCCTGTATTATCATAGCTGTATTCTGAACCATATGGATACTTTTGACCAGAAAAGTTTTTGTATTTTTTATTCATGATATCGATAATTTCTTGTGCTTCCTTATAATATCCTTCTTTGGTCAATGCAGAAATAATATCAGGGGTAGTCGATTCGCCCATTAATCCAGTATCCCAGTTATAGCCCACGCCCTTGCTATACAAAGCCTTTAATATATGATAGGAACGAAGCAAATACGTATCTTTACTTTCTGAATAAGCAATCATATCCGGATACTTACTCGCTATCTTATACATCGAAAAATAGGTATTATATACATGTGGATATGCATACCCTCTAGAAGTTCCCTGACCTGTGTTATTGGGTTCATCATCTAACCAGTCATTCACCAAATAATCTTCATGATGTTCTCGCATAAGACCATTCCATATAGCAATGTCTAGATAATTATCCACTGCCTGAATCTGTTCTTTTACTGGAAGATATACATTCTTTTCTGCCAGATATTCTCCATGGGTAAATCCCCAATCATCGCCCCATCCAAAGTATCCCTTATAAACACCACGTACATCTTCCGTATCCATCATCCAATCATCAAAAATCTTGTCGCTGATTTCACCTGGTGCGTCTACCTGTGTATACTTGGTTACAAAATCTGCATGCAAATCCAATGCATTCTCTGCACTATCCATGGCATAAAACTGCAGTGTTGTTTTCTTTTCATTTCCTTGCTCATCTTCATAGCAAACCACTACATTGTTAGCACCAAGACATGATAGTTTCAAATCATAAATATGATATTGCTCCCCATCCACTATTTTGGTTTCTTTATAGATTACAGATGTTCCTGCATCCTTGGTACACTCTTGTTTATTGGAAACAGAGTTCTTCAACCCTTCATACAAATGTGTATCATGAGAACATTCAACATACACATTTTTAATCTTATCAATGGCATATTTCGTATGTAAATAAAATTCGGCTGGCATGTTAACAGAAAAAGCCATACTTGGAACAGCAACTGCATCTACAATTCCCTGATTATAAAGCACCGATTTCATTGCCGATTCATCTTGAGCTGCGGTAAAATCAAACCTATATTCTTTACTCTCGCCTGGTTTTAATGTCAATTCTGTGTTTTCTAAATAACTGCTTCCAGTCGACTTTATTGCATTCGAGTGAATATAGAATACATTCAATCCATTTGCCCATCCACCTTGGTCTTGTGCCCAAGCAGAACCTGCATGACCATTATTAACTCTCCAGTGATCCTGATATTCCAATTTAGCACCAGTAGAAACATCTGGCGTAAATACCAGCATCTTTCCTTGTCCACTTGGCCTTTGTGCATAAATATAAGAAGAATCCTGTCCAACAAATGAATGATCTACTACTCTTGTTTCATACAAATATTCGTTTGCATATTGAGAAGTCCAATACTCATTAAATGTCATCGGAAGTCCAAAATCACCAAAGGTAATATTTTCATTCCCTGGATTTGTCACTTTCATACTCCATTTGAGTTGATTATCTACTAACTCATAAGTTTCTGTTAATGTAAAATCTTTGATTCCTTTCTCTGCGGCCTCATTTCCATACGTTACCGTTACCTTATTTCCTTCTTTTTTTATTTCTCTTGCACTACTATTTTTTGATGATGCACTCGTCATGGATTCAATCCAACTATTCTGACTGGCCTTTTTCGTTTGAAACATCAACTCTCCCATCCATTGGTGTTCTTCCGATGCTCCTTGGTTCGGTGCATTTTTAGCGTTTAATACATAATCGGTATCAAATTCATCCCCTACAATTTTAAGACTGCTAATTTCCCCATACTCTCCAATTTCAACATTAAAATACGCATTACTTAACACATTTTTTTCTGCTGCTTTCACAATAGTAAGTCCATTCGTTGGAAGCATTGTAATCCCCATCACAATTGCTAGTCCCGTCGAAATTACTCTTCGAATCCTGCTATTACTTTTCTTTTTCAAAATTTCTCCTCCTTTTACATTATATATAAAACATTCATCCATTTTACTCGCTTCCTCTCCTCCTTCTTTCTATATTATGATTAAACGTTTTATCTTTAGGTAATTTATATCATAGCATCTACTATTAATAAAGCTCACAATTTAATCAAATTCATATATTATCTCTTGTATCCAATTATATTCTTTTATTTTCTCTCTATATCTCTCTTTTTTATATTTAATTTTTGTTTTTACTCTATTTATAGATTGTTTTTTAGTAATTTTTTTATATTTTTTGATTCGTAGGATGGTTTCTATATTAAAAATAACATTTTTTATTAGATTAAACGTTTTATTATTGTAATGATATTATATTCAATTTTTACTGGGAGATTTTAAATGAGGAGATAACACAACCTTTTAACTTTGTTGTGTTATCTCCTCATTTTTAACGAGTTATTATTATTTTACAAAACTAATCTTCTTTGGCACTACTAAATATCTGCTGCCAATTTTAGTATTCAATTCAATACTTCCATCCTTTTTACAAGTGTAAACCGTTTTGTCAAATCGAGTGATTTTATTTTTCTTTGCAATATAGCGATATACATATACCTTACTTCCTGCTTTAAAATCACCAGTTTTTAAAATCGGTACCGATAGTGTTGTACCAGTTGGTAAATTTCCTTTTTGTTTTAATGAAACAATACATCCATTTGAAACTTTACTTAATATATCTTTCGCTTCATGTCCTTTTGTACTCGTAATAGTAACGGCTAAATTCATGCTTTTTGGTGTTTTCTTTGTATCATTATCCTGTGTTCTTCCTATGTTCCACTCATATTGTGTGTTGCCTTCATAATCAGAAACCACTACACTTAATGCGTCTTTTTGATTTGGCATATTCTTCAACACATCCTTTGATAACTTTATCCAAGAAACACTCACCTTTTCATTATTAAAAACGCTTGCTGGCAGACGATATTCCAGCTTTATTTTTTCCCCTTCCTTTATATTTTTACATGCATTTATTAGTTTCTCATTATCCATAACAACCTTTAGCTTGAGCGGATTTTCTTTTGTTGCAAGTTTCTCAAGACTTTCTATAAATTCATCTTTTGTCTCAATACGCAACTCATTTTTGTTTTTATCATCGACTTTAGGTGTTACTTCCAGTTTTGCAGATACACTACTTATTTCATCTTTTGCGTTCTTCAAAACAGTTGCTGTAATTTTACTTTGTGTTTCCTTATCTTGCCCACTCATATTAATGACTGTAATCGCTTCTCCAGTCTTACTATCTTTTTGTGTTTTCTTACTCTCACTCAATACACCGCCTGTCATATTATCAACGGTTTGATTCATTGCTGGAGCTGAGCCTTCTACTTGCGTAAATTCTTTATACATAGATTGAATTTCATCGCTTGATAATCGATCATTGTAGATTGAAAATTCATCCATAAGCATGCCAGCTGGATAACCACTTCCTGGATAACCATTCTCACCAAATACATTCGATGCATTCACATCACCAGTAATACTTTCTGGATCACCAATGTATGTTATGCTTTGCTTTTCTCCATTTTTATAAATTGCTCCTCTCTTTACGTCATCATCCCAAGTAATAACAACATTAGTCCACTCATTTTCTGGCAAAAATTCATTTGGATCTTCATTTACGTAAAATCCATTAAATCCATCCATAACGAAGAAACTGGAGTATTTTTCAGCTACTGGATAATTTACATAAAACCCATTTCCATTATAGGAAGACTCTTTTTTTGCCCAAAGAATGTTATTATTTCCTTCTAACATTCCTGTTCTCTTTACCCAATACGAAATCGAAATACTTTTACTTGCTAACTCTTTACCCGCAGGAATTTTAAAGGATGTATGTTCTCCTAATGCCAATGCATTGCCCTTAATCCCTGCTACAAAATCGCTTCCCTTTGCTCCATCTGCCTTAATCTCATACCCATTTTTACTACGATCCATTATCTTAGTCTGATCAGAACTTACCATATCCATTGTAAGATAAAGATTTTTTTCTGCTTTTTTACTCTTAATTAAATTATCAAATGCTTTCATAAGCATTTCATTGGCTAAATCGATTTTTTCTTGACTTTCAAAATCAGACTTTACGGAATCTTTGGCCATATTTAGTATAGCTGTTAAATGTTCAAAGCTCTCGGCTGTATATCCTTGTGAATTAAGTGCTTCTCCCCTTGCTATATTCTTTGTAAGTGCTGCTACATCTGCAACCCGTACCAGACCCTCTCTTGCTAATTGTAGTGCTTGTACCGCTGCATTAATCATAGTTTCATCCGATGTACCTTGTAAAATCTGTCTTGCTTTTATCAAAGCCTCTTCGAGTGCTAAATAACTTGCTTTTGTATATGCACTTTTCTCAATCGCTTCTGCTTTTTCAATTTCGGATTGAAGTTGTTCCGTATTGGCCAAAACATTGATAATTAGATTCGCTTTAATTGCAGTTCCTGACACCGTTCCAACTGCAGGATATGTATGCACTCCAGATTCTTCATACTGTTCTTTGCTAATAGAATCCCAAATTACGCTACTCACCACATTATCATACGCACCATTGTTATACTGAACCTTTACGCAATCTGGAAGTACTACTTCTTTTCCACGGCTTACACTTACCTGTGTATCTTTTACTTCCGTAATACCTGCCATATCCATATCACTTCGTACATAAACAGTCGCTGTTACAAACTTTCCTGTTCCTGTGTTTACCCCATTTACTGTGAATTCTCCATTATTTGCAACTTGCTCTTGTGTAATTTGATCCCACACTACACTTGCCTTCAAAAGACTGCCATCTTCTAGTCTTCCATAGATTGAACCTGGAAGTTCTGGAATAACTCCTTGTTTTGTTCCAAGGAAAACTGGCAATAATTCCTTTATCGGTGTGCTATATACCTTAAATCGATATATACCAGTAGCTGCAGCTTGCGTTACCATATTTAACCGAAGCTCCGTTGTTTCAATGGACTCTAATGCAATTGTATTATAGGTATCAATTTTATTTGCGTCATTATAAGAAGTTAGCATTGTTGCATCTTTCCACTCCCCATTGTCATCTTTATACTGAAAACTAATACTTGCAGGTACTCTTGTACCTCCTCCATCGTCATACCAAAAAATACCACATCCGCTAATTTCTACTTTTTCATTCCATGTATATGCAACATAACAACTCGCACCAGCATCTTTTCCCTGCCAGTTTCCCCATCCTTTATTCGTTCCTCCATTGGAAGCGACTGGTTCAAAATTTTCATTATTAATTCCATTCAAATTTTCCCACCCAGCCGTATAATCTGAGGACGGTGTCGCTTTCAATGCAATATCTTCACTTCCCACAATAGCTGTCTCAGCTATGTTTACCTTCATCTCTTTCGATGCAGAGAGTTCTCCGTCAGTTGCAGTAAATCTTACAGTGTATTCTCCTTGTATGGATGCTGCTAATGTCGTATTTAATGCATTTTCATTACTAAATATAGTCGTAGCACCTTCTGGTTTTCCTATAACATCCCAATGATAGGAGATTGTTTTGTCCCATGGCATGCCATCATCTTCACAGGTAGCAGACAAAGTAACCTTCATATTTTCGCTCTTTTGCATATCCTGACTAATGCTAACACTTGGTGCTTTGTTTTCCACTACATCTCTTACTCCGCCTTCTTGATACAGCTGCACTTCCGTAATAGCGGTATCATGATTTTCTGCGTTAAATACAGTAATTCTCACTTTATCTGTTGTTACGGATTTAAAATAATTGGTGTTGTAGTTTGCCTGTGGCACGGATGGGGTTCGAGTCTGATCTTCTACTTGCTTCCACTCGGCCCCATCCCAGTATTCAAGTGTATATTTTGCAGGTTCTGCATATCCTCCCTGTTGCCTGTCATTGTAGAAATAGAGATTCATCATATCCATTGTTGTTGCATTTTCTAAATCAACAACAACACAATCACTTGCATTGCTACTTCCATTATTTCCCCAGAAAGGCATATTTACAGTTACTCCATCCGTAATTGCCTGTGGATCTGGTTTTTCTTCATTTACAGCCTTTGAAGTTGAATCCGTTCCATCTGCACGATGCTTATTTGCCCAAGATGCCTCTCTTGCTTTGTCTGGTGTGAAACTTGCAGTTACCGTTTTCCCTTTTGCAAGATTTTCACTTGTAATATTTGTCTCAATTCCAGATTTTTTCAGTATTTGGCTTACATTGTCACTGAGTACAACATCCATTGCATTCGTAAACTCTTCATTTTGACCATATGTCGTTTGTAGACCACTTGGTTCACCATCTGGAAAACTAAGAACTCCATTTTCGTAAACAACATGTGCTTTTTTATTTAATGTAAATAAATTATCTCCATTTTTATACACTGAAAATCCGTCGGCAATGGCACTTCCATAATAATCTGTACTATCTGTTGGATCATCCCATACAACCGTTACATTATCACCATGATATTTTACATTATTAATCATAAAATGGTCATAGTCAAATTCAATCGGATCTAGTTCTAACTTAGTATCTTCTCTTGGAACAATTCCTGCTACATCTTCGACAAAGATATAATTATAGTTTCCTAAAATATTATGATAAATCCAAGATCGATAATAGGTGTCATTTGTTTTATTATCAACATTATAAAATTCATTGTTGTTTGGATAACGAATGTCTCCCCCATTTGGATACATATTCCATGCACACCACTCTACCATAAGGGAAAGCATATCATCAGATACATAGTTTTGTTGCTTGTCATATGTACGGAGTGCTGCCTCATACGCTCTTGCTTGCACGGTAAAATTAATATTAGAAAAGTTATTCGATCCAGCCTGTTTTTTATTATCCTGCTGATTTGCAGTATAGTATGGAAAGAGTGGAAATTCGTCAGCATAACTTAAATATTCTAACATTTGACCGTATTTTGCAATGGATGCTGCATCGGTTGGTACTACACCTTCACTAAAATAATTGAAATTATTTGACTCTTTATATGGAATCAAGTTCGGCTGATCCTCATTATGTGATACAAAATTAGGATCTGGATCCACTGCCCTCGTTTCAAACGACTTATCCTTATCACACCACAACAAACTTAAAATATCATTTTGGATTTCGCTTGAAAGATCAGATAATTCTGTACTTTTTTGCACATCTCCTGCTAAATTATATAAATCAGCCGCAGCATTTGCAGAACCATAAACATAAGCATTTTCTGCATGCGTTCTCCATCTTCCAGCATTTGGATAGGCAAAGGAAATTGTATCTGCATCATTTCCAGTCATAAATGCAGAAGAATAATCAATCAACTTATTGGCTGGTGTAGTAGCACTTACATGATTTCCATAATGGTCAATCTGACCTTTTGCATCATGCTCAAAATAATAAGCCAACGTTTCTGCCAAGGATTTGTTTCCACCAATTACTTTATACGCTTCGAGCCCCGCTGTTCCAAGATACTGTCCATAATGATTGTTCCAATTGGATCGATTCCCAGGGTTATCTAAAAATGCACTGCTTTGAGAACTATTACCAACGGATAACAATTGTCCATAGGCAAGTGATGCATCCCTCATCCACTTTGTATCTTGCAGATGCATCGGCTGCGTTAAGACGATTGCATTGTTATACCCAAGTACACCTTCTATCGTTACCGGATATTGATAATCATATCCTGGAATATTGGCATCTAATTTATTGAAGTTTTCCAGCCACCAACGATAGTCAATTGCTTTTTGAATGGCTTTATTTGGTACATCAATATATGGCATTGTTTCTGCCCACCAAAGATTATACTCTCTCTTTTGTGCCATAAGAGCTTTTGCATTACTATCCATTCCTAAAAAGCGAAGATACTCTTCTTGTGCCTCTGGAATTTCTTTACTGGTAAACGCCATAATCGCCTTTACTTCTACACTTCCATTTGCAGGAATTGTTATTGTCTTACTAAGCGTTTCTCCATCTGCCTCAAAACTTTGGTTCGAAGCTTCAGCTGATAATTTTGGTTTTACAACAGTTAAATTGGAAGGTGTATTGCTCGATCCACTTAATTGTGCCATCTGCGATCCATTTACTTCGACGAAAGAAGCTTCTTTTGCAAAATTTGAATGAACAGAAACCTTCAAATTTTTATCATTCTCTTCACTGTTCTTTAGCGTAATAAGGGTAACTGCTACGTTTTGATAATTAATAAATTTTTGGACATCCGCAGTAATACCAGTGTCAGAAATTGTATATTCACTCAACCAATGGCTTGGCATATTCACTCGTTTGCTGCTTGTTTCACTGGTTTTTAATTCACTATCTTCTTGAGAAAATGTAACACCATACATATCTCCATTTCCCATTGGCTGATGATATGCCGTATTACCGCCAAATCCTATGACATCTGGATTACTGGTATACATATAGAGCGCCCGGCCTCTTGTCATAAACGTATTACCATCATCATTCCCATTGTTTCCAGCATCTCCATTTGCAACACCTTCTCGTTTTAAAATGCGGTCAATATAAAAAGAGTTACTGCCAGCAAGCAAATCTTCATTATATATCTTCATCAACTGGCTGTCTGCTGTGTAGTCATCCGGTGACACATTATAAACCTGGTCGAGGAGCTCCGTATTTTTAAACGTCGGATGCCCCACATCCAATGCACTTCCTACTTTCGCATAAGAAGTGAACGGAACGCTTCCAATCGAAAGCGTTGCTGCCAAAGCAATTGCAGTCGCTTTGGTAAATAACTGTTTTGTTTTTACCTTCTCCATAATTTCCCTCCTGTTAATCTTAAAACTTTTCTTTTACCCACACACTCATTTCTCCAATTCCCCGATTATTCCAATAGCAATAAGGAATGGCTTTTATTTCTATAGTTTCCAGAATCGTGTGACTATCCTGGTAGAGTGTCATTTTATCCCATCCGTTTTTGGATATTTTTTGTGCCGGTGCTGTAATTATTGTCACCCCTCCAAAAAGATCAGGTTTCCAAATTTCTTGTAACTTCGTCTTTGTATCAATCAAGATGGATGAGAGACAATCGCCATTATCGACTTCCTCAAGCGTATAGACCAATGGTCCTTTCATGATGCATACTTTCCCGGCATCTTCCCGAACCAATGGATTGGCACAAACAAACTTAGCCGGGGCTAAAAAATCGACTTCTAGTTTTGCCTCGCAAGTATTCACCAAAACAATTGCATAGCCTCTTTTTCTTTCAAAATTTATAATTTCCCCATTTACTCGTATTATAAAATTATTTGCATACTCCGGTATACGAATACCAATGCTTGATTCTTTTGTACCCCCAGAAATTGCAATATCAACCTTATTTTCAAATGGAAATTTTGTATTTACCGATACATCGACCTCTTCTCCATTCCAATGGATTTGCGATGTATTTGATACAAAAAGATTTAATAACAAATCCGTTTCATCAATTGAATATATGTATTGTCCAAGGGATGCTAAGGTTCGAGCAATATTAGGCGGACAACAAGCTACTCCGAACCATTTTTGACGGATTGGTTTTACATGCTCCTTTGATGTACGATCGATACAACTCTCCGGCCAACATTCCAAAGGATTTACATAAAAGAAGCTCTTCCCATCCAATGCAATTCCTGCAAGGACAGTATTATATAATGCTCGCTCTACAACATCGATATATGATGCATCTTTTGTAACGTTCGCCATGCGAAGACCAAACAGGGCAAGTCCAATTGACGCACAACTTTCCGAATAATTATAGCTATTTGGCAAATCATAATCCGTTGTGAAACGTTCTAAAATACCAGAAGATCCAATACTTCCCGTAACATACATCCGTTTCTTTGTCATGTTTTCCCATAATCGAACACAACTATCAAGAAGTCCTTTATCTTGATATTCGTATGCCAAATCAGCCATTGCAGCATACATATATACGGCTCGTACTGCATGCCCCTCCGCTGTAGTTTGCTCTCGTACCGGTAGATGAGATTGCGAATATTTCGTATCATAATCTCTAAATTCTGGAAATAGATGTGAAAAGCCTTCTTGTTTCATTTCCTGGAGGAAGTAATTTTTTCCAACACCTCTCGCATCAATGAAATATTTTGCCATATCCAGATACCGTCTTTCTCCACTTACCTCGTAGAGCTTAATTAATCCAATTTCGATTTCTTGATGACCTGGATATCCATGGATTTTACCCTCTTCCATTCCAAACGTGTCACAAATCAAATCTGCAAAACGAAACATACAATTGAGGAACTTATCTTTTCTGGTTCCTTTGTAATACGAAACTGCTGCCTCCATCATATGTCCAGCGGTATATAATTCATGTCCTTCACATAAATACTTCCATCTCTTTTGCGGTTCTTTTATTGTAAAATAGGTATTTAGATAACCATCTTCGCACTGTGCTTTTGCAATCAAATCAATGACTTCATCTGCAGTTTTTTCTAGCTCAATATCCTGATTTGTCGCAAGTGTAAACCCCACTGCTTCTAGCCATTTTGCAATATCCGTATCTTGAAAAACAGCACCATAAAAAGCTCCTTCTTTTTCTTTTGCTGCAATTTTAAAATTTTCTAAGCAATGGCTTGATTCTACACCTTCTATTCGATCATTCATAACTTCCCATTGATAAGGAATAATAACATTCTTTACTAACTCTACATGTTTTGACCAAAAAAAGTCATTTATTTTTATTTTTTCCAACTCTACAGAATGTCGTTTCATCTTGTTCACTTTCCTTTCATTATGCCTTTACTGCGCCATTCGTAAGACCACTTACAATATACTTTTGCATGAATATAAAAATAAGTACTACAGGAAAAATCGCAATAATCCCAAATGCCATCGTTGAATTCCATAACGTTTGATACTGTTGTACATAATTATAAATACTCGAAGTAATTGGTCGTTTGTTCGGATCTGTAATAAATGTAATTCCATAAATCAAATCTCCCCATGCATACACAAAAGAAAATACAGCTGCTACAACAACTCCTGGTTTTGCAATTGGAAGCATGATTCTAATAAAAGCAGATAGATGCCCGCATCCATCGATTTTTGCTGCCTCATCTAATTCCTTTGGAATCGATATAAAATACGTTCTTAAAATAATAATTGAAAACGGAATACCAAGCGTAGCATCTGCAAGAATTGGTGCAATGTAGCTATTTAAAATCCCCATTTTCGAAAACATAATATAAAGTGAAGTTAACACCAACGTCGATGGAAGCATCTGCGTAATTAAAAATAACAAAATAATCATTTTTCTACCCTTAAATTTAAACCGTGCAAGACCGTATGATGCAGGAATGGATAATACGGTTGAGATTACAGTTGCACCAACCGCGATAATCAAGCTATTTTTAAATCCTTGCAGGGTATCACTTGACTGAGAAATTTGCTTTTGGAATGCTTCTAGTGTCAAATTTTTTGGCCATAATGGTGTTGGGATTTCAAAAATCTCTACCTGTGTTTTTAATGCCGTTACAAGCATCCAATAAAGAGGGAATATAAAAATCACAAATATAATTGCACCCATAAATACCAGACCGATTTTCTTTTTTGTCTCTTTTTTCATCGCTACATCACCTCGTCATCTGATATGGTTTTAATATAGAAAAACCCTACACACAATAAAATCATAAATAAAATATTGGCTGCTGCGGCACCCTTACTAAATTGGAACTCTTGAAAGGATAACCGGTATGCATAAGTGGAAACCAATTCTGTGGCATTCACAGGTCCCCCTTTTGTCATAACCCACACTAAATCAAATACTTTAAATGTATACACAAAACCTAGTGTCAACACTGACATAATTGCTGGTTTTATCATTGGTATTGTTATCCGAAATAGTGTCTGTATTTTATTTGCTCCATCAAGTCCTGCACTTTCATATATATCATTTGGAATGGTCGTAAGTCCTGTCAAGATAAGCATCATGTTAAAAGGAATACCAATCCATATATTTGCCGTTATAATTGCTATCATTGCTGAATTTCCATTTAATAGCCACTCAACTGGTTCTTTTATCACGTGAATTGCCAACAATAGCTGATTGATAATTCCGCCATTTACCTGGAACATAAATTTAAATAATAAACCAGCTACTGTTACTGGCAATAGCCATGAAATCATCGTTACTCCCCGAAAAAACGAACAACCAGGAAATTTTTTATTAAATAATAATGCTAAACCAAATCCTATCACAAACTGAAAAAAAATAGATCCTAAGGTAAATATTACTGTATTTTTAATTGCAATTGGAAGCACGGAATTAGCTCCCTGAAATAAATCAATATAATTTTGAAATCCAACAAATTTTTGATTCGCTGCTTGCGAAAATGTATAGACATCTACATTCTTAAAACTTAAAATAAAGTTTTCAATCATCGGATAACCGATAAAAACCATCATATAAATTAATGCCGGAAGGGAAAACAGGATTCCAAGAGATGCAGTCTTATTTTTTATTATGCGTTTCATCACAACGTCCTCCTTTTAAAATAGGGCTGTCATAACTACAACAGCCCTTATTCGTTCATTTACACAGTTATTTGATTGCATCCACTGCTGCTTGAACTTCTTTTGCCGCTTCTTCTGGTGTTTTTGTAGCGGTCATAACTTGCTGAAATCCTGTTTGAATTGCTGCAGAATATGTTGGCCATGATGGTGACGGTCCTCTTGGAATCGATGTTTCAAGCTGCGTGATAAATGCTGCCTGAACCGGATCATTTGTCCAATAGGAATCTTTAGCTGCTTCTGTTTTTGGAGGGAATGATCCATACTTTTTCATTGCTTCCACCATAACAGCTGTCTGGTCATAATATTTCAAGAAAGTAACTGCTCCGCTGGTATCTTCTTGATTTACAACTCCCATGTTTTCTCCACCTAAAATAGAGGTAGCCTGACCTGAATTTTCATCAAATCTTGGAAGAGATGTAACACCATAGTTTAAATCTGGTGCATCTGCTGCAATACCTGGAATCTGCCAAGGTCCGTTTTGCTGCATTGCAATATTTCCTGCCATAAAGTTATTATTCACATCGGACTGTGTCCAGTTAACAACTTCTTTTGTCCAGCTTCCTTCTTTGATCATTCCTTGCATTAAGTCATAAGCTTTTACACCATCTTTGATATCTGTATAGCTTCCGCCTGCTGTGTATAACCACTGGAGACATTGGAACGTACCTTCATCGGTATTGACTGCTGCATTACCAAACCCAGTTACTCCATCTTTCGTAAGTTTCTTTGCCATTTCTCTAAATTCTGTCCAAGTTGTATTTTCATTTGGATAATCAAGTCCTGCAGCATCAAATAAATCTTTGTTATAGAAAAGTGCAGTACAGTTTGTAGCAAATGGTATCCCATAATGTTTTCCATCTAACATGGTAGAATCCATTGGTCCTTGTATGTATTCATCCCAAGCAATATCTGCATCTGAAATATCTGCCATCAATCCAAGCTGAATAAACGATGCCATGCCGCAACCATCCATAATAACCAAATCAGGAAGCTCACCCGATGCAATTCCTAATGTTAATTGCTTTTCATAATCTGAAAATGGTACATACACATGAGATGCAACATATTCATCTTGTGAACCATTAAATCCATCAATTAAAGTCTGCATCATTTCTTTTTGTGCATCTGTCTCAAAATAGTCCCAAATTACAACCTCTTTTTTCAGATTGGAATCCTCTGTTGTTTCTTTTTCCTCACTTACATCCGCAGACTTCTCTGTGCTTTTGTCTGGCGTTGATGTCGTATCACTTTTTTGCCCACATCCCGCAAGGCAAGAACAAGCGAGTACCGTTGTCAGTAAAACCGCAACTAGTTTTTTTCTCATAAAAAATATCCTCCTTTAAAATTAAACTACCAATTTTTTAACTGGTAATGTAATTATAAAAGAGGATCTCTTTTATTGTTATTCTAATATTTTAATTTAGGTGGACTATATTCAGCTTACTTTATTTTAAATGCTCTGCAGCCTGCATAGGATTCATTTCACCTGTAATAATTGCATGAATTGCTTCTGAGAGTTCATCTGATATGTCCGTCCATCCATCAAAGTCTGCGCGCGACTTGGATGTATGCATTTGTTCTTCAAAACATTGAAAATTCTTATCCTCCATGGCTGTCTCTTTTGCTTCTTCCATTTTTGGTGGTAACACGCTGGACTTTTGGCAAATTTCTTTCATAACAGCTCCACTACTATAATATGTTAGAAAGGATACGGCACCATCCACATCTTTGTCCTTAATTACACCAATATTTTCACCACCAGCAATGACCACTCTTTTCTCTTTCATCGGCAGCGGTACAATCCCATAAGAAATTCCTTTCTCTTGGAGCATTGGCAGTACCCATGGTCCATTCTCCATCATAGCAGCTTCTTTTCGCACAAATTTTCGAGCAATATCATTCTGTGACCAATTGACACAATTTGCATCCAAATATTCATTTTCACTCAATGTCTGTAAATAAGCAAATGCTTCTTGTGTATGATCTCCTCCCAGCTCATTCATTGTTTCACCCGCCGATAAAATCCACGGTAAGACTTGAAATGCAGATTGTTCCCCTTCCACACAAGACATTATAAATCCATAACAGTTTCCCTTTTTAAGTTTTTTTGCCGCCTCCTCTAGCTCGTCCCAGGTAGTAGGTGGTGTAATCTTTTCAGCCTCTAGCATTTCTTTATTGTAAATCAGTGCGACATTATTGCAAGTAAAAGGGAGACCATAGTAACGTCCATTCCACTCCACCGATTTCCAAACTTCCGGATAATACTGGTCTTGTTCCTTCCATAGCTCCTTGTATTCGGTCAAATCTGCAAAAATCCCAAGTTCCGCATACGTCTTCATATCTGGATTATCAATAATTACCATATCTGGAAGATCATTTTCCATAATTCCAATGGAAAGTCGTTTTGTAAACTCAGTCATCGGTACATATTCCCACGAAGCCATATATTCGCTTTGCGATAAGTTAAAATTTTGTACTAGCAAATCCAAGCTCTCCTGTTGAGCCGTTGTCTCATAATAGGACCACAGCACCAGTTCTTTTTTTTCTGCATGTTGCATCTCATTATTTGTAACATCTCGTTTCCCTATAACATAAAAGAACCCTATAACACCTACTATTATCCCCATAGATAGTAGACCTATAACAATACCTTTTTTCATGTTTTCCTCCTTGTTCTATTGTTGCTGACGATACTCTTTTGGTGACACTCCTTCTACCTCCTTAAATACTCGGATAAAATATTTTGGATCGCTGTAACCAATCTCATTTGCAATCACATATACTTTCATATCCGTCCCTTTTAATAATCGTTTGGCATGGCTGATTCGAAATTGCTTAAGAAAAGTGGAATAATTGATATTCATCTCGCGATTAAACAGCGTACTTAAATATTCTGGCGTTATTTCTAATTTTCTGGCAACTTCCTCCAATGTTATCCCTTCTCTATAATGCTCCCTTATATAATTTATTGCTCTCTTTATCGTATAATTACTGATATCTTCCTTTTTTTGTTGTGTACGAAGAATTAAAGTAATTGCTTCAGTTAATCGCTTTTCTAACTCTGTACGTGTTCTAGCCTCAGACATTTTTTTCAAAACAAATAAATTTGATAGCTGCTCATACGATTTTATATCAATTTCTTGTAAGAGATTTGAAATAAAGCTATACAGTTTTATATATGCTTGTTTCACTTGATCGGGCATAAAACAATGTGTTCGCATATAATTCATAAATTCATTGGTATTACTCCAAACCATACTATCATTTCCATTGCAAATAGATGATTTAAACTTTCCTTCCATTTCTTTTGGAAAATGATACTCTTCTATTTGTAATCCATGAATTTCTTCTTCCGTTACCAACTTGCCTTCTTCTATGATTATACTAAACGATTGTAACTTTTGAATTTTTATAATCGCCTCTTCCATATTCTCAAAATGTTCAAAGCAAGTCATTGACCAAGCAACCGGATAATTATAATTATAATGCTGTTTTAGTATTTTTTTAGAAAAACGTTCCTCCAAATCACAGGCTCTCTCCTGTTCCATAACAAGGCATATAATCTCTTGAAACTTTCCCACATACGATATAATACATTGCTTTTCCTCGTATTTTTCCAATAACTGTTCCATGTACTCTGAAAAAATCAAACCATAGGATGGAACACCCTCTGCCACATACCCCATATAAAGACTAAAATACTGATATCCGGCTTTTTCACATAGAGTCCGTAATTTTTCAAATGAATCTCTTGCTCTTATGGTTCCATTTAAGTAAATATCTCTTAAAAAGCCCTCTGGTGTCCCTTTGTTCTGATTTTCTTCCTTTATTCTTTCCGACATATCTGTTAGCATCTTGGTTAATTCATGTACACCAATTGGTTTTAACAAATAATCCTTTACTCCCAGTGTAAGTGCCCGTCTCGCATACTCAAACTCCGAATATCCTGTAAGTATAATGGCATGCACCTGCATGTTATCTATCTTTACTTGCGTTAGCATCTCCAGTCCATCCATTTCCGGCATCTTTATATCCGTAATCACTAAATCTGGTTTAAAGCGCCGGATCATATCCAGACCTTCTAACCCATTTTTTGCTTCTCCTACAACTTCATTATCCGTTTCAGCGGATATTAATTTTCCCATTCCGACTCTAATTTTTATTTCATCTTCGACAATTAAGATTCGCATTTTATCCTTCCTTCCCCTAAAAATATGAAACCTGTTAATAAATGCTACAATTTATTAATTGGCAATATTAAAGTAATTACAGTTCCCATACCCTGCATACTATTTATATTCCAGCTACCTTCTTCCCCATAGTACATTTCAATTCTTGAAAGTGCATTCGTAAGTCCTATGCTCCCTTCTTCCTGCTCCCTTACCCACTCTCGATCATTGTAATTGTCCATAATTTCTTTTTTCATACCATTTCCATTATCTTCAATGATGATACAAATCGCATTTCTCCTCTCGGTTAATACAATATCAATGCTTAGTAATCCATCTTGTTCCATCCCAGAAAATCCATGAATAATTGCATTTTCAATAAATGGTTGAATTAAAAGCTTGTATATTTTCATAGAATATGTCCGACTGTCTACATTTATTTTGAACTCAAAGGCATCATTAAATCGAACCTTTTGCAACGAAATATATTTTTCAAGCCAATCCACCATCTCCGTAATTGTTGCCAAGTGGTTACTTTTATTGATGCTATACCGAAGAATCACTCCTAAATTCCGTAGCATATCACTGATCTCATACTCTCCCCTTTCAATTGCCATCCAATTAATTGAATCGAGTGTATTATACAAAAAATGCGGATTGATCTGTGCTTCAAGCGCTTTGATTTCTGCATTTTTTTGTTTTCCCAACGCTTCTTTAACTTTTACAATTAAAGCCTTAACTTCACTTGACATTTCATTAAAGTTCCCTGCCATTTGACCAATTTCATCTTTGCTGTTAACTGGAATAATCACTTCTAAATTTCCACTCTTTACCTGATTCATTCCTAACACAACCCCATTAATTGATTGATGAATATGCCGTACCGTATAGATAATTAAAGCCACTGAAAGTATAATTACAATTGCAACAATAATTAAGATATTAAATTGTAACTTTCTCATATCTTTTAGCACATAATTCTTATCGTATATGTAATAAAAGTTCCATCCAATCGTTTCATTATCATATTCATTCACTAGTTTTTCCTTGTTTTTAAGTAATTTACTTAATTTTACCATTTGCAAGGCATCTACATTTTTATCCAATATAATTCCCATAAACATCTCTTCCGGATAATAAATTACTTGCTTTTTATCATTTAATATAAAAGCTACTTCATTTTCCGTATCCGTCTTACATATTTTCCCTAACACAGAAGCATCTACTGAAATGACCACAGTAGCTATGGTACCTTTTTCAAGTGCATTTAAATCAAATATCCGTTTAGAAAGATGAAACAAATAGCTTTTACTATTTTCCTCTTTTATCTCCATCGTTGGCGTTATAACCAATCCATTTTTATCGATAGCATCAAGGTAGGGCTTAATCTTATGCATATCTTTATTGCCGCTCCATAACGTATTAAGTGCAGAGCCAGTCTTGAAATCGTAGGTCACTGAATTTCCATTATTACAAATAATACTAATACTTCGAATTTCCTTTTCTGATATGTTATACTGCTTTAATCGTTCATAAATACGGTTATATGCAATTACTTTTCCCGTGATGGAATCATCTTGTAATTTATCAATATTTTGAATCAAATCGTCATCGGTATAAATTTGATACAATAGATTGCTATATATTTGAAGTGTCAAATCGGTGCGTTCGGACATCTGAACTAGATTATTCTTTATCATCTCATCCATATTATTTGTCATATAATGGGTATTCAAATAAAAAGACACTTCCTGTAGCAAAAGAATTGGAAGTATTCCTCCGAAAAAAAAAGTAAATAATATTTTATATCCTAGTTTCCAATCATTGAATTTTCGAAAGAAAAATTTCATTGTTTTTTTCCACCCTATACTTTCTTATTCTTTATTTTAACAGAAGCTAACATAAACACAAGCAAAAGGTCTTCCAAAATCGAATTTCATGATTTTGGAAGACCTTTTTTGACCTCACTAAATACATTCTAACCATTCATAGTAATACTCCACAACATGTAATTTCCTATTTTTGTCCGTAATAGGCATTTGCTCCATGTTTTCTAAGATAATGCTTATCTTGCAGTTCCTGCGGTGCAGGTTGCACATCTCGCTTTATCTGCTCGCAACGAGCTGCCATCTTTGCAACTTCTTCCAAAACAACAGCGTTGTGAACCGCCTCCTTTGCATCCTTTCCCCAAGTAAACGGACCATGGTTCTTGCAAAGAACTGCAGGCATTGCAACATAGTCCTTATCCATAAAATGTTCTGCAATTAATTTTCCGGTATTTTTCTCATATGCTACATCAATTTCATCTTTTGTAAGACATCTCACACATGGAATTTCACCGTACATATAGTCTGCATGTGTTGTTCCATAACAAGGAATCCCTCTGCCAGACTGTGCCCAACTAGTTGCCCAAGAAGAATGGGTATGAACAATTCCACCTACATTTGGAAACGCCTTATAAAGCTCAACATGAGTCGCTGTATCACTGGATGGATTATAATCACCTTCTACTTTATTTCCATCCAAATCAACTACTACCATATCTTCTGGCATAAGTTTATCATACGCTACCCCACTAGGTTTAATTACAAATAATCCCTTTTCCCGGTCAATTCCACTCACATTTCCCCAGGTAAACGTAACTAAACCATATCTTGGAAGCTCCATATTTGCTTCATACACTTCATTTTTTAATGCTTCTAGCATAACATCCTCCTTGCTTATTTTGTATCACTACTAGCTTGCATGTTTTATTTGAATGCAATACTATTCCATCTAAGTTCATTCTTTAAGTTACGGATTGTAGTATCTTTATCAATTACTACGCTTTCAATACCCATAGAAGCTGCCCAATCGGTCATTTGTTCCGTTGTAAGGTCATAGCTGAATGCAGTATGATGTGCTCCTCCTGCTATAATCCAGCTCTCCGCTCCTGTTGTCAAATTCGGTTGAGGTGTCCAAAATGCAGTTGCCACTGGAAGATTTGGCATTTCTTTTTCATTTCTCTTACAATCCACTTCATTAATAATAAGACGGAAACGATTTCCCATATCAATTAAACTGGTTGCAATTGCTGGTCCAGTTTTTGACGTAAACACAAGACGTGCTGGGTCTTCTCGATCACCCATGCTAAGTGGTTTTACCTTAATTCCAATCTTGCCTTCCGCAACGCTTGGGCAAACCTCCAACATATGTGCTTGCAAAATTCCTTCTTTTCCAGGAACCAAATTATATGTATAATCTTCCATAAAAGAAGTTCCCTTTGCATTTGGCACTCCAGCTGCCATTATCTTCATTAAACGAACCATGGCTGCTGTTTTCCAGTCTCCTTCTCCACCAAATCCATATCCTTTTTCCATCAATCGCTGGATAGCCAAACCAGGAAGTTGTTTTAGAGAACCTAAATCCCCAAAGTGAGTAACAATCGCCTGATAATTTTTATCTTCCAAGAATTTTTCAAATCCTAGTTCAATTCCTGCCTGAACCGCCACATGTTTCTTGAATTCTTGTGGATCCCTTCCTTCTAAAATAATATCATATTTACTATAATATTCTTCCACCAAACCATCAATGTCTGCCTGCTTTACATCTTTTACATAATCTGCAATTTCATTGACCGGATATGCATCGATTTCCCAACCAAATTTGATTTGTGCTTCTACTTTATCACCTTCTGTAACTGCTACGTTTCTCATATTGTCCGCAATACGACAAACACGAATATGACTCGATTCCATAAGTCCAACTGCAGTTCTCATCCAACTGCCAATTCGCTCTTGCACGTTTTTATCATCCCAATATCCCGCAATAACCTTACGTTCAATTCCCATACGGCTCACGATATGGCCATATTCTCTATCTCCATGTGCCGACTGATTTTCATTCATAAAGTCCATATCAATGGAATCATAAGGAATCTCTTGATTAAACTGGGTATGTAAATGAAGCAATGGTTTTCTATATTCCTGCAATCCCAAAATCCACGATTTTGCTGGAGAAAATGTATGCATCCATGTAATGACACCCGCACATTCTTCTTCTGCATTTGCCTGATTGAAGGTTTTTCTGATCAATTCATTGGTAATTAACGTTGGTTTCCAAAGGACTTCAAATGGTAAGATTCCTGATTTGTTTAAATTTTCTACAATAATTTGTGAATGCTTCGCAACCTCCTCTAAACATTCATCCCCATATAAGTCCTGAGACCCTGTACAAAACCAAAATTTATAGTTCTTGCCTGTTTTCATGTTAAAATACCTCCTAAGATTTTATTTTCTATCTTAACTTTACAACTTGTACGGTCGTATATACAAGTTGTTTCTTTAAATCACCTGCCACTTACATAAAAACAAGACATTGATTCCACTACTTTATACTATAAAAAGCAAACACTGACAACAAGTCTGCTATGATTTTGTTCGATCTCTACATGAATTTTTTAGGATTAATACCGGTTCAATCTTTCGATTTACTTCACCCATCGTCGGTAGTTTTCCAGCCAATAACTCTAAAATGAACTCTGCTGCCATTTTTCCTAGCTTCTCCTTTGGATGTTCTATACTAGTAATACCAATTCCATCCTCATCGACTTTTCTAGTATTGTCAAATCCAGTAATTGAAACATCCTTTGGAACTTGTATTCCTTTTCGTTTTAACGTTTGTAATACTTCAAATGCAATTTGGTCGTTATAGCATACAATTCCATCAAACAACACATTTTTTTCTAACATATCGATAATTTCTGCCTTTGGCTTTAAAAACTTATCCTCTGTGTGATACCAGATCACTCGTTCTGGGTTGTATAAAATTTGATAATCATTCAAAGCCTTAACAAATCCAATATGACGCCGAAACCCCTGACTATCATCCGTCTTGAAGATACCAACCAGGCTCTTATGCCCCAGCTTGATTAAATATTCGGTCAACAAATATGCTCCCTTTTCATCATCCATTTCTACAGACGGCTTATCCTTAAATTGTGGATAGGTGCTGTGAATGAAGACAATCGGAATATGGCAGGCTTCAAATTGATTATAAATCTCCAAGTGTCTGGAATAGATTTGGCTTTTACTTGGTTCTATAATAATTCCGTCAACATTTTTCTTTAACAAATCTTCCAATGCTTCAATTTCTAAAGCCCTACTATTTTTCGTATTTTTTAAAATTAATGTATATCCCTTTTGTGTTAATATCTCATCCATTCCCGCAATTAATCTGGGAAAAATATAATTGGAAAGATAGGTCGTAACAACTGCAATAATTCTTGTATTTTCTCGTGTTGTTACAGTATCTGCACAAAACGTTCCCCTACCTTGTTCTGCTATAATAAGTCCTTCATTTTGCAGAATTGAAAGAGCTTTACGAACGGTGTGACGACTGATTTGATACTCTCTGCTCAGTTGATTTTCCGATTGAAGTTTTTGTCCCGGCTTTATACTACCACTTCGTATTTTTTCTTTTATCTCTTCCATTAAAATAAAATATTTCAATTTTCCATTCTGATTATCCATGCTATCTCCCATTCCTTCGTTTCTCATAGTTAGGGATTCTTGTCATTGCTATTCCTCCATTCCATCTTCCAATATTATATACACTTCTTATCGAATCAGTCAAGAATCTTCCTTATCAAGTGAATATATCATTAAAATTTTGTTAAAGGGGATTGACAAGGTCATTTATGTCAGTATAATGGATATTGTTTCTGTTTAGCTTTACTAAACTTTCAGTTTATTCTCAGTAAGAATCCAAAAAAGTACCGCTAAGGCGGCAGATTGGAGCATTGCATTATGAAGATAGGTTCAAAAATCAAGGAATTAAGAACACAAAAGAGCTTAACCCAAGAAGAATTGGCTGATCGTGCTGAATTGTCAAAAGGTTTTATCTCACAGTTAGAGAGGGATTTAACCTCACCTTCTATCGCTACACTTGTCGATATTTTACAATGCCTTGGTACAAATTTAGAAGAGTTTTTTAGCGGAACATGTGCCGAACAAGTTGTGTTTAAAAAAACAGATTATTTTGAAAAATATGATTGCGAATTTAAAAATAAAATTCAATGGATTATTCCAAATGCACAGAAAAATAATATGGAACCCATTATGCTTACTCTTGATCCAAATGGTTCTACCTATCCGGATAATCCGCATGAAGGAGAAGAATTTGGTTATGTTATAAGTGGTAGTATTACGCTTCACATTGGAAACCGTACACACAAGGTAAAAAGGGGAGAATCTTTTTATTTTACCGCAAACAAACAACACTATATTACTGCATCGGGGAAAAGTGGTGCTGTTTTGCTTTGGGTATCTACTCCCCCAAGCTTTTAACATATAAAGGAGGACTTCCTATGAATGACAACAAACTAATCGATTTAATGAATATTACAAAATCATTTGGCAATACCATGGTGCTCGATGATTTGAATCTATATATAAGAGAAAACGAATTTCTCACTCTTTTAGGTCCTTCCGGTTGTGGTAAAACAACAACACTTCGTATTATTGGAGGTTTTGAATCACCCGATAGCGGGCAGGTTATTTTCGAAGGAACAAATATTACAAAGCGATCTCCGAATGAACGCAAACTTAATACCGTCTTTCAAAAATATGCGCTTTTTACGCATATGACAATTGCTGAAAACATTGCATTTGGGCTAAAAATAAAAAAGAAGAGCAAGTCCTACATACAAGATAAAATTAAATACGCACTGAAACTGGTTAATCTGGATGGTTTTGAAAACCGCATTCCAGATTCCCTAAGTGGTGGACAACAACAGCGAATTGCAATTGCAAGGGCTATCGTTAATGAACCAAAGGTACTCCTTTTAGATGAACCACTTGGGGCTTTGGATTTAAAGCTTCGCCAAGACATGCAATACGAATTGATACGCCTTAAAAATGAACTAGGAATCACGTTTGTCTATGTTACCCATGATCAAGAAGAAGCGCTTACCATGTCGGATACGATTGTTGTCATGAACCAGGGATATATCCAACAAATAGGCACTCCAGAAAAGATATACAACGAACCAGAAAATGCATTTGTAGCAGATTTTATCGGTGACAGTAATATCATTGCTTCTACAATGGTAGAAGATAAAATGGTTAATATATTAGGTGCCTCTTTCCCTTGCGTTGATATTGGTTTTGGCAAAAATAAACCAGTGGATGTCGTTATTCGACCAGAAGACATTGATCTTGTGTCTCCACAAGAGGGTATCATCACTGGGAGAGTTACTTCTCTTTTATTTAAAGGCGTTCATTATGAAATGGAAGTTGTTGCAAACGGCCGTGAATGGCTCGTGCATTCTACTGACCTTTGCGCCGTCGGTACCCAGGTAGGTATTCAGGTTGATCCATATAATATTCAGATTATGAACAAACCAGAATCCGAAGATGAACAAGCCGCCGAACTCAGTGAATAGATTTGCACTGCAATTATTTATAAAATACAAATTATTAGATAGGAGTGAAATGTCCTATGAACGATAAAAAGATGATACAACCTACCTCGATAAACAAATTAAAACTTTCGCAAAATCGAAGCATACAATGGCTCTCTTTTCCTTATATTCTTTGGATGGTAGGCTTTATTTTAATTCCATTGATTATGATTATTTTTTATGGTTTCACAACACAAGAAGGCCATTTTACCCTTTCTAATCTTTCATTGATTGCAAATCCAATCAATCAAAGGGCTTTAATCCTTTCGTTACAACTTTCCATTATTAGCACCGTTATTTGCTTATTACTTGCGTATCCTTTAGCAATTATATTAAATAATACAAACATAAAGAGCAATAATTTTATTGTTTTAATTATAATTCTTCCTATGTGGATGAACTTTTTGTTACGAACCATTGCATGGCAGAATCTTCTCGAAAAGTCAGGAGTACTCAATAGCATGCTTTCGTTTCTCCACCTACCCACAATCAATATTATCAATACACCTGCCGCAATCATACTGGGTATGGTATATAACTTCCTGCCATTTATGGTGCTTCCTATTTATAATATTCTCCTAAAAATAGATCAAGACGTAATAAATGCTGCAAGAGATTTAGGAGCGAGCGAAAGTCAGACGTTTAGAAAAATCATTTTCCCTTTGAGTCTCCCTGGTGTAATCAGTGGTATTACCATGGTTTTTGTTCCATCTCTTACCACCTTTGTTATTTCTACCATCCTTGGTGGAAGCAAGATTGTATTAATTGGTAACGTAATTGAACAACAATTCCGTCTGGGTAACTGGCATACCGGTTCCGGATTATCACTTGTATTAATGATTTTCATTTTATTTAGTATGGCAGTCTTATCTAAGTATGATAAAGACAAAGAAGGAGGTAATTTATGGTAAGAAAGTTTTTCAGCCGTTTTTATGTCGGCGCAATCCTTCTATTCTTATATGCCCCTATTCTCATTTTGATTATCCTATCTTTTAATCAATCTAAATCCAGATCGAAGTGGGGTGGATTTACCTTTCACTGGTATGTTGAGTTATTTCATAATCGAGATATTATGGCAGCACTCTCCACCACGTTAGTCCTAGCCTTTAGCTCTGCCTTAATCGCAACCATCATTGGAACAACGGCAGCTCTTGCAATCAATAACATGAAAAAGACTCCTCGTGTTATTTTAATGGGTATTTCGAATATTCCCATGCTAAATGCCGATATCGTAACGGGTATTTCACTTATGCTTATTTTTGTAGCACTTAATTATACCCTCGGTTTTACCAGTGTATTGATTGCACATATTACGTTTAATATTCCTTATGTAATATTAAGTGTCATGCCAAAACTAAGGCAAATAAATGCAAATACATATGAAGCCGCTCTGGATTTAGGAGCTTCTCCTATATTTGCATTCTTTAAAGTTATCCTACCAGATATTTTTCTTGGTGTCTTATCTGGTTACTTTCTCGCCTTTACGATGTCACTTGATGATTTTGTTATTACCTATTTTACAAAAGGACCAGAAATAAACACCTTATCAACTAAAATCTATACCGAAGTAAGAAAAGGAATTAAACCAGAAATATATGCGCTCTCTACACTAATGTTTATTACTGTACTCTTGCTTTTAATCGTAATAAATCGCAAAAATACACCCGTACAAAACTTATAATTATGGAGGATTCAACATGAAAAAAAAGATGATTATATTTGCTATACTATCACTTAGCATTGCCCTCTTAACCGCCTGTGGCAAAGACAACAAGGAAAAAGTCTACGTCTATAACTGGGGAGAATATATTGATCCAGAAGTACTTGATTTATTCGAAGAAGAGACTGGTATTCAAGTCGTTTACGATGAATTTGAACAAAATGAAGAAATGTATCCAAAAATTTCCGAAAATGCAGTACAGTATGATGTTGTTTGCCCCTCTGATTATATGGTACAAAAAATGATTGATGCCGATTTATTATCGGAAATTGATTATGACAATGTTCCAAACATATCAAATATTGATCCAACCTATCTAGAAAGCGCGAAAGCCTTTGATCCAGCGAATAAATACTGTGTCCCTTATTGCTGGGGTACGCTTGGAATCTTATATAACAAAACCATGGTTGATGAGCCAATTGACAGCTGGGAATCATTATTTGACGAAAAATATTCTGGAGACATTTTGATGATTGACAGTGTTCGAGATGCATATGCAATTGCTTTAAAATATCTAGGTTATGATTTAAATTCTACCGATACATCGCAGATCGGAGAAGCAACCAAACTCTTGCAATCACAATATCCTCTCGTGCAAGCATATGTTGTTGACCAGGTTCGGGATAAAATGATCGGCGGCGAAGCAGCAATTGGTGTAATTTATTCTGGCGAAGCGATTTTTACCCAGAGGGAAAATAAAGACCTAGAATATGTTATTCCAAAAGAAGGCTCTAATGTATGGATTGATGGTTGGGTTATTCCTAAAAACTGTAGGAATAAAGAGAATGCAGAAGCTTTTATTAATTTTATGTGTAATCCAGATATCGCATTGAAAAATTTTGAATATATTACTTACTCCACTCCAAATAAAGCTGCCCGAGAGCTGATTACGGATGAAGATATCAAGAACAGTTCCATTGCCTTTCCTGACCAGAGTGTAATTGATCGTTGTACCACATTTCTATATCTTGGTGCAGATATGGAATCCTTTTATACGGATCAATGGAATATGGTAAAATCAGGACTAAGCCAATAGTTACAAAAAACATAGCTCCCGTTGTAATCCTAACCGATTGCAACGAAGGCTATGTTTTTTTTACTGTTAGTGCCAGTATTCTGTATCAACTTGAACCCAATTTACAGCATCACGAGTTGGATAACTATCACTATAGTTTTCTACACGCTCCAGCATTCGTATATACGCTTCTGCAGAATTAAAGGTAGCTTCCATATTAACGCGGTCTGGTCTTGACTCAAATTTCTTTAGTAAATCTGGAATCAGACCATAGTGAGCAACCCCTCGATCCCCATTTATATCAAATGTTCGATTCCCAGTTTTTTGTCGTAAGAACTGCACACTTGATTCATTCACTGTACTATCATATACTCCCGGATACAAGGAGCCAAAACTGCCGTCATCATAATTCACCAAATCATAAACGCCACTACAGTTATCGAAATTTGGAAGCATACATGCCCCATTGACATCACTCCCATAAGGAATTCCCAAAATGATATCGTCGTTTGGATTGTCATTTGTGTTGTACCATGTGGTTGGAACCTTGTATGGTCCTCCATAGGTCTGGTATACTTCATTATCCAAAACACCGTAGGCTGGCACTCCCCCATTGCTAAGTTCAATCATATAGGTAAGGTAATCCGCTACACATCGTTGATGCTGATTTAGCGTTTCCCACAACATCGGAGAAATAATACCACCAAGTTGCATTACTTTAATCATTCGTGGAATGTCCATTTGTTCCCATGCCTCATCGGCTGGCTGAAACATATCCAATATGCGTGTATGTGACGCAATGATTCCCGGATATTTTTCATTCCATACGATATCAAGTGTCTGATTAAATGTCTTATCACTCATATGATCTACCTCAATAACAAATCGTTTTGCAATGAGTTTTTTTATGAGCCATTCTCCTGTTTTTGTCAGGCCCATTGTATTTCCATGCCCTTGTGCCTCTTCTGAAAGATTTGCTTTTGGTTGTTTATAAAAAACACGTGGATTTGTACTTACTTCTGGTTGATAAAAATCCCCGCGATTCAAGTAATTCATAATACTAAAAATCTCCCCTTGATATAGCTGGCATCCACCAAATCCATTATTTAATGCATGTACAACAAAGATACTACGTACTCCTTTATCATAAAATTGATTGAGCTGCGACTCAATTGCTTCAAGTTTAGCATCACAATCCGCCTTGGTAATAATTCCCGCCTCATATTGACCAATGTAATCTTCTTTTACTCCAAATACCGTATCAAGTTCAAGGGATAAAAATACTGCCATCTTTCCTTTGCTAATAACTTCACGTGCCTCATTTGCGCTCGTTACAATTCGAAACCATCCCTTGCCAGGGCCACCACACTGCGCATCTATATAGTCTTGCATGTCAAGCATGTTTTGAATTTGAAGATTTGCAACCACCATGTCATCCGTAGGTGCATTTTTATAAGGAGGAAGCGTATTCATAAGTGTTCCAAGTATTTCATTATTCACACACTGCTGCACAAAGACTCTTTGTCCTGCCAACCAAGAACGCTCTAACCACTTATAATACACTTGCTGATGGTTGGTCGAATAGCTCGTTGGCCAGTAATCAAAATCAGGATACCCATTGGTATTGTGCCCGACACAATTATCTACTGCTGCCCCCCACAGATCAAGCGATCCACCATTTCCATGCCATCCTGCACAACTATTGAGAGCTTCTTCGATACCAAGTGGGTTGAATGGCTCCATTACAAATGTAACCTGCCCAGAACCCAAAAAATGATTGATATGACCATGGGTATCAGCATATCCTATGATGCGATCTCCAATATTGGGACGTGACATTGCATTTTGTGGTTCTACCGTTGATCCATCCATTCCCTTTAGTGTAACGCATGTGTCAGCTTCTTTAAACGGATTGTTTCCTGTTGTATCTTCAAAAACAAATAGGCAACTATGATCCACTGAATTCTTCCATACAAGGGATGTTCCAGATATACTAATATATTTTTTCTCTGTTATGGAATATAGACTAAATGACTCGCCTGACTCTGGATTAATTCTCCACTGAATGCTTTTTTGCCGGCTTGTATTACGAATTATCGCTTTAAATAAGTTTACGTTAAGCCATTTGCTATCCTTATCATAGAGAATATAAATTCCAAGTGCCGATGGCTTCAAATAAAAAGTCATTGCTTCCGACTCATTCTCCGCCTGGGCTTCATATCCTGCTCGATTTCCCAAAAGATATTTGCCATTATATAAAGACTTGATCTTATAATATTGATTTGCCAACGAATACTGCGTCTCTTTGCTTTCAATTTGAGATGCCATAACGGATGGTTCATATAATAAATGCGGTGCTGCCATTAACAAAACTAGTACAAATAAACCTCTTACTTTGTTTTTTTTCCCCATACTATCCTGCTCCTTTCAATCTACTACGCCAATTATTGAAACATCTTTTTAATTCCACTGATATAATGTCCATTCAACAAATCAAGAATTCCTTCCATCATACTCTCTGATAGCATTCCATCTCCCGAAGCTACCATAGAAAAAAAAGGCATCTCTTTAATCATTGCAGCCATCATTCCTTCTTGCTCTTCTTCTACCTCTGTTACCTTTTTCGCTATTTGATTTGCATATACAATAATGATTTTCCCAAGCAACGTATGACGAATATCTTCTAATGTATTCTCCGAAGTATAAGGTCTTGATGCTCTTGCGTCACAAATCGGAAGATTTCCACCATATAATTTTTCAAATTCACAATTATCTATTTTAAATTCTTTATTTGATAATTGATAATAGGCGGGAGCACTCGTTGTAAAATCTGGTTGGGGTTTTGCTTCGCTATCCATATTCAAAGTTGCATGAAGCACACAATTCTTCGATGAAGAACAAACCATGATTTGATAGCTTCCACTCTCCGAATACCAATCTTTGATGATTGTATTATAATATCCAAAGTCACCCGTATCAAGCAAAACTGATATCTGCTTTGTCTCCCCCGAATCTAGGTGTATTTTCACAAATTCTCTTAACTCTTTTTTTGGCAAAAATACGGTATTATTCTCATGTCCCACGAAAATAAATGCAGTTTCAAACGCTTCTTGATTACCAGAATTGGTCACCGTAAATGTAATGGTTATTCGCTCTCCTCGCACACATGTGTCAGCATTTAATTCTAAATTAGAATAGATAAATTTTACATAAGAGAGCCCATGTCCAAAGGGAAATAAAACGGGTTTGTCCGCTTTTTCATAGTAGCGATAACCAACATAAATACTTTCACGATATTCCACAGTGAGCCTTCCACCCGGAAAATAATGATAGCATGGTGTATCCTCCAAAGAAAGTGGCCATGTCTCTGCTAATTTTCCAGAAGGAACCTTATAACCTAATAATAAATTTGTAATTGCACGTCCTACCCCTTCTCCACCAAGATATGTAAGGAGTACTGCTTTCACCTTATGAATCCACGGAAGTTCCATAGGTGCACCACCAATTAGAATTACTACAACATTTGGATTACACGCGCTTACTGCTTCAATTAAACAATCTTGTTCCCACGGCAGTTTCATATCCATGCGGTCAAATCCTTCCGATTCATAACCTTCTGGTAATCCAGCGAAAAGATATACCATATCCTTATCTTTCACCACCGCACAGGCTTTCTGTATTAAGTACTCTGCTTCCTCCTTCTCCCTTTTCCCAAGCACCCTCTTAACGTTTTTAATATCCAACCGATACCCAGGTGCATAAACAGCATCTGCCCCCAACTCCATAAACATATCCCATGGAGTATCCACTTTTATTGGATGGATTTTTGAACTTCCAGCTCCTTGATATCTTGGCTGTTTAGCAAATGTACCAACAACAGCAACTTTTTGTTCCAAATTTCCAGGTAAAAGCCCTCCTTCATTTTTAAGCAATACCGCAGATTCTTCCATCGCCTTTATTGCCAATTGGTGATGGTTTTCCTTATTATATTGATTACTTTTCTCCTTCTTTGACATACTTTTTAAAATAAGCTCAGTTGCTTGACATGCTGCCGAGTCCAACGTATCTTCTAATAACGTTTTATTCTTAACTGCTGCTATAATCTTGGCATCATTATAGCCTTCGTTTCCAGGCATTTCTATTGTAAGTCCATTTTTCACCCCTAATACACGATCATGCACAGCTCCCCAATCAGAAAGAACTGCTCCCTCAAACCCCCATTCATTTCTAAGAATATCGATTAATGCATGCGAATTTTCACTGCAATATTCATGATTCAACCTGTTATATGAACACATAACCGTATCCGGCTTTCCTTTTTTTACTGCTATCTCGAATGCTTTCAGATATGTTTCCCTCAATGTTCTCTCATCAATTACTGCATCAATTGTCATTCGATGCTTTTCTTGATTATTCACTGCAAAATGTTTTAGAGAAGCCCCAGTTCCGGTACTTTGTATTCCTTTTATCATGCTAGCTGCAAGCTCTCCTGAAAGCATCGCATCCTCACTAAAATATTCAAAATTACGTCCACATAATGGGCTTCTTTTTTGGTTAACACCAGGTCCTAGAATAATAGAAACACCTTCTGCTACACATTCTTCTCCGATTGCCTTGCCAACATGATATATTAAGTCGCGATCAAAGCTACATGCAATTGCACTTGCGGTAGGAAAGCATACTGCGGGAACACTGTCTCCAATTCCTAAATTATCGGTTGCACCGATTTGTTTTCTTAGGCCATGTGGTCCATCCGACATCATAATAGAATCAAGTCCTAACCGTTCGATTGCCTTTGTATTCCAACAATCTTCTCCAGAACATAAGGAAACTTTTTCTTCGAGTGTCATTTGGGAAACTAAACTTTTTGCCCTTTCCTTGAACAAATTTTCATATTCTTTTTCTACTTTCATACGCTCTCTCCTATTGGGGTCTTCCATGATTATTTGGTTTCGCTAATTGTTTTTTTTACATTATCAAAACTTTCCTTACCAAACGTGAGCTTTCGTATAAATAGTACCGACACGATTAAGCAAAGTGCAGGCATACAACTCATAAGTAAACGTATTCCAAAAATTGTACCATCAGACTGCACAGCTATGGAATTACCTGTACTCTCAATATAGCCAAACCATCCCATCATTGCTAAAGTAAGAGCAACAATTATGGCTGAGCTGATTTTATATAAGAACATCGTTATACCATAAATAATTCCTTCTCTTCTTACCCCATTTTTAAGTTCATCTACCTCGACAATATCCGGAAGAATGGAAAATATCAATACTTGTGATGCTGAAATTCCAATACCAATCATAATCGTAACGACTACCGTAACAAAAAGATTACTTGCTGGTATAAACATACAAGAAAATAGTGGAATTAAAAAGTAGATTGCAGCTACAATATATGTTTTTTGTTTTCCCATTTTGCTGCTGATATTGACCCACGCAGGAGTTGCGATTACAGCAGCTACCAGCGGAATTGCCATAAATATATAGCTTAAGCTGTCTGAAATTTTGAGTGCATATTTCATATAGTAAATATAGAGTGCCATAATAATGTCAAAGGATACCATATTAAATATGAATACGCCCAATACAAATTTAAATTCTTTTAATTTAATAAGTGATTTCAAGTTACTAAAAAATTTCCCTTGTTTTTCTTGTGAAGCCACCGTAACTCTCTCTTTTGTACCTGCAAATGCAAGCAAAATACTAATCGCCAATATGGCAGCTAATATTCGTCCCATAACAGGAAAACTTACTGCATACATACTTTTTCCTGGATATATTGTGTCCACAATAAATGTTACGCCCATCGCAGATAATAACGATCCAATAAACGAAAACGCCATTTTATATCCAGATATACTAGTTCTTTCATCATAATCTTTTGTCAGCTCAGGAAGCAGTGCATTATACGGAATTGATACAAATGAATATAGCGTGTTAAATAAAATTCCTACAAAGGTGTAATAGACAACAAGCTGAACCGTACCTTTTAACGGAACCAACCAAAGCAGCGAAAATCCAATTCCCAGTGGAATAGCACCCAAAAGTAAAAATGGTCTTCTGCGACCAAACCGCGTTTTTACATGATCCGATACAACGCCTATAACCAAATCACACACTGCATTCCATATTCGTACAATCATAAAAATATAACCTGCCCATACAGGCGATATTCCCCCAACGTCCGTAAGAAAGAATACAAAATAAAATCCTACTGCTCCATAAGCAACATTATTTCCCAAATCTCCTAACCCATAAAAAATCTTTTCTCGTTTTTTCAAAACATTCCCAACACCCATAAACACCTCTCCTAATTCTTTTTATGGTTTATTTTAACACCTTGCAATTTGACATAATATTGTTTTTTCGTGTTTCATATCATAATTTCTTGACATTTTTTCATTCTACTATTATATTCAACTTATGGATTGGAGGATTTTTTATGTGTCTAACAGTATCTGAACAATTAGTAATACAAGAACTTTATGACTATAATCGAATTCCCTTGTGGATTTTTAATACGGATCTAACGTTGCAAAATTGCTTTTTTTCCGATAGTTTACATCGCTTACAGACAATTTTATCGGTTCAAACAAAAAAACTACTCCTTAAACCCTTACATTCTGATTTTGATGTGTTATGTTTTGAAAATGAATTGTATTATTTTTTTGCATTTAAACGCAACCTCCAGACTTTTTATTTGCTCGGAGGTCCCATGCTATTATCTGCCTTCTATCATGTTGCTAACATGAGAACACTCTCCTTTGCATCTGATATAAATGCAAAGGAGTTACAAGCAATCGTTGAAAATCTTCCAATTATCTCGTTTACCTCATTTAGTTCCTGTTTACGAATTATGATGCTCTTATTAAAAGGAGACGCTCCTAGTTTATATGAACTCAGTAACTATAAATTTTCAAACCTGCAAGGCTCACTCAATCAAACTTTTATTCATGAACTTTTTGAAAATACCGAAGATTATCGAATGCACACTCCCTATAGCCACGAACTAGCTGTATTAAACTGTGTGAGAGATGGAAATGTCGCAAGATTAGAATCTACTTACAAAACGCTCCCACAAACCAAATATGGAACTATGTCAAATAATCCGTTTAAGCAGCTCTTTTATGGATGTATTGCAAATACAACGCTTGTAACAAGATATGCAATAGAAGGTGGACTAGAAGAAGAGACCGCTTACACCTTAAGTGATGTATATATCAAGCAGATGGAACATTGCAAAACGTTATATGAACTAAATATGTTAAATGAAAAAATGGCAATTGACTTTACCACACGTGTAGCAAACACCAACACCTCAACACAACCGCTTTACACAAAGCCAATCTCCAAATGCATAACCATTATATCTAAAAACGTACATACCAAATTAACATTACAAGCACTCGCAAAAGAAGTTAACCTTACCCCCAAATATTTATCCTGTCTCTTTCATAAAGAAACTGGACAGACTCTAAGCTCATTTATTGAAGACAAAAAAATAAAAGAAGCAAAAAAGCTTCTTTCCTTTTCACAATATTCCTATGAGCATATCAGCCACTATTTATCCTTTTATTCACAAAGCTATTTTATTACTGTTTTTAAAAAAAATGTAGGAATGACTCCCAGAGAATATCGTGAGAGAAACCAATTCTCTATTGATTGAAACTTATACTTCCCCATTGAAGTACTTTCATTAATAAATCAGAAATATAGTCTGGTGATTCTTGAAACCCATCTTGCATCCATCGTTTAAATACACTAATACAACCTGCTGCTCCAAACTCTTCTAAATACTTTTTAACACAATTATCCATTTGCATATTGTATTGTGAGGAAACGACCTGAGACAGTTCCAATATATCTTTTTGAAATACATAATCACAATTTTCGCTTAACAGCGCTGCAAACAATGCAGTATTGTTCTTTGCATACACCAAAATATTAGTAAGCTGTAACATCGGCGTATCCATATCATTCCTTTGCTCTTCTAAATAAAGCATGACATTACAAATCACTTCTTCTTCCATCTGGTGAAGTAAATCATAGGGATTTGAATAATGTGCGTAAAAAGTACTGCGATTAACATCTGCTGTTTCACAAAGATCTTTTACTGTAATATTAGAAATATGCTGTTCTTGGATCAATTCTACTAGCGCCTCTTTTAGCACTTTTTTCGTATATTTTACTCTTCGATCCATTTTTTCATTCTTCATACATTACATTCCTCCATTTATTTCTTGTAAATTTACAACACTTTTTAAAATAATGTCGGACAATACACAAATGCAATTTTTTTGTCGGTTGTATTCCAACACTGTGTTTATTATAATACAAGTAGTTCTGAATTACAATCAAACTAGAAGGAGGTCAAATGAAAAAATTATCATCGATTATCGTAACATATCGCAAAACAATTCTTGCCATATTTGGTATTCTTGTTTTTGTCAGTATCATATTGCACGGATTTGTATCTGTAAATTACAATATGGTGGATTACCTTCCTAGCAATGCGAAGTCTACAAAAGCAATCAAAATTATGAATGACGAATTTTCTCAGGCAATGCCAAATGCACAGGTAATGGTTAAAGGAGTATCTTTGACTGAAGCACTCTCCTATAAGAAAAAACTCACAACAATCAATGGAGTCACTCAAGTTCTATGGTTGGATGATATCATCGATGTAAAAGAACCTCTAGAAATGGCGGATCCCAAACAAGTCGAAAGTTTTTATAACAATCAAAATGCTTTGTATACCGTAACGATAGAAGAGGGAATGGAAAAGGAATCCTGCCAAGCAATTCTAACTTTAATTGGTGAGAACAATTCCCTTGCTGGAGATGCTCCAGATTTACTTGCAACCCAAAACTCTGCAGAATCTGAAGTGTTAAAAGCTATGTGTATTCTTCTTCCTATCATCATTATTATCCTAATATTATCTACCAGTTCATGGCTGGAACCAATTTTATTTTTAATTGCTATTGGCGTTTCTATCCTCATTAACATAGGTACAAACTTCTTTTTAGGAGAAATTTCCTTTGTTACTAATTCTGTAACTCCAATCCTACAAATGGCTTGTTCCTTGGACTATGCTATTTTTCTACTTCACAGTTTTTCTTCTAATCGAAAAAAATATGATAATGCCAGTACTGCAATGAAGCATTCCATTCAAGAATCTATGTCAACCGTTGCTTCCAGCGCTGCTACCACACTTTTTGGATTCCTTGCACTTATATTTATGAACTTTGGAATTGGAGCAGACCTGGGAATTAATTTGGCAAAGGGCATTGTATTAAGCTTTTTATCAGTTATGATTTTTTTACCAGCTTTAACACTACTTTTGTATAATTTGATTGATAAAACAAAACATAGAGAATTTTTGCCTGAATTTCAAATAATTTATAAACTATTATCCAAGTTATTTATTCCAGTTGCACTCCTTATTGCTTTCATTCTTGTCCCTAGTTTTCTTGGACAAGGCCATACAGGTTTCCTCTATGGAAACAGTTCAAATAACTCTGCTACTCGCAGTGGAAGAGATGCCGTCGCAATCGCAGATGAGTTTGACCGCTCTACCCTAGTAGCTCTTTTAGTTCCAAGGGGAGCCCCTGCAAAAGAAAAAGTGCTTTGTAATGATCTGTTAGAACTTGACCATATAACCAGCGTGACTTCCTATGTTACTACTGTTGGAAACACCATCCCTGTAGATTTTTTAGCAAAGGATGTGAGAGATCAATTTTACTCAGAGCATTATGCACGTATTATTCTTTATACCGATACTCCTTCCGAAGGAGACATTGCCTTTGGGACGATCGATGAAATTTCTAAAACAGCAGCCTCCTACTATGGAACGAATGTGTATATGGCTGGACAAAGTGCCAATACAAACGACATGAAAAACGTAGTTTCGAGAGATACCAAAGTGGTTAATTTAGTTGCCGTTCTTGCTATATTTTTTATCCTATTTATTACGTTTCGTTCCATCACACTTCCCCTTTTACTGCTATTGTCCATAGAAACTGGTATTTGGATTAATCTTTCTATTCCTTATTTTAGTGGCATTCGCATCAGTTTTATGGGATATCTGATTATCAGTTGTGTACAACTTGGAGCATGCGTTGATTATGCCATCTTACTAACCAACAACTATCTAAAAAAACGTAAACTTGAAGATAAAAAACGTGCATTGAAGCATGCTTGGCTTACATCCTTTGAACCCATTCTAGTATCTGGCTCAATCCTTTCAACCGCTGGATTCACACTATATGCAACATCATCGAATCCTGTCATATACGAGATGGGGATACTCGTAGGAAGGGGTGCTTTACTTTCCATGGGAATGGTCTTATTGTTTCTCCCAGCTATGTTACTATTGTTTGATCGAGTTATCGAAAAAACAACCTATCAATCGCAGTTTCATCAAAAAGAAAATTAGGAGGAACCCTATGAAGTCAAAAATCATTCGTACACTTATCGCAATTACACTATCTGTTGTCATGTGTAGCAGTCTATCTATTTCTACTTATGCAAAAAGTGCAGTTGCTGCTAATATAAAAAGTAAAACCGAAGTACTTTATGGAAATTTAGAAGCAGATGGCAACGTAAATTCTATTTATGCTGTCAATCAGTTTGCTATCGAGACAGGAGGTGTTATTACAGACTTTGGAGATTATTCTTCCGTCCTAAATCTTACAACCACAAATAACATTGAACAAAATAACGATGCCGTTACGTTTTCTGCCGATAAAGGTAATTTCTATTATCAGGGAAATTTAACATCGACTTCTTTGCCTTGGATTCTATCATTTACCTATACCTTAGATGGTCAATCAATTTCCCCCGATCATTTGGCAGGAAAATCTGGAGATCTGATCATACACTTTACTACAAGGAAAAACCCCTCCGTAAATGCCGTTTTCTATGAAAACTACATGCTACAGGCCGCCTTTCGCTTCGATAATGATAGCGTTTCAGACATAGATGCAAAGGGTGCTGCAATCGCAAGTGCTGGTATGAATACCTCTGTAAATTTTACCGTAATGCCAAAACAGGATGCCGATGCAACAATTTCTGCAACGGTAACAAATTTTCATATGGATAGCGTACAAATTTCTGGAATACCATTATCTGTTAATGTAGATTTTTCAGATACCGATGACATGGTTGGAAATTTCAGTCAGTTAACCGATGCCATTCGTGATCTAAATGATGGCGTAACCAAATTGGATGGTGGCGCGAAGAACCTTTCGGACAACGCTTCTAAGTTAACCAATGGTTCAAGTAAAATTCAGGATGCCCTAACACAATTAAGTAACAATTCTTCCCAAATCACAAGTGCTTCTCAAACGATAAATCAGGCACTCTCCCAAGTTGCTTCCTCGTTAACTCAGCCTTCCTCCTCACTCGATTTCAGCTCGATATCCACGCTTACACAATCCCTATCACAAATGGCTGATGGGTTACATTCAGTATCTAGTGGCTTAACCACCCTAAATACTGGTTTCCAATCCTCCTATGAAGCATTGGATCAGGCAATTCGCACAATCCCTGATACTGCACTAACACCAGAACAAATCAAAG
Source organism: Velocimicrobium sp. (assembly GCA_041821315.1). Lineage (GTDB taxonomy): Bacteria > Bacillota > Clostridia > Lachnospirales > Lachnospiraceae > DIGJ01. The sequence continues at coordinate 39,822 of JBGUEO010000007.1, read as the reverse complement.
CACTCTACCAAATTGTGGCATCCAGCGATTCCTCTCAAACTGCTTCCCTCGATGTTTTGGTAAATGCTTATCAATCTGCTCTGACTACAAAGGGCACTTATTCTAGTGTTAGGAAAGGGTTTGACGCAGTGGGGACTACAATAGAAACTATAACCCCTACCCTTACAAAAATGGAAACCGGATTAAGAGAGATTGCTTCACAAATGGAAACTTCTCTGTCTGAAACTGATGTTTTATCACAGCTAAGTATACTTTCCACTGCTATGTCTAAACTCTCCTCAAACTATACTAGTTTTCACAATGGACTGCTCTCTTATATGAGTGGAGTTTCGAGCCTTTCTGATAACTATAGCGACTTCCAAAGTGGGCTTTCCCAATATAAAGATGGAATGCATACTTTTCAAAATGGAGTCGCAAAACTACAGGTTGGAACCGAAACGTTACAAAGTGAAACGAAAGATTTTCCAACCCAGATACAAGATACAATCGATGAAATGAGTGCGCAATATAGCGGCGATGATTATGAACCAGTCTCCTTCTTATCCTTGAATAACAAAAAGATAAGCCTTGTACAATTTGTAATGAAAACAGAAGCAATTACAATTCCCCCAAAAACAGAAGCACCCATTGAAGATACGACCCATGAAACCTTCTGGGATCGGTTGATACAGTTATTCACTAAAAAATAATTTTTTAGAAGTTTTACTTTTTCTCCAGTCGGATATGCTCCAATGGAATGGAGCATATCCAACTAGAAAACTTTTTTTTATCAATCTTAACATTAACCATCAAAAAATTGATTGTTTTTATAGATTGCTTGCTTTTATTTCAAACGTCTTCTTTTTTAAATCTACCACTAACTCAGCTGTATGAACACCACAAGTTCTTATAATTTGAAGTTTACCATCTGGTGTATCTACTAATTCAAACTCTCCCCCAAATGCAGGATGATTATTACGAAATTCCATTAAATCAAGCAAATTCCTGACGACTGGTCTTTCTACCTCTTTTCTTATTTCTTCTATTGTATAATAATGCCTATTAATATTTCTTCCTATCTTTGTCTCTTCCAATAATTCCAAATCATTTTTCCCTGCAAGAAGACCAACATAATAAACCTGAGGAATTCCTGGTGCAAAAAACTGTACGGCACGCGCAATCAAATAAGAATCATCATCGTCTCCAAGTGCTGAATAAAAAGAACAGTTTACCTGATAAATATCCAAGTTATTATAATCGGCTGTATTGTATATTTTCTTTACATTGGCTCCATATTTAAAAATATCTTCCTTGGTTCTCTCGATTTCATTCTTCGGGAGCAAATCCTCAACATCTACTACACCAATTCCGTCATGAGTGTCCAGTGTTGTAAACTGTTTCCTTGGACAAATTTTCAGCCAGTGCTTCAAATATTTCGCATTTCCATAATATAAAGCATTAATTAACAACATAGGAAGCGCAAAATCATAAACATAAAAATCTTTTTCCTCTATCTTTTTTTGTATCGTATAATGTTCGTGAATTTCTGGCAATAATTCCACCTGATAAGGCCTTATAATATCTGCACTTTCTTTTAATAAATCCCATATATCCGGTTCAATAAAGAAACACCTAGTACCTGCTTGTTTCGTTGCATAAGCAAATGCATCAAGACGAATAAGTGCTGCCCCATGCTTACAAAGACTAGTCAAATTATCCCTAATAAATTTCTTAGCGGTTTGTTTTTTACAGTTAATATCAATCTGTTCTCCATCGAAAGTGCACCAAACTTTTTCTGTCGTTCCATCAGCAAAATATGCATCCACATAAGGTGCTTTTGGTTTCCTCTTATAAATAACATCTATTTCTTCTTGTGTTGGTTCTCCATTCTCCCAGAAGTCTTTGTAGCGGATAAATAAATCTTTATATGCCGATTTCTCTTTGTTCTTTAAAAAATCCTTGTAATATTCACTCTTGGCAGAAATATGATTAATCATATAATCAAACATAAGATAATAATTTTCAGCAAGATTTTCCACATCATTCCAATCACCGAAACTCAAATCTACTTCATGATAATCCATTGGTGCAAAGCCCCTATCTCCTGAGGATGGGAAAAATGGTAATATATGAACTCCTCCTACTGCTTTTGAAAAATATGTATCAAGTACGTATTTCAAATCCTTTAGATTATTTCCCATAGAATCTGGATACGTAATTAGCATTATTTTATTTTCAATTTTTTTCATTTTTTATATTGCCTCCACTTACAAATCCGATCTACCCGATGACTTGTGTTTTATTATTAGAATCTATCCTAATAACCACTCAATCGATGGCTCTAGACATTGATTCCAAAAACTCCATTCATGCATTCCTTTATTTTCTACATATTCCACTTCAACTCTTTCTTTCTGTAAAAATTTATGAAATGCTCTATTTTCTTCAATTAGTATATCTTCTGTCCCACATGACATATAAATAGATGGAATTGCTTGATTCTTCTCCTTCATCTTATAAATCAGATATTCTGGATTATTTTTACTTTTCTCAAGCATCGATAAATCACCAAATATAGATGAATAATAAAAATAATCTGCTACTTCATCTTTAAAATCTTCCTTCTTATTCTCTATCTTATGAATAATCAACGCCGAAGAAAGTGCTACAATTTTTCCAAAGGTATCCGGAAAAGTGAGTCCAGTATGAATCGCTCCAAATCCTCCCATAGAATATCCGCCAATGAACGTATCTTCTTTTTTATCCGAAAACCCAAACGTTCCTCTTAAATATTCAACCAGTTCTTTCCCTACATATTGGCAATATGACCTTCCAGTTCCTTTTCCATCAAGATAAAAGCTGTTATCTCCAGATGGCATAACGATTGCCAAATTATATTTTAAGGACATTTCTTGAACTAGACTTCCAAGAAGCCAATCCTTGTTCGAACCAGAATATCCATGTAATAGATATAATGTTTTCATATTGCGCTTATAGCAATTATTTTCTCCTTTCATTACAGGTAAAATATCATTTGGCAGTACCATATTAAATCCTACTATTTTTGATAATTCCTTTGAATAAAACTCAACTTGAAAAAGTGCCATATTTAAATTCCTCCAACCCTATCTACTATAAATAAAGAAACGGTTCTCTCGCATCGACAAACTTAATTTCTATCTCTCCTACAATATCCCTCATCCACATACCTAAATGTTTCATTCCCATTTCCTCGCTACGTTCATGTCCCAGCACAAGCATCCCTTTATTCATTCCCATAGCAGCTGCATCTCTTACATATGCACTTATCGTCCATTCTGTAATGTCGCCACAAATTAATAAATCAAGTGCATTATCATGCATCAATTTCATTGGTAATTCTTCTACCCCAAGCCCGAGACTGCCGCCTCCTACAAGTACACCTACACGTTCCACTGTCATTTTGGGATTTCCAACAATTTGAATTACTTTCATATCCAGTTTTTGTTTAAAATATTGACATAATGCCTCTAATGTAGTTTTTGGCAACTGGTAGCATGCACCAAAATGTTCAAATTGTCTTGGATTTTGTATTTTATACTTTGTCCAGTCAAATTCTAAATCATATCCTCGATAAATTCCGTCTTCTACTCCCATATGCATATGGTCGTGAAATCTCCAAATAGCAATTTTGTGTTCATCAATTAATTTTCTTTTTTCCATATAAACAGGATCATTTACTAACCATTCTATTCCATCATTACCTGTAAACCATGTTGGCTCATGAGTAATAATAAAATTTGCACCTATCTCAATTGCCTCTTTTATTACATCTACCGTAGCCATAAACGTAGTTACAATTTTTCTAACCTCCATATCATAGCTTCCTGCCATCAAACGATCACAGGTCTGAGTCTCAGGTAAAGGTTCTAACCCTGTTTTCTTTATTATTTCATCAATTATTTCTTTCACTGTCATGTTCATCTCTCCTTAAACCATTCCATCAAAACAACATTTGCCATTCTTTTTCCACCTACATAATTTGGATGCAGCCCATCCCCTAAATGACTATCCTCTAACATATACTCCGGTTCCTCTGGCTTTCTGGTAGCCATATCAAAATCCATAATTCCATCTGAGAGTTTTTGATTTCTAATCCATCCATTTGCCCCTTTTCTTAAATCTTCTGCCTGACTAAACCAATCTGATTCTTCATGGCGAAAAGGTGTAATGGTTCCAATCATAATTTTACTTCCATTTTGGTGTGCAATACTTATAAGCTCGGTAATTCCTTTTTGATATTCATTCACTGTAGCGACTTCATCATAATGTTTTAAGGCATATGGATGTACAAAATCATTAATTCCAATAAGCACCAATATGATTTCTGGTTGATCACAACTATAAATGTCTTTGTAGAATCGTTGTACTCCAGCACTTCCAAAAATAGTTCCCCCTCCTGGAACTTCTAGCACACGACTATAATCCCGCAACAGCCTGTTACCACCTAATCCCCTATTTATTACCGTAATCTCTCCTGGATAGGATTCATATAATCGTTTAATTAAAGCATCACTATAATAAGACATATGCGTAATAGAATCACCAAATACTGCAACTGTTTTTACTTGATTGTCTGTATATAGTTTGATTTCTGTAATTCCAAACAAGGTATTTGCCTTATACATATCCTTATTTAATACGGGAAACACCTCAACACTATCTGTTTCTGCAAATTTTTGCATACTGACAAAGTTTCCATTTAATCCATATTTAGTGTTCCAGCTTCTTGCTGACCATGTTGAACTTACAGAGTAAATTTCAGTTGCCTCCTTCACATAAAGAGAAAACACAATATCTTCATACGCAGAAATTGGAAAAGCTATCTCATCACTATACAATTCTTTTCCAGGGTTGATTACTATTTTTTTGCTGCCTTGATATGTAAGGGCTTGTAGTCCTTCTATTTCAACTTTTTTTTTGTCTTTTTTCCCGATTGTTACATGTTCCAAAATTAGTGGATTGTTTGAAAAAGAATTTGAAAACTTTACCTTTATTTTTGTTCCATTCAAATTATTTTCAAAAAAAGTTCGCTGTGTAATATTGTTAACAGTTCCTATATTAGTATTATAATTTACTGCTAAATAACTCCAAGCTGTTTTCCATTCCATATGTTCACTCCATTTTCAAACTAATATCTTTATTCCTTTAATAATTTAGTAATGTAGTCTGCAATCTGATTTCCCATTCTTGAATGTGTCATAATATTGGGATGGCTGCACGCTCCAAGCCCATCTGTATAACGAATTCGATCATACTTAAAACACCTTATTTTAGAATCTCCATTTATTTTTGAAAAAAGTTCTGCTACTTTTTTTATGTTATCATACAAATAATAGTCCATGCTTCCTAATGAGCATATAATCCATGGTTTCGTTCCATTTTTTTCTCGAAGCATTTTGAGAAATTGATAATACTCTTTTTCGAACCTTTCAATTCCAAGTGATATCTCTTCATTAAGTTCAATAACCGTAGCATCATTTGTTCCAAGATTAAGTACAATAACATCTGGTGTATTCTGTTTAAAATCCCATTTTTTAAAAGAGTCTTTCACTCCATGTTTTTCTTCAATTAATCGGTCTGTATATGGATAAAGATCTTCCATACTTGGCATTTCCCACTTTGAATGTTCGATTCCCTTGGTAATCGCTATACCAGAATAAGATATAATACTAAATTCTGCATCCAGCTTTCTAGCCGCTATGGCTGCATGAGACATCCAGCCATTCTCATCTTCTGAAAAAAACAGCCGGTCTCTTTCATTGGATAAATTTCCAAAGCCACATGTAATGGAATCACCAATAAACTCAATCGAACACTTCTTACTTCCTGCATCCATTTTTTCTATTGTACCATCGGTCAGTTAACTTCTAAGTGATAGTTTCCCTTTTGGGTTCTCGGTCATTTTTCGTATTGTTACAATATGAATCTCTTCTTTCTCACTCAAAAATAACAAATAATTTTTTGTTGATTCACTCACCTCAAAGTATCTTTCGGGTTCTTCTTTATTATCTATAAATACAGCTGCATAAGGCCATGTCTTTCGAATATTTTCTGAACCATCAAAAGAGCAATTATCCGTTTCCTCCCCATATATTGCATTCAAATTTGCAATCAAACACGTCCCTTTGAATTTAAATCTTAAACCAGAACAAGTCCAATTCATAAATATTGCACCATCTAATCCATCATACGTTCGACCTAACCGTGTTACATTTTCACTATTATCTTTCATTTCCAATATTTTCATATTCTACCTCATCTGATAGATTATAATGTTAACCTGTAATTCCTTGCTTCCATTATTTCACTTTCATATTTTGATTGTCTTAACCTTTTACTGCTCCTACTACTACACCTTTTATAAAATATTTCTGTATAAATGGATAAATAATCACAATTGGAAGAATTCCAATTACTGCCATTGCCATTCTTACTGAAGTAGTAGGTAAGTCCATATTTCCTAGCCCTAACATATTATTTGAACCAGATTTTAAAAATTGGACATTATTCATAATCTTAATCAACAGGTTTTGTATCCCAAAATATTTTGAATCTGTAATGTAATATAGTCCATTCACCCAATCATTCCAGTAACAAAGAGCTGTAAATAAACTAATTGTTGCTACCGATGGAACAGAGAGTGGAATAATAATTTTCCAGAAAATACGAAGCTCACTTGCGCCATCAATTTGAGCCGATTCAATGATGGCATCTGGTATATTATTCATATAGTAATTTCTTACTAAAAATACATTAAATGCAGTTACAAGATAATTCGGCAAAACAAGTGCCCATATTGTATTTTTAATATGAAAGATATTAGACCACATCATATAGGATGCAACAATTCCTCCATTAAAGAGCATTGTAAAAAATACAAAAAACGAGAGCACATTTCTATATTTGAATTTTTTTCTGGACATAGGATATGCCAGAGTCGTTGTTATAATAACACTTCCTAGTGTTCCCAAAATTGTTGCCATAATTGTAATTCCATATGCTCGAAGTATGGTTTCTGCCTGCTTAATTATATAATAATATGCATCAAGGCTCCATTTCTTTGGAAAAAAAGAATATCCATTTGTTAGCAATGCCTGCTCATCCGTAAGGGAAGCAATTATGATTAGAACTATAGGAAGTACCGTAACAAGTGCTAAAATAGTAAGTATAATAGTAGCACCTATTCCAAATCTTTTTTCATCTCTCATTTTGCCCATAATATCCTCCTAAAATAGTGCATTGTCATTATCAACTTTTCTAACAAATGCATTTGCCGAAATAACCAAGATAAATCCAATTACTGACTGGTATAATCCCGCTGCTGCCGACATGCCAACATCATTTAATTCCATCAAGCTGTGATAAACATACGTATCAATTGTCTGTGTTACATCATATAGAGCTCCTGAATTCATTGGAACCTGATAAAATAGTCCAAAATCGGAGTAAAAAATTCTTCCTACCGCCATTAATGTTAAAATAATTACCGTAGGCTTTAACATTGGAATCGTAATATGCCTAATCTGTTTCATCTTAGTTGCACCATCTATCTTTGCTGCTTCAAAAATACTTTTATCAATTCCAGAAACACTTGCCATATAAATAATGCTCGTATAGCCAATGTACTTCCACAAATACACAACAATCAATATAATGGGCCAATATTTAGTGCTTGTATACCAAGAGACTTCTTTCCCACCAAAAAAATGTATAATAGTATTATTAATAAAACCAGTATCTGAATTTAAAAATGCAAAACCTATAAAACCAATTACTACCCATGATAATAAATTGGGCAAAAGTAGAAATGGCTGAAAAAACTTAGCTCTAATTTTCTTTCCTAATTCACATATTAATATAGCAACAAAAATGGACATTACTGTTCCTAGAACAATGAAAGCCAAATTATATAATAATGTGTTTCGCACAATAATAAAAGCATCTTGCTTAAATAGATATTTAAAATTCTCTATTCCACACCAGTCACTACCAAAAATTCCTTTCACATAATCATAATCCTTGAATGCAAGAAAGACACCAAACATTGGGATATAATTATTTATCAAAAGATATGCAATCCCTGGTAATGCAATTAAGAGAAGGGGACCGTTTTTACTCAGTCCCTTATTTTTCTTTTTTGTCACATTTTTCATTGTTTTCTCCATATTACTTCTTCGCTAGCCATTCATCCAATTGTGTCTGCTTTTCTTTAATAATAGTATCTAGACCCGCTGTAGTTAATTTATCCTCAAATTCCGGTAATATTATTTCTGGATCAACGCTTCCGCATAATAATCCTGGTAAATACTGTGAAATCACATTGCTTACTGCGGTGTATTCCGTTTTTACAGAACTAGAGTCAAAAGCAAATCCCATTGCTGGAGATTTTTGTGCTTTCTGATTTTGCTCTTCTTCCCAAACTAAGGAATCCCTACTTGTGCCAACCATTGGATACATAAGGAAATAATTACCCAAAGTTCCACAACTTAGCTGCGCTGTATAGGGAACGCTAGACGCATCTTCTCCTTCTGGATAAGAAAGATAGCCATCCGCACCTAATTCATAATCCCTACCTTCAATCCCATAAATTAAAAGATTGATAATACTTGGATCTGTGTATGTCAAATTCAAAAATTTAAGTGCTGCTTCCGGAACCTTACTAGTAGAAGACACCATCCATGATACTACATTAACCGAAGTAGTGTCCAAATAAGCATCACCAATCTGTACAACACCTAAAGGATTTCCACCACACTGTGATTCTAAGGCTGCTGCGGTATCTTCTGGTGGATAGCTGTACGATGCAAGATAGCAAAAGCTATTATCTGCAGACATAAGCTCCGTCGCAGTACTTGTTGTTGTCGCCGCATCTTTCATAATTAGTCCATCGTTATACCAAGTTCGAACAAGGTTAGAAATATCTCCAAATTCCTTGGTCCCATAATAATCAACAACCGTCATATCATCTCCAATTAAGACTCCCTTCGGGCTATTATAATCATCCGTCAAATAATCAACCGTTCCCATTGTTAAATTAATATTAGAACTTCCTTGTGTCGCCGGTACAAGAGGTGTTATATCTGGATATGCCTCTTTAACCTTTTTTAGTACCCCTGTTAAATCATTTATACTCTTTACCTGTGTCATATCAATTCCAAGTGCGTCTGCAATTTCTTGTTTATAAATAATCATTGGTGTTAACGCATATGGTTTATAAGTAGGAATTCCATACAATTTATCATCTTTTTTACATCCTGCTAGCAAATCTTCACTTAAAAGTAGTTTGGTTTCCGGGGCGCAAGTATCAATGATATCTGTCAAATCATAAGCCATATTACTGGATATAGATGTATTAAAATCACCTAATGATTCAAACACATCTATCTGGTCACCTCCCTGTAGTGAAAGGCTTACACTGGAAGAATAATCAGAAATAGCAATTGGTAACAGCTTTACTTCTACACCAATTTTATCTCTTGTGATTTTATTAATTTCCTCTTCTACCGTAGCCAATGTATCTGAATTTGGAATGTTATTAAAGGATGCATATGCATATACAATTTTGTCATAATTTTTACTTTCTGCTAAGTCTTCTTTGCTTTGTTTCTCATTACCCGAATTACCGCAAGCACAAAGTCCAACTGCCATAGAGACTGTTAAAATAGTTGCTACTAATTTTTTCATTACTTTCGTCATAAAATGACCTCCCTTTTTTGATACTATCAGTATATCAATAAAAATTTTGCTTCTCTTTTAAAAACAAGACATTTTCTTTCACTTTTAAGGTATTCTTTCTAACGATCCTCTTAATCGTTTAAAAAAAGCTATATTTATTACGTCAATAATAAATATAGCTGCCCTTTTAAGTATTTTTGTAATTCTTGGGTGAAATCCCTGTTAACTTTTTAAATACGGTTGAAAAATAAGAAAAATTATCGAAACCTACTAACTCTGCAATGTCACTAACATTTTTTTCATCCGCTTTTAAAAGTTCTTTTGCTTTTTTAATGCGATACTCATTAATATAATCCTTTATGTTGATACCGGTTTTTTTCTTGTATAGTTTTGCCAGATATTCAGGTGTTAAATAAAACTCTCCTGCAATTTCGTTTCTACTAATGTTTTGTGAATAATGATTATGAATATACTCATTAATTTTATCAATAATCGTAATTGACTTCGCAACCTCTTCTTCGTAATCATATGTCTTTTCTAGTATATAATTTACCCAACGTATCATATCTACAGTTGAATTCATTGCATGATCAGCCATTTTAATGGACAACTCATCATAAAATAATTTTGATGCCTGTATTCCCTTCTTCATTAAGTCTGCATACACAACCTGCATAATTTCTTGTTTGATTAGATAAAGAGAATGTAGATTCAGTTTTTTGTATACCGATAATTCATCAAATACTTGTTTCAAGTAATGTAATATTTGAGCTTTATCCTTCTTTTCCATCAATCCTACTATTCTCTCATAATCAATCACTTGAATTTCATGATCCCGTGGAATTTCTACTTCACTTTCAAAAAAGATTTTTCCAAAGCATCCCACATTATAATCAAGAAGTTCCTTCAGCTTCTGTTTTGCATTTGAGAATTCTGTGATATCATATGCATTACTAATACAACAAGTAATTGTTGATTTAAAATACTCTTTACAGGTTTGAATCAATCTTTCACAATTTGCTTGAATCGTAAATGTATCTACAACTTCACATATTGTATTAAAGCTTAGCATTTCCTCCGTGTGAAGTTTAATAACACTCTCATTTTCCACCTTTTCAGTTAAAATTTCAGAATGAAACCCTTCTAATATAAATTCAAATACACTTTTTCCATACCGTTCAATATCTACTTCTGTATTACTAAATTTTGTATATATAAAACAATATTTTTTATCATACTTAATATCTAGATGCCTACGCTCAATTTCAGATTGGATCCGTGCATTATCTAATAATTCTCCCTCCAATATTTCTTTCCAAAAATCCAACTTCATAAAGCGAGTATTCTTTCCCATCCATACTCCATATTCACTACTTTTTTTAAGACTGCGCTTCTGCTTTAGTTTTATAATGATTTTTCGCAGATTTAGTTCCATAATATCAATATCAAACGGTTTTGTTAAATAGGCTGCCGCCTCATACTTGATTGCATTGGTTGCATAAAAAAAATTTTCATGGCATGTTAAGAGCAAAAATTCGCATTCCATTTTTTCTGCTCTTACCCACTTTAATAAATCCAATCCTGTCTCTTTTGGCATTTCTATATCACTTATGATAATATCAACCTTCTGCTCCAGCAATATTTTTCTAGCTCCAAGTACACTAAATGCTGTTTCCACGTTATCAACATCAAGTTTATCCCAAGCAATCGAATCACGAATTACTTCAACTGTAGCTATATCATCATCAACAATTAATACATTTATCATCCTTTTACTTTCTTCCTATAGTTTTGTCTGAATCGTTTCTTCGGCTAATTCATGCTTTGCGTTTACTGGTACATAAATTCTATTTAAACATCCATGTGGACTAATATTTTCTAGAAAAATCAAATCATTTCTATCATACATAAGGATCAACATCCGTTTAATACTCCATAATCCAATACGTGTTCCTTTTTCACTTGTTTTTCCTGTAAATCCATTCATGTAATCCATAACCTCTTGGGGATAGCCTTTTCCATCATCTTCAATTTCAATTTGCAAAATTTCTTCCCCCTTATATTGCTGTCTTCTAATCTTAATTAATATGGTCAATGTTTCATCCATAGATATGGCATATTTATATTCATTTTCAATAAAAGTATGAATTAGCATCTGTGGAATCTTCCACTCTTCCAATTCTTTCGGCAAATCTATCAGATAAAAAATGCAGCCTGGATACTTTAGTTCCTGCATTTCAAAATAATTTTCTACATGTTTGATTTCTTCCTTTATCGGAACCGTATGAAATCCAGCTCGGAACATATACCTTACATTTTTAGACAATGCTTCAATATACGTTTTAATTTGTATATTTTTATTCTGTCTACTCAAACTTGATATCGTAGTCAAAGCATTTAAAAAAAAATGCGGTTTTAATTGTAGACGAATACTTTTCAATTCCATGTCCTGTAAGTCTATTTGCTTTTCATAGGCTTCTATCTTAAGTCCTACAATTTCATCAACCATCTGATTCGTAGTTTCCTTGAGCATCTGAAATTCTTTCGTGCTAAAATTACCATCAATACGGTTTTCATACTCACCATTCTTGATACTTTCCATATCTTCTACTATTAACTGCATCGGAGCGGCAATCTGCTTTTGGGAATAGTGTAAAATAAAAAGCATAAAAAATACGGTGACACAAACTATGATTGCAACTACAATCATACTAGTATGGGTCTGCTGAAATACACTATTCTTACTCGTACAGCAATAGATTGTCAATTGTCCTTCTACAATATTTTTCTTAACAACATAGTAATTATCTGAATTTATATCACTACTATTAGCCCCTACTTTAATGTCTTTTGTTTCATTTCCCCACAGTTTTCCGATTATTCCATTATTATTTACTAAGATAATCGAACGATTTCCGTTATCTTGCGTTGATAAAGAATCCAAAAGTCTACTCGCTCTAATATAAATTGCAATTGCTCTTTTATCTTTTAACAACATTTTGTACATAAATGTTTCGTTATTGAAAGTCAAAAAATCCCATTCATAATTATGAATCGTTTCATCTCCAATTGCATGATAGGTAAAATCTCTCAGTTCGTTCTTATTTTTATGGCTAACCCCATAGTTTGTAGCATCTAAACAAATATCATAGTTGTTATCACATATCACAACTAAATCTGCAACATCATTTCCTTTTATTAATTTTTGGGTATAATTATACAATGATATGGATGAAAGTGCACGTTCATTTTCATCTTTACTTTTTATTTTGGCAAGATCTTCTCCCTGTGTCGTAATATTTTTTACTATATTATCCATTTCTTCGATATTATTAGTAACCTCATTGCTGTATATTTCCAAGAAAGCATCCGATGAATCCTTAATTTCTTTTTCCAAAGTACCATATGAAGACATCAAGAAAACTCCCAGAATGCTAATAAGCAAGCCTGTTAAAACTAATAAATATAGTAGCATTTCACTAATAAATGATTTTTCCCTTTTCATTCTCATTATCCCCAATTATTTAAAATTACTTTTGTTCTACGGTAACAATAAACCTCAAACTTAGCATTGTGTTTATCTCGCAAAAAGACACTACTAATCCAAGTAGTGTCTCAATCTTATCTCATTATGTTATGGATTTATTCTTTGTTGCAACTCTATTTATTTTCTTGACTATTATTTGTGATAGGTCATTATAGCCCATTCGTTCAGTCTTTACAAGTACTAATTCGTATTTTACTCCCTGCCTATAAAACCATATTTTATAAATTCAATAAATGCATTGATAGTATTTACAACTTCTTCATTGCTCATACTCGATTCAACCAGAGCATCAAAATTATGAAAGAAAATTGATAAGATAGTATATACGAAATCCTTGTTATATCGATCCGGTATTTGCTTATTTATGACGGCACTATTAACAAGTTGTCTTAAAATGTCAGTTCCAAACTCAGGGAACGCATCTTTTACGATTCTTGTCATATCTGGACTTTCTGCCAAGTAATTACGCCAAAATGAATAGTACCTTTTTTCATGTCTTGCATACTCGAGTGCTAGCATAATAACCAATTGCATGGATTCAAAAAAATCCTGTGAATTTTCTGTTTCAAAGGTTTTATGAGTTAAATACTTTAATTTATCAATACCTATCCTATGTATCATTGATAAATACAAATCCGTTTTATCATAAAACCTATAGTAAAAACTACCTTTATTCATTTTAACGGCTTTTAAAATATTATTAAGGGACGCTTCATTAAATGATTTTTGCGAAAATTCATCAAGTGAAGCATTGAATAGTTCCTGTTTTTCAATCAAAGGGTTTTCCCTTTTTTCATTCATAAATTTGATACGATTACACATAATTATTCTCCAAAATTCTTTCAGCATTTTTATAAAGTATATTTTCTCTTGAAATGGGACTATCTTCTGTTGCCAACAAAACTCTAGATAACGTCATTGCTTGTGGCAGTGCTGGCCAATCAGAACCAAATAAAATTCGCTCAGAACCGACCTCATCCATTAAATATCGAATACTCTCTTCCGATTGTGCCGAAACTTCAGCATAGCAAGAAGGAAATTTCTTCATATATTGGGCAACTAAGCGATACTCTTGTATTCCACTATGCCCAAATATAAAAACAAAATCCTTTGGCAAATTTTTTAACAGTTCACCGTACAATTTTGTTCTTGTAGATTTCAGAAGCTTTGCCATAATCCCAGATTTTTTTTGTCCCTGCGTTTCTACCATAGCACCCGTATGAAATAGTACCGGAAGCTGTACATCATAGCAAGTTTTAAGTAAATTAATGATAGCTTCCGTTTTATTTTTCATCTCCATTTCTGTAATCTTAAGTTTGAACCCTTTGGCTCCCATTTTTTTATATTGGTGTATTTTCTCCTTCATTTTGGGGTCCAAAGGATGTACCGAACAAAATGGAATAAACTTTTCTGGATATTTATTTGCAATATCGAGTGCAGCACACGATTGATCTGATTTCAGGGAACTAATTGGCAAAATAACGCTTTTTTGAATCATATTATCCTCTTGTGATAAAAAGCAATTATCAAAAGTCCCCCCATTCACCATATCATTAAATATTTTAATTCCATCCATACTATATTTGATTACAGAGAAAAAGCCATTATATTTTTTGTTATAATTTATATCTGTCCAATAAGGTCTCCTTAAATCAATGAATTGTACTGGCGGCAAGGTCTGATATTTTAAATAAGTTCCCTTTTGTGTTGGATCTTTCTGTTTTCCGGGAAGTAAGTTAGACATATGTGTATGGAAATCTAAAATTTTTAATTTCTCAGGATAATCAATCACTAATTGTCCAGCTGCATTTAACTTGAGATATTTTTCCTTTTGAATTAATTCTTCATACGATTGGTACATAAAACTCCTCCTTTTTATTTGCCGTCTCACGAATTTTGGATTTAAGATATGTTTTACCATTTCACTATAAAAATAATACTTTTTTGATTGATATTTGACCGTGTGGTCAAATATAGTATATTAGTATTTGACCACTAAGTCAAGAAATTATATATCTCAAAGAAACACTATCCCTACTATATAAAAAGACGTTCATATTCTACCATTTGAACGCCTTCTATCTTAGTTATTCAGTTGTAGTATCATCTGTTTTGTTCGAAACTCTATCGGTGTTATGCCATAATGGTCTTTAAATAGCTTAAAGAAAAAATTTGGCTTAAGATACCCAATCCTAAAAGCAATCTCGGTGACTGACAAATCGGTATTTATCAGAAGTTTTTCTGCTTCCTGTAATCGGATTTGACAAAGCACTTCACGAAAGTTTTTTCCATAACGCTCCTTAATCATTCTGCTCAGATAGTTTTCGTTAAAATGCATATCCTTTGCAATGTCCTTCAATGTAATATACTGATAATTTTTTCGTATACAGTCAATTACTTTCGCAATATTAAAATTTTCCTCCTCAATTTCTGTGACTATAAGAATTTCATTTTCCTTAACACGCATTAAATATAGAAATAAGCAAGACAAATAATTTTTTACCGCACATCTCCAACCCATATTTTTTTTAAGATATTCACAAAACATATGATACATAAGCTCTTCGATGTATCCACTATCGTTGATGTAAAAGACCAAATACGAGGCCCTAGCCAAATTTTCATTCATTGCATATCGGAAAAATTTCATCAGCAATACGTCCTGATCTATTTCATGATACGAATCCAGCTCTATATATTCAAACGGTATCATACATTTGAAGATAACATCATCCTCATGATCTATCTTAATCCCATGGATGACATTTTGGTTAACGATACATAATTCCTTTTCCTTTAATTGAAATAACTGCTTTTCATTATTGATATAATACGTACAGCTCCCCTTGTATACATAATCCAGTTCAATATATGTATGCTTATGTAAATACATTCCTCCCTTGTGTTTACTAATATCGAAATCCTTTATTTTCTTCGTAAGTGCTTCGCTTTTCCCAAAGATTTTCATAATATCCAGATCCTGTTCCTTTGAATCCGGCGATTTCTCTATATAATCCAAATAACGAGTGAAGACATTACTCAGTATAAACTCATCCTCTAGAACCTGTCTAAGGTTTTCTCTTACTAACTTCTCATTCTTTTCATCCTGCTGGTTTACTACCCTAAATAAATCTTCTTCTCTCATGACACCTCCTTGCTCTTCTCCTTGAAAAAGCAAAATTTCATAATTAGAATGGAATTTTTCTATACTTTTCCCTGATATGTAATACAAAACGAAGAAATACATAAGGATATTATAGCTGGAACAAAACATAAGAAGTAATTACAAAGAGATAAAGCCAAGGCCATCTTCGCTTTACCAAGTGCCTGAAAATAAGCAACCTGAATCTTATGAATCGCCGAGAATGCCAGACCCAAACAGACAATTCTTAAAATCAAGAAGAAAATGTCGAACCTTAATCCTGAAATGACTCTTTCCTGAAAAAAAGAAATAATAAAAACTCATACCTACTGAAATGCACTGAGATATGACTGTAGCAAGTGCCGCCCCTCTAATACCGAGGTGAATAGTGAAAATAAAAATTGAAGTTTCTCCCATCACAACAGGTTTCTTATTATCCATTGCCCTACCTCATTGTCTACATACTCTCCAGCTTCTTTAAGCAACTCATTGCTACTTTTTTGGAAATGAGGTACTGAATTTTTGCATACAAGAAATTATACCGATAAATTTCCACTGACATAATTGTAAATATATACAATCGATAAAGGCATAATCGGATTTCTTCTTCTTTTGTAATATCATGACAGACCTTTGCTTCTTTTTTATACATCTCCCAAAAAACAGGTTTTTTGCGTATATCATCAATTCTAAGGAAGGCTGCTGGAAAATCAGCATATGGATCTCCCCAAAAAGCTCTTTCAAAATCAACAATTCCTTCAATACTATAGTTATCCCCCCTCTTTTTCAGAAAAATGTTACCTGGATGTAAATCATAATTTACAAGTATGGGTTCTTGAATCTCTTCCAAATAGTTTGCTTTCTCCTTGATTTGCTTTTCATAACGCTTATATGGCAGCTTGATTTTATGTTCTTTCCCGTCACTCAAAATCATCTCCATCATATGTAAGAACGCTTGCTTCCAAGTGCTAAACTGACATTTATCATTCTTCGTAAAATAGCCAAAATAATTTCCTTTGATTTGATGCATCTGCGCAAAGTAATTGGCAAGTTCCTTTTGAATGCTCTCTTTATTTTCTTTTTCAAGTTTTACATTAGACATCGCTTCCCCTTCCAGCGCTGTCATAAAAAAGTAATTGCTTTCTATATATTTCTTACTGAAATCATAAGCTAGAAGTTTTGGTGTAGGAATTGTTGTCTGCTCTGCTAACAGTTTATATACTTCTACTTCTGTAATCATTGTCGTCGTTTCATAGGATAAAAGTCGCGTTCCCTGTGCTACTGAAACTTTCAAAACAATCTTATCCTTTTCATTCAAACGTTCTATAAGGTAAGCTGAATTGAAACACCCCCCTTTTAATTCTTCAATACTGACGATTTCACAACTATCTCCAAAATTAACGTTTACCAATTTTTTAATATCGTCTTCAGATACCTGATTCTTAGTTATACTCTTCATATGATTGCCCCCAAAAGAATTTAATGATAGTTCCTATCACTTACATTGTATTCCTCTATTATTCTATCGCAATCCCTTTATATAACCAACACTATCCTTTCATCTTACTTTACTTATTTTGTAAAAATGTTATAATAAAAATGTATGTTATTTTTAAGAATAACACTAGGAAGGAGAACCTATGGAGAACAACCGTGCTCTAACTACGCAAGAAGTAGCCTATATACTAAATATTGCAAAAAATACGGTCTATGAATTAGTAAAGCGTGGTGAGCTAAAATCATACAAAGTTGGACGGAAATTAAGATATTCTCTAACCGATGTTGAAAGTTATATTGCCGCGTCAAAAAATTTTTCTTCCAGCAATACAAGTCAGCAAGGGCTAAGTGAAAAAGTTATCACCGCAGACTCCAAATCAAACAACTTTGTAATCTGTGGACAAGACTTGATGCTTGATATTCTCTCCAACTATCTTGAAAAATATGCCCATGGCATCCGAGCACTCCGCTCTTACCATGGAAGCTATGACAGTCTGATTGAACTATACCGTGGCAACGTCCAAATAGCCTCCTCTCATCTGTGGGATGGAACGACTGGAGAATACAACGTTCCTTATGTTAAAAGCTTACTTCCTGGTATCCCGGCCGTCATCATTCACCTAACCTACCGAATACAAGGATTTTATGTAGCAAAAGGAAATCCTAAAAATATACTGACCTGGAGTGATTTAAAAAACCCAGATATTACCATGATTAACCGAGAAAAAGGTGCTGGTTCTCGGGTATTGCTTGATGAAAACCTCCGCCTTCTTGGTATTTATGGTAGCCAAATCAAGGGTTACAACAGGGAATCCCAATCACATCTTACCTTGGCAAGCAGCGTAGGACGTGGAGAAGCCGATGTCGCAATTGGAATCGAAAAAATAGCCAACCAGGTAAACGGGATTGACTTTGTCCCTCTAAAAAAAGAGCGTTATGACTTAGTAATTAAAAAAGAAGATATGGAACGTTCCACCGTGCAGACGCTTCTTGAAATCATTCGTTCGGAGGAGTTCAAGCTTGAGTTTGAGAACATAGGTGGATACGATATCAGTGAAATGGGTAAAATTGTTGCGGAAACGTAAGACATTAATCAAAATTGTTATAATAAGTGGTATTTTTTGCTATACTTCCAGATAAAACCTACCGATAAGAATAAAGTAGCAAACTCTGCTAAAGGTACAGCCAGCCAAACACCTATCACATTAAAATAGATTGGTAACAACAATAACCCTAATGTTATAAAAACAAAAGTGCGCAAGAACGAGATGATTGCTGATATTTTTCCATTGGACAGTGCTGTGAATGTTGCAGATATAAAAATATTAATACCACAAAATAAAAAGGTAAATGGAAAAATCAAAAAACCCTTCTGCGCAATTTGATAGACTTCAGTGCCCCTTGGAGAAAATATACTAACCAAAGGTGTACCCATAAACATTGCAAATAAGAATATTGCTATTGAAGCTAGGCTAATAAATAGCAGGCATATTCGTAAAATTCTTTGTAATCTTATGTAATTGTCATTTCCATAATTATAACTGATAATTGGAGCAACTCCCATTGAAAAGCCAATGTAGAGGGTTGTCATCATAAATTGTGTATATATTATAATGGTAATAGCCGCAACACCATGTTCACCAAAAAATTTCATCATTGTAACATTAAAAAGAAAAGTTGTTATAGCCGTTGCTATTTGTCCCACCATTTCGGATGAACCGTTCAAACAGCTTTCAATAATTATTTTATAATCGCTAACAGGTATACGAAATCGCAAAGAGCCTTTATTCAAGCTGAAAAATATGATACCTGTAACCGTTGGTATCATGTAGGCAATTCCTGTTCCAAGTGCTGACCCGGCAATACCCATTCCAAACGTGACTATGAAAATGTAATCCAAAATGATATTAATTAGTCCACCACTAACGGAGAGGAACATTCCAAAACTTGGCCGTCCTGCAGTCACAATCAAATTTTGAAAAAGGACTTGCAACATACTTGCCGGAGTAAACAGTAATAAAATGAACAGATAATCTTTGCAATATGGATACAGCACTTCATTTGATCCAAGTCTATAAATAATCTTATCAATAAAAAGTATTCCAGATACAGCTATTAAAATACCAATTCCAACACATGTCAAAACAATTAGTGTAAAATCTTGTTGCGCTCGTTTCGTCTCTCCTTCTCCCATTTTTCTTGCCACAATTGCACTACCACCGGTGGCTAACATTGTACCAATTCCAACGATAATATTGATAACAGGGCAAACAATATTGAGGGCTGATAAAGCATTTGTATTTACAAAGCGTGAAACAATAATAGTATCTCCAATTGTATAAAATCCCATGGAAATCATCATAATCATTGTTGGAAAAGCGAAGGCTAAAAGGGATAAACAATTAAAATCTTTTGCAAGTGGATTTTCTAGCGTTTTGCTATCTTGTATTTCATTCATAGTTTTCTTGCTCCCACTCTCGTTTTTTTAATATAAATCGTTGCGTAGGATAGCCAAATTCAACCAATAATTCCGCTTCTGAAAAACCAAGACTCTTAAATATTTTACGGTATCCCAAATCAGCTTTATCTCCAGAGCGAAAAGTTGTAAGACTAATTTCATCATCTTTTACAAGTTCACTCATGGCTTTTTGAAGAAATGCACTCGCAATACCTTTTTTTCGATACTGTGGGTGTACCCCCAAAAAATCAATACTTCCTGTTTTAGCATTAAATGCCATAATTCCGATTGCCGTACCTTTGTCTTTGATTATAAGAGCATGCCCATTTTGTATGTACTGTTTTAACGATTGTTCATATTCATCTTCTTTTAAATAAGGAAAAGCATCTATTACAAGTCGAACAAGTTTCATCCATTCGGAAATATCCACAAGTGTAGCAAACTCAATATCTGCTTTCCAATCAATATCAGTTTCAATTTTAGTTGCTTCTTTATTCAAAGTATATCTTAGCTGCAACGGATAAAATATTTCGTTTACACGGTATTGATTTGGAGATTTTTTATACATCTCCTTAAAAATAGTAGTAAATGATTGTTGGCTTTCGTACCCTGCAATAAAGGCGATTTCTATAATCGGTTTCGCAGAAAAAATCAGCAATTTTGCAGCTTCAGTTAGCCGTCGCCGCTGGACATAATCATGAATAGTCAGACCAACCGTCTCTGTAAATATTCTATGCAAATGATATTTTGAGTAATGGACAGCATTCGCAACGATATCTAAATCAAGTTTGTCGGATAAATGTTCTTCAATATACTCAATTACAGTAGCAACATTCATTACATTTCTTAACATTGTAGCTCCTCCTTTCCTACCAAATTATAGCAAACACACACTTCATATTTTTAATATATATTGCTGTTTTAGTTAATTTTAACATTGTTGTTCCTCATTATATATATGTGGGGGTTTTTAATATTTTTAGCAAGAAAAAGCCGTAGATTTTACACTACGGCTAACCCTTAAAAGTGAGAAGCATTCATCGCTTTTTTATGATTGGTTTGTACTTGTTAGGGCGTATTTTCCTCTTATTTTGCCGCTTTTAAAATAGAATTAGCGACTAACGCATTGTACTGGTCTTGGCTTAATTCGGTATGATAGAACAATTGATAATATTTTGCAGTTTCATCATACATATTGTAGTTTGCTACTTCTGGATATAAAAGCTGACTCATCCAGATCATACCCATGTAACGGTTAACAGAAGGTGGTGCTCCCATCCAGTTATAAGGACCATTTGGAACTTCATAGTAAGTTCCATTTTTAATTGCAGTAAGCTGTTGCCAGTCTTCATTATCTGCTATGGCACTATAGATACTTCCTGGTGCAAATAAGATAACATCTGGATTCCACATAAGAAGCTGTTCCATATCCACTGGATTTCCAGTTCCCATGTTGGAAATCTCGTCTACTATTGCCTGATTGTCGGAAAGCATGTCAATTACTTCTGCATGGAAAGATCCCTTTGCAATTACGTTAAGTCCATCTTCACCAGTACAGTATAGTATTTTTACTAATCCATCCTCACCGACTTTACTCATGATATCCTGAGTGTTTTTATATACTTCATCACAGTAGATAGCAAGTTCTTCCGCTTCCTCCTGTCTCCCAAGTAGCTCACCAAGGATACGATACGTCTCTCCCATAGTAGCAGTTGTTGCTTCAATATGGACAGTAGGAATTCCAACTTGCTCTTCAATACCATCCATATCCTCTACGATGGTGTCTTTTGATTCTCCTACATCAATTATGATTTGAGGATCTACCTTAACAACTTCTTCCAAGTTAAGATCCCCTTTTCCATAAAATTGTCCTAAAACAGACAGGTTATAGTAATCTGCATTGATATATTGTTCTGCGGATGGATCCCACTCTCCGGAAAGGCCAACTAACATCTGTGGTGCCAATGCAAAAAGTACGATTTGTGCTAATGAACCAGAGCATGCAATTCGTGTAATATCGGTTGGTATCTCTACCTCACGTCCTGCTGAGTCTGTAAAGGTCTTTGTGGTACTGTCGTTTTCCGCTTCTGGTTCAGGTGTTGCCTCACTTGCGTCTTCCATCACCTGATCAGTGACTGTGTTCATAGTCGCATCGTTTGTGTTACTTTTGCTGCATCCAACTGTCATAGACATTACTAGACAGGTGACAAGCAACAATGAAATGATTTTTTTCTTCATCTTACTTCTCCTCTTCTTTTTTTATATTAAGAGTAAGAGTATTGTCGATTTTCACCGTTTCCTTCGATGATACTCTTTGGTATAGATACTCTTACCTTATCATGATATAAACTTTGGATATCTACCTCTACTCCATAAAGTTTCTGAATTAACTCCTCGCTAAATATATCAGCAGGTTCTCCATATGAGAGCACCTTACCTTCTTTCATTGCCAATACTCGATCAGAAAACTGGAACGTCTGATCCGGATTATGGGTAGATTGAATCACGGTATACCCTTCCTTTGTCAAGGATTTCACCTGAGAAAGTACCCTGATTTGATTTCCAAAATCAAGATTAGAGGTTGGTTCGTCTAAAATCAGTATTTTGGTCTTTTGAACCAAGGCGCGTGCCAATAATACAAGCTGTCTCTCTCCACCACTAATCTTGTTATAATCCCGCTTCTTTAAATGTTCGATTCCTAACCGTTCCAATGCCGTCTCTACTAACTTCACCTGTCTGATCCCAGGCGAGTGAATCGAAGAGACCTGCACCGTGGTTCCCATAAGTACCATATCAAATACATTAAAGTTAAAGGATGGTTGATGAGATTGAGGAATATAGGATACAATCGTCGCCCTTTCTTTGATAGAAAGATGTCTGATATCGATTCCATCGAGTAGTATCTGCCCCTCATAACCATGCAACAGTCCAAGAATACAACGAAAAAGCGTACTTTTTCCTACTCCATTTGGTCCAAGAATAGATAAAAGCTGACCATCTTCCGCTTGAAATGTAATTTCATCCAAAACTCTATGCTTACTATATTGAAAACCTAAGTTTGAGACTTCAATACTCATGAAAAATCATCCTTTCTGGTGATTAAGTAAATAAAAAATGGAGCTCCTATCACCGCCGTAAGAATACCAAGTGGAATCTCGGTAGTTAACAGATTTCTTGAAACATTATCCACCATAAGCAAAAAGATGGCTCCAAACAACAAAGTTGCTGGCATCAGATATCGATAGTTGCTTCCAACTAACCTTCTGGCAAGATGTGGTATGACAAGTCCTACCCATCCAATCATCCCACTCACGGATACACTGGCTGCCGTAATCAAAGTCGATGCAATAATCACTACCAGACGGATTCTCTTCGCATTCACTCCCATAGTCTGTGCCTCATCATCCCCCATAGCAAGTACGTTCATCCTCCACCGAAGGAGAAGCAAGGGTATCAATCCAATGGCTATCGGAACTATAACAAAAGAGACTTCTCCTCGTGTAGCTCCAGATAGGCTTCCCATAAGCCAGTAGGTAATAGCTGGCAATTGATCAGTTGGATCTGCGACTAGTTTTACAAAAGAAGTCGCTGCCGAAAAAAGAGAGCTTATCATAATCCCCGAAAGTATAAGACCAAGGATATTTGCCCCTCGTGTATGCTTACTAATAATATAGACCAAACCAACTGAAAGCAAGCTAAAGAAAAAAGCGCTACAGGTAATCATAGTACTTGTACCATCGTAAAGGATAGCAATGGCAGCTCCAAAAGTAGCTCCTGCCGAAGCTCCTAATATATCCGGTGCTGCCATCGCATTTTGAAAGACCCCTTGATACGCAGCTCCTGCCGATGATAGGGAGGCTCCCACTAAACATGCTAAAAATATCCTTGGCAGTCTTATATTAAATAAAACTGTTTCCAGTTGTTTTTTCCAAAAAGGCTTTAATGGATATACTTTGGATAACAAAATTCCCAGTAATTCTTTCGTTGAGATTGGATATCGCCCAAGTCGGAATGAAAGAAGTATTGTAAGAATAAGCAAGATAAATAATCCAAAGATAATCAAAGAATTTCTATTCGAACGCTTCATTTATTTCATCCTTTTTTCTTAATTCATTTACGTGAATCAATGTAATAACATTTAATCTGTTGCATCATTTACTATACTGAAAATTCCCTGGCAATTTTTTCTGGTAGAGCATCCCTATTTTCTTTGGTTACAAAAAATAGTTTTACTTTTGGATGACTTCTTATCTTCTCCGTCCAGCCAGTGCTAGAAAGTTTTATGACTCCAAAAACCGGAATATCCCCATCTAGAGCATTCAGTACTTCCTCTTGAAAACAAAAAGCTTCTTCTTCCAAACTACCACACTCATCCATGATAATAATATCTGCCTTATCCTTTGCCTTACGGATGAGTTCTGCCCCAAAAACATCAAACTGATCAATTAATGTAAGGGGCGCATATCCTGCATGAAAGCAAGCCACTGCATGATCTTTTTGATATATATTGGGCAAAGATGCATCGTTCATATACAACCATCGATTGGGCATCTCACGATCAAGACCGAAATAAGTGCAAAATCCTCCTTCTTTTTTTGAAAGTAAGAAAAGCGTCTTCTTAATTATAGTAGTTTTTCCTATTTGAATCTCACCCGTTAAAAAAATATGCATACTATGATAGCCTCCCTTGTATTTCAAAAACCGTAACTGTTTTCTGATGTGGAAGAAAGAATGGTGTCCTCTCCTCCCCTGTCTCTACTAGCTGAGTAGAAAGAAAAAGGTCTAACTCTTCCCCTGTAATCTGTTTGGAAAGCGACCTCACAAACCGTTTAGCCTCTGCAAAAGAGGAAAACGGCTGTCCAAATTCGAAGCAAACCAAACGGGTGGTATAAGGAATCATTTGTGCCTTAAGATAGCGCTCCACATTCTCCGTATTATTTTTATGAAAGCTTCGATACTTCTCTGGAAAAAGTTCCCGTTCACTTTTATTTGCTACCACTGCAATTAACTTCTTGCAAATTGGGAGAAATTCTTCCACACTCCTACTGCCAAAAAAACTAATTAGGATTGCATCAAAATTTTGTGTTATGTCTCTAGCATCCATATGTAATGGTTCGATGTTGGTAATATTTTGCTCTCTTATTTTCAGTTGCAGTGCTTCAATTGCTCTTGGATGAATGTCGATACAGGTAATATGCTCGATACTCTTACTTAGTTCCAAATCCACAAGCCCAAGTCCACAACCAATATCGCATAATGAAGTAATACCTTCTAACTTAGGTGCAATTATATCCGCAAGGTGATGAAAAAAACCAGTGTACTGATTTGCTTCCTGATACCACCTTATCGTGTCCTTATTCCAATCAAAATTCACGCGATTAACCCCCTCCTTTTAACGAAGTTTTTTGCCCCGCACAAGATAGTTTTACCCGTTCTGCACCAGCAATGATCAAGGAAGCATGCTGGGTATCCGTAATCAAGAACCCCGAAAGGTCGTGTATCCCATAGGAAAAAAGTGATGGATCTAGCGGAGTCCCAGGGCCTACCAAGGTAACTCGTTTTGCATTTTTTGAAAGTTCTAGGTATCTTGGCAGCGTTTTATCCACAACAGAAGTCGCACTGATATAGACATAGTCACTCTCTGGCAGCAAATATTCACACGCAGTCATAGGAAACTCTCCTTCTTCTGGTTGCCATTCCAGTATCGACAAGTCACAAATTGGCTCAAGCAACTTATCTATATAGGGAAAATGACCGATAATTGTGACCTTCTTTCCCCTTACTTCATTTTGCGCCATGATGAATGGATCATGCATTCGATCCTCCACGTGCTTTCCTTCAACATATTCTACTCCATTTTTCTTTGCCACCCATGGGTTGTTATAGTAGGCATTGATTGCCGCACCTCCTATGGATGCTTCCAAAAGATTCCATGACTTGATGCACGCTGCAACCTCCTTTAGTGGAGCACCCATCAATTTTTTTGTATAAATTGGCATCCGTGTGTCAAAATCAAGAGCAGACCTTGCAATTCCCGCACCTTCCCCACTTCTGACATATGAAAAATAAGTTCCGCAAATCACTTCATCCACAACCATATCTTCTGGTATTGCTTCTATCATTGCATCATAGAGTTCCCACATATACAACTCCCTCCTTACTCCATCTCTCTATCACATACTTTACAATGCAAGCAATTCCTTTGTTATCGTATCACCTGCACGAAGACTTTCCCGAAGCCTTAGCATTGCGTTGTCAAACCGCTCAATCATTTCCAAGTTATCTCTTTCTTCTTCTGAAGTTTCTAGAACCTTATAAATTCCTCCATTTTTAATAATAATTCGCTTATCCGCACTAAGCGCAAGTAATGGATCATGGGTAGAAACAAAAATAATTTTGTCCTTTCTTGCCAAAAGTTCAATGGCCTGCCTCCTGTTGATTCCTGCATTTTCTATCTCATCAATCAGTACAACCGGAGAGTCACTCATATAAGCGGTATCCGCTATCATCAGAGCCCTAGACTGTCCGCCACTTAGCTGAGTTACCTTGGTCTCCTTTGAAAATCGTTCTCCCGCTAATTTATTTGCACAAACAAAGCATTTTTCCACGACCTGTCCAATCTGTTTCGTCAGCCTACATTTTGCGTGCATTTCTAAAAATTCCTGTACGCTTAAATCCATGACAAAATTCATATTTTGAGAAAGCTGCGCTACCAACTTTCCATCCATCTCAAACCGCTGAATCTCATCCATCGGCTTCTCATTTATTAAGATACTTCTTCCAGTGGGTGTATCATTTTGTGCTAGACACTCAATATCATTTAGTAGGCGGCTCTTTCCTGAGCCAGTAGGACCTACAATACTAATTACCTCCCCCGTATGGATGGATAAATTAATTGTCTCTGCTTCCCTTAATTTGTTAAAACCACCTTGAATGGTGATAGAGGATACGCCTTGAGTGGGAGATTTTTCCTGTGAAAAAGTATCAAGAAATATACTTAAGTTTTCTATCATATCAAAACGATTCAAGCCAAATTCCTCTAGTATTTCATCATCTACCTTAAGAAGTTCCTCATAAAATGACAATTTTCTCGACATATTGCTAAGACGATAATTCGCCAGAAAATCCTCTACTATCGGATACTCTGATATGATATCTTCCACACTTTGATGTTTAATCTTTATCCTATAATCATTTGCATTCATTCTTTACTAAACTCCATTTTCTTCATCATCCCCATTTGAAAAGCCTCCCCTATCTTAGTCTCTCCTGTGCAATAGGAACAGATTGAAGAAGGTGTAGTAAACCGAAGTTTTCGGTTGGAAAGACTGTCAATTTCATCGATTTTTTTTATGTATTTTGCCAGTAAAAAAGTACCCTGTCCCGTAATTCCATTAATAAATACAATCTTTGCAGCAGAATTCACCTGTTTGATATTAAAAGCGAATACCTCCCGCTCTGCTTGGGATACGATGTCTCCTTTGGTAACAACTACAATATCCGCAAATTTTAACATAGGTCCTATCTTTCTTGGCGTATTTATTCCAGATAGATTGTCAATGACACAAATGGATAAGATTCCCTTAATATAAGGGGAGCAACGGTTACAAAGCCCCGCGCTTTCTGTAATCAGCACTTGAAAACTCGATTGGATTCCCCATTGCACCGCATCCTCTATATTGCTGACGAAAAAATGGTCAGGACAAATTTTACCTGAAAAGCCTGTCCGAACCGGAACTCCTACTTCTTTATAGTTTTCACTATCAAAGGAGGTAAGACAGTCAAACTTAACAACTCCGATGCTTCTTTGTGGCATATCCATACATTCAATCAGCTTTATTATCACAGAAGTCTTCCCAGAAGAAGGTGGTCCTGCCACCGTAATCAGTTTCATCTGCAGTCCTCCTTAGTTTGTCACGTTTTGTTTATTTTAAATTGTGTGAAACATTTCAAAACGCATTAATATGAACTGTACAATTCTTTTTATAACATGTTTGATTTATTTTAGTATATATTCACCCTTCTTTCATGTCAATGCTATTTTAGGAACAGCTGAAAAATCCCCTGTTTTTTAACAGGGGATTGGTGCATGACTATAGCATTGAAAATAAATTTATTCGTCAGAGCTTTTATGGCAACCTATCTATCTACATATTAACAAATAGCACGTAATTGATCCACTTGTTCATCAGTTCCCAAAACTACCATCGTATCTCCTTTATTTAAAATCTCATTTGAACTTGGATTAAATGTAAAATTCATAGTTCCCGGTCTTTTTAGTGCAAGAATAATAAGTCCGGTCTGCTCCGGTATTTTCGCCTCAAAAATCCTCATTCGTTGCATTTCCCGATACCGTTAAAATCCCCATCTGTCCTAATTCTTCAACCCGTTTGTCGTTTTCTTCAATTACAACAAAGTTCACTGCGCTATCACGAAAACACTTAACAACCGTACGGCCTACATCTCCAGCTCCACATACAATATAATGCTCTCTAAGCATGTTGATTTTTGACTCCATTCTACGTTTCCTCCATGCATCTTTAAGTTCACCTTCAAAAAACAGAGAAATCAGACTTGTAATACCATATCCAAATACGGTAAGGCCTGACAATATAATAAATATAGAAAACAATTTGGCACCATCAGTCATCTCGCCCACTTCACCATAACCTACAGTAGAAATGGTGATAATGGTCATATACAGTGCATCAATAAATCCCACCTTTAGTAGTATCATATAACCTACGATTCCTGTAACGACTACAAATAATAATAAGAAAGATATAATTACAAATTTTCTCTTGTTTTTCATATACGCACCTCATCACCTCTGATAAACTTACTATAACAATAACGTAAGCATATTGTCCAATGTTTTCAGCAAAGTAGCGTATCATAATAGAAATAAGTCACAATAATTAATTGTATAGTTTGGATAAAAGAAATATAATAAGAGCATTGGAGGACTTTATAATGGATTACATCACGCCAAAAGAAGCAGTAAAGGAAAGGATGGTGAAAACAAATGAAACGAATATTTTTGGTTGAGGACGATAAGGCAATCGCTAAAAACCTTATACTTTTGCTCCGTTCAGAGGGATTTACCATCACGCACGCCCCTACGCACAGTGATGCCCTTACCGCACTTGACGGGAATAAATTTGACTTGGCGTTGATTGATATTTCCCTGCCTGACGGGAATGGTTTTACGATTTGCACTAAGATCAAAGAAACAGGAGATGTTCCCGTTATCTTTCTGACGGCTTCTGGGGATGAGGCGAGTGTTGTTACCGGGCTGAATATGGGCGCAGATGACTATATCACCAAGCCTTTTCGTCCACGTGAACTGATTGCTCGAATTGAATCTTCTCTTCGAAAAAGTGGGCGGTTCGGGTCGGATTTTAAAATCTGCGGACTTTATATCGATACGGCAAGCGGCATTGTTAAAAAAAATGGTGACGAGGTTTTTCTTTCAGCCTTAGAATACCGCTTATTATTGGTGTTTATTAACAATCCAAAAAGTATAATCACAAGAAGCAGGCTACTTGACGAATTGTGGGACGCGGCAGGCGAGTTTGTCAATGACAATACATTAACCGTATACATCAAACGCTTACGGGAGAAGATAGAGAGCGACCCAGCAAGCCCTCAAATTATTTTAACCGTTCGCGGGACAGGGTATCGATTGGGGGACGAGTATGCTTCGAAATAGAGAGTTCCGACAGTTTACCATTTTATTCTCCTTAATGGCCGCTGTCGCTGTAATGCTTGGATTTGCAATCAATACGGCGGCTGGAGTTCTTTCCATCTTATCTGCCGCCGCCTTTGGAACAGTGTTTTTTGTATTTACCAAAGCCCGATATAAAAGCATTGCGCAGATTTCAGATCAAATCGATCTTGTGCTTCATAATGCTGACCATCTCTATATTGGTGAATCGGACGAGGGTGAACTTTCCATTCTGCAAAGCGAGATAACAAAAATGACGATGCGTATTCGAGAGCAAAACGATGCCCTGAAAAGGGAAAAAGAACATCTTTCCGATTCGCTGGCTGACATAGCCCACCAACTCCGCACCCCTCTCACATCCGTGAACCTTATTCTATCATTGTTAGAGAATAACCCTGATGAAAATAACCGAAAATCATTGATGCGGGAAACAGAGGAATTGCTTGTACAGATGGATTGGCTGCTTACTTCCCTTTTGAAATTATCCCGTTTGGATGCAGGTATTGTGGTATTCCAAAGCGAACAGATCGATGTAAACACTCTTGTATGCACCGCACTTCGTCCGTTCCTAATCCCAATGGAGCTACACGCTATTGATTTACAATTAGGTTCCCTGAAAGGGATAATTATTCATGCTGATTCAGGTTGGCTTTCAGAAGCAATTCAAAACATCCTCAAAAATTGCATGGAAAGCGCAGGTGATCACGGGAAGATTGAGATTGTCTGCACGGACAATCCATTGTTTACCGAAATTGTCATCCACGACAGTGGCGTGGGTTTTGAAAAAGAGGATTTACCCCACTTGTTTGACAGGTTTTATCGCGGAAAAAACACGGACGCTACAGGATATGGGATTGGATTGGCTCTTAGTAAGATGATTATAACACGACAGAACGGGACGATTACTGCAAAAAATCACCCGCAGGGTGGCGCGATTTTTTGCATTCGTTTCCCAAAGTGACGAATCTCTCACCGGAAAGTCACTAAGATGTAAGTTGAAGGTTCTATTATATGGGTGATACATAAGAAAGGAGACTCGCATAATGGAGTTTTTAAAAATTGAAAATTTGTGCAAGGCCTATGGCAAGGGTGAAAACCAAGTCAGTGCACTTGACCATGTTTCACTTACCATCGAAAAGGGGGAGTTTACTGCAATCATCGGTTCCTCCGGCTCTGGTAAATCCACATTACTTCACATCATCGGCGGCGTGGATGTGCCGACAAGTGGAGGGGTGTATTTGGAGGGGCAGGATATATATGCAAAAAGCAATGAAAAACTCGCCATCTTCCGCAGGCGGCAGGTCGGACTGATTTACCAGTTTCACAACCTAATTCCTACTCTGAATGTGGTGGAAAACATCACCCTTCCTATCTTAATGGACAAACGGAAAGTAAACGAGGAACGACTGAATGAATTACTAGACCTGCTTGGTCTAAAAGACCGCAAAACACATTTACCCAATCAGCTTTCGGGCGGTCAGCAACAGCGCGTTTCCATCGGACGCGCTTTGATGAACGCTCCGGCAGTAATGCTTGCCGACGAACCCACGGGCAGTTTGGATAGCCGAAATGGACATGAAATCATCAAACTGCTGAAAGAGAGCAATAAAAAATATGGGCAGACGCTACTCCTCGTCACCCATGATGAATCTATTGCCCTTCAAGCAGACCGCATTATCGGCATATCAGATGGCAAAGTAACACGGGATGAAAGGATGATGGTGCGGCCATGAATATTTTTAACAAAGTCACCTTGCAAAGCATGAAAAAAAACCGTACCCGAACGATTGTTACGATTATCGGAGTTGTTCTATCCGCCGCCATGATTACGGGAGTCGCTACCTTTGGCACTTCCCTATTAAATTTTCTAGTAAACGGTTCTATTACAAAATACGGCGATTGGCACGTTGAGTTTTTGGATGTTGATTCCTCTTTCCTACAGGAGCGAACCCACGACAATAAAGTTGCAAACACCGCATCATTTGAGAATATTGGCTATGCAACGCTTGACGGCGGAAAAAGCCCCGAAAAACCCTATCTTTTTATTGCCGGATTCAACGAGGAAACCTTTGATACCTTGCCCATAAGCCTGATTTCCGGCAGGATGCCTGAAAATAGCAGGGAGATTCTTATCCCTAATCACCTCTCAGTAAAGGGTGGCGTTCAATTTAAGGTGGGTGACACACTTTCCCTTGCAATTGGAAACCGCATGGATGGAAACAAAAATCTCGGTCAACATGACACTTATCTGTCCGGGAAAAAATCAAAATCAGACAAAGAAGTTCTTGTGCCAAAAGTAGAGAAAACCTACACGGTTGTAGGTATCTGTGAAAGACCCGGTTTTGAGGAACATTTAGCACCTGGATACACCTTGATAACGAAAGCAGATACTAGAGATAAAGCGGATATCTTCAGCCTATTTGTCACACTAAAAAAACCGCGCCAAGTTAAGGCTTACGCAAGCAGTACCGCTGGAGCAGGAGCTTATGTCTTTAATGATTCTTTGCTACGCTTCATGGGCATTTCGGACAATAAACTATTCAACTCATTTCTTTACACGGTTGGAGGCATTTTGGTTGCCATAATAATGATAGGCTCTATTTTTCTAATCTATAACTCGTTCAATATCTCCCTGAACGAACGCACACGCCAGTTCGGAATTCTCTCGTCCGTGGGCGCCACGGCAAGGCAACTGCGAAATTCAGTACTGTTTGAGGGACTTTGCATAGGCGCAGTCGGCATACCGATTGGCATTATGGTCGGCATAGGCAGTATCGGGCTTATACTTCCTATTGTTGCCGAAAATTTCAGGAACATTATATCAATCTCCGTTCCTTTAACCTTGACGGTCTCTGTCCCTGCAATTATCGCGGCAGCAGTGGTCAGTTTGGTTACCATTTTAATTTCAGCCTATATTCCAGCCAAGAAAGCCGCAAACACTCCTGTAATGGAGAGTATTCGCCAAACCAACGAGATCAAAACCGAATCAAAAGACGTGAAAATATCAAAACGTGCGCAGCGTATTTACGGTTTGGAGGGAACTCTTGCGCTAAAGAATTTTAAGAGAAACAAAAAACGATATCGCAGCATTGTGCTATCTCTTGTTTTAAGCATCGTGCTGTTTGTATCGGGAAATGCTTTTGGAACAACTCTAAAGCGGCTTGCACAACGATTTACAATGGACTTTGACTATGACATCGTTTTTACCTCTCAGGACATGGACGACATCGAAATGTTCTCACTTTACGACAAACTAAAAACTGCAGACGGGATTTACGAAAGCTCGTACCAAACGATTTTCGCATATACATGCGCGGTTAAGCCAATCGATTTTTCAGAACGTTACCTGGAATACTCTGGTTTTTCTGCGTCGGACCAAACGGTTTCTCTGCCAATGGACATCCAGTTTATTCCAGACAACGAATATCTACGTTTTATCAAAGAATTAGGCTTGCCCGCAAAAGAATATACCGGGCATGATGCGAATATGATTGCCATTGCCAAACAGCAGGTTAGCATGAAGGACGAGCCGAACGAAGTATTTGATATGTTTGCAAATCATTCCATGACTTTTCCTATAGCTCCCAAAACAAATGCCAATTCGAAGATAAAACAGGGGCAAAACATAAACATTACGCTTGTCGATACGTACCCAGTGGATCCTCTTAAGCCACCAGAAGAACAATCTTTAGAGAAGAATCCAAGCGTTTTTATGGT
This sequence comes from Velocimicrobium sp., assembly GCA_041821315.1. GTDB lineage: Bacteria > Bacillota > Clostridia > Lachnospirales > Lachnospiraceae > DIGJ01. Next base: position 6,038 of record JBGUEO010000007.1, on the reverse strand, counting down.
AGTGGCACCCTTTTCGCTCAAAGAGAAGTTTGAAACTCCGGATACCCATGCGGATATAGGCATGAGCTTTCTGTCAAAAAATCCTTCGCAATCGGTAACTAAAATGGAAGCCATGATTCTAGACGCAGGAATTACATCTTCATATACCCTATTTAATGTGTACACGATAGTTGAACACTTCCATAGTATGACATTTGTTATTGATGTGTTCACCTATGTTTTTGTCATCATGATTTCGCTGATTGCGGTTGCCAATGTGTTCAATACGATTTCCACGAATATCAGGCTACGCAGGCGGGAGCTTGCCATGCTTCGTTCGGTGGGAATGTCGGATTGCGATTTCAATAAAATGATGACATTCGAGTGTCTCTTTTATGGAATGAGGGCGTTACTATTCGGTCTTCCTATAGCGGCAATCTCTTCGTGGCTGATTTATGAAGGGTTTGTGACCATAGAAAGGATAGACAACTTTGATTTTATATTTCCGTGGAGCAGTATGGCAAGCAGCGCATTCAGCGTGCTCTTTATCGTGTTCATTACAATGCTGTATGCCATTAGCAAAATAAAAAAAGAAAATATCATTGACTCACTTCGAGATGATATGACTTGATTTAAAACACTGTTTTTCCCGGCTGCATTATGCAACCGGGCTTTTTTAGGTGCATCCGGTGAAGTAGCAATGTTTATTCTTGTACTCAATAAAAGATATACTTAAAAATTTGTCACAATTTATTGAATATTTTTTATATAAATGCTAAACTAGTTATGTGTCAATTTGTATTTTTTTTCAAAGTAGTCTGTTAATCTTTCACTAGATTGCTCGCATTTTAAAAAAATAGTATTTGGAGGTGTTCGCATGCTAAAGCAGAAAAATAATATTCGATTACCGTTTATAGTCTTTATTTCATACATAATCATGGTTATTACAAATTCCCTTGCCAATATTTTACCGATAAATGGAAAAGGAACAGGGGAAATATCAGATTCTTATCAAAATCTTTTTGCTCCAGCTGGATTTACATTTGCCATATGGGGGATAATTTACTTATTACTTATCATATATACCCTATATCAACTTATAAGATATAACAGAGAAAGTGATATAAAAAAACAAATTTTTGATAGGGTAGGTATTCTGTTTTCTATATCATCGATTGCGAACACAATATGGATATTTGCATGGCATTATGACGTTATTTGGTTAAGCTTACTCCTTATGATGGTTATATTAATTTGTTTAATTAAAATAAATTTGATTTTGAAAGATACTGATTTTTCTATGTTGGAGAACCTTACTGTTAAATTACCATTTACCGTTTACTTTGGCTGGATTACTGTGGCAACGATAGCAAATATAACAATATTTTTAGTATCTATTAACTGGAACAGATTTTCATTGAGTGAGGTTTTCTGGACTGATTTAATAATAAGTGTAGGAGCAATTATAGGATGTATCAGCGTACTATTTTATAAAAGTTTTGCTTATGGTATTGTTTTAATATGGGCATACTTGGGGATTGCTTTAAAGCATCTTTCTCCAGATAAATTTAACAGAAGATATCCCTCTGTTATTATTACCGTATCTATATCAATGGTATTAATTGTTCTATCTCTACTAGTATTATTACGCATCCGTATGAAAGAAAATTTGAATTCAAACTAATTGTACAAGCTTTAAAAAGCGAGAAACCCGCTAAAGTGATATGCTTTCTTGGAACACTTTTGCCAATCAATTTCCTTGTGATACAAAAAGCAGGCATGAGCCATACTTTTGACAGCCAATGCCTGTAAACGATACATTATTATATTATTTTTTTACTTTTCAGTTAACGTCAGCAAGTTCAACCAGAAATCCTCAAAACTTTGTCTATTGTCACTGATTCCCTCTTATGTGAGAACCGATATGCCCATGATGAGGACGAATTCATCAATGCTTGGGATGAATTTCAAGTTCTTTCAAATTATATTGGTATCATGAATATCCGCTATAATGATAAGTTTATACCAGATTTCGATGTTGATGACCGGTTTATGGATTACAAAATCCCAAGAATGCTATTACAACCTATCATTGAAAATGTAATTGTTCATGGTTACAGAAATTACCAACAAGACTGTAAAATAGATATAACTGGTAGATTAGTTGATAATCATCTAGAAATCATAATTCGTGATTATGGCGAAGGTATTCCAACTTCCAAGCTCCATGATATGCAAATGAAGCTTTCTGAAGACGGAACCTATCCTTCAGGGATTAATCATATTGCCCTTTTAAATATTGATTGTAGAATTAAATCTTACTATGGTAAGAATACCGGTATAAGTATAGTCTCATCCACTGAAAACGGTACTATAATTACCATGAAGCTAGGTAATTCTTTTTCCGTATAGGCTTATTCACTAACGTTTTCTCAGCCATCTCTTCTCCTGTGCAACTGCCATATAAATATACAGAAAAAGCTTCTGTAAAGTTTGAATCATCCACCTACAATCGTGTACTTTATTCTGCAGATATACTTTTTTGTATCAAAAAAATAAAAGCAAAAAAACCCTCTAACTAGAGAATTTCCCGCTTCTAAACAATGACAGGGGTGGAAGGAATCGAACCTTCCTCTGTGGTTTTGGAGACCATCATTCTACCGATGAACTACACCCCTTTATTCCATTTGCAATAAACACTGCTTGAATAGTATATAATGGAATTTAATATTTGTCAACCCTATTTTCATTGATTTACAGTTGATTTTTGTAAAAATATACTTGCTACTCCACAAACCGCCATCAAAATTGGATAAAATAGATATGGCATCAATTCAAAGGGCGTTATCGCAAGTCCAACTGCTGCCGCACCTGCCGTTGCATACAAAAGCTGTGCCCCATATGGAATAATTCCTTGCCATACCGATGTAAATATATCCAAAAGTGCTGCGGTTCGTTTTGGTTCAATCTCGTATTCTTCTGCAATATCCTTTGCAATCGGGCCTGCCATAATAATTGCAATTGTATTATTAGCCGTTGAAATATCAACCAGTGAGCTCAACAGAGCAATTCCAAACTCTGCACCCTTTTTTCCTTTCACATGCGTCTTTATGTTATAAAGAATAAAATCAATTCCTCCATTATCCTTTACCAATCCAATAATTCCGGCAACCACAATGGAAATCACAGCAATATCATACATATTCATAATACCGCCCTTCCCATCTATACCACTTCCAATAACCGTAAATATTTTGCTGATAGCGATCGTCTTGGTTGCAACTCCAATGATCAAGGAGAGTATCGTACCAGTAACTAATACCATAAATACGTTTCCACCAAGTAATGCTCCAACTAACACAACCATATAAGGAACAATCTTTATCATGGAATAATTCAAATCACCTGTAACCTTATATTGAGAATTCCATGCCAGTACGAGAAAAAGAAGTATGGTTATTATTGCGGCTGGCAATACGATAAAAAAATTCACACGGAATTTATCTTTCATTTCACATCCCTGCGTTTTTGTTGCTGCTATTGTTGTATCGGATATCATAGATAAGTTATCGCCAAACATAGCTCCACAAACCACGGCTCCTACACACATTGCACCTGCAAAACCTGTTTTTTGACTGATACCAACAGCAATTGGAATTAATGCTGCAATCGTTCCTACTGAGGTTCCCATCGCAATGGATATAAAGCATGCTATCATAAATAATCCAGCAACAGCAACCTTGGCAGGCATAATAGAAAGACCAAAATTCACTGTACTTTCCACACCTCCAGCCGCCTGAACAGCCCCAGAAAAGGCACCTGCCAATAGGAAAATCAGACACATAATCATGACGTTTTCTTCCCCCATGTTTTTTGTCACACTCGAGAGTTTATCTGCAAAACTCCGTTTCGGATTTTGTAAAAATGCTACAATTAATGAGGCTAAAAATGCCACGATTGCAGGCATTGCATAAAAATTATTAAATATAATACCACTCCCGATAAACAGAATTAAAAATACTGCAATCGGCAATAATCCACTTAATTTTCCCTTCTTTTGATTCATATAAATCATATTCTCCGTTCTATTTTTTAATTCGCACCTATTATTTTACGATAATTTATATGAATTGGCAATCTTAAAAATTCAATTTCTTATGATCCATTACCCAATATGCATTATATGCTTCACAACCCAAGCAATTATTTTAAATCCTGGATGCTCAAACCGCCTTTTAACGTATTTTAGTTCTTTTCGAATTTCGATGCTTTGCGGACAATGCTGTTCACATTTTCCACATGCAATACATAAGGAAGCATTGCTTTTTTGAGCTCGCATTGTAGTACACATAAAATATTCACGAAACCCATTCCAATATCCATCGGTATAGCTTACATTCAAACAGCGAAAACTTCCTGGAATATCAACTCCCATCGGGCAAGGCATACAGTACGAGCAACCGGTACATGCTACCTTTATTTTTTCATTGATTGCTGCCCTCACCCTGTCAAAAAGTTCAAAATCTGATTCTTCCAGTTCTCCCACTTGAACCTCTGAAGCAATTCTTATGTTTTCATCTAACATTTCCATTGAATTCATACCGGATAATACAACCGATACTTCTCTTTGGTTCCAGAGCCACCGAAGAGCCCATTCAGCTGGTGAAAACGTCTTCTTTGCTTCTTTAAACTGTAGAAGTGCATTCTTGGGCAGATCATTGACTAACCTTCCTCCACGAAGAGGTTCCATTATAATAACAGGAATTCCTTTACTTGCTGCATATTGAAGTCCCTTTTTTCCTGCCTGACTGAACTCATCCATATAATTGTATTGAATCTGGCAAAATTCCCAGTCATATGCATCAATCAACTCGATAAATGTAGCTGTGTTTCCATGATAGGAAAACCCAATATGTCGGATTTGACCCAATCGTTTCTTTTCTTCTAACCAATCTAAAATTCCCATGTCCACAAGCTTCCCCCACATGGTAACATCAGGAAGCATATGCATCAAATAATAGTCAATATAATCCGTCTTAAGTCGTTTCAAGTGTTCTTCAAAAAAGCGATCCATATCCTCCCTTTTTTTCAATAAATAATAGGGCAATTTTGTTGCAATGTTCACTTGATCACGTAGCTTGTTTTTATCTAGTATTGTTCCCAACGCTTCTTCGCTACCCGAATATATATATGCCGTGTCAAAATAGTTCACGCCACAATCAATTGCATGCAAAATTTCTTTTTCCGTTTCTTGCATATCAATGCTATTTCCTTTTTTAGGAAAACGCATACATCCAAATCCGATGATAGATAGTTTATCTTCTCCACTTCCGCTTCGATAATTCATACGTTATCACTCCTTCATTTATTGGGTCTATTCTACTATACTTTGAATCTACTTACAACGTTTTTCCTTTTCCTTGTTTCGTTGACTTTTATTCTTACGTATGCCATACTATTTTTAATATGAAAAAGGAGGTCTAATCTAATGGATGGAGACAATCGCAGAAATCAGCTTCTTACTCTGCTCAAAAATGAGCAGACTCCTATATCCGGTGAAAAATTATCGACTCTTTTAGGTGTCAGCCGACAGGTTATTGTGCAAGATATTGCTCTTTTACGAGCATCCGATCATATGATTTTATCAACCAACCGAGGATACTTAATGTATCCGGCAACCGAAAAAATTCATAGTAAACTATTTCGCGTTTCCCATACAAATGATGAAATAAAAGATGAGTTGTATTCCATTGTCGATTGCGGTGGATATGTCAAAAATGTATGTGTTGAACATGAAGTTTACGGAATGATTCAGGCCGATTTAAATATTCGCTCCAGACGAGATGTTGACCGTTTTATATTAAAAGTAAATGAATCCAAAGCAATTCCATTAAAAACGCTTGGGGAAGATATTCACTTACATACAATTGAAGCAGAAAGTGATGCTATTTTAGATGAGATCGAGCGAAACTTAAAAGAGAAAGGATATCTTTTGTGATAGCCTTTCGGTAGTGTAAAATAAATTGTGTCTTTGGAAATAAATGGCTCTTTCTTGGAAA
>JBGUEO010000006.1:0-164086 GCA_041821315.1 Velocimicrobium sp. | reverse complement strand
TTTAGGGAATTCCGATATCATCTTTAACTAATGGAGTTCTGAACAGTTACAAAATATCAATAATAAACTCCTATTACGGTGTTATCTATGACAAAATAGAAGGAGAATTAATTAAACGTGAAGGAGGAGACAGGAACCAAAGAAAAGCTATTGGTAGCGGCAAAAGAAGAATTTATGGAAAAAGGATATACAGCTACTTCTCTTAGAAGCATATGTAAAAAAGCAGATGTGACCACTGGAGCATTGTATTTTTTCTTTCAGCATAAAGAAGATTTGTTTGGTTCACTCGTACAAAAACCATTAGAAAAATTGTATGAGTTAATGAAGCTTCACTATGAAGGAGAACTGCAGGTTTTAAAGCAGGGAATTGTGGAAAAGGGAGATTATACCGAGAATAGCGAAGCAGCAAATTTTATTGTGATATATATGTTTCAATATCATGATGAATTTAAATTATTATTAACGAAATCTGATGGTTCAAGGTATGAGAACTGTATTGATGAGTTTGTCGAGATTACACAAGTACATTACCGTATTCTAGCAGATGCAATGTCGAAGAAGTATCAGGTTGAAAGGATAGATGATTATACGCTTCATTGGTTTGCTCATCTTCAGATTTTTACATTTTCTCAATTTATCACGCATAATGTAACCAAGGAAGAAGCACTTGTACAGATAAAAACGAATTTTTGATTAGTGGATGGATTGGAATATTTAAGAAATAGCTATATAGCGTAAAAACTGTATAGCTAAAAAAATGATTGAGACATAACAGTGTTATGCTGATGATAAATTGTATAAAATAAGAAGATAAATAAAAAGAGAAGCAGGAGAATACGAAATGTACTTAGTAGTGGAAGACATGAAGAAAAGTTATGGTGAAGATGGAAGTTATATAGAAGTCTTAAAAGGAATTACAACGGGAGTGGAAAAAGGTCAGATGTGCGTCATCTATGGACCAAGCGGTTCTGGTAAATCCACTTTTTTAAATGCGATTGGTGGACTCGATGAATTAAATTCAGGATCAATTAAAGTAGATGGAAAAGAAATCGTAGGATTAAAGCAGAAAGAGGTAGCAGATTACAGAAGGGACAATCTTGGATTTATTTTTCAGTTTTATAATCTTGTTCCGAATCTTACGCTTAGAGAGAATATCCAGGTGTGTGAATATCTGACAAAAGAGCCGTTGAACATCGAGGAGCTGCTTGAAACTTTAGGACTTACTGAGCATCAGAGTAAATTTCCAGCGCAGCTATCTGGGGGACAACAACAACGGTGCGCAATTGCCAGAGCGCTGATTAAAAATCCAAAATTATTATTGTGTGATGAACCAACAGGAGCTTTGGACTCTAAGTCATCAAGGGATATTTTAATCCTGCTTGAAAAAATCAATCATAAATATGGAACGAAAATGCTGATTGTAACCCATAATAACTCAATAAAGGATATGGTACATAGAGTGATTGAGATTAAGGATGGTCAGATTAGCAAAGATTATGTGAATGAAACAATAGTTCCAGCAGCAAAACTGGAGGATTTATAAGATGCAAAAGATTTGGAATAAAAGAATCTTAAGGGATTTGAAAAAGAATATTTTCCCCTATGTGGCACTATTTTTGTTGATCGTTCTTGGAATGTATTTGATTATTAGTTTAGTAGGCGCTGCGGAAAATGTAATTGTAGAAACTGATAAAAAGGTAGTAGAAAACAAAGTAGAGGATGGAGAATTTACAGTTTTTGTTCCACTAACAGATAACGAGATTGACAAACTAGTTAAGACCGGGATTACACTAGAAAAAGAATTTTATCTTAATTATGTACTAGAAGATGAATCAACAGTTCGGGTTTTTAAGAACAGGGAAAATGTGAATCTGATTGATTTGGATGAAGGACGATTGGCCGAAAAAGATAATGAAATTGTAATTGAAAAACATTATGCTGAGAGTAAAAACCTCGTAGTAGGAAGTAAATTGAACATAGCTGCTGTGGAATATACGGTAACAGGTATAGGTTCAACACCGGATTATGAGTATGTGTTAAATGGTATGGCAGATACTACGGCAAAAGCAAGTATGTTTGGAACCACATTTGTAACGACAAAACAGTATGAAAAGTTAAAAAAAGAGGGTGCCTTTTCAAAAACAGAGGAATATTTATATAGTTATTTACTAAACGGAAAGATGACAGCAGATGAGCTGAAAGATATTTTAGGCGAATTTGAATTAGACAGATCACAGCTGAAAGATACATATTTCATAGAAATGCTTGATGAACTGGAAGGAATGAAGACTGACATTCAGGATGGAATCAGTGAATTAGCAGATGGAGCAGATGAATTATACGTTGGCTTAACAGAGTTAAGTAAAAATAACAACAAGTTACAAAGCGGAGCATCTGATATTTTTGAATCCTATTTATCCCAAACAACAAAAGGACTAAAGGACTATGGCTTAACAGCGAATTTAACGGAAAAAAATTATGAATCGCAATTGAATCAGATGATTACGATGAGTAGTGATAATGCACTGCTACGCATGAAATTGAAATCTGTCTTAAAACAATTAGATTCGTTAAAAGCATATAAGGATGGAACGATTTCTTATACAGAGGCTGTAGCAGAAGCGGCAGAAGGTTCCAAAGACCTGACCTATGGAGTAAATGAACTAAAAAGTAAAACAGATGAATTGATGGATGAATACTTTGACGTTGATATTGATAACTTAACACAGTTTGTTGAACGTGATAATAATCCACGTATTGGTGCAGCTGTGGATGATGTCTTAATTAATAAATATGCAGGTATTGTAGCAGGAATTATTATTATAGTATTGTTTACCTATGTAATATCAGTATTTGTTATCCACGGAATAGATAAGGAAAGCTCTGTGATTGGAGCACTCTATGCCTTGGGAGTAGAAAAAAAAACAGTTGATGACGCATTATCTTAAGTTACCAGTACTTATTACTTTACTTGCAGGAATCGCTGGTACCGCGATTGGATTTTCTCCAGCAGGAGTAGGTGTTCAGCTTGTGAATACAACAGACTATTTTTCACTTCCTATCTTAAATCCGGTTTATACAATGTATTTATTATTCTATGGAGTAGTGATGCCTCCGTTGATAGCTGTAATAGTTAATTTCCTTGTTATCAACAAAAAATTATCACAGCCAGCTTTAACTATGATTCGCAATGAACAGAAACAAAGTAAAATCAGTAATGTGAATCTTGGATCAATGAAATTCATTCGAAGATTTCAGATAAGACAGTTCCTTCGAGAAATAAGAACCAGCCTTACTGTTGTATTTGGTATGTTTGTCGCATTACTGATTCTAATGATGGGGCTAGACTGTTATAGTATTTGCCACAATATGAAAATACAAAATTCCCAAGATACTATGTATGAATACATGTATTCTTATAAATATCCAACAAGTGAAGTGCCTAAAGGGGGAGAAGCTTGTTATGCGGAAACTTTAAAGAAAGAGGCGTTTGGTTATGACCTTGACGTCACTATTAAGGGTATTGATCATGATAATCCATATTATAATTTTAAAGTATTAGATGGGAAAAATGTAGTAGCAATTTCGCAGTCCGTAGCTACCAAATTCAAGTTATCATTAGGAGAAAATCTGGTTCTTACGGATGAAGTTAACGATATGGATTATGCATTTACAATTAAAAAAATAGTTCCATATTCGGTTGGACTTCAGGTATTTATGAATATAGATGATCTGAGAGAATTGTTTAGTAAGGAGGATGATTACTATAATGTTGTGCTATCAACAGAAGCTTTAGAAATCGACGCAGGAAGATTGTATGCATCAACGACGAGAGATAGTATTATTAAGAGTGCAGAAGTATTTATCAACAGAATGTTATCTATGATTGTAGCTTTGGTTTTAATATCGGTTATTATATTTATTGTAGTCATGTATCTTATGATGAAAGTTATGATAGACCGCGCCACATTCAATATATCACTAATGAAGATATTTGGGTTTAGGCAAAAAGAAATTAAAAAGTTATATCTGGATGGGAACTTTATTATGGTAGCAGTATCGGCGTCAATCTGTATTCCGTTGGCTAAAGTGGCCATGGATTCGATGTATCCTTACTTTGCTTCTAATGTTGCGTGTGGAATGAATTTGTCGTTTACCTGGAAAATGTATGTAGGAATTTACGTAGGAGTCATGCTTTGCTATCTTACTATTAATAGGTTATTGGTAGCAAGATTAAAAAAGGTGGTACCAGCAGAAGTATTAAAAAATAGAGAATAACAAATATGAAATAGTAGCTAGAGGTAGTGTCCATTAGCTACTATTTTTATATTTGCTTTTTTTGCTAAAACGATATACAATATATGAAGTTAGTAAGGACTAACAAGAACTGACACAGGAGGATATACAAAATGAATATAAGACCTGATTGTAATTTTTATAAAAATTGTATCGATTATCATGAAATCATAGAATGTATTGTAGGAGCATTGGATGCAAAAGATCCTTATACAGCGGGACATTCGCAGAGAGTAAGCGATATGGCATTGAAAGTTTGCAGATTGCTTGATTTTAAGGAGTCAGATGTGGAAGAAATACATATTGCAGCACATTTACACGATATTGGGAAAATAGGTGTACCAGACAGTGTATTAAACAAAACAGATAAATTAAATGAAGAAGAATGGACAGCGATGAAGAAACACCCACAGATGGGGGCAGATATTTTGAGTAAATCAAAATATTTGAATGAGTTAAAAGATATTGTATTGTACCATCATGAACGCTTTGACGGTACGGGATATCCACAAGGGTTAAAAGGAGAAATGATACCAGTTGGTGCGAGAATAATAGCAATCTGTGATTCTATTGATGCGATGACTTCTAATCGCAGCTATCGAAAAGCGTATACATTTGAATTTTGTTATAATCAGATTCAAAAAAATTTAGGAAGCATGTATGATCCGATAATTGGATTATACATTTTGCAACATTGGGATGAAGTAGTAGACATTGACAAGGAAGGAATAGGAAAGATTGAATGAAATACAGAACTTACCGTTTCATTGAAAAAAATGGTTAAATAGAGTAATAATTAAAATAATCAAAAACAATTAAAATTCTTGTTGACTCTGACGTAACGTTATAGTGTAATATCTTTCTTGGAGGTGATGCATATGAGATTTTCAATTAGTGAAACAGCAAAATTAGCAGGTGTAAGTGTGAGAACACTTCACTATTATGATGAAATAGGTTTGCTTAAGCCAAGCGAAATAGTACTAGACACCGGTTATAGATATTATGATAAATTGGCAATGGAAAAATTACAGCAGATCTTGTTTTATCGTGAGCTTGATTTCTCGTTGAAAGAGATTATGAAAATTATGAATGCCTCTGATTATAAAAAGGAAGATGCGTTGAAAAGACAAAGGGAACTTCTAAAGTTAAAGCGAAAGCGGTTAGATAAGTTGATAAGTCTACTAGATGCTAATTTGAAAGGAGATAATACGATGAACTTTGATGAATTTGATAGCAGTGAGCTTGAACAGGCAAAGGAAAAATATGCAAAAGAAGTAGAAAGCAAGTGGGGTAGTACGGATGCCTATAAACAGAGTGAAGAAAAGACTGCTAAATACAAAAAAGAGGATTGGGCTGTAATAATGAAACAATCCGATGAAATTTTGAAACTATTTTCAAATCATTTGGGAGAAAATCCAAAAGTAGAGGAAGTACAGAACTTAGTAAGTAGGTGGCAGCAGTTTATTACGGATTCCTATTATGATTGTACAAAAGAAATTCTTGCTGGGCTTGGGCAAATGTATGTTGCAGATGAAAGATTCACAGCGAACATGGACAAGTTTGGAGTAGGAACGGCGCAATTAATGAGTGAGGCAATTAAAGAATATTGTAAGAACTAAATCATATTAAAAAAAACGGAGCACGCTTAATACTGAGGGCACTGAAAAACTACAAGTTTTTCAGTGCCCTCAGTATTAAGCGTGCTCCGTTTTTGTCAGTAGTGGATAAAAAACATTGAAATGTAGGCGGATGCTATAAATCTTACTCTGTGGGACAGCAGATAAGCGGCGATACCCCCATATGATTCATTGAAAAATAAATATTCATATGGTAGAATAAGAAAAAAATTGTGATAGAAGATTAGGTTAAGCAAGGTAAATACCATAATTTCATATTTGGAAAAACAGTGTTATTGTTTCCACTATGAAAAGTTAGATAAAAGAGAATGAATATCAGTAAAAATAAGTAGATGGAATGGAAAAGGAGAATCTTATTATGAAAGCTACCGTAGTTGTGGATAACATTTCAAAAGAGAATATAGCTGGAGAATGGGGATTATGTATAAATATTGAGTATGAAGATAATAACATATTGCTTGATACGGGTGCATCAGGACTTTTTTTGGAAAATGCAAAAAAACTTGGAATAGACATTCAAAATACCGATTATGCTATTTTGTCTCATGCACATTATGACCATGCAAATGGTATGAAAGATTTTTTTGAGACAAATGATACGGCAAAGTTTTATCTGCGGTATGGGTGTGGAGAAAATTGCTATATGAAAATGTGGTTTATTCATAAATATATAGGCGTTCCTTTGAACATTCTGGATGAATATAGTGAGCGCATTGTTTATGCAAAGGGAGATTATACTTTGTTTCCCGGGGCATCATTGATTCCACATAAGACAGAGGGACTTTCAGCAATTGGTAAGAAAAACAGGATGTACATACGGAATGAAAGTGGTTGGAAACCGGATGATTTTTCTCATGAGCAAAGTCTTGTTTTTGAAACATCATCAGGCCTTATTATTTTTAATAGTTGTTCTCATGGCGGAGCAGATACTATTATTAATGAAGTTGCCGCGACCTATCCTGATAAAAGAATTAAAGCTTTGATTGGTGGTTTTCATATTTATAATAAATCAAAAGCTGAAGTCAGAGAGCTTGCGAGAAAAATTAAAATGACAGGAATAGAGGCTGTTTATACGGGGCATTGCACAGGAAAACGGTCATTTGAAATTTTGAAGGAGGAGTTGGGAGAAATTGTTCATCAACTATATGTTGGCTTGGTTATGGAGTTTTAACGACACATTTCAATGTAATGGGGATATTAAGAGCAACGGGCGACGTAGAAATTATGAAAGCCTTCTAACAGAGAGCAGAGAATAAGTGAAATCAGCGGAGGATGATGAATGATGAATCATAAAGGAACGGTAACTATAGAAACAAAGAGATTATTGCTTCGAAAAGTTATACTTGGAGATGCACAAGCTATGTATAATAATTGGGCGTCTGACTTAGAGGTAACAAAGTATCTTATGTGGCCTGCACATGACTCTGTTACAGTGAGCGAAAGCGTAGTAAGAGACTGGATAAATTCCTATGAAAATAAAGAATTTTATCAATGGGCAATTGTTTTTAAAGAAAGCAATTTTGAACCGATTGGAACAATAGGGGTAACACATTATGATGATAATATTGGGATGGCTCATATTGGCTATTGCATAGGCAGAAAATATTGGCATAAAGGTATTACTTCAGAAGCCCTTAAGTCAGTTATGGATTACCTGTTTGATCAAGTGGGATTAAAACGTATTGAGTCAAGACATGATCCTAGAAATTTCAATTCAGGTGCTGTTATGAAAAAATGTGGAATGAAATATGAGGGGACTCTTAGAATGGCAGATTGGAATAATCAAGGAATATGTGATGCATGCTATTATGCCATGTTAGCATCAGAAAGATAGCTAATATACTCATGTTAAAGGAAGTGAAGGAATATGCATCGGATTTATGTTGGATATAGGTGATATAAAACAAGCAAGGGATAGTGAATATAGCCTCTGGTACAAATAATGGTTGAATATAGCTTTGCGTGGCTATATAATAGATCTATTAAGAGTAGGAGGTATCGATATGTTTTTTCTCTTCTTTTTCAAGCCATATATAGCAATCATAGGAGATATGAAAGAATCTAAAAGTATTAAAGATCGAAATCAGATTCAAGAAAAACTAAAAACAACTTTAAATGAAATAAACGGAAAATATAGGAATGATATATCAGCAAAGTTTATAATTACATTGGGTGATGAGTTCCAAGGTTTGCTATCAAGTGGAGCGAATACGATGAAAATCATATCGGAAATCGAACGAAGAATGTATCCTGTAAAAATAAGATTTGGCGTGGGTATAGGTGAAATTACAACAGATATTAATCATGATATGGCAATCGGAGCAGATGGACCAGGGTATTATAAAGCAAGAGATGCAATCGAATATTTAAAAGAAAATGAAAAAAGAAAGCAAACGGGCGCGAGTGATATCAGATTTGAGGTTGATGGAAAAAATCAAGGAACAACGATAATGCTTAATACCATCCTATCATTGTTAACGGTTATTAAAGTGGCATGGAGTGATCGGCAACGTGAAGTAATATGGGATATGCTTGAAAATCAAGATAGTCAGGTAGAGGTAGCAAAACGATTAAATATAAAGCAACCGACAGTACAAGGAATACTTGCAACTGGAAAATACTATGCGTATAAGGATGCCTTAGATACGATAGAAAAGGCACTTGAAGAGGTAAGGAGGGAAGATGTTTAAAGAATATTTTATCTTACTTTTGTTAGGTCATATTTTGGGAGATTTTTATATACAAACAAGAAAAATGGCTGAAAAAAAAGAAAAAAGTATAACGTGGGTTATGATTCACTGTTTGTGTTATGGGGTAGGGATGATGTTAATTGGTTTCCCGATAATGTCATGTAACATTGCATTTATGGTAGTTTTAGCATCTATATTACATTTGATAATTGATGTTTTTAAATATGGGTATTTTTTAAAAATTACGAAGAAAGGGAAGATGACACAGGTAATTGAGAGAAATTTATTTTTTATTGATCAATTGTTTCATATGGTTTGTTTAATAGCAATTGCATATTGGGGCGTAAGAAGTCATTCACGAATAAGCGAATGGAAAATAATCGAGGATTTCTTTTATGTTGTTGGAATATCAGAATTATCAACGGTATCATGGATTCTTGCTTTATTTGTGATACATAAACCAGCTAATATTATGATTCAAAAATTATTGATGATTTATAAACCAGATAGCAGCAAAGAAGATAAAAAGAATGATACAAATGCCGGAAGATTTATTGGTACACTAGAGAGAATTATCATGTTACTATTTTTATCAATTGGGCAATATTCGGCAATTGGTTTAGTCTTAACCGCAAAATCGATTGCTCGATATGATCGAATATCAAAAGAAAAAGATTTTGCAGAATATTATTTGCTTGGAACATTAATAAGTACAGTAGTTGTGATTGTTGTGTCGCATATTGTATAACGAGAATGAGATGTGATACAACAGATGAATGATATTCATTCGCAAATTGAAAGGAAGTACTTATTATGAACGCACAAATTGATTTTGTAAACGAAACAACAAGAAACGGATTATTTAAAATGGCCGTTCCGCTTATAGTCGCTATTTTGCTGTCACATTCTGTTTGTTTGCAAATTGATCTACGATTACGGCACAAGATGCATCACCGGTTACATTTACTGCAGTACGAAGCATATCGAACAAACGATCTACACCAAATAGTAACGGAAGACCTGTAATTGGAATATTTGCAGCTAATAATACGGCAACGACCAAAAGTGAAGGACCTGGTACACCTGCTTGACCGATTGATCCAATGGTTGCAGTTATAATAATGGCAATATACTGTGAAAGACCTAGATGTATGCCAAAAAGCTGAGCAAAAAAGCAAGCGGCCAGGGCATAATATAGAGAATTTCCATCCATATTAATGGTGGCACCAAGTGGAAGAACAAACGAAGTTGTTTCTTTAGAAACGCCTAACTCCTCTTCGCAAGTCTCAATGTTAACAGGTAGTGTGGCCATAGATGATGCTGTGGATAGTGCCACAAGTTGCACTTTATATAAATGAGCAAAGAATTTTAATGGAGAAATATTGGAAAAGAACTTGAGCATTAAGGAATAAACACCAAAGGTGTGAAGCAATAAACCAATAACATAGATAACAAATAATTTTATTACTAAGCGTAAAATATCAAACCCAAAAGTTCCAACTGCATCTGCCATAAGTCCAAAAACGCCGATTGGGGCGATATACATAATAGCTGTAATCATAAAGACAAGTGCATCGTTTAAGGCATCCAATACCGTCATCAATGCTTCTTTTTTTTCTGATTTTAAAGTAGATATACCAAATCCTAAAAATAGACTAAAAAATAAAATTTGAAGAATGTTCCCATCGGTCAGAGCTTTTATTGGATTTGAAGGAATGATTCCTTTTATGGTATCCCAAAAGCCTGCGATACTTCCTTGATCAGCATATTCATTTGAGAACATACCTTGCACGGCATCCATGGATACACCAATACCAGGTTTGAAAATTTGCCCAAGAGCAATACCGATTAAAACGGCAATAGCAGTTGTAAAAAGATAATAAGCAGGTGTCTGCTGGCAATAAGAATTAGATAATAAATAGTATTATGCATTGCTCTTACACTATACTGCTTATTAAAACAATATTTTCAAGTGGAATCAATTGTAACTATAAAGTTGAGGAAAACGAAGAGAAAAATAGGAAATTCGTGCAAAATTTTGAAAAATGTGGTATAATTTGGGTATTAATCCATGAAATTCCGACACAATATATGTTTATTCAGCATTAAATTTGAATGTATTCTAAAACTTAAATTAATTGCACGTTGTGTTATTGAATGAGAAATTCGGGGAAAACATGAAATCTATGAAGCCGATTGATTGCATCAGAAAGAAGAAAAATAGTATGAAAGCTTTTTATGAAAGCCACAGATTATCCATACGCAATTTAAAAACCATTTTCTTGATAAGCCTGATTTCAAGCGTAGTGGTAGCTGGTATTTTACTCTTGCTTTTTCGTCTGAAATATAATAGTGAAAAGAAGGCGTATCTTCTTGAACAAAAATCTATGATTGAAGTAACCGAACTTTTTTTTAATGAAAAGATTTTGGCAGAATATTCGGATTTGCTTCTTTTGCGTGAATCAAAAGAAATAACCGATTATTTGAATTATTCAATGGATACAAATCGAATGATCGCGGTGCAAAAATTGTTTCTTTCCTATGCAGAAAAGAAGATTGGAATAACACAGATTCGAATGTTAGATGCAAACGGGATGGAACAGGTTCGTGTAAATAAAACAAAAAATGATGTGATTTTAGTTGACAAAGCACAATTGCAAAACAAGATGGATCGGTATTATTTTAAAGATAGTATGAATTTAGATGAAAAACAGATGTATATTTCGAATTTTGATTTAAACATCGAACAAAACGATATAGTAAAGCCATATGAACCTACCATTCGATTCGCAGTTAAGTTATATTCATCTCAGGGAGAAGAAAAAGGTGTGCTGATTATCAATGTGGATGGTTACAAATTCCTTGAGGTAATTGGAAAATATGAGTTGGTGGATATGGATGACAAAGAGATCGGGGTATTAGATTCCAATAATTACTGGTCAATTAATCATACAGATGAAAATAATCTGGCGTCGGTGACTGTAATAAAGGGAAAAAATACGCAAGATCAGGTCAGCCAACTTATAAATGAGATCATAAAAAAACAATCATCTAGTCATGGACAGTTTGATTTTGCATCCAAACATTATGCATATAAAAAAATAGGAGTGTCTACGGATAAAAGCTTTGTTTTTGAAGTACCTGATTTTAATTGGTATATTATAGGATATTTTGATATGAAGCAGTTGCTTAGAAATCATCACCTCGTGTTAGAACATGTGGTTCCTATAACTGTTGTAGCTTGCATTTTAGTATCTTTTTTTATGAATATTATAATTAATCTATACCTAACGAAAGAAAAAAATCATATTCGCCTAATGGCAACCTCTTATATTCCGGATAATTCCCATGATGGAATTATAATCGTGGATGAAAATATGGATATTGTCTATTGTAATCATGTGTTTGAAGAAACATTTGGATGGACAAAAAGTGAACTTTTGAAGCAATCGATTAAAACGGTTATTAAACTAGATGTTTCAAATGAGCAAATAGAACAACGATCTCCCCTTGTTTGGAAAGGGAATGAATGGGAAATGATGCATTCGGGAACTCTTATTTGTAAACATGTTACGGTAAATGCAGTAAAGAATCATCGTAATAAATTACAGTATTTTATTTATATATTCTCAAATCCATATGTGGAATTTTTAGGAAAAAATAGCTTGCAGGTAGAAGAATTGAATTCACTTATGATGGATTCCTATGAAATAGATTTAGTTGGAGATTCTATTGCTCGTGGAAATACGGAGGAAGATTCTTACATAATAGTTTCGATGCAAATGATAGGAAGTGGACGAAAATTATTTGAAGCCAATCAGATGCTGCATGGAACATTTGTTAAGAAATTGGAGGAAGAAATAAAGAAACTTAGAGGATTGAAAATTTTGGCCATTCCTAGAACTGATATGATTATTTTTCTCAAAAAAATAGAAGAGAGAGCATTTAACCAAGAGGACAAAACGGGATATGATGTGGCAGTAAGTGAAGTAGTAGAAGAAATTAAAAAAATGGTCAAAAGTGTGCAGATTTTTCAAAAAAGTGATGAATTAGAAATGGAATTTGCTTTAGGGATTGCATGTTATGGAGAGCACGGAAAAGAAGGCCGGCTTGTATTAAAAAATTCGTTGATTGCACTGGAAGCATTAATGAAATTTAAAAAGTCAAATTATTTGGTTTACGATGAAAAATTTAATGATTATATTTGTGAGGATAGAAAAATTCGTTCATACTTAAAAACTGCATTTGAAAAAAAAGAGTTTTATGTGGTGTATCAACCACAATTTAGAACTTTGGATGATACTATGATTGGAATGGAGGCATTGGTTCGATGGAATAATGAAAAAATGGGCTTGGTTTCGCCGGATCGATTTATTCCTGTATTGGAAGAAATGGAGCAAATTCAGAAAATGGGAATCACAGTAATGGAAATCGTAAAAAAAGACTTGAACGATATTCAAGGGATGATACACATGCCAATTCGTGTTTCTATTAATTTATCTTCTCAAGAATTTGCAAACGTTCAAATATTGAAGGAATTAAAGGAAAAAATAAAAGAAATTGACACAAGAAAATTTAACTTTTGTATTGAAATAACAGAAACGACTTTGATTGAAAATATTGAAGTTGCAAATAATATAATTGAAGCGTACCATACGGAGGGATTCGAAATTGCGATTGATGATTTTGGAACCGGATATTCATCGTTGGGATATCTAAAAAAACTAGTAGCAGATGAGTTAAAGATTGATCGGATGTTTATTAAAGACTATCCAGATATGGATGATGGAAAATTGATACATGCGATTAGCAGTTTGGGCAGAGAAATGAAAATGCGACTGGTTGTTGAGGGTGTTGAAACAAAAGAACAACAGGAATTTGTAAAAGAACTTGGAATTGAGATTTACCAAGGATATTATGGATCAAGACCTCTAGAAATCAATCAATTGAAAAAGAAATTGATAAGTTAGTCGAATGTAATGTATAATGTAGTTGTAAAAACTGATTATGTTTGTAGTGATAGATAGAAGGTTTAAATAAGATGATGTAGGAGAATTAACAGAGAAATTATTATGAAAAATGACTTGATTTTTAAAAAGGGAAATGAACGGGAATTGGATAAGATATTTGATGTATTTCGAGGTGCAGTCGATTCGATGATAGAAAATAAAATTATGCAATGGGATGAAATCTATCCTTGTAAAAGTGATATTGCTAATGATTTACGTAACATGCAGTTATATGTTGGAATGATTGAACAAGAAATTGCAGTGGTATATGCATTAAGTAAAGAGTACGAGGAGCAATATAAGAATGGTAAGTGGGAGTTATCTGATGAAAATTTTATAGTCGTTCATAGATTATGTGTAGATTCAAAATTTCAACATCGAAAAATTGGAGCAGATACGCTTGCATACATTGAAAAGCAAGTAAGACGGGAAAACGTTACATCCATACGCTTGGATGTTTTTTCAAAAAATCCGTTTGCACTTAGAATGTATGAGAAGGCAGGATATCATATTGTTGGAGAAGTAAATTGGAGAAAGGGAATGTTTTATTTGATGGAGAAAATACTGAAGTAAGGTTGCTTGCTAAGTTGCTTGCTTTGGAGGGTAGATAAATTTGTTAGAAGAAGATAAACATGACATATAGATGTCGTGTTCTATCTGATAAGATTTGTCTATCAAAACGAAATGAGGTAGGTAAGCATGAATTATGAAGTTGTAAATTTAGAAGAGAAAAAAATAATTGGTTTAAGTGCAAGAACAAATAACGCAGCACCAGATATGGGACAAGTAATTGGAGAGTTGTGGCAGAGGTTTTACACAAAAGGAATTTATGAATCCATTGCGAATAAAAGCAATGATAAAGCCTTAGGAGTGTATACGAATTATGTGAACGATGAAAAAAATGACTATACAGTACTTGTTGCCTGTGAAGTTTCAGAGGTAGAAACACTTCCGAAAGGAACGGTTGATGCCATGATACCAGCAGGTAAGTATGCAAAGTTTATTGTTAAAGGGCATATGCAGAGGGCAGTAGCAGAATTTTGGCAAAGGCTTTGGAACATGGATTTGCCAAGATCATTTGTCAGTGACTTTGAAGAATATCAAAATGGTGATGTGGAAGATGCTGAAATTCATATTTACATCGGCCTTAAGTAAAAAGGAATTAGTTAAGTGAACATAAAATACCGCTACAGAAGGAGTGCAATTCTGCAGCGGTATTTTTGAGTGAATAAAAGACAGTGTAAAATAGTAAAAAACACATGTAATTGGATACCGAGTATGGAATGTCTAATAAAATGGAAAAAAAAGGTAATAATAGGGTAAATCATATTGAATGATATTTTTTTCTGCGTTATAATAAAAATAAGGGTAAAAAATTTGATATAGGGTAGGGGAGAAATGAGTATGGCAATTGAACATGCGTTAATTGGGGTGGCGCTAATAGAACTTGGTATCATTGTATATTTGTATTGGAGCAATAAAAAGCAAAAGCAAGTAACAAAACAGCTTAAAATGAAAGAGGAGCGATATCGAATTGCTTGTGACCTTTCAAATGATATCTTGTTTGAATATGACATAAGAAAAGACTGTATCCAGTTTGCAGAAGAGTATGTAGAATCGTTTGGAAGACCTAGTGTTCAAGAAAACTATTCCAATAGCATAGCATACTGCGAATGGGTAGAAAACAAAGATTTAAGTATCTATCGTGAGCTTATCGCTTCTTTGAAAAGAGGAAAGCCTTATATTGAAACCGAACTTCGTATGCGAAATGCAATGGGTGAGTTTGTTTGGTGTCAAATACAAGGGAAAACAATTTTTGGGACAAATAGTATACCGATTAAAATTATTGGAAAAATTTTAAACATTGATACTCAAAAAAAAGAATTGTCTTTATTACAAGAAAAATCAAGGATTGATCCTCTTACCAATGCCTATAATAAGTGTGTAACAAAAGATTTAATTGAGCAAAAGTTAGTTGAGAGTAATTTAGAAGAAGCACATGCTCTTATGATTATAGATATTGATGATTTTAAAAGCATTAATGATACATATGGTCATATACTTGGAGATAAAGTGCTTGTTCAAATAATTTCGCATATTCGTCGTATGTTTTGTGATGAAGACATTGTGGGACGTATTGGTGGGGATGAATTTGTGGTATTTATGAATCATATAAATTCAAAAGAAGAAATTGTAGCTAAAACATTAAAACTGTTTACTGCCTTTAAGAATCGTTATGAGTATGAGGATACAGAATTTAAAGTGACTGGTAGTGTTGGTATTTCCATGTATCCAAGGGATGGAAGAAGCTACGATGAATTACTCGAGAAAGCAGATAAAGCACTTTACGAGGTAAAAGCGAGAGGAAAAAATAATTTTAATTTATATTCTTCGAAAGAAGAATTAGTGGATGCTCGCTTTTAAGTCGTTTCTTGTTATAACACGTAGCACGTATAAAAGTAAAAGATAGCATATACCAAGGGCTGCACTTAGTGTTAATAATAAGATTCCTTGGTGGATATTGTTTTTTTCTAACAAAAATGTATAAATTCTTTCGAAAAAAAAGCCACATAAAAATAAAATAGCTGATGGTTTTATAATCCAAGCAAATGAATTTAAGGAAAGTGGGATAAAGCGTTTTAATGAAAAATAATCCAATATAGCGATGAGTAGTTGACTTACTAAAAGGCCAAGAAGATAGCCATAGAGTCCTTTTTGAGGAACAAGGCAACACAAAAAGAGGATGCGTACACTAAGGCTGATAATTGTATTTAAAAAGGTAATATGAGCCTTGCCTAGACCATTTAGGATACTACTTAGTGTAGTCGATAAGTAGAGAAATGGACAAAGCCAGGATAAAATAGCCATATACACTCCCGCAGTTGTATTATGAAAAAATGTAGTTCCAAATGAATTCCCAAAAATAAAAAATACACAGGTGGAATAAAGACCTAATAGGATGCTATATTTGACAGAGAGCTCCGAGGTCTTTTTTATTTTGCTGGTATTATCAAGGGACTGAGCTTCTGAAACAGTTGGAAGAATTAAAAGCGCAAAAGCATTGGTAATTGCAGTCGGGAAAAGAAGGAATGGCATGGTCATACCGGTTAATATACCATAGGTTGAGAGTGCTGCACTTGCTGATAAACCGTAAATTTTTAGCATAAACGGGATCATAATGGCTTCAAGACTATGTAAAAGGCTGATAACTAACTTTGTTCCAGTGAGAGGGAGTGCTAGGTTGAGGAGGGCATGAAATATGTGGGTTCCTTCTTTTTGCCTAGAAAGAGGAAACAAATGGTTTGCTCCAGATAAGATGCAAAGTATATTTGCAGCAATTTCCCCGATGACAATTCCTAGAACTGCTAGTTCGCTGCTTACTTTAATATCTCCGTTTCCAAGGGAGGTAGCAACAAAGAAAACAAAGGCGATACGAACGATTTGCTCAACAAGTTGGGATAGAGCTGGAACCGCTGTCTTTTTCATCCCGAAATAATAGCCCTGAATACAGGAAGTAATACCACAAAAAGGAAATAATAGAGATAATATACGAAGTGCTCCACTGCAATTTTTTTCCATAAGAATGTGGCTGGCAATAAAGTTACTATTAAAATAAAGAAATATGGATAAGGAGCAGGCAATCGAGAAAGAGAGCATGCATCCTTTTATAAGAATGCTTCTTCGCTGTTCTCTTTTGTTTGCAATTAGTTGTGAAATTGCAGTTTGTATGCCTGCACCGTAAAGAGTATACATAATACCATAAATCGGAAAAATTAGCTGATAAAGACCAAGGTTTTCTGAAGTCATTACATTTGACAAATATATTTTATAGAAAAACCCCATAACACGAGTGAGAAGTCCCGCAAAAGTAAGAATTAATGTGCCTTTTAAAAGAGATTGTTTACTCATAATAAGCTCCTTGTAAGTATAATATATCTCTTTCAATCTATTCTTTTCATTGGAATAAAAGACGTATTCTGCTTTTTTATTTGATTGCATTAAAAATTATGTTGCAGCGAAAAAAATATATAAAAGGCATTGACAGATAAAATAAGATATGATAGGATTATTTAAAACACCAACTAAAATACTCGGAATTAAATAAGTAGGAATTAAAATACTCGGAATTCCAAGTGGAGAGGAGGTAACATTGAAATTATCAACGAAAGGTAGATATGGACTCCGTGCTGTTTTAGATATTGCATTAAACAGTGATGAAGATGCCGTTTCGCTAAGTACGATTGCAGAGCGCCAGAGTATTTCGATTAGCTATTTGGAACAATTAATTGCAAAACTAAAGAAGGCTGGCATTGTTACGAGTACAAGAGGTGCAAAAGGAGGATATATTTTATCAAAAAAACCTTCTGAAATTTCGGTAGGAGAGGTACTTCGGGCATTGGAGGGCAACTTAGACCCAGTGGATTGTGCAGAAATTGCTGGTGGAGAGTCTACATGCAATGCTTCGGATGTTTGTGTAACCAAATACGTTTGGAAACGTATTAGTGATAGTATAAATAGTGCCGTTAACTCCCTTATGTTATCTGAATTAGTGGAAGAAAGTAATGCCCTTCATAAAGGAGAAAATAGTGGTAAGGTAAAGAATGATACCATGTGTTAGGATGTAGACACTTACAAAATAGGAGATGAAAATTATGAATAAAAAGATTTACTTAGATAATGCGGCAACAACAAAAGTAAGATCGGAAGTCGTAGAAGAAATGCTTCCATATTTTACAGAACTATACGGGAATCCTTCCAGCGTATATGAATTCGCATCTCAAAATAAAAAAGTAGTAAATGATGTAAGAGATACCATTGCAAATTCATTACATGCAAATGCACAAGACATATATTTTACAGCTGGTGGAAGCGAATCAGATAACTGGGCGTTAAAAGCTGCGGCAGAAGCATATAAGGAAAAAGGAAATCACATCATAACTTCAAAGATTGAGCATCATGCAATTTTGCATACTTGTGATTGGTTGAAAAAACAAGGATTTGAAATTAGTTATGTAGACGTGGATGAAAATGGTGTATTAAAGTTAGACGAGTTAGAAAAAGCAATTCGTCCAACAACCATTCTAATTTCTATTATGTTTGCAAATAATGAAATTGGTACAATACAGCCAATCAAAGAGATTGGAGAACTTGCAAAGAAACATGAGATTTTGTTTCATACGGATGCAGTTCAAGCGTATGGGCAAGTTCCGATTGATGTGGAAGAACTTCATATTGATATGTTAAGTGCAAGTGGACATAAATTGAATGGACCAAAGGGAATTGGTTTTCTATATATTAAGAAAGGATTAAAGCTTCGCTCATTTATACATGGGGGAGCGCAGGAGCGACATCGTAGAGCAGGAACGGAAAATGTACCAGCAATCGTTGGCTTAGGAAAAGCAGTCGAGATTGCAGTGGAGACGATGGAAGAACGTACCAGAGAAGAAATTCGGTTAAGAGATTTATTGATTGATCGTGTACTAAAAGAAGTTCCTTATACTAGATTAAATGGAAATTGGTCAAATCGTTTGCCTAATAATGCAAATCTTAGTTTCCAATTTATTGAAGGGGAATCGCTTTTAATTATGTTGGATATGAAGAATATTTGTGCTTCCAGTGGTTCTGCCTGTACATCAGGTTCGCTTGACCCATCGCATGTTTTGTTAGCAATTGGTCTTCCGCATGAAATAGCACATGGATCGCTTCGACTTACCTTAAGTCATGAGACAACAGAAGATGAAATTAATTATACCGTAGAAAGTATTCGTGAAATCGTAGATAAACTTAGAAAGATGTCGCCACTTTATGAGGATTTTCTTCGAAAGAATCATATAGAAGTGGAATAATAAAAATAAAACAAAAAAGAAAAATTTTGATAGGAGTCTATAAGTGGGATTCCAAAGGAGGAAGCATAATGTACAGTGAAAAAGTAATGGATCATTTTACAAATCCAAGAAATGTTGGAGAAATTGAAAATGCGAGTGGTGTTGGAACGGTAGGAAATGCAAAATGTGGAGATATCATGCGTATTTATCTTGATATTGATGAGAATGGAATAATTAACGATTGTAAATTTAAAACATTTGGATGTGGAGCAGCAGTTGCTACGAGCAGTATGGCGACAGAACTTGTAAAAGGAAAACATATTAAAGAGGCACTGGAGATAACCAATAAAGCAGTTATGGATGCATTGGATGGATTGCCGGCAGTAAAAGTGCATTGTTCCTTACTTGCCGAAGAAGCAATTCACGCAGCTCTTTGGGATTATGCAGAAAAAAATAAAATTGCAATTGAAGGATTAGAAAGACCAAAAACTGACATTAGTGAAGGTGAAGAGGAAGAAGAATACTAGGAGTTGGAGAACTTTATGAAAAAGGAAAAAGTAGTGATTGGAATGTCAGGTGGAGTAGATTCCTCCGTTGCTGCTTACTTGTTAAAAGAAGCAGGGTATGACGTGGTGGGAGTTACCATGCAGATATGGCAGGATGAAGATGTATATAGCCAAGAAGAAAATGGCGGTTGTTGTGGTCTGAGTGCAGTGGATGATGCTAGAAGAGTTGCTGATTCACTTGAAATTCCATACTACGTGATGAATTTTAAACAAGAATTTAAAGAAAATGTTATGGATTATTTTGTGGCGGAGTATATGAAAGGGCGAACACCCAATCCGTGCATTGCTTGTAATCGATATGTAAAATGGGAGTCTTTATTAAAACGTTCCCTTGATATTGGAGCAGATTATATTGCAACGGGGCACTATGCCAGAGTAAAAAAACTAGATAACGGAAGATATACATTGGAGAAATCAGCAACGGCTGCAAAAGATCAAACCTATGCATTGTATAATTTAACCCAATTTCAGCTCTCTCATACATTGATGCCAGTTGGTGAATATACAAAGGATGAGATTCGAAAAATTGCGGAGCAGATAAATCTTCGTGTTGCGAACAAACCAGATAGTCAGGAAATTTGTTTTATTCCAGATAATGATTATGCAAAATTTATAAAAGAGAATGCTTTAAAAGAAATCAAAGAAGGAAACTTTATTACGACAAGTGGAGAAGTAATTGGAAAGCACAAAGGGATTTCTCATTACACCATAGGACAAAGAAAAGGGTTGAATTTATCTCTGGGAAAACCTGTATTTGTTGTTGAGCTTAGACCTGAGACGAATGAAGTTGTAATCGGAGATAACGAAGAAGTATTTCATGATCGTCTGTATGCGAATCAGTTAAACTTTATGACAATTGATCATCTAGAAGGGGAAATGAAGATCAATGCAAAGATTCGCTACAATCATCAGGGGGCATCTGCAACCGTCCGTATGGTATCAGAAGATGTAATGGAATGTGTTTTTGATGAACCACAAAGAGCCATTACACCGGGACAAGCAGTCGTAATTTACGATGGAGATTATGTGTTAGGCGGTGGAACGATTATAGGGAAAACATTATAATAAAAATTTCCGAGCAACTCCCTTTTCAAAAGTTGTATAGTGTGTTACCCCTAAATCAAGCAATAGTGTTCTAGTTTCCTCAAAACGATACCCATAATAGCTTGGAACATGTCCGTCGGAACCAATTGATATCATGCTTCCACCAAGATCGAGGTATCGTTTTATGATATCAGGATTGGGATTTGGTTTGTTAAGTCCATGTTTAAATCCTGCGGTATTGACTTCGAGTGCAATATCATTTGCTATAATAAAAGTGAGAATTTCTTCAAGGATAGATTGGTATGCTTCAAATGAAAAATTGATGCCTTTTGAAGGAGAGTAGCGAATTGCATAATCCAAATGTCCTAACACGTTGACATTTGGATAGGCTTTAGTATTTTCAAGGGTTGCCCTAAAAAAATGAGCAAGCCCTTCTTTTTCACTACGTCCTTCCCAATAACTGGAATGGTAAGGATCAAGATTATCGACTAGATGAGTGGAACCAATGATTAAATCAAAGGAATATTCATTTAGTAGTTTGCCAATTTGTTTTTTTACAGAGGCCGTTGTCTTTAATCCCAGTTCTATTCCAACCATAATTTTGATGGTGTCTTCATATTTCTTTTTTAGACCTGAGAGCGTTTTAAAATAATCTGAAGGTGAAAAGAGAAAATCAAGTCCTTCTTCGGTATCTGGAAAATCAAAATCCATATGATCGGTTAAATAAAAAGTATCAAAGGAAAATAAAATCGCCTGTTCTATCATGAGTTCTACAGGAGTAGAGCAATCAGATGAAAAACAAGAATGTGCGTGGCAATCGGTTCGAATCATAATAAGCTCCTTTTTATATCAGTTCTTTTAGTTGAGAAATGTCTGGTCGAATGGTGAGGGAATAGTTGGTATGGTAAATAACAAATCCTGGTTTACTACTATTTGGCTTTTTTATATGCTTTCGCTGGATATAATCAATTTCTACTTTATCCAAAGCTCTGCCTTTTGAATAGTAGCCAGCAAGCATGCCAGCCTCTTCAAATACACGATCTGGAAGTTCTAAGTTCCCTTCCGTTTTTACAATGACGTGGGATCCTGCCATTCCTTTTGCATGAAACCACCAATCATTTCCATTTGCAAATTTAAAAGTAAGTTCATCGTTTTGAAAATTATTCTTTCCAACATAAATATGGAAATTATCAGAAGAGAGATAGTGAAAAGGGCTACTTGTAGTTTTTTTTGGCTTTCCCTTTGTTTTTTCGGTATGTTTTTTGATATATCCAGATTCGATAAGTTCTTTTTTGACTTCAAAAAGATCATTCTCTTGTAAAGCAATATCAAGAGAACTGCTTACAGACTCTAGATGTGTCAATTCGTCTTTGGTTTCCTCGATTTGAACAATTAAGGCTTCGTAGGTTCGTTTTAGTTTGCTATATTTATCAAAATATTTTTTTGCGTTTTCAAGTGGCGTGAGGGTTTCGTCGAGTGGAATGGATATTTCTTCATTGGTGTAGTAGTTTTCACAAATTAGTTTTTTTGCATTCGACTCCAATTGGTATCCATAAGTGGTAATGAGTTCGCCATAAATTTTATACATATCACGTTTCTTTGTATCATTTAATTGTTTGAGCTGTAGGTCATATTTTTTGTTTGTACGATCGATGGAAGTAGATACGATACGTCTCAAGTCAGAAGACTTTTGGCGTATACGCGTTACAAGTTCTTTCATCGAATAGTAATCTTCTAAAACCTTTGAGATACTAGTATACTCTTTATGCGTAAATGGCGAGTAACAAGAAAGAATAAACGAACTAAATTCGTGTGGTTCACCATTTTTATAGATGATGTTAGGGAGGAAGGATTGGTTCGCTATATCTTCTGTGAGTAAGGAAAAGGTATGGTATAGATGAGTACAGGCAAGTTCAGATAATGAACTTACACTAGCATCCCCATCAAGCGATGCGCGAACGCATAGTTCATTTGCAATAAGAGGACTAAAACCGTTGAGGGATGTGTAGATTGCTTTGGAAATATTTGTAGGTTTGCTACATACGGCTTTCTTAAATTCTTCCTCTGTGATGGTAAGAGGATTAATTTTGTCTTGCGTTTTTGGAATGAAATAATCCCTGCCAGGGAGCACTTCACGCACCGAACTTATGAGTCCGGAGATATGTTTAATACTATCAATAATTTTGTAAGAATCATCACAGAAAATAATATTACTGTGTTTGCCCATGATTTCTATCATAAGGTATTTGGTACATATATCGCCAAGCTCATTTAAGTGCTCAATTTCAAATTGAATCACACGTTCAAAAGCTGGCTGAGTGATAGAGACTATTTTTGCACTGTTTAAATGTTTGCGTAAAAGCATACAAAAGTTTGGCGCAGTCATAGGGCTGGCCTTTGCTTGTTCAGTAAGATAAATAAGTGGCAAGGAAGCACTTGCTGAAAGTAAGAGTTTTCGTTGTTCCCGTTCTTTTTTTATAGTTAATAAGAGCTCGTCTTTTTCTGGTTGTGCTATTTTGTTAATTCGTCCTCCACCGATTGACTGGTTTAATTCGTATACTAAATTGGATATTACAATTCCGTCAAATGCCATAATATTCTCCTCTCTGGCTTTGTTTGTCACAAATAGTATAACTGAAAAAATACATATTTACAAAAGAACTTTTAAATTTTATAAAATTCGATATCATATAAAAAAACAAAAGTTGTTTGCTGTTGGAAAAATGCGAACAACTATGTTAAAATAGGTATTATATACTGTACCAGAACAGAGGCGATTTGAGTATAGTTTGCAAGCGTACGACTGAAAGGGAGGACAATTTGAAATGAGGAAAATATTATCAGTTGATGATAGTGTATCAACACTGACATTAGTAAGGGAAACACTACGAGAGGAATACAAGGTATATGTTGTTACTTCTGGAGAAGAAGCTCTTTCTTTTTTGAAAAAACAGAAGCCAGACTTAATTTTAATGGATTTTTATATGATAGGATTGGATGGATTAGAGACATTGGAGCGAATGAATGAGATCGAGGGTTTTGATATTCCTGTAGTAATGCTGACATCGATTTCTACAAAACCACTCGAAGAAACGTGCAGACAATTGGGTGCTGTGGCATTTATTCCAAAACCATTTGATCCCAATGTTTTAAAAAAAACAATTGCTGATGTCTTTGAAGGTTGACTTAATAAATAGATTCTTATATAATGAATTTTGATTTTGTAAGCTGCGAAGGTAGCGGATAGGAGTGCGTGCAGAGTAATGTTAAAGAGTATGACTGGCTTTGGAAGAAGCGAAATGGCTACATCAGAACGAAAGATAGTCGTGGAAATAAAGGCTGTAAATCATAGATATTGTGATATCTCTATAAAAATGCCCAAAAAATTGAGCTTTTTTGAAGCAGGGATTCGCAATTTATTAAAACAAGACATCAGCCGAGGAAAAGTAGATGTATTTATATCGTATGAAGATTATACGGAAAATAAAACATGCATCCGTTATAATCAGGACATTGCGAAAGAATATATGGATGCATTGAATCAAATGGCCTCTGATTTTAGGCTGGAAAATGATATTAAAGTATCAGCACTTTCACGATATATAGATGTTTTTACAGTAGAAGAGCAGACAGTAGATGAGGGCGAATTGTGGACTGATATAGAAAAAGTGGTAAAGGAAGCAAGCAAAAAATTTGTGGAATCTCGCATTGTTGAGGGAGCTAATCTAGGGCAAGATATGATGAAAAAGCTGGAGGATATGCTAGCGTGTGTAACCTTTATAGAGGAACGTTCTCCGCAAATTGTGAGAGAGTACAGGGAACGTATCACGGCAAAGGTAGAAGAACTTTTAGGAGATACAAAGTTAGATGAAAGTATTTTGGCGACAGAAATTACTGTGTTTGCTGATAAAATTTGTGTGGATGAAGAAACGGTACGATTAAGAAGTCATATCAAAAATGTAAAAGAAACGTTAGAAGATGCACAAAATGTCGGACGAAAGCTTGATTTTATTGCACAGGAGATGAACCGTGAGGCAAATACAATTTTATCAAAAGCAAATGATTTAGATGTTACGAATCGTGCAATTGATTTAAAGACGGAAATAGAAAAAGTTCGAGAACAAATTCAGAACATTGAGTAGGTGATTGCGTTGGGACAATTTATTAATATTGGATTTGGAAATGTAGTAAATACAGATAAAATAGTTGGAATAATTAGGCCAGAGGCGGCACCAATTAAGCGTATGGTACAGACATCGAAGGATAATGGAATTGCGATTGATGCAACGTGTGGAAGAAAGACAAAGGCGGTACTTGTAATGGAAAGTGGACAAATTGTGTTGTCAGCTTTACTGCCAGAGACGATTGCAGGCAGAGCAAATGAAGGAAAGACTTACGAAGCTCGGGTAAATGAAGTTAGAATAAAAGGGGAAGAGAATGAATAAACAAGGAACATTGATTGTGATTTCTGGATTTTCTGGAGCTGGTAAAGGAACCGTAGTAAAGGAACTTGTGGCAAAACACCAGTTCAAAATATCAGTTTCTGGAACAACGAGAAATCCAAGAATTGGTGAAGAGGATGGACGTGACTATTTCTTTTTGACAAGAGAGAAATTTGAGAGTATGATAAAGAATAGTGACTTCATCGAGTGGGCAGAATATGTCGGAAATTATTATGGTACACCAAGAGACTATGTTATGCGAGAACTAGAAGCTGGAAATAACGTAATTCTTGAAATTGAAATTCGAGGTGCATTAAAAGTTAAAAAACAGTTTCCAGAGGCACTTTTGCTATTTATCGTTCCGCCAAGCGCAACATGTTTAAAGGAGCGTTTGCTAAAAAGAGGAACAGAGTCTGCACAA
The DNA here is from genome assembly GCA_041821315.1 of Velocimicrobium sp. GTDB lineage: Bacteria > Bacillota > Clostridia > Lachnospirales > Lachnospiraceae > DIGJ01. The sequence goes on along the minus strand of JBGUEO010000006.1, from coordinate 138,156 downwards.
ATTATAGCAAGGCGCATGGCAAAAGCGTATGAAGAAGTGGTGTACGTAAAGGAATATGATTATATTGTTATGAATGACCAGCTAGATGAATGCGTTGAACAGGTTAATTGCATTGTGAGAAATGAAAAAGCGCGTACTAAGCGAAATGAAGCGTTTCTTGATGAAATGAAAGAAGAATTAAAGATATTTTCGAAAGGAGAATGAAAGTATGTTACATCCGTCTTATACAGATTTAATGGAAATTGTAAACAGAGAGGTTGAACCAGGTGAGCAAAAGGTAGTTAATTCCAGATATTCGATTGTTCTGGCAACTTCTAAACGCGCGAGACAGATTATTGATGGAAGTGAACCTTTGGTAAAAGCAAAATGTGAAAAACCATTGTCACAGGCAATTGATGAATTATATCAATCAAAAGTTAAAATCGTTGGGGATGACGAAGAATAAAAATATTGATAATGAATGTTAACCACGAGAAACCTAGCGATAAGTTCCTTGTGGTTTTCTCATAAAGAAAAATGGGAGCTTTATGTTATGAAAGAAAAAAATAGATTTTCTACATATAAAGAACTATTAATTGATGCTATTATTATTCTGATGTGTGTAATTGTAATTCCTAGATTTGTGGTTCAACGAACAATAGTGAGCGGAACTTCCATGGAAAATACACTTCAGGATAAAGATAATTTATTGGTAGAAAAGGTATCATACCTGGTTGGTAAGCCGGATCGTTTTGATGTAGTTGTGTTTTATCCATACGGAAAAGAAGAAGGCGAGTATTATGTAAAACGAGTGATTGGGCTGCCTGGTGAAACGATTCAGATCATCGGAGAAACTATTTATATTGATGGTGAAAAATTACAAGAAGCGTATGGAAAAGATCCGATTACGTTTCAAGGAATTGCAGCAGAACCCTTGACCTTGGGTGATAATGAGTATTTCTTAATGGGAGATAATCGAACCGTGAGTTTTGATAGCCGGTATCAAGAAATAGGTCCAGTAAAAGAGGATATGATTGTTGGAAAGGCATTGGTTCGCATTTGGCCATTTGATACGTTTGGAAGTTTTAAACAGAAAAAGTAACAAACGATGAAAAAGGAGAAGCAGATGATAGGCGATTTAAATTCAGTAACAGGAAGAACCTATATGAGTATTGAACATGTCAGTCGAAAGCAAGAGACGGTAAAGACGCAAAGCAGTGGAACCTTCACAGAAATTTTGAATCAGGCGTTGACAAACGATGACTCGACAACAAAATTAAACTCGATTTTCGAAAAAGCAGCGGATACCTATCATATTTCTTCGGATTTATTAAAGGCGGTTGCAAAGGCTGAATCAGATTTTGATTCCACTTGTATATCAACAAGTGGAGCGTGCGGTATCATGCAGCTTATGCCTGACACAGCCGATGAATTAGGGGTTACGGATTCTTTTGATGCAGAGCAAAATATTATGGGAGGCGCAAAGTATCTTTCAGATAAATTGAAAGAATATAATGGGGATACCTCTCTGGCACTTGCGGCCTATAATGCAGGAAGTGGAAATGTAAATAAATATGGTGGAATCCCTCCATTTAGTGAAACACAAAATTATGTAAAAAAAATTCGAGGTTATTTGCAAAATGGGTATGAATAGATAATTATGAATAGATAACATGGAGGAAGATTTGGATGGCGAAGCTTTATTTTCGACATGGAGCGATGGGAAGCTCTAAAACAGCAAATGCCCTGATGGTTCAGTACAATTATATTGAACGAGGGAAGGATGCTTTGCTTGTAAAGCCAAAGTTAGATAACCGTGATGGTGAAGTTGTCATTCGATCAAGAATTGGATTGGAACAACCATGCTTGTATATGGAAGATTTGGAAAAAATGTCTGCTTCTGTAATTGAGAAGTATTCTTGTATCGTTGTAGATGAAGCTCAGTTTTTAACAAAAGCGCAAGTTGCATTCTTGGTTTATGTAGTCGATGAATTAGAAATTCCGGTTATTTGCTATGGCCTTCGTACCGATTTTCGGCATGAATTATTTGAAGGCTCAATGTGGCTTATGGCGTGGGCAGATAAGATTGAAGAAATCAAAACAGTCTGCTGGTGTGGAAAAGGAGCAAATTGTAATGCAAGATTAGTTGATGGAACCGTAATTTATGATGGAGAGCAAATCATGATGGGTGGAAATGAAAGTTATATTGCATTATGCAGAAAACATTATAATGAAGGGAACACCGGTGTTAGTAAATAACAACTGGTGTTCCTTTTTGTATGGATTCATATAATTTTTTGGCCTTTTTAGGTGGCATATTTACACAACCATGTGACCCCTTTTTTTTATAAATTTTTCCACCAAATTTATCTCGCCAAGAGGCATCGTGAAATCCAATGTTTTTGTTAAATGGCATCCAATAATTTACAGGAGAGTTGTAATTTTGTCCAACAAGTGTTGCATTACGTTCTTTATATGTAATAGCATATATCCCAGAAGGAGTTGCATAATCTTTACTAATGTTCCCAGTTACCACTTTCGAGTCCATAATTTTTTTGCCATCCACAAACAGCCAAAGATGTTGCTTTTTAAGATTTATTTCTATATAGGTATTCCCAATGTCATTTTTGTCGCGAGATAATGCAAATTGGGAGTAAACCGGTTCTCGCGTCATGCTTTTGCCGTCTAAAATGAGTTGATAAAGCTGTTCCACTTCCTCCGTACGGTTTATGATCCAACCATAATCACCACCCTTTACTTGAATTGCCTTTCCGTCATAACGTACAAAATCTCTAGTTGATGAGAATGTGGTGTAGTAGTATCCCAAAAAGTTCACATAATCAATCACTTTTTGCTTGTCTAAGGTGACTTGAAAATTTTCATCAATTCGAACCCAATCTTTTAAAAGGGAACGGTCTAGTACTTCGGTTCGGTCTCCAAAATCATAGGTAATGGTTAAATCTGTATATTTTCTTAGAACATCTAAGGCCGTCTGAATTGATTCATCGCTTGACAGGACGGAAGGGCTGATATAGCAGGAAGCGTTTTCTAACGATAAAGAAGAAGCACAAGCTTTGATTGCGTCTTTAAGGGCAGATAATACCGTTTCTTTATTAAGAGTAGTACCTAACGTTTCTGGATGGATATAAAATCCATCATCCCCATAAAGAATTTCTGCATTTAGGGGTTTGGTAGTAATGTTGTCTTTAAAGAATACAAGGTTGTCTCTACACTTGATTAGCAATGATTCATTGTATTCGCATCGAACCTGCATTTGTGATTGTTGTTGTGTAAAAAATGAGAAAGGCCATAGAAATTCATTTTGTTGGTCTTTTAATGTCTGTACCTGTCCTTCAGAGACATAATGAAACTTAATATCTGAAGCTGAAATTGTATCAGTTAATTCGTTTCGTCCTTCAATGGTGAGTGTATAGGTGGACATTTCATCTGCAATATTAGATTCAATTTCTTTTACTGTTTTACCAGAATAGTCAATATTATTAATAAAGGAACCCGAAAAAAAATGTGTGTGATAATAAAAAGCTATGGATAAGTAACCAATCAAAACAATAAGTAGTGATGGGAACAAAATCCGTAATAATAGTTTACGTTGTTGTGTCATAATGGGTTTCTCCTTATACGATTTTTCAGTAATATACTAACACAGTTCAAAGAAAAAAGACAGCTATAATTCTTATGAAATAAAGCCAAAGGAGAAAAATGCAAGTTTGACACTCTTATAAAATTGACATATAATTAAGTATTAGAGTTTTCTTAATTTAAAGATAAAAATTTTCTAAGAGAAAGAAAAGGAGATTTGATTTCATGAAATTTACAAAAATGCATGGATGTGGAAATGATTATGTATATGTAGATTGTTTTAAAGAAAAAGTGGAACATCCAAAGGCCATTGCAAAGTTTGTGAGTGACAGACATTTCGGGATTGGTGCGGATGGTTTGATTTTAATAAAGCCTTCTAAATGTGCCGCAATAAAGATGGAAATGTATAATGCGGATGGCTCCGAAGGTGAAATGTGCGGAAATGGTATTCGTTGTGTTGCAAAATATGCGTTTGATTATGGAATAGTGAATGAAAAGGATATAACAGTAGAAACCAAAGCGGGAATCAAGCAATTAGACTTAGTTCTAAAGCAGGGGAAAGTTGATACAGTAACGGTTGATATGGGGGAGGCAATTACGAAACCAGATTTAATTCCTGTTCTTGCACAGGAAGAAGTGGTCATCAAAAAACCAATAGAAATTTTGGGTAAGATGTATTCAATCACTTGTGTTTCTATGGGAAATCCGCATGCAATTACGTTTGTTGAAGATACGGCTTCTATCGCAATTGAAAAAATCGGACCCCAATTTGAACATCATGCATGGTTTCCAAAACGGATAAATACAGAATTTATACAAGTTATTGATCGAAATACAATTAATATGAGAGTTTGGGAACGAGGAAGTGGCGAAACGCTCGCTTGTGGAACAGGAGCTTGTGCGAGTGTGTATGCATGTATACTAAATGGTGAAACAGAAGACGAAGTACTTGTACATTTATTGGGCGGGGATTTGCGGATTCGATATGATCGGGATACCAACCATATCTTTTTAACAGGCCCAGCGGTCACTGTATTTGACGGTGATATTGACTGTAATGGTTTATTTTTGAAGACTGGAGAGCAGGCATGAAGATAATCGAATTAATGGAGGGAGTCTCCTATCAGATTTTGCAAGGAGATAGCGATAGGGAAATAGTAGAGTTGGTTTATGATTCTAGAAAAGTAACGCAAGGCAGCGTATTTGTATGTATAAGTGGAGCAGTACGTGATGGGCATGATTTTGCGGGAGAAGTTGTAGAAAAAGGAGCTAAGGTTTTGATTGTAGAAAAACCAGTAGTAGTTCCAGAATATGTGACAGTGATACAAGTTGATAATTCGAGACTTGCATTGGCGTTTATGTCAGCGGCTTATTTTGGACACCCAGCAAGAAAAATAAAAACAATTGGGATTACTGGAACAAAGGGGAAAACGACGACAACTTACATGGTTCAATCCATATTAGAAAAATCAGGAATTAAGACTGGTCTGATTGGAACAATTGAAACAATGATTGGGAATCTCCATATTCCATCATCCAACACGACTCCAGAATCTTATATTGTGCAAGAAACATTTAAAAAAATGGTGGATGCAGGCTGCCAAGCGGTTGTTATGGAGGTTTCATCGCAAGGATTAATGCTTCATCGCGTTGGAGGTTTTGTGTTTGATTACGGCATTTTTACAAACTTAGAACCCGATCATATTGGACCGAATGAACATAAAGATATGGAGGAGTATATACATTGTAAAAGTATGCTATTTCAACAATGTAAGCATGGAATTTTAAATATCGACAGTGAATATTATGAGCAAATAATAAAGGGGCATACTTGTACAATCGAAACATATGGATTTTCAAAAGATGCATCTTTACGTGCGCAAAAGGTGGAATTAATGAAAAGACCTGGATGGCTCGGCGTTTCCTATGAAGTAAAAGGAATTATGGATTTTCAGGCTACCTTGAATGTTCCGGGTAAGTTTAGTGTTTATAATTCATTGTCGGCAATTGCAATCTGCAGACATTTTAAGGTTGAAATTGCTATGATACAGAAGGTACTTTGTGAAGTGAACGTGAAGGGACGAATCGAAATGGTTCCCATATCTGATAAGTTTACAGTTATGATTGATTATGCGCACAATGCGATGAGTTTAGAAAGTTTACTGGTGACACTGCGTGAATATAACCCAAGTCGCTTGGTATGTCTATTTGGATGTGGTGGAAATCGATCCAAACAAAGGCGATATGAAATGGGTGAAATTTCTTCTAGATTAGCAGATTTAACGGTCGTCACTTCGGATAATCCAAGAGATGAAGAGCCACAGGCTATTCTAGATGATATTGTTAGTGGAGTAAAAAAGGCATCCGGGGAGTACATTACAATAATCGATCGGAAAGAGGCGATTAAGTATTGTATCGAACATGCAAAGGAAGGTGATGTCATTATATTTGCTGGTAAAGGACATGAAGATTATCAAGAAATTAAGGGTAAGAAATATCATATGGATGAAAGAGAATTAATTCAACAAGTCTTAGAAGGAAGATAAAATGAAGCCAATTTATATTAAAGAAATCGTAAAATCAGTTGGAGGAACCTTACTTTGTGGCAATGAGAACGAAGTAGTGACTTGCGTTTCTACAAATTCCAAAAAAATTTGTAAAGGAGCTTTGTTTGTACCAATTATTGGAGAACGTGTCGATGCACATCAATTTATCGAAGGAGCGTTTTTATTGGGAGCCAAAGCAACATTTACATCCAAACAAGCAATTCCAATGGACTGTATTGGTGAAGAAATCTATATTTATGTAAAGGATACCAAGCGAGCATTACAAGACTTTGCCGCATATTATCGCAGTCTATTTACACTTCCCGTAATAGGAATTACTGGAAGTGTAGGGAAAACAACGACGAAAGAGATGGTAGCCGCAGCACTTGAGACAACATACACGGTACTGAAAACCGCTGGAAACATGAATAGTCAGATTGGTCTAGCTCTTATGATGTTTGAAATAGATGATACAACAGAAATTGCAGTTATTGAGATGGGGATGAGTGAAGAAGGTGAAATGAACCGTCTTTCACAAATTGCAAAACCGGAAACAGTCGTAATGACGAATATCGGAGTATCTCACATAGGTCACCTTGGAAGCAAAGAAAATATAAGAAATGAAAAATTAAACAGTATCAATGAAATGAAACAAGGCGGGTCTCTTTATTTGAATCAAGAAGATATCTTGCTTAAAGAAGTAGGAAAAGTGGATACAATAAAAGCATCTGCATTAACAAAAACGGTTCTGTCGAAGGTTAATTGCAGGTATTATGGTTTGGATGAGACAGCAGATGCTTATGCAAAAGATATTGAGACGAAAGGATATGAAACAGAGTTTACTTATGTGGATGGAATAGAGGAGGAATCGGTTATTCTTTCGGTATTAGGAATTCATAATGTGGGGAATGCAGTTGCAGCACTTATGGTTGCAAAACAATATAACGTAGAACCGGGGGTTGCAAAACTTGGATTGCGTACCTACGCTCCAATTGCGATGCGGGGACAAATTTATGATGAAAATGGAATTATAATTATTGATGACACCTATAATGCGAGTCCAGATTCCATTAAGAGTGGAATGGATGTGTTGCTGGAATTGAATGGTATCAAACGAAAAATTGCGGTACTTGCTGATATACTTGAGCTTGGAGCACTATCTTTTGATTGCCATTTCGAAATTGGCGAATCTCTTGCCAGTAACAATACGGATAAAAAAATAGAGGTACTTGTTACCATTGGAAAAGAAGCAAAAGCGATAGCAAATGGGGCAAAAAGTAAAAAAACGTCAATGTGTATTAAAAGCTTTGAGGATAATAAGAGTGCAATTGCTTATCTAAAAAGTATGGTAAGAGAAGGAGATGCGCTTTTCATAAAAGGTTCTAGGGGGATGCAACTAGAACAGGTTGTGGATGCGTTAAGAGAAACTTGCAAAAATGGATGGAATCCAAGCTGCAAGTGAAGGAGAATTAAATGATTTTTGCAGATGTAATTGTTGATATATCACATGAAAGTTTGGATAAAACATATCAATATATCGTGAAACCAGAACAAGAGGAATCTGCTGTCATTGGAGCACCCGTGGTCATCCCATTTGGACGTGGAAATCGAACGGTAGAAGGCTATATTGTTGGTTTATCACAGACACCAGCTTGGGATTTGAATAAAACAAAAGAGCTTTTGAGTGTGAGTGAAAAGGGAATTGTGATTGAATCCCAGTTGATTTATCTTGCATACTGGATGAAAGAAACATATGGTTCTACAATGAATGATGCATTAAAAACGGTTATACCAGTAAAAAAAGCAGTAAAAAACAAAGAAAAAAAATTCATCGGATTGAATGTATCAAGAGAAATTGCACAAGAAAACTTATCTGAATTTATAAAAAAGAAAAATAAAGGGCGCGTGCGATTATTAGAGGCACTGATTGAAAATCCAATCATTGAATCCGAAATGATTAAACATAAATTAAATATTTCACAGGCTACAATTACTGGACTTATTGAGCGAAATCTAATTTATCAGGAATCCAAGATTGTATATCGGAATCCTATAAAGAATCAAAGTATGGAGCAAAAATGTGTTACCTTAAATTTAGAACAGATAAAAATTGTAGATGGAATTTGCAAGGATTACGTGACAGGAAAGCGAAAAACATATTTGATTCATGGCGTTACTGGAAGTGGTAAGACAGAAGTGTATATGGAAATTATTGATACGGTGCTAAAAGAAGGAAAGCAAGTGATTATGTTGATTCCTGAAATATCACTTACCTATCAGACGGTTATGCGGTTTTATAAGCGCTTTGGAGAGCGTATTTCCATTCTTAATTCAAGAATGTCCAAAGGAGAACGTTATGATCAGTATTTGAGGGCAAAGAATGGTGGAATTGATATAATGATAGGCCCTAGATCTGCCCTCTTTACACCATTTCCCGATTTGGGACTTATTATCATTGATGAAGAGCACGAAGGAAGCTATAAAAGTGAAACGGCACCTAAATATCATGCAAGAGAGACCTCGATTGAGAGAGCACGTCTTACCAATGCAAGTGTCATTCTAGGATCGGCAACACCAACAGTAGAAAGCTATTATAGGGCACAAAAAGGGGAATATGTACTTTACTCCATGTTTAATCGTGCACAAGAAGCACAACTTCCTTCGATTGAGATTGTTGATCTGAGGGAAGAATTAAAGAAGAAAAATAAATCAATATTTAGTGAACGATTAAAACAGTTAATCGTTGACCGACTAGAAAAAAAAGAACAAATCATGCTATTTATTAACCGAAGAGGGTATGCGGGTTTTGTTTCTTGTCGTAGCTGTGGTCATGTGTTAAAATGTCCTCATTGTGATATTTCATTAACATCGCATAATAATGGGAAATTGGTGTGTCATTATTGCGGGTATGAAACCTCTATGGTTAAATTGTGCCCAACATGTGGGTCGCCTTATATTGCAGCGTTTGGAACTGGTACACAAAAAATAGAGGAAATGGTAAAAAGAGAGTTCCCATTTGCTAGTGTTCTAAGAATGGATATGGATACAACAACAGGAAAAGAAGGACATCAAAAAATACTAGAAGCATTTGCAAATCATGAAGCAGATATTTTAGTTGGAACGCAAATGATTGTAAAGGGGCATGATTTTAAGGAAGTTACATTAGTTGGAATTTTGGCAGCAGATTTATCGTTATATGCCGGAAATTATTTAGCGTCTGAGCGTACCTATCAATTACTAACGCAAGCGGCTGGAAGGGCTGGAAGAGGAGAAAAACCAGGGAATGTTGTAATTCAAACATACAATCCGGAGCACTATAGTATTCGTTATGCTGCTTCCAATTCATATGATGCATTCTACTCTGAAGAGATATTATACCGTAACATGTTGGATTATCCGCCTATGGGCCATATGATAGCAATTTTACTATCATTTGAATCGGAAGGAGCAGTCGATGCAGCAAGTAAGCTTGTTGCACGGGTTATCAAAGAAAAAATTCAAGATACCTGTAATATGAAGTTAATCGGGCCTGCTAAGGCATCCGTATCAAAGGCGAATGACATTTATCGACGAGTGATTTATTTAAAGGACAAAGAAGAAAGAAATTTGAAAGAGATGATACATTTTTTAGAGGGATATATTAAATATTCCGATTATTTAAAAGATATTACAATTCAATTTGATTATGATCCAATCAACACTTATTAAGGAGGAGAATGAAATGGCACTTAGAAACATTCGAGTTATGGGAGATCCTATTTTGGAGAAAAAGGCAAAACCAATATCTGATATGAATGAAAAAACAAAAATATTAATAGAAGATATGTTTGATACAATGTATGAGGAACAAGGAGTTGGACTCGCTGCACCTCAAGTAGGTATCTTGAGACGTCTTGTTGTGATTGATGTTTCACCAGAAGGGGACAGCCCAATTATTTTAATTAATCCTGAAATTATAGAAACGAGTGGTGAGCAAACGGGTGGAGAAGGATGTTTAAGTGTTCCAGGAAAGACTGGAATAGTAACGAGACCTAATTATGCGAAAGTGAAAGCATATAATGAAAATATGGAAGAAATTATCGTTGAAGGAGAAGAGTTATTGGCAAGAGCATTATGTCATGAAATCGATCACTTAGATGGAAAACTCTATGTAAATTTAGTAGAGGGTGAGCTAATGGATGTAGAAAGTATGTACGAAGGAGATGAGTAATCAATGCGAATTATTTTTATGGGAACACCGGATTTTTCAGTACCAACACTCGAAACATTGATAAAGAGTGAGCATGAAATAATAGGAGTTGTAACACAGCCAGATAAACCCAAGGGAAGGAGCAAGGCAGTAAAGCTGACACCGATAAAGGAGAAGGCACTTGAATACAATATTCCTGTATATCAACCAATAAAAGTAAGGGGGGAGGGTTTTCTTGCAACATTGAAAGAATTAAATCCGGATGTGATTATTGTCATTGCATTTGGACAAATTTTGCCAAAGGCTCTTTTGGAAATTCCACAATATGGGTGTATTAATATCCATGCTTCTTTGTTACCCAAGCTTCGAGGTGCTGCTCCGATTCAATGGGCGGTCATAAATGGTGAAGTGAAAACGGGTGTTACGACCATGCAGATGGATGCGGGGGTTGACACCGGTGATATGCTATTAAAGAAAGAGATTATTTTGGAGAAAAAAGAAACGGGAGGCAGTTTGCATGATAAATTGTCGCAAATGGGTGGGGCGCTTATTTTAGAAACCCTTCAATTGGCGAAAGAGGGAAAACTAAGTCCTAAAAAACAAGAAGATAGTCTTTCAAATTATGCAAAGATGTTAGATAAAAATTTAGGAAAGATTGATTTTTCTAAATCAGCCGATGAGATTGAACGTTTAATCCGAGGACTTAATCCATGGCCAAGTGCGTATACCATGCTAGATGGAAAAACACTTAAAATCTGGGATGCTGATGTCGTAGAAGGAAAATTGGGTGCTTTGATTGGTGAAATTACGGAGGTTAGAAAAGATTGTTTTGTAGTTCAGACGGGGAACGGGGCTCTTACAATTAAAGAATTGCAGTTAGAAGGGAAAAAACGTATGACAATTGATGCGTTTTTACGAGGCTATACAATAACTGTAGGTACTGTTTTATAATTTGGATTCGTAGGAGGAATGATTATGTTTTGGTATTATGATTCAACATATATTTTGATTTTTATTGGTATTATAATAACACTTCTTGCATCGGCTCGAGTAAAAACTACGTATGCAAAATACGCAAAGATAAGAAGTAAAGGTGGATACACAGGAGCCCAGGCAGCAGAGAGAATTCTACAAAGTGCGGGTATCCGTGATGTAAGAGTGGAGCATGTAAGTGGAAACTTAACCGACCATTATGATCCTAAGAGTAAAATACTTCGTCTATCGGATACCGTGTATGGAAGTGCATCTGTAGCTGCAATTGGAGTAGCAGCACATGAGTGTGGGCATGCTATTCAGCATGATAAGGGATATGCACCACTTGGTATACGAAGTGCTTTGGTGCCAGTGGCTAATTTTGGATCAACGATTAGCTGGCCATTGATTTTGATTGGATTTTTTATTACAGGAAGTGGAAGTTTATTGGTGGAAATCGGTATTTTATTATTCTCCTTGGCAGTGTTGTTTCAGATCGTAACACTTCCAGTTGAATTAAATGCGTCCAGTCGTGCAATTCGAATTTTAAGTAATAGTGGAATTTTGTATGAGGATGAAGTAAAAGGAGCGAAACGTGTACTAAGTGCAGCAGCACTCACTTACGTAGCGGCAGCGGCGGCTTCTATTTTACAGCTACTTCGACTGGTTCTTTTATTTGGTGGAGGAAGAAGTCGTGACTAGAGAGTTGGTATTGGACGTACTGATTGAAGTATTGGAAAATGGTGGATACAGTAATGTCGTTTTACACAATATGCTTAAAAAATATCAGTATATGGATAAACAAAATCGAGCATTTTTGACTCGGTTAAGTGAAGGTGTGATTGAACGCTGTATCGAGATTGATTATGTAATCAATTCTTTTTCAACGGTTAAAGTGAAAAAAATGAAGCCGGTGATTCGAGCAATTTTACGAATGGGAACCTATCAAATTTTATATATGGATCAAGTGCCTGATTCTGCTGCATGTAATGAGGCAGTTAAGCTAGCAAAGAAAAAGGGATTTGGTAATTTAAAAGGTTTTGTAAATGGGGTACTTCGTTCCATTGCCAGACAAAAGGAAGCGTTGAAATGGCCTCAAAAGGGAAGTAAAGAATATTTAAGTGTTATGTATTCAATGCCACAATGGATTCTTGATATGTGGCTGGAAGAGTATGATTATCCTACGGTAGAATCGATTTGTAAGGGCTTTTTTGAAGAAAAGAAAACAACGATTCGTGTTAATACAAATAAAATTACAATAGACGATTTAAGAAATCAATTCGATAAGGAAGAAGTAACCGTAGAGGCTGGGAGATATCTACCATATGCACTTTATATCAGTAATTATAACTATCTTTCTGGCTTATCTAGTTTCAAAGAAGGACTTTTTCAGGTACAAGATGAAAGTTCTATGATGATTGCACAGTGTGCTGGAATCAAGGAAGGACAAGTAATCTTGGATGTTTGTGCGGCACCTGGTGGAAAAAGTACACATGCAGCGCAGCTTTTAAATGAAACGGGACAAGTAATCGCACGCGATCTTACTGAATATAAAACGGGATTAATTGAAGAAAATGTAAACCGACTTGGACTAAAGAATGTTACAATACAGTGTCAAGATGCATTATCTCCAGATCATGCAAGTAAGGAAAGTGCAGATATTGTGTTAGCAGATTTACCTTGTACGGGACTGGGTGTGATAAAACGGAAAGGTGATATTAAATATAAAACAGAAAGAGAAGATGTCGATTCTCTTTCAAAATTGCAAAGAGACATTTTGTCCGTGGTTACAGATTATGTGAAACCAGGGGGGGTACTTATCTATAGCACGTGTACGATTAATAAGTATGAAAATATGGATAACGTTACATTCTTACTGGATAACTTTGACTTCGAATTGGAAACTCTTGTGCCCTACCTTCCGGAAAAATTAAAGAAAGATTCTAAGGAAAAAGGCTATGTACAATTACTTCCTGGAGTGGACGAAACGGATGGGTTTTTTCTTGCACGGCTTCGAAAACGGAAGGAATGATTATAGGAGTATTATGAAAAAGAAAGAAATTAAGTCATATAATTTAGAAGAGTTGGGTCTTATATTTGAATCGTTGGGTGAAAAAAAATTTAGAAGTAAGCAAGTGTATGAATGGATTCATCAAAAGGGAGTTGTTTCATTTGATGAAATGACGAATGTATCAAGACAATTACGAGAAAAATTGAGCGAAGAATACGAGATTCGTCCAGTTACAATGGTTGAGCAGCGTACGTCTCAAAAGGATGGCACAAGTAAGTTCCTTTTTCGACTTTGGGATGGAAAAGTGATTGAAAGTGTGTTGATGAAATATTCACACGGAAACAGTGTTTGTATTTCATCACAGGTTGGCTGTCGCATGGGTTGTAAGTTTTGCGCATCTACCATTGGGGGGTTAGAGAGAAATTTAGAACCAGCAGAGATGCTCTCTCAAATCTATGAAATTCAAAGAATATCAAAAGAGCGTGTTTCTAATGTAGTTGTAATGGGAACAGGGGAACCGTTTGATAATTTTGAAAATTTATGTAAGTTCATAGAGATGCTGACCGATGAAAATGGACTTCATATTAGTCAACGAAATGTAGTGGTATCTACTTGTGGTCTTGTCCCGAAAATTTATGAATTAGCAGACCGACAATTTCAAATAACATTGGCAATTTCCCTGCATGCACCAAATGATGAAATCCGTCAGGAATTGATGCCAATAGCAAAAAAGTATTCCATTGTAGAAATTATGAAGGCTTGCCTATATTATTATAATAAAACGGGAAGAAGATTCACGTTTGAGTATAGTCTTTGTGATGGAATTAATGATAGCGAGGAAAATGCAAAGGCATTGTCACGGTTAGTAAAGGGGATGAATTGTCACATTAATTTGATTCCTATTAACCCAATTAAAGAACGAAAATTCAAGCATTCTAATCTATCAAACATACAAAAATTTAAATTAATACTTGAAAAAAACAGAATAAATGTTACTATTAGAAGAGAAATGGGTAGCGATATAGATGCTGCTTGTGGACAATTACGAAAAAGTTATATTGATACTATAAACTAAAATAGGAGGGAGAATCAATGGAGAGTTTTGCAATGACGGATATTGGCATAAAACGCCAGTCAAATCAAGATTACATATTTTGCGCAGAGAATTCTATTGGTAGTTTCCCGAATCTGTTTATTGTTGCAGATGGAATGGGCGGACATAAAGCAGGGGACTATGCATCAAAAACCTGCGTTGACTGTGTGGTTGACAGTATTAAGAAGACTGAGAAAAAGACAACTGTCAGCATTTTAGAAGAAGCAATTCATAATGCAAACAAACAGGTTTTGGCTGACGCAAAAGCAAGCATTGAATATGAAGGTATGGGAACCACTTTTGTTTCTGCAGTTATTATGGAATCTGTACTTTATGTTGCCAATATTGGCGATTCAAGGTTATATACTATCAATGAAAAAGGAATAAAGCAAGTAACGCAAGACCATTCTTTGGTTGAAGAAATGATTCGAAACGGTGAAATCGAACGAAAAGAATCAAGGCTGCATCCAAATAAAAATATAATTACAAGAGCTCTTGGTACAAATGAAGAGGTTACAGCGGATTATTTCGAGGTGGAACTTAAAAAGGATGATATTGTGTTACTTTGTTCAGATGGTCTTAGTAATATGATGGAAGATGAAGATATTATGTATGTGATACGAAGATACTCACAGATAAGTATAGCGGGCAGTAAATTAATTGAAAAAGCGAACGCTTGCGGAGGAAAAGATAATATTTCGATTATATTAATTCGAATATAAAGGAGAGGTGAAAATGGTAAAACCAGGTATGTTTATCGGTGATCGATATGAAATTATCAGTAAAATCGGAACCGGGGGAATGGCTGATGTATACAAAGCAAGATGTCACAGACTCAATCGTTTTGTTGCAATCAAAATACTAAAGCAGGAATATAGCGAAGATAAAAAATTCGTGGATAAGTTTCGTGCAGAGGCACAATCAGCAGCAGGTTTATCACATCCCAATATTGTTAATGTTTATGATGTAGGAGAGGATGATGGTCTTTACTATATTGTAATGGAGCTAGTGGAAGGAATTACGCTGAAAAGTTTTATTGAACGCAAAGGAAAATTGGAAATTAAAGAAGCAACGGGTATTACAATTCAGATTGCGCAGGGGGTGGAAGCAGCACATGCCAATCATATTATACATCGGGATATAAAACCGCAAAATATTATTATTTCGAGAGAAGGAAAGGTGAAAGTTACTGATTTTGGTATTGCAAAAGCAGCATCATCGAATACGATTACATCCAATGCAATGGGATCGGTACATTACATTTCACCAGAACAGGCAAGAGGTGGATATAGTGATGAGAAGAGCGATATTTACTCTTTGGGAGTCACTTTGTATGAAATGCTAACAGGACAAGTTCCGTTTGTAGGAGATAATACCGTTTCGGTTGCACTTTCTCATATTCAAGATGAGGCAACTCCAGTGCGAAGTCTTAATTCGGCGGTTACACCTAGTTTAGACAAAATTGTTCAAAAATGTATGCAGAAAAAGCCGGAGCGTAGGTATCTTACGGCTTCTGCCTTGATTGAAGATTTAAAAAAATCAATTGCAAATCCTGAGGGCGATTTTGTACAATTAATGCCGACGTTGGTAGACGATTCACCAACCATAAATTTATCAGAGGAAGAAGTAAGCTCCATACGTCGAGCGACCAAACATACCGCTCCGATTATGACAGATAAAGAATCGGAGATAAATATGGATGATGATGATGAGAATGAAAAGGAACTTGATCCAAAACTTGAAAAAATAGCAATTGTTGGTGGAATTGCTGCAGCTATTATTATGGTCATTATTATCATTTTTTTGATTGCAAAGCTAATACCATTTAAAAGTGGAACAGCGGTTGCATCACCATCGCCAACGCCTTCGATATCGCCATCACCGACGGTTGAAGAGACACAGACTGGAGTTACGGTTCCTAAATTTATTGGTATGACACAAGAAGTTGCTGAAAATACAATTACTGAAATGGGATTGCTGCCAAAGGTAGTGGAAGAAGCTTCTGAACTATATGAAAAAGGGCTTGTATGTGGTCAAAATCCAGCACAAAATGATACAATTGAAGAAGGTGGAACCGTTGAACTTGTAGTTAGTACAGGACCAGACGAAACGGTCGTTGTGGTTCCAGAAGTTGCTGGAAAAGCATTGGCAGATGCACAGTATGCGATAACTTTAGCTGGATTAAGTGCAACAAAAAGTTCGGAAGAATTTAATGATTCAGTGGAAGCGGGAAAAGTTATTCGTACTGTACCAGCAGCTGGTACATCACTTGATCGAGATTCTAGCGTATCGGTTGTGGTAAGTAAAGGAAAAGAAACAAAAGTTGCTACCGTTCCAGATTTAAGCGGGCTTACAGAAAAGAAAGCGTTGGCAAAACTGATTGAAAAAGGACTTACGGGTGAAGTAAAAGAATATAAATATGATGATACGATAAAACAAGGGAAGGTTATTTCTCAATCACATAGTAGTGGTACGCAGGTAGAAGAAGGTACAAAAGTCACCTTTATAGTAAGCTTAGGACCAGAAGCAACCTATAGTTATGAGGCATCATTTACGATTACAGAAAATCCATTTACGTATGAAGAAGAAGAAGGAACCTTATCGGTTGTCCTTGCTCAAGATGGAAAGAGTTGGGAAGTTTATAATGACGATGTGAATTATTATAGTTTTCCAATGGCTATTTCCTTTGAAGGAAAAAGTGATTCGATTGGTGAAATCTCTCTTTATCTCGATGATGAAAAATTTGGATCGACGCATTCAGTTTCCTTTACGAAGGTAACACAATAATGCAGGGAAAAATAATTAAAGGAATTGCAGGGTTTTATTATGTTCATACACCTAAAATGGGCGTGTATGAATGTAAGGCAAAGGGAATTTTCCGAAATCGAAAGCAAAAACCCCTTGTTGGAGATAATGTTATCTTTGATATACTTGATGAAAATGAAAAAAAGGGGAATATAATGGAAATATTAGCCCGGATGAATCAATTGATTCGTCCGGCTGTTTCTAATATTGATCAAGCTTTGGTTATTTTTGCTGTGGCTAAGCCAGAGCCAAATCTTAATTTGTTGGATCGATTTTTACTTATGATGAATAAGCAAAAGATTGAAACAATCATCTGTTTTAATAAAATGGATGTTGCATCTCAACAAAATTCAAACCTTCTATTGGATACGTATGAACAAGGAAAGTATCAAGTTATATTTACGAGTGCTGCAAAGCAAGAGGGCGTGGAAGAATTGCGTAGTCTTATGAAAAATAAAACTACGGTGTTGGCTGGACCATCGGGGGTTGGAAAATCGTCCTTAATCAATCTTTTGATTCCAGAAGCAAATATGGAAACAGGTGAGATAAGCCAAAAAATAGAGAGAGGAAAGCATACAACAAGGCATTCAGAACTTTTTTGTATGGAAGATGCGGCCTATATTATGGATACGCCTGGATTTAGTTCTCTGTTTATCGAAAATATTGAGAAAGATGAGTTGAAAAACTATTTTCCAGAGTTTATAAAATATGAAGAATTTTGTCGGTTTGCAGGCTGTCTTCATTTAAAGGAGCCAGATTGTGCGGTTAAGCAGGCATTGGAAAAAGGAGAGCTTAGTAAAATAAGATATGATAATTATGTTTTATTATATGAAGAATTAAAGAATAAAAAGAAATATAAATAAAGGAGAACACTATGTTTAAGTTAGCACCATCAATACTTGCAGCAGATTTTTCTAATTTAGGTGAACAAATAAGAAGGATAGATAAAGCAGGGGCAGAGTATGTGCATATTGACGTGATGGATGGGATGTTTGTTCCAAGTATATCAGTGGGAGTACCAGTCATAAAAGCAATCCGCGAGAAGTCAAAACGTTTTTTCGATGTTCATTTAATGATTGAAGAGCCAATTCGATATATTGATGATTTTATCGAAGCGGGAGCAGATGGAATTACGGTACATGCGGAAGCGTGTAAGCATCTAAATCGTACCTTACAATATATTAAAAGTAAGGGAATAAAGGCTTCCGTAGCAATTAATCCTGCGACACATCCTTCTGCAATTGAATATGTTTTAGATGATGTGGATATGGTACTTGTAATGACGGTTAATCCAGGCTTTGGGGGGCAAACATTAATTCCAAATTCCTATCAAAAAATAGAAGATTTAAAATCTATGATAAAACGAAACCATCCGGATATTGATATTCAAGTGGATGGTGGGATAAATGCAACGAATGCAGCTGGTATAATAAAGGCAGGAGCAAATATATTAGTAGCGGGTACATCGGTATTTCGCGGTAACATTGATGAAAATGTAGCATTGTTCAAGGAGGTTTTTGCAAATGCGACTGGAGAATCTAAAGGTCGGTAGAGGACTTGAGATTTATGTTACAAGAGAAGGCTATCGTTATCGATTGGTTAGTACAATTGAAAGTACTGCTGAGGGTAAGGTATATATAACGTTGATTGCATCTGGAAATAGAGTATTTCGCTTTTTAGATAGCGATGAAGTTGATGTAATTTATCGAGATGATGTCCATATCTTTCAATGGAACAAGGTGAAAGGAACGATTGAAACCCTTGACAGTGTGAAAATGCATTGTTTATCCAGCAATAAAAATGGAGAGAGTTTTAATCGACGGAAATCATTTCGCGTAGACATTGGAGAGGAGATTGTTTTGTACCGTTTTCACCATAAAGAAAGTGATGAAAACGAGGGAGAACTACCTGTAGATGAGTATGGAAATGAAGAAGGAACGGTTACAGTTGAGGAATTTGAAGGAATTTTAAAAGATGTAAGCGAAAATGGTACTGGGTTTTATACCAATCAAGTACTAGATAATGGAGATGAAATTGGATTTCCACTGTTTACTTCGCTTGGAACGATGTATTTTAAGTGTGAAGTGGTAAGGCATATGGAACGAAGACGTGATAAATACATGGAGTTTTATGGATGTACGTTTTTGCGTTCTGATAAAAATTTAAGAAAGTTTCTCTTTGCACTTCAAAGAGAACAATTACAAAAGCAACGCCAAGGAGATTAAAAATCAGTATGGATAATAATTGCTTTTTAATAGTAACAGGTGGAAATCTAAGCGAACTTTTTATTCGAGAATTTGTTGAGCACAGACGATTGCAAGGTATCATTTGCGTCGACGGTGCACTTGCACTTGTTGATAAAATGAAGCTATCGATTGATTATTTGGTAGGAGATTTTGATACTGTTTCGAGTGAATTAATTGCGATGTATCGACAACGTATCAAAATAGGTGAAATTAAAACAAAGATATATGAATATCATCCAGAAAAGGATGAAACGGATACACAGATTGCAATTTCACTTGCACTCAAGTTAGGAGCAAAGGAAATTTGTGTGATGGGTGCAATCGGAACCCGAATGGATCATGTGTTAGCAAACATCCATTTGCTTTTACAACCATTAGAAAAAAAGGTTTATGCCTATATTTTAGATGAACATAATCGAATTTATTTGAAAAATAACTCTTTTTGTTTGGAAAAAGATAAAATGTATGGAACCTATCTTTCATTAATTCCCTTGGGGGGAAATGTGGAGGCGGTTACGTTAACAGGATTTAAGTATAATACGGATTCGATTGATTTTTTGTTAGAAAATAGTTTTGGGATAAGCAATGAACTTCTTTTAGAAAAAGGACAAGTATCCTTTCGGAATGGAACGTTTATAGTGATTGAAGCAAATGATTAAGAAGGAGAATAGATAGGATGAAGTTAGGAATTGTGGGATTACCAAATGTAGGAAAGAGTACTTTATTTAATTCTTTGACAAAGGCAGGTGCAGAATCGGCAAATTATCCATTTTGTACCATTGATCCAAACGTGGGAATTGTCAGTGTGCCAGATCAAAGACTCAAGCAGTTGGGTGATCTCTATCACTCAAAAAAGGTTACTCCTGCAGTGATTGAATTTGTTGATATAGCTGGGTTAGTAAAAGGAGCATCAAAAGGAGAAGGCTTGGGAAATCAATTCCTTTCTAATATACGTGAAGTTGATGCAATTGTTCATGTAGTGCGTTGCTTTGAAGATACCAATGTCATACATGTTGATGGAAGTGTTGATCCAATTCGAGATATTGAAACAATTAATCTAGAACTTATATTTTCAGATATTGAAATTTTGGAACGCCGTCTTGCTAAAACTTCAAAAGGAGCTAGAAATGATAAGACACTTGCAAAAGAAGTGGACGTATTAGAACGAATGAAAGCACATTTAGAAGAAGGAAAACTAGCAAAAACATTTGAAACAGAGGATGAAGAAGAAAAGGAATGGATATCATCGTATACTCTTTTGACGGCAAAGCCAGTTATTTATGCAGCCAATGTCTCGGAAGATGATTTGGCGGATGATGGAGAAGGTAATTCGTTTGTTGCAAAGGTAAGGAAACATGGTGAGTCGGAAGAGTGTGAAGTGTTTGTAATCTGCGCACAGATTGAACAAGAAATTGCTGAATTAGACGAGGAAGAAAAAACGATGTTCCTTGAGGATTTGGGATTGAAAGAATCTGGTTTAGAAAAACTAATCAAAGCAAGTTATAGCTTGCTCGGACTGATTAGTTATTTAACTTCTGGTGAGGATGAAACGAGAGCATGGACGATTAAGATAGGAACAAAGGCACCGCAGGCTGCTGGTAAGATCCATTCTGATTTTGAACGAGGGTTTATTCGAGCGGAAGTTGTTAATTATCAAAATTTATTAGATTGCAAAAGTACTGCTGCAGCGAAGGAAAAAGGTTTAGTAGGAATAGAGGGAAAAGAGTATATTGTAAAAGACGGCGATGTGATTTTATTCCGTTTTAATGTTTAATAAGGGGGAGTGCCTATGTCAGGAGTAAATATTGAATTTCCGAATATTGGGATCTATTTACAGGGTGTACAGTCTGGATTTAATATTTTTGGGTTTCGAATTGCATTTTATGGGGTTATTATTGCTGCTGGAATGATTTTTGGTTATCTAGTAGCTGAATGGCAAGCAAGAAGAACCGGACAAAATCCAGATATATATTTGGATTTAGCATTGATTGCAATACCAGTTAGTGTTATTTGCGCTAGAATTTACTATGTTATCTTCAGTTGGGACTTATACAAGGATAATCCATTGGAGGTTTTTAATACACGAAATGGTGGACTTGCAATTTATGGTGGCGTGATTGGAGCTGTTGCAACTGCCTACATTTTTTCTAAAGTTAAAAAAGTGAGTTTTGGATTGTTAACAGATACTGGATGTTTGGGTCTTGTTACTGGGCAGATTATTGGACGTTGGGGTAATTTTTTTAATTGTGAAGCTTTTGGCGGTTATGCAGGAAATAGTCTTTTTGCTATGAAACTTCCATGGAGTGTTGCAAAAAGCAACATGTCACTTGCAAATGCATTAGTGATGGAGAAATATGTTGTAAATGATTCGATACTAGTACACCCAACTTTTTTGTATGAGTCAGTATGGAATATAGTATTATTGATTGTATTGATTATTTATTCAAAACATAAGAAATTTGATGGAGAAGTGATTTTACTTTATTTAATTGGTTATGGTTTGGGAAGATTTTGGATAGAGAGTATGAGAACTGACCAACTTTTATTATGGAGCACAAGTATTCCAATATCAATGGCACTTTCTGCTTTACTTATTGTGATCTCCCTTGCAATTATCCTTTTTAATCGCAAGAGAATAAAAAAATAAACTCTTTTTAATTGGTTACTATATAACGGAATAAAAAACACATGAAAAGCTACATGTAGTAGTGGCATCATGTGTTTTTATTTTGTTCATAATTTCTTAATAAAATATCTATTTTCAAGGTAAAGATAGTTGCCAATTTCCCAATAATAGTGTATTATCAATATATAAGTGGAGCAAAGTGGGGGAAAGTGGTATGAGATGCCATGAAAGTGGGATAACTTTCCAAAAGGCAAAATAAAAGGCGGTGGGATTATGTTCATGGGAGAATATAACCATTCGATTGATTCAAAAGGTAGAATCATCGTACCGGCTAAGTTTAGAGAATCACTCGGGGAAAAATTTGTTGTGACGCTAGGCTTAGATGGGTGCTTATTTGTCTATCCTGATAAGGAATGGGACAGCTTTGTTTCCGAACTAAAGAGCTTACCGGGGAACAAAGAGGCCAGACAATTACAACGCTATTTTATGGCAGGAGCTGCAAGTATGGAAGTGGATAAGCAGGGAAGAATTTTAATTCCATCAAAACTTCGAGAAGCAGTCGGATTAGAAAAAGATGTTGTGTTTGTTGGTGTTCTTAGCAAAATTGAAATCTGGTCAAAAGAGCGTTGGGAAGCAAATAACAGTTTTGATAATATGGATGATATTGCAGAAAATATGTCTGGTTTTGGACTTAGTTTCTAGTAGAGATAAGGAGTGGTTATGGAATTTAAACACGTTTCAGTACTCTTAGAGGAAACCATTGAAAATTTGAATATAAAACCGGATGGAATCTATGTGGATGGTACACTAGGTGGAGGAGGACATGCCTACGAGGTATGCAAACGGTTGGGATTAAATGGTAGATTTATTGGAATAGACCAAGATGAAGCAGCAATTCAAGCAGCAGGAAAACGATTAGAAGAATTTGCAAGTTGCGTTACAATCGTTAAAGACAATTACTGCAATTTTAAACAAGTGCTAAAGAATATGGGTATTGAAAAAGTTGATGGAATTGTGTTGGATTTAGGAGTATCGTCCTATCAACTTGATAACGTTGAACGTGGATTTTCATACATGGGCAATGCAGCTCTTGATATGAGAATGGATCAAAGCCAGTCAAAGACCGCAAAAGATATTGTAAATACGTACAGTGAGAATGATTTATACCGTATGATTAAAGATTACGGAGAAGATAAATTTGCAAAAAATATAGCAAAGCATATTGTTATATATCGACGAGAAAAAGAAATTGAATCAACAGAAGAGTTAACACGAGTAATTAAAAGAGCAATACCAATGAAAATACAAAAAAATATGGGACATCCTGCAAAAAAAACGTTTCAAGCAATTCGTATTGAGCTGAATCGAGAGCTTGAAGTTCTAAATGATACACTAAATGATATGATCGATTTACTTAACGATGAGGGTCGAATTTGTATTATTACATTTCATTCTTTGGAAGATCGGATTGTAAAAACCATTTTTCGAAAAAATGAGAATCCTTGTACATGTCCGCCAAACTTTCCTATTTGTATTTGTGGAAATATATCAAAAGGAAAAGTGATAACAAGAAAACCAATTTTACCGGGTGAAGAAGAATTAGAAGAAAACTCAAGATCAAAAAGTGCAAAACTAAGAGTATTCCAGCGACATTAATGCAGAGGGAAGTGAGCGAAGTGGCGGCAAAAAAATATGGATATAATGAATATGTGCAAGGAAGCACAGTTAGAAAAAGGCAAAGCACTCCCGAAAGAGAAGAATATAGGCCAAATACACTAAGACCGATTGAGATTGGAAATGGTCGTAAAGGGCAAAATCGGATGCAAAATTTAGATGCTTTTTCACTGATTTTTATGACTGCGGCAGTTGCAGTCACGTTATATTTTTGCATTTCTTATATTCAATTACAGCACAATATTACGACGATGAGCAAACAAATTGCGATGAGAGAAAGTGAAATTAATGATCTGAAGAATCGAAATGATGCAGCCTATAATCGGATTGAAACATCGATTGATTTGGATTATGTGTATGATGTTGCGGTGAATGAGCTTGGTATGGTTCGTGCAGATAAAAGTCAGATTATAAAATACTCCAATATCAAGAGTGATTATGTAAGGCAATATGGTACAATACCGGAGATCAAAAAGAATGAATTTGAGCGTGCAATTATGAAAAATAAAAAATAGCACAATTCATTATTTTAGGAGATGTGCAAATGGGAAAGAGTAGACGCAAGAGTAGAGTCGAAGGAAAAAATTTTACATCCAAAATGCAAGCAAGTTTGTTGTTTGTATTTTGCATTGTTATTCTTACGTTTTTTGGATTAGTAATCCGTATGTTATATCTAACAAATGCTGATGGTGATCGTTATGAGAAGAGGGTCTTATCGCAACAAACCTATGTAAGTAATGTGATTCCGTATAAACGAGGTGATATTTTAGACCGAAATATGACAAAACTTGCGGTGAGCGACAAAATATATAACCTGATTTTAGATCCAGTTACAATGCTTCAAAAGGATGATTACTTAGAACCGACAGTAAAAGCATTGAAAAGCTGTTTTGGAATTGATTCGGATACGGTTCAGGATATATTGAAAGAAAAATCAGAATCCCAATATGTACAGATGAAAGAGTACAAGGGACTTGACTATGAAACAGTAGAAGCTTTTCAAGTAATGCAAGATGAGGACAGCAATATTAAAGGTGTATGGTTTGAAGAGGAATATAAAAGAAATTATCCGCTAGGTACGGTAGGATCTTCGGTCATTGGATTTACTCAAAAAGCAGATAATAATATTGGAAACTGGGGAATAGAAGAGGCTTATAATAATGAACTGAGTGGTACCAATGGTAGAGAATATGGATATTTTAATGCCGATTTGAAATTGGAGAGAACCGTTAAACCTGCGGTAAATGGAAATACAATTGTTTCTACCATTGATGCAAATGTACAAAAAGCAGTTGAAAAGAAAGTTTCTAAATATTTAAAAACCCCAGGTGCAGAAAATGTAGCAGTGGTTCTTATGAATCCCCAAAATGGAGAGATTTATGCGATGGTTTCCAATGAAGCCTTTGATTTAAATAATCCAAGAGATTTAACGCAGTTTTATACAGATGAAGAAATTGATGCTATGAGTGATAAACAGATGAGCGAAGCATTGAGTGGGATATGGCGAAATTACTGTATTAGTGATGCATATGAACCAGGTTCTACATTTAAACCATTTACCGTTGCAGCAGCACTCGATGAAGATGTCGTCAGTGAGAAATCGACCTTTCAATGTGATGGATATGAGCTAGTTGCAGATAAGAGGATTTCTTGTAACGTAAAAAGGGGACATGGAAAAGTAACTTTAAAACAGGCATTAATGGTATCTTGTAATGTTGCATTAATGAAAATTGGAGCAAAACTTGGACCTGAAAAATTTGCTTATTATACAGATTTATTTGGATTTGGACAAAAAACAGGAATTGATTTACCAGGTGAAGCGAGCGGAATCATTTATACAGCAGAACAGTTAAATCCAGTTGAACTTGCTACTTGTAGCTTCGGACAGTCAAACACAGTAACTATGACGCAAATGGTTGCAGGCTTTGCTTCTTTAATTAATGGAGGAAACTATTATAAACCACACATTGTAAAAGAAATACTGAATGATAGTGGAGCTACCGTAGAAAAAATGGATCAAACGATAATTAAAAAAACGGTTTCGGGAGCTACAAGTGACAAAATTCGTGATTACTTATATGCTACGGTAGAAGAAGGAACGGCATCGCCTGCAAAAGTAGCTGGGTATGAGATTGGTGGGAAAACAGGGACAGCAGAAAAAATTCATCGTGATCATAAAAATTATATTGTTTCCTTTATTGGGTTTGCGCCGCTTGATGACCCTAGCGTTGTAATTTATGTTGTTATCGATCAGCCACATGTAAAAGATCAGCCACATAGTACCTTTGCAACTGAATTTGGAGGGGAAATTATGGATGAGGTCTTACCATTTTTAGATGTCTACAAAAATGTAACAGGAGAAACGCAAGAAAAAAGCAAATAAAAGAATCATATAAATGGATGATATCTAATAAGATTAAAGGATAAAAGTAAAAAGAGGATTATAATGATAAAAGCAAAAACATATAGTAAAAAAAGCTTGTGTTTTATTGTTGTAATTATTTTTTCATTTACGATTGCACTCATTGCGCGTCTGGGATATCTTATGATATATAAAAGTGTTTATTATGGAAAATCGGCGAAGGAAGTGCAAGAAAGAGAACGTTCGATTAAAGCACAGAGAGGAAAAATATACGACAGAAATGGGATTGAACTTGCGGGGAACAAACCGGTTTCTACAATTTCTGTTATTCATAGTCAAATAAACGATCAAGAACGAGTGATTAAAGTGTTAGTAGAGGAACTAGGATTATCAGAAGAAACAGTAAGAAAACGCGTGGAGAAAGTATCCTCTATTGAACGGGTCAAATCAAATGTCTCAAAAGAGATTTCGGATCGTATCCGAGAATATGATTTAGATGGAGTAATGGTTGACGAGGATTATAAACGATTCTATCCTTATGAATCGTTAGCATCGAAAGTGATTGGTTTTACAGGAAGTGATAATCAAGGAATTATTGGATTGGAAGTAAAATATGATTCAATTATGAAAGGGTTGGATGGAACCATTTTAACTTTAACGACCGCAAAAGGGGTAGAAATCGAAAATGCAGCAGAAAATCGTATAGAGCCAATTGCAGGTAATAATTTATATACGAGTTTGGACATAAATATTCAAACATATGCAGAACAGGCGGCACTTAAAGTAATGGAGGCCAAAGGAGCAAATTATGTAAAATTAATTGTGATGAATCCGAAAAATGGAGAAATCTATGCGATGGTTAACGCACCAGAGTTTGATTTGAATAGTCCATACAAACTCTTAGATGAGGAGAGTGAGGGAATAAATGAGAAGGAGCGCACGAATGCATTAAATGTGATGTGGAGAAACGCATGTATTAGTGATACATATGAACCTGGTTCTGCATTTAAAATTGTGACAGCTACCGCAGCCTTTGAAAAAGGTGTGGTGAAGCTTACAGATACGTTTCATTGCCCCGGGTACAAAAAGGTAGAGGATCGTATTATACGATGCCATAAGGCAGGTGGACATGGGACGGAGACATTTGTAGAAGGAATACAAAATTCTTGCAATCCAGTCTTTATAGAAATCGGTGCAAGGGTTGGTGTTACCGATATGTACAAAACTTTTAATAAATTAGGATTGTTCGAGAAAACTGGTATTGATTTGCCAGGAGAAGCAAATTCGATTATGCATAAAGCAGAAAACATTGGTGCAGTAGAACTTGCAACCATTTCATTTGGTCAGTCATTCCAAATTACTCCATTGCAATTGCTTCGAGCAGCAAGTGCAGTTGTAAATGGCGGAACCTTAGTAACACCTCATCTAGGAGTTAAAGTGGAAAGCCAGGATGAAAGCTTTATTCGCAAATTAACATATCATACCAAGGCAGGAGCAATTTCTAAGGAAACATCAGAGGTCATGAAGGAACTTTTAGAATCAGTAGTTTCAGAAGGGACAGGACACAAAGCTTATGTTGCAGGATTTCGAATTGGAGGGAAAACAGCAACAAGTGAAAAGCTTCCTAGAAGATCGAATAAATACATTGCATCTTTCATTGGGTTTGCACCGGCACAAGACCCTACGCTTATGGCACTTATTTTAATTGATGAACCACAAGGAATCTATTATGGAGGCACGATTGCAGCGCCTGTTATTGGTGAACTTTTTGAAAATATTTTACCTTATGTAGGGATACAACCGGAATATAAAGAAGGTGAAGATGCTACAACTTGGTCACAAAATAGTGACTTGATTCTGTATTAAAAATGACATATAATAAATAAGTTGTTGATTCAAATGAGCTGTTTATTATTGACATACGAGGGGAAGATGAATGAACTTTGAAATCGTTATGCCGGTATTAATTTCTTTTGCTATCAGCGTTTTACTAAGCCCGATACTGATTCCTTTTTTGAAAAAATTAAGAGTTAGTCAGTTTATTCGGGATGATGGACCACAAACTCATTTGAAAAAAATGGGAACTCCTACAATGGGTGGGATTATAATACTGATTAGTGTAGTCACTACTTCGTTGCTTTACATAAAAGAATGCAGGGAATTAATACCAGTACTGTTTTTAACACTTGGATTTGGTATAATTGGTTTATTAGATGATTTTATAAAAATAGTAATGATGCGTTCAATGGGTTTGCATGCATGGCAAAAGCTCTTGGCTCAGATTTTAATAACTTCTATTTTTGGTTATTACTTGCTGCATACATTAAATTATGGAACGCAAACACTTCTTCCTTTTCATGGTGGTGCATATTTTGATTTAGGAAAATGGTTTTTACCAATTTTGTTTATCGCCGTCATTGGTACAGTAAATGGTGTGAATTTTACGGATGGACTCGATGGATTGGCTTCTAGTGTTACGGTAATGGTAGCAACATTTTTTTCGGTAGTTGCGATTGGAATAGGTAGTGGTATTTCACCGATTACTTGTGCTGTAGCAGGAAGTTTACTGGGATTTCTTATCTATAATGTTTATCCTGCAAGGGTATTTATGGGGGATACGGGTTCTTTAGCACTGGGTGGATTTGTTGCTGCATCGGCTTATATGTTGCGAATGCCGTTCTTTATTATCATTATTGGATTTATTTATTTACTTGAAGTATTGTCAGTAATGATTCAAGTAATTTATTTCAATTTGTCTGGAGGAAAACGGATTTTTAAAATGGCGCCAATTCACCATCATTTGGAACTTTGCGGATGGACAGAGACAAGAATTGTGGCTGCATTTTCTATAATTACAGCACTGCTATGCCTCATTGGATTTGTGGCGTTATAGGCAGTAGGGAGGGAAAGAAATGGATATAATGGACAAAAAAGTACTGGTTGTTGGAAGTGGAATAAGTGGACTAGCGGCGGTTAAGTTGTTATCCAACAAAGGCGCCGATATTATTTTACAGGATGGAAATGCTAGTTTATCAAAACAGGATATTAAGGATAAATTGCCAAAGACTCTTACCCTTCAAATTATAGTTGGCGAACTACCGTCTGAGCTTCAAAAAGAAATTGGATTGGTGGTTTTGAGCCCTGGAGTTCCGGTGGATTTGCCATATATTACAAAAATGCAACATGCAGGTATCCCAATTTGGGGTGAGATTGAGCTCGCATATCAGTATGGAAAAGGCAAAATGGCTGCCATTACAGGAACAAATGGTAAAACTACAACAACCGCTCTAGTTGGCGAAATAATGAAAAATTATTATGTTTCGGTTTATGTAGTTGGGAATATTGGAATACCCTATACCGATATGGTATTAAATACGAAGGGAAGTACAATAACAGTTGCAGAAATGAGTAGTTTTCAACTGGAGACGGTTCATGAATTTCGACCAGAGGTTAGTGCTATTCTCAATATTACACCAGATCATTTGAATCGTCACCATAGTATGGAAAATTATATTGAAGTAAAAAAAAGAATTACAATGAATCAGACAATTCATGATACTTGTGTTTTGAATTATGAAGACCCAATTCTTCGAAAAATGGCGGACGAGATAAGACCTCATGTCTTTTTCTTTAGCACGAAACATGAATTGGAAGAAGGTATCTTTTTGGATAAAGAAGGTAACTTTGTATATCGTGAAAAGAAAAGGGAAGAAACGGTATGTAATATAAAAGAACTCAAACTGCTTGGGATGCACAATTACGAAAATGTCATGGCTGCCATAGCTATTTCTGCACACATAGGGGTACCGATGGAAGCAATTCGTGAAGCAGTCATTCATTTCGTATCGGTAGAACACCGTATTGAATATGTAGATGAGGTAGAGGGTGTTACATACTATAATGATTCAAAGGGAACAAATCCAGATGCTGCGATAAAAGGAATTCAGGCAATGATTAAACCAACGATATTGATTGGCGGTGGATATGATAAAGGTTCAGATTACAAGGAATGGATTTGCTCGTTTGAGGATAAGGTAAAATATCTGGTATTGCTTGGTGCTACAAAAGAAAAAATTGCGGCACAGGCAAAAGAATGTGGCTTTGAAAAACTTATTATGGTAGAAACATTAGAAGAAGCTGTTATTGTATCACATCAAATGGCAAAACCAGGAGATGCTGTTTTACTCTCGCCAGCCTGTGCAAGCTGGGGGATGTTTAAAAATTACGAAGAACGCGGTAGAAGGTTTAAAGACTGTGTAAAACAATTATAATGACCGGAGTGTGGAAATAATGGCGAGGGCAGAAGGATCATCACATAAGGATAATTATGTACGAGGAAGCTACTATGATTATAGCTTATTATTCTTGACCTTATTTTTAGTTGCCTTTGGATTGATAATGATTTATAGTACGAGTTCCTATAGTGCGCAGATCACAAAAGGGGATTCGATGTATTATCTTAAACGGCAAGGGGTCAGTGCAGTAATGGGAATAATTGGTATGTTGATATTATCAAAAATGGACTATCGCATTTTTTTGATAAAACTGGCTGGTTTAAAGATTCGCCTAGTAACCTTAATCTATTTTTTTGCAATAGCATTGCAAATTTATGTGCTTATCAATGGAGTTGAGATCAATCATAAAAAACGATGGATTAGTTTGGGAAAATTCGGGACATTTCAACCCTCGGATCTTTCGAAAGTAGCCGTGGTGTTGTTTGTATCCTATATGATATATTTATCACCAAAAGCAATTAGTAAGTTTTCAGGCTTTATGAGAATCGCAATCTATATATCTCCGTTAATTTTATTAATTGGAAAAGAAAATATGAGTACGGCTATTATCGTTTGTCTAATTATGGGTGGAATTTGTTTTGTAGCAAGTAAAAAAAAGGGATATTTTGTGATTGCAGTTTTGATAATGGTAGCTGCGGCTGCGTTATTTCTTCTATTTGGCGAAGGATTTCGCTTGAATCGGTTTGATATTTGGCTGCATGTAGAAACAAATGTGGATGCATTTCAAATTTTGCAAGGTCTTTATGCAATTGCTTCTGGCGGTTTGACTGGTAAGGGATTGGGAGGAAGTATGCAAAAGCTAGGATATGTTCCAGAAGCACAAAATGACATGATTTTTTCTATCATTTGTGAAGAATTGGGATTATTTGGAGCAGTAACTGTGCTCATCTTATTTATACTTTTGATATGGAGATTGTTTATTATTTCAATCAATTCACCTGATTTATTTGGCGGATTAATGTGTGCAGGGGTGTTGATCCATATTGCATCTCAAGTAATCATTAACGTTGCAGTTGTAACAAATTCAATTCCATCAACAGGAATTCCGCTGCCATTTATAAGCTATGGAGGAACTTCCGTCGCAGTACTTTTAGCAGAGATTGGACTGGTGTTATCGGTGTCCAATCAAATTCGATATGAGAGGTAGTGCGAATGGAAAAACGGCACCATAAAAAGGGAAAACGCATTTTAATCTTCTTCTTCGTATTAGGAGGAATCTTCCTATTTTTTTGTATGTACAATCGGATCAAAACTATAAATGTAAAAGGTTGTGAATATTATTCAGAAGATGAAATTAAACAAAATTTACTGACTGGTGTAGAAGGAAAGAATTCAATTCTTCTATATTTAAAAGCCAGATATATAGGACTGAAAGAGTTGCCTTATATTGAAAAAGTCACAATTAAGCGTGTGAACCATCATGAAATCACAATACATGTTTATGAAAAGGAGCTCATTGCATGTGTAAAGTATATGAGTCAATATTTGTATTTTGATAAAGATGGAGTGATTCTTGATACATCAGATGAAGAAAGAGATGGAATACCTTGTATTTCCGGACTTACTTTTTCTGGATTTAAAATTTATGAGCCTATAGAAGTAGAGGAAAAAGACATTTTTACAAGTATTCTTGATATCTCTCAAATCATAAATCGTTATGAATTAGATATTGATAAAATTCACTTTAATAGTAAAAATGAAGTTTCTCTGGGCGTTGGAATGATACAGATTTATCTTGGAAAGAGGGAGTTTTATGATGAACCAATTGTGGCATTATCTGAAATTTTACCAACTGTGTTGGAACGGAAGTTAAAAGGAACAATAAATATGGAAAATTATCAGACAGGTGATAATATTATATTTCACTTACAAACCAAAAAAAAATAGTGAAAAACAATAAAAATAGGGTTGATTATTATAAGAAAAGACTATATTATATATTATAGAAATGTATGCCATTACAACCTATGATAAAGAATAGAATATTTGATTGATATAATGAGAGATTATATAGGTGATTTGAATTAATTTTGAATAAATGTGAGAATGTAAAAGGAGGAATAACCTTGCTTGAAATAAGAACAAACGAATCGGATTCAACTGCAAAGATTCTTGTAATCGGAGTAGGAGGAGCAGGTAACAATGCAGTAAATCGAATGATAGAGGAAGATATAGTAGGTGTTGAGTTTATTTGTGTTAATACGGACAAGCAGCATCTAAAAAATTGTAAAGCAGCTACCTGTGTTCAAATAGGCGAAAAACTTACCAAAGGATTGGGTGCAGGAGCACAGCCAGAAATTGGTGAAAAAGCAGCAGAGGAAAGCAGCGAAGAACTAACTGATTTGATTAAGGGATCTGATATGGTCTTTGTAACCTGTGGTATGGGCGGTGGAACAGGAACAGGGGCGGCACCTGTGGTTGCGCAAATCGCGAAGGATATGGGGATTTTAACCGTTGGTATTGTTACAAAGCCGTTTAAGTTTGAGGCGAGAGCACGAATGAACAATGCAATTGGTGGTATCGAAAAGCTGAAACTACATGTAGACACTTTAATTGTGATACCAAACGATCGTTTACTTGAAATCGTTGATCGTAGGACAACCATGCCGGATGCGCTTCGCAAGGCGGATGAGGTATTGCAGCAAGGTGTTCAAGGAATCACAGATTTAATAAATGTTCCTGGATTAATTAATCTTGACTTTGCGGATGTTCAGACGGTCATGAAAGATAAGGGAATTGCACATATTGGTATTGGTATTGGAAAAGGCGATGATAAATGTATTGAAGCGGTTCAGCAGGCAATTACAAGTCCTTTACTCGAAACTACAATTGCTGGCGCATCCCATGTAATTATTAACATTTCTGGTGATATTAGTTTGATTGAAGCAAATGAGGCGGCAACTTTTGTTCAAGAACTGGCTGGAGAAGCAGCAAATATAATTTTTGGTGCAATGTATGATGAGTCAGCACCTGATGTTGCAACGATAACAGTTATAGCAACTGGTTTGGAATCGGTTGATTCTGGAAGTGCGGTGAAAACGCCAAGCTTTCTAAGTCAGGCGGCGCAAAAGACAAATTTCAGTTATACACCAACTAGACC
This sequence comes from Velocimicrobium sp., assembly GCA_041821315.1. Lineage (GTDB taxonomy): Bacteria > Bacillota > Clostridia > Lachnospirales > Lachnospiraceae > DIGJ01. The sequence continues at coordinate 104,658 of JBGUEO010000006.1, read as the reverse complement.
AATGCAGCAAGGACTTGGAAAAACGACGGCGCAACCAAACCCTGTGACACAAAAACAATCAGCATCTCAAAAAGTGACGGGAGATGGAATTGATATAGAAGAGCATGGTGGAATTAAGATTCCTGAATTTTTACAAAAAAATAGACATAAATAATTCAAAAATAAAAGCGAGAATGTAAAGTAAAATTTATATTCTCGTTTTTTATTTAGTAAGAAATGCTTTTTGAATATCTTGATATAATCAAAAGACACTTGTTAACAAACGGTATACCATTTTGATAATAAGCATATAAGGAGAAGAATAAAGGAGATTTTTGGGGAGAAATTTTTTAATGAATTCCTTATAATTTGACAACTTCTGCAAATCTAATCTTGTATACTATAAATATCCTCATGATGGAGGTGAAAATTGGGATACATTGTATACATAGATATTTATTTTATCCTAAATATATGCATTGATTACATATTATTACGTGTTTATGGAAAAGTTTCAAGGCGGAAAGCGTATAAAGTCCGTCAAGTAATTGCTAGTATGTTTGGTGGTGTTGGTGCTGCCTTAGATGTACTAAAGATTCCATTTCCTTCAATACTTATTGTATTAATTATGATAATCATAGCATTTCCAGGTATGAAGAAAGTAGAAATAATAAAAACAACGGTATATTTTTATATACTGAGTCTTTTGGTTGGAGGTGGTATATTTTTTTTGACAGAACAAGGGATTACAGTTACCCATATTTGGCAAGTTCTGCTAGGGGTATTTGTCATTGCCTTATGTATAGAAAAAGGTGCGAACAGCTTCTTTATACAAGCTAGAATTATAAAAAATTTATACTCGATTGATTTAATAATGGGGAAATTAAAAGTCTCGGGTATTGCTTTACTTGATACGGGAAATTGTTTATATGATCCGTTTTTTCATCGTCCAGTGATGATAGCGGAATATCAACTAGTAAAAGAAATGTATGACCAAATACAGGAAGAAAAAGTTATATGGATTCCTTATCATTCATTGGGAAAAGATCATGGTTTGATACCAGCGATGAGAGCAGATGAGTTAATTGTTTACAAAGAGAAGGAAGCCATTTCCAATAAAAATGTTTTGGTAGCAATTGCAAAGAAGGGACTGTCATCTAAAAATCAATATCAATTTATATTGCATGAGGATTACATGAGAGCATAAATGTGTAAATACAATATCGAATAAAGAAGGGGAGTATATTCATGTTAATAAAAATTTCTATACCAAATAAATTCCAATTTCGGATTATTCCAGACTTTCATCATGTGTTAAGAGATACAAAAGGTGAGATTCATTACATTGGAGGAGCTGAAGTACTTCCAGCTCCGCTTGAACCAGAAAAAGAGTGGGATATGATACAGATGTTAGGAACAACACGCGATGACGAAGCAAAAACTGTATTGGTGGAGCACAACTTAAGATTGGTTGTATACATAGCTAAAAAGTTTGATAATACAGGGATTGGTGTGGAAGACTTAATATCCATTGGTACGATTGGTCTCATAAAAGCGATTCATACGTTTAACCCAGATAAAAATATTAAACTTGCAACTTATGCATCTCGTTGTATTGAAAATGAAATTTTAATGTATTTAAGACGGAATAATAAAACAAAAATGGAAGTATCAATTGACGAACCACTTAATGTTGATTGGGATGGAAACGAACTGCTTTTATCTGATATACTTGGTACAGAAGAAGATGTAATCTATAAGAATTTGGAAAATGAGGTTGACAAAGCATTGTTAAATAAGGCACTGGAAAAGCTTTCAGACCGTGAACGAATTATTATCAAGCTACGTTTTGGATTAAATACAGTGGATGGTGATGAGCGAACACAAAAAGAAGTAGCAGATTATCTGGGGATTTCGCAGTCTTATATTTCCAGGCTTGAGAAAAAAATTATAAAGAGATTAAAAAAAGAGATGATACGTTTAGAGGCATAAAGCGTATTAAATAAGGAAACATACAAGAGAACATTACAACAAAAAAGAAGTGGTTAGCTGTTGTAATGCTCTCTTTATTTACGGTATGTTTTTTATCTTACGAGACGGTAAGATAATTTTTCATGTTTTTTAAAGCTGATTTTTCAAGTCTTGATACTTGTGCTTGAGAAATATGAATTTCTTCAGCTACTTCCATCTGCGTTTTTCCTTCAAAATAACGCAGCTTAATGATATTGCTTTCTCGCAAAGGGAGCTTTTTTATTGCAGAGTTTAAAGAAATTTCTTCCACCCAGTTCTCTTCTTTATTTTTTTTGTCGCTTACTTGATCCATGATATATAAGGTGTCCCCACCTTCCGAATATACAGGTTCATATAAGGAAAGCGGATGCTGTATGGCATCTAGTGCATAAATAATATCTTCTGAGGGAATCTCAAGGGATTGAGCTATTTCTTCGATGGTGGGTTCTTTATCAGATTGTTTCATCATAGCTTCTTTTGTATAAATTGCTTTATATGCAATATCACGGAGAGAACGGCTGACACGTATGCTATTATTATCTCTTAAATATCGGCGGATTTCACCAATTATCATAGGAACTGCATAGGTTGAAAATTTTACATTTTGAGTAATGTCGAAATTATCAATGGCTTTCATGAGACCAATACATCCAATTTGGAACAAATCATCTACGTTTTCATTACTGCTAGAAAAACGTTGTATTATACTCAGTACAAGTCTTAAATTACCTTTTATATAAAGGTCACGTGCTTCTTTATTTCCTTCGATTACTTGTTTAAAAAGTTCATCTTTTTCCTTGTTTCCTAAAAGGGGTAATTTTGCCGTATTTACACCACAAATTTCTACTTTATATAAAGCCATTTAAAACCTCCAAGCAAAATGTTAGTAAGTAACGGAATGTCTTCATAAAGTAGGATTTACATATTCCGATGAATTATACGAAATCAGTGATTGTAAAATTTTCCTATAAGAGATAATTTTGTAAATAAAGCATATATAAAGTATAAATAGAAAAAAAGGAATTCGTTATGAGATTATGTGAATTGAGTTATAAAGAAGTAATAAATATATGTGACGGACAAAAACTTGGATATATCCAAGATGTTGAATTCGACGTGTGCACAGGGCAAATTAGAAAAGTTATAATTCCTGGACCGTGTAGAATATGGGGAATTATGGGACGCGATCACGAATATGTCATTGACTATTGTTGCATTCGGCAAATTGGTCCAGATGTTGTACTAGTAGAAGTAGAAGCAGAAAAGTGTTTTATAAAGTGTAAACTATAGATATTTCCTTGACCTTTAGTTACAAATTCAATATAATAAATCATAGGAAAGTTGCGTATAAGAAGGAGGAAACTGAGGATGAAGTGTCCATTTTGCGGGGAAGAAAATACGAGAGTAATTGATTCAAGACCAGCGGAAGACAATAGTTCAATTCGTAGAAGAAGACAGTGTGATATGTGCAGTAAACGATTTACAACATATGAGAAGGTGGAAGCAATCCCTCTTGTTGTAATTAAAAAAGATATGGTGCGTGAACCGTACGATCGTTCTAAAATCGAATCTGGAGTATTTCGGTCTTGCCATAAAAGACCTATTTCTGTGGATCAAATAAATGGTCTTGTTGATGAAGTTGAAATATCAATTTTTAACTTAGAAGAAAAAGAGATTCAGAGTAGTCGTATTGGGGCCATCGTAATGGAAAAACTAAAGAATTTTGATCAAGTGGCTTATGTTCGATTTGCCTCAGTGTATCGTGAATTTAAAGATGTGAATACATTTATGGACGAAATTAAAAAGATTTTAGATAAAGAAGTATAGTAAAATAATTATTGCACAAATTATATTTGTTTGCTATTATAATGTTGATAGTCTTTCCTTTGAAGAAAGGAAACAAACATGTATAGTAAAACATATAGTGCAGCTGTTCATGGAATTGAGGGACAGATTGTAAATGTTGAGGCAGACGTTTGTGACGGACTGCCTCTTTTTAATATGGTTGGATATTTGGGATCTGAGGTAAAAGAAGCAAAAGAACGAGTGAAAATTGCACTCAAAAATTTTGGATATCGATTGCCACCAAAACACATTACGATCAATTTATCTCCTGCTGATATGCGAAAAGCAGGGACTGCATTTGATCTATCAATTGCCATTGCCATTCTGGCAGCTCTTGGCATTATTCCAGAAAAAGATCTACAAACTACTATTTTTTTAGGTGAATTATCATTAGACGGGAAAATCTGCTCGGTTAATGGGACACTCCCCGTTGTATATAAGGCACGAGAAGAAGGATTTGAACGGTGTATCGTACCAAAGGCAAATGCAAAAGAGGGTGCAGTTGTTGATGGAATTGCAGTGTATGGGGTAGACAATCTATTAGAAACCGTTGATTGTTTAAATGGAACAAAAGAAATTACACCAACTAGAGTTGATACAAAGAAAATATTTTTAGAGGCTCGAGGTCAAGGAACGTATGATTTTAAGGATGTAGTTGGGCAAGAAGCTTTAAAGAGGGCGGTAGAAGTAGCCGTAAGTGGGATGCATCATTTGCTTATGGTGGGTCCGCCAGGAGTAGGGAAAACCATGATAGCAAAACGGATTCCAAGTATTATGCCTGAGCTATCGTTTGATGAGAGCATGGAAATAACAAAGATTTATAGTATTTGTGGGTTACTAAAGAAGGAGGAGTATCTCATTAGTAAACGGCCGTTTAAAACACCACATCACACGATAACTCCAGCGGCTCTTATTGGAGGCGGCTCTCATCCAAGGCCAGGTGAGGTATCGCTGGCAATGGGGGGCGTTTTGTTTTTGGATGAACTAACGGAATATTCTAAACATACGGTTGAGCTTTTGCGGCAGCCATTGGAAGAGAAAAAAATTACGATTACACGAGTAAATGGAACGTATGAATATCCGGCAGATTTTATGATGGTTGGAGCTATGAATCCTTGCAAATGTGGGTATTATCCGGATCGAAATCGATGTGCTTGCTCTGAGATAGAAGTAAAACGCTATGTAGAAAAACTATCAGGACCTATCATAGATCGCATTGATATATGTGCAGATGCGGTTGCAATCGATTATAAAAAGATCGCAAGTAAACAAGCAGCAGAAAGTTCGGACTCGATTAGAAGAAGGATTAAAAAAGCTCGTGCGATACAATTTGAGCGATACACACGCGAAGCAATTTATTTCAATGGAGCACTAACACCTGATTTGATTAAAAAATATTGTGAAATTGATGAACAGAGTCGTCAGATAATTACTGATTTATTTTCAGATAATCCATTGAGTGCCAGAGCATATCATAAACTTCTAAAAGTTGCTAGGACAATCGCAGATTTAGATGGATGTGAAAAAATAGAGGCAAAGCATTTGTCAGAAAGCATATTTTATCGAATGAATGATAAAAAGTATTGGAATTAAACGAAAGGAGTATAGATGGTGAAAGAGAACATTCAATATATAACAATAGAAAATGAGGCTTATCCAGAACGATTACGGCATATATATAAACCACCAAAAGCTTTATATGTGAGAGGAAACCTTCCAGAGCAAGCGGGGATAGGCCTTGCAATTGTTGGCGCAAGAAATTGTTCCGCTTATGGTAAGGAAATAGCATTTCATTTCGCAAAGGAGCTAGCTAGGAATGGGATAGAGGTTATTAGCGGAGTTGCGAGGGGAATTGATGGCGCGGCTCATAAAGGAGCGCTTGCCTGTAAAGGGAGAACATATGGCGTGCTAGGCTGTGGGATTGATGTATATTATCCCAAGGAGCATGCCAAACTTTATGAGCAAATCGAATTAGAAGGTGGGATTATATCAGAATATGGAATTGGAGTGGCACCACTTGCAGGTTATTTTCCAATGAGAAATCGAATTATTAGTGGATTAGCAAATGGTATTTTAGTGATTGAAGCCAGAGCAAAAAGCGGATCATTGATTACCGTAGAGTACGGATTAGAGCAAGGAAAAGATATTTTTGTAATTCCAGGAAGAATTTTTGATGAATTAAGCAAGGGTTGTAATCGCTTATTGAAGGCAGGAGCAATACCTGTTACGGAACCTGTGGATATCTTAGAGTACTATGGAATAGAGCAGTGTAAAAATGTGGACGGTAAGAAAAAAAATAATAATTTGCTTGAAAAGCAAGAAAAAATAGTGTATAGTAGGCTCTGTTTAGTACCCAAGCATTTAAATCAGGTTGTGGCTGAATGTCAAATACCAATAGCAGATGTAATGCAGAGCCTGATTTCCTTAGAGCGAAAGGGTTACATAAAGCAACCATTAAAGTGTTATTATATAAAGCAATTGGAGTAGGAGAGTATAAATGCCTAATAATTTAGTTATCGTGGAGTCGCCGGCGAAGGCGGCAACAATTAAGAAATTTTTGGGAAAAAATTATGAAGTAATGGCTTCGAATGGTCATGTAAGGGATCTGCCAAAGAGCCAGTTAGGGGTAGATGTAAAAGGAGATTTTCAACCGAAATACATTACAATTCGAGGAAAAGGAGACTTGCTTGCCAAACTTCGTAAAGAAGTGAAAAAGGCAGATAAAGTATATCTTGCAACTGACCCTGATCGTGAGGGCGAAGCAATTTCATGGCATTTGATGGAAGCGCTCCGTTTAGATGAGAAGAAGGCAAGTCGAATTACATTTAATGAAATTACCAAAAATGCTGTTAAATCTTCGATTAAACAAGCGAGAGAAATTGATATGGACTTAGTAGATGCACAGCAAGCCAGACGAGTGTTAGATCGTATGGTTGGATACAGCATCAGCCCACTTCTATGGACAAAAGTGAAACGAGGATTAAGTGCTGGTCGTGTACAGTCCGTGGCACTTCGTATTATTTGTGACAGAGAAGAAGAAATTAATGCTTTTTTACCAGAAGAATATTGGAGTATGGAAGCATTTTTTGAAGTGCCAAATGAAAAGAAACCACTTATCGCTAAATTTTATGGAACAAAAAGCGAACGAATGGAGATTCATTCGGAAAACGAACTAAATGAAATACTAGAAAAGTTAAAAAATGCAGCATTTGAAATAACGGATATAAAAAAAGGAGAACGGATTAAAAAAGCTCCGGTTCCTTTTACAACAAGTACCCTTCAGCAGGAAGCATCTAAATTACTTAATTTTTCCACCCAAAAGACAATGCGTATTGCGCAGCAACTTTATGAAGGAATTAGTATTAAAGGAATGGGAACCGTGGGGATTATTACGTATCTTCGTACGGATTCTATTCGTATATCAGAAGAAGCGGATTTACAAGTAAAAGAGTTTATTCGCGAAAACTATGGTGAAGAAACGATTACGACGGAACGTGTAAGTAAAAAAACAGATAAAAAAATTCAGGATGCGCATGAAGCAATTCGACCAACTTATACAGATTTAACGCCGGTTAAAATCAAAGAATCATTGAGTAGAGAACAGTTTCGTTTGTATCAATTGATTTGGAAGCGCTTTGTAGCAAGTCGTATGAAGCCTGCAAAATATGAAACAACATCACTTAAAATTGATGGCAATGCGTATCGATTCACAGCGGCGGCATCTAAATTAATTTTTGATGGATTCATGGCAGTTTATGCAATGGATGATGAAGCGGATGAAAAGATTGTATTGGCAAAATCATTAGAGGTAGGGACGAAGCTTACTTTGTCAGAATTTGTAAATAATCAGCATTTTACACAGCCACCAGCACATTATACGGAAGCGTCTTTGGTAAAGGCGTTGGAGGAACTTGGAATTGGTAGGCCGAGTACGTATGCACCAACCATTACTACGATATTAGCAAGACGGTATATCGTAAAAGAAAATAAAAATCTTTATGTGACAGAAATTGGCGAAGTTGTAAATCGGATCATGAACGAAGGATTTTCTAGTATTGTAGATGTGAATTTTACTGCAAATATGGAAAGTTTACTAGATGCAGTAGAAGATGGTAAGGTTGCATGGAAGACGGTAGTTAAAAACTTTTATCCTGATTTGGAACAAGCGGTCAGTAGGGCAGAGGAAAAATTAGAAAAGATAAATATAGCAGATGAAGTAACGGATGTTATCTGTGAAGAATGCGGAAAGAATATGGTAGTGAAGTATGGACCACATGGTAAATTTCTTGCATGCCCTGGATTTCCTGACTGTAGAAATACAAAACAATATTTCGAAAAAATTGGCGTGGAATGTCCGATTTGTGGCTCTGATGTTGTAATTCGCAAAACAAAAAAAGGCCGTAAGTATTATGGATGTATGAATAATCCGGAGTGTGAATTTATGACATGGCAAAAGCCATCGAAGGAACGATGTCCAACCTGTAACAAATTATTGTTAGAAAAGGGATCTAAGCTTGTATGTATGGATTCAAAATGTGGCTTTGTAAAAAATAATAAATGAGTAAGACAATTCTGAACGATGAGTGAAATAGATTTCATTTGTTCAGAATTGTTTTACTTCATGAAAAAATTAGTGATAAAAAAAGAAAATAATGCAAAAATGGTTGCGTTTTCATAAAAATAGTGATAAACTTTAGGAAACTTTAGAAAAGTTTCAAAATTAAAAAATGAGAAAAGAAAGATGAAGGAAAAGGAGGATTATAATGAGTGTTCAATTATTAGATAAGACTCGCAAGATAAACAAATTGCTTCATAACAACAACTCACATAAAGTTGTTTTTAATGATATTTGTGAAGTTTTAAGTGAAATCTTAGAATCGAATATTTTAGTAATTAGCAAGAAGGGAAAAGTACTCGGAATCAAAAACCGTAGTGACATTAAGGAAATTAAGGAGCTCATCAAAGATAGTGTTGGGGGACATATTGATGAGATGCTAAATGAACGCTTACTTGGTATATTATCAACCAAAGAAAATGTTAACTTATCAACGCTTGGTTTTGAATTTGATGGGGTAAATGAATATCAAGCAATTATTACACCGATTGATATAGCAGGTGAACGGTTGGGGACACTATTCTTATATAAAAAGACCGAACAATACACAATTGATGATATAATTTTAAGTGAATATGGTACCACGGTCGTTGGGCTTGAAATGCTTCGTTCGGTGAATGAAGAAAGTGCAGAAGAAAACCGTAAGGTGCAAATTGTTCGTTCGGCAATCAGTACATTATCTTTTTCAGAGTTAGAAGCAATTACTCATATATTTGATGAATTAGATGGAACTGAGGGGATTTTGGTAGCTAGTAAGATTGCAGATCGAGTAGGAATTACCAGATCGGTTATTGTAAATGCACTTCGAAAATTTGAGAGTGCAGGAGTTATTGAATCAAGATCTTCTGGTATGAAGGGTACGTATATAAAAGTAATCAATGATGTAGTGTTTGATGAATTGAAAAAAATAAATAAATAGTTTAAATCAAGGTTGGATGATAGCAAAAGGATTTGTTACGATACATAGTGTAAACAAGTCCTTTTTTTTAGTTTTGTAGAACTTAGGTCCTATAGATTTTCATATAATTGACAGGATTATACAAGTACTTGTATCATTCGAGTTTTTTTGGAAATATATCTTGTGTTTTTTTTCTATTTTGTCTATAATAGTGAATTAGAAAGGAAGTGTAACCATGATTGGGTCAAATGCTTACAATTACATTAACGTGTTAGACAAAGCTTCAGATGCCAGCTGGCTTCGTAATGAGGTTATATCCAATAATATTTCCAATGTGGATACACCGAATTACAAAAGGAAAGATGTGCAATTTGAATCTTATCTTATGTCGGCAGTTGCGGATGGGGATATCTTGGATGAGGATATTAATCAGATTGATTTAAATACATTGAATGCTACTACATATACGGAAAACGCAGGACTTAGTTATCGTTATGATGGAAATAATGTTGACATTGATACAGAAAATTCCGAACTTGCTAAAAATCAAATTCGCTATTATACATTATTAGATTCTATGACACAGGAGTTCTCACGAATTAAATCCGTACTTAGTAAGAACTAATTTGTAAGGAGGTAACAATATGTCCGTATTTGGAGCATTGGATACAAGTGCAAGCGGGATGACAGCACAAAGACTGCGTACTGATATTATTGCCCAGAATATAGCGAATGTGAATACAACAAGAGATGCTGATGGCAATGTATATAAAAGAAAGACGGTTGTCTTTGAAGAAAAAGCGCCTACTGCGTTTAGTACGGTACTAAACGATGCATTAGGTAATACAAGTAATAGCAGGGGTGTAAAAGTTACAAAAATAGTGGAAGATGGATCTGAGGGTAGAAAAGTATATGACCCATCTCATCCAGATGCCGATAAAGAAGGGTATGTAACATATCCGAATGTAAATACAGTAACAGAAATGACAAATTTAATTGATGCCAGTCGTTCTTATGAAGCAAATGTAACAGCGTTTAATGCGACAAAATCGATGGCCTTAAAGGCGTTGGAAGTTGGCAAATAGGAGGTAATTTATGAGTGGCGTGAATGCAATTGGTGGAATATATGACTCGAGTCGCTATAATACAGTTATTAATAATTCACAAGCAACCAAAAAAAATAATAATGCATCGTTTGAATCATTATTCCAGTCTGCAAGCTCTATGATAAATGAGACAAATTCTTTGACCAATGCTGCGGAAGAAGAAGAAATCAATTTTGCACTTGGAGTTTCAACAAACCCACATGATCTTCAGGTAGCTCAGAAAAAAGCAAATATTTCATTGCAGTACACGGTTGCTGTTCGAAATAGTGTAATGGATGCATACAAAGAAATTATGAATTTGCAGTTTTAGCAAAGGAGAGTAATGTAAATCTGAAGTAGGCAGGAGAAAGAGAAAATGCAAGAACGACTGAAACGAATACTGGATCAGATTTTAGAATTTTGGAATAAATATACAAGTAAACAAAAGACAATCATAATTAGTGTGGTAGCAGCCATATTCTTTACGATTGTCTTATTGGCGTATTTTCTTTCAAAACCGAAGTATGAAACAATATTAGCTACGTTTGACGATAATAAAGCGGCTACGGAACTCGTTACACTATTAAAAGACAATAGTATTGGGTATAAGCAGTCGAGAGACGGAAAAACAATTTATGTTGAAGATAATGACTATACACAAGGTCTTAATCTTATGTCTACGAATAGCATAAACTCGGATGATTTTGGATGGGATTGGGCAACGACTAACAGTATGAGTACGACGGAGAAAGAGAAGAAGCAGAAAATATTGTTGGCAACGCAGAATGACTTGCGAAATTACATGATAAAACTGGACGGTGTTAAGGATGCAACGGTTATTATAAATCAACCAGATGAAACATACACATTATTTACAGAAGAAAAAGATACTTCGGTAAGTGTTATGTTAGCGTTAGAGAGTGAGATGACGAAAAAGCAGGCAGAAACGATTGCCAATTGGGTATCCAATGCGGTCGGAAGTGAAAATGCCGATAGTGTTGTTATCATGGATACGGATCGAAACCTTTTATATAGCAATGCGGCGGAGCAGACACTTGGTGGTGAAGTCTCGGATATTGAAGAATATAAGGAACGACTCAAAAACCAGTTTGACAGCAATGTTGAAACAATGATGATTAAATATGGGTTTGATGAAGCACAAATTGCTTCGAATATTGTGTTTAATTTTGACAAGGTAAGTGAACGATATACGGAATATACACCAGCGGACGGTCAAGAACAAGGTCTTTATGCGTCAAACTATAGCTATGCTTCAAAAGGGACTTCGGGTTCAGGTGGTGTCCCTGGGACAGATTCTAATTCGGAATCTACAGATTATATGTTAGATACGAATAATAGTTCGGACAGCAGTGTGAGTTTAGATAAGGCAGATTATCTGCCAAATGAGTTGGTGAGAAACTCAGATTATGAATCGGGAACGATTGAATATGACAATTCCTCTATGAGCGTTGTATTGATTAATTATGTACAGTATGATGAAGCGCAATTACAAAGCAGTGGGCAATTAAGTGGGATTACATTTGATGATTTTATCGCACAAAATAATGTGCGTACAAAAGAAACAATTGATGATGCTGAAGTTATTACATTAATTTCGACGGCGACTGGAATCGCTGAGAGTAAAATATCTGTAGTAGCATGGCAACAGCCTGTTTTTAATGCAAAGACAAAATCAGCCTTTGATGTAACTAATTATTTGATGATTGTGCTAGCTGTTTTAATTGTCGCACTGTTGATTTTTGTCGTATTTAGAGGAACGGCACCAATGGAAGTGACAGAAATGGAGCCAGAGCTATCGGTAGAACAACTTCTTGCGACCACAAAAGAAAATCAATCACTGGATGATATTGAATTTAGTGATAAGACTGAAACGAGACTTATGATTGAAAAATTTGTGGACGAGAATCCAGAGGCTGTGGCAAGTTTGTTGAGGAATTGGTTACAAGATGATTGGGGGTATTAACAATGGCTGAAGAATTAACGGGAGTACAAAAGGCGGCAGTATTACTTATAGCTTTAGGACCAGAAAAATCGGCTAATGTATTTAAGCATCTAAAGGAAGATGAAATTGAAACACTTACTTTAGAGATAGCAAATACCCGAAGTATTTCGACAACGATTAAAGATGCTGTATTGGATGAATTTTATGAAGTCTGTTTAGCACAGCAATATATTGCCGAGGGTGGTGTCGGTTATGCAACTGAGTTATTGCAAAAAGCATTGGGTGAAGATAAAGCAAAAGAAGTAATTGGTAAGCTGACTGCATCTTTGCAAGTGCGACCATTTGAATTTGTACGTAAAACAGATGCTTCACAGCTCCTTAACTTTATACAAGATGAACATCCGCAAACAATTGCACTGATTTTATCGTATTTGTCATCCGGTCAGGCTTCACAGATTATTTCGGCGTTAACACCAGATAAGCAAACGGATGTTGCAAAACGTATTGCACAAATGGATCGTACGTCGCCTGATGTAATCAAAGAAGTGGAGCGAGTATTAGAACAAAAACTTGCATCTTTAGTGAATCAAGATTATACCATTGTTGGTGGGGTTGATTCAATTGTAGAGATTTTAAATACAGTAGATCGAGGAACAGAAAAGCATATTATGGAAACGCTCGAAATTGAAGAACCAGAACTGGCAGATGAAATCCGAAGAAAAATGTTTGTCTTCGAAGATATATTATCCTTGGATAATAAATCCATTCAAAGAGTACTTCGTGAAGTGGATAATAATGAGCTTGCGGTAGCATTAAAAGGATCCAATGAAGAAGTTCAAAATGTCATATTTGAGAATTTATCAAAACGTTTGGCTACCATGATTAAAGAGGATATGGATTTTATGGGACCGGTTCGTTTAAAAGATGTAGAAGAAGCACAGCAAAAAATTGTTAATATTATTCGTAAGTTAGAGGATTCAGCTGAAATTGTTATCTCGAGAGGTGGGGGTGACGAAATTATTGTCTAATATAATAAAGTGGAATTATATTAATTTTGATGGAACCGATAAACACGTAATCGATTCGGATAATAGTAAAAAAGGAAAGAAATCTATTTTTGATAATACGCAGCAAAGATTGATAGAAGGCATACATATAACATCACCTCAGGAAATTGCAGATAATGTATTGAAAGGTGAGATAGAAGGATTACAAGAACCAGGATTTATTGAGGGTATGAATGCGACAGATTATGACAAAATGATGGATGAGGAGAAAAAGCGAATTGCCACGAGGGCGGATTCGCTTATTTCTGATGCGAAAGAAAAGGCAAGTAAACTGATTGAAGAAGCAAATGTTCAGGTAGAACAAATAAAAGGGAATGCGTTTGAGGAAGGAAAATTAGAAGGGTTTGAAAACGGCCTGTTGGAGGGGCAGAAGGAAATTTCGAAAAAAGAGTTAGAAATGGAAGAGGCAGAAAAAGCTATTATTCAAAGAAGGAATGAACTGGAAGAAGAGTATCAAGGCAAAAAGAAGGAACTTGAACCTTATTTTGCTCAACTCTTGATTTCTTTGATTGAAAAAGTGACAGGAGTTTTGTTGGAAAACAAAGATGATATTATTTTGCATTTAATAAAAAAAGGGCTAGAAGATGTGGGACGCAACAAGCATTTTTTGGTTCATGTATCCAGTGTTGATCTACCAATTGTAAAAGAAGCAAAAGATCGAATTGTCAAAACACTTCCGGAAGAATGCAGCATTGAAATTGTTGAGGATGATTCTTTTGTTAAAAATCAATGTGTAATCGAGACAGAAACAAAGATGATAGATTCGAGTCTTGATATACAACTTCGTAATTTGATGGAAGACTTGAAATTGTTATCAATGACAAAATAGTTAGTTAAAGGTGGTGGAAAAATGGAATTCGATTCGTGTGAATTGAGCAAATACAGCAATCTTTTAAACAAATCGTTTTGCCAAAGCCTTGGTAAAGTTGTAAAAGTAGTAGGATTAACAATTGAATCCATTGGTCCTATCGCAAGATTGAATGATTTGTGCGTGATATTTTCTACAGACTCGAGTCAGGAAATTATGGCTGAGGTGATTGGATTTCGTGATGACCGTGTGCTCTTAATGCCTTATAGTAATATGCAAGGTGTGGGTCTTGGAAGCCGGGTTGAAAATACAGGAAGACCACTAAAGATTAGGGTAGGAGATAAACTTTTGGGAAAAAGTTTAGATGGTCTGGGTGTGCCGATGGATGACTTGGTCCTTGAAACTATGATGGAGTACTCGGTAGATGCCACTCCACCTGATCCAATGAGACGAAAATTAATTGATGAAGTTTTGCCACTTGGAGTAAAAGCGGTAGATGGACTTATGACGATTGGTAAGGGACAGAGAATCGGTATCTTTGCTGGTAGTGGAGTTGGTAAAAGTACGTTACTTGGAATGTTTGCAAGAAATACGAAGGCGGATATTAATGTAATTGCTCTAATTGGGGAGCGTGGAAGAGAAGTGCGTGAGTTCATTGAGCGTGATCTTGGGGAAGAGGGTAGAAAACGTTCGGTTGTTGTAGTTGCAACATCGGATAAGCCGGCACTGATTCGTAAGAAAGCAGCTATGACAGCTACAGCAATTGCGGAATATTTTAGGGATCAGGGGAAAGATGTGCTATTAATGATGGATTCGTTAACTCGTTTTTCGATGGCACAAAGAGAAATTGGACTTGCATCTGGAGAGCCTCCAGTTTCACGAGGATATCCCCCAAGTGTATATGCAGAGATGCCAAAATTATTAGAACGTGCTGGAAATTCAGAACAAGGTTCTATTACGGGGTTGTATACTGTATTAGTAGACGGTGACGATTTTAATGAACCGATTACTGATACGGCTAGAGGAATATTGGATGGTCATATTATGCTTTCTAGAAAATTAGGACATAAAAATCATTATCCGGCAATTGATGTATTACAGAGTATTTCTCGTGTTATGAGTTCCATTGCAACAAAGGAGCATAAAGAGTATGCAGGGAAACTAAAGAATGTGCTTGCGACCTATACCGAAGCAGAAGATTTAATTAACATCGGAGCATATAAGAAAGGCTCCAATCCAGAAATCGATTTTGCAATTGAAAAAATATCAAAAGTGAATGAATTTTTAATGCAGCAAGTGGAAGAAAAGTTTACATTTGAGCAAGAAATAAATTTATTAGGTGAACTTTTTGAACAATAAAAACATATGTGGAGTGTTATATGGCAAAGTTTATTTATAAAATGGAAAATATTCTCTCAATCAAATTAAAACTGGAAGAACAGGCGAAAAGTATATTTAGCCAAGCGAAGGTAGCGTTGGATAAGGAAGAAGAAAAACTGCATTTTCTCAATACTCGTAGGGAAGAGTATGAGGGAATACTTCGGGGTGAAATTAAAGATAAGCTGGATGTTAGAGAAATCGTTCGTTGTCAAAAGGCTGTTGAAATTTTAAAATATGATATAAAGATTCAAATGATTTCCGTAAATGCAGCAAAGCAACAATTGGAATTGGCACGTATTCGATTAAATGAATCAATGATGGATAGAAAAATTCATGAAAAATTGAAAGAAACTGCATTTGAAGCTTTTATGAAAGAGGAGAATGCGAAAGAACAAAAAGAAGTGGATGAACGGATAAGCTTTACCTATGGGAAAAAAGAAAGAATTGAGGAATAAGTATGGCGAAAAAGAAAAAAGATGACGATATGAATAACATAGACAATGCGGAAAAGAAAAAAGAAAGTTCTGGCAGTAAAATTCTTAGTATATTGATTGCCCTAGTAATTGTAATAATTTGGCTTGCTTTTTTTGCCGTACTAATCAAAATGGATGTAGGGGGATTTGGTAGTAATGTACTTTCTCCAATACTAAAAGATGTACCGGTTATCAACCGCGTTCTTCCAGGGTATTCGTCCTATCAGGATTCGGAAGGAAATAACTATAAAAGTTTAGATCAAGCAATGTCCAAAATTCAGGAGTTAGAAGATCAAATTGCATCAATGGGTAGCACAAGTTCTGCAAACACGGACTATATTACGCAGTTAGAGGCAGAAAATGCCAGATTAAAAGTATTCGAACAGACTCAAAAGGACTTTGAGCAGCGCGTTGCAACCTTTGATGAGCAAGTGGTTTTTAATGATAAAGCACCAAATATTGCAGAATATAAAGCGTATTATGAACAAATTGATCCTCAAAATGCGGCCGATATTTATCAAAAAGTGGTTGAACAAATGCAAGTGGATCAAAATATTATTGATCAGGCAAATCGCTTTGTAAAGATGGATTCAGCTAGTGCAGCAAAGGTACTTGAGGTAATGACAGGAGATTTGGATTTGGTCTGCAAAATTCTAGAAAGTATGAAACCAGAACAAAGTGCAGCTATTTTAGAACAGATGTCTCCAGAATATGCAGCTAAGATTACGAAAAAATCAACTATTTTACAATAGTTTGGTCGAAATCTTGGATTGTCATAGATATATAATATAAGAAAGGAGGAGGTAAAAGATGATGACACAAAGCGTTTTAACGCAAGGAGTTAATCTGTTTAGTGGTTCAAAAGTTTCTCAAAATGCATCGAAAGGAAGTGCAACTTCGACGGTTCCATTTAGTACAATTATGAACCAAAATACAAGTGCTAAAAAAGCGGATTATTCACAGAATAATATGAGTGAAAAGACGGAAACAAAACAACAAGCAAGTGATAAGGATTTTCAAACTACGGTTGATACGACCACAAAATCGAAAGCAACAAAGGTAGATACCAATGGGGACAAACAAGCTACTGTAAAAGAAGATGAAACAGCACCCGAAATCATGGAAGAAGCGATAAGTCAGATGCAAACCATGATAGTATGCACGGTTACAGAAACGCTTGGTATTTCACGAGAGGAATTAAACTCATTTTTGGACGAATTTAATTTAGAACCGACGGATTTATTGAATCCGGAAAATGCGATGAAACTTCTTATGCAAGTAAATGATACAGATGATGTAATGCAGCTTTTGACCAACGATAGCCTGTCTGTTCAACTAAAAGAGTTAACAAGTGCATTGGATCAATTGGAATTGCCACAAGAGTTTGCCGTTACAAAGGAAGACATAATGACTGTCTTGAAAACTTCGCCAAAAGAAGTGCAAAGTGATATACAAAGAGAGCAAACAAGTGATGTATCGGAAGATACACAGCCTCAAATTTTAGTGGAGCGTTCGGTTTTGACAAAAGAATCTGTGGAATCTACGAGCAAAGAAAACAGTCAAGCGTCAGAGATGGAACAAGGTGAAACGCTGCAGAGTCAAAAAGTAGAGTCGGGTGTAACCAATCAAAACGAAAGTCAGGATCAAGGTAATCGTGACCGCAAATCACAAGATCAACAAGCACCGATCGAAACCTTTGTAGAAAATCTAGCAATCAAAGGTCAGTCACAGACGATGACTCCAGAGCTGCTTTCCGAACGTGTGGAAGAAATACGTAATATTGTTGAACAAGTGGTAGAACAAATTAAAATTCAAATAAAACCAGAAACAACATCGATGGAACTTCAATTAAATCCACAAAACCTAGGAAAGATAAATTTATCCGTTGCATCGAAGGATGGACAATTAACGGCAACCATTACAACACAGACTGAATTGACAAAACAAGCACTTGAGGGTCAAATTCAAATATTAAAAGATAACTTAAACAATCAGGGATTAAAAGTAGAAGCAGTAGAAGTAAATGTTTCGAATTTTCAATTTAATTCCAGTCAAAATAATCAAACAGGAAGTGGAGAAGAACAGAAAAAAGGTAAGAGTAATCGAAAAAGAATTGATTTAAATGCATTTGATGAACAAGCAGATGATGTGACGGAAGAAGAGGTTCTTGCTTCAAAAGTAATGCAGCAAAATGGCGGGAATGTAGATTATACCGCATAGAAGGAGGAAAAATAGATGGTAGATTCAACAAGTTTAATTGCAAATGTCAAAGATGGAAAAATTGATTCAAAAAATAAGAAGTCATCTTCATCCTCTAATTCAGGTGAACTTGGAAAGGATGAGTTTTTGCAACTTTTAGTAGCTCAGATGAAGTATCAAGATCCATTGGAACCTACGGATAATACAGAGTATGTTTCTCAGTTAGCAACGTTTTCATCATTAGAGCAGATGCAAAATTTGAATCAAACATCCGTAAATTCACAAGCATTTGGTTTAGTTGGCCAAGAAGTTATTATGCAGACAAAAAGTTCGTCAGGACAGATTACATATAAGCAAGGTACGGTAGATTATGCAACGATTAGCGGCAAAAAGGCCTACTTATCGATTGATGATACTCTGTATTCTGCGGATGAATTGTATAGTGTTGTGGGAGCTGAGTATTTGGCTTCTAAAAAAAGACCTACCGTTACGGAAAAGGCGCTTTCATTTGATCTTAGTAATCCAAAGGATCAAACGGTCGAAATTTCATTGGGAGAGGATGATTATGAAGCATCTGCAGTCGCACTTTATGTGAATGGAAAGGTAGTATCTGCGGACAATCTAACGTATAGTGATGATGGGACGCTTACAATCAAAAAAGAGGCATTTGCTGATTTAGATGCTGGACTCTATAAAGTGGGCTTTGTTTTTAATGATATTTTGACAACTGCAAATACCGATAAGGTTACACTAAAAGTAACTGGCATTAAGCAAGACAAGAAGGATACAAATAGTTCGGGAACTGCTTAGCATGTGATAGGGGTGGAACGCAATGAAAATTCAAAATAATTTTGTTTCCATTGAACGGATGGTTGGTCAGATTAGTACGACACAAACGGAAAATCTCAACGTTAAAACAAATGATTTGAATGCGTCTGATCTACATTCTTTCGAAGAAGTACTAGAAAAAACAAAGGAAAGTAGTGAGAAAGAAACAAAAGATATACTAAAGTTTTCTAAGCATGCAAATCAAAGACTTGAAAGTAGAAATATTGACCTGTCCCAAAGTCAACTAAAACGACTGATAACTGGAACGCAAAAAGCAAGAGATAAGGGAATTAATGAATCGCTTGTGATGGTTGATAACTTAGCATTTATTGTAAATGTGAAAAATAACACGGTAGTAACAGCTGTAAATGATGCAAAAAATAGTATATTTACGAATATTGATGGAGCTGTTATTGGATAGCAAGTTTAAACGCTGGACCTTTTTGGAGGCGAGAACCTTTGATTGATAGATAAGGTTAAGACTTGTAGATAGATATTAAAGGAGGTCATTTATTATGATGAGAGCACTATTTTCTGGTGTATCAGGACTTAAAGTTCACCAGACTAAAATGGACGTTATTGGTAACAATATCGCCAATGTTAATACCGTAGGGTTTAAATCCAGTTCGGTTACTTTTTCAGATATATTTTACCAAACAACACAAAGTGCTTCTGGTGCAAATACAGAAACGGGATCTGCTGGGCAGAATGCAATCCAGATTGGACTTGGAGCAGGACTCTCTGCGATCACAACCAATATTTCAACGCAGGGTGGTTCTCAAAGAACTGATAATCCGTTTGACTGTATGATTGGTGGAGATGGATTTTTTATTGTAAATAGTGGAGGAGAGGATTTTTTTACTAAAAATGGATCGTTTAAAGTTGATTCATCTGGTACGTTATGCACATCTGGTGGCGCAAATGTCATGGGGTGGCAAGTTGATCCAGATGGAAATATTGTGAAGGCTCAAGTATCTAAGTTAAAGATTCTGGCAACAGAAAATTTGTATGCAAAGCCAGAGGCAACGACAAATGCATATATTAAAGGTAACATTGATCAAAATGATGAACAGCTTAGCAGCGCTGGCGGATTTCCATCTCAAATCGCGTTCTATGATAAAGTAGGAAATAGCTATACTGCAAAATTAGCAGTGAAAAGCACAGCAGCCGAGGGAAAATTTGATGTAACGGTAACCGATATTGTAACAAACGATAAGTCTATTTTTTCAAAATATGATGCAGGCCAAAAAAAGTATGTGGTAAACACCGACATTCCAAAATTTAAATTTGGTGGAGTAGAATATACAGTTACGAAAGTAGATGAAAAAACGGGCGATGCTACTTTATCTCCTGCAAGTGCTACTATTTTGGAATTCAATGCATCGAATGGTGAGTTTTCAGGGGTCTATAAGTCAGGTACACCGACAGCTGATACTTCATTAACCCTTGATTTATCAGGATCAGCAACGGGCGTGGTAGCTGGCAATCCGTTCGCTGATAAGGGTGTTTCGATTGATTTCTCTAATATTACTAAATATTCAACAAGTGCTACATCAAAATTGGATTCAACAAAAGGGAGTACAGATGGAGTTGGAGCAGGCCTTCCGGTTGGTAATATGACGGGTGTCAGCATTGATACATCGGGAAAGATTTATGGTACGTATGATAATGGTACCAATAAGCTGTTAGGACAGATTGCAGTGGCGAGCTTTGCAAATCCATCGGGACTAGAAGCGGTGGGAGATACTTTATTTGCTCAAACGAAGAACTCGGGTGATTTTGATGGAATTGGGAATGATCCTAGTTCGAATGGAGGTAGTCTTACAACTGGAGTATTAGAAATGTCAAATGTTGACTTATCGACTGAGTTTACAAATATGATTACAACACAAAGAGGTTTTCAGGCAAACTCAAGAATTATTACAACTTCTGATACATTATTAGAAGAATTAGTTAATTTGAAGAGATAGTAGATGGCTAGGACTGTTGAAAGCATGAATATGTTGCAACAGTCCTCTCCTTATGCTATCGCATGTTAATAAAAGGCGAAAAATAGAACGAATTGACTAATTTTATTATAATTAGTCCGACAGTTCTTGTAAATTGAATCTATATTGTTTATAATGAAGAAATAGTAAACTTGAAGGAGGTATGTTTTGTGATCGAAGTAACAAAGCGAAACGGGATGAAGATTACACTGAATGCAGAGCTGATTGAGTTGGTCGAAGAGACTCCAGATACCGTAATTACATTAACTTCAGGTAAGAAAATTCTCGTGAAAGAGAGTAGACAAGATATTAAAAGTTTAGTAATATTATACAAGAAAGAAATGCTTTTTGTCGAAAAATAACAGTAGGTGGTGGATGATTTGGATTTAGCTTCGATTATAGGATTGGTAGTTTGTTTTGTACTTGTTATCTTTAGTATAGTATTTGGCAAATCGTTTGGTGCAATTTTGGGTTTTATCAATGGACCATCTATTATTATTACAATTGGTGGGACGCTTGCAACTATGCTAACTCAATCAAAGGACATTGGCGCATTTGTAAAATCGCTTACCTCCATTGGTTTAATTATGAAACCAATTCAAAATGATGAAGTAAAAACGATTCAAAGTATAATTGACTTATCAAATGTTGCAAGAAAAGAAGGACTTTTGGCACTTGAAGAGGCGGCAAATGGGATTGATGATGCTTTTTTGAAAAAAGGAGTATTGTTAATTGTAGATGGCACAGATCCTGAGCTTGTACGAAGTATTTTAGAAACAGAGCTTAGCTGTATTGAGACCCGTCATAGTGAAATTATCAGTTTTTGGGAAGGAATGGGAGCCATGGGACCTGCATGGGGGATGATTGGAACATTGATTGGCCTTATTAATATGTTGAAAAATTTAGATGATATGTCAACAGTAGGACCTAATATGTCAGTTGCCCTTATAACTACTTTTTACGGTTCTTTGATTGCAAACTGGATATGTACTCCTACTGCAAATAAGTTAAAGGCAAAAAACTCAGCGGAAATCATTATGAAAGAAGTTATGGTGGAAGGCCTTTTATCCATTCAAGCAGGAGAAAATCCAAGAGTTATTGAAGAAAAATTGAAGTCGTTTTTGGCACCATCAAACCGTGGAGCAATCGGTGAAGGCGGTGAGGCTTAGTGGCTAGAAAGAAAAAACAAGAAAGTGGAGGAGGAGGAGCTCCAGCTTGGATGGCGACTTTTTCTGACCTTATGAACTTATTGCTTTGTTTCTTTGTATTACTTTTTGCATTTTCTAGTGTTGATGCTCAGAAATTTGCTGAGATAGCAGCATCCTTCAATAGCAGTTATAGTATTTTTCCAGGAGGATCACAAGCTATTGGAGAAGGTAAAATGATTTCTCAAGGGGTAAGTCAGCTTGATAATTTAAGTGAGTATTACAGTGAAATGGCTTCACAAGCAGGACAAGATTCGTCAGATTCTGAAACAGACCAGACAGAAACCCCAAAGGATAGTTCTGATGTATCAAGTGATGCAGTCGAACAATACAAAGCACAAGTAGAAGAACAAAAAAAACAAATGATTGAAAGTCTTTATGATGAAGTAACAGATGCTACACAAGCAAAAAAAATTGCAGATTTGGTTGATGTTTCTATGGATTCACAGTATCAATTTGTTCAAATATCATTAAGTGGAGCGATTCTTTTTGATTCAGGGCAGGCGGCACTTCGAAGTGAAGCAACCCCTATCTTAAGTAAGTTGGGAACTATTCTTAAAACATATGATAAATACGAGATAAAGATTGAGGGGCATACAGATAATAGACCAATAAAAACTGCGAAATTTGATAGTAATATGTGGCTTTCTACGGCAAGAGCAACTAAAGTATTTGAATATTTAACAATAGAAAAAGGACTCAATCCTAAAACATTAGAAGCATCTGGAAGAGGTGAGTACGAGCCGATTGCTAGTAATAACACAGCTAAGGGACGTGCAAAAAATCGTCGTGTTGAAATTAAAATATACAACAGTGTAGGACAATAGACAAATATTGGAGTGATAAGCATATGAAAAAAAATATTTTAACAATCGTAATTATGGCATTATGTATCATTAACTTAGTAATGACGGCTGTACTTATTTTTACGATTGTTCCAACATCAAAAAAGACAGATGCACTGATATCTCAAGTAGCGTCAGTTATTAAACTGGAACTAACAGATTATAGTGAAGAAACCTATAATGTTGAAGATTTGGTAAATCATAAAATTGAAGAAAAACTTACGAAAAATTTAAAAATAGGAGCCGACGGTGAAAGTCATTTTGCAGTGCTTGACTATGTCACGGTGTCTTTGAACAAAAAGTCAGAGGATTATAACACGTTGAGTGCAATTATTACGGATCAGGATTCAAAGATTATGGATATTGTAGGGACGGCACTGACGCAATATACCTATGATGAAGCAATTTCTGATCAAACCAAAATAAAAAGTGATATTTTGAAGCAGCTACGTTCTTATTTAGGGTCTTCGGATTTTATTGTTGATGTTTACTTTGGAAATTTTGTTTGTCAATAGACAAATTTAATGAAAAAATGGAAAATAAACACAATAAGTTGTTTTTTTTCTGAAAAAAATTCAATATATAGTAATTTATGACTTTATCTTGATAAAAAAGTGTGTTATGATATTTAAAAGTGACTGAGAGGTGAGATGGAATGGGCGATGTCCTATCGCAAAACGAGATAGATAGCTTGCTTGCGGCGTTAAGTAGCGGAGAACTTGATGCGGAAGAAATGAAAGATACCGGTGAAAAGCAAGTAAAAAATTATGATTTTGCCCGACCTTCTAAATTCTCAAAAGAGCATCTTCGAACGCTTGAAATTATTTTTGAACATTATGGAAGACTGCTCTCAACAAATTTGCCAGCCTATCTTAGAAAAAATATTCAGGTGGAGGTAATGAATTCAGAGGCAATTACATATTCTGAATTTTCGAATGCATTATCAAATCCCGTGCTTTTAGGAATTATAAATTTTTCTCCATTAGAAGGAAATATCATCATGGAGGTTGCGGATAATTTAGGTTATGCAATTGTCGATCGAATGCTCGGTGGAGGTGGAGTTCCATTAGAAAAAAGCAGAGATTTCACTGAAATCGAATTGATTATATTACAGCGGGTATTAAATACATGTACGAATTTGCTGATTGAACCTTGGCAAAGCGTATTGAATCTTTCACCAAGATTAGAACGAATTGAGACAAATTCTCAGTTTGCTCAGATTATTTCGCCAAGCGAAATGACTTCGATTATTACAATGAATATTCGGATTGGATCAGTAGAGGGCTTGATGAATGTATGTATACCATATGCATGCGTAGAGCCGGTTATTGATAAATTAAATACGAAATATTGGTATTCAACGATGCGAGTGAAAGATGATGGGGTTTATAAAGAAGCAATTGAAGCATCTATTTCCAAAGCAAAAATTCCAATTAAAGCAGTATTAGGAAAAAGTGCAGTATCGGTAAATGATTTTGTGAATATGCAAGTAGGTGATATTATTCGTTTGAATACAAAAGTGGATGATGAGCTTAATATATTTGTTGGAAATTTAAGAAAATTTACTGCTTTGCCTGGAGCTGCTTCAGATACATATGCAGTGCGATTGACATCAGTAATTAGAGAGGAGTAGATGGTATGGATGGTATGTTATCTCAAGAAGAGATTAATGCACTCTTGAGTGGTATGGGAGATGGTGCTTCTGATGACAATGCAGGTAAAATGGAAGAACTTTCAGCAGCTGAAAAAGATGCAGTCGGAGAAATATCAAATATTTGTATGGGAACGGCTGCAACAACATTGTCTACTCTCCTAAATAACAAGGTTACAATTACAACCCCTCAGGTTACCAATACAACACTAGAAAAACTCACCGGCCAGTATGACAAACCTTGTGTGTTTGTTCAGATTTCATATGTAGATGGCTTGGATGGAAAAAATGTATTGATTTTAAAGGAATCTGATGTTAAAGTTATAACCGATCTTATGATGGGTGGAGATGGGACAAATGTCCCAGATGAATTAACAGATTTACATTTAAGTGCAATTAGTGAGGCAATGAACCAGATGATGGGATCGGCTTCCACATCACTATCTTCAATGTTAGAAAAAAAGGTTGATATTAGCCCACCAATTGCGAGTCTGATTGACTTTAATGATACACTAGAGGGTGATATTTCTTCTTTTTTAGAAGGGGAATTTGTACAAGTTTCTTTTCGAATGGAAATTGGAGATTTAATCGATAGTCAGATTATGCAACTATATCCTTTTGATTTTGCCAAGGATTTGTATAAAAAATTTTCAGGGGATACAGCATCAATTGATGAAGTGGCTGAACCAATTGCACCGGTTAGTAATCAACCTCAAATGAACCAGCAATCGACAGCATATGCTGCTTCTATGCAGAATGTATCACCACAGCAAGGACAGCCACAGCAAGGGCAGCCGATGATGGGACAATCGATGCCTAAGGATGTTAATGTTCAGCCAGTTCAGTTCCAAAATTTTAGTGGTGGAATTAACCCTCTAACGCAGCAAGAGAATATTGACTTAATTATGGATGTGCCACTTGAAGTTACGGTTGAACTTGGTAGAACCAATAAGTCGATTAAAGAAATACTTGAATTTTCACCTGGTACTATTATTGAATTAAATAAGTTGGCAGGTGAACCAATTGATGTTTTAGTAAATGGCAAATTTGTAGCAAAAGGTGAAGTAGTTGTTATCGAAGAGAGTTTTGGTATAAGAGTTACCGAAATTGTAAGGTAAACAAAAAGATAGGAGAGAGACTTATGGCAAAGAATATTTTAATTTGTGATGATGCAGCTTTTATGAGAATGATGATTAAAGACATTTTAACAAAAAATGGCTATAACATTGTAGGAGAGGCAGAAAACGGTTTAAAGGCGGTTGAGAAATATAATGAGACAAAACCGGATTTAGTGATGATGGACATCACAATGCCTGAGATGGATGGAATACAAGCCCTTAAAAAAATTAAAGAGGGTGACGGGAATGCGAATGTTATTATGTGTTCCGCAATGGGGCAACAAGCTATGGTAATCGAATCCATTCAATCTGGAGCAAAAGATTTTATTGTTAAGCCTTTCCAAGCTGATAGAGTTTTAGAGGCCGTTAAAAAAGCGGTGGGTTAAGTATGTATATAGCTACTGGAATATCTAGAGCAGAAAGTTTATTAAATCTGATTGGTGTTTTTATTCTTTTTTTACTTATTTTGGTTGCTGCTTATTTTACAAGCAAATGGATCGGAAAAGCAAATTTTTTACAACAAGCGAATAAAAATATTCAAGTAATTGAAACATTTCGTCTCAATCAGTCCAAGTATATTCAGATTGTTAAAATTGGCGAAAAATATATTGCACTAGGTATTTCGAAGGATCATATGGAGATGCTTGCGGAACTTTCGGAAGATGAATTAAACATAGCTCCTTTCAGTCCAAACAATGCAACTGCAAATATGGATTTCAAAGATGTTTTAGCTAAGATAATAAAACATAAAAAGTAAACAAGTTGATAAAATGAATGAGTAAAGGTTGGTAATCATGAAAACACAGATTCAAAGATGGCAGAAAAAAGGCTTTAAAATTTTGGAACTTCTGGTGTTGATGTGTTTATTAACCTTTATTTGGCATGTTCCAGTATCTGCAGCAGAGACAGATGCTACGGCACAAGATACAGAAATTCCTGTGCGTGAGCCAACCAATACAACGGATAATGCAAATGACGATTTTCAATTGAATATTTCTTCGAATGCTGGAAGCACAAGTTTATCATCTACCTTGCAGATTTTGATGATGATTACCATACTTTCAATTGCACCATCTATTTTGTTAATGGTAACTTCTTTTACAAGGATAGTGATTGTTTTGCATTTTGTACGTTCGGCATTAGGAACCCAAACAACCCCACCTAATCAAGTTTTGATTGGGCTTGCTTTGTTTTTGACATTTTTTATTATGTCACCAGTATTTACTCAAATAAATGATAATGCGATAAAACCATTATCGGAGGGTACCATTACGCAGGAAGAGGCAATTGAAGCAGGACTTGCACCAATTCGTGAGTTTATGTATCAACAAACAAACACGAAGGATATAAAATTATTTTTAGAAATCGCGGATATGACAGAGCAGGTTCAAAAGGAAGATGATATTCCAACAACCGTACTAATTCCCTCTTTTATGATAAATGAACTGAGAAAAGCATTTACCATGGGGTTTGTAATATATTTACCCTTCCTTGTTATTGATATGGTAGTAGCCTCGACTTTAATGTCAATGGGTATGATGATGCTTCCACCAACGACAATTTCCATGCCTTTTAAAATACTTTTATTTATAATGGCGGACGGCTGGAATTTAGTAATAGGCGAATTAGTAAAAACTTTTTATACTTGAGATTAGGAGGTGATTTCGGATGACAGAAGGTCAGATTATTGATCTTGCAAGAGAAACGGTTTGGTTAATTATAAAATGCGCTGCTCCGTTGTTGGTAGTTTCTCTTATTGTAGGACTCATTGTGAGTGTTTTCCAAACGGTAACATCTATCCAAGAACAAACACTTACCTTTCTTCCGAAGCTTTTGGCCATTTTTTTGATGATTATTTTAACAGGAAATTGGATGATGAATAACATTGCGGATTTTATGACAGTACTGGTGCAAAATTTTTCACAATATATTCAATAGATTGAGGGATGCAAATGAGCTTTACCATTGAAAATTTAGAGTTTTATCTGATGATAATCGTACGAATGTCGGCGTTTATATTTTCAGCACCCTTTTTTAATTTGACAAATGTACCTCGGAAAGTTAAGGTGGGAATTGCTGTTTTTTTAGGACTTATGATGGCAAATATGGTGGAGTATACACCTCTTGTTTATTCTGGAACGATAGGGTTTGGAATTTTAGTAATAAAAGAAGCCATTGTTGGGTTATTAATTGGATATTCCGCAAATGTTTGTTCTTACATTGTTAATTTTTCAGGACAGTTGATCGATATGGAAATTGGATTATCAATGGTTAATGTATTAGACCTAGTTTCAAAAATACAAACTACAATTTCGGGCAATTTATATTCCTACTTAGTTATGTTTTTGCTAATGGCAACCAATATGCATTACTACATATTAAGTGCTTTATTTGACTCTTTTACATTGATACCGATTGGCAAAGCGGTGATTAAGCCGTCAATGTATGAAATTATGGTACGCTACATTGTTGATTATTTTGTAATTGGGTTTCGAATTATATTACCAGTATTTGCTACGACATTATTAATAAATATTATACTCGGTATTATGGCAAAAGTGGCACCTCAGATGAATATGTTTGTCATTGGGATGCAACTGAAAATAATAATTGGTTTTGTTGTTCTTTTATTAATTATTGAACTGGTACCACAAGTTTCAGACTTTATTTTTACAGAGATGAAAATGATGATGAATCTTATTATGCGGGCGATGGCTCCAACGTAAGGTAGTTGATATTATGCAAAAATTTAAATATAATCTTCAGTTCTTTGCAAAAGAAGGACCTGGAGGAGAAAAAACGGAAGAGGCTACTTCTAAGAAATTAGATCATGCCAGAGAAGAAGGCCAAGTGGCAAGAAGTCAGGATCTTGTTATGTCGTTGCAGTTGATTGGACTTTTTCTGACATTGAAAATTTTTATTTCATCCATAGGAAGTGCATTACTGGAAGTGTTTTCAGATATTTATGGGCTGATGTCTACACTGTTATCCGATGAATTTAATACGAACATGGCACATGCTTTGTTGACCTTATGTATTGAAAAATTTTTTATCATTACATTGCCTTTATTTTTAATCGCATTTCTTATTGCATTTATCGGAAACTTGGTTCAGGTGAAATGGAAACCGACCCTTAAAACATTGGCACCTAAATTAAATAAATTCAACCCAATATCTGGGGTTAAAAAATTATTTTCTAAGGATAAAATAATTGATTTGATTAAACAGATTGCTAAACTATTAGTAATCATATATGTAGTGTATAATGCATTAAAAGATCAATGGGGAATGTTATCGAATTTGTATTCAATTTCGCTAAATAATGCGATTTCTTTAATTGGAGGTATTGTAATTAACTTAGGATTGAAAATCAGTATATTCTTTCTGACAATAGCTCTTTTCGATTTTTGGTATCAGAAACATAAATTTAGTAAGGATATGAGGATGAGTAAACAGGAAGTAAAGGATGAGTATAAACAATCGGAAGGGGATCCTCATATCAAAGGAAAGATTCGCCAAAAGATGCGTGAGGCATCACAGCGGCGTATGATGCAAGATGTACCCGAGGCAGATGTGGTTATTACAAATCCAACGCACCTTGCAGTTGCAATAAAGTATGATCGTGGCAATACAGAAGCTCCAGTTTTGGTTGCCAAGGGAGCGGATTATATTGCTCAAAAAATTAAAGAGATTGCAAATAACAGTGGGATAGAAATTGTTGAGAATAAACCGCTTGCGCGTATGCTTTACTATAACGTGGAAATTGGTAATGAGATTCCTCCTGAGTTATATCAAATGGTTGCAGAAGTCTTGGCTTATGTGTATGGAATAAAAGGGAAACTTTAATTCTAAAATGAATAAAAATAAATGAGGAGGTTTGGTAGTTTGATGAAAAAAACAGATGCGGTTATAGGACTCTATCTTATGCTTGCAATTTTATTCTTTATTATTCCGATGCCAAGCTTTTTATTGGATATCCTTTTGGCATTGAATATTTCCACGGCAATGATTATATTATTTACCTCACTTTTTTCAAGAGAAGCCTTACAGATGTCAAGTTTTCCAACGTTATTGCTGTTTACTACAATTTTTAGAATTTCACTGAATGTATCATCTACAAAATTAATTTTGACTACAGGGGAACCAGGAAACGTGGTAAAGACATTTGGTGAATTTGTTGGTGGTGGTAACCTTATTGTTGGTGGGATTGTCTTTATTATTTTAATTTTGGTTCAGTTTATGGTAATTAATAAAGGTTCTGAGCGTGTGTCGGAAGTTACTGCACGATTTACCTTAGATGCAATGCCCGGTAAGCAGATGGCAATTGATGCCGATCTTAATTCTGGAGCAATTACGGATATAGAGGCGAGAGAGAGACGTCAAAAAATACAAGATGAAGCTAGTTTCTTTGGAGCAATGGATGGAGCTACCAAGTATGTAAAAGGAGATGCGACTGCTGGATTGATTATTACAGTTGTTAACTTTGCAGGTGGACTTGCTATGGGAATGCTCTATCAAAAATTTGATGCAGCTACCGCATTGCAAAAGTATGCAATTTTAACAATCGGGGATGGATTGGTAAGCCAAATTCCCTCTCTAATGATTTCGCTTGCAACTGGTATTTTGGTAACCAAGGTATCAAAAGAAGCAGACATTGGGGATGTATTAGTAAGACAACTTTTTTCCATTCCAAAAGTATTATATATGGTCGGTGGAGCTATGATTGTTCTTGGACTTTTTACCACATTAAATCCAGTTTTATTTGCTGCATATGGAATTGCCTTTATTATAACAGGGCGAATGATTGCAGGAAAAATTGAAGTGGATGAAATAGAGTCAGAAACAAATGAAGAAGAAGGAGCAGCGGAAGAAATCAGACGACCGGAAAATGTGACATCCCTATTACAGGTTGATCCAATTGAACTTGAATTTGGATATGGGATTATTCCTCTTGCTGATGTAAATCAAGGAGGCGATTTATTGGATCGTGTTGTAATGATACGAAGACAGATTGCGTTGGAATTAGGTTGTGTCGTTCCGATGATTCGTTTGAGAGATAATATTCAGCTTAATCCCAATCAATATGTTATAAAAATAAAAGGAGTACCAGTAAGTGATGGAGAAATTTTATTTGATCATTATATGGCGATGAATCCTGGATATGTAGAGGAAGAAATTACGGGGATTCCAACCTTTGAACCTTCGTTTCATCTGCCAGCTATTTGGATTACCGATAGCCAAAGAGAAAGAGCAGAATCTCTTGGATATACTGTAGTAGATCCACCGTCAATTATTGCGACACATTTGACTGAGGTGGTTCGTAGTCATTTAGATGAACTGATGACACGTCAGGATATCCAAAACTTAATTAATAATGTTAAAGATGCAAATGAGACATTAGTTAGTGAATTGGTACCAAAGTTATTAAGTGTTGGTGAAATTCAAAAAGTGTTACAAAATTTGCTCCGAGAGGGAATTTCTATTCGAGATTTGATTACAATCTTTGAAACATTAGCAGACTATGCACCTACAACTAGAGATACGGATGTATTAACGGAGTATGCAAGACAAAGTCTGAAGCGAGCAATATCAAGTAGATATTTTTCTTCCAATGAGATGACAAGTGTAGTAACATTGGATCCAAAGATAGAACAAGAAATTATGGGAGCTGTAAAACAGACAGAGCAAGGCGCATATCTTAACCTTGATCCCGATCGCACACAAGGAATTATTGATTCAGTGCAAGAAGAAGTAAATAAATTGGAAAATTTAGGCAAAAATCCGATTGTAATTACTTCACCCATTGTACGCATGTATTTTAAAAAGTTAACGTCGGATTATTTTAAGGATTTAATAGTAATATCCTACAATGAGATAGAATCAAATATTGAATTACAATCAGTAGGGATGGTGACAGTCTAATGATAATCAAGAAATTTCAAGCGGGTACAGAAACCGAGGCAATTATGCTTGCGAGAGAAGAACTTGGTAAAGAAGCAATTGTTATGAATATTAAAACCGTAAAACCAAAGGGATTATACAAATTATTTAAAAAAGAAACGGTGGAGATAACTGCAGCAGTTGATGATAATATATCCTATAGTAATGAGGATCGTATTATAGCAGAAATACAAAAATTAAAGAAAAGTGAACCTCCAAAAGATTTGGAAAAACAACTGGAGGTGCCAAAAGTGGTTGGAACAGAAAATATTAAGGTTGAAGTAAAGCAAAGTGAATCTGCGATTGAACAAAAGCTAAATGATTTACAACAATTACTGGAACAACAGATGAAAATAAATAAAGTAGAAGAGAAAAAAGAAGAAGACGTGGAACAAAATGGTAAAAATATTGCTTGCATCCAATTAATCTACAATCAATTGATTAATAATGAAGTGGATGAGAAATATGCAAATCAAATTATTGGCGAAATTGAGCGAAATATAAAGAAGGATGTTTCGGTTGATAATGTACTCGCAAGTATTTATCAAAAAATCATTTTGAAGCTTGGACAGACAAAAGTAATTGAAGCGAATGAAAAACAACCAAAATATATCTTCTTTGTGGGGCCTACAGGAGTTGGAAAAACAACTACGATTGCTAAAATAGCTTCCAATTTGACGCTGAAGCAAAAACTTAAAGTTGGGCTTGTTACTTCGGATACCTATCGTATTGCTGCAGTGGAACAGCTAAAGACGTATGCTAATATTTTGGGATTACCGCTAAAGGTTGTTTATAATGAAGAAGAAATGCGAGGAATACGAAAAGATTTTTCTCAGTTTGATATCGTATTAATTGACACGGCTGGAAGGTCACACCAAAATGAAGAACACAAACAGGATATTGTGAAGTTGCTTCATGCATTACCCGAAGAGGAACAGGAAGTATATTTGGTGTTAAGTGCTACTACAAAATATAAGGATCTAATTAAAATCGCTGAAGTATATAAAGAAATTGTTCAGTATAACTTAATTTTTACGAAGTTAGATGAGACAGATAGCATTGGAAATATATTTAATTTAAAAATGCTGACAGGAGCATCGCTTTCATACACGACTTGGGGGCAAAATGTACCAGATGACATTGGTAAAATAAATGCGCAAAGCATCGCTAAGAAATTGTTGGGAGGCAACGATTAATGGATCAAGCAACGCAATTACGAAATATAATTAAGGCAAAACCGCTACAGCCCAAGCCGGTAGCAAGAGTAATTACCGTTACGAGTGGAAAAGGCGGGGTTGGAAAATCAAGTATTTCAGTGAACCTTGCGATCCAATTGCGTAAGTTGGGCAAGAGGGTAGTTATTATGGATGCAGACTTTGGTTTAGCAAATATCGAAGTTATGCTTGGAATACGACCACAATATAATTTAGCTGATTTGATTTTTAAGGGTAAAAGTTTAAAAGAAATAATTACGTCAGGGCCAGAAGGCATTGGCTTTATATCGGGTGGGTCAGGCATTCAAGAACTTACGAATTTATCAAAAGAGCAGATTATTAAATTATCGCAATCGCTGTATGAGCTTGATCAGTATGTAGATGTTGTAATTATTGACACAGGTGCTGGAATTGCGGATTCTGTATTGGAATTTGTAGCCGCGAGTAATGAAGTATTATTAGTTGTAACTCCAGAACCAACTTCCATAACGGACGCATATGCGCTATTAAAAACATTAAATAAAAAAGCTGATTTTCTTGCAGAAAATACGATAATAAAAATAATTGCAAATCGGGTGGCTACGGCAATCGAAGGAAAGGAAATCTTTGATAAATTAAGTGTTGTTGTAAATAAATTTTTGAACATACGAATAGAGTTTTTAGGGACGATACCACAAGACAATAGCATCTCAAAAGCAGTGATTCAACAAAATCCAGTAACGCTTAGCTATCCGAATGCACCATCTTCAATCGCAATTACTGAAATTGCACAAATGTTAAACAGCAATACGATTGTGCAGCAACAAAATAGAAAAGGAATTTCACATTTATTTTCGAACTTAATTCGAGCCAAACGATTAAAATAGGAATTTGGAGGTGGGACATTGATGTCTACTATTATAATGCCAGGAACAAAACTTGATTTAATCCAATTAAAAAATGGTTTTGGGGAAGTAAGAGAAGGAAAACAATATAATAGTAAAGTTTTGGATTTGATGGATGATGAAACAGTTAAAATTTCAGTACCAATGGAGGGAGGACGGATTGTTCCATTGGAGGTT
This sequence comes from Velocimicrobium sp., assembly GCA_041821315.1. Lineage (GTDB taxonomy): Bacteria > Bacillota > Clostridia > Lachnospirales > Lachnospiraceae > DIGJ01. The sequence goes on along the minus strand of JBGUEO010000006.1, from coordinate 70,486 downwards.
GGTGATAAATATCAATGTGTTTTTTATACGAAGCGTGGTTTATATCATTGCAAAGGAGAAATACTAGAGCGATACAAAGAAGGACTAATTTCTGTTTTGGTAGTATATTTTGAAACAGATTTAGAAAAATTTCAAAGAAGAAAATATTATCGTCTGGAATGTGCGATGGATATACAGTATCGCGTAATCAGTGACGAAGAAGTTTCTGCTATGAGAAAATTAAAAGAAAAAAAGTATAAGTCAGATGAGGAAAAAGAAAGTATTGAGCAATTTATAAAGGAAGCGCAGGCACAATGGAAGGTAGTTCCTATTGTTGACATTAGTGGAGGCGGTTGCCGCTTCCAATCAAAATTTGAATATCAGGCGGGCACGAATATGGTGCTTCAACTAAACTATTCTTATCGGGGGAAAGAGATAAGAGGACAATATGATGCGAAACTAATTGTTTCCATTCCGATGCAACGAAGAAAAGGTTACTTTGAACATAGAATTGAATTTTTAGATATTCGTTCTGCTGAGCGAGAATCACTTATTAAATTTATATTTGAACAAGAGCGAAAAATAAGACAACGAGAAAGGGGCTTGGCAAAATGAAAAAAAATATTTTAATTGTTGATGACTCTGCACTTATGAGAAGGGTAATATCTGATATAATAAAGTCAGACGATAGATTTCAAGTTATGGACACAGCCAATAATGGTATGGATGCATTTGATCTTATTATAAAAAATACAGGTAAATACGATGCAATCTTATTAGACATTAATATGCCAAAAATGTCTGGACTTGAACTTCTTGAGCAAATGAATCGACACAATATTAAACACACAACAATTATGGTTAGTACCTTGGCAAAACAGGGAGCAGCAGAGACAATTCGTGCATTGGAGCTTGGAGCATTTGATTTTGTGACGAAACCAGATTCTTATATGGAAGTAAAAAGTGAATCATTTCATGATCAAATTTTAAAAAGACTTTGTTGGGCTTTTAATTTAGAAGATAACTTTGTAATTGAAAGAACAAAGAGAGAACCAAGATTTCAAAAGGTAGTGCCGCCGATTGCTTCGAATAATATTATTGTCTCTCATGATGTCAAAAGAGGAAGTAAGTTAATTGCACTTGCTTGTTCTACAGGAGGACCAAAGGCATTGCAGGATGTTATTCCAACACTTCCAAAAGGATTGGATGCACCGATGCTCTTGGTACAACATATGCCTGCCGGATTTACAAAATCTTTGGCGATGCGTTTAAACGAAATGAGCAATGTATATGTAAAAGAAGCACAAGATGGTGATATACTTGAAAATGGAACGGTATATATTGCAAAAGGCGGAGCACAGATGAAACTAGAGAAGGCCAACGCAGGAAAATATCGAATCATTTTGACTGATGAACCAGCTAGAGGTGGACTAAAACCTTGCGCTGACATTATGTATGAATCATTGTTAGCTTCTGATTTTGAAACCATTACTTGTGTTGTGTTAACGGGTATGGGTGGCGACGGAACAAAAGGAATCATGCAATTAAAAGAATACAAAAAAATTTATGTAATAGCACAGGATCAAGCAACTAGCACAGTATATGGAATGCCAAAGGTAGTTGCGGAAGCTGGTTTGACCAATGAAGTTTTACCGTTACGGATGATTTCTGGAGCTATTACTCAGAATGTGGGGGTGCGTTAAATGGACGTAAGTCAATACCTAGAGATTTTTATTGATGAAACAAAAGAACATTTACAAAATTTAAATGAACAACTATTGGTTTTAGAAAACGAGCCTGAAAATGAAAATACCATAAATGAGATATTTCGTGCGGCTCATTCGCTAAAGGGTATGGCAGGAACCATGGGTTATAAAAGAATGCAAAAGTTGACACATAACATGGAAAATGTGTTTGCTGAAATTCGTAACGGAAAAATGAAAGTAAAGTCTGAATTAGTGGATGTTTTATTTAGAGGTCTGGATGCATTGGAGTCCTACTTAGAAAATATTCAGGCGTCAGCAGATGAAGGATTAGAGGACAACGAAAGTATTATTGTTGACTTGAATCAAATTCTTGCAGATGGGTTAGGACAAGAAGTGGCAGCACCAGTAGAAAAGACAGTAGTTGTCGAAAAAACAGGAGATCCAAGCGGAAATGATGACTTTATGAAATTTAAAAGTATTGTGCTTCAAGAACATGAAATTCATGCAATCAGTAAGGCACAAGAAGAAGAAAATGTATTTGGTATTACCGTATACATTCAAGAAAGCTGCATTTTAAAAGCAGCAAGAGCATTTTTGGTATTTAAGACATTAGAGGAACTCGGTGATGTCGTTGTATCAAGTCCATCCGTACAAGATATTGAAGATGAACGATTTGAACTAGATTTTAGTGTCGTTTTGTTAACCAAAGCCACAATGGATAAAGTAAAAAAATCGATTCTTAATGTATCGGAGATTAAAGATGCTGCAATTGATTTTTTTGAATCAAATCAATTAAAAGAAAATGAAACGGCAATAGAGAATGCAATTAATGAAGCTGCAGCTACTGCCACGGCCACTGCCACGGCATTTAAACCAACTACGACAAAAGAGACAACAAATGGACAAGCACAAAAGAAAGCGGTAGCTAGACCAGTTGTAAATCGCTCGGTTCGTGTTGATATTGAAAAATTAGACGTTTTAATGAATTTAGTGAGTGAGTTGATTATCGCCAAAAATGGTTTGGTTTCTATTGGAAATAACGAGGATTCTGAAAAAAAAGGAACCGCTTTTAATGAACAGATTGAATACTTAGAACGTGTTACAACAAATTTACATGAATCGGTTATGAAAGTTCGAATGATGCCGATTGAAACCGTTGTAAATAAATTTCCACGTATGATTCGTGATTTGTCAAAGAAATTAGACAAAAAAATGGAACTGTATATGACAGGTGAGGAAACGGAACTTGATCGTACGGTTATTGATGAAATTGGAGACCCACTGCAACATTTAATTCGGAATGCGGCAGATCATGGATTGGAAAGTAATGAAGAGAGAGTACGCTTAGGAAAATCAGAAGTTGGTTCGATTTATTTAGATGCTTATCAAGATGGTAACAATGTTGTTATTGAGGTTCGTGATAATGGAGCTGGAATTAACACAGATCGTGTGAAGCAAAAAGCAATTGAAAAGGGAACTATTACGCCAGAGCAAGCAGAAACCATGACACAAAAAGATATTATAGATTTGTTATTTCTACCAAGTTTTTCAACGGCAGAAAAGATTTCTGATGTATCTGGTCGAGGGGTAGGACTTGATGTTGTGAAAACAAATATTGAAAAATTAGGTGGAGATATTGAATGTAAGACCGTTTTAGGGGAAGGTAGCAGCTTCATTATTCGTCTTCCGCTTACACTTGCAATTATTCAAGCACTTATGGTTGAACTTGGCGAAGAAAAATATGCAATACCACTTGGCAGTATTCAAACAATTGAAGATGTACCATGTTCTGAGATTGAGTACGTTCAGACAAAGGAAGTTATTAAATTAAGAGGATCGGTTATTCCATTGATTCGTTTAGATGAGGTTTTGGATGTAGAACCAAGAGAAGAAAATCCAGAAAGTCTGACTGTGGTTATCGTATCAAAAGGTGAAAAATTGGCAGGACTCGTTGTAGATAACCTAATTGGACAACTTGAAATTGTAATTAAGTCCATTGGTAAATACATTAACAATAATAAAGTAATTAGTGGAGCAGCAATTCTAGGTGATGGTGAAGTTGCCTTGATTATTGATGCAAATACTTTAGTTTAAGGGGGTGTTTAAGTGGAGAACATGAAGAAAAATGGATCAATAAATGCAAAACAATATGTTTGTGTAAAATTAGGGACAGAACAATATGGAATTGATATACAATACGTAGATAATATTGTAAGAATGCAAAAAATAACAAGAGTTCCAAAGGCACAGCATTATTTTAAAGGAGTAATTAATCTTAGAGGTGAAATTGTTCCTGTGATGAGTCTTCGATTAAAATTTGATTTAGAACCAGATGAATATACCAATGCGACCAGAATTATAATTATAAAACTGGAATCGCAATCGGCGGTTGGACTTATTGTAGATCAAGTAAAAGAAGTTGTTACGTTAGAAGACAGCTGTATTGAAAAACCTACATATAATGCAACAGATGATAAGACTCAATATTTAACTGGAATTGGTAAACCGGGAGATGGACTTATATCCTTGCTCAATATCGCAGAAGTAATTATTGAGAAAGAGAATGTATAAATGAGGTGAATATATTGTCGGAGTTTAGTTATGATAATGTTGATAGTCTGCAATTTGATGTATTGCGTGAAATCGGAAATATAGGAGCGGGCAATGCTACAACGGCATTGTCTCAGCTTTTAAACTCTAAAATTGATATGAAGGTTCCACTGGTTGAATTATTAGGGTTTCAAGAGCTGCCTGATATAATTGGTGGAGCTGAAAATTTAATTGTGGGGATTTTACTTACATTAGAAGGTGATACAGATGGTATGATGATGTTTATGTTAGAAAAAGAGTCAGCACATCACATCATTAATATTTTATTACAAAAAGATTTACAAAGTTTCGATGATTTTTCAGAAATGGATTTATCTGCACTTAGTGAAATTGGAAATATTATTGCAGGTGCATACTTGTCGTCTATTTCTACGTTGACAAACTTAACAATAACTTCATCAATTCCTTATATGTCAATTGACATGGCAGGAGCAATTTTGAGTGTACCTGCAATTGAATTTGGAAAAGTTGGAGATAAAGCGTTGGTAATCAAAACACAAATATCAGAAAATAATCAAGAAGTAAATGGGTATTTTGTATTGATACCAACCATGGATTCTTACATAAAGATGATGTCCTCCTTAGGACTGTAAGGTGGTTATAAATATGGGTAATATGATTAAAGTTGGCATGGCAGACTATAATATTTGTCGGTCACCAGATGCAATTACAACATTAGGATTAGGATCATGTGTTGGAGTAACACTTTATGATTCTATTAGAAAAATTGCTGGACTGGCACATATTATGCTGCCAGATAGTAAATTAGTGAAAAACAACAGTAATATTGCAAAATTTGCTGATACAGGGATTGATGCCTGTATTGATATGATGGTAAAGTCAGGGGCAAATCGTCAGGGTTTAACAGCAAAAATCGCAGGTGGAGCGCAAATGTTTGCCTTTGGTAGCAATAACGATATGCTGCGGATTGGGGAACGTAATACAGAAGCAACAAAGAAGAAATTAAAAGAGCTCGGAATCAGGATATTAGCAGAAGACACTGGTGCAAATTATGGTAGAACAATTGAATTTTACCCAGAAACAGGAATTTTATTAATAAAAGCAGTAGGAAAAGAAATTAAACCAGTATAAGGATGGGAATAAAACGTGCAAAAAAAATATATTCCTGCGATTACAATGCTGATTGCAGGGGCTGTTACATGTATTGCTAGTATTGCCAATAAGATTGACAAGTTATTAAGCTTGGAAATTTTATTGGGAGTACTTATTGTGTTTTATATAATAGGCATGATTGCAAAAGCAATCATAACAAAAGTTATTGAATCGGAAGGCATAAAAGAGGAAGAAGAAACAAAAACTGTAGAAGATAATGCCGAAGAGAGTGAAATTTCACAAGAAGAAACAGAAATGCCTGAGGGTTCAAAAAAGGAATAAAGCTAGGAGGCATAAATGGACGAAGAGGGAAGAAATAAACTTTGGGTTGAATATACAAAAGTAAAAGCCCCTGGGATTCGTGAAAAATTAATTATTGAATATGCCGGACTTGTTAAGGTAGTGGCCGGGAGACTAAGTATGTATTTAGGGTATACGGTAGAATATGATGATTTAGTTGGTTATGGTACATTTGGGTTAATTGACGCGATTGACAAATTTGACAATTTGAAGGGTGTTAAGTTTGAAACATATGCTAGTTTGCGAATTCGAGGGGCCATTTTAGATCAGATTCGTAAAATGGATTGGATTCCGCGAACCTTGCGACAAAAACAAAAGAAACTAGACGTTGCATATAATAAAATTGAGATTGAAAGAGGCCGTTTTGCTACAGATGAGGAGATTGCGACTGAACTAAAAATATCAGTGGATGAACTTACAAGATGGCAATCACAGACAAAGGTAGCAAACTTAATATCTTTGGATGAATTTATGGAACAAGGAACAGAAGTTAGGATGGAGGCAGTTTCTGGCGAACATGCGCATTATGATCAACCAGAGACTGTTATTGAAAAAGAAGAACTAAAACGTCAATTAGCGGAGGTAATTAATACTCTGACAGATAATGAGAAAAAAGTAATAACTTTTTATTATTATGAGGAATTAACGCTGAAAGAAATAAGTAAAGTCCTAGAAGTCTCGGAATCAAGAGTTTCTCAATTGCACACAAAAGCACTTTCGAAGATGAAGAGTCGGTTAGGCGGGAGTATCATAGTATTTAATGGGTAATAGAGGGGGATTATAAGAAATGATGGGTAAAAATGGTTTTTTTCAATTAATTCACAGAGAAGATGGAACGTACATTAAACTGTATCCGGCTATAAATGGGGGGATTCCAGTAACATATGATATGGTGTCAAGTTATTTAACAAAAAAGAAGATTACAAACTATGATTTAAAGGAATTGGGAACATCAATTGCTACACTCTCAGAGGAAAAGGAAGTCCGTTTAAATCAGGAAAATTGTTTGCCAGAAAATGAGTATTTAGAAGTTGTGATTGATGAATCAAGAACAAAAGCAATTGGAGTATTTTATCCACCTTCATCAAAAGGTAAATTAATGACGCGAGAAGAAATTGTAAATCATTTGGTTCATACAGGAATAAAATGTGGTTTAATTGATACGAATATTGATTGTTTTTTGGCAGATCGTACGTATTGTACAGAGCTTGTGCTGGCTGAGGCTATTATGCCAATGCAAGGGAAAAGTGCAGTTATAACTTATAATTTTAGAACAGAAGGAACTAGTAAACCTAAAATTAATGAAGATGGATCGGTTGATTTTCATCAACTTGATATGATAAATAAAGTAAATGCAGGGGATATCATTGCTACGCTAGAACCTGTGGATTATGGAAAACCGGGGATTGACATACTGGGAAGTATTATAAAACCCAAAAAAGTAGTAGCTAAAATATTAAAACATGGAGGAAATATTCATCTATCAGAAGACAAGACAATCATGTATTCCGATGTATCGGGGCATGTTACTTTAATAGATGATCGTGTATTTGTCTCGAATACATATGAAGTTCCTGCAGATGTAAGCGTGGCATCTGGCGACATTGACTATGATGGAAATGTTATGGTACATGGGAATGTTGTTACAGGTTTTACTGTTCGTGCAAAAGGTGATATAATTATAGATGGCGTTGTGGAAGGTGGTACGTTAATTTCCGAAGGTCAGATTATATTAAAACGCGGTGTTCAGGGGATGGGAAAAGGAAAATTAATTTCGAAAGGCAATCTAACGGCACGATTTATTGAAAATTGTGAGGTTATTTCTGGCGGTGATATTACAACAGATGCAATTATGCATAGCCATGTTTCTGCAAAAGGTGAGGTTTTGGTTACAGGGAAGAAGAGTATGATTACTGGTGGTGAGGTAAAAGCTGGTAAAGGAATAACTGCAAAGACGATAGGTTCTTCCATGTGTACGCAAACAGTTCTTTCTATTGGTATTGATGATAATATAAAAAAAGAACAAAAAAATCTAGAAAAAGAAATTGAAGATATTAAAAAAGAACAAACAAAATATGCACAAGTTTTTAATTTATTTAAAAAAAGGATGCAATGTTCAATGGGGTTAACCATCGAACAAAAAAAACAATTGGTTATAGCAAAACAAGAATTTACAAGACTTCAGGAGTCTTTAGCAACAAAAGAACCAAGATATTTAGCATTAAAAGCTGAAATCGATAGTTTTCAGGATGGAAAAATAAGATTTACTGGCAGTGTATATCCAGGAGTCAAAATCATTATTTCCAGCACCTCTATGTTTGTTAAAGAAGAAATTAGTCATGGACAATTTGTACGTGATCGCGCAGATATTCGAGTTATGGCAATCTAAGGAGGAATTTGTATGCCGATAAGACCAATCGATATGCTTTCCATGCCGAGTCGTTCGCAAGAAGCTTCCCAAGTTCATCAGGCTGAAAATCAAAAATTAACACATGCACAGGAACAATTAGGTGTACAATATAATACAAATGTAAAGCATGATGGAAAGCAAGCAGTAAAAATGAGTAAGAGCGAGAATCCGGAATACCGATATAGTGACGGCAAAGGAAACGATGCTAGAGAATTTGGACAGCAAAGAGGCAAAAAAAAGAAAAAAGAAGCAGAAAAAGGGAAAAAAATTAAATCAAGTAATTTTGATATACGAATATAAATGATCAGGGAGTAGACATGTTAGATATTTTTTTAGTTATCGTAGGAATGGGATTCATTCTCATAAGTTATATTGTTTCGGATAAAATGGATGCAAAAAAAAATGGTAAGGAAAGCGAAATTACAAAAGTTGATATATGGACGGAGAAAGACGAGAGACGAATTAAAGAGAGAATTGAGCAGATTTTGGCAGATCGAACGGAAGAGGCAATGATTAAAACAGATGATCAACTAAGCGAAATTACAAATGAAAAAATAATGGCTGTGAGTGAATTTTCTAATCAAATTCTTGAGAAAATTGCACAAAATCACACAGAAGTTGTTTTTTTGTACGATATGTTAAATGATAAAGATCGGGAAGTAAAGCAGACTTTGATAGAAATAAATGCAACGAAAGCAAAGACGGAAGCAATCATAAAACATCTATCGGAAGTCTTAGATAGTACAGTAAAAAAGGAAAAAACAAAAGCAATCAATGAGTCTCCAAAGACAGCGGTGGATATGTTAGAAAAATCCGTGAAAGATACAAAATCAACGGTTGTAAAAAAGGAAAAAGATGAATCTGTGCAAAAGAAGAGTAAGCAGGATAATGGGGAAAAAGTCTGGAGTGAGTCCGTTAACTTAAATCGAAATCTAGAGGTAGTGGATAATAAAAATGCACAGATACTAAAACTTTATGAAGAAGGAAATTCCATCATAGAAATTGCAAAACTATTGGGATTGGGTCAAGGTGAGGTTAAACTTGTTATTGATCTATTTCAAGGAGTAATGAGGTAACAATTGCAAAATAAGAGATGGGAGCAGTACAAGCATGAAATTAAAGTATTTTTTAAGGGGACTTGGTATTGGTATACTTGTTACAGCCAGTATACTTACTATTTCTCATAGAAACCAGGATAGACAGCAGGTTATTACAAAGGATGAAATAATAGAAAGAGCAGAAAAAATTGGAATGGTTATGCCAGAAGAAACAATTTTACAAGCATCAGGAGAAGCGATTGACTCTAGTAAGTTAATGAGTCCATCCAATGAGCCGACTGTTGAACCGACTGTGACTCCAACCGTGACTCCAACCGAAACAAAGCATCCTGTGAATACACCAATTCCGAGTGCAGAACCAACATCGACACCGATTGCAACAATTGAACCGACGAAAAAGCCTGCAACAAGCACAAAGAAAGAAAAGCCAACTGTAATCACGGTGAAAATTGAAAAGGGAATGTGGTCGGAGGCAGTTTCACGTGCTATGGAAAAAGCTGGATTGATCGAAGATGCCAAAGATTTTAATGCATATCTTGCGGATAATGGATATGCATCCTATATATCAGTGGGAACCTATCAAATAGAACAAGGTGCAACCTATCAAGAAATCGCAAAAAAGATAACGGGGCGGTAAAAATAAAAATTATCTTGCGTTTTTTAGAAAAACATGATATAATCAATCGGTACGTTAAAACACACTTATGTAGATTTTTGTATCGGTGCCATGTATTGTATGTGGTCTTACAAAAAGAAGATGCATAAGGAAGTAGTGAGATCCTAAGGGACTCATATATAACCATATGGAGGTAATAAAATGAGCGTTATTTCAATGAAACAATTACTCGAAGCTGGTGTGCATTTTGGGCATCAAACAAGAAGATGGAACCCTAAGATGGCTCCTTATATCTACACAGAAAGAAATGGTATCTATATTATTGACTTGCAGAAGTCAGTAGGAAAAGTAGATGAAGCTTACAATGCAATTAAAGATGTTGCAGCAGAGGGTGGTACCGTTCTTTTCGTAGGAACAAAAAAACAAGCGCAGGATTCTGTAAAAGCTGAGGCAGAGCGTTGTGGTATGTTTTATGTAAATGAAAGATGGTTAGGTGGTATGTTAACAAACTTCAAGACCATTCAAGGAAGAATCAATCGTTTAAAAACAATCGAAAGAATGTCAGAAGATGGAACATTTGATGTACTTCCTAAAAAAGAAGTAATTGCACTGAAAAAAGAATGGGATAAATTAGAAAAGAACCTTGGCGGAATTAAAAACATGAAAAAAGCTCCAGATGCTATTTTTATTGTTGATCCTAAAAAGGAACGTATCTGTGTACAAGAAGCTCATACATTAGGTATTCCACTTATTGGTATTGCTGATACAAACTGTGATCCGGAAGAATTAGATTACGTAATTCCTGGTAATGATGATGCAATTCGTGCCGTTAAGTTAATCGTAGCTAAAATGGCTGATGCTGTTATTGAAGCAAATCAAGGTGTTGAAATGAGCACAGAAGAAGTTGCGGTAGAAGCTACAGTAGAAGCATAGATATAAACGATATTAACTAATGGAGGTAAAATCATGGCTATTACAGCGTCAATGGTAAAAGAATTAAGAGAAATGACTGGTGCAGGTATGATGGATTGTAAAAAAGCTCTGGGTGAAACAGACGGAGATATAGATGCAGCGGTAGAATATTTAAGAAAAAATGGACAAGCTAAGGCAGAAAAGAAAGCTGGAAGAATCGCAGCCGAAGGTCTTTGTAAAGTACTTGTTAAAAATGATAAAGTAGCGGCAATTGTTGAAGTTAACTCAGAAACTGATTTTGTTGCTAAAAATGAAGATTTTCAATCATTTGTTGCAGCAGTAGCAGAACAAGCAGTGGAATCTTCTTCAACAGATATAGATGCATTCTATGCAGAAGCATGGAATCTAGATAAAAGTAAAACCGTAAAAGAAGCATTAGTAGAGAAAGTTTCTGTTATTGGTGAAAACTTATCTATTCGTAGATTTGAAAAGGTTGTTGTTGAAAATGGATGTGTTGTATCATATCTTCATGGTGGCGGAAGAATTGGAGTTTTGGTTGAAGCTGATACAGATGTTGTAAATGATGCGGTTAAAGAAGCATTTGCAAATGTTGCAATGCAAATTGCGGCATTATCACCAAAATATGTTTCTCAGAACGAGGTTTCTGAAGAATACAAAGAACATGAAAAATCAATCCTTTTAGAGCAGGCAAAAAATGATCCTAAAAATGCTGGTAAACCAGATGAAATTATTTCTAAAATGATTATTGGACGTTTGAATAAAGAATTAAAGGAAGTTTGTCTTTTAGACCAAGCATATGTAAAAGATGGTGACCTAACCGTTGCAAAATACGTAGCACAGGTTGCAAAAGAAAACGGCGCAACTATTTCAATTAAGAGATTTGTTCGTTTTGAAACAGGTGAAGGAATCGAAAAGAAAGAAGAAGATTTCGCAGCCGAAGTTGCAAAGCAGATGGGAAATTAATTTCTATAATTATAGGAAAACTATGAAATAAATAGATAATGTAATTGAAAAGGCATGAATACTCGAGTTACTATCGTGTATTCATGCCTTTTCAATTGCAATGTTATACCCAATTATATACAAAAATTAAAAAGTACATGCAAGGATAAAATGGGTATGGTATAATATTCTAAGTAAGAAATCAAGGTACAAAATAATTTGAAATATCACGTTCAATATAAAAAAAGAGGATAATCTATTTTTTATCAAAGGATAGTAGATTAAATGAGGATACATGAAGACTAGTAAAAATTACAATCATACCATATATGCTTGCTTTGTAGGTTTTATAATACAAGCAATTGTTAATAATTTTGCACCATTACTATTTTTAACTTTTCAATCGACCTATCATATACCCTTTGGACAGATTACCATATTAGTGACGGTTAATTTTGGAGTTCAGTTGTTCGTTGATTTTTTAGCGGCTCATTTTGCTGATAAGATTGGATATCGTCCTTTGGTTTTAGTTGCGCATCTTTGTTCAGCGGTTGGATTGATTTTTCTTTCTATTTTGCCGGAGATTTTGCCAAATCCATATACCGGACTACTTGTTGCAGTTGTGATATATGCAATTGGTGGAGGACTTATCGAAGTACTGATCAGTCCGATTGTGGAAGCTTGCCCAACCGAGAGAAAAGATGCTATGATGAGTCTCCTACATTCGTTCTATTGTTGGGGACATGTTAGTGTTGTTCTTATTTCTACCTTGTTTTTTACTATATTTGGTATTGAGAATTGGAGATATCTTTCGATATTTTGGGCAATGATACCACTAGCAAATGCGTTGGCTTTTACGAAAGTTCCAATTGCACCGCTTGTTTCGGAGAATGAGGGTCTGTCACTACGAACGCTTTTTTCGTTGAAAATGTTCTGGGTGATGTTATTACTAATGACTTGTGCGGGTGCATGTGAACAGGCGGTTAGTCAATGGGCGTCTACCTTTGCAGAAGCAGGACTAAAAGTTTCCAAAACAATAGGAGATCTTGCGGGACCAATGTTGTTTGCTGTTTTTATGGGAATTTCAAGAGTAATTTATGGAAAATATGGTCATAAAATTCATTTAGAGCGATTTATGTTTTTCAGTGGTATTCTATGTCTTGCTAGTTATTTACTGATTTCATTGGCACCTATCCCTGCGATTGGACTCATTGGCTGTGGTATTTGTGGAATGTCAGTTGGTATTTTGTGGCCAGGTACATTTAGTTTGGCGGCAGGAAATATTAGGCAGGGAGGAACTGCAATGTTTGCATTTCTTGCGCTGGCAGGGGATTTAGGATGCGCAGGAGGGCCTACTTTTGTAGGTTACATATCAGATTTGTTTGGAGGAAATTTAAAGCGAGGTATTTTAGCGGGTATTGTATTTCCACTTTTATTATTGTTTGGCCTTAGTTGGTTGCATTTTATAAAAAAGAGAAAAGAAGTGATTAAGGGGTAGTAACTGTTTCTAGGTCTTGTTTGATAGAAATCCTTGTATTCATAATTACGATAGATAATAATACACCAAATAATCCAATACCAATCATTATAAACAAAGGGATGCATTGCGATGCGATGGATTGATTGTTTATAATCGTATCGTTCAAATGCGTGAGTATAAAGCCCTCTGGTGTAAATTTTGAGAGTGCTTGCATAGAAGCAGGTGCTGTCTCTAAAGAAAAGAAGCAACCTCCGAGCATTCCAGTGACAATAATAAGGATAGAAAAAGAAATGGTGAAGTCCTCGTGTTTTTTCATAAGTAATGAGAGGAGTAAACTAATACCAGTTAGTAAGCATAAGTAGCAAGAGAATATGATTATAATAGGGAAAAGATTGGTCAAAATACGAATTTTTAAAAGGTATCTTCCAATTGCTAGTACTGCTAAAATATGAAACATTCCAAAAAGGTAAGTAGCTATTGTTTTACCAAACAGATAGTTACTATAATGAATGGGTGCGCTCAATATGCGATAAAAGGTGCGATTTTCCCTTTCATCAATTAAGGTACGAAATCCTTGAATAATAACAAACCATATAAACATAGCTAAAAAACCAAACAGACGAATTGTCAATTCGTAAGACGTATGTTCATTGGTATTTTTTGATTGATCAAGTACGGTAATCAAAGAAGTTTTATTTCGTTTGTTAAGAAGTTGAAGGGAAAGATCGTTTGCGCTTGCTGTTGTATTTAGTAAGGAAGAGATGTAGTTTACATCCGAAATAATCTTTTGTAAATTTGAAACATCACTGACTAAAATTTGTTTTAGTATTGCTGCGTCACTTGACTGAACATTTTTAACTATTTTGATTGGGAGTGATTGATTGGATAAGAGCGCTGTTTCAAAATTTTTACCAATGATAAAACCCATTGCAATGGACTGGTCGTCTACCTTTTTAATGATTTCTTTTTCTGTGGCAGAAACGAGTGTAATATTTTGATGGGAATGTAGCATTTGAATTAGTTCACCTGAATACGTACTATTATCTAGGTCAGCAATGTATAGTTGTGGTTTTTTTGCATGGTTGATTGAATTAGAAAACAAGTAACTAAGAGCAATGGGAATAAAAATGGCGACAATTATTGTAAGTCTGTTATTAAACAGAAGCTTTAATTGTTTTTTTATTTGAATGAGTAATACCATATATAAAAAACTCCTTTCCATTATATAAAACAATAGTTAGAATTAAAAATAGAATTCCAGTAAAACATAATTGTAGTAATTCCTTATAAATGCTAGAGAGTCCCATTCCTTCGCATATTGACAGATAGCAATTGATAGCGGTTCCGTTTGGTATTATTTTTTGAATGGACTGTAAGCTTTCTGGCAATGCATTTTTACTTATAAAACTACCGCCAAGGAAGCTAAATCCATATAAAATGGGGGAAGCAATTGCAGACACGAAGGCCTGACTCTTGGCAATCAATCCACCCATAAGGACGAATGAAGCAATGGTAAAGGCGTAAACCAGTGTAGTAAGAAAGAGGAGAATAGGATTACCCCAATTCATTTGAAATACAAGATGTGTAATTAAAATCATAAGTAGCATTTGTATTAAAATGACAACTATGATACCTGAGAGCTTACCTATTATATATTGAAGATCCATGGTAGGGGTTGATTTTATTCGAAATAAGGTGGCATTTAGTTTATCGGTAACTACGCTATGTGTGAGTGTAAATGCCGTCACAATAGAGAACATAACCACCATACCGATTGAAATATATTGCATTGCGCTAATTGGTATGGTCTTTAAATTTGTAGATAATTCGGGTATTGTAAGTAGAAAAGTAGTTTCCAAACGACTATGAAGTTTATTTTGTGCATCTTGACTGCGTGCATCTTGCTTAGCAAGAAGTGGCAGAAAGGTTTGTTCTTCTAAAAGGGAAATTTGAGTTGTTTGAATAAATTGGTTTAAAATGCTGCTTACTATACTCTTCTCCAGAGTTTTATCACTTGCACTAATGATTGTGATGTTTGTTTTTTCGCATGTAAGTACCGATGACGTAAAGTTTTTGGGAAGGTATATAAAGACAGCGGCTTCTCCTTGTTCAATTTGATGTTTCCCTTCTTCGTAGCTGGATGTGTTAGAAAGTGATAGGTATGTCTTAACATCCTTTGATTGGAGTACTTGATGTATGAGTTGATTTCCTAAGCACATGGATGTCTCGCCTGATTGATATCCAATATCTTCATTACAAATTATGATTGGAAATACAGAAAGGGTGCTATTTGTTCCACCCAATGCTTTGCCAAGCACAAAAATAAGCAGAGATGGAAATAAAATTAATTTAAAATAAAATGTTTTGCTTTTTCGTAATTGATTAAAATCGAGTCGTGCGAATTGTATAATTTTATTCATAGAACCTCCTTAGTCACGCAGAGATTTTCCTGTGATTTGTAAGAAAATACTCTCTAGGTTTACTTCGTCATACTGAAAACTGCTAAGTTCGATCTTTAAATTTTTGATTTGTTCGATAAGGTTAATCACATTGGTGTGGGCAGAAGATATCAGTAAGGTGATTTTATTTTTGTCGATGGACATGTTAACAACGCCTTCCATTTGTTGCAGCATGTTTAATGAACTTGGATTTGCCTCTCGAAACGTCAAAGTTAGCGTATCACAGACATTTAGCGTTTGCTTTAACTCTTCTTTTGAACCAAGTGCTATGAGAGCTCCATGATCAATGATGGCAACACGTTTACATAAATAATCCACTTCTTCCATATAATGACTGGTATAAACGATAGTCATTTTCTTTTCTTGGTTTAATCTGATAATTGTCTCCAGTATATGGTTTCTAGACTGGGGATCAATTCCTACCGTAGGTTCATCTAGAATGAGAAGCTTTGGATCATTCATAAGTGCAATTCCAATATTTACCCTTCGTTTCATACCACCAGAGTATTTTTCCACCTCCTGATTTGCTCTGTCTGTTAATTGGAGTATATCTAATACTTCTTGCACTTTGTTTTGTAACTTCTTTCCCGAGAGACCATAGAGACATCCAAAAAACTCAAAATTATCTTTTGCACTTAGTGATTGATAAAGTGCTAAATCCTGAGGAACAATCGATGTCTGCTTTTTGCATTCATTGGTGTTGTCTAGTAAGGAAGATCCATTGATTATGATCGTTCCATTGGTTGGTGCAAGAACCGTACTAATCATAGAAACGATGGTTGATTTTCCAGCACCATTAGGACCTAGAAGACCAAATATTTCACCCTCACTTACTTCAAGAGAAACATTACTGACTGCGGTAAAATCTCCATATTTTTTTGTTAAATTTTTTAATTGAAGCATGTCTCTAACCTCCATATTTTTTTTGGAACCAATGGTTTAAAAATAGTGTACAGGAAGTAATTTGTTTTTGCTATCTACTATAGTATGGATTTAATTATTACTTTCGTCATGTTTTGAATTCATATATAATGTGATATAATTAGCAATCATGGGAACTAGAAGAGGTAGCGCATGGACTTTTTATTGCCAGTGAAAAATAGAATTTATGTATTTAAGGGTGTTACGTGTTTGATAACGGTTATATGTTTTGTTAATATTTTGCAAAATAATCAATTGGAAACGGAAAAAGAAGCTTTTTTAATTTTATGTCTGTTGATATATGTTGCGAATAACACGATAAGAAGAAAATTACGAAAGGAACAACGAAATTTTTGGTTTATACTATCCTATGGGTGTAGTGTCTTGATTTTGGGATATTTAAGTACTCAAATTTCGTTTATTGGTACGGATGTTTTTAATATTTTATTGTTGATGGAACTAATCGTATTTGCAGGGAAACTAAATATTCCTTTGATTTTATTTAATTTTTTTATATTTGTTGCATCCAATAGTGCGTATTGTATTATAAATGATTTTATTTTAGGTAGTTCTGAAATAGCAAATGTTTTACTAAACTTTTTTTCGCCTTGTTTGATATTATTTTTATTTCGAAGTGTAGTAGCTGAAAAAACAAAATATGAGCAATTAAATAGGGAATTAAAGATAGCAAATGTAAATTTGAATGAGTATGCAAAAAAAGTAGAAGAGCTATCGAAGACGCGGGAACGAAACCGAATTGCACAAGAAATCCATGATTCCATTGGACATTCTTTGATGGCATTAAAAATGAATTTAGAATATGCAGAGAATATTTTGGAGGTAAACCCAGATAAAACAAAAGAAGTGATTTGTAAATCACAGAGTTTGACGAAAAATTGTGTGAAGAATTTGAGAAAAGTAGTGAGTTTGTCAAACGATACACGGTTAACAGGACAACTTCGAGAAGCAATCCAGGAATTATTTCTAAACTTTAAAGAAACAAATCGTATTAAATTCTATTTAGAAATGGAAAATTGCATTGAAAGAGAAGATCCAGATATAAAAAATTGTATTTATAAAATTGTTCGGGAAGCAATTACAAATGGGGTCAAACATGGGAATGCATCAATATTCAACATAGAAATTTCAAATGAATCAGACAAAATTAATCTGCTAATTCGAAACAATGGGTTTGTGCCAGAATGTTTTATAAAATCCAATGGTGTTTTTGGAATGGAAGAGCGGGTAAAGGCTCTTGGTGGATCTATTTTGTTTATGACTCAAAGAGAGAAAGGATTTGCGATTGAGGCAGTAATTCCAAAATCGTAAGTAGATGCAGGAGGAAAAGACATGATTAAAGTGCTTATTGTTGACGATCAAGAAATTGTAAGAGAAGGTTTGAAAATGATACTAAGTCTCCATCAAGAGATAGAAATTGTTGGAGAAGCGATGAATGGACAGGATTTGATCGAGAAACTTACGCAAGTTATACCGGAAGTAATATTGATGGATATACGCATGCCTGTCATGGATGGAATTGAAGCTACGAGACGAGTAAAGCAAGCATACCCACAAATAAAAATAATTATATTAACTACATTTGATGAGGATGAATATATTTTTCAGGTTCTTAAAAATGGAGCAGATGGCTATATTTTAAAGGATTCTAGTTCGAAGGAAATTACAAATTCGATTATAACAGCATATGAAGGAAGTGTACTATTAAACCCGAGGATAGCATCAAGGGTAGTGAGTGCATTAAACCAACGAAACGAAGCGGTGTGTTTGGATTCTTCAATAGGGAGGGGATGTGAGATCCTCAGTGAGCTTACTCAGAGAGAAACAGAAGTGGTAAAACATATTATGCAAGGAAAAAGCAATCGAAAAATTGGCGAAGATATGTTTGTTACGGAAGGAACAATTAAAAATTATGTCTCCAAAATACTGGAAAAATATGAACTAAAAAGTAGAACTGAGTTAGTGATTTATTTGCAAAAAAAATGGGACTGGTAAGAGTCCCATTTGCTAAATTATAGTTGTAATTAGAAACCATTCATTTTTAGTGTACTTTGTATGATGTCTTTCATATCTTGTAGGGAGGTATCCTTATTAATATAATTTGCGGCTCCGTTTATAAGGCATTCATTCACGGTTTCCAACCCGCTGAGACTGGAAACCATGATTACAATTAAATCGGGTAGTTCTTTAAGAAGCTCGAATAAAAGTTCTTTTCCAGACTTACCCGGTAAATTAATGTCCAAAAGCAAGAGTTCACAGTCTTTATATGCGCCTTCTTTTACCTTTTCAAGAAAGGAGTCGCCACTTGAAAACGAATATAGCAATTCTAATTCAAGACTTTTGCATAAATCTTGCATCATTTTTCTGAAAAATTCACTATCATCAATAATAATTGTTTTTACTTTATCCATCATTTTCCTCCATATGTATATTAAAATGGGTTTTATTTGTGCTTTTATGTATTTTCATCTGTTTTATGTGGTCTATGACGAGATGAGGAGACTGGAAATTCGCCTTGAAATAAAATACCAATACGAACCAAAAACGCGCCTAGTAAAATGTAACCCATTAATGATTGCATCATAATCACAATATGTCCCCATAAAATTTGGGAAGAGGCACTGATTTCTCCAAAACCAAGTCCGGTCATTACGACAACTGCAAAATAAAGAGAACGAATAAAAACAAGTAAGTGATTTGCCGACTGGTTCAATATTGCATCATTGGTGAGTTGTGGGAATGCAAAATACAGACTGGCAAAACTAAGTGTTGTAAGCATGAAGACAAGAAGCAAACGAATGGTTGAAGAACCATAATCTGTAATCCACCAGAAGAATTGGACAATGGCACTCATGATTTTACTTCCAATCGATTTGAATAGATCGGGGAAGTGCTTGAATGGATGTTTTGTAAAATTATGAAGTAAAGATGTTGAGATTTGCTTATGCTCATTGTACCATTTAAACCACCATATCCGACGTATATTACATTGAAAACTTGATAATAGGATGGGCTCAATTCGGCAATTGCTGAGGCCGACACCAGTAAAGTTGGTCATTTTATCATAATAACAGCTCCAAAGAATTGTTCCACCATTTACAATACTGGCAGTAAAGTCAGCAGAATGTAGATCTGTGTTTACAAATTCACAATCATTTAAGCTGCTATGAGAAAAAGTAGATTTGAGCAAAGAAGTATCGTTGATTGAGGCATGTGTTAGAATCGAATGATCTAACTTGCATTGCTCTATGTTACTTTGATGTAGCTGGCATCCCGTAAGATTTGCAAAACGGAGATCACAGTTTTGAAAGGTTGCTTTTGAAAAATTTCCCTCCTCCAATTTAAGAGAAACGAGATTGCATTGTTCAAAAGTAGTGCCAAAACCTTCAACACCAGTTAAGTCTGCTTGATCGAACATACAAAGAATGAATTTACTAAAAGCGACATTTGTATGAAGCATATGGATACCTTTGAAATTAAATTGTTCAAAGGTAAAACCACTTAATTCAAAATGACTTAAGTCAATCACTTCTTTTCGATTTTTTCTTCGGAATTGGTTCCAACGAGTTGCATCTTTGTTAATCGAACATTCTTTCAATAATTCGTAGATTTCTAACTTCTTTTCATCGTCCACGGCAGTTTCTCCTATCTATTTGTAGAATAAAACAAATTAAAAATAGAGTTACGATTGAAATCTTTTGTACTTGTAAAGAATATCTATATAAAAATCATATAGCAAAACAAATAGAGTGTCAATAAAGAAAGTAGAGTGAAAAAAATTTGACTATGGCAAATGAAATGTGCATTGACAAATAGATATATGCGGGACTATTCTGATTTTAGAGATAGAAGAAAAGTGGATTTATAAGTTTATATGTTATAATATTCTGGGAGGATACTGTAATGGATAAAAGCAGGAATAAATATCAAATTTTTGACAATATGTTAGATATTATACTTGTAGTTGCAAAAGATGGAACTATATTGTATGGAAATAAAAAGGCAGTCGATGTATACGGATATACGTTGGAAGAATTGCTTGATCTATCTATTTTTTGTATTCGGAAGAATGATGAAAAGACATACGTGCAACAACAGCTTGATCATGCAAGCGAGAATGGAATTGAATTTGAAACCTACCATTATAAAAAGGATGGAACCAACTTTCCAGTAAATGTGAGATCAATCGTTACACAAGGAGAGGACAAGGACACAGTTATAAGTATTATTCGTGATGTTACAAGTATTCGGAGACTCGAAGACAAAGAGAAAATGTTCGATGCTTCGCTGGATATTGCGGAAGAAGCAATTATTGTGACCGATCGTAATTTTCACATTACCTTATGGAATAAGGCAGCAGAAAAACGGCTGGGATATCGTGAAGATGAATTAGTTGGATGCTTATTTGATCGGTTAGTGCCAAATGAAAAAATGGAAGAATTATGTTGGGTGAAAAATAGTCTTAGAGCAGGAAAGGTTATTGAACACAACGAAACAGTACGGTGTCATAAAGGGGGATATTTAGTAGAGGTATCCGTGTCTTGTACCCCATGCTATGACAAAGATGGTATGATAATTGCCTATATTGGAATCTACAGCGATATTTCTAAAAAACGAAAAGAAGAAAAAAGACTCAAAGAAAATCAAGAGCGTGCGGCATTGGCATTGGAAGGTGCAAATTATTGTATTTGGGATATGAACCTATGCAAAAAAAGGATGAATATCTGTAATTCCATGGAAAGCTTGTTAGGATATGAAAATGATGAGGTAGGGACTCGTATTAGCAAATGGTTTATTTTGATTCATCCGGTAGATCGAAAGGAACTTTGCCAGTTGTTTACTCAGCATATTAAGGATGGGAAAGAGTTAATTACCGAATTTAGAATACAAAATAAGGAGAATGAATATGTTTGGTTAAGAGCAAAAGGAAAAGTAGTTGACTGGGAAGACAGCAAGGAGCCTTGCCGAATGATTGGAATCAACGAAGATATTTCACAACGAAAAAAAATGGAATTTCAATTGCTTGAAAAAAACAAGGAATTGGAGCAAATGAGTCATGAGGCACAAAAAGCAAATGAAGCAAAAACTTTATTTCTTGCAAATATGAGTCATGAAATTCGAACTCCATTGAATGGAATAATTTCGGTCATACAGTTGATGCAAAAAACAAAACTTAGTATGGAACAAGAAAAATTGATCAAATTATTAAAAAATTCAGCAGTTACGCTAAAGGGGATTGTAAGCGATATTTTGGATATTTCGAAGGCTGAACAACAAAAAATAGAAGTGTGTAAAACTTCGTTTTCCTTGAAGGATATGGTGCAAACACTGTTCAATGAGTTACAAATAGAAGCAAATCGAAAGGGGATTGAAGTGGGGTATTATTTTGATCCAGATATTCAAGATGATATGATTGGAGATGGACAAAAGGTAAGGCAAATTCTAAATAATCTTGTTTCTAATGCAATAAAGTTTACAGATGAGGGATATATAAGTTTGAAAGCAAGACTATGTAATGCCCAAAATAATCAAGCACTCATTGAATTTTCGATAAAAGATACTGGAATCGGAATTAGCAAAGCATTTGGTGAACATTTGTTTGAAAAATTTGTACAAGGAGATTTGTCTTATGAAAAAAAATACAGTGGAACAGGGTTAGGACTGGCAATTTCAAAACAGTTTGCAAAAGCAATGGGAGGTGATATCACGTTTCATAGTATAGAAGGAAAGGGAAGCACTTTCTATTTGCGATGTGCATTTGAACTTCCACAAAAACAAAAAAAAGAAAAGAAAAAGGAAATACAGGATGTCAATAAAAATTCAATGGAAGAACAAGTAATATTATGTGTTGATGATAATCTGGTAAATCAAAATGTGATTGAATATATTCTAGAACAGATGGGGCATAAATATCTGGCAGCATATAATAGCAAAGAAGCACTTTTTTTAATCGAGCAATATAGAGTTAATTTGGTTCTTATGGATATTCAATTACCAGAAGTAAACGGATACCAATTAACCAAGATGATACGAGCACAAAAAAAGATGAAAGGGGTTCCAATTATAGCGATGACAGCATACTCGCAAATCGAAGATCGTGAGAAATGCTTAGCTTCTGGTATGGATGAATTCATTGTAAAACCGATTGATGTGGATAATTTCATCGGTATGATAAATTCTGCATTACTTCGAAAAAATTAACGGCACATAAGTGCTGTTTTTTTTTGTAAAAGTACATTGTAAAAGAATAAAAATAATGTTAAAATCTACCTAACAGTTGTTAGGTAAAAACAAAAAACATAGAAAAGAGATGGTGAAATTGGAATTTAGTACGGAACAAAAAATTCGAGAGGTTGCATTTAGAGACTTTCTTGAAAAGGGTTATGAAGCAACAAATTTACGGGATATCAGTAAGGAGGTTGGAATTAAAGCATCTTCGATTTATTTTTACTATAAGTCTAAGAAAGATTTATTTGTAAAAATATACGATTCTATTTGTTATGAACAAATGGAAAAGATAAAAAAAATAGTAGAATTAAAGGAAGGACTTCCAGCGAAAGAGGTATTATATTTGGTTTTTTTAAATCGGTTGCAAACCTGTATTAATTATAGTGCACCATTTAAATTTTTATTGAGATACCGTTTATTTCCAGCAGATGAACTACAAAATGAAACCCGCGATCGTTATAAGAATTGGCAGGATGAAGAATTTAACGTATTACAACCAATTATAGTGTCTTGTATTGCAAGTAATGACATAAACCAAAGGATAAACGAAAAAGTTTTTTTTCAAAAATATAAACGATTGGAGAATGAACACATCAATGAAATGCTGATAGCTGGTATCGTGATTGCAGAAGACGAAATAGAATCAAATTGGAAGAATTTTTGGGAAAGAAGTTGAAAACACAAACGAAAAGGAGGTAATTATCAATGAAAAAAAGTTTATTATTAAAAAACGTAATGGTGAATATCTTAATTGTCTTAATTCTAATTGTTAGTATTGCGGGTATTTCGTATAAAATGAGTTCGGATCAGATTACCAAAGAAATCGAAGAGAAGCTTTCTATGAAATTAAATGAAGGGAAAAACCAGATTGAAACGATTCGGGAAAGTTTGGAAGTGCAACTGACTATTTTAACAAAGTCAAATGATTCAATGCTGGCACTAGATGGGGAACAAACAAAGGATTTTATTAAACAAATTGACTATTTATCCAAAATTTATCCAGAGTATTTGGAGGATATTTATTTGGTAAATACTTCGGGTAAGATTGTTTATGATAGTGTGAATGCATCTTTAGTAGGTACGGATTTATCCGAACGAGCATATTTTCTTGCGAGTATGCAAGGGGAGAGTTCACATAGTGATATTTTGCAGTCAAAATCAAGTGGAAATTATGTAGAAGTGGTTAGTGTTCCAATCAAAGAAAATGAAAAGGTGGTTGGGGTTCTTGCAGCATCTATGAATATCGAATATATAAATTCAGTGATAGCAAAAATAAAGGAAGGGAAAAGTGGGTATGCATATTTAGTGGATTCCAATGGGAATTTTATCTATCATCCGGATAGCGAACTGATTAACAAAAATTTAAAAGATTTAAATGTGCCTGCACTAACTTCTGTTTTGGACGATATGTTACAAGGAAAAGAGGGAAGAGTCAGCTATCGTTATAATGGGGTTGACAAACTAGATTTGTATGTGCCAGTAGGGACGTGGTCTTTGTCAATTAATGCAGTAAAATCCGAGTATTTACAGGCAATTACAAATATGCTGCAAAAAATAATTTTACTGGGAGTTATTATGCTTTTATTAGCTTCTGTTGTCTCAATTGTAAATTCTTATATTACAGTGTATAAAATTCGTAAAGTGCAAAAGGTTATGGGAATTGTTACGGGGGGTGATTTAACGTTACAAATAGAAGAAGCAAAGTTGAAAAAATGTTGGGAACGGATGGAGTGTGACAAAAAAGAATGCCCTGCTTTTGAAAATGAGAACTTGAAATGTTGGGAAATGGCAAATACATTATGTAGTGATTATGAACAAAAAGATGTATTATTAAAGCTTGATAACTGCAAGAGGTGCAGCGTGTATAAAGAGACAGAGGGGGATGAACTTGGGCAGATGGAGAGAAGCTTAAGTATGATGATTGCAACGATTCGCAGCCTTGTTAATCACATAGGAATAATATCCGAACAATTAACAAGCTCAAGTCAAGAGCTCTCCAGTGCTTCTGAGGAAACGACCATATCAGCGGAAGGAATTGCTGAGCGAATGGAAGAGATGAGCGTAGGCACTCAAAATCAGACAAAATATGTAGAACATGTCAATACCATGGCTCATGAAATGAAAAAGCAATTGGCGGATTCTGTTGAAAAGATTGAACAAATGGCAGAAGAAACAAAAGTAGTTAATCAAAAATCAATTGCAGGACAAGAGACTGTTCAATTTGCCATTACGGGTATGGAAGAGATACAAAATCAGACAGATAAGATGGAACAAGTTATGAAACAATTAATAACACAGTCGGATGAAATTGAAAAAATAAATGAACTTATTACTGCAATTGCAGAAGAAACCAATTTACTTTCATTAAATGCAGCAATTGAGGCAGCTAGAGCAGGCGAAAGTGGAAAGGGATT
Source organism: Velocimicrobium sp. (assembly GCA_041821315.1). Classification (GTDB taxonomy): domain Bacteria; phylum Bacillota; class Clostridia; order Lachnospirales; family Lachnospiraceae; genus DIGJ01. Next base: position 45,299 of record JBGUEO010000006.1, on the reverse strand, counting down.
TGCGGTAGTAGCCGGAGAGATTGGAAAATTGGCTTCTCAATCACAAGATTCTGCACAGGGGATACAGCAATTGATTGAAGGAATTGCGCAGAACATAACACATGCAAGTCAACTTATGGAAACCGAAACCGAGTTGGTAAAAAAAGGGCTTTTGTCCGTGGAAGACTCGAAAGGTGCTTTTAAAGAAATCAATGACAAAATAAAAAAAATGTTTGATGAAATGACTCAGGTTGTTCAGTTTGTTGAAGAATCAAAAGAATCAAGCGCTGAAGTTACAAAAGCGGTAGAGGAAATGACAGGCATTATTAGTGAATCAAGTGCAGACATTGAAGAAATTACAGTCACAAGTGAAGAACAAAGTGAAATCTCAGTGCAAATATCAGCGTCTGCGGTAGAATTGACCAATATGGCAGAACAGCTTATGGAAGCAGTAAAGCAATTTAGCGTATGAAATAAAAAAGTAATAAAAAAGTAAAAAACAAAAAGCTTTTTTCTTTTATAATAAGTGAATAAAAAGATAGGAGACGAAAGAATTGAGCAAACAATGGAGAAAGGTGATGACAGGTCTTATTGTAGCTATCTTGTTTTTTACTACAAATAGAACACTCGTATATGCAGATGGAATCACAGAAAATCAGAGGTATTTATATTATAAATCGCTGTATTCGAATGAGAGTGACATAAATCAAAAGGTTACAAACATTTTAGGAGTGTTGAATCAGGATGTAACGCTTGATGAGCGTAATACAATTTGTAAGATGATGGACTTGATTGAATACGATAAGGCGGAGCAACGATTACGGAATACATTTTCGAAAAGTGAAGAAGAAGATAGAGTAATTCAAAGAATGTGTGCATATCTGGATGGATTGACATTAAAATATATCAACGGTGCAAAACAGGAACTTCAATATTGGAATGCATATAGTGAAAATTATGAATTGCCTAAAAACAATCCAGTCATTAAAAACTTAAAGAAAACACTTTCTATCAATGACTACAAGAGAATTATTAAATTGTATAATTGGTATCGTGAGGATAATAGTGATGTATTATTAAATAAAATCTATGAGACGCTAGAACACTATAATCAATTGGATGTAGATGCAGTTTATTATAATATTTTTCATACCAATATGATGACTCTTGGTCAATTTAAAATGAATCATAAGGATAGTAGTATTCAGTATATGGATCCAAAAAGATATGGTCTTTCCGACTTGTCAAAAAAAGAAATAAAAAAATATAAAATGATTTGGTCAAGTGTGAAACAAATTTTGCCAGCAGATTGTTTCCGTGAATTTTTGGAGTTTGATATTGCATCCGACGGAATATATAATATAATGGCATATGTGGCTCAAATGGATGACAGCGGGAAAACATGGAAATTATGCATTGATCCTGCAGATGTTGATAATAAACTTGAGCTTGCACGAACAGTTGTACATGAATATGCACATTATCTTTCTTTAAACAATGAGCAAGTTACGTATTTTGCAGCGGACAAAAACTTAGTACCATCATTTTACAATTATACGGATTATGAATTAGTAGCAAAAGAAGATTCTTATTTAAATCAATTTTATCAAGCGTTTTGGGCTGACATAGAAGATGACCGTGAGGCAGATGAAGGGAATGCATTGTTTTATGTAAGACATTATAATGAATTTGTATCAGAATATGCAGCAACACGATGTGTCGAGGATTTTGCGGAAACTTTTTCTTATTATGTACTAGGAAAAGAAGATGCAACCGAGCAACAGAAGAAAAAAATGAAATTTTTTGATCAATTTGAAACACTCAAGCAAGTCAAACAAGAAATTTTAGAAAATATGGAGGCATGTCAATTTGATGCAATAAAATCCTAATGCAATAAAAAATTATTTCTATAAATAAAAGAAATAGTAATTGACTTATGCTTAATGAAGTATTATGCTAAAAATGGATGAACAGTCAAGATTTGTTCTGACTGCAATCCACCAAAACGATAGGTAGTTCTAACACAGAAAGGCTTCTTATGTGAAAGGCGAAATCATTGAAATGTAAATATGCACGCCTTTATTGGCGTGCTTTTTTTGCGCGATGGCAATGAGCCATGCATTTTTCAAACAAATGACAGAATCATGCTTGCATGAAATTCTGTCATTTGTTTGAAAAATATAGGGCGAAGCCCGCGAACGAGCGAAGCGAGGTGCATGGCGTTTCTGCGAAGCCCGCGAACGAGCGAAGCGAGTTGCATGGAGGCGTGGCAGCCGAAGCGAGTTGCACGGCGTTTCTGCGAAGCCCGCGAACGAGCAAAGAAGGAGGAGAGTTAAGTGGACGAAACAAAGGTTGCTTTAATTGGTATTGTTGTTGAAAACGAAGGTTCAACAGAGAAGCTAAATTCCATATTACACAAGTATGGGGAATATATAATAGGTAGAATGGGGATTCCCTATCAAAAAAGAAATATTTCAATTATCAGCGTAGCAATTGATGCACCAGCAGATGTAATAAGTGCATTATCCGGAAAGCTTGGTATGCTACCAGGAATCAGTGCAAAGACAGTATATTCAAAACTCCCACAAGAAAGAGGAAACGCATGATAAAAATTGCAGTATACGGAAAAGGTGGAATAGGAAAATCAACTACAGTGTCTCATCTCTCAGAAGCTTTTGCAAGAAAGGGGTTTAAGGTAATGCAAATTGGATGTGATCCAAAAGCAGATTCAACCATTTTATTGCAGGGAGGAAAGCGAATAACTCCAATTCTTGATTTATTAAGAGAGAGAGGAGATTTGGTTACACTTGACGAGATGGTACATGAGGGAAGTGAGGGGGTACTTTGCGCAGAAGCGGGAGGACCTACTCCGGGGCTTGGATGTGCAGGACGAGGAATTATTACGGCATTTGATGCACTTGCTTCCCGCAATGCCTTTGAACGATTGAAACCGGATATTGTATTTTATGATGTATTAGGCGATGTTGTATGCGGTGGATTTGCCATGCCGTTACGAAAAGGTTATGCAGATCATGTAATCGTAATTACTTCTGGAGAGAATATGTCAATTTATGCAGCGGCTAATTTGGCACTTGCAATCGATAATTTTAAAGACAGAGGGTATGCAACGCTAAGTGGCGTTATTTTAAATCGACGAGGAGTACCAAAAGAGGATGAAAAAGTAGCCCAATTTGTAGAAGAAATTCATTCCACATTGATTGGAAGTTTATCAAGAAGTGAAGTGGTCCAAAAAGCAGAGGGGCTTAATCAAACCGTATGGAAAGCCTTTCCTGAAAGTGAAATGGCAATTGAATATGAAAGGCTTGCAGAAAACCTTTGGAAGCGGTTTGAAGATTTGGGAAAGTAGAAGGGGAGTCTATGAAAGAAGAATTTGTAGTATTAGAAGATATAAAGAGTCGAAGTCCATTTCCCATTGGATTACAGTATAATGCACCAGCTCGAGGGGTGTGGAATATTGTAAATATCGCAATGATGCTACCAGAGAGTTTGATTATTTTTGTATGTCCGATAGGATGTATGCGGGGAGTCACACTGACAGCTGCTCAGATGGGTGCAATGGATCGTTTTTGTGCAATCTTTGTAAATGAACAAGATGTACTTTCTGGAAATGGTGAACAGCTTATAATTGAAGGTGTCAGTGAAGTTTTGGACGAGATGGAAAAGACTCCAAGAGCGGTATCTATATTTACAAGTTGTATCGATCAATTTTTAGGAACCGATCATAAACTGGTGTTTGATACACTGAACGATAAGTACAAAGAGGTTGGGTTTATTGAATGCTTTATGACACCTACTATGCGAAAGGGTGCACTTCCTCCAGATCCGATTATGAGAAAACAAATGTTTCATTTATTAAGCCCAAATCCGAAAAGGAAAAAAACGGTTAATTTCATTGGCAATCATGTGCCATTACCACAGGAAAATGAATTTAGAGAGTTGATTTTGGAAGCAGGTTATAAAGTGCTTGATTTGGCAAACTGTAATACTTTTGATGAATATCTTGAAATGCAGTATAGCGAATTTAATATCATGATTCATCCTAATGGGAACTTGGCGATGGATGATTTGACAAAACGATTAGCCATTAAAGAAATAAGGATTCCATTGTCATACGAGGAAAAAGAGATAACAGAGAACTATGTAACACTTTCTAGGAAGCTAGGAATTAAGAATACAAACGAACAGATGGAACGACTTATAATGAAAAGGGAAGCAGCGAGTAGGGCAATGGAGGAAACGCAAAAACTTCTTCAAAATACGCCAATTGCAATTGATTACACGATGACGATGCGGCCATTTGGTTTGGCAAAACTGTTGGTAAGTCATGGATTTTTTGTAGAAAGAATTTATGCCGAGAGTTGCGTGAAAGAGGAAGAAGAGGCCTTTGTTTGGCTAAAGGCACATGCCAAACATATGAAGTGGTATTATCCGATGACCCCTAGTATGTCTGTTATTTCGCGAAATGGGGAAGAGTCATTTTTAGCACTAGGGCAAATTGCAGCATATTTTACAAATACAAAGCATTTTGTAAATGTTGTGGAAAGCGATGGGATGTATGGCTTCCATGGGGTGATACGGCTTATGGACGCAATGAGAGAAGCCTTTTATCAAGAAAAGGATACCAAACAAATCATTGAGGTAAAAGCATTGGGATGCTTCAATAAAGGAGGTTCTTATATATGGAGCAAATTGTAAAACGAATATCAACCTACTCAGCAGACTGGGCAGGCGTTTGTTCTGCACTTTATGAATTAGGTGGAATGATTGTAATTCATGATGCTTCTGGTTGCAATTCAACCTATACGACCTTTGATGAACCAAGATGGTATGAAATGGATAGCATGTTTTTTATTTCAGGTCTTACGGAAATGGATGCAATATTAGGAAATGAAGAAAAATTAGTAGCTGACATAGAGCAAGCAGCAAATTCCCTTTCTCCAGCATTTATTGCAATTGTTGGAAGTCCGATACCTAGTATGCTTGGAACTGATTTCGAGGGACTTGCAGCAGTGGTAGAAGCAAGAGTGCATATTCCTACATTTGGTTTTGCAACCAATGGTATGAATTATTATTGTCAAGGTGGAGCGATGGCATTTGAACGTTTGGCGCAACGGTTATTACCACCTGAACCCAACATGCCAATAAAAAATATGATACAAGGAGATTCCATTAATATTTTAGGAGTAACACCACTTGACTTTTCTATAAATGGAAATGTAAATTGTATGCGTACAGCATTTGAAGAAAATGGAATTAAAGTACAAAGTGTGTGGGCAATGGGCAGTACAATTTCTGAAATTTGTGAAGCAAAATACGCAGATGTTAATTTGGTTGTCTCTTCCATGGGTATTCAGGCGGCACGTTATTTAGAGAAAGAGTTTGATATTCCGTATGTGGTTGGAGCACCAATTGGAACTGCTGCAATCAAAGAATTGTGTCATCGAATAAAAGAAGCAAAGAAGCAAAGAAAAAATCAATACTTACTTCCAAATGAAAATAAATTGGATCAAGATGAGAAAATTCTTGTGATTGGAGAACAAGTTCTGGCAGCCGGAATCTGTTATTGCATAAAAGAAGAGCTTGGATACCAATATGCAGATGTATTATGTCCGCTTAAAACAAGTCAGCTTATGTATGATATGCCAGATAAAATATCAAAGAATATGATATACCTATCGGATGAAAAAGAAATTGAAAAAAAAATCTTAGAGTATACCATTGTAATTGCTGATCCAATGTATCAACCGATTATACAAAAAAGGATTCAGTTTGTGGCAGTTGCACATGAAGCTTTTTCGAGTCGGATTTACCGAAAGCAGGCGCCACTCTTAATTGGCGATGCATTTTCAGTGTTTATTAAGAATAATTTAAAAATAAAATAGTTGTAGAAAAAGATAGGAGATTATATGAAACAAAAAAGTAAATGGATTGGAGTAGTACTTTGCATGGTAGTTATGGTTACTATGCTTGGAGGCTGCAAGTCAAATCAAAACAGTAAAAAAGCGGAATCACAAAAAGAAGCAACGGGGACACATAGTGTGGTCGACCATGCAGGAAATGAAGTTGAAGTACCTAATGAAATCAATCGGATTGTAATTCTTGATATAACGCCATTACCAAGTGTATACTGCATGATAGTAGGAGATACAAAAAAAATAGTTGGAATGACACCAGCATCACAAAATGTAGCAGTCAATTCCTTGTTAACTGAAGTTGCACCTGAATTGGCTGATGTTGAGACAGGATTTGCGGCGGGAGAAACGATTAATACCGAGGAGCTTTTGAGCTTAAATCCAGATGTTATCTTTTATCGAATGGAAACACAAAGTGATGTAGATGCTATATCAAAATTATCCATTCCAGCAGTTGCATTTAGTACATCGGTGTTTAAAGGAAATACAATTGATACGTTAAATGGTTGGGTTGAGCTATTAGCTTCGGTTTTTGATGATGACAGCATTAATGAACGAGCATCTAAAATCATTCAGGCTGGTGAGGATGCACAGAGTTTAGTAACCGAGCGAGTAAAAAATTTAACGGAAGAAGAAAAAACGAAAAGTTTAGTCCTTCACAATTATGATGAGTCTGGAATCAAGGCAGGGGGAACGACCTTTGCAAAATATTATCTTGATACAGTTGGGGCAAATAATGTTGGAAGTAGTGTAGAAGGATTGTTTGCTCCAGTTACGCTAGAACAGATATATGAATGGAACCCAAAAGCGATTTTTCTAAATAGTTTTAGTAAGTTTTCACCAGATGATTTCTATCATAACACAGCAATTGAGGGTGATGATTGGAGTGGTATTGACGCAGTGAAAAATCAACGAGTATATAAATATCCAATTGGTATGTACTATTGGTTTCCGCCTTGTTCCGATTCGCCACTTTCCATTCAGTGGGTAGCAAAATCGTTATATCCGGATTTGTTTGAAGATATTGATATGGAAGAAATAACTAGAACCTATTATAAGGATTTTTATGGAATTGACTTAACGGATGAACAATTAAATGGTATTTTTAATCCCTCCAAAGAAGCTGCTTTTACACCATGATAGAAATGTTTTAGAAGATAAGGGGTAACAACGTGTTGAAACGAAAGATAAATCAAAGCGAAATACAATCAGGGAAGAAGAGTACTCTTATATGGATACTATTTCTAATTGCACCGCTAATGGTCGCATTTACTTGTATGATGATTGGTCGGTTTTCTCTTTCGGTAAAAGATGTAATCGAGCAATTATGGTTATTTGTTACACAAGGAAGGGAAGCTATGAACCCGCAGTATTACTCCGTTATTTTACAACTTCGACTTCCTCGAATCCTCTTAGCTGGTTTTTGTGGTGCGGGGTTAGCTGCATCAGGATGTGCATATCAGAATCTGTTTTCCAATGCATTAGCAACACCAGACACACTAGGTGTTGCCTCAGGTGCTAGTTTTGGCGCGGTGCTTGGTTTGCTTTGGAATCAAAATTTATTTGTTGTTCAGATATTAGCCATTGTATTTGGACTAGTAGCCGTTGCATTGACCTACTTGATAAGCCATCAAAAAGGAGAAAGCAGTATCATTATGATTATATTAGCTGGTATGGTAATATCTGCTATTTTTAATGCCCTGATTTCGCTTGTAAAGTTTACTGCAGATGCGGAAGAACAACTTCCAAGTATTACGTATTGGCTTATGGGAAGTTGTGCAAGTGCAAATTATAAGAGTCTTTTGCTTTGTACTCCATTTATTATCGTTGGCATACTTATTTTGTTTTTTTTGCGGTTTCGCCTGAATTTGTTATGTTTAAGTGATGATGAAGCACAATCCAATGGGGTGCATGTGGGCTATCTTCGTGCGGTGACTTCAATTGCAGCAACAATTGTAACAGCTTCTTGTGTATCAATGTGTGGACAAGTTGGCTGGGTCGGGTTGTTGATTCCACATATCTGTCGCATGTTATTTGGAAGTAATACAACGAAAATTATACCTGCAAGTATTAGTCTTGGTGCAATTTTTATGTTAATAATTGATGCGGCGGCACGAAGTGCAAGCTCTGTCGAAATACCGATTTCAATCCTCACAGCACTAATTGGTGCTCCGGTTTTTATTTTACTTTTAAGAAAGACAGGAGGTACTTCTTTATGATATTTGAGGTGAAAAATGGAAGCTTTTCCTATGTGGATGAAAATAAAAATCAAGTGCTGCGAGATATAAACTATCGAGTAAAAGAGGGTGAAATCCTTGCAATTTTAGGAAGAAATGGTGTTGGAAAGACGACACTACTTCGTGCAAGCATGGGAATGCTTGCATGGAAGAGTGGAGGTAGTTTTTTAAATGGAGAAGCGATTCGAGGAATGAATCGGAGTGACCTTTGGAAAAAAATAGCATATGTTCCTCAAGCAAAAAATAGTTTTGGAAACTTTTTAGTCGAAGATATGGTTTTGTTTGGTCGGAGTGCGTATTTAAAACCATGGCAGCAGCCAGGTCGAATCGACAGGGAATTAGTGGAAGACGCATTGGAACAGGTTGGAATTCTACATTTAAAAAAACGGATGTGGAATAAGTTAAGCGGAGGCGAACAACAAATGGTTTTGATTGCACGAGCGCTTGCTGGAACGCCACAAATTATTATTTTAGATGAGCCAGAATCCAACCTTGATTTCAAAAACCAATTAATTATACTTCAGATGATACAAAAGCTTGCACATGAAAAAAATCTTTGCTGTATTTTTAATACACATTATCCAACGCATGCATTGCAATATGCCGATAAGGGCTTGCTTCTTTCCAATGATGGTAGTAGTATGTTTGGTGAGTGTGAAACTGTAATAACAAAAGAAAAACTAGAAAAAATATTTGAAGTAAAAGTAGAAATTCATGAAGTAGAGGCAGAAGGAAAACGATATCTAGAGGTCTTGCCAATAGAAATTATAAAATAGAGTATAAGGAAAGAAAAGATGGAAGAAATCTTAAATTATGTGAATTGTATTTTGGAAGATGAAATAATAAAAGTGGTGTTTAGTAATTGCAAGAATGCAGATGTTTTATATCGAAAAGTTACGATACAGCAAAAAGAAAATTATTTTCAAATTGAAAAATTTACACAAAAGCAAGTGTTTCATGAAAATATTCCGCCAGAAGCGATGAAACAAATTTGTATGCAGTTTTTAGAAGATGCATTTATGCAGATGAATGCGTGGGGAAGAAGTGGCGAATATAGTTTGAAAATCACAAAAAAGGGGAAGGTATTATTTCATAAAACACCAATAAAGAAAGAATTGCCCCAAATGAAATCTCATAACCGAAAAAAACAACATTTGCTAGAAGAGGGAATTATAATTCCTCCCTTGGTTGATATGGGAGTCTTTACAAAAGAAGGAAATGTTGTTCAGTCTATGTATGATAAATACAAGCAAATTAATAAATTTATTGAAATTGTTGATGATGCCATTCAAAAATATGACAAAAAGCAAATTAATATTGTGGATTTTGGATGCGGAAAATCATACCTAACCTTTGTCTTATATTATTATTTAAAAGAAGTCAAACATATGGATATTCAAATGACGGGACTTGATTTAAAAGAAGACGTCATCCGCAAATGCAATGAGACGGCAAAGAGATATGGATATGATTGCTTACGATTTGAAATGGGTGATATTAGTGGTTATCAATCCAAGACGACCGTTGATATGGTTGTTTCTCTTCATGCTTGTGATACGGCTACCGATTACGCTTTATTTAATGCGATTACATGGAGTGCAGCGATTATAATATCAGTGCCCTGCTGTCAACATGAAATAGCCGCTCAGATGACAGAAGATTATTTGCCGATTATAAATCGATATGGGATTGTAAAAGAGAGAACGGCGGCACTTATGACAGATGCAATTCGATGTAATCTTCTCACCGTTTGTGGTTATAAAACACAATTATTGGAGTTTGTTGATTTGTCACATACTCCGAAGAATCTATTGATTCGTGCAGTAAAGTCTAATATTACAAACGAGCATAAAAGAATAGCGCGAAAAGAGGTTCAAGATGTTTCGGATGCGTTTCAGTTAAGGCCAACATTATTAGAACTGCTCCGTGATCGCATTTATGAAATTTAAGAGATGGGTTTTTATGTAAGAAAAGGACAAAAACGATTTTGTTCTTTTTTTATTTTGTAATTGGAAAAAGAAAAGTTTTGTGGTAGAATATCTTTGTAGGACTTTGTAAAGGATGGATATAATGGGCAATGAAATGAAGCATGCCACAAATATAAATTTAGAGCGGATTGCGCGAAAAAAAAGTGTAAAACGCATGAAGAAGATTATTATTATCGCACTGGTTATATCAATTTTAATTCCAATTGTATGTTGTATCGGGTTGATGATTAGAATCAATCAGATTGAAAAACAACTAAATGAGCTTGTCATGGAAAAGTCACAAAAAGATGGAGAATACTTGAATCAACTCGAAGATGAGACGAGCGGGTCAATTGCATATGCAGCTGAGGCGGATAAATCACAAGTAGATGAAAATAAAAACCAACAAGAGTCAAAAGATTTTGATGAAGAAAGTGGCACAGGTGGGGAGAGTGAAGAACTGGTACTAACTCCAGATGAAAAAGTGGATTTGGAAACAAAACAAAGTAAAGTGTATTTAACTTTTGATGATGGACCTGGAAAGTATACGGATGAGCTTTTAGATGTATTGAAACAATATAATGTAAAGGCTACTTTTTTTGTAATTGGAAAGACAGATGAACATTCATTGGATATGTACCATCGAATTGTTGATGAAGGTCATACATTGGCTATGCATTCTTATTCCCATCAATACAGTAAAATTTATAAATCTGTGAAGGCATTTAAAAAGGATTTGAATCAATTGAGCGATTTACTTTATGAAACAACAGGGATTCGACCAACGGCTTATCGATTTCCGGGAGGTAGTAGTAATACAGTAAGTGATATACCAATGACAAAGTTTATAAAATACTTAAATTTAGCAGGGATTACATATTATGATTGGAATGTTGTCAATGGAGATGCAACGGGTAAAGACTTAACGGAAAAACAAATGATAAGTAATGTTATGAATGGAGTGAAAAAGCATAACAATTCCATTGTTTTAATGCATGATACAGCATCAAAAGACACTACACTTAAATCAATTCCAGAATTAATAAAAGAATTGAGAAAAACAGGATACATTATTGTACCAATTACGAAATATACGAATACGGTGCAGCATATTAAAGCTGATTTAGTAGAATAGAGAAACAGGAGGATGGAGAATGGGATTTTTCAAAGATTTAAAGGAAGACTTTTCTCAAGCGTTGAATGAATTAATACCAGAAGAAGAAATTTTGGAAGAAGATTTTTCGGATGATATTACGGATGAATGGGTGAATCAGGAGACAAAAGAAAACAAAGAAGTCGAAAAAAAGGTGAATAAAAAGGAGAAAGAAGCTCATAAAGAAAATGAGAAAAACGCCAAAGATCTGCAAGATATTTTAGAAGAAGAAGTACAAGCTGCAATTGATGCTCTTACGATAGGAGAGGAATCGCCAGAACCAGTAATTGATAATAAATCAGAAAAAGTACAAGATGATAATGGGAGCGATTTAGAACGTTTGGATGCAAATAGTTTAGACGAAGAGGATGGTCTTTCGGAGGAAGAATTAATTCAGCGTATGATTGATGAAGATGAAAAGGTGCTTCTAGAAGAAATGATCGAGAAGGAAAAACTTAAAGAAGAAAAGTTAGAGAAAAACAAAATAGAACAAGAGATGGTAGAACAAGAAATGGAGGAATTGAAAATGGAAGAACAGTTGGAAAAAGAGGGTATGGAAATAGGGGATGATAGTTCAGACATGGAATTAATCGCTAAGCTTTTAGGAGAAGATGGTGATATGGATAGTGAGTTGGAGGTGGATGAAAGCATTCTTACAGATACCAATGAGAGTGACATCGCGGCAGAAGAAGGTGCTCAACCATCGGAACGAGATGAAATGGAAGTGCAACGCATACTTGGAGATGATGTTACCGTTATTACGAAGGGAACAAAAATTAACGGTAGTATATCATCCGATGGTTCTCTTGAAATAATGGGTACCATAAATGGAGATATTGATTGTCTTGGAAAGCTCTCAATTGTTGGAAATATAAATGGTAATTCTCAGGCTTCAGAAATTTATGTCAATACAGCACGTTTAGATGGTAATCTTGTAAGTTCGGGAAGTATTAAAGTTGGGGTAGGTACAATTGTTGTTGGCGATATGAAAGCAAGCAGTGCTGTTATTGCTGGAGCTGTAAAAGGAGAAGTGGATGTAAATGGTCCAGTAATTATAGACTCAACCGCAATTGTAAAAGGAAATATTAATGCAAAATCGGTTCAAATTAATAATGGAGCAGTAGTAGATGGATATTGTTCTCTGTCCTATGCATCCGTTGATATAGATAATTTTTTTGATGGAGAAAAGTAAAAATGGCAGAATATAAAAGAGTAATGCTTAAATTAAGTGGAGAGGCCTTAGCAGGCGATAAAAAGCAAGGATTTGATGAAGATACTTGCATAAAAGTTGCAAAACAGGTAAAACAATTGGTAGATGATGGCGTACAGGTGGGAATTGTAATTGGTGGAGGAAACTTCTGGCGAGGAAGAACCAGTGAGACCATTGATCGTACCAAAGCCGATCAAATCGGAATGCTTGCAACCGTTATGAATTGTTTATATGTATCAGAAATCTTTCGTTATGTTGGAATGAAAACACAAGTTTTGACACCATTTGAATGTGGAAATATGACAAAAATATTTTCAAAAGATAGAGCAAATAAGTACTTTGAAAAAGGAATGGTAGTCTTTTTTGCAGGGGGAACAGGGCATCCATATTTTTCAACGGATACAGCGGTGGTTCTTCGTTCCATAGAAATGGAAGCTGAAGTTATTCTTTTAGCAAAGGCAGTGGATGGAGTGTATGATAGTGATCCAAAGACCAATATAGAGGCGAAGAAATACAATGAAATTTCAATTCAAGATGTTTTGGATAAAAAACTAAAAGTAATCGATTTAACAGCAACCATTATGTGTCTGGAACATAAAATGCCATTACTTGTATTTGCACTTAACGAGGAAAATAGTATTGTAAATGCTGTGAATGGAAGTATTTGTGGAACAAAAATAACAGTATAAGTAGGAGGAGAATAACAATGGAATTAGAAATGAATAAATATGAGGATAAGATGAAAAAAACGTTGACCACTTTAAATGAAGAATATATTTCGATTCGTGCAGGAAGAGCCAATCCACATTTGTTGGATAAACTAACGGTAGATTACTACGGACAACCATCTTCACTCCAGTCAGTGGCAAATGTTTCTGTTCCAGAAGCAAGGGTTATCTTAATCCAACCATGGGAAGGATCTTTGGTAAAAATAATTGAAAAAGCAATTCTTGCATCGGATCTGGGATTAACACCAAGCAATGATGGAAAATCGATTCGCTTAGTATTTCCTGAATTAACGGAAGAGAGAAGAAAAGAGTTAGTGAAAGATGTAAAGAAAAAAGGTGAAAATGCAAAGGTAGCAGTTCGAAATATTCGACGAGATGCCAATGATACCTTCAAAAAGAAAAATAAAGATAGTGAGATTTCAGACGATGATTTAAAACAAGCGGAAGCAAAAATACAAAAGCTTACAGATAAATATATTGATGAAGTAGAGAAAGCAGTTGAAGCAAAATCAAAAGAAATACTTACTGTATAATTGTATTTCAGGGGACTGGTGCAAAATGCAAGAATTGGCATCAGTCCTATTCTTATGAAGACATAAAAGTGGGAGCATACGATGGAAAATTGGATAGTACCAAAGCATATTGCTATTATTTTAGATGGAAATGGTAGATGGGCAAAAAAGCGGGCAATGCCAAGAAATGTTGGACATGCACAAGGAAGTAAAAATGTTGAGAAAATTTTGGAAATAGCAGATAAAATGGGAGTTGAATATTTAACCGTGTATGCATTTTCGACAGAAAACTGGTCAAGGCCAGAAAGTGAAGTCAATGCACTGATGAAGTTGCTTAAAAACTACTTAAAAGATTGTATTTCAACTTCAAAGAAAAATAATATGCGTGTTCGTGTGATTGGAGATATTACTGTATTAGAAAAAAGCATGCAGACTCAAATTCATGAGTTGGAAGAAATATCAAGCAAAAATACAGGACTTAACTTTCAAGTTGCAATTAATTATGGTGGAAGGAATGAAATTCTTCGTGCAGTAAAAAAGGTTGCAAAAGATTGTATGAATGGTAAAATAAATGCAGATGCATTGGATGAGGACACATTTGAGACGTATTTAGACACAAGCAATATACCGTCACCGGAACTTTTAATACGTACAAGTGGTGAACAACGATTATCGAATTATTTGTTGTGGCAGTTGGCCTATGCGGAATTATATTTTACAGATGTGTTGTGGCCTGATTTTAATAAAGAAGAATTAGTAAAAGCGATTGAGTTCTACAATAGTAGAGAACGAAGATTTGGAGGAATAAAGTAGGAGGTAGTGTATGTTTGCTGAGCGATTGATAAGCGGAATTGTTTTATTAGTAATTACAATTTTTGTAGTAATTACTGGAGGAAATATTTTATTTGCCACAGTAACCATTATTTCAACTATTGGGTTATTTGAATTGTATCGTGCAATTGGAATTGAAAAAACATCCTTAGCAAAGGCTGGTTATGCGGGTGGTTTATGTTTTGATTTAATCCTCTTATTACAAAAGCAAGAGCATGCAATGATCCTTATGATCGGTTTTTTGTTTATTATATTGGTTCTTTATGTAATTACGTATCCAAACTATAAAACAGAGCATGTGGCAATGGTATTTTTCGGATTATTTTATGTAACAGCCATGCTAGGATATATTTATAGACTTCGTATGTTAGAAGATGGGAAATGGTTAATCTGGTTGGTATTTATTGGTGCATGGGGTTCTGATACTTGTGCATACTGTGTAGGTAAGCTTTTAGGAAAGCATAAACTTCCGCAAAACCTTGCGCAACTCAGTCCTAAAAAGAGTTTAGAGGGTTGTATTGGAGGTGTAATTGGAGCCGCGCTACTTGGATTTATTTATGCGTTATGTGTAAGGGGACGTGTGATTGGGATATCAAATCCAATGTTTATGTTTGCAATTATGGGAGGTGCTGGATCTGTTATTTCTCAAATAGGGGATTTAGCGGCATCAGCAATTAAGCGGAATCATGGAATCAAAGATTATGGAAAATTAATTCCTGGACATGGCGGTATTCTAGACCGTTTTGATAGCGTTATTTTTACTGCACCTATTGTATTTTTTTTAGCACAAATGCTATAAAAAGGAATAGGTGAGTGAAGGGAGTGAATATATTGAAGAAAATTGCAATATTAGGGTCAACGGGCTCAATTGGAACACAAACCTTAGAGGTGGTACGTGCTTATCATAAAGAATTCAAAGTGCTAGCGCTATCATGTGAGAGTAACATTGATGCATTAGAAAAGCAAATCCTTGAATTTTCTCCAAAACTAGTTGCTGTTTGGAATGAAAAAAAAGCGTTAGAACTAAAGGAGCGAGTGAAGCATTTGTCCGTAAAAGTATACTCTGGGATGGATGGCTTGATTCGTTGCAGTACAGAACCTACGGTTGAAATTGTAGTAGGGGCAGTGGTAGGAATGATTGGCATACAACCTACGATTGAAGCGATAAAGGCAGGAAAGGATATTGCACTTGCGAATAAAGAAACCCTTGTTTGTGCGGGACATATCATTATACCACTGGCTTTAAATAAGAAGGTTTCGCTTCTTCCTGTTGATAGTGAACATTCCGCTATTTTTCAGTGCCTAAACGGTGAGAAAATGGGAGAAATTCATAAAATTATTCTGACTGCTTCGGGTGGACCGTTCCGTGGAAAATCATTGGATGAATTAAAGGAGATAAAAGTGGAAGATGCACTAAAGCATCCGAATTGGTCAATGGGTAGGAAAATTACCATTGATTCTTCTACTATGATTAATAAAGGGTTGGAAGTGATGGAAGCAAAATGGTTATTTGATGTCTCTTTTGATCAGATTGAAGTTGTTATTCAGCCACAAAGTGTTATTCATTCCATGGTAGAATATGAAGATGGAGCAGTGATTGCACAGCTTGGGACACCAGATATGAAACTTCCCATTCAATATGCATTGTTTTATCCTAGTAGGAAACATTTGAAAGGTGATCGATTGGATTTTACAAAGCTTGCCCAAATTACATTTGAGAAGCCGAATTTTGATACGTTTAGAGGTTTGAAGATGGCATATGAGGTAGGTAGAATGGGTGGCAGTATGCCAACCGTATTTAATGCAGCGAATGAAATGGCGGTTGCTATGTTTTTAAAGCAAGAGATATCGTATTTGGAAATACCAGAAATAATTGAATATGCGATTCACAACCATTCATTACGGGAGAATCCGACGGTTGAGGAAATATTGGAAACAGAAAAAGAAACCTATGAAGTAATCAATAGTAAATGGAGATAGGAAGAGGAAAGAATGAATATAATAGCAGCTATTTTAATATTTACCGTAATTATTGTAATTCATGAACTTGGTCATTTTCTTTTGGCAAAGAAAAATGGAGTTACCGTGACTGAATTTTCAGTAGGAATGGGTCCTAGACTTGTGACCTTTGTAAAAGGAGAAAAAGGACTTATTGCAAAAGGATTTCTTTCACAAGGTGCGTTTGATACATTAGAAGGATGTGAAAATAAAACCAAATATTCATGGAAGATGCTTCCAATTGGTGGTTCTTGTATGATGCTTGGAGAAGATGAACTAATCGAAGATGATAATGCGTTCAATAAAAAAGGTGTATGGGCTAGAATTTCAGTTATTTTTGCAGGACCTTTTTTTAATTTTTTATTAGCATTTGGGCTATCAATCATTATTCTCAGTGTTGCGGGTCATGATGCGCCTACAATTGTCTCGATTGAAGAGGCATCTCCAATGCAAAATGCTGGGTTTCAGGCCGGCGATGAAATTATTAGACTCAATGATTCAAGTATTGGTATTGCAAGAGAAATCAGTGCCTATTTTCAATTTCATCCATTGACAGAAGATGCGGTAGAAATACAATATAAAAGGGATGGAGAGAAACAAACCGCAGTAGTTACACCAACCTTAAATAAAGAAGGAGCCTATCATCTTGGATTTTCATTTAGTGCGCCACGAGTAAAACTCTCCCCGTTTGGAGTAATTAAATATAGTTTTGTTGAAGTTAAGTATTGGATTAAAATAACAGTTGAGAGTTTAGGTCAATTAATCGCTGGAAAGGTAAGTAAAGATGAAATTGCAGGTCCTATTGGGATTGTTGACATGGTTGGTGGTGTAATAAAAGAAAGTAAATCCTACGGGCTCACAGCTATCATGTTACAAATAATCAATATGTGTATTTTACTAAGTGCGAACTTAGGTGTTATGAATCTCTTGCCATTACCTGCACTTGATGGAGGTCGACTTGTATTTTTATTGATCGAAGTGGTTCGTGGAAAACCGGTTGATCAAGAGAAAGAAGGAATGGTTCATCTGATTGGATTAGTTGCGTTAATGATATTGATGGTATTTGTTATGTATAATGACATTTCAAGATTATTCTAATGAGAGAGGTGATGGGTATGTACCGTAATGATACAAAGGTAATTCAAATTGGAACGTGTAAAGTTGGTGGTGGAAATCCAGTTCTTATTCAGTCTATGACCAATACAAAGACGGAAGATGTGGAACACACAGTAGCGCAGATACTAGAACTTGAGCGTGCAGGATGTGATATTATACGATGTGCAGTTCCAACCATGGGGGCAGCTAAGGCATTTTTGGAAATCAAGAAGCAAATTCATATACCACTTGTTGCAGATATCCATTTTGATTACAAGCTTGCGATTGCTGCTATGGAAAATGGCGCGGATAAAATTCGAATTAATCCTGGGAATATTGGAAATAAAGAAAGACTAAAAGCAGTTGTTGATGAGGCGAGGAATCGCAATATTCCAATTCGAGTTGGTGTGAACAGCGGATCACTTGAAAAAGATTTAGTCGAAAAATATCACGGCGTTAGTGCAGAAGGAATCGTTGAGAGTGCACTTGACAAGGTAAAACGTATTGAAGATATGGGCTATGATAATTTAGTAATTAGTATTAAATCATCGGATGTCTTAATGTGTATCAAAGCGCATGAGATAATTGCAAAAAAGAGTAATTATCCACTTCATGTTGGAATTACAGAAGCGGGAACTATTTATTCGGGAAATATAAAGTCATCAATTGGACTGGGTGCTATTCTATCTCAAGGAATTGGTGATACAATTCGAGTATCGCTAACAGGAGCACCAGTGGAAGAAATAAAAACTGCAAGATTAATTTTGAAGACGTTAGGCTTGCGAAAAGGTGGGATTGAAGTCGTGTCTTGCCCGACTTGCGGACGAACAAGAATTGATATGATTACATTAGCAAATCAGGTGGAAGCTATGGTGCAGGACTTTGACATGGATCTCAAAGTCGCAGTTATGGGGTGTGCAGTGAACGGACCTGGAGAAGCAAAAGAAGCAGATATAGGAATTGCCGGAGGAATATCAGAAGGTCTTTTGATTAAAAAAGGGAAAATTATAAAAAAAGTTCCAGAAACAGAGCTTTTAAATACTTTACGGCAAGAACTGTTACACTGGAAATAGCCAGAAAAAGGGAAGGATATGGATGTATTTTTTTGACGTATTTGAAAAACTTAATACTAGCGCTGAGTTAAAACAGTTATATCAAGAAGTTGAAGTAGAAAAGGTGGTGGCTTCCAAAAGCCGCCGTCAGATAAAGATATATATAAAGGGGAAGCGATTGCTAACCTACAAAGAATTAAAAAAAATGGAATATCAGCTATGGAAGCAATTATTTCAAGAAACCAATAACCGCCTGCTTCTGATTCCTAGGTATGAGTTGCCGGAAAGTTATACGCCGGAAAAACTGATGCCTATTTATTTTGAAAGCATTTTAGATGAACTGAGAGAAGAAAGTGCAGTAGATGCAGGAATTGTGAAGAATGCAACCATTACTTTGACGAAGGAGGAAATGATTCTTTCGGTCGAAGATAATTTTATTATAAAGAAGCGCTCTACAGAAATAAAAGGTAAACTGGAAGAGATTTTTAATGAGCGATGTGGGTTTCCACTTCAAATTCGCTTTGAATATACCGAAGAAAAAAAAGATGCAAACAAAGAAGAGTCCGTAGTGTATTCTATGGATAGAATACGAAAAGAAGCAAGGATAAACTCCGGTTTTTCTAATAAACCATTGAGTGAATCGGATACCAAGGATATAAAAGAAAAAGAGCCAAAGCAGATTATCCGAAAGGAAGAAAACAGACGTACGGAGTGGAAAAAGAAACGCCTGCCAGAAGATGAAGATATTTTCTTCGGAAGATCATTTGATGGTGAATTAACACCAATTTGTGATATCATGGACGAAATTGGAGAAGTCGTTATACATGGCAAGATATTATCGGTTGAAAATCGAGAACTGCGTAATGAGAAAGTGCTTGTTATTTTTAACATTACAGATTTTACAGATACAATTTCGGGAAAGCTTTTTTTAAAAGCGAATCAGGCACCGGAAGTTTTAGAAATTCTAAAAAAAGGTGTATTCGTGAAAATGAAGGGTATGGCTTTGATGGATCGTTATGACCGGGATATTAGCATAAGTTCTATTGTTGGAATTAAGACAATTTCTGATTTTACCGTAAAGAGAAAAGATAATCATACAAAAAAACGTGTCGAGCTGCATGCACATACACTCATGAGTGATATGGATGCAGTTGTGGATGTTAAAACGATGATTAAGCGTGCAATGTCATGGGGACATAAAGCAATGGCCATCACAGATCATGGTGTGGTTCAAGCATTTACAGATGCAGCACATACATTGTCAAAAGACGATGATTTTAAGATAATCTATGGTTGTGAAGCATATTTAGTGGATGATTTAAAAAGTATTGTTGAAAATGAGAAGGGGCAGACGCTAAAGGATTGTTTTGTCGTTTTTGATATTGAAACAACAGGTTTTGGTCCTGTAAATGATAGAATTATTGAAATAGGTGCAGTAAAAGTGATAGATGGGATTATAAAAGATACCTTTAGTACGTTTGTTAATCCAGATATTCCAATCCCATTTAAAATTGAGCAACTAACCGGAATTACAGATGAAATGGTATTAGATTATCCTAAGATTGCTACGATATTACCGCAGTTTCTAGATTTTTGTAAGGATAGTGTGTTGGTTGCTCATAATGCATCTTTTGATGTTGGATTTATTACAAAAAAAGCAGAGCAGCTTGGAATTGAAACCGATTATACAGTAGTAGATACGGTAGGAATGGCACGGAGTTTACTTCCAAATTTGAGTAAATATAAGTTAAATATTGTTGCAAAAAATCTGGGGATTTCTTTGGAAAATCATCACAGAGCAGTCGATGATGCAGGCGCAACTGCAAAAATCTTTCTAAAGTTTGTGGAAATGCTTTTACAAAAAGAGATAACGACATTAAGACAATTATCTGGGTTTGGTCAGGATTCGAAGGATACGATAAAAAAACTGCCAGCGCACCATGCAGTAATTTTGGCTAAAAACGATATAGGTCGTGTCAATTTGTATAAATTAGTATCACTATCTCATATTGATTACTATCAGCGAAGACCAAAGATACCAAAGAGTTTGTTTGAGGAGAATCGAGAAGGACTTATCATTGGATCAGCTTGTGAGGCAGGAGAACTCTACCAAGCAATTCTTCGGAATGAATCAAAAGAGGAAATTACAAGATTAGCTAAATTTTATGATTATCTAGAGATTCAGCCGCTTGGAAATAATGCCTTCATGATAAGGGAGGACAAATACGATATTGAAAATAACGATGATTTAATCGCAATTAATAAAAAAATTGTTGCACTGGGAGAAAAATTTAATAAGCCAGTTGTGGCCACTTGTGATGTGCATTTTCTAGATCCGGAAGATGAAGTATACCGCCGTATTATTATGGCGGGCAAAGGCTTTAAAGATGCGGATGATCAGGCACCGCTTTATTTTCGTACCACAGAAGAGATGTTGGAGGAATTTACATATCTCGGAGTTGAAAAAGCAGAAGAGGTGGTTATTACCAATACAAATAAGATAGCAGATATGTGCGAAAAAATATCGCCAGTACGTCCCGATAAGTGTCCACCGATTATTGAAGATTCGGATAAGACACTGACAGAAATTTGTTATAATAAGGCGCATTCCATGTATGGACCAACGCTTCCAAAGATTGTGGAAGATCGATTGGAAAAGGAATTGCATTCTATTATTACCAATGGATTTGCTGTAATGTATATCATCGCGCAAAAACTTGTGTGGAAGTCGAATGAAGATGGCTATTTGGTAGGATCTAGGGGATCGGTTGGTTCCTCTTTTGTTGCTACAATGTCTGGAATCACAGAGGTAAATCCCTTGTCTGCACATTATTATTGTACCAATTGTTTTTATTCTGATTTTGATTCAAAGGAAGTAAAAGAATTTTCTGGACGGTCGGGTTGTGATATGCCAGATAAGAATTGCCCGATTTGTGGAAAACCGTTGAGCAAAGATGGGCATGAGATCCCATTTGAAACGTTTCTTGGATTTTACGGTGATAAAGAACCAGATATCGATCTTAACTTTTCGGGAGAATACCAAAATCATGCCCATGACTATACGGAAATTATTTTTGGAAAAGGGCAGACATTTCGTGCAGGTACCATTGGTACGTTAGCGGAAAAAACGGCATATGGATATGTATTGAAATATAACGAAGAGAGAGAAATTCATAAACGAAGAGCAGAAATCGAACGGATTGCAGAAGGCTGCGTTGGGGTGAGACGAACGACTGGTCAACATCCAGGTGGTATTATTGTACTTCCCTTGGGAGAAGAAATCTATTCGTTTACTCCGGTACAACGACCGGCTAATGATATGACGACAAAGACAATCACCACCCATTTTGATTATCATTCGATTGACCACAACTTATTGAAACTTGATATTCTTGGACACGATGATCCGACCATGATTCGAATGTTACAAGATCTTACGGGAATCGATCCTGTAAAAGAAATTCGAATGGATGATGAAAAAGTATTGTCCTTGTTTGATAATGCATCGGCACTCAATATTCCAAAGGATGATCCAATCGGACTCGATCTTGGAAGCCTTGGAATTCCTGAGTTTGGGACGGATTTTGTAATGCAAATGCTCCGTGATACGAAACCTAAGACTTTTTCTGATTTGGTTCGTATATCAGGTTTATCACATGGGACGGATGTATGGCTCAATAATGCACAATATTATATTGCAAATGGGGATTGTACACTTTCCTCTGCAATCTGTACGAGGGATGATATTATGACATTTCTGATTCATATGGGAGTTGAAAATGGTCTTGCATTTAAAATTATGGAAAGCGTACGTAAGGGAAAAGGGTTATCCAATGAAATGGAAACGGCGATGTTAGAAGCTGGAGTTCCCGATTGGTATATTGAATCTTGCACGAAAATAAAGTATATGTTTCCAAAGGCACATGCGGCCGCGTATGTCATGATGGCGTTTCGTATTGCATATTTTAAGGTCTATATTCCGCTTGCATATTATGCAGCATATTTTAGTATTCGTGCATCGGCGTTTAATTATGAACTGATGTGTCAGGGAAGAGAAAAGCTAGAGTATCATATGCATGATTATGAAAAAAGAAGCAATGAACTTAGCAAGAAAGAGCAAGATACATATAAGGATATGAAAGTCGTTCAGGAGATGTATGCAAGAGGTTTTGCGTTTCATAGGCTAGATGTGTTTCAAGCAAAAGCACATCACTTCCAAATAATAGATGGAAAACTTATGCCTTCTCTCAGTACAATAGAAGGGCTGGGTGATAAAGCAGCGGATGCGGTAGTAGAGGCTGCTAGAATGGGCTCATTTCTTTCACAAGATGATTTTAAGCAGCGTGCGAAAGTAAGCCAGACAGTAGTTGATAGTATGGCTGCAATGGGTCTTTTGGGTGATTTGCCAATATCAAATCAGATGTCACTTATGGATTTTTTACAATAATAAGAAATTGCCAACGAAGAAAGAACCGTATACACACTCTCATCAAAACGTATAGTATGATGGAGCAGTAGACGGTTCTCTCTTTGTAAAAGGTTTATTGTCCGTATATGGATTATACGTACTTTTTAAAAATCTTAGTTATTATCGTAGTAATTATTTCATTAACTTAGCAGGAATTTTTCCTTTTCCATAATAAGTTGTTAAATAAATTTCTCTTAATTCAGATACAAGAGGCAGTCTTGGATTAGCAGTGGTACATTGATCGCCAAATGCTAAATCGGATAGCTCATCCACTTTTGCTAAGAATTCTGTTTCGTCAATGCCATATTCTTTTAGAGTAGAAGGAATTTGTAAGTATTCATTCATAGACTCCACTTTCTTTGCTAACATTTCAACTGCATCGTTGTTGTCTTTTGGATTAAATCCAAGCTTTTTCATTAAAGCAAAGAATTTATCTCCTACGATATAGCTTTCGTATTTTGGCCATGATGTGAATTTTGTTGGGTTTTCAACACCATTGTAACGAATTACATGTGGTAGAAGAATTGCATTTGCACAACCATGAGGAACATGGAATTCTCCACCTAATTTATGAGCCAATGAGTGATTGATGCCAAGGAAAGCATTGGTAAATGCCATACCAGCAATGGTAGAAGCATTATGCATTTTTTCACGAGCAACTGGATCGCTTGCACCATTATCGAAAGATCTCTTTAGATAATCAAACACCATTTCAATTGCATGAACGGATAATGCATCGGTGTAATCAGAAGCTAAAATAGAGACATATGCTTCGATTGCATGAGTAAGGACATCCATTCCAGTCCATGCGGTTGATTTCTTTGGTACAGACATTACAAATTCAGGGTCTATAATGGCTACATCTGGTGTTAATTCGTAATCAGCCAATGGATATTTTTTATTTTCTGTCTTATCAGAAATTACAGCAAAGGAAGTAACTTCTGATCCTGTTCCTGAAGTAGTAGGAATCGCAACTAATTTTGCTCTTTTTCCTAAAATAGGGAACTTGTATGCACGTTTTCTAATATCTAAGAATTTAAGAGACATATTTTTAAAGTCTGCGTCTGGATCTTCGTAGAATAACCACATACCTTTTGCAGCATCAATTGCAGAACCACCGCCAAGGGCAATAATAACATCTGGCTGGAATTTATTCATGGAGTCTACACCCTTCATGATTGTATCAAGAGATGGGTCTGGCTCAACCTGATCAAAAATTTCGCAGTGAACATATTCTTCACGTTTTCTTAATTGATATAATACCTT
Organism: Velocimicrobium sp.; assembly: GCA_041821315.1. GTDB lineage: Bacteria > Bacillota > Clostridia > Lachnospirales > Lachnospiraceae > DIGJ01. Next base: position 20,870 of record JBGUEO010000006.1, on the reverse strand, counting down.
ATTTACATATCCTAATTGGGTCATTGCAGGATCGGTAACAATAAATGCTTTTGTAATACCAGGCATTTTTGCTAAATAGCTTGTAGAACCTGCTTCAAAGTAAATTTTGTTTGGAACCTTAAACCATTGCATATTCACTCTCCTCTTTGCTACACGTTTGTAGTTTACTAAGTCAACTGCTGATACATTGTGTGTAGTTGAGTTTCCACCATAAGAACCACATCCTAAGGTAAGTGAAGGCATATTGGAATTGTAAAGATCACCAATTGCGCCATGGGTTGAAGGTGAATTTATAAGGATACGTCCCGTTTTCATACGATGTGAAAATTCATCAATGACATCTTGATTGGTAGAGTGCAATACGGAAGAGTGTCCCATACCACCATTTTTAAGCATTCCTTCACAAAGTTTCATACCATCTTCAACATCTTTTGCTTTAATTACAGCTAATACTGGAGAAAGTTTCTCTTTCGATAGAGGATATTTTACACCAACACCATCAATTTCGGTGCATAATATTTTAGTATCAGCTGGGATTTCAAAACCGGCTAAATTTGCAATCCATGCAGGAGATTTACCAACAATAGCTGGATTAACAGCCATTTTTTCTAGGTTAATAACGACTGGTTCTAATTTTTTAATTTCTTCTTTGGTTGCAAAATAGCAGCCTGCCTTTTTCATTAAGTCGATTACTTCCTTATATACAGGGGCTTCAATGATAGCTGCCTGTTCAGAAGCACAAATCATACCATTATCAAATGATTTAGATAATACTAAATCATTGACTGCACGTTTTAACACAGCTGTTTTTTCAATAAAGCAAGGAACATTACCTGGACCTACACCTAAAGCAGGTTTTCCACATGAGTAAGCAGCCTTTACCATTCCAGGACCTCCGGTTGCAAGTATCATGGAAACTCCAGGATGATTCATCAAGGTATTTGTAGCTTCGATGGATGGATATTCAATCCATTGAATACAATTTTTTGGTGCGCCTGCTTTGATTGCTGCATCTAGCAATGTTTTTGCAGAAGCACTGGAGCATTTTTGAGCATTTGGATGGAATCCAAAAATGATAGGATTTCCGGTTTTGATACAAGAGATACTCTTAAACATAGTAGTAGAGGTTGGATTGGTAACTGGGGTAACACCTGCAACTACACCAACTGGTTCTGCCACAATCAGATAATCTTCTTCATCGTTATCTTCAATAATGCCAACCGTTTTTTGATATTTAATAGAATGCCAGATATATTCAGTAGCAAATATATTCTTTGTAATCTTATCTTCATATATACCACGTCCGGTTTCTTCAACCGCCATCTTAGCAAGTTCTTGCTGTTTAGAAAGACCAGCTAATGCCATTTCGTGAACAATGTTATCAATTGTTTCTTGATCTAATTTTTTTAATTCGTGTAATGCAATTTGCGCATTTTCAACGAGGGTGTTAACATGTTCCTGTGCACTTGGTTGTTTTTTTTCTGCCATAATAAGCCTCCTATGAATAAACACGTTAATAATTTAACAAAGTCATTTAAGCTATAACTTTAATCTTACTGTAACACGTGTTTCCACACTTGTAAAGTAAAAATTGCATATAAGATTGTAAAAAATGTATGTAAAAACAAGCGATTCATTGTGCAAAACTAACAATGAATAATTAGTATTCATACAACTATTGATTTCTGATTTTTATATGATACAATACTTTTGAAATGATTTTTTATTATTATAGGGTAATAAATTGCATTGAAGTAGTAAATTATGTTAAATATATAACATACAATGGCCAAAAAAGCAACAGATGGGCATAGTAAATAGGAGGATGGCTATGGTAATCACAATATGTATTGGTAGTTCATGTCACTTGAAAGGTTCTCGTAAAATTGTGGATCACTTTAATGAATGCATTAAAGAAAATAATTTACAAGAAAAAGTTAGTTTAAATGGATCATTTTGCATTGGAGAATGTATGAGTGGAGTTTGTGTAAAGATTGACGGTATGTTGTTTTCTGTTTTACCAGAAACTGCAGAGGATTTCTTTCAGAAAGAAATAATGGGTAGATTACAGTAGGGAGGATTCGTCCATGAATGTAATTGGGTTTAAAGAGGCAAAATGTAAGAACTGTTATAAGTGTGTTCGCAGTTGCGATGTTAAGGCGATTGCTGTTCAAAATGAACAGGCACAAATTATAAATGAGTATTGTATTTTATGCGGGCATTGTTTAAGTGCTTGCCCTCAAAATGCAAAATCAATTATTAGTGATTTGAGTAAAGTAAAGAATTTTATAAAAAGTGGAGTGAAAACCGTGGTATCGATTGCTCCTTCCTATGCTGGTGTCCTTGAATTTGAAAAACGAGGACAGATTGTTACAGCTCTTATGAAACTTGGCTTTTGGCAAGTACGTGAGACATCAGAGGGAGCAGCTTATGTTACGGAGGAATATCGCAAACTGATTGAAAAGGGAACGATGGACAATATTATTTCAACATGTTGTCCAAGCGTAAATGATTTAATCGAAATTTATTATCCTGAATCGGTTCCATATATGGCTCCAGTGGTATCACCAATGATTGCACATGGAAAGCTGATAAAAGATTTGTATGGACAAAATATTAAAGTGGTATTTTTAGGACCATGCATAGCGAAAAAAAGAGAAGCACTCAATGATCCAAGAACACAAGGTATTATCGATGCAGTAATTAACTTTTCCGAATTAGAAAAATGGTTGAAGGAAGAAAATATTAACATTTCAGAGATGGAATATACGGAATTCCATAATGATAATCCTAGAGTGAATCGGTTATATCCAGTTGGCGACGGTGTAATTACTTCTATACTTAGCAGTCAGAGAAGGCAGGATCAATATCGCAAAATTGCAGTAGATGGAACCAAACGCTGTATGGAATTGTTAGAAAGTATAAATAAGGGAGAAATTCATCATGCGTTCATTGAAATGAATATATGTGAAGGTGGATGTGTAAGGGGATCTGCACTTGATAAAAAAGAGAGCTATCCGTCTCCCTTTAAAATTAAATTAGATATGGAGCAGGCAATACCAAAAGAGGCGGTAGCGGAAGATGAATATCGACCACTTGAACGTATTTCGATTGCAAAAGTTTTCTGTGATCGATCCATTAAGGAAACCATTCCTACGGAAGAAATGATTCGAGAAACACTACGAAAAATAGGAAAAACGGAAAAAGCACACGAACTTAATTGTGGCGCTTGTGGATATGCAAGTTGCCGTGACAAGGCCATAGCGGTTTGTCAAGGCAAGGCGGAGCTTACGATGTGTATTCCTTATATGCACGAAAAGGCACAATCAATGTCTAACATTGTACTTGATACTACCCCAAATGTTATTATTTTAGTTGATTCTGAAATGAAAATTGTTGAGTTTTCACATGGTGCAGAGAAAGTATTTGGAAAGGCAAAAAAAGAAGCCATTGGAATGTACTTATTTGAATTTATAGATCATCGCGATTTCGAGGATGTGCTAAATTCACAGGGAAAGATAACGGGCAAAAAAGTTACGTATTCTGAGTTTGACATTACAACCTTGCAAAGTATTGTGTATGTACGAGAAATTAATGGAGTACTTGGAATCTTTCAGGACATTTCATCTGAAGCGGAGAAAAGCAGGCAGGCATACAAGATGAAGATGGATACCATTGAAATGGCACAAAGAGTTATTGATAAACAAATGATGGTAGCTCAGGAAATTGCGGGTCTTCTAGGAGAGACAACAGCAGAAACAAAAGTAACATTAACTAAACTTCGTGATACCATTATTAATGATGGTGAGTTTTAATAAAACGACTGCGAATGTGAAGGATGGGAGCCGATATGAACATAAAAGTGGAAGCTTCATATAAAAGCTTAAATAAACATCATGAAGAACTATGTGGAGATAAAGTTGAGATATTAGAAACCGAAAGCTCCTATATTATAATTTTAGCGGATGGAATGGGAAGTGGAGTAAAAGCCAATATACTGGCAACGTTAACATCAAAAATATTAGGTACGATGTTTTTAAACGGAGCGACATTGGATGAATGTGTACAAACAATTGTTAAGACGTTACCAGTTTGCAAAGAGAGACAGGTTGCATATTCTACCTTTAGTATTTTACAGATTTTCCATAATGGGGAGGGCTATCTGGTTGAATTTGATAATCCGAGCTGCATTTTTATAAGAGATAACAAATGTATTGAAATGCCATTTGAACACCGTATTATACAAGGAAAAGAAATTAAAGAATCTCGCTTTCAAGTGCGCCTAAATGATACATTTGTACTTATGAGTGATGGTGTTATTCATGCCGGTGTGGGAAAAATACTTAATTTCGGCTGGTTATGGGAAAATGTTGCAAATTATGCGGTTGAAGTAGTAGAAAAGGCTCCTACGGCAACAAGACTTGCCAATACAATAAGCCAAGCATGTGATGATTTATATATGAAAAACCCTGGTGATGATACAACGGTTGCGGTTGCTAAAATCATGGAACGAAAAGTAGTCACTTTATTTACAGGACCGCCATTGAGTCAAGTGGATGATAACCGAATCATGCGATTGCTTATGAAAAATCAGGGCAAGAAAATTGTTTGCGGCGGAACGAGTGCGAATATTGCAGCTCGTTATTTAAATAAAGAAGTCCATACAACGTTGGAATACATCGATCCAGAAATACCCCCTATTGGATATATCGATGGAATTGATTTGGTTACAGAAGGAGTAAGAACGTTAAGCCGGACGTTAACAATGCTAAAACGTTATGAGAAGGAAGACATCGATGTAGATTTTTTTAAAGAACTCGATCAACAAGATGGTGGTTCACTAGTAGCGAAGGCATTAATTGAAGATTGCACGGATCTGAATTTATTGGTAGGAAAGACAATAAATGTAGCACATCAAAGTCCAGAGCTTCCATTTGATATCAGTATCCGTATGAATTTAATCGAACAGATGAGAGAAGTGATGACTAAATTGGGAAAAAAAGTCACATTGACATATTTTTAGAATAAGGAGATAGCTATGTTAAAAGAAGATTCCACGATTGGAAACGTAAAATATGCAGTATTAAAACGAGTGGCAGAATTATCCTTTGATGGAAAATTAGAAGAAAACATAGATCAAATTCCATTTGAACTAATTCCTGGACCACAAGCAAATTTTAGATGCTGTATTTATAGGGAAAGAGAAATCATTCGTCAAAGAGTTCGGCTTGCCCAGGGAAAATCCCCATCTGCAAATCAAGATAATAAAAATATTGTGCAAGTAATTAATTCGGCTTGTGAAGGCTGCCCAATTGCACGCTTTAGTGTAACCAATAACTGTCAGAAGTGTATGAGTAAAAAATGTCAACAAGCATGTAATTTTGGTGCAATCAATATGGGAAACAGTAAGGCGCATATTGATCCTAAAAAATGTAAGGAATGCGGTAAGTGTGTTCAGGCTTGTCCGTATAATGCAATTGCAGATTTAATGCGTCCTTGCAAGCGAAGTTGTCCGGTTGATGCGATTAAAATGGACGAAAATGGAATTGTTGTGATTGATGAAGAAAAATGTATACAATGTGGGTCGTGCATTAAAGACTGCCCATTTGGAGCTATTGCGGATCGATCGTTCCTTGTAGATGTCATTCATCTATTAAGAGAAGAGCATGTGGATGTGTACGCTATGGTAGCACCCGCAATTGAAGGTAAGTTTGGTGCAGATGCATCGATTGCATCTTTACGTAGCGCAATCATGGACTTAGGGTTCAAAGATATGTACGAGGTTGCATTAGGAGCAGATATGGTTGCAAAATCGGAAGCCATGGAATGGGCGGAGGCATACAACGATGGCAAAAAGATGACAACCTCATGTTGTCCAGCATTTGTTAATATGATTAAGATGCATTTTCCCCAATTGATTGAAAATATGTCTACTACTGTTTCTCCAATGGCGGCTGTTTCAAGGATGATTAAATCAAAGGATAAGAATGCGGTTACCGTATTTATTGGACCATGTATTGCTAAAAAAAGTGAGGTTATTGACTCCGTCGGTACAAATAATGCAGACTATGCTTTGACATTTGAAGAGCTCCGTGCGATGTTTGCTGCAAGGCAGATTCATCTAGAAGAGTATGAAGCAGAGTCGATTCAGCAAGGAAGTGTATATGGAAAAGAATTTGCTCGTGCAGGAGGAGTAACTGCAGCGGTATTAGAAGCATTAAATGAAGAAGGGGCAAACACGGATATAAACGTTCGACAATGCAATGGAGCGGCAGAATGTAAAAAAGCATTGATGCTATTAAAAGTTTCCAAACTTCCAGAAGATTTTATCGAAGGCATGGCTTGTGTTGGTGGTTGTGTAAATGGACCGGGGACTACAATTAGTGAACAAGAAGCGAAGAAAGATCGTGCAACCCTCCTTGGAAGAGCAGATAAGCGCAGCATTGAAGAAAATTTAAAAGAATATAGAGACCATTCGTTTTCGATGCATCGAGCCTGATTTTATAGTTGACAAAGCAATCCGAATCGGTTACTATTTAACTACTTCGTGAGGGAGTAGTTGGCGCTAAAGACGCGATTTGTCAACAATCCTGATTACAGAACATGTGTAATCTGGCAAATCTTAAATAATGAGACTCATGTATGCAAATCTTTGCATACATGGGCTTTTTTTATGGGATTGGACTGATATTGAGTGTGATAGTGGCAATACTACTAGATAAAATAGCACAGATAGAAAGGATACGTAAGAGTATGATGTATGTATGGTTAATTATTGGTTTTGTATTACTGATAAAGGGAGCAGATTATTTTGTAGAAGGAAGCTCTGGGGTAGCTAAAAAATTTCATGTACCAACGATGATTATTGGTCTAACCATTGTTGCGATGGGAACGAGTGCACCAGAATGTGCAGTTAGTATTGCGGCGGCATTAAAGGGAAACAACGAAATTGCGATTAGCAATATAATCGGATCGAATATGTTTAATCTGGTTGTTGTATGTGGAATATGTGCTATATTATCTCCTCTTTTGATTGATAAAAAGACCCTAAAGGTAGAATTTCCAATGGCAATTGGAGCAGGTGTGTTATTGCTTGTTTTAGCTTCGGATAACATTTACAGGGGAAAAACGGCAATCAATGTCTTGGGAAGATTGGATGGTATAATATTATTGGTTTTGTTTGTCTTATTTTTAGCTTGGATGGTGTTATCGGCTAAAGTGGCAAGACGGCAAATGGAAGAAATGGTAGAAGACAAGACCTTATCGGGTATAAAATGTCTTGTTTTTATATTGGGGGGGATAATTGCAATTGTAGTAGGAGGAGATCTTGTTGTTGATTCTGCATCGGATATTGCAAGCACCTTTGGGTTGAGTCAAACGTTAATTGGATTAACGATTGTATCAATTGGAACATCTCTTCCAGAGCTTGTTACGTCGCTTGTTGCTGCAAAAAAAGGGGAAGTAGATATGGCACTTGGAAATGTCATTGGTTCCAATTTATTTAATATCCTATTGGTTTTAGGAATCTCATCTACGATTGCGCCAATTACAGTAGCATCTACATCTCAAATCGATTTGATTATATTAACGGTTATGAGTCTTATAATCTATCTGATTGCGGCCAAAAAAAGTAAAATTGAACGAAGAGATGGTATTGTTATGTTATTGATGTATGTTTCCTATATGTATTACATTTGTGTTCGATAGAGAATAAACATACTATATCTAGCGTATTTTTATGCAAAATGTCCTTGCTAAAAAGACAATTGTAATTATTATATTTGACAAATAAAGCAAAATAGTATATAGTTTATGATTATGGAGCAAACAAAGAAGATGACTTTTGTTTGCTCCATATGATGTACTGCGCTGCTTTAAAGCGGCAATATGCTAACTAATAAACGAAGGAGTGTTATAACATGACAAAGTACATAATCAAAAGAATTGCTTATGGACTATTGACCTTATTCCTTGTCTCGACCATTACGTTTTGGTTGATGAATTTAATACCAGGTGGTCCATTTTTAGCTGAAAAAGCAAAATCAGAAGCAACAATGAAAGCTTTGGAGGAAAAATATGGACTTGATCAACCAAAAACAGTTCAGTATAAAAACTATTTGGTCAATTTGGTGCACGGAGATTTGGGTCTTTCTACAAAACAAAGAGGAAGAACTGTGAACGACATTATTGGACAAGCATTTCCTACTTCAGCTAAAATAGGCGGTATTGCAATATTGGTAGCCGTTTTACTGGGACTTTCGCTAGGAAGTGTCGCTGCACTTAATCGAGGAAAGTGGTTGGATGATTTAATTATCGTTGTTTCGACGACGGGAGTAGCCGTGCCGAGTTTTATTGTTGCGACGCTTTTCATGTATTTCTTTAGCGTAAAGCTAAACCTCTTGCCAACTTTTTGGCAGGGAGATGCAAAATCTTTTGTAATTCCAGTAATTGCATTGGCTTTTTATCCGACTGCATATATTACAAGATTGACTCGCTCCAGTGTTTTAGACGTTTTGGGACAAGATTATATGACAACAGCGAGAGCCAAAGGGTTATCCCAATTCAAACGTTTATTTAAACATGCGCTTCGTAATGCAGTACTTCCAGTAGTAACTTATTTAGGACCAGCAATTGCAGGTACTTTATGCGGAAGTCTTGTTGTAGAAAAGATTTTAAACATACCAGGACTTGGAGGAATGTTTGTTTCCTGCATCACAAATCGTGATTATCCTTTAGTTATGGGAACGACAGTCTTTTTAGCAGCTTTGATTATCGTTATGAATGTTCTTGTAGATATTGCGTATAAAATTATTGATCCTAGAATCAAGTTAAATTAATTGGAAGGAGTTATATGAAATGAGTGAAAACAAAAACCCATTGAGTATGCAGCTTGATGTTTCTGATTTCCTTCCAGCTACGGAGGAAGAAAAACAAGAGCTTGTAGTTATGAGAGAAAGCGTAAGCTTTTGGAAAGACGGAGTAAAACGATTAAGAAGAAATCCAGTAGCAATGGCATCTTTTATAATTATTATATTAGTTTTAATTTTTGCATTTATATGTCCTGCTATTTATCCGTATTCGTATGAACAACAGATAAGGGGAGCTGAAAATCTTAAGTTCATGCAGTATTCCGAGGAGGAACAGGCAAAAATAGATGCAGGTGAAAAAGTATTTCCACATATTTTAGGAACGGATAAATTAGGCCGTGATACCATGTGTCGAGTTATGATGGGAAGTCGTATCTCCCTTTTAGTAGGTATTATTGCAAGTGCTATTATACTTTTGATTGGTTCTACGTATGGTGCAGTTGCAGGTTACTTTGGTGGAACAGTGGATCTTATTATGATGCGTATTGTTGATATTATATATACGGTACCAGAGATGTTAGTCATAATTTTGTTACAGGTGACCTTAAAATTTCCATTACAAAGATTAGCAGATCGTGTTCCTGCTTTTGCTTGGATTAATAAAGTGGGTGTAGGTTTGGTGTGTATCTTTATTGTCTTTTCTATGCTTTACTGGGTTGGGATGGCGCGTATTGTTCGTAGCCAGATTCTTACCTTGAAAGAGCAGGAGTATGTAACCGCTGCTCGGGCGATGGGCGCCAAAAGCGGAAGAATAATTAAACGACATTTATTAACGAACTGCATAGGAACGTTAATTGTAACAACGACCTTGCAGATTCCATCTTCTATTTTTACAGAAAGCTTCTTGAGTTTCATCGGACTTGGTGTTGCTGCACCGATGCCTAGTTTAGGATCTATGGCTTCCGATGCAATTGATGGTATTCGTTCTTATCCAGAACGGTTATTTGTACCAGCTTTCATGATTTCTATTATTATTTTATCATTCAATTTATTTGGTGATGGTCTAAGGGATGCATTTGATCCTAAGTTAAAGAAATAGAAGAGGAGAATAAAAATGGCAAAAAAGAATATTTTATTAGATGTAAATAACTTGAAACTCTCCTTTTTTACTCCAGGTGGAGAAGTTCAGTCACTTCGAGATGTTTCAATTGAGTTAAATGAAGGAGAAGTTCTGGGGATTGTTGGCGAATCTGGTAGCGGTAAATCGGTTACAGCTTTTTCCATCATGAGTCTTACCCCATATCCAGGAAAAATTATTGGAGGTTCCATTGATTTTAATGGAAGAACGCTAACCGATTTATCGGAAAAAGAAATGCGTAAGATTCGTGGAAATGAAGTTAGTATTATCTTTCAGGATCCGATGACATCCTTAAATCCGGTATATACCATTGGTAACCAGATAAAGGAAGTAATTCTTTTGCACACCGATGCTACAAGAGAGCAAGCTCAAAAAAGAGCAGTTGAACTTTTGACTTTGGTTGGTATGAATGAGCCAGAAAAACGTTTGAAACAGTATCCACACGAATTATCCGGTGGTATGCGTCAACGTGTTATGATAGCAATTGCACTTGCCTGCGAACCAAAGCTTTTAATTGCGGATGAACCTACAACAGCTCTTGATGTTACCATTCAGGCTCAGATACTTGAACTTATGATGGAACTAAAAGAAAAATTGGGAATGTCCATTATTATGATTACACATGATCTTGGAGTTGTATCTAGTATGTGTGATAAAATTGCAGTTATGTATGGTGGAAAGATTGTAGAATATGGAAGTACAGATGATATTTTTTACAATCCAAAGCATGAATATACCAAAGGATTACTTAAGAGTATACCAAGACTTGATTCACTAGAACATGAGAAATTGATACCGATTGAAGGTTCACCAGTGGATGTTATGAATCCTCCTGCTGGATGCCCGTTTGCTCCTCGTTGTGAAAGTTGTATGAAGATATGCTTAAAGAGTATGCCGGAGTATACTACTGTTGCAGATGAGCATTACAGTGCTTGCTGGTTATTACAAAAGGAAGCATTAGAAGGAGGCAACCATGGAAAAACTAATTGAGATTAATGGACTGAAACAGTACTTTCCAGTTGCTGGGGGTATGTTTAAAACAAATTATGTTAAAGCAGTTGATGACGTTTCATTCTATATAAATAAAGGGGAAACACTTGGACTTGTTGGAGAATCGGGATGTGGTAAAACTACTACAGGACGTACTCTGCTTCGATTGTATGAGCCAACGGCAGGTCAAATTATATATAAGGGAAAAGATATTACTAAGGTAAATATGCTTCCTTATCGTAGAAAAATGCAAATTGTTTTTCAAGATCCATATGCATCACTAAATCCTAGAATGAAGGTTGGAGATATTGTTGGAGAACCAATCGATATTCATAAGATGGCTACAAGTAGGAAGGACAGAAATGATAAAATTGTTCAAATGCTTGAGCGAGTAGGACTTAACAGTGAACATGCAAACCGTTATCCGCATGAGTTCTCTGGAGGACAAAGACAACGTATTGGTATTGCACGAGCTCTGGCAATTGATCCAGAATTTATTGTCTGTGATGAGCCGGTATCTGCACTAGACGTTTCTATTCAGGCACAGGTTGTAAATATGTTTGAAGATCTTCAAGAGGAAATGGGATTAACCTATTTATTTATTGCTCATGATTTATCCATTGTAAAGCACATTTCAAATAGAATTGGTGTAATGTATCTTGGAAAATTAGTAGAACTTGCAGATAGCAACGAAATTACATTCCATAGCTTACATCCATATACGAAATCTTTGATATCAGCGATTCCAATACCTGATCCAAAGAAAAGCAGAGAAAGCAATCGTATTGTTTTAGAGGGTGATGTACCAAGCCCACTAAATCCACCTTCTGGATGCCGATTCCGTACGCGTTGCAAATATGCAACAGAGCAGTGTGCGTTAGAAGTACCAGAGTTTAGAGAGGTGAAACCAAATCATTACGCAGCATGTCATAATTTAGATGCATGTAACTAATTTGGGAAATTGAATTCGGTGTTAATGCAAGAGCATTTCACATAAAATTTATTTTAGGAGGAAAAATAATGAAAAAAAGAAGTTTAGCATTGTTTTTAGTATTAGGATTAACAATGTCCATGGCTCTTTCTGCTTGTGGTAACAAAAGCAAGGATAGCAGCAAAGAAACTGGAACAGAAGAAACTGGAACAGAAGAAACTGGTTCTACAACAGAAGCTACCACACTTAGTGTAGTATTAGGTCCAGAACCAGATACGATTGATCCAGCGCTTAACAGTGCTGCAGATGCTGGAATGATGATTGATCATTCATTTGAAGGTCTTACAAGACTGAAAAGTGACGCTGTTACTTATATCCCTGCAGAGGCAGAAGACTGGGATATCAGCGAAGATGGTTTAACTTATACCTTCCATTTAAGAGAGGGACTAAAATGGAGTGATGGCTCTCCATTAACAGCAAATGATTACGTATATTCCTGGAATCGTGTCGTGAATCCAGATACCGCAGCAGACTATGAATATCTATTTGATATTATTGATGGCTACGAAGATAAGAAACTTAATGTTGTCGCAACGGATGATAATACATTGGTTGTTACGTTAAAAGCAATGTGTCCGTATTTCCTTGAGTTGGTTGCATTTGATACATTCTATCCTGTAAAACAAGATATAATTGAATCTGCAGGAGAATCTTGGACTCTTGATCCAGCTACCTATGTATCGAATGGTCCTTACAAATTAAAAGAATGGGTGCATGACTCCTATATATTAATGGAACAGAATGAAAATTACTGGGATATAGCGAACGTTGGACCAAAGGAAATAAAATTTGTATTAATGAGTGATCCAAGTGCTCAATTGGCAGCGTTTGAATCTGGTGAAGTAGCATTTATTGATGATATACCAACCTCAGAAATTGCAGCTCAAAAAGAGCAGAGTGATTTCCATATGGATCCTCAACTGAGCGTTGCTTATGTTCAATTTAATACTCAGAATGAATATTTAAGCAACCCATTGCTTCGTAAGGCATTGACACTTGCAGTTGACCGTACTTATATCTGTGAGCAGATTGGTCAGGCAGGACAACAGCCAACATCAGCCTTTGTACCAACTGGTTTATCGGATGCAGATCCTACGCAGGATTTCCGTACGGTTGGAGGTGAGTATTATAATGCAACTGATTATGAAGGAAATGTTGAACTTGCAAAACAGGCATTGGAAGATGCAGGATACCCAAATGGAGAAGGCCTTCCAACGTTTAACTATTTAACAAATGATGCTGGTACAAATGTCGACATCGCAGAAGCATTGCAGGATATGTGGTCAAAGATTGGTATTAATTTAAATATTGATGTTCAGGAATGGAACACGATGCTGGTAAGCCGTAAAGATGGTGAATTTGATATTACCCGTGGTGGCTGGGCAGCTGATTATAATGATCCGATTACTTTCCTTGACATGTTTGTAACTGGTGGTGGAAATAATGATCCTCAGTGGTCAAATGCGGATTATGATGCATTAATTAAAAAAATCAAAACAACATCTGATTCAGCAGAACGTATACAGTATTTGCATGATGCAGAAGATTTGATGATGAATGACTGGATTATTTGTCCTTTGTTTAACACAGTAGATCTTTATAAAGCTAGCGATAAACTACAAGGATACTATGTTTCAAAACTTGGACATAAATACTTCCAAAATGCAACATTAAGTGAATAAGTATTCATAAGCAATAGGGAACAGAACTAAGTAGATTGCTACTTGGTTCTGTTTTTTTGCATTTTTCTAAAACAGACTGAAAACATATATAATATATGCATAAACAAATAGAAATAAACACAAAACAATAAAAAGCATATAAATTCCTTGATAAAATGGAAAATAATGTGTAAAATAAAGCATATATTCATAAAAAATGCTTCATAAAAAAATCATATCAAAAAATTACAAAAGAAGCAAAGCGGATTGCGAATATCCGCTTTGAATTTACCAAGGAGGGGTAGTATGTCAAATAAGAGGAGAGTAAAAAAAATAAAAGAGGAAACTAAGTTTTTAGGGTTAGAGAGAAAAATAGCACTCCTAGTAGCGCTTACAGTTGCGGTATGTAATATTTTGCTGGGGTCAATTACAGCATACCTATCTTACACTTCATCGACAAGTGCGGTAGAGAAAACGATAAGTGAAACATCGAAAGTTGCGGCTCAATCAGTTTCAGAGGCTTTAAAGGAATATACTGCAATTGCTTATGAAACAGGAAGCATAGCAAGACTTGCAGATCCTGAAAAATCAATTTCGGATAAACGTAAAATATTGCAACAGCGAATTGATGATCATAATTTTGAAGATGGAATTATAATTAATCAAAGTGGTATGGATATTATTTATGGGCAAGATTATTCGAATCAGGCGTATTTTGCATCATGTATGAAAGGAGATACTTATGTAGGGACGCCGTATTATGATACAGTGAAACAAAAAGTCACAATGGTAATTGCTGCACCAATATGGGAAGGTGGAATTCCACATACTACGGCAGTGGGAGTGATTGTATATTTTCCGAATGGAGAATTTTTGAATGATATAATGAGAAGTATTACCGTGGGGAAAAAAGGAACTGCTTTTATGGTAGATGCTTCTGGCACAACGATTGCTGATGTAGATTCTACGATTGTAGGTTTTGAAAATGGAATAGAGGAAGCAAAAACAAGTGTAAAACTTCGAACGTTTGGAGCTTTAGTAGAAAAGATGGCAAATGGGAAAGACGGTGTCTCAAACTGTTATTACCATGGGGGAAAAAAAGTAATTGCGTATTCGCCAGTTCAAGATAGTGAAGGATGGAGCATTGGAGTAGTTGCTACAAAGAGTGAATTTTTAAGCCAATTTTACTTGTCACTTTTACTTATCGTTGTATTAGTAATTGTATTTACTATTGCGGGTGTTTACCTTGGAATTATAGCAGGAAAGCGGATTTCGCGCCCAATAAAGCTTTGCGTGGAACGATTAAGGTTACTTTCAAAAGGGGATTTGGAGTCAGAAACACCCATTGTATTAGAAAATGATGAAACACGTATTTTGACGGATTCATTGCGGGAAACCATTGCTTATTTGAATAAAATGATAGCGGACATTGGGATACAATTAAATGAAATAGCAGATGGTAAGCTTATCATGGATGCAAATACACAATACCAAGGAGATTTTGTGAAGATTAGTGATTCGGTTAAGGCAATCGCAGTTTCTCTAAATCAGACAATGAAGGAAATTGATCGAAACGCGAAAAAAGTTTCGGCAGGAGCAGAAGAATTGGCGAGAGCTTCTCAGTCTTTGGCAGAAGGTGCAACGGATCAAGCGAGTTCCGTAGATGGATTAACTAAAACAATTAGTGATATATCTGAAAAAATAACAGGAAATGCCCAAAATGCGCAGGAAGCAAAAAATATTGTAATAGTATTGAATGAAGATATAAAAAATAGTAGTACTTATATGAAGAAAATGTCAGAATCTATGGAGCAAATAAAGATTTCTTCTAAGGAAATATCCAATATCATGGAGACGATAGAAGATATAGCCTCACAAACAAATTTATTATCGTTAAATGCAGCGATAGAAGCAGCAAGAGCGGGTGAAGCAGGAAGAGGGTTTGCGGTGGTGGCAGAGGAAGTAAGAAAGTTGGCAGAACAGAGTGCGGAAGCGGCAAAAACAACAGCAATTTTGATTAAAAATTCGATGGATGCGGTGGAAGAAGGAACCAATCTTGCAACCATAACAGCGGGATCTCTTGATATAGTTGTGGAGCATTCTGAAAAAATAGATAGGGCTGTTTCTCAGATTGCAGTTGCATCCGCAGAGCAGGCAGACGCAGCAAAAGGGGTAACAGAAGGTGTGAATCAGATATCGATTGTTATTGAGACAAATTCTGCAACGGCACAAGAAAGCGCTGCTTCGAGTGAAGAGTTATCAGCAGAGTCGGAAGAACTAAAAGAACTATTGGAACATTTTAGATTCAATTAATCAAGCAAAGAGATTGCCGCAACTTAATTTTTTATGGCAATGTTGCGGCAATCCTGTTTTATCTTAGAAATTAGATGGCTGCTTTAAAAGTATGGACTTGTAATGAAAATTAAACTGAATTATAAAAATTGTCTAAAAAAATACGATAAAAGTTGCAAATTTACAAAATAATGGTAGAATAAGGATATAAATATATACTATGATAGTATATATGAGAAAGTTGTTTTGTATAGTATTGAAAATAAAAGTGAATGATACGTATTAGTGAGACAGCAAGGAGAATTTGCCAATGAAAATTATTTTTTATGATACAAAACCATATGATAAAGAGTGGTTTGAAGAAAAGAATAACGGAAGATATGAAATTGAATATTTAGAAACAAAACTCAATCGAAAAACCGCAAAGTTAGCAGAAGGATATGAAGGCGTTGTCGCTTTTGTAAATGATTCAATTGATGAAAAAGTGATTGATGTATTATATAATTTAGGAGTGAAAATTATCGCAATGCGTTGCGCAGGGTTCAATAATGTAGATATGAAAGCGGCATATGGGAAAGTACATGTTGTAAGAGTCCCGGCATATTCGCCGTATTCTGTTGCAGAACATGCAATGGCACTTTTACTATGTATCAATAGAAAGATACACAAATCATATAACCGAACAAGAGAAAATAATTTTACTTTAGCGGGTCTAACTGGTTTTGATTTACATGGAAAGACCATAGGAGTCGTAGGAACAGGGAAAATTGGAGCGGTATTTATTGAAATCTGTAAAGGGTTTGGAATGAAGGTTTTGGCTTATGATATGTATCCCAATAAAAGTTTGGAAGTAGACTATGTAAGCAAAGAGGAACTCTTTGCTCAAAGTGACATTATATCTCTACATTGTCCATTAACAGAACAAACCTTTCATTTGATAGACAGCAATGCTTTGGAATTAATGAAAGATGGAGTAGTACTTATCAATACTTCAAGAGGTCAATTGATTAAAAAAGAAGATCTACTTGCTGGTTTGAAGAGTAAGAAAATCAAAGCAGCAGGATTAGATGTATATGAAGAAGAGGCAGAGTATTTTTTTGAAGATTATTCGAATGAAATTATTGACGATGATATTTTGTCTTTACTGGTATCTATGCCAAATGTTATTTTGACATCCCATCAGGCATTTTTAACAAAGGAAGCACTGGAAAGTATTGCAGAGACAACCTTTAAAAATTTGGATGATTATCAAAGTGGTGCACGTTTGGAGAATGAGATATGTTACTACGCTACATCAGAAAAAAAGCACAATCCTTGTACCAAAAAAGTATCAGGACGGTGTTTTTAATAAAAAAGGAGGACAAATAGATGAAACAAAGATTTTTTAAATGTGAACTCTGCGGAAATGTAATTGCATTCGTAGAGGATAAGGGAACGCCACTTTCATGTTGTGGACAACATATGACGGAATTAATACCTGGAGCAGTAGAAGCTGCGGTAGAAAAACATGTACCAGTAGTTAGTGTAGAAGGTAATAAAGTGACCGTAACGGTAAGCACGGTAGAGCATCCTATGACAGAGGGACATTACATTCAATGGATATCTCTTGAGACAAAGCAGGGAAATCAAAGAAAGATGCTTACACCACAAGACAAACCAGTTGCAGAATTTATGTTATGTGATGAGGATGAAGTTGTAGCTGCCTACGCATATTGCAATTTACATGGACTTTGGAAGAGTGCAGAATAAATAGATACAAATTAAAATAGAAACGTAGTCTCAATGCCTAAATTTGGATTGAGACTACGTTTTTTTCAATTGGAATTGTGTAACCAAGTGTAACCAAAAATAACAGCAATATCGATGCAATAAAAAACGTCCCAAACCCTTATAAATAAAGGAATGAGACGATAATCACAAAATAGTCCGTAGGGGAATCGAACCCCTGTTTTCGCCGTGAGAGGGCAACGTCTTAACCGCTTGACTAACGGACCTCAGTGCAAAATATATAGTACAATATTTTTTTTGTAATTGCAAGCTTTATTTTAAAAAAAATTAAAAAAAATTAAAAATATGGAATAAATCCTTGCAATTAAAGGAAAATAGTGATAGTATTAATAAGAAGATGATACTTGTTAATTGTGAGGAGTGAGCGAAAGTTCACTCCTTAAATTCTGTATTTGTGTAGATGGAATAAAACAAGTATAATGAGTAGAATGAACGGATATTCAATTAATACAAAGAAATGAGGTATCAAATGAGCATTAGCAGAGAATATGAAGAGCGAACAGAGCAACTTTTACTGCCTATTATGCAAGAAAATGGCTATGAATTGGTAGATGTCGAATATGTAAAAGAAGCAGGAAATTGCTTTCTCCGTGCCTTTGTTGATAAAGAAGGTGGAATTACAATTGATGATTGCGAAATCGTAAGTAGAGCACTTAGTGATTTGCTCGATCAAAATGATTTTATATCAGATGCTTATATTTTAGAAGTGAGTTCCCCCGGTTTAGGAAGACAATTGAAAAAAGATAAAGATTTCATTCGAAGCATAGGGCAAGACATTGATATAAAGCTTTATAAAAACATGAAATTTATGTTACAAGGAAAAGAAGTAAGCGTAAAAGAAGTGACAGGTACTCTTAAAGAATATAATGCGGATGCTATTATTATATCTCTTGAAACAGAAGAAACGATAGAAATTTCAAGAAAAGATATAGCCATCGTGAAATTGGCGTTGGATTTCTAAAAAAGGAAGGAAGGTATTTCGTGAAAATGAAAGCAAATGAAAATAAAGAGCTAATCCTAGCATTGGATCAGATTGAAAAAGAAAAGGATATTAGCAAGGATATATTATTAGAAGCAATGGAAAATTCTCTTGTAGCAGCATGTAAGAATCATTTTGGAAAAGCTGATAATATACATGTAAATATAAATAAGGAGACTGGTGCTGTTAGCGTATATGCAGATCGAGAAATAGTGGAAGAAGTAGAAGATGAAGCATTGCAGATAAGCGTTACAGAAGCAAAAGTAAAATATCCAAAATATAGTTTGGGAGAAATTGTTCAAGTTGAAGTTACGCCTAAGAACTTCGGACGTATTGCAGCACAAAAGGCAAAACAGGTTGTAGTACAAAAGATAAGGGAAGAAGAAAGAAAAGTGTTATATAATCAATATTTTAGTAAGGAAAAAGATATTGTGACTGGTATTGTTCAACGATATCAAGGTGGAAATATCAGCATTAATTTAGGTAAGGTTGATGCAGTTCTTACGGAAAATGAACAAGTTAAGACAGAACGATTTAGACCTACGGATCATATTAAACTTTATGTTGTAGAAGTAAAAGATACAACAAGGGGTCCTAGAATTACAGTTTCTCGAACACATCCGGAACTGGTAAAACGTTTATTTGAGGCAGAAGTTGCAGAAGTAAAAGATGGAACAGTAGAAATAAAGAGTATTGCAAGAGAAGCTGGATCAAGAACAAAGATGGCAGTGTATACTGCAAATGAAGATGTTGATGCAGTCGGATCTTGTGTAGGACTAAATGGAGCAAGAGTAAATGCAATTGTAAATGAGCTTCGAGGAGAAAAAATTGATATAATCACTTGGAATGAAAATCCTGCTGTTTTAATTGAAAATGCTTTGAGTCCAGCGAAAGTGGTATCGGTCGATGTAAGTATCGAAGAAAAAAGCGCTAAAGTAGTGGTGCCAGATTATCAGCTTTCTTTAGCAATTGGGAAAGAAGGACAAAATGCCAGATTAGCTGCAAAATTAACTGGATATAAGATTGACATAAAAAGTGAATCGCAGTTGAATGAAAATTCGGAGGTGATTTCTAAACCTTTAGAAGAATAACATTAAGAAGCGGAGAGGTTGCATGAATAGTAAGAAAAGCCCATTGAGGCAATGTATTGGTTGCGGTGAAATGAAGGATAAGAAAAGCTTGATTCGTGTCATTAAAACACCTGAGGAGGACATTGTGATTGATGTGACTGGCAAAAAAAATGGTAGAGGTGCTTATATTTGCAATTCCTTTGACTGCTTTTCAAAAGCAGCCAAATCAAAGGCGCTAGAACGGTCTTTAAAGACAGGGATACCAAAGGAAATATATGAAACATTGGAAAGGGAGTTGAAGGAATTTGAATCAAAATAAAGTACTTTCTTACATTGGATTAGCCACGAAGTCTGGAAAAATTTCAAGTGGAGAATTTTCAACGGAAAAAGCTGTAAAAGAAGGAAAAGCTAAGCTTGTCATTGTGGCAGAGGATGCCTCAGCAAACACAAAAAAGATGTTTCAAAACATGTGTGATTATTATCAGGTGCCAATCCATTTTTTGAGTGAGAAGGGTGAACTCGGCCATGCAATGGGAAAACAATTCAGAGCTTCTCTGGCAATCTTAGATCAGGGACTGGCAGACGCGATAATAAAACAATTGAAATAGGAGGTCGAGTGTAGATGGCAAAAATGAAGATATATGAAATTGCAAAAAGTTTAAATATAAAAAGTACAGATATGGTAAAGATGTTAAATGATAATGGATTTGAAGTTAAAAGTCATAATAGCAACATTGAAGATAACGCAATTGCGTTCCTTTTAAAGAGCTATGCACCTAAGACGGAAGAAAAACAACAAAAGAAACCAGAATCAGTAAATGAGGAAAAAGTTGTTCCAACACCTCGAAAAGAAGAAACAATCGAGGTTAAAATGGCAGAGCGAAAAACGGATGAGAAGAAAGAGGAATCTTTAAATATGACAGAACCGATAAAGAAAGCGGACGAAATTGTACAGAAGGTATCAGAAGAGAAAACGATAAATGAGCAGAAACCAGTTATAAAAGATGGAGGAAATAGCTCGAGTAACAATGGAGGAACCGCACGTCCATATAATAATAATAACAATCGCGATAGTAATGGAGGAGCCGCACGTCCATACAATAATAACAACAATGGAGGAGCCGCACGTCCATACAATAATAACAACAACAATG